>NZ_JBXAJY010000004.1:0-739177 GCF_058797755.1 Allobosea sp. GW823-FHT02B03 | reverse complement strand
AGCCAAAGAGATCACCCGAGACGACTTCGTCCCAGGAGCAGGCTCAAGCTCGTAGAGGGTGACGACCGGGCCGGGGCAGGCCTGGACGACCTCGCCGCGGACATTGAAGTCCTCCAGCACGCCTTCAAGGAAGCCCGCATTCTGCTGCAGGACCTCGACCGGGATCGCGCTCTCGATCTGCGGCGGCTCCGCCAGGAAATCGATCGGCGGCAATTCGAAGCCGGGGATCACCACCGAAACAGCAGGGGCGATCTCGACGCCGCGGCGCCGCGCGCGCTGTGCGGACGCATCGGGCTCGGGCGCGCGTTGAGGGCGCTCGGCCTTGAGGACTGAGACACTGTTCTTCGCCGCCGGCACTGGCATGGGCGCCGGGGTCTCCTGCACTGGCTGCTCGACCGGTGCTGGTGCCAGCACGGAAGGCAGCGCCGCAGGCGCGGTGAAGCTCACATCGAGCCGATAGCTCTGCCTCCAGCCCATGCCGCTCCACGGCATCGCCGTTGCGGCAGTAGCCATGAAGCCGTCGGCGTGCGGCACGATCCGCCGCTCTTCGGCCACGGCCGGCGGCGGTGACGGAGGCGGCAGCAGCGCCGGCTCGGGAAACGTCTCGGCGAAGGTCTCGATGGTCGTCTCGTCGGACCGCTCGGCATCCGGGATGAACTCCCAGAAGGCATCGTCGGACAGGAAGGCGAAGGGCGTCGACGGCATCGCCTGGTCGGCCGGCTCCGCCTCGTCTTGCGCGACGACAGCCATCTCCAGGAGCATGGCCGCTTCGTCATCGAGCACCGCGGCCAGCGCTTCCGAAGCGCCTTCGGCAGTGGCGATCTCGGCGACCTGCGCCTCGCCCCAGACCTGCTGCATCAGATGCCGCGGGGTCCGCCAGAAGCGGACGCGGTCGAGTTCGGCCGCTGGAACAGGCGGCTGCTCGGCAGGGTGGATTTCAGCGGTCTCCGCCTCGACGACTGCTGCCTCGACGATTTCCGGCTCGACAGTTTCCGGCTCGACGCGCGGCTTTGCGGTCTTCGCCGGCGTACGCCAGTAACGGACTTCGGCCGGCTCGGAAGCCGGCTGGCCAGACCGGGGCTGAAGGGGAGAGTTAGCGCCTTCCGCCTGGGGATTCCAATTCACTCGACGCATGGACATCAGCAAGCACGGCACACTGGTTAACGACTGCTTCGAGGCCTACCCCGGCAGGGTTAAGAGGGGATGAAGCTTTGCCCGCCGCGCGCCGGGACGGCGTGTTGTCCCCATCCCGATCCGCTTGCCGCAGGGTCGCCTAGACGCCCGGCAAACGGTACGCCTTGAACATCTCGCGCAGCGCCGTCTTCTGGATCTTGCCGGTCGCGGTGTGCGGGATCGCCTCGACCAGAACGACATCGTCGGGCAGCCACCATTTCGCGATCTTGCCGGTCATGAAGGCGAGCATCTCCTCCTTGCCGGGCGTGCGGCCGGGCTTCGGCACGATCACCAGCAGCGGCCGCTCGTCCCATTTCGGATGGGCGACGCCGATCACAGCCGCCTCCGCCACGTCGGGATGGCCGACGGCGAGGTTTTCGAGCTCGATCGAGGAGATCCATTCGCCGCCGGACTTGATCACGTCCTTGGAGCGGTCGGTGACCTGCATGTAGCCGTGAGAATCGATGGTCGCGACATCGCCGGTGTCGAAGAAGCCGTGTTCGTCGAGGATCGGCTGTTCGTGCCGATAATAGGCGCCGGCGACCGCCGGGCCGCGCACTTTCAGCCGTCCGAAGGTCTTGCCGTCCCAGGGCAGCTCCCTGCCCTCGTCGTCGGTCAGCCGGAACTCGACGGTGAACTGCGGATGGCCCTGCTTGACCTTGAGATCGTAGAGCGCCTCGCCTTCAAGATCGGCATAGTCCGGCTTGATCGTGCAGAAGGAGCCGATCGGGCTGGTTTCGGTCATGCCCCAGGCATGGTCGACGGTGACGCCGTACTTCTTCTCGAAGGCCTCGGTCATCGCCCGCGGACAGGCCGAGCCGCCGATCACCACGCGCTTCAGGCTGGTGAGCTTCTCGCCCGTCGCCTCGAGATGCTGCAGAAGCCCGAGCCAGACCGTCGGCACGGCGGCGGTCAGCGTCACGCCCTCGCCGTTCAGAAGTTCGAGCAGCGAAGCGCCGTCGAGCTTCATGCCGGGCAGGACGAGCTTCGCGCCGGTCATCGGCGCCGAATAGGCCAGCGACCAGCTATTGGCGTGGAACAGCGGCACCACCGGCATCACGACGCTGCGCGAGGACAGGCCCATATAGTCCGGCATGGCGCAGGCCATGGCGTGCAGCACGTTCGAGCGGTGCGAATAGAGTACGCCCTTGGGCCCGCCCGTGGTGCCCGAGGTGTAGCAGAGCCCGGCGGCGGTGTTCTCGTCGAGCCTCGCCCAGGCGAAATCCGCATCGCCCTCGGCGAGCCAGTCCTCATAGGCGACGGCGCCCTTCAGCACGGTCTCCGGCATGTGCTCGCGATCGGTCAAGATGATGTAGCGCTCGATCGTCGGCAGCTTGTCCTGGATGCCCTCGACCAGCTTGACGAAGGTCAGGTCGAGGAAGAGCAGCCGGTCCTCGGCATGATCGATGATCCAGGCGATCTGCTCGGGGAACAGCCGGGGATTGACCGTATGCGTGATCGCCCCGATGCCGGTGATGCCGTACCAGAGCTCGAGATGCCGGTCGGTATTCCAGGCCAGCGTCGCGACGCGATCGCCGACCTTGACCCCGCTGCCCGAGAGCTTCTTCGCCAGCTTCAGCGCCTTCTCGCGCACCTTTGCGTAGGTGGTACGCCGGATCGGCCCCTCGACGCTGCGGCTGACCACCTCGCGATTGCCATGCTGGATCGCGGCATGGTCGATGATCCGATGGATCAGCAGGGGCCAGTCCTGCATCAAGCCCAGCATGCGTCTTCTCCCCGTTTGTACTACCTGTTTTGCGCAGCATAGCCAGCGGACGCGGCGACGCGAAAGCCCTCGCGCGACGGCCGAAGATAAGCTAGTTCAGGGATGAACCATCGGGGGAAAGAGCCGTTGCCAGCATCACGCCCGGCCCCTGTGCCTGAGCCCGTCGAGCCGGACCGCGTCTGGTTCCGCTTCATGCGGCTGCACCAGCGCATGCTCGGCCAGATGACCGCGCGCATCCGCGAGCTCGGCCTCTCCATCCCGCAATTCGACCTGCTCTCGACCCTGACCGAGCGCGAAGGCATCAGCCAGAGCGAGCTTGCCGAGCGGCTCTACGTCACCAAGGGCAATGTCTCCGGCCTGGTCGACCGGCTGGTCCAGGCCGGGCTCGTCGAGCGCCGCGCCATCGCCGGCGACCGGCGTTCCTACGCCATGCACCTGACGCCCGAGGGTCGGCGGCTGGCGGAGGCCGGCATGCAGACGCAGCGCGATTTCGTCGCCTCCACCCTCGGCAAGCTGCCGACCGGCGACCTTGCCGAGCTCGACCGGCTGGTGCTGGCCTGGCGCGACCTCGCCCGCGCCGTCGACGAGACCTAGGTCAAGCGCATGTTCGCGGGGCTGGCCTATGCCGGCGGCGGCAATCGTTGCTACTGGCAGGGCGGCTTCTACGAAACGGTGGCGCCGCGGATCGGCCTGAAGCCGCGCCGTGTGGTCGGCGCCAGCGCCGGCGCCTTCGCCATGCTCTATACCGCGCTCGGCCTCGGCCCGACCGTGCGCGAGCTGGTGCGCGAGGCCTGCATCGGCCGGACCTCCGAGGTCGACTGGCCAGCCTTTCGCCGCGGTGGCCGCCTCTTTCCGGTCGGCGAGCTCTACCAGTCCATGCTCGCCGCGCTGTTCACCGAAGAGCGCCTGACCGAACTGCAGGCCCGGGCCGATTTCCGGGTCGCGATCTCGCGGCCGCCGCGCTTCTGGCCGCTGCCCGTCGCCGCCGCGCTCGGCATCGGCGCCTATCAGCTCGAAAAGCGTCTGCGTCGCCCCGTGCATCCGACAGCCGGGCGCAGGCTCGGCTTCGTGCCCGACCTGATCCGCATCGCCGATTGCGCCACGCCGGCCGAACTGGCCGCCGCGCTGATGGCGAGCGCTTCGGTGCCACCCTTCATGCCCGGCGGCCTGGTCGCAGGCCGCGCGGCGCTCGATGGCGGCCTCGTCGACAGCGCCCCGGCCTGGGCGCTGGCCGAGCTCGAGCAGCAAGGCGAGCCGACGCTCGTCCTGCTCACCCGCCCCTTCGCGCAAGTGTCCGAGGTCGCGAACCGGACCTATACCGGCCCGTCCGAAACGATCCCGGTCAGCCAGTTCACCATCCGCGACTGGGACGGCATCCGCTTCGCCTATGAGCTCGGCATCCGCGATGGCGAGGCGTTCCTCCGGGCAATGGAAAAGCGGCGCACCGGACAGACCGCGACAGCGCCCTAGTCACCCGGCGCCGCACGTCGCGCAATGTCCGATCTGCGCCGTGCGGCAAGGCAGGTTTTCATCGCTCTTCACGTCGGGTTACGAATTGGCATTCGGCCGCCGGAATCAGCCATGCCTTCGATCGATCTCACCGCCTCCGCCACCAGCCTCCTCGCTGGCCTGCTGGCCCGCCGCTTCAGCGCAGGCGAACTGCTAGAAGCGACATTCGCCCGTATCGACGCGCTGAATCCCGCGCTCAACGCCATCGTCGCGCAGGATCGCGCGGCGGCGCGCGCCATGGCGGCGGAATCGGACCGGCGCATCGCGGCCGGCGAGGCGCGTCCGCTGGAAGGCCTGCCGATCACCATAAAGGACGCGTTCGACGTCGCCGGCCTGCCCTCCTCCGGCGGCCTGCCGGCCTACAAGGACCGTGTTCCCGCGGAGGACGCAGCTGCCGTCGCCCGCCTGCGCGCCGCCGGCGTGGTGATCATCGGCAAGACCATCGTCCCGGTCTTCTCCGGCGATTTCCAGAGCTACAACCCCGCCCATGGCATCGCCAGCAATCCGTGGAACGCCGAATACTCGCCCGGCGGCTCCTCCGGCGGGGCGGCGATCGCGGTTGCGACCGGCATGGCCGCCTTCGAGCTCGGCTCCGATCTCGGCTCCTCGATCCGCTGGCCGGCCCAAGCCTGCGGCGTGCTCGGCCTGAAGACCAGCTGGGGGCTGGTCTCGACCTGGGGCGCGGTGCCGCCGCCGCCCGAGCGGCGCACGGCGCGCAATGTCGACCTGATGGTCGCTGGTCCTATCGCCCGCTACGCCGAGGATCTCGACCTCGTCCTGCCCGTGCTCGCCGGTCCGCGCGACGCCCATGTCGCCGGCCCCGCCTTGGCTGCTCCCCGCCACGCCGATGCGAAGGGCCTGCGCGTCGCGGTCTGGGCGAGCGAGCCCTTCGCACCGGTGACCCGCGAGGTTTCCGAGGCAGTGCGCGAAGCCGGGCGCAGGCTGGCAGAGGCCGGCGCGCTGGTCGACGAGGCGGCGCGCCCCGGCTTCCGCTTCACCGAGGCCTATGAGGTCTATGCGCTGCTGAACCACGCGGTCGTCGCCTATGGCCTGCCGCCGAAGGTGCGCGCCCGCATCCAGGCGCAGGCGGCCAAATTCGCTCCCGGCGATCTCTCGCATCAGGCGCTGCAGGCCCGCGGCGCCCGCATGACGCCCGGCCTCTACCAGCAGATCCACCAGCGCCGCCTCGCGCTGAAGCGGCAATGGGCTCGCTTTTTCAAGAATTACGACGTGCTGCTCTGCCCACCCGCTCCGGTCGGCGCGCAGAAGCACGACCATCTGCCGGATTTCCATGCCCGCCGACTCGACATCGACGGCGTGGAGCGGCCCTATCTCGACTTCCTGTGCTGGGCGAGCCTTGCGACCGGAGCCGACCTGCCGGCGCTCTCGGTCCCGGTAGGCCCGTCGCAGGCGGGGATGCCGCTCGGCGTGCAGGTCATCGCGCCGATGGGCGAGGACCGCAGCGCCATCGCGGTCGGGGCCATGCTGGAGAAGCTGGGCGGCGGCTATCGCCTGCCGCCTGCCGCGGCGTAACAACCTACAAGCAATCCGCCAGCGAAACTCTGCGGTTTCCGTCGCGACCGACCGTCTCCGGCGCCGCCAGCATGGCGTTGAGCACCGCCTCCTGCGTCGCCTCGGCGGCGGCGCGGAACGGCAGGTCGATCCGGTTTTCGTTCAGCGCGGCGAGCTGCACGATGTCCGCCCGCTCGCCATGCGCGATCCGGCCAGCGGTCGAGAAGGCGATGGCGATGTCTCCGCTGCCATTGCCCCAGAAGGCGCCGAGCCGGGCGAGGCCGGCGCCGCAGCGCCTGGCGATGCGCGTCAGCTGCCGGCTTTCCAGCGGCAGGTCGGTGGCCACGATGATGATCACCGAGCCGCGCTCCGGCGGCTGGGCCGTTCGCTTGGCCGGCGGCACCGGGCGACGGCCGTCGGGCAATACGAGATCGCCGGCATTGCCGAAATTCGCCTGCACCAGCACGCCGAGCGTGAAGCTGCGGCCGTCCAGTTCCATCAGCCGCGAGGCCGTTCCGATGCCGCCCTTGAAGCCGAAGGCGCTCATGCCGGTGCCGGCGCCGACCGCGCCCTCCTCGACCGGCCCGCCGCTGGCCGCGTCGAGCGCCGCTTCGGCATCTTCGACCCTCAGCCGCCGCGCCCGGATATCGGACAGGAAACCGTCATTGCATTCGAGCACCAGCGAATTCACCGTGCCGGTCTCGCGGCCGATCTGCGGGTTGGCGGCGAGCGCCCGCCCGACCAAAGCCTCGATCCCGGTCGCCACCGCAAAAGTGTTGCCGAGCAGGATCGGCGTCTCGATCTGGCCGAGTTCGGCGAGCTGCATCAGCCCGGCGCTCTTGCCGAAGCCGTTGATGACCTCGACGCCGGCCCGGATCTTCTCGCGGAAGAGGTCCCCGCCATGCGGCAGCAGCGCGGTGAAGCCGGTGTTGACATCGCCATCCCGAATGGTCCGGTGACCAACGGCGACGCCGGCCACATCGGTGATCGCGTTGAGCGGGCCGGTCGGCAACGAGCCGCAGATCAGACCATGCTCGCGTGCCCTCTTGCGCAAGGCGTTCTCCTCCTCCGGCGACGATCAGACGGCCGCGTTGAACACGGCTTCGAGATGGTGCCCGTCGGGATCGACGACGAAGGCCGCATAGTAGTTCGGGCCGTAATGGGCCCGCAGGCCGGGCGCGCCATTGTCGCGCCCACCATGCAGGAGTGCCGCGTGATGGAAATCCGCGACCGCCTGGTGATCCGGCGCCGCGAAAGCGAGATGGAAACCCGGCCCCGGCGCGCGCTGCCCGTCCGGGCGGTGCTTCAGAGCCAGCGCGTCTCCGCCCCCCGGAGCGCCGTAGCCGACGGCTTGATTGTCCTCACCAGGCCGAAGGTCGCTCCAGACCCGGACATAGCCGAGCTGCGCGAGCACGGCATCGTAGAACGCGGACGCGCGCTCGATATCGGCCACACCGAGCGAGAGATGGTGCAGCATCGGCCGGTCCGACTGGCTCACGCCGCTGCCTTGACCTTCGTCACGGTCATGCGCCGCTGCCCACCCGCCAACTCCTCGCGCAGCACCAGCCTTTCATCGGTGGCGATCACGCCGAGCGGCACGTCATGCGTCGACAGCAAGGCGGTCGCTGACTTGTTGAGGAAGACGATCACCGGGCGGTTCCCGGCCGCCGCCCAGCGACGCAACTGGCTAAGATAGGGCTCCTTGCGCCAGGCTTGCGGCGCGCCGGGATCGAGTTGGACGAACAGCCAGTTCGTCGTCGGGTCCATCGTCAAGACGAAGCGGGCCTTGTCCGGCTTCCACTCCGGCCCCAGGAACCCTTGCGTCATCCATAGGCAGAAGAAGGCGCGACAATGCTGCGGCCGCGTCGCATGGATGCCGCACCCCCTGCCGGGCAGGCAGTGCTTGCACCAGCTGCCGGCAACGCTTTCCACCGCCGGCACGTCGTAGACCTTGCAGCACAACGTGCAACTGCCGCAATCGCGGCCAGGCGCCGGCTGATTCGCCATGCTGGCGGGATCGATCATGCAAGACCTCGTCGAAGAGCGCGAAACCATGCGCATCACTGCTGCGGCTGGCAAGGCAATTTAGAAGCGATCGAAGCAAGCCTTCCGTCGTTTTCTCGGAAACACCCACTGCTCGGCAGGCACGTGCCTGAACATTCTGGCATCGGTCGCGGGCCGGGCCCGTTCTCGCGTTTGCCCGAGACGACCGGGAGGTGCGGGCAGGCCGCCTTGCAATTCCGGAGAGCCTGATCCGCCCTGCGCCAGACTCTGCCGCGATCTGCAAGAAAATCGCTCAGCGCTTGCGCGGCTGCGGGGCTATGCTCGCATAAAGATCCCATAAGGAAGCGGAGCCGGGCATGCTGACCAACCTCGCCGTGCGCGATATCGAGACGCTGATTCACCCCTACACCAACCTGGCCACGCATCGCGAGGTCGGCCCGCTCGTGCTCGAGCGCGGCAAGGGCGTTTTCGTCTACGACACCGCCGGCAAGGACTATATCGAGGGCATGGCCGGGCTCTGGTGCACCTCGCTCGGCTATTCCAACGACGAGTTGGCCGAGACCGCCTATGAGCAGCTGAAGAAGCTGCCCTTCACCCACATCTTCTCCGGCCGCAGCCATGATCCGGCGATCGAGCTCGCCGAGAAACTGAAGGAGATCGCGCCGGTGCCGATCTCGAAGGTCTTCTACGGTTCCGCCGGCTCGGATGCCAACGACACCCAGGTCAAGCTGGTCTGGTACATGAACAATGCACTCGGCCGGCCGCAGAAGAAGAAGATCATCTCGCGGCTGAAGGGCTATCATGGCGTCACCGTCGCCTCGGCCTCGCTGACGGGCCTGCCTGCCAACCACACCGATTTCGACCTGCCGCTCCCCGGCATCCTCCACACCTCCTGCCCGCATCACTACCGTTTCGCCCATCCCGGCGAGAGCGAGCTCGACTTCTCGGCGAGGCTCGCCGCCGAGCTCGACGAGATGATCCAGCGCGAGGGGCCGGACACGGTCGCCGCCTTCATCGCCGAGCCGGTGATGGGCGCCGGCGGCGCGGTGACCCCGCCCGAGGGCTATTTCGAGGCGATCAACGCCGTGCTCGCGAAGTACGACATCCTGTTCATCTCCGACGAGGTCATCACCGGCTTCGGCCGCACCGGCGAGATGTTCGGCACCACCACCTACAAGATGAACGCCGACACACTGTCCTGCGCCAAGGCGCTGACCTCGGCCTATTTCCCGCTCAGCGCCGTGATGGTCAGCGAGCCCGTCTACCAGGTACTGGTCGACCAGAGCCGCAAGATCGGCACCTTCGGCCACGGCAACACCTATGCCGGCCACCCGGTCGGCTGCGCGGTTGCGGTCAAGACGCTGGAGATCTACCAGCGCGACAAGATCATCGAGCGCGTGCGGCAGGTCTCGCCGAAATTCCTCGCCCGCCTCGGCAAGCTGGCCGAGCATCCCCTCGTCGGCGAGGCCCGCGGCGTCGGCCTGATCGGCGGCATCGAGCTCGTCAAGGACAAGGCGAGCAAGGCGCAGTTCGAGGCCAAGAAGGCCGTCGCGGCCAAGTCTGTATCCTTCGCCCAGGAAGAAGGCGTCATCCTGCGCGCCATGGGCGGCGACCGCGTCGCCTTCTGCCCGCCGCTGGTGATCAGCGAGGCCGAGATCGACGAGATGTTCGACCGCTATGAGCGGGCGCTCGGCAAGACGCTCGACTGGGTCAAGGCCGAAGGCCTGCTCGCTGCCTGAAGCCGGCGCTGCAAGACGAGAATCTCGATGCCCGCCCTCGTGGCGGGCATTTTCGTTGGGGGACCGGCCTCCCGCGAAGGCGCCCGGCGCGGATTCTCGGCCGCCTCCAGCGAAACCGCACCAAAGCTGACCAAGGCCTCGTTGTGACGCAGAAAACGTCACGATGTTTTCACGATGCCGCCGCCGACAGGACCCGATCGGCTGCGACATTGACCAGGTCGGCGGCCAGGAACCGCCGGCAGGCCCAGATGGAACCGAGAGTCATGTCTTCGCAAAAGCCACAGTCCAAGGCACCGCGCAGCGCCAGCTTTCACGATGCCACCGCGCGTGAGGCCTATGCGTCACGCTTTCGCCCGATCGCGATTCCTGCCATTCTGGCGGGAACCCGCTGGGCACCTGCCGCGTTGACCTCGCAGCACAGGGACGTTCCGGCGATCCTGCGCGGCGGTTCTGAAGATTGACCACAGCACCACCTTCTACCGAGACCCTCCATGCCTGACCGGCGCAGAGTTCTTCAAACTCTCGCCGGTCTTTTTCTGTCCGCCTTCGGGCTGGGCAGCTATGCCTATGCCTGGGAGCCCGCCCATCAGGGCGTGACGCGTTACCGAGTGAAGCCCACTGGCTGGCCGGAAGGCAAATCGCTTCGCCTCGCCGCGATCTCGGATCTGCATGTCGGCGGCCCGCATGTGCCGGTCTCGCGCGTGCGCGAGATCGTCGACCTGACCAATCTCCTGCGGCCCGATCTCATCCTGCTGCTCGGCGACTTCATCGCCAGCCGGTCGAAACGGCGGGACGACCCGCCCGAGGCGGCCTGGGCGGCCGAGCTCGCCCGCTTGCAGGCCCCCCATGGCCGCTTCGCCGTGCTCGGCAATCATGACTGGTGGCACGACGACAGGGCCCAGCGCGACTATCGCGGCCCGACCGAGGTTCGGCTCGCTCTCGAGGCGGTCGGCATTCCCGTGCTCGAGAATGACGCGCTCCGGCTCGAAACCAAGGCCGGCCCGCTCTGGGTCGCCGGCCTCGGTGACCAGCTTGCCTTCCTGCGGCCGCGCCGGGGTCAGCGCCGCGGCATCCACGATCTCGCCGGCACCCTCGCCAAGATTGACGACGACGCGCCGGTGATCCTGATGGCGCATGAGCCGGACATCTTCGCACGCGTGCCCGCACGCGTCTCCTTGACGCTCTCGGGGCACACCCATGGCGGGCAGGTCCGAATCCTCGGCTGGTCGCCGATCGTGCCCTCGCACTACGGCAACCGCTATGCCTACGGCCACGTCGTCGAGCGCGGCCGCAACCTGATCGTCTCGGGCGGGGTCGGAACGAGCAAGCTGCCGCTCAGGCTGGGCGTCCCGCCAGAGATCGTCCTGGTCGAACTCGGTTAGGCGACGCCCTGCCCTCAATGCGCCGTTTCCGGCGCGAACAGCAGCTTGACGAAGCCCCGATAGGCCAGCACCTGACGGGCCAGCCGGCTCGGATCGCCGAGCGTCCGCGACATGATGATGCCGCCGTCGATCACGCAGGAGAGCATTTCGGCGAGATCATCGAGGAGCACGGGCTCCCGCATGCGATGCTGCTCGGCGATTTCCGCCAGCAGGCCGCGAAAGCGCGCATTCCAGCTGCGTACCGAGGCCGCCGTCATCTCGCGCACCTCCCGGTCGAACAGGCGCTCCTGATAGCAGATGCTGGCGATCAGGCAGCCGGGATGGCCGTTCGGCAAATCGTCCATCAGCTCGGCGAGCAGCTTGAGCGAAATCAGGAAGGCCGGCAGCGGATCGTCGGCAAGCTCCCGGCCGCGGGCGAAGATCTCGTCGAACAGCCGGTCATTGGCCTCGACATAGCGCCGCAGCATCTCGCGGGCGAGCTCGTTCTTGTCGCGAAAATGGTAGAAGAAGCCGCTCTTGGTGATCCCGGCTTCGGCGATCACCTCCTCGATCGAGGTCGCGCCGAAGCCCTTGCTGAGGACGCCGGCCTCGGCGATGGCGATGATCCTCTCGCGCGTAGCGGTGCCTTTGCTCATGGCGCGGCTCCTCTCGGCTGTACCGAGGGTACAGCCTTTGCCGCCGGCAGGTTAGGGAAAAAGCGCCCCGCGCCGGTCGACACACCGCAAGCCCATGGAAACGTGAAGAGAATTATCCACCCGGCGACTGGACCACGAGACTTCTAGAACCCGGGCCGCCCCGGGAGCGATAACCCCTGCACGCAACCGCCGACTGGCCGGTTGCCGAAACCAGACCGGACGGAGGGGTTTGATGGCCAGGTACAGGCACGGACTGCCGCAGCTCGACGGCGGCATCTTTCTCAGCGATGGCGGCATGGAGACGACCTTCATCTTCCATGACGGCATGGAGCTTCCCCATTTCGCCTCCTGCGTGCTGCTGGAGACGCCTGAAGGGCGCTTCCATCTGCGCAACTACTACGAACGCTATCTCGCCATGGCGCGCGGCCGCGGCGTCGGCTTCGTGCTGGACAGCGCGACCTGGCGCGCCAATCCCGACTGGGGCCGCAAGCTCGGCTACGATGCCGGGCGGCTTGCCGCGGTGAACCGGGCCGCGATCGCCCTGCTCGTCGAGTTGCGCGATCTCTGGGAAGCGCCGTCCATGCCCTGCGTGATTTCCGGGGCGATCGGGCCACGGGGCGACGGCTACCGGGCAGACCGGACGAGTGTGGCGGAGGCCGAGGATTATCACGCGGCGCAGATCGCGACCTTCGCTTCGACGGAAGCGGACATGGTCGCGGCGTTCACGATCAACCATGTCGAGGAGGCGATCGGCATCGCCCAGGCCGCGAAGCGCCTGCAAATGCCCTGCGCCATCTCTTTCACGGTCGAGACCGACGGGCGGCTAGTGACCGGCGCGACATTGCGCGGGGCGATCGAGGCCGTCGAGACGGCGACGGACGGCTCTCCGGCCTACTACATGATCAACTGCGCTCATCCGAGCCATTTCACGCAGGCTCTGGAAGCCGGCGAGGCCTGGGTTCGGCGCGTCCATGGCGTCCGCGCCAACGCCTCGGCGCGCAGCCATGCCGAGCTCGACGATTCGACCGAACTCGATGCCGGCGATCCCGTCGATTTCGGCCGCCGCTACGGTGAATTGACGCGACGCTTCCCGACGATGCGTATCTTGGGCGGCTGCTGTGGCACCGACCATCGCCATGTCGCGGCGATCTGCGAGGATTGCATCGAGCCGGTCAGGCTGAGCGCCTGAAAGTTCGAACGGGGACGGTCAACTCGGCGGCAAGAGCTGATCAAGAGGTCCACAAAAGCCGAAGCCGGCACCGATCGGGCGGATCGGTGCCGGCTTCGCTGATTTCGTAAATCGGGCGGGCCGCGCCCGAAGGCACTCGCCTCAGCGGACGATGACCTTTCCGCCGACCTCGGCGCGATTGTAGAGGTCGATCGCGTCGATGTTGCGCATCCGGATGCAGCCCGAGGAGGCCGAGCGGCCGATCGTCTCCGGCTCGTTGGTGCCATGGATGCGGTAGAGCGTGTCCTTGCCGTTCTGGTAGAGATAGAGGGCGCGGGCGCCGAGCGGGTTGTCCGGCCCGCCTTCCATGCCACCGGCGCGTGGCGCCAGATGCGGCCAGCGCGCGATCATCTCGGCTGGCGGGGTCCAGCGCGGCCATTCCGCCTTGCGCTGCATCACGGCGGTGCCGGTCCAGCCGAAGGCCTCGTCGCCCGTAGCGACGCCGTAGCGGATCGCCTTCTTGTTCGGCAGCACGAAGTAGAGGAACTTCTCTGTGGTATCGACCACGATCGTGCCCGGCGCCTCGCCGGTCGGATCGGTGATCTCATAAGGCATGTGCGTGATCTGCGTCTCGAACTTCGGCACCAGCGCCATGTATTCGGCATCGCGCGCCGAGAGCGAGGGCGCATTCACGGTCTTGTATTGGCACGCGCCGAGAAGGACGGACACGCCGAGCACAGCAACGAGAGACCGCTTCATGACTTCCACCGACGACGCCAGGACAGCGTCTGTTATGATGAATGGATCGTTAAGATTCGGTGACCCGACAGACGCAAGCCAGGCCCGGAACGGAGCCCAGACTTACGGCGACAACGTCGGCTGCGCAACGAAGTTCCGGGATTTCGGCGCGATTTGGCTTCTTGCTGCGTTGCAGTGACAATATGGTCACGCCTTCGGCGTCCCGTGACCCAAAGATACCCTGCCCTGGAGAATTCTGCGCGTGACGACGCTCCTGATCAGCCACCCTTCCAGCCTCCAGCATGCGACGCCGGCCGGCCATCCCGAACGCATCGATCGGATTCGCGCGGTCGAGCGCACGCTTGAGGATGAGCGATTCGCCACGCTGCAGCGCGTCACCGCCCCTGAGGGCACGCTGGCGCAGGTCGAGCTCTGCCATGCGCCGCGCTTCGCCCAGGCCGTCGTCGAGGCGTCCCCTCAGAACGGCATGGTCCATATCGATGCCGACACCTCGATGTCGCCGGGCACCCTGTCGGCTGCCCTGCACGGGGTCGGCGCCGCGGTGCATGCGGTCGACGAGGTGATGACGGCGCGCGCCGCCAACGCCTTCTGCGCCATGCGCCCGCCCGGCCACCATGCCGAGAGCGACCGGGCCATGGGCTTCTGCTTCTTCAACAATGCCGCGATCGCCGCGCGACATGCGCAGAAGGTCCATGGTGTCGAGCGGGTCGCGATCCTCGACTGGGACGTCCATCACGGCAATGGCACGCAGGAGATCTTCTGGAGCGATCCGAGCGTGCTCTACGCCTCGCTCCACGAGATGCCGCTCTTCCCCGGCACCGGCGCCGCCTCCGAACGCGGCGAGCACGGCAACATCGTCAACGCTCCCTTGCGCGCCGGCGACGGCAGCGACGTCTTCCGCGATGCCTACGAAAACGCGGTCCTGCCGCGGATCGCCGCCTTCCGGCCCGATCTGGTGATCATCTCGGCCGGGTTCGACGCGCATTGGCGCGACCCGCTCGCCAACCTCAACCTGAAGGAGCCCGACTTCGCCTGGGCGACGCAGAAGCTGATGGAGCTGGCCGACCGGCACGCCGGCGGCCGGCTCGTCTCGATCCTGGAAGGCGGCTACGATCTGGAGGGCCTGTCGAAATCGGTCGCCGCCCACGTCATGGCGCTGATGCGGGGGTGAGCGCTCCGATTATTCGGGAATCACACCGTAGAGCCTCATCCTGAGGAGCCGCGAAGCGGCGTCTCGCAGGATCCTTCAGGAGACTGCGGCACCAGCTGGATCATCCTTCGAGACGCGGCCTGCGGCCGCTCCTCAGGTTGAGGGCTTGAACCCTTGGACTTCCGACAGCGCTAAGCCCTATTCCAGCGGCTCGGTCTCGGCGATCTCGATGCCGAAGCCGGAGAGGCCGACGAAGGAGCGCGAGGTCGAGGCCAGGTTGACGATCGAGGCCACGCCGAGGTCGCGCAGGATCTGGGCGCCGAGGCCGATCTCGCGCCATTGCTGGAAGCGTACGGCATCCGAGCCTTCCTCGACGCTCTTGATCGGCACGCCGGCCGAACCGTCGCGCAGATAGACCAGGACGCCGCGGCTCTCCTTCTGGAAACGGCGCAGCGCGCACTGGATCGAGGAGGCGCCGCCGAGCACGTCGGCGACGACATTGGCGCGGTGGAGCCTCGCCGGCACCTTCTCGCCATCGCCGAGCTTGCCCATCACGAAGGCGAAGTGCTGGGTGTCGTCGAAGGGCGTGACATAGACATGGCCGGTCATCTCGCCGAACTCGGTCTTGACCGGGAAGGAGTGGACGCGCTCGACCAGCTTCTCGCGCGCCTGGCGATAGGCGATCAGGTCGGCGACGGTGATCTGCTTCAGCTTGTGCTTCTCGGCGAAGGCGGCGATCTGCGGCCCCTTCATCACCGTGCCGTCGTCGTTGGCGAGTTCGCAGATCACGCCGACCGGCGGCAGATTGGCGAGCTTGCAGAGATCGACCGCGGCCTCCGTATGGCCGGAGCGCATCAGCACCCCGCCCTCCTTGGCGATCAGCGGGAAGACATGGCCGGGGCGGACGAAATCCGCGGCGCCCATATTGCCGTTGGCGAGCGCGCGCACGGTGTTGTTGCGCTGCTCGGCCGAGATGCCGGTGGTCAGCCCGTGCTTGACGTCGACCGTGATGGTGAAGGCGGTGCCGAGCGGGGCATCGTTGGAGGACACCATCGGGTCGAGTCGCAAGCGGCGGGCTTCCTCGCCGGTCAGGGGCGCGCAGACGATGCCGCAGGTGTTGCGGATGATGAAGGCCATCTTCTCCGCCGTGCAGAGCGAGGCGGCGACAATCAGATCGCCTTCGTTCTCGCGATCATCGTCATCGGTGACGATGACGATCTCGCCACGCGCGAAGGCTTCAATGGTCTCGGCGACATTGCTCTGGGTCATGGCGGCCTCGCGGGGGCCCTGCAGGCCCAGGAAATCGTTGGGGGTGACGGCTCCGCCCGTGGCGGCGGCGATGCGCTCGGCGCTCTCGCGCGAGATCCAGGCATCGGGATCGTTGCAGAGCGCGGTGACGCTCGCGGGCGACAGGCCCGCCTGGCGCGCGAAGGCGCTGCGGCCGATCTTCTGCTGCTGGAGCCAGGCGTCGAGTTTCATGGCGTCAATTTAGTACGCCAACCCTTCGCCTGCAATGAAGCGTCACACAAATTTCAGTGATACTGAAATCGAGCGTCCGTCATGGTCGGGTTTGACCGACCATCTCTTGCCGGAGGAGGCTCGGGTCTGCGCCTTCTCGTCCTGAAATTCCCGGGTCTGCGCTGCGCTTCGCCCGAGAATGACGGCAATCCTCAGCGCCCGAACGGCCAGCGCGGCTCGACCACTCCGACCTGCCCGCGATGGCGCAGGTAATGGTCGGCCAGCACGCAGGCGACCATCGCCTCGCCGACCGGTACGGCCCGGATGCCGACGCAAGGGTCGTGGCGGCCCTTGGTGAACATCTCGGCCTCGCCGCCGCTGCGCGTCACCGTGGCGCGCGGCGAAAGGATCGACGAGGTCGGCTTCACCGCGAAGCGCGCGACGACCGGCTGGCCGGTCGAGATGCCGCCCAGGATACCGCCGGCATGATTGGTCAGGAACAGCGGCTTGCCGTCATTGCCGGCGCGCATCTCGTCGGCATTGTCCTCGCCGGAAAGCTCGGCGGCGCCAAATCCCTCGCCGATCTCGACGCCCTTGACCGCGTTGATGCTCATCAGCGCCGCCGCGATATCGGCATCGAGCTTGCCGTAGATCGGCGCGCCCAGCCCCTCCGGCACACCCTCGGCGACGATCTCGAGCACAGCCCCGATCGAGGAACCGGATTTGCGGATGCCGTCGAGATAATCGGCATAGAAGGCGGCGGCCTTGGCATCGGGGCAGAAGAACGGGTTGCGCGCGACCTCCTCCCAGTCCCAGTTGTCGCGGTCGATCTTGTGCGGCCCCATCTGCACCAGCGCACCGCGGACCTTGAGGCCGGGCACGACCTTGCGGGCGATCGCACCCGCCGCGACCCGCATCGCCGTCTCGCGCGCCGAGGAGCGCCCGCCGCCACGATAGTCGCGGATGCCGTACTTCACGTCATAGGTGAAATCGGCATGGCCCGGCCGGTACTTGTCCTTGATCTCGGAATAGTCCTTCGAGCGCTGGTCGACATTGTCGATCATCAGCCCGATCGAGGTGCCGGTGGTGACCTGCTCGCCGCTGGCCTCGTCGACGAAGACGCCGGAGACGATGCGGACCTCGTCCGGCTCCTGGCGCTGCGTCGTATAGCGGGACTGGCCGGGACGGCGCCGGTCGAGCTCGAGCTGGATCTCCGCCTCGGTGATCGGGATCAGCGGCGGGCAGCCATCGACGACGCAGCCAATGGCCGGCCCATGGCTTTCGCCGAAGGTGGTGACGCGGAAGAGATGGCCGAAGCTGTTGTGCGACATGGGAACCCGACGTGTTTTCGCCTTGGGCTCATAGGCCGGATTGCGCGGTCGCGAAACCCTTAGGTCAGCATCGCAGCGGGTCAACGACCGGCCCACGCCGCTTTCGAACTTCGCTTCCTGCGGCACCATGCACGTTGACAGCCGCGCTATGCTGGCGCTTCTAGCGGCCGATGAAGCGCAAGAGCTGCATCCTGCCGCGCTCCTGGCGCCCCGGGAGTGTCATCATCGCGGGCGCCTAGCCCCGAGCCAGCCGACAGGCGCTGCGTTCGGGGAAGTGGCCCGGGCCGGCCACGACGCGCATTCCACGGACGTCGCAAACGGACCCACTCTCCGCATCAGATCGGCCAAGGCCGCACGGGCTCCGTATCCGCGCGCCTCCGCCGAACCTCGCTCTACCCGCGCCTCGCGCGGGCGCCGGCAGGCCAGTCCTGCCCGGCCGGAACGCAGATCATGCCCCCACTCCCAGGCACGGGTCCGGCACCCGTCAGCCTCGCGCGCGCCCTTTCCAAGCTCGGTTACTGCTCGCGAACCGAAGCCGAGCGCCTGATCCTCGACGGCCGCGTCAGGGTCGATGGCCGGCCGGCCCGCAATCCGTCGCTGCGCCTCGACATGGGCCGCGCCAGGATCGTCGTGGACGGCGAGGCGATTGCAGCCGAGCAGCGCGTCTACCTGATGCTGAACAAGCCGCGCGGCATGATGACGACGCGCCACGACCCGGAAGGACGCGAGACCGTCTACGCCTGCCTGGAGGGGCTCGACCTGCCCTTCCTTTCCCCGGTCGGCCGGCTCGACAAGGCGAGCGAGGGCCTGCTGCTGATGAGCAACGACACGCGCTGGGCGCAGACTATTCTCGACCCCGCCTCCGGCGTCGAGAAGACCTATCACGTCCAGATCGACACCGTTCCCGACGAGGCGATGCTGGCGCGGCTGCGGGCCGGCGCCACGGACGGCGAGGAACGCCTGACGACCCGGGCCGCAACCCTGCTGCGCCACGGCCGGCGCAATGCCTGGGTCGAGATGGTGATCGACGAGGGCCGCAACCGCCAGATCCGGAGGATCGTCGAGGCGGCCGGCGCCAAGGTTCAGCGCCTCGTCCGTGTCGGCATCGGCGCCCTGCCGCTGGGCGACCTCCCGAAAGGCGCGGTGCGCCCCCTGCGTCCGGACGAGATCAAGCTGCCGCTCGGCAATCTCTGAGCGGCCCTGCGCCGGCTTCAGCGCCCCTAATGCGCCGCCTTGGCCGGCACGGCCGGGGCGCCTTCCCAGCGCGTGTTCGCCGGGATGTTTTCGCCCTTCATGATCACGGTCAGCAGGCCGATCTGCGCGTAGTCGCCGACATGGGTGTCGTAGAGCACGGTCGCTCCGGCACCGACGCAGACGCCCTTGCCGAGATGAACCCGGCCGACCTTCATCACCCGGTCCTCGTAGAGATGGGTCTGCAGCGCCGAATGGGCGTTGACCGTGCAGAAATCGCCGACCTTGATGCAGTCGAACTCGGTGATGTCGGTCGAGTCGAGCCAGACGCCCTGCCCGTACTGCGCGCCGAACAGGCGCAGGAACCAGGGCAGGAAGGGCGTGCCGCGCAGATAGTCGAACAGGACCTTGCCACCGAGGCCCCAATACAGCACCGAGACCGCCTCGGTCCGCATCGCCCAGAACGACCACATCGGCTTCATCACCGGCTTGTAGACGCCCATCAGCAGCCATTTCATCAGCGCGCAGATCAGCGCCTGCATGATGGCGATGACGATGGCGCAGCCCATGAAGGCGAGCCCGAGGCCGACCCAGTCGCGGTCGAAGATCTTCTGCTGCAGCACGAGATCGACGGCGATCGTGCCGAAGGTGATGAACAGCATCGCCGGGAAGGAGGTGTGCAGCGCCTCGAAACCGGCCCGCGCCAGCTTCTTGCCGAGCGAGGGCTTGTAGGTCCAGTCGGCGCCGAGATCGACCTTCTGCCGGGTCGGCAGCTTGATCGGCGGCGAGCCGAACCAGGTGTCGCCGGGCGACATCAGTTCGTTCGCCGGCGGCTTCGACTTGATGCCGATCAGCACCTTGTCGGGGATCACGGCGCCGGGCGGCACCACCGCATCGTTGCCGACGAAGACCTGGTCGCCGGTCTTCGTCAGGTCGAGCCGCATATAGCCTCGGCGCATGTCCTCGTCGCCGAAGATCACCTCGTCGGCGATGAAGTTGCCGGCACCGATGCCGGTGATGTCGTAGCGGCCGGAGAGATTGGTCGAGATCTCCGAGCCCTTGCCGATGCCGGCGCCCATCATCCGGTACCAGAAGCGCATATAGATCGTGGCGAACAGCGAGGAGAGCGTCTCCAGCGTCACCTCGGTCGCCAGCGCCACCGTCCATTTGCGGGCGTAGAAGCCGGAATGGATCGAATAGGTGCCGGAGTTGACGCGCGGCAGGATCAGCCAGCGCAGCGCGATGATCAGAAAGACCGTGATCGAGATCAGGCCGATGGCCGTCGGCCAGGTCAGGAAGGGCAGGTACCAGAGATAGCTGACTTCGGACCAGGTCGCGACCCAGTTGTCGATCTTGTCGAACAGCCAGAAGGCCGGGAAAATCGGCAAGAGGCTGATCGGCGGCAGCACGATCAGCATGATGATGTAGAACAGCGTCATCACGGCGCGGCGCCCGGTGCTGGCCCTGGCCTGCTCGGGCAGCGCCGCGACGTCGACCATGCCGGTCTTGCGGGCCGGCGAGCCATCCCAGATCTCGGCCTCGCCGACCGTCATGCCGGGCGCGATCGGGGTCAGGTCGCCGATTTCGGCATGGTCGCCGACGACGCAGTCATGGCCGAACACCACGGAGGAGCCGGCATAGACGTCCTTGCCGATCTTGATCCGCCCGATGATCAGGCTGGCACCCACGGCCTCCGCATTGGCGAAGGTCGTCTTGGAGCCGAGCGTTGTATAGTCGCCGATCTCGATCAGGTCGACAGCGCCGGCCTCGTAATCGGAGATGATGACGTCGCGCCCGACCTTGGCGCCGAGCAGGCGCCAGTAGAAGCGCATCACCGGCGTGCCCTGCAGCCATTTGATATGGACGAGCCCGGCGACGCGCGAGGCGAACCACCAGCGGAAATAATAGACGCCCCAGAGCGGGTAGACGCCCGGCTTGGTCCGGCCGAGCACCAGCCATTTCAGGCCGATCGCGATGAATCCGGTCGAGATGGTGATCGCGACATAGATGCCGAGCAGCGCGAAGACCTGCCCCGCCAGCGAGAGTTCCTCGCCCGAAAGCAGCATGTAACTGACAAAGATGCCGAGCCACTGCGCCGTCGACAGGCTGATGATGATCGGCAGCGCCGCCGCCTGGGCGAGGCCGCAGAGGAAGCGGCGCAGCAGCGAGGGCGGGGTGAAGGAGAGGTCCTCGGCGACCTGTGCGCCGCGGCTGTCGAGCAGCTCGGCCATCGCCCGCAAGGTGCGCGCGCCATAGACGTCCTGCAGGGTGATGCCGGCCAGCGCCGGCGTCTCGCGCACGATCGAGATGAAGCGCGCCGCCAGCAGCGAATGGCCGCCGAGATCGACGAAGAAATCCGCCTCGAGCGGGAGGGCCTGGGCGCCGAGCACGCGCTTGGCGGCGTCGAGCAGTGTCGCTTCCGTCTCGTTGCGCGGCGGCTCCTGCTCGCCGCTCGCGGCCGGCGCCGTCAAGGGCGCCGCCTTCAGCATCTTGCGGTCGACCTTGCCCGAAACCATGCGCGGCAGCGAGCCGATCGGCTCGAAATGCGCGGGGATCATATAGGGCGGCAGCTTCTCGCGCAGCGAGGCACGCAGCACCGCGCCCTCGAGCTGCACGCCGGGCTCGCCGACCAGGAAGGCGACCAGCCGCTCGATGCCGTCATCGGCGCGCAGAACGACCGCCGCCTGGCCGATGCCGGCCTCATCCGACAATGCCGTCTCGATCTCGCCGAGCTCGACGCGGAAGCCGCGGATCTTGACCTGGTCGTCGATGCGACCGTGGAAGACGATATTGCCGTTCTCGTCGAGGCTGACCGCGTCGCCCGAACGATAGAGGATCGGATCGTCAGTGCCGCCGAACGGGTTGGCGATGAACTTCTCGGCCGTCAGCTCGGGCCGCAAATGATAGCCCTTGGCAACGCCGGGCCCGCCGATCAGCAATTCGCCCTGCTGGCCGACGCCGGTCAGCTTCATCTCCTCGTCGACGATGTAGGCGGTGTAGTTCGGGATCGGCCGGCCGATCGTAACCGGCTCGCCGGGCTCGACCAGCGCTGCCGTCGCGACCACCGTGG
Organism: Allobosea sp. GW823-FHT02B03; assembly: GCF_058797755.1. NCBI lineage: Bacteria > Pseudomonadati > Pseudomonadota > Alphaproteobacteria > Hyphomicrobiales > Alloboseaceae > Allobosea > Allobosea sp. GW823-FHT02B03. The sequence goes on along the minus strand of NZ_JBXAJY010000004.1, from coordinate 717,370 downwards.
CCTCGGTCGGCCCATAGCTGTTGAGGATGCGCCGGCCGGGCCTCGACCATTTCTGCACGACCGCCGGCGGCAGCGCCTCGCCGCCGAGAATGATCAGCCGCAGAGACGGAATGTCGGCCGGGAGGATGCCGAGCAGCGTCGGCACCGTGTCGATCATCGTGACGCCGGCTTCGGTCAGGATCGCCGGCAGCTTCTCGGCATCGCCCATCATCTCCGGCGAGGCGACGAAGAGCGTCGCGCCGGCCAGATAGGGCGTCCAGATCTCCTCCATCGACAGGTCGAAGGCGACCGAAGCGCCCTGGAAGACGATGTCGTCCGGCCCCATGCCGTAGAGCACGTTCCCGGAGCGCAGGAAGTGGCAGATATTGCGATGGCTGATGACGATCGCCTTCGGGACGCCGGTCGAGCCCGAGGTGTAGATCAGATAGGCCGGATGGTCGGGCGTAAGCCCGGCCGGGCGGGCCGGCGGCAAGGTGCCGTCGCTCGCAGCCGCAAGCTCCTGCGGAGACCAGACCGTGCGGTTGGTAGCGGCCGCCCTCGCCTTCCAGTCCGCTTGCGTCACCAGCCCCTTGGCGCTGGCATCGTCGAGGCAGGTCGTGATGCGCTCGACCGGCGCCTCCGCATCGAACGGCAGCCAGGCGGCACCGGACAGGGTGATCGCGATCTGCGCCACCAGAAGATCGATGCCGCGCGACATCCAGAGCCCGACCATGTCGCCCGGGCCGATGCCGGCGAGAGCCAGCCCGCGCGCCTGCGCCTGGGCCTGCTCCCAGACCTGCGCGTAGGTGAGACGACGCGCGCCGGAAATCATCGCTGTATGGTCGGGACGGCTCGCGACGGTCGCGGCGAAAATCTCCGCCAGCACCTCGTCGCGGATCAGCTCGGGCAGCTTCTCGCCTGCCAGCATCGCCAGCGGCCGGGCGCCCTTGGCAGGATCATCGGCCGGAATTGCGCTGATCTCGTTCATTCTGCCCCGCAACGGCAGCGACCGGCGCCGTGCGGTCGGGCTCCGGAAAACCCGCTGCGCATCCCGGCCTCCGGCGGCTAAGCCGCACCTTCATCCATGCCGATGCGGACGCATCCCCTTCGCGCCCGCGCCCGCTCGAACCCTGACCATGAACGCCGCAGCCGCGCGGCTCCCCGGCGAGCGTAACTGCTCGGTCCGCGATGAATGCCCTATGAACGCCGGAGGGACAAGCCGAAACGCGGTTAAGGGCTCCTCTCGGAGCCTGGCTTTCGGTTACTTCCAGCTCGCCTTGTCGCCTTCGACGACCAGGATCTTGCCCTGCCAGATCTCGACCTTCGCGGCTTCCGCCGGGTCGACAGCGCCGATCAACGCCAGCACGGCGCGCGCCACGCCGCCATGGCTCACCATCACGGTATCGGGCGCCATCGCCTCGAGCGACGGGCGGATGCGCTCCGCCAGCATGCGGTAGCTCTCGCCGCCCGGCGGCACGAAGCCCCATTTGTCACGCTCGCGCGCCTGGGCCAGCTCGCGCTCGCTCTTGCGGATCTCGCGCCAGGTGAAGCCTTCCCATTCGCCGAAGGTCAGCTCCTTGAGCTGCTCGTCGATGCGGTAGTCCTCCGGCGGCAGGGCGAGCTCGTTGCGCAAGATGGTCATCGTCTCGCGGGCCCGATGCATCGGCGAGGCGACATAGGCGCTTGTCGCGAATTCCGGCTTCAGTGCCCGCAGACGGTCGGCGACTTCCGCCGCCTGCATCCGGCCGAGCGCATTCAGCGGGATGTCCTGCGAGCCTTGCAGGCGGCCCTCGCGGTTCCAATCGGTTTCGCCATGGCGGACGAGGAAAAGGCGGCCCGGAATCGACATGCGCATCATGCGCAGCCTCATGCACGCTGGCGCCCGCAGCGTCAAAGCGGCGAAAGCGCCGCAGGGCTGCCTCACACGCATGCGAGCTTTCCGGTGGCCGGCGCCGCACAGCCTGTGTATAGGCGGCTCTCGCCCCTCCAGGTCGCCGCATGAACACCTCTCTCACCTTGCCGGACGGCCGCAGGCTCGCCCTCGGATCCGCCCCCCTGCTGATGGGCGTGGTCAACGTCACGCCCGATTCTTTCTCCGATGGCGGCCTCTTCGCCGATCCTGCCGTCGCCATCGCCCATGGCCTGAAGCTCGCGGAACAAGGCGCCGAGATCGTCGACATCGGAGGCGAATCGACAAGGCCCGGCCATGAGCGCCTCGATGCGCAGGCCGAGCTCGCCCGCGTCCTGCCGGTGATTACCGGCATCGCGGCGGCGAGCCCCGTGCCGATCTCGATCGACACCTACAAGGCCGAGGTCGCCGAGGCGGCCCTGAAGGCCGGCGCCGCGATCGTCAACGACATCTGGGGCGCCCAGCGCGAGCCGGCCATCGCCGAGGTCGCGGCCCGCTTCGGCGCGCCGATGGTGCTGATGCACAACCGTGACGGCATCGATGCCAGCATCGACATCCTCGCCGATGTCCTGCGCTTCCTGGAAAAGTCGATCGGCATCGCCGTCGCCGCCGGCGTCCCGCGCGGGCAGATCGTCCTCGATCCCGGCATCGGCTTCGGCAAGACGCCGGAGCAGAACCTCGCCCTGATCGAGAAGCTCGACCGGCTGCCGGACGCGCTCGGCTGCCCGGTTCTGCTCGGCGCCTCCCGGAAATCAACTCTCGGCCTCGTCACCGGCAAGAAGATCCCGGCCGAGCGGCTCGCGGCCACCCTCGCCGCCCATCTCTACGGGGTGATGCGCGGCGCCGCGATCATCCGGGCCCATGACATCGACGAGCATGTCGACGCGCTCAAGATCTGGGCCGCGATCAGGAGGACGGCATGAGCGCGACCGGTCAGATCTTCATCGAGGCGCTCGACCTCTACGCCTATCACGGCCATTTCGCCGAGGAGGGCCGCCTCGGCCAGCGCTTCTCGATGGACCTCGTCCTCGACTGCGACCTGCGCGCCTCATCGGTCAGCGACGACCTTGCCGACACCGTCGACTATGGCGAGGTCGTCGCGCTCGTCACCCGGACCTTCTCGGCAAGGCGCTTCAAGCTGCTGGAGGCCGCGGCACGCGCCCTCGCCGATGCGATCCTGGCGCAATACCCGCCTGTGACACGCGTCTCGGTCACCCTGCGCAAGCCTTCGCCTCCGATCCCCGGACGGATGGAATCGGTCGGCATCAAGCTGGATTTCCAGCGTGAGGCTTGAGGCGACGCTCGGCCTGGGCGGCAATCTCGGCGATCCCGTCTCCGCCTTCGCCGCGGCGCTGACGCGGCTGCGCGACCATGACGCGATCAGGCTGGCGGCCCTCTCCTCGGTCTGGCGCACCGCCCCCTGGGGCAAGCTCGACCAGCCGGAATTCCGCAACATGGCGGTGCTGCTGGAGACCTCGCTCTCGGCCGAGGAACTGCTCGATCTCTGCCTCGCCATCGAACGTGAGAGCGGCCGCGAGCGCCGCGAGCGCTGGGGGCCGCGCACGCTTGACATCGACATCCTGACCTATGGCGGCCAGATGATCGACCGTCCCGGCCTGCAGATCCCGCACCCCCGCATCGCCGAGCGCACCTTCGTGCTGGCTCCGCTCGCCGAGATTGCGCCGGATGAAATGATCGGGGGCTTCAAGGTCAGCGCGCTGCTGGCGGCAACCGCGGATAGCGACGTCAAACGGGACGATGCGGAGACGGCGCGGCTGAAGGCCATGCTCGGGCGGCCGCAGCGTCTTTAGGTCGGCGAACGGCGAAACGGGCACAGGGCGCCCATCACAAAGCCCGACACCTTATCCGATGGATCCCGGAGCAGCGCCGCCACGCGGCTTCTCCGGGACAATGTCGGCGTGGCTCAGCGCGGTCCGATGACCGGCGCGGCTGCGCTCACTCGCCCTTGTCGAGCGTGATGTCCGGTGCCGTCGGCACCTTCATGCCGACGACATGGTAGCCGGCGTCGACATGCATGATCTCGCCGGTGATGCCGCGCGACATGTCGGAAACGAGGAAGACCGCGGTCTCGCCGACTTCCTCGATGGTGACCGTCCGGCGCAGCGGCGAGTTGTATTCGTTCCACTTCAGGATGTAGCGGAAATCGCCGATGCCGGAGGCGGCAAGCGTCTTGATCGGACCGGCAGAGATCGCGTTGACGCGGATCTTCGAGGGGCCGAGATCGGCGGCGAGATACTGCACGCTCGATTCCAGTGCCGCCTTGGCGACGCCCATCACGTTGTAATGCGGCATCCACTTCTCGGCGCCGTAATAGGTCAGCGTCAGCATCGAGCCGCCATCGGTCATCAGCTTCTCGGCGCGCTGGGTGACGGCGGTGAAGGAGTAGCAGGAGATCAGCAGCGACTTGGTGAAGTTCGCCTCGGTCGTCTCGACATAGCGGCCGGTCAGCTCGTCCTTGTCGGAGAAGGCGATGCAGTGGACGACGAAGTCGAGCTTGCCCCAGAGCCTCTCGATCTCGGCGAAGACCGCGTCGATCGACGCGCCGTCGGTGACGTCGCAATGGCCGACGACATGGCCGCCGAGCTGCTGCGCCAGCGGCTCGACGCGCTTCTTCAGCGCATCGCCCTGATAGGTGAAGGCGAGTTCGGCGCCGGCGTCGGCGGCGGCCTTGGCGATGCCCCAGGCGATCGAACGATTATTCGCGACACCCATGACGAGGCCGCGCTTGCCCTTGAGCAGGTTGGCGGTGGGGGTGGCGCTGCTGGAATCAGCCATCTGAGACCTTCAAACTGGACGAACCGGAGGGTCTCTTAGAGCAGGCGGCGAAAACTGGGAACCGCTTTTCGCTGCGGGCCGGTTCTAACGCTTTGGATAAGAGGCGGATTCGGCCGGGAAGCGAAACCGGCCGACCGCGCAGCCCGGTTACCTATGGTCTGCCGCGGCCGGCCGGGCGAGGACTTCGCCCGGCGCGATCAGATCAGCCGGCGCGCGCCTTCATCAGCGCCGTGAGCTCGGCATCCTCCGCCGGCATCTCGATGTCGAGCGCGACGAAGAGATCGCCGGACTCGCCCTTCTTGCCGGTCGGCAGGCCCTTGCCGCGCAGGCGGAACTGCCGCGTCGTGCTGGTCAGCGGCGGCACCTTCATCTCGACGGCGCCGGACAGGGTCGGCACATGGACCGGCCCGCCGAGCACGGCGGTGGCGAGCGGCACGGCGACGCGGCTGCGCAGGTCATGCCCATCGATGGTGAAGCGCGAATCGGGCTTCACCTTGATCGTCATCAAGACGTCGCCGCTCTCGCCGGTCATCGGATGCGGCTGGCCGAGCCCGCGCAGGCGCATCACCTTGCCGTCGGCGACACCCTCGGGGATCGTCACCTCGACCTCGCGGCCGCCCGGCAGCTTGACCCGGCGCGTCGCGCCGTTGACCGCATCGGCCAGCGCGACCTCGAGCGTGAAGCTCTGCTCCGGCGGCTTCGGCGGCGGGCTCGCGCGGCCCCGGCCGCCACGGCGCGCCGCATCGCCGAACAGCGAACCGAAGATGTCGGCGGGATCGAAGCCGGCATCGCCGCCCTGGCCGAAGGGTGAGCCGCCCTGCCCGAAATGGTATTCGAAGCCGCCCTGGCGCGCGCCGCCGCGGCCGGCGCCCATGCCTTCGAAGCCGGAAAATTTCGGCTTGCCCTCGGCATCGATCTCGCCGCGGTCGAACTGCTTGCGCTTGTCCTCGTCGCCGAGGATCTCATAGGCGCCGTTCAGCTCGGCGAAGCGGTCCTGGGCCTTGGGGTCGCCCTGGTTGCGGTCGGGGTGCAGGTCCTTGGCGCGGCGGCGATACGCCTTCTTGATCTCGGCATCGCTCGCCGATTTCGCCACGCCCAGAACCTGATACGGATCACGCATACATGCACCCCTGATGAATTGAGTCTCCCGGCACGCCGGAAGCGCTTCCTAGATGGGGTGACTGTGGCGCGTTGGCAACAGGGGTACTGCGCTCAGGCCGCGCCTTTCCAGGTCTTGGCGTCCTTGACCGCCCATTCCCCACCGGAAGGCCGGCAGGCCGTACCCTGCAGCCTGACCGGACCGCTCTGCAGCGCCATCGAGGCGAGGAAGGCCCGGCAGATCTCGTCTTCCTTCAGGAAGGGCCCGCCCACCGGGGTGAAAGTGCCCTTCATGCCGCTCTGGGCGTTGTCCCAGGAAACCGGCGCGCCATTGCCTTGCGGGTCGAGCGCGAGCGCCATCGCCCCTTCCGCCCGGCGCCAGTCCTCCGGGCCGAGATCGGGCGCCAGCGCCACCAGCGGACCATGCTCCGGCCCGCCGCGTGCCGGCAGCACCGAGGAGGTGGTCATGGCGACCTCGTCCTCGGCCTTGCTCGACAAGCCGAGGATCGGAAAGGACATCGAGCAGCCGGCCGAAGCCAGCGCCAGCAGCAGCGCCCCGGCGAAGGATGCCCGGCGCGCAACCGGGCTGCGCTCATACGGGCTCTGGCCCGCTCGCCCTGCGGGCCTATATATGTCTCGCAACTCAAATCGCATTACGGATCGCGCTCGCCCGACGCTTCCTGAAACCTTCGAGGATTAAGCACGTGAATGCGTTAACGAGCGGTGACTTCACCGAGGCCAGCGAGCCCTTCGCCCTGTTCGAGAGTTGGTTCGAGGAGGCCAAGACCTCCGAGCCGAACGACCCCAACGGCATGGCGCTCGCGACCGTCGACGCCGACGGCCTGCCCAATGTCCGCATGGTCCTGCTGAACGGCCGCGGGCCCGACGGCTTCGTCTTCTACACCAACACGCAGAGCCAGAAGGGCGAGGAACTGCTCGGCCAGAACAAGGCCGCGGCGCTGTTCCACTGGAAGAGCCTGCGCCGCCAGATCCGCATCCGCGGCCCGGTCGCGCTGGTCAGCGACGCCGAGGCCGATGCCTATTTCCAGTCGCGCCCGCGCGACAGCCGGATCGGCGCCTGGGCTTCGCAGCAGTCGCGGCCTCTGGAGAGCAGGTTCGCTCTGGAAAAATCGGTCGCAAGCTACGCGCTGAAGTTTGGCGTCGGCGAGATTCCGCGCCCGCCGCACTGGACGGGCTTTCGCATCACGCCGGTGTATATGGAATTCTGGCGCGATGGCGCCTTCCGCCTGCACGATCGCATCGTCTTCCGCCGCGCCTCGCCGAGCGAGGCGTGGACGAAGACCCGCCTCTACCCCTGAGGGAAGTCCCACGACATGCCGATGCCGAAATTCGACTTTCCGAAGACCGAGCCGGGCAAGCGCCCGGTCATGCTGCTGACCGGTGCCAGCCGCGGCATCGGCCATGCCACCGTCATGCAGTTCGCGATGGCGGGCTGGCGCATCCTCTCCTGCTCGCGCCAGGCCTTCTCGGAGAAGTGCCCCTGGCCGTCGGGCGCCGATGATCATGTCCAGATCGATCTCGGCGACCCCGAGGACACGATGCGCGGCATCGCCGAGATCAAGAAGCGCCTCGCCGCCGAGGGCGGCAAGCTCCATGCGCTGGTCAACAATGCCGGCATCTCGCCGAAGGGCGCCGGCGGCGCGCGCCTCGGCGCGGCGACGACTTCGTTCAACGACTGGCACAAGGTCTTCCAGGTCAATTTCTTCGCGCCGATCATGCTGGCGCGCGGCCTGCTCGACGAACTGACCGCGGCCAAGGGCACGATCGTCAACGTCACCTCGATCGCCGGCTCGCGCGTCCATCCCTTCGCCGGCGCCGCCTACGCCACTTCGAAGGCGGCTCTCGCCAGCCTGACCCGCGAGATGGCGGCCGATTTCGGGCCGCTCGGCATCCGCGTCAACGCGATCTCGCCCGGCGAGATCGACACCGCGATCCTCTCGCCCGGCACCGAAAAGATCGTCGAGAAGCTGCCGATGCAGCGGCTCGGCAAGACCGAGGAGGTCGCCAAGGCGATCTATTTCCTCTGCACCGACGCCTCGAGCTACGTCACCGGCGCCGAGCTGCACATTAATGGCGGGCAGCACGTTTGAGCGCACAGGGCGGCCGCATCATCCCCTTCCCGGCGGCCGGCAAGCAGCCGGTGCGGCCGGTTCTGGCCGCCTCGGTCGCCGTCTTCCGTGACGGCAAGGTGCTGCTCGCGACCCGCACCAAGCCTCCGGCCGACCAGCTCTGGTCGCTGCCCGGCGGCAAGGTCGAGCTCGGCGAGAACCTCGAGGCCGCGGCCCTGCGCGAGCTGGAGGAGGAGGTCGGCGTCAGCGCCCGGATCATCGGCTTCAACCGCCATGTCGAGATCATGGGGCGCGATCCGCAGGGCGCCGTGACGCATCACTTCGTCGTCGCCTCCTTCGTCGGGGAATGGCTCGAAGGCGAGCCGAAGCCCGGGCCTGAAGCCGGCGCCGTGATGTGGGCCGATCCGCTGCGGCTCGGCGGCATTCCGACGACGCGCGAACTCGGCGACGTGCTGCGCCGCGCCGCCGCCATCTTCGCGAAGGAGACCGGCGGCCCATGACGGCGCGGCGCCTCGGCTCGGCCCTGCTTTGCGCGCTCCTCGCCGGCGGGCCGGCCTTGAGCCAGCCGAATCAGCCGCGCCAGTCTCCGCCCGCTTCGCAGCGTCAGGAGGCGCCGGCGCCCGAGCCCGAGGCACCCCCGCCTCCTTATGAGCCGCAATTGCTCAAGCTCGCCGAGATCATGGGCTCGCTCGCCTATCTGCGCACCCTGTGCGGCGCCCGCGAGGCGCAGGACTGGCGCGAGCGCATGGCGGCGCTGCTCGAATCGGAAGGGCGCGGCCCGCAGCGGCGCGAGCGGCTGGCGAGCGCCTATAACCGCGGTTTCCGGGCCTATTCGGCGACGCACCGGGTCTGCGGCGAAGGCAGCCAGGAGGCGTCCGCCCGCCTCGCCGGCGAGGGCGAGAAGCTGGCGCGGGCCCTGGCCGGGCGGTTCGGCGGCTGATTCTGTGCCAGAATGCCGCACATCTTCAAAACTCTCCCCTGCAAATTAACCTTTCTTAAAGACCATGATGGCGCCCGGCGGTGGCTCCACCTATAAACTTTCGGATCATCGCTCGAACTGGACACGCCCGAATCGCATGTCCGATCGAAACCGCGCCACGTTGTCGCCTGCCGGGTTCTGAAGCCTTCATGTCCGTTCTCTCCGACGATCTGCCGCTCGACCCGCTGCTCGCCGAAGATGTGAGGGACGCTCGCCGCGTCGCTTACTGCTACATCGAGGACGCCTTCGTCGAAGGGCGTCAGGACGGGCTCGATTCCGATGCGCTCGCCCATGCCGCCCTGTTCGCGGCGATGCGGACACTGGTCGAGACCTATGGCGAGGAAGCGACCGCCGTGTTCGCCGAGGCCCTGCCGGAAAAGCTCCGCACCGGCACCTTCACGACCGGCACGCGCCACTAGATCGCCGCGCGCCCTATAGGACGCAAGCTGGCGATCCAGCCTTTCGTTTAAACATCGGATTCACCCGAAAAGTGGCTTCCACTTTTCGGTCCGCTGCTCTCGCCCTTCCCGGCAACACCCGCCTTCTCCGCCCGCGCCAGCAGCAGGGCCTGCTCGCGCTGATTCCTGGTCATGCCGGCAGCACGGATGAACTCGGCCTGCGCCTCGTCATGGCGGCCGAGCTTGCCGAGCAGATCGGCCCGCACGCTCGGCAGCAGGTGGTAGTTCTTCAGCGCCGGGGCCGAGGCCAGCGCATCGACCAGCAGGAGCCCGGCCGCCGGCCCCTCCGCCATCGCGACCGCCACAGCCCGGTTGAGCTCGATCACCGGCGAGGGCGTCAGCGCGCCGAGCACGCCATAGAGCGCCGCGATCCGCGCCCAGTCGGTGTCCTCCGCCTTGCGAGCCCGGGCATGGCAGGCCGCAAGCTCCGCCTGCAGGACGTAAGACCCCGGCAACGGCGCCAGCCCCCGCGCCGTCTCCAGCGCCTTGAGGCCGTGATTGACCAGCAGATGGTCCCAGAGCGCCCGGTTCTGGTCGAGCAGCAGCACCGGCTGGCCATCCTGGCCGATCCGGGCACGCAGGCGCGAGGCCTGCAACTCCATCAGCGCGACGAGGCCGTGCACCTCCGGCTCCTGCGGCGCGAGCCCGGCGAGGATGCGCCCGAGCCGCATCGCCTCCTGGCACAGCCCCGGGCGCACCCAATCCTCGCCGGCAGTCGCGGCATAGCCCTCGTTGAAGATCAAGTAGACGACCTCGAGCACCGAGCCGAGCCGCTCGGCGAGTTCCGGCCCGTGCGGCACCTCATAAGGCACCTTCGCCTCGGCCAGCGCCTTCTTCGCCCGCACCAGGCGCTGCGCCATGGTCGGCTCCGGCACCAGGAAGGCGCGGGCGATCTCCTCGGTCGTCAGACCGCCGATCAGGCGCAGCGTCAGCGCGAGCCGCGCCTCGACCGCCAGCACCGGATGGCAGGCGGTGAAGATCAGCCTGAGCAGGTCGTCGCCGACCTCGTCGTCGAGCGCCTCCTCGAGCTCGGCGATCGGATCGGCCTCCTCGTCGATATCGCGGCCGATCTCCTCGTGCTTGCGCTTCAGCATCTTGTCGCGGCGCAGCCCATCGAGGGCGCGGTGCCTGGCGGCCTGCATCAGCCAGGCGCCGGGATTGCGCGGCACGCCCTCGCCCGGCCATTGCTGCAGCGCCGCGACCAGCGCGTCCTGCGCCAGCTCCTCCGCCCGGCCGACGTCGCGGGTGACGCGCGCCAGCCCGGCGATCAGCTTGGGAGCCTCGATCCTGAAGACCGTCTCGATAGTGCGGTGTGTATCGCTCGCCGACATCGGCTGCGATAGACAGCATCAGGATCGCCGGCTGGCAAGCCGCCCGGGCGACGGCGGCCGCCGGGCGGCTTAACGCCTCTAGTCGCCGATCTCGCTCTTGAGCCGCTGCCAGGTCGCCTCGGTCTGCGGCGTGACGATCTCGCCGAAATCGGCAAGGTCGTAGAGCGGCCGGATCTCGATCTCGGAAGGGCCGGGCATCGGATTGGGGCAGCGCTTGACCCAGGCGATTGCCTCGTCGAGCGAGGCGCATTCCCAGAGCCAGTAGCCCGCGACGAGCTCCTTGGTCTCGGCGAAGGGGCCGTCGACGACGGCGCGCTTTGGCCCGTCGAACTGCACGCGCACGCCCTTCGCGCTCGGCTGCAGGCCATCGCCGCCCTTCATGATGCCGGCTTTCACCAGCTCCTCATTGTAAGCCATCATCGCTTCGAGCAGCTCCTGGCTCGGCGGTGCGCCGGCTTCGCTGTCCTTGGTCGCCTTGACCAGAATCATGAAACGCATCGGAATTCTCCTTGGGTCGGTGAACGGACCGGCCGAGCTGCGCTACGGCCATTCTTTGACAGGGGGATTAGTTCAGCTGGCGAGCTTCGCCGCCTCGGCGCGCACCCGCTCCTCCTGCTTGCGCAATTCCGGCGTCAGCACCTCGCCGAAATCCTCCATCTCGAAGACCGGCCGCAGCTCGATCTCGGTGCCGCCGTCGAAGGGCGCGCGCTTCAGCCATTCGATCGCCTCGTCGAAGGAACGGACCTGCCAGATCCAAAACCCGGCGAGCAGCTCCTTCGTCTCGGTGAAGGGGCCGTCGGTGATCATCCGCTCCGCGCCCGAGAAACGCATGCGCAGACCTTTCGCGCTCGGATGAAGCCCGTCCATCGCCAGCATCACGCCGGCCTTCACCAGCTCCTCGTTATAGGCGCCCATCTTGGTGAGCATGTCCTCGCTCGGCATCACGCCGGCTTCGCTGTCCTTGTCGGCCTTGACCAGAACCATGACGCGCATCCGTCTTCTCCTGCCTCTAGGGTTCGCTTTGCCTTGGTGTCCGGAGCAGGAGAATTCCTGCCCTCTGCCTTCACGTCGAACGAGGCGCGGCGAGATCGACAGGCCGCCGAAACTTTTTTCAGATCCGGGCGCATTTTTTTTGCAGCAGCGGAAGCTGCCATCGTCGGCGCGTCGAAATGGAGGCGGCGAGCGGGACAGGGCCGCGGCTGAACTCAGCCGCGGCAGGCGCGCCAGGCGCAGAGGATCGCGGCCACCGTGGCGTCGGCATCCGCGGTATCAGTCTGCCACGAGATCACCGAGAGCCGCATGATCGCGCGGCCGCGCCACCTCGCGCCCCCCGCGAAGCAGGTGCCGTCGGCCTGCAGCCGGGCGATCACCGCCTGCGTCAGCGCATCGCCCTCCGCGACCGGCAGCTCCGAGCCGAAGCGCACAGCGATCTGGTTCAGGCAGACCTGGTTGAGGACACTGATCCCCGGCGCGCTCTCGAGACCCTGCGCGATGCGGCGTGCCAGGGCACAGTGCCGCTCGATCATCGCCGCGATGCCAGCCCGGCCGAGATGGCGGATCATCGCCCAGCTGGGAAAGCCCCGCGCCCGCCGCGACAGCTCCGGCACGAAATGGCTGGGATCGCGCTCGCCCGCCGCGACCTCAGGCAGATAGCTCGCCGCCGCCGTCATCGCGCGGCGATGCGCCTGGCTGTCGCGGATGATCGCGTAGCCGGAATCATAGGGCGTCTGCAGCCACTTATGGCCATCGGTCGCCCAGGAATCGGCCTCCTCGACACCGGCGACCTGTTCGGCTGTCTGCGCGCTGGCACGCGCCCAGAGCCCGAAAGCTCCGTCGACATGGATCCAGGCCCCGTGCCTGTGCGCGAACGGCATCAGCCGGCGGAAAGGATCGCTGGCGCCCGTATTGATCTGGCCGGCCTGCAGTACCGCGATCGCCGGCCCCTCGCTGGCCTTGAGCGCCACGGCGAAGGCCTCGGCCTCTATCCGCCCCTGTGCATCGGTCGCGACCCTGACGACGCGGTCATGGCCGAGCCCGAGCAATTGCAGTGCCGAGAACACCGTGGTGTGCGCGTCGTCGCCGATCACCACCTTGATCGGCGGCGCGCCGAACAGACCGTTCGCCTCGACATCCCAGCCCACGCGCCGCAGCACCTCGCTACGCGCCGCCGCGAGGCAAACGAAGTTGGCGACCGTTGCGCCGGTGACGAAGCCGACGGACGCTTCCCGCGGCAGTCCGAGCAGGTCGAGCAGCCAGCCGGCCGCGACGGTTTCCGTTGCGGCGGCCGCCGGCGATGCCTGATGATTGCCAGCGTTCTGGCCCCAGGCGCTGGCCAGCCAGTCGGCCGCGACGCCGACAGGATGCGACGCGCCGATGACCCAGCCGAAGAAACGCCGGCCCGCCATGGCGTGAAGCCCGGGCTGCATCTGTTCGTCGAGCTCTCCGATCACCTCGTCGGCCTGCAGACCCGCTTCCGGCGTCGGTGCTGCAAGGCTGCGCAGCATCTCGCCATAGTCGGCCAACGGCCGCTGCCGCCGATCCGGCAATGTCTCGCGGAAGAATGCGGCCCGCCGTGCCGCATCGCTGAACAGTTCGGTCTGATCGAAGGTCGGCTTCGGCATGGCACGGCCTCCATGACGTTGGCGAAGGCCATTCTGGCAGGAACGGAGCCATTGTCAGCAGGCCGTGGAGGGCCCCTCGGCCTCATCGCTTGCCTGCCCGAGGGCACCCGTTTTCTGGCGAGCCCAGGGAAAACCGCATCGCCATCGCCATTGCCGGCGCGGGACTGGTTGAGGACGGCGCCGAAGCGACCTAACTATCCCCAGCGAACGGCGCCCAGCCGCAGCCACCACGAAGCGTAAGGTCCGACATGCCGGCGATTAGACTGGTCGACCGCGGCGTCATCCGCGTCAGCGGCGACGATGCCCGCGACTTTCTGCAGAACATCGTCACCAACGAGATGGACGAGGTGACGCCCGGCAAGGCCGGCTACGGCGCGCTGCTGACACCGCAGGGCAAGATCATCGGCGATTTTCTCGTCGTCGCCGTGCCGGAGGAGGATGGCGGCGGCTTCCTGCTCGATTGCCCGCTCCTCCAGACTGCCGATCTGATGAAGCGCCTGAAACTCTACAAGCTGCGTGCCAAGGTGGCGCTGGACGACCTCACCGAAAGCACCGCCGTCATCGTCGCGGGCGATGGCGGCCGCCTGCCGGAGGAGGCCGGGCTGCGCTATGCCGATCCGCGCCTGCCGGAGCTCGGCGACCGGGCGATCACCGACCGCGACGGCGTCGAGGAGATCGCCGGCGGCGAGATGGACGACTATCACGCCCGCCGCATCGCGCTCGGCATTCCCGATGGCGGGCGCGACTTCGCCTATGGCGACACCTTCCCGCACGAGGCGCTGCTCGACCAACTCGGCGGCGTCTCCTTCAAGAAGGGCTGCTTCATCGGCCAGGAGGTGGTCTCGCGCATGCAACACCGGGGCACCGCGCGCTCGCGTGTCGTGCCGGTGGTCTTCAGCGACGGCCTGAACCCTGAGGACGGCGTCGAGGCCAGCGCCGGCGGCAAGCTGCTCGGCCGCGTCGGCTCCTGCGCCAGGGGGCGCGGCCTTGCCCTGCTCCGGCTCGACCGGGTGGCGGATGCGCTCGCTGCCGGCCATGAGCTCGATGCCGGCGGCCTCGCCTTCACCCTGCAGAAGCCCGCCTTCATCCGCTTCCCCTTCCCGGGCGAGCCTGAATTCGGAGCCGCGGCATGAGCGACGTCATCAGCGGGCGCGAGGCGATCCAGGGACCGGACGGCAAATATCGTTGCGTCTGGCCCGGGAGCGATCCGCTCTACCTCGCCTATCACGACACCGAATGGGGCGTGCCGGAATACGATTCCCGCGCGCTCTGGGAAAAGCTGATGCTCGACGGTTTCCAGGCTGGCCTGTCCTGGATCACCATCCTGCGCAAGCGCGACGCCTTCCGCACGGGCTTTGCCGGCTTCGAGCCGGAGAAGGTCGCGCGCTTCGGCGAGGCCGACGTCCAGCGCCTGCTGGCCGATGCCGGCATCGTCCGTCATCGCGGCAAGATCGAGGGCACGATCCGCAATGCCCGGGCCTATCTCGATATCAGCGAGAAGCAGCCCTTCACCGACTTCCTCTGGAAGCATCTCGACGGCCGGGTGATCCAGAATACCTTCCGGACCCATGAGGGGGTGCCGGCGGAGACCGCCGTGTCGAAGACGATCTCCAAGGAGCTCAAGGCTGCCGGCTTCACCTTCTGCGGCCCGACCATCGTCTACGCGGTGATGCAGGCCTGCGGCATGGTCAACGACCATCTCACCGGCTGCTTCCGCTGGCAGGAATGCGCGGCGCTCGCCCGCGACAGCCGCTAGGCGGGGCAAGCTGGATGTCGAAGGATGCGCAGGCCCTGCGTCGCTGGCCCTTTCCCGAACGCTGCGTCCACCGGGGGAACCACGTCACGCTCGAGCCCCTGGGACAGGACCATCTGCACGAGCTGTGGGAAGCGGCGGCAGACGCCGAGGCGTCCTGGTCGTTCCTGCGCTATGGGCCGCCTGCGACGATCGAAGCCCTGTCCGCGCTGATCACGGATCTGTCCTCCCGCGACGACCAGCCATTCTGGGCTGTGCGGCCCCATTCCAGCGGCCGCGTCGAGGGCTGGTTGTCCCTTTGCGACGTGTACCCTGTCGACGCCGCCATCGAGATCGGCAGCATCTGGTTCTCTCCACGCCTGCAGCGGTCCCGCGCGGCGACCGAAACGATCTACCTTCTCATCCGGCACGCCATGGATGATCTCGGCTACCGGCGGATGGTCTGGCGTTGCGCTGCGAGCAATGCGGCTTCGTTGCGTGCCGCCGGACGCTATGGCTTTCGCCAGGAAGGCGTTTGGCGCCGCGCCGCGATCGTCAAGGGAGCACCGCGCGATGTCGCCTGGCATTCGATCCTGGATGACGAATGGCCCCTGCACCGGGAGGCGATCGAGGCTTGGCTGAGCGACGACAACTTCCTGCCGGAGGGACGGCCGCGCGCGAGCCTTGACGATATCAGGGCGTCGCGCCAGTCCATCGCATCGACAGAAACAGCGCCGGCCGACTGACCATGGCGAAGCCCCCAGCCCCTCCGCGCGCCTGGCAGCGCATGCTGTCGGGCCGGCGGCTCGACCTGCTCGATCCCTCGCCGCTCGATGTCGAGATCGAGGACATCGCCCATGGTCTCGCCCGCGTCGCCCGCTGGAACGGCCAGACCCGCGGCGCCCACTCCTTCTCGGTCGCGCAGCATTCCCTGCTGGTCGAGGCGATCGCCGGCCATCTCAACCCCGACTGGCCGCGAGAATGGCGGCTAATGGCGCTGCTGCACGATGCGCCGGAATACGTCATCGGCGACATGATCTCGCCGTTCAAGGCGGTGATGGGCGATGCCTACAAGGGCGTCGAGCGGCGCCTGCTCGGCGCGATCCATCTGCGCTTTTCCCTGCCGGCGGCGACACCTGCGCTGGTGAAGCGCAAGACCAAGGAGGCCGACCACGTCGCCGCCTTCCTGGAGGCGACCGAGCTCGCCGGCTTCGAGCGGGCCGAGGCGCTGCGCTTCTTCGGCCGGCCTCAGGCGCTGCCGCGCGAGGTGCTGGAGCTGCTGAAGCCCGAGCCGACGGAAGTGGCGCAGCAGGCCTTCCTGGCGCGGTTCGCGATCCTGTCCGGCTGAGAGGCCTTGAGGCCAGCGGGAAACGCGCTCCGGTGAATCGGGCCGTCCTGATCTTCGAGAACCGGAGCGCAGCGGACATTAGTCCGTGAGCACCGGAAGCGCAGAAGGTCGCGACGGACGGCCGCCGGAGTAGAGTTTGCCGCGGCCTCAATAGCAGGAAACAAACTCGCGATAGACCCAGCCGACGACCTGGCTCGTGCCGCGCGGGCGGATCAGCACCCAGGGCCGGCCGCGCTCGTCGAAGCTGGAGTTCACCACCCGGACGCCGACGCCATTGGTGACGCGGCCGATGATGTCGCCATTCGGCGTCTCGCGGATGTTCAGCGGCGTGCCGGTCGGATCGGTCACGGCGCAGCGATTCTGGGCAAGGGCCGGACCTGCGGCCAGCCCGGCGACGAGTGTGGCGGCGAGAAGTCCGAGGCGGGTGGCGGTCATTCTGGGATCCTTCATCTCGTCGCGCCGACGTCCGGGCCGGCCATGCCCCGAAGCCATGTCGCCGCCAGAGCGGTTTTCGCGACGGCATTGTCACGAAAATGCCACGCTCTTCCCGGTTCCGCCGTCCCGGCCCTGATCTTTGACAGAGGTCAAAGATCAGGCGCCCACCTGCATGGTCGAACCGATCTGCACCGCCTCAAGCGGCCCCACCGTGCAGGATCCCTTCCGATGACGTCTCGTATCGCCCTCGCCTCGCTCGCAGCTGCGCTCCTGGGCGCGACGACACTCGGCGCCGCCGCCTCCGACCTGCCTTCGCGCAAGGCCGCGCCCTCGATGACTGCGATCGATCCCTGGAGCCCCTGGATGATCCGCGGCCGCGCGCTCGTCGTGATGCCGCAGGAATCGGCCAGCCTGCGGGCCGGCGGCGTGCCGATCGTCGGCGGCGATGTCGAGATCTCGACCTCGGTCGTGCCCGAGCTCGACATCACCTACTTCTTCACCCGCAACATCGCGGTCGAGCTCATCCTCGGCGTCACCCCGCATAATGTGAAGGGCGCGGGCTCTCTCGCGGGCGCCCGCATCGGCTCCGCCTGGCTGCTGCCGCCGACCCTGACCCTGCAGTACCATTTCGACCCGATCGGGGCCTTCAAGCCCTATGTCGGCGCCGGCATCAACTACACCGTCTTCTTCGATGAGAAGGCCAAGGGCGGCTTCAACAGCTTCGACCTCAAGGATTCGTTCGGCTTCGCCCTGCAGGCCGGCGTCGACATCATGATCGACCGGCACTGGGGCATCAACTTCGACGTGAAGAAGATCTTCCTCGAGCCCAAGGTGAAGGTGAATAATGGTGTGATCACCGGCAAGGCCAAGATCGACCCCTGGATCTTCGGCACCGGCGTCACCTACCGGTTCTGATCCGTCAGGCGCGCCAGACCGGGTCGCCGTCCAGCGGGCGGCGGCTCGTCTTGTTCATTCCGGAAAAGGTCCTCGGCAATTTCCTGCACTTCTGGATAAAATAATCCGGCGCATAATGCTCCCGTAAGCGTTCGAACGCCTGAAGGAGCCTGCCATGTCCAACCCCGCGCCCAGCCTCTCACTGCCCAAGGGCGTCGTCGTCAAGGGCGCCCTCGCCGCGCGCTATGACGAGGTCTTGAGCCATGACGCGCTCGCCTTCGTCGCCGATCTGCAGCGCCGCTTCAACGAGACGCGCAAGCGCCTGATGGCCGTGCGGGCCGAGCGCCAGAAGCGTTTCGACGCCGGCGAGACCCCGGATTTCCTGGCCGAGACCAAGCATATCCGCGAGGGCGACTGGAAGGTCGCAGCCATCCCCGCCGACCTGCAGGACCGTCGCGTCGAGATCACCGGCCCGGTCGACCGCAAGATGATCGTCAACGCGCTGAACTCCGGCGCCAAGGTCTTCATGGCCGATTTTGAGGACGCCTCCTCGCCGGTCTGGGCCAATATGGTCGAAGGCCAGATCAATCTGAAGGACCGCTGGGCCGGCAAGATCGACTTCACCGACGCCACCACCGGCAAGGCCTATAAGCTCAAGGACAAGCCCGCCGTCCTGATCATCCGGCCGCGCGGCTGGCATCTGCCTGAGCGGCACATCGAGATCGACGGCGAGATCGCCTCGGGCGCGCTCGTCGATTTCGGCCTCTATGTCTTCCACAACGCCAAGGCGTCCCTGGCCCAGGGCTCGGGCCCCTATTTCTACCTGCCCAAGCTCGAGAGCCATCTCGAGGCGCGCCTGTGGAACGACGTTTTCGTCGCCGCCCAGAACGCGCTCGGCCTGAAGGCCGGCACGATCAAGGCGACCGTGCTGATCGAGACCCTGCCATCCGCCTTCGAGATGGACGAGATCATCTACGAGCTGCGCGAGCACATGGCCGGCCTCAATTGCGGCCGCTGGGACTACATCTTCTCCTTCATCAAGAAGCTCGCCCGCAACAAGGCCTTCGTCCTGCCCGACCGTTCGCAGGTTGTGATGACCAAGGCCTTCCTGCGCGCCTATTCGCTGCTGCTGATCAAGACCTGCCATCGCCGCGGCGCCTTCGCCATGGGCGGCATGGCCGCCCAGATCCCGGTCAAGAACAATCCGGAGGCCAATGCCGCCGCCTTCGCCAAGGTCAAGGCCGACAAGGAGCGCGAGGCCGGCGACGGCCATGACGGCACCTGGGTCGCCCATCCCGACCTCGTCCCGGTGGCGATGGAGGTGTTCGACCGGCTGATGCCGCAGCCGAACCAGCTCGACAAGAAGCGCGAGGACGTCAATGTCGGCCGCGCGGACCTCCTGGAAGTGCATGAGGGCACCCGCACCGAGGCCGGCTTCCGCGAGAACATCCGCGTCGGCGTGCAGTATCTCGAGGCCTGGCTGCGCGGCCGCGGCGCCGTGCCGATCTACAACATGATGGAGGACGCCGCGACCGCCGAGATCAGCCGCGCCCAGATCTGGCAGTTCGTCCAGTACGGCGTCGAGGTCGACGGCGGCACCAAGGTCAGCGCCGAGCTGTTCAAGCGCTGCATGCCCGAGGAAATGGAACGGGTCAGGGGCGAACTAGGCGCGGAAACCTATGACAAGGGCCGCTTCCCGGAGGCGATCGAGCTGTTTTCCAAGCTCTCGCTCGCCCCGGAATTCGAGGACTTCCTGACCGTCCCCGCTTACGCCAAACTCGGCTGATCCTCCGGCGGGCGTCGCCGATGCGGCGCCCGCCGGTCCCCGAACAGCGGGAGCAGCCAATGTCCGACGAAGACTTCATGCGCGAGGCCGTGGCGCTCGCCCGCGACAATGCCCTGCAGGGCGGGCGCCCCTTCGGCGCCGTTCTCGTCCGCGATGGCGTCGTCGTCGCCCGCGCCGTCAACCGCATCCACGAGACCAACGACCCGACCACCCATGCCGAGCTCGAGGCCATCCGGCAGGCGAGCGCGGCGCTCGGCTCGCCCCGGCTCGATGGCGCCACCATCTATGCCAGCGGCCATCCCTGCCCGATGTGCCTCGCCGCCATGCACATGACCGGGGTCAAGGCGGCCTTCTTCGCCTATTCGAACGAGGACGGCGAGGATTTCGGCCTCTCAACCGCCAGGGTCTATGCCGAGATGGCCCGGGAGCCGCAGACCCAATCGCTGCCGTTGCGCCCCTTGCGGCCGCAGGGCGAGGCCGGCCTCTACGAAGAATGGGCCGGCAGGCGCCGCTAGTTCCCGTTCCCGAACGCGGACGGGCTTTGCGATAATGGTCGGATCTGCGCCGAGCCGCTCGCTCCGGCGCGCCTTCCCGCCTAGACTGGCCCGCAGCCTTGCAATCCGCGAGGCTGCGGGCGAGCCATTTCCGGGCTCGCTGATATGCTTGCCTGATTCTCCGCCGCCGCTTGGACACCCCATGTCGTCACGCCTGCTTTCCCTCCTGTTCGCCTCGACGCTGTTCTGTCCCGCCATCGCTGCCGCCATCACGCTTAAGCCCGAACAGCGCCTGCGGGCGGATGGCGACTTCTCCGGCAAGAAGCCTGGCAAGACGGCGGTCGATCTCAGTGGTCTCGCCTGCATGCCATCCGCGACCGGGACGCTGCGCTGCCTCGTGATCAATGACGAGGGCTCCTTCGCGCAATTCGCCCAGATCGCCGAGAATCGCGTCACGCCGGGCGCGACCGTGCCGCTGATCGGCGACAAACCCTCCGATTCGACGCTGGGAACCCCACCGAGCGGCATCTGCAAGGAAGCCGGCCCCTTCGCCGAGCTGGATGGCGAGGCCGTCACCTTCTCGGCCGGCGCCTTCTATGTCGCCGGCTCCCATGGCTGCTCGCGCAATAAGGGCGAGTTCCGGCTGTCGGCCTTCCATCTCGCCCGCCTCAGGGTCGACGAAGCCGGCACGCCGTACGGCAAGATCGAGCTGACCTACCGGCTGAGCGACATGCTGCGCCAGGCCGGCGATGCCGCCCCCTATTTCGGCAGGGCGCTGAACGACGAGAACGGCATGAATCTCGAAGGCGTCGCCGTCACCGGCCCGATACTGTGGGCCGGCCTGCGCGCGCCCTCGCTTGCCGGAAAGGCCTTCCTGGTCGGCGCGCCGGTCGATGCCCTGTTCGCTCCCGGCAATGCGCCGGCGACGGTCGTCCCGACGGTGGTCACCATTCCCGCCGAGCGCGACCGCGGCATCCGCGATCTCGCCGCCCTGCCTGACGGGCGCCTGCTGGCCCTGGTCGGGCCAGCGGCCGAGCAGGCCCTGCCCTACTCCCTCCTGCTGGTCGACCCGATCAAGCCCGACGGGACCAGGCTGCTGGGCGACCTGCCCGAGCGCGCCGGCCTCAAGGCGGAAGCAGTGACGATCCTCGGGCAGCGCGGCGGCCGGCTCGATGTCATCGTCGGCTATGACGGCGCCAAGAATGGCGGCTTCGAGCGCTATCGCCTGCAACTGCCCTGAGCTTTCCGATGACCGATCTCGACTTCCTCGGCCGTCTCGAGCCGCTGGTGACGCGCTATCGCGCCGAGGTCGCCGGCCCGCGCGAGCATCTCGCCCTGTTGCGCTGGCAGATCGGCGAGCGCCACGCCCTCGACGAACGCGACACCTTTCCCGGGCACGTCACCACCAGCGCTTTCGTGCTCTCGCCGGACCACGCCCGCATCCTGCTGATCGACCATGTCGTGATCGGCCGCTGGCTCCAGCCCGGCGGGCATTACGAGCCGGCGCCGCGCTTCCACGAATCGGCGGCGCGCGAGGCTGTCGAGGAGACTGGTGTCGCCGGTCTCTCCCTGCACCCCTGGCATCAGGGCGGGGACCTGCCCTTCGCCATCGACAGCCATGAGGTACCCGGCAAGCCCTCGCGCGGCGAGCCCGCCCATATCCATCACGACCTGCAATATCTCTTCCTGGCCGACCCCGCCTTGCCGCTGGTTGCGCAGGAAGAGGAGGTCCATGCCGCCGCCTGGAAACCGGTCGCGGAACTGGCGGAGATCGCGCCGGTCGCCTTCGTGCGATTGCAGGCGCTGGCACCGCCCGCCTGAACTCGGGCATCGACGCGCCCGCCCTCCCCTCTTCGATGTTGCGCGGCGGCAACAATCCGGCGCAATGCGGCGTTCGCTCCGGCCAACCTCTCGCGGCAGCGAATGCGTGGGCGCATGCTGGCGCGACTGACAGCTCGTTCCCGTTCGAAAGCGCCCGTCGCATGCCGCTCCGGCTCGCTCTCCTCGCCCTTGCCGCATCTGCAGCTTTTGTACCCGCTCTCGCCGCAGACCTGCCCGCCGGCAGGACGGCGCCGGCCGCGCCGCCGCCCTCGGCCTGCACCGAGAGCGACAGCATCCCGATCGATGCCTTCGGCTTCACCACGGGCTCGGAGGTCGCCGATCCCGGCTCCTTCGGCGCCAGCCTGAGCTATGGCGGCGGCTTCGGCGTCCGCGATGGCCGCCAGGCGGCGCATGGCCTGCAATTGCAGGGCTCCTACGGCCTCGTCCCTTGCGTCGAGATCGGCCCTTACCTGCTCGGCGGCTACACCGACGCGACCATCGCTGGCGCGAAAGCCGATACGCGCAGCCTCGGCGCCGGCCTCGAGATGAAGTACCGCCTGCTCGGCCGCGATCGCAACGGCATCGGCCTCACAGTGATCGTCGATCCCAGCTTCAACCGCACCGACCCGAGCGGCGCCGGCCCTTTCACCACCTACAACACCGGCCTGCGCCTCTTCGCCGACACGGCCCTCATCCGGGGCAAGCTCTATGCCGCCCTCAACCTCTCCCAGGACCTGACCTGGACCGGCCCGAGCCCCTATCAGCGCTCGTCGACCCTGACGCTCGCCGGCTCGCTCTCCTGGCAGGTTGTCGACGGGATCTATCTCAGCGCGGAACTCCGCCATCAGCGCCGCCAGGACGCGCTCGGCCTTGGTGACAATGTCGGCTACGCCACCTTCGCCGGACCCGGCGTCTACTGGCAGGCGACGAAGGCGCTGGCGATCTCGGCGGCCTACAATGTCCAGCTCGCCGGCAAGGCCAAGGGCCAGCCCGGCAATCTCGACATCACCAATTTCAGCCAGCACCTGCTGAAGCTGAAGGTGGCCTACAGCTTCTGAGCCCGCCACGCGGCAATGTGTATTGGCGGCGCCCGCCACGCGCGGTGACAAACCCGCTGCCGTGGTGGAAAGCTGGGAGCGGATTCCGCCGCCCCCGCGGCAAGCCTGATGCAGTGCCGCATGCCATGAACGCCCTTCCCGCCCTCACCAGGCTCGGTTTCGATACCGGGCGCCTCGGCTTCACGCTGCGCACCTGCTTCGCCGCCTGCCTCGCGCTGCTGGCCGCCTGGGCGCTCGGGCTCGAGCACCCGCAATGGTCGGCGATGACCGTCTTCGCCTCGGCCCAACCGGCCCGCAACATGCTCGTGGAAAAGGCCTTCTTCCGCGGCGTCGGCACGCTCGCCGGCACCGCGGTCGGTGTCCTCCTGATGCTGCTCTCCGGTGGCCAGCCGCTCCCGGTCATGCTCGGGCTGGCGCTCTGGGTCGGGCTCTGCGCCTTCGCCGGCAATCTGCTGCGCGGCTTCGTCTCCTATGGCGCCCTCATCGCCGGTTTTTCGGCGGCAATGGTGGTGCTGCTCGATATCGGCCACCCCGACCATATCCTCCTTCTGGCGGCGGACCGGCTGCTGACCGTGCTGACCGGGATCGTGACGGCCCTCATCGTCGGCCTTCTCTTCGCGCCGAAGGAGGGCGAGGACGCCGTCGCCGGCGAAGCGCGGCAACTGGCGATCCACGTGCTGCGCCAGCTCGCGACCCTGCTCTCGGGGACGAAACCCGGCGCCGAGGAGCAGCGGCAGATCCTGCGACAGCTCGCCTTGCTCGACGAGGCGCTGGAGCCGCACGGCGCCGGCTCGCTCCGCTCACGGCGCTCGGCCCGCAGCATTCGCAGCCTGATCTCCGCCCTGGTCTCGACCCTGGTCTGGCTCAGGGCGGCGCCGGAAACGCTGCGCGCCGCACCAGTGCAGGAACTGCTCGAACAGGCTGCCGACGCGCTGGAAGCCGCAGCACCGGTCGCCGAGGTTCTACCCCTGCTCGAACGTGCCGCCGATCTCTCGGCTGAACATCCGCCCCTGCAGGATGCGATCCTGCGCCTCGAGGCCGCCGCCAAGGAGCGGGTCGGCGTCAGCGACGGCGAGGTCCGGCCGGCCCGCATCGAGCACCCGGTCATCCTGCATCGCGACTGGGTCGGCGCCCGCCAGGCCGCCCTGCGCGCCGGCGGCATAATGCTGGGCCTGGGCACGATCTGGGTAGTCACCGGCTGGCAGGCGGGCGCCCTGCTGCTACTCGGCACCTCGGTGATGGTGACGCTGTTCTCGACCTGGGAGAATCCGGCGCTGATCATGCGCAAGGTGCTGGTCGGACAGGCCTGCGGCGCCCTCGCCGCGCTCGCCTGCCGCTGGCTGGTCTGGCCGCACGCAACGAGCGAGCTCGAACTCGTCCTGATGCTGATGCCCTTCATCATGATCGGCGCGCTGCCGATGGCGCACCGGCGGACGATGCTGGGCTCGATCGACTACTGCATGGCTCTGCTGCTGCTCTCCCAGCCGGCTCTGCCGCTGAAGGGAGATCTGGCCAGCACTGTCTTCACCGCGCTCGCCGTGGTGTCGGCGCCGTTCCTGACCCTGATTGCCTTCCGCACCATCTTCCCGACCGATGCGCGCCAGCGCCTGCAGGTGCTCGCCGGCATGATGCTGAAGGAGTTGCAGGATCTCTGCAGCGCGCCCGAGGCGGCGCTGCGCGCCGCGACCTGGCGGGCCCGGCTCAATCACCGGCTGCTGCGGCTGGTGCGCCTATCGCAGCAGGCGGGCGAGCGGGCGAGCACCCAGGAGGATGGCGGCATCGCCGTGTTCGCAGTCGGCATGGCGGTGCTGCGGCTGCGCGCCATGCTGGCGGAAACCGATCTCCCGCCGGCGACGGCGCACGCCATCCGGCTGGCGCTGGCGCGCATCGCCAATGCGGCGCAGCAACCCGGCCGAGCCGTGCAGGCCCTGGACGAGCTCGCGAGCCGCTTCGACGAAATCGGACGCGGAGAGGCGGAATCGATGCGTGCCGCGAGCCGCGCCCTCGCCGCGCAGGGCTCGTTCTTTACCCAGAGCGGCGCAGCAGTCGCAGCAGGCTGATCCCGCCAGAAGGACCAGCCGGCGTCAGCGCAGCAGCGAAGCGCCCGTCATCTCGACCGGCTGCTTCAGCCCGAGCAAGGCGAGCAGCGTCGGCGCGACATCGGCGAGGCGGCCTTCGGCCAGCGCCTTGGCATCGCTGCCGATCACCATTGCCGGGACCGGGAAGGTGGTGTGCGCGGTGTGCGGATTGCCGGTCACCGGATCGACCATCAGCTCGGCATTGCCGTGATCGGCCGTCACGAAGAGCGCGCCGCCCTTGGCGAGGATCGCGTCCGCGATCTTGCCCAAGCCAGCATCGACCGTCTCGACCGCCTTGATCGCCGCCGCCAGCACGCCGGTATGGCCGACCATGTCGGGATTGGCGAAGTTCAGCACGAACAGGTCGTATGTCCCGCTCTCGACCGCGGCGACGACCTTCTCCGTCAGCTCCGGCGCCGACATCTCCGGCTGGAGGTCATAGGTCGCGACCTTCGGCGACGGCGTCATGCTGCGCGCCTCGCCCTCATAGGGTTCCTCGCGCCCGCCATTGAAGAAATAGGTGACGTGCGGATACTTCTCGGTCTCGGCGAAGCGGATCTGCTTCAGCCCGACCGCAGCCACCGTCTCGCCGAGCCCGTTCGCCAGGCTCTGCGGCGCAAACAGCGCCGGCATCAGCGGATCGAGTTCGGAGCTGTAGGAGGTCATGCCGACGGCGGCCACGAGTTTCGGCGCCTTGGGCCGCGGGAAGCCGCTGAACTCGACGAACAACAGCGGCGCCAGGATCTCGCGGATGCGGTCGGCCCGGAAATTGAAGCTGAGCAGCCCGTCGCCATCCTTCATGCCGCCAAAGCCCGCGATCACCGCCGGCTTGATGAACTCGTCGCTGACATTGGCGGCATAGGCAGCCTCGATCGCCGAGGCTGCGGTCGGCATCTGCTCACCTTCGCCGAGCGCCATCGCCTTCCAGGCGAGCTCGACCCGCTCCCAGCGATTATCGCGGTCCATCGCGTAATAGCGGCCGGACAGGGTCGCGATCTTGACCTGCGCCGGCAGGGCCGCCTCGAGCGCCGCGACATAGTCGCCGGCCGAGCGCGGCGGCGTATCGCGGCCATCCGTGAAGACATGGATCACGGCCGGAACACCGGCCTCCGCCAGGAGCCTCGCCAGCGCCACCGCATGGTCCTGATGGGCGTGCACGCCGCCCGGCGAGACCAGGCCGACGAGGTGGCAGGTGCCGCCGCTCGCCTTCAGCTTGGCGATCAGGCCGCTGGCTTCCAGCGCCTGCTTCAGGCTGCCGTCCGTGATCGCCTGGTTGATGCGCGGCAGGTCCTGCATCACGACACGGCCGGCGCCGAGATTGAGATGGCCGACTTCGGAATTGCCCATCTGCCCTTCGGGCAGGCCGACATCGAGCCCGCTGGTGCGCAGGAAGGCGTGCGGCGAGGAGCTCCAGAACCGGTCGAAATTCGGCGTCTTCGCCAGAAGGACGGCATTGTTGTTCGCGTCGTCGCGCCAGCCCCAGCCATCGAGGATCATCAGCATGACGGGGCGGCTGGACATCTTGGCAACCTGTGCATCTGCGAAAAGGTGCTTGTGCGGATATCACGCTCCGCGCGGCCAAGGCGAGCGCTATCATCCAGAAGCTAGTCATCCCGGCCAAGCCGCGAAGCGGTGCAGAGCCGGGATCCATTCCGGAACGGTTCAGGCATGGATCCCGGGTCTCCCTGCGGTCGCCCGGGATGACAAGACAGGGTGACGGAAGGAAACACTATGCCGATCAAGGCCGTCGTTTTCGATGCCTATGGTACGCTCTTCGACGTGCAGTCCGTCGCAGGGCTGACCGAAGCGGCGTTTCCCGGCCATGGCGGCACGATCACCCAGATCTGGCGGCTGAAGCAGCTCGAATACACCTGGCTGCGCTCGCTGATGGGTCGTTACGAGGACTTCTGGAGCGTCACCCGGGCCTCGCTAGACTTCACGCTGCGGACGCTCGGGCTCGAAGCGACGCCCGAGCTTCTCGCCCGCATCGCCGCTGCCTATGACGCGCTCGCCCTCTACCCGGAAGCGCTCGACGCCTTGAAAGGCCTCGCACCGACACGGCTCGCCATTTTCTCCAATGGCAGCCCGTCCATGCTGGCGAACCTCACCACGCACGCTGGGATCGAGGGCCTGCTGGAGACAGTGATCAGCGTCGACGAGATCAGGGCCTACAAGCCCGACCAGCGGGGCTACCGCCTCGTCGAGGACAGGCTCGGCCTCTTGCGCGAGGAGATCCTGTTCGTCTCCTCCAACGGTTTCGACATTGCCGGCGCCAAGGCCTATGGCCTCACCGTCGCCCGCATCGAGCGGATCACGCAGGCCGCGCTGCGCGCCGAACTGGCGGGCGGCGCGATCGGGCCCGCCGCTATGTTCAAGGCGCTGCGCATGCAGCCCGAGCAGCTCGACGAGCCCGCCGATCTCACCATCTCGGCGCTGACCGAGCTCGTGCCCTACGTGGCCGCGAGGCGCTGACGGCGCCGCCGCGTCGTCAGACCACGCTGGTCAGGCCACCATCGACCATCAGCAGATGGCCGCTGACATAGTCGGAGGCTTCCGAGGACAGGAAAATCGCCGCGCCGATCAGCTCCCTGGTCTCGCCCCAGCGCCCGACCGGTGTGCGGCTCTTGACCCAGTTCGAGAAGGTCTCGTCGGCGATCAGCGCCTTGTTGAGCTCGGTGACGATGTAGCCGGGGCCGATCGCGTTGACCTGGATGTTGTGCTTGCCGAGCTCGGCAGCGAGACCCTGCGTCATCAGCGCGACAGCGCCCTTGGTCGCGGTATAGGGCACGATGGTCGGCCGGCCGAGCTTGCTCATCACCGAGCCGATGCTGACGATCTTGCCGCGATTGCGCGGCGCCATGCGCTTCGCCACCGCCTGGGTGACGTAGAACACCGAATGCAGATTGGTGGCGACGAGGAAATGCCAGTCCTCAGCCGGGAAGTCGACGAAGGCGCCGCGCTTCTGCGTGCCGGCATTGTTGATCAGGATGTCGATCGGGCCGATCTCGGCCTCGATCGCGGCGACGCCGGCCTCCACCGCCTTCTGGTCGGTGACGTCGAATGGGGCGATCGAGACCTTGTGCCCGGCGGCGGCAATCGCGCCCTGCGCGGCTTCGAGCTTGGCCTTGTCACGCCCGTTCAGCACGACATGCGCCCCGGCTGCCGCGAGGCCTTCCGCCATGGCGAGGCCGATGCCCTGGCCGGAGCCGGTGACGAGGGCGATACGCCCATCAAGCTTGAACAGATTGAGCGACATCCTATCCTCCCGGTCTCGTGGCTTGGCACCTCGTCCCGGCTTGGGTAAGCGTTTTAAAACGATTAGACAATCGCCGGGACCGCATAGCCGCTGGTCCCCCAGGGAGAGTTTCCATGCGCGCCGTCATCATCCATGCCGAGAAGGATCTCCGTGTCGAGGAGACCGTCACTCCCGAACTCGGCCCGCTCGACGTCCGCGTTCGCGTCAAGGCCGGCGGCATCTGCGGCTCGGACCTGCATTATTACCTGCATGGCGGCTTCGGCACGATCCGGGTGCGCGAGCCGATGATCCTCGGGCACGAGATCGCCGGCATCGTCGAGGCGGTCGGCGCCGAGGTCTCGCGTGTCGCGCCCGGCGATCTCGTCGCCGTCAATCCGAGCCGGGCCTGCGGGCGCTGCCGCTACTGCCAGACCGGCCAACAGCAGCACTGCCTGGACATGCTGTTCTATGGCAGCGCCATGCGCTTTCCCCATGTCCAGGGCGGTTTTCGCGAGGAGCTCGTCATCGAGGAGCGCCAGGCGGTGAAGCTTCCCGCCCATATCGGCGCGGCACAGGCGGCCTTCGCCGAGCCGCTAGCAGTCTGCCTGCATGCGGCCAAGCGCGCCGGCCCGCTGCTCGGCAAGCGGGTGCTGGTCACAGGCTCGGGGCCGATCGGCGTCCTCACCGTCGTCGCCGCCCGCGCCGCCGGCGCCAGCGAGATCGTCGTCACCGACGTGGTCGACGGGCCGCTCCCGATCGCTCTCAAGATGGGCGCCACCGCCGCGATCAACGTCATGGCCGAGCCGGACCGACTCAAGGCCGATTACGGCGCCGACAAGGGCAGCTTCGACGTGATGTTCGAGGCCTCCGGCAACCAGCACGCGCTGACCGGCGCCTTCGACGTCGTCCGCCCCGGCGGCGTCATCATCCAGATCGGCGTCGGCGGCAATTTCACCCTGCCGATGAACGTCGTCGTCGCCAAGGAGTTCGACCTGCGCGGCTCCTTCCGCTTCCATGAGGAGTTCGACTGGGCGGTGGCACTGATCGGTTCGGGCCGGATCGACCTCTCGCCGCTGCTCACCGCCTCGATCCCGATCGCGCGTGCCGTCGAGGCCTTCGATCTTGCCGCCGACAAATCGAAGGCGATGAAGGTGCAGCTCGCCTTCGACTGAAGGGACTGAGGCCTAGAGCTGCGGCTACGCCGCCCGCAGCGGCGACTTGTGAAGCACGAAGCCGTCGCGGCCATTGCGCTTGGCCTCGTAGAGCGCCGCATCCGCCCGCGCCGTCGCGTCGGAAAGGCTCTCATCGTCGCCGACCAGCACCGCGCCGATGCTGGCGGTCACCGCGACCATCCGGCCATCGGCGAGGGGCACCGGCGCATCGCGCAGATTCGCCCCGAGCTTAGCCGCGATCGCAGACAGCGCAGCCGCATCGCAGCCGCTGATCAAGAGGATGAACTCGTCGCCGCCCCAGCGGGCGCAGGCATCGTAGTTGCGCAGCACCGACGACATCCGCTGCACGCAGGCGACCAGCACCTCGTCGCCGCCACGGTGGCCATACTCGTCATTGACGCGCTTGAAGCGGTCAAGGTCGACGATCATCAGCCCGCAGGGCTTGCCCTCGCGCCGCGCCCGGTTCTGCTCGCGCGCGAAAGCGTGGTCGAAGCCGCGCCGGTTCAGGATCGAGGTCAGCGGGTCGTACTGAGCCAGGCGTTCCAGCTGCTCGGTGCGCTCGCGCACCATCGCCTCGAGCCGCCCGGTATTGTCACCGACCGCCTGCGCCATCTCGTTGAAGGCGTGGGCCAGGCGGGCGATCTCGTCATGGCCGTCCTCGCGCGCCGTCGCCTTGAAATCGCCGCCGCGCAGCCGCGCCACCCCCTGCTCGACCCAGGCGAGCCGGTCGAGCACCTTGCGCTTGAACAACAGGGTCATCAGCGTCGCGGCGGCAAGCAGGATCGCGGCGATCAGGCCTGCGAGCGGCATGAAGAGCTTGCGATCGATGATCGCGTCGACATCCATCACCGTGACGTTGAACCAGCCCAGCCGGTCGAGGAAGCCGACGCCGACCAGCACCTCGCGCCCCTCCATCTGCATGAAGCGCGAGAGCACGAGCGTATCGCCGCGCGCGACCTGCTTCATCATCCCGGCCAGCGCCTCGCGGTCGGTATCGCGGTCAAGCAGGCGGAAGATCGTCTTCTTCGCCGAGATGTCCTTGGTCAGACTGTGGAAATCGACGACGCGCGGGTCGCGATGCGCCTGCACCGCGCCCTGCAGGTCGACGAACATGCTCTGGACGCCGGTCTGCGGGAACTCGACGACCTCCTTGATGAACTGGGTGAGATCGACGCCAGTGCCGATCAGCCCCAGCACCTGGCCGTCCTTCTGGATGATGCAGTTGATCCAGACCTTGGTGACGCCGAGCGTCTCGTCGCGGTTGACGTTGAGGTGGCAGCCTTTGCCCAGCGTCCGCGTCTTGAAGTACCAGGCGTCCTGCGGCGCATCCGGCGAGACTACGTAGCGCAGCCGGTTATGCTCGTAGCTGTTGTCCTTGTCGTTGAAGTAGTAGTTGCCGCTCTTGTCGACGACCGCGAAATAGCTGCGATCATTGAAGGACAGCCGGTAGTGCTCGAGCTCGGCGAGGCCGCGCTTGGCCTTCTCGGGATCATGCTCGTCCTGCGCCCATTCGACGATAACCGGCGCGCGCGCCACCGTCTCGGCCAGCGAGACCTCGCGCATCAGCGCTTCTAGCCCGCGATAGCGATCGAACAGGATCTGCTTCTCGGCGAACAGCGTGCCGAGCTTCACCACCGTGCCGTTGACGATCCAGAGGAAGATGCCGGAGGCCGGCACCGCGATCCCGATCAGCGTGGCTAGCACCAGCACGAGCACGCGGGCCTGCAGGCCGCAGCTGCGCCAGGCATTGAGCACACGCATGGATAGCCATCTCCAGCCTCGCCGCCCGGGGATCGAAGGGCGATACGACCATGCGGCGATATGGTTTACGCTTTATTTACGCAGCGGCACCCGCGGCAGTCCCGAGCAGGCTAGAACAGCCCCTCGATCTGCCCACTCGCGTCGATATGGATGCGCTCGGCCGCCGGCTGCCGCGGCAGCCCCGGCATGGTCATGATGTCCCCGCAGATCGCGACCACGAAGCCGGCGCCCGCCGCCAGCCTGAGCTCGCGCACCGGCACGACATGGCCCGACGGCGCGCCGCGTAGCGTCGGGTCGGCGGAGAAGGAATACTGCGTCTTCGCCACGCAGATCGGCAGGTCGCCATGGCCGGCCGCTTCGAGCTCGGCGAAGCGCGCGCTCACCCTGGCATCGGCCGAGATACCGGCGGCGCCGTAGATTTCGCGCGCGATCTTCTCCAGCTTCTCGCGCAGCGGGAGCGCCTCGGGATACAGCGGCGCGAAATCCGCTTCACCGCTCTCGACCAGCGCCGCGACCTTGGCGGCGAGCTCTTCCGTACCGGCGCCGCCCTGCGCCCAATGCCGGCAGATCACCGCCTCGACGCCGAGATGGTTGCGGCAGAAATTCTGGATCAGCGCGTGCTCCGCAGCGGTGTCCGAAGTGAAGTGATTGATCGCCACGATCGGCGGCACGCCGAACTTGCGGAGGTTCTCGACATGGCGCGCCAGGTTCGAAAGACCCGCCTCCAGCGCCGGCAGGTTCTCGGCCGAGAGCGTGTCGCGGGCGACGCCGCCATGCATCTTCAGGGCCCGGACGGTCGCGACCACCACCGCGACATCGGGCTTCAGCCCGGCCTTGCGGCATTTGATGTCGAAGAACTTCTCGGCCCCGAGATCGGCGCCGAAGCCGGCCTCGGTCACCACATAGTCGGCGAGCTTGAGGGCGGCGCGCGTCGCGATCACCGAATTGCAGCCATGGGCGATGTTGGCGAAGGGACCGCCATGAACGAAGGCCGGCGTGCCCTCCAGCGTCTGCACCAGGTTCGGCATCAGCGCATCCTTGAGCAGCACGGTCATCGCGCCCGGTGCCTTGAGGTCGGCGGCGGTGATCGGGCTCTTGTCACGCCGGCGGCCGACGACGATGCGCCCGAGCCGGGCCTCGAGATCGGCGAGATCGGTCGCGAGGCAGAAGATCGCCATCACCTCGGAGGCGACAGTGATGTCGAAACCGTCCTCGCGCGGAAAACCGTTGCTCGCCCCGCCGAGCGAGGAGACGAGGCTACGCAGCGCCCGGTCGTTCATGTCCATGACACGCCGCCAGGCGACGTGGCGGGCGTCGAAGCCGAGCTCGTTGCTCCAGTAGATGTGGTTGTCGAGCATGGCGGCGAGCAGGTTGTGCGCGCTGGTGATGGCGTGGAAATCGCCGGTAAAGTGCAGGTTGATCTGCTCCATCGGCACGACCTGGGCGTGGCCGCCGCCGGCCGCGCCACCCTTCTGGCCGAAGCAGGGACCGAGCGAAGGCTCGCGCAGCGCGATCATGGTGCGCTTGCCGAGCCGCGACAGCCCGTCGCCGAGGCCGACCGTGGTGGTGGTCTTGCCCTCGCCCGCTGGCGTCGGGCTGATCGCGGTGACGAGGATCAGCTTGCCGTCCGGCCGCGAGGCGAAGTCGCCGATGGCGCTGGCGTCGACCTTGGCGATGTACTTGCCATAGGGCTGCAGCGCCGCATCGGGAATGCCGGCCTTGGCGGCAATCGCACCGATCGGCTGCAGCTTCGCCGCGCGGGCGATCTCGATATCGGTCGGCATGTCGTCCCCTTGATCTTGTCTCGAACGGGACGCCTTGCCGGCCGATTCCCCTTGGCGCGACTGTGCCGAAAAACCGCAGCGGCCGCCAGCGCTCGGGTCCCGGGCCCGACCCGCGTGGTGGACAGGAGCTTGTCGGCGCAACGCATCACGGTTCGGCGAGCCCGGGCCTCCTGCCCGAAATCCGCCGGAAGCCGCATTGCAAGAATGAGCGCAAGAACGAAGCTGACAAAAGCGAGGGAAGAGCCAGCCATGACCGATGCACCGAGCCGCCGCGACCTCATCATCGCGAGCCTGTCGGCCGCCGGCTTCGCCAGCCTCGGCCTGCCGGAGGACGCCCTGGCGCAGGGCAACGAGCTCCCGGCGACGCCAGCCTGCGATGCGCAGGCCGCTGCGACGCCGCGCCAGACCGAGGGGCCCTATTTCACGCCGTCATCGCCGCAACGTTCCGATCTGCGCGAGGATGGGGCCGGCGAACTGCTCGTCCTCACCGGCTTCGTGCTGACGCGGCAATGCCGCCCGATCCCGGGCGCGCTACTCGATTTCTGGCAGGCCGCCCCCTCCGGCCAGTACGATAACCGCGGCTTCCGCTTCCGCGGCCATCTCTTCGCCGATGCGCAGGGCTGCTACCAGTTCATCACCCGGGCGCCCGGGCTCTACCCCGGCCGCACCCGCCATCTTCACGTCAAGCTGCGCGGCGGCGCGCAGAGCCCGGTGCTGACGACACAGCTCTATTTCCCCGACGAGCCCGGCAATCGCCGCGACGGCCTGTTCGATTCAAGGCTGCTGATGAAGCTGCGACCGGCCGAAGGCGGCCAGCTCGGCCGCTTCGATTTCGTGCTGGCAGGATAGCGCTGCCTGCTTCTCTGCGGCGGTTGGTCGTCGCGGACAGGCCGCAAGCGCGGCATCAAGAGCCTTCGCCCATTCGTTGCTTACGGGCATGCCGAAAGGCACTGTGTCAGCATGTCGAAAATCAACGACCATGATGCCTACATCGCCGCGGCACCGGCGCAGTTTCGTCCCGTGCTGAGTCGCCTGCGTGCAGGGCTGTCGCGGGCGCTGCCGGACGCCGAAGAAACCATGAAATACGATATGCCTGGTTACCAGATCCAAGGAACGATCATCGCGGGTTATGCCGCCTTCAGCAAACAATGCGGTCTCTATGTCGACCCGAGCGCAATTGCCGCCCATGCCGACGAGATCGCCTCCTTGAAACTCAAGGCAACCAAGACCGGAGTTACGTTCTCAGTGAGAAAACCCATCACTGATGAACTGGTCGAGAAACTGGCAATCAGCTCCCGCAGCAAGAAGGGTTTCTAGAGACCGTCTTCGGCGACCCAGAGCTCTGCAGTCTGGGCTCATCGACGTCATGCGATGCCATCGGGATCGATGGGCCATGCTCCCCGAGGGTTTGCGCACTGCACCGAAACGCGGAAGCCCTAGCCACGCTTGGATCGCGCCCTGCGGGCTATCTCCTCGAACTCCCCGCGGATCGCCTCGATCTTGTCCTCGTCGAGCTCCTCGAGATCGAGCAGCTCCTCGCGAGCCCCTTCGACCTTGGCGATCAACTCGTCGAGTTTGATCTGCATCGCGGCGGTATCGCGGTTCTGGCTGTTCTGGATGATGAAGACCATCAGGAAGGTGACGATCGTCGTCGAGGTATTGATGACGAGCTGCCAGGTGTCGTTGAAGCCGAAGAACGGCCCCGAGCCCGCCCAGATGACGATGATGGCCAGCGCGATGACGAAGGTCTGCGGCTTGCCGGCCCAATGCGCCGTCGCCTGGGAGAGGCGCGTGAACAGGGAGCGCTTGTCGCTGCCGGTGGAGAGCGCCGATGCCATGACCATTCCCCGCTTCGATGCTGCAACAGCATGCTGCTAGCCTCAACGCCGCAGCGGGGGCGGCGTTCCTCAGGCCGGAATCAGCCGCTCGGCGTGCCAGGCGATATGCTGGGCCATAAAGGTCGAAACGAAGTTGTAGGAGTGGTCGTAGCCCTCCCGCATCGTCAGCGTCAGCGGGATACCGGCCGTGGTGCAGGCAAGCTCCAGCAGCTGCGGCCGCAGCCCCTCCTGCAGGAAGCCGTCGGCGGTGCCCTGGTCGACGAGCAGGTCGGGGACGCGATGCCCATCGGCGATCAGCAGGGTCGCGTCATAGGCGCGCCAGGCCGCCTCGTCGGGCCCGAGATACTTTTCGAAAGCCGGGCGGGACCAGCCGGCGGTCGAAGGCTGGGTGATCGGCGCGAAGGCCGAGACCGAGGCGTAGCGGCCGGGATTCTTCAGCGCCAGCGTGATCGCGCCATGCCCGCCCATGGAATGGCCGAAAATGCCCTGGCGAGACATGTCGAGCGGCAATTCGCGGGCGACGAGCGCGGGCAATTCGTCCCGGATATAGCTCTCCATCCGGTAGTTCGTCGCATAGGGCGCCTGCGTCGCGTCGAGATAGAAGCCGGCGCCCGAGCCGAACTGCCAGTTCTCCGGCTCGTCCGGCACCCCCTCGCCGCGCGGCGAGGTGTCGGGGCAGATGATGGCGACTCCGTTGGCGGCAGCCGCGGCCCGATACTCGCCCTTGTCCATCGCGTTCTGATGCGTGCAGGTCAGCCCGGAGAGATACCAGAGCACCGGAACCGGCCCCGCCTCCGCCTGCGGCGGCAGGAAGACCGCGAAATTCATCGGGCAGGCGCAGGCCGAGCTGTCATGGCGATAGACGCGCTGCTGGCCACCGAAGGCTTTCGAGGAGGAGACGAGTTCCATCTGACGTTCCCTTTCGCTGCGGCGTCCGACGGGTCTTCGATCGTCGTCCCGGCCGGCGCGCAGAATGGCACCGGCATCCATGGCCGGGGCGAAGCCCGTAATGGATGCCGGATCGGCGCCGCCCGAAGCGTGCCGGGAATGCGCCGAGGTTCAGTGCGGGATGGATGGGGCCAAAAGACGGCCGCTCAGTAGACCACCACCGAGCGGATCGACTTGCCCTCATGCATCAGGTCGAAGCCGTGGTTGATCTCGTCCAGGCTCAGCTTGTGGGTGATCAGGTCGTCGATGTTGATCTTGCCCTCCATGTACCAGTCGACGATCTTCGGCACGTCGGTGCGCCCGCGCGCACCGCCGAAGGCGGTGCCCTTCCAGACCCGGCCGGTGACCAGCTGGAACGGCCGGGTGGCGATCTCCTTGCCGGCCTCGGCGACGCCGATGATGATCGACTCGCCCCAGCCGCGATGGCAGCACTCGAGCGCCTGGCGCATCACGTCGGTGTTGCCGGTCGCGTCGAAGGAGAAGTCGGCGCCGCCGCCGGTCAGGTCGACGATCGCCTGCACCACCTTGTCGTTGCCGATCTCGCGCGGATTGACGAAGTCGGTCATGCCGAACTTCTCGGCCATGGCGCGCTTGGCGGGATTGATGTCGACGCCGATGATCTTGTCGGCCCCGACCATGCGGGCACCCTGGATCACGTTGAGGCCGATGCCGCCGAGACCGAACACCACGACATTGGCGCCGGGCCAGACCTTGGCGGTGTAGATCACCGCGCCGATGCCGGTGGTCACGCCGCAGCCGATATAGCAGATCTTGTCGAAGGGCGCGTCCTCGCGGACCTTGGCCAGCGCGATCTCGGGCAGAACGGTGAAGTTCGCGAAGGTCGAGCAGCCCATATAGTGGAAGACCTCACCGCCATCGCAGGAGAAGCGCGAGGTGCCGTCGGGCATCAGGCCCTGGCCCTGCGTCGCACGGATCGAGGTGCAGAGATTGGTCCGGCGCGACAGGCAGGACTTACAGCTGCGGCATTCGGGCGTGTAGAGCGGGATGACATGGTCGCCCGGCTTCAGCGTGGTGACGCCCGCGCCGACCTCGCGCACGATGCCGGCGCCCTCATGGCCGAGGATCGCCGGGAACTTGCCCTCGGAATCGAGGCCGGACAGCGTGTAGGCGTCGGTATGGCAGATGCCGGTCGCCATCACCTCGACCAGCACCTCACCGGCCTTCGGGCCGCCGATCTCGATGGTCTCGATGGTCAGCGGCTTTCCGGCCTCCCAGGCGACGGCGGCGCGTGTCTTCATCTTGATGTCCTCCTTGAACTGGTCCCGGCGCGCCTATTTCAGATAGGTGCGCAATGTCCTGATGATGCCGTCGATCTCGGCTTCGGCGTCGAATCCGGCGGCGCCCTCGCCACCCGGCGGGCCTCCCCTCGCATGGCCGAAGGTCTCGCGCAGATGGCCTTCGAGAACTTCCGCCATCAGCCCGTTGGCCGCGCCGCGCAGCGCCGCGATCTGCTGCAGCAATGTGCTGCAATCCGTGCCGGCCTC
The DNA here is from genome assembly GCF_058797755.1 of Allobosea sp. GW823-FHT02B03. Lineage (NCBI taxonomy): Bacteria > Pseudomonadati > Pseudomonadota > Alphaproteobacteria > Hyphomicrobiales > Alloboseaceae > Allobosea > Allobosea sp. GW823-FHT02B03. The sequence goes on along the minus strand of NZ_JBXAJY010000004.1, from coordinate 680,220 downwards.
GACCGCGCGCTCCAGCGCCTCCGCCTGCCCCCTGATCCGGCGCAGGCGTGCGACGGCACGCTTTTTCTCTTCCGGACTATGCGGCATGGCATTTCATTCTCTAGGCCTAGAATACTCTAGGGGAGTATGTCAATCATGGGCTCGTCCTGGCCAGCAGACCTGCTCGCCGGATGGTGTGCTGGAGGCCGGGATGCCCAATGATTGCCTGTTCTGCCGGATCGCAAGCGGCGAGATCGCCTGCCACGCCGTGCATGAGGACGAGGATGTCCTCGCCTTTCTCGACATCCATCCGATCCGGCCGGGCCACACGCTGGTGATCCCGCGCGCCCATTATCCCTGGTTCGAGGAGCTTCCGCCCGCATTGGCCGGCAAGATCATGGCGCTGTCGCAGCGCCTCGCCCGCGAGATGAAGGCGCTCTACCCGGTCGAGCGGGTCGCGATGCTCTATACCGGCATCCATGTGAACCACGCCCATGCCCATCTCGTGCCGATGCATCACCGGCACGACATCACCTCGGCGGTCTATCTGGAGCAAGGCGTCGAGGCCTTCACGCTGCCGACCCAGCCGCCGGCTCAGGAGCTGGAGGGCGTCGCGGCGGCATTGCGAGAGCGACTCGCCTCCTGAGCCCGCCGCCGGACAGCCCGGGCAACAGCGCAGCAGCCGTGCCGGCCAGCCTCCCCCGTAAACGAAAAGACTGCGCGAACCGGGTTCGCGCAGTCTTCTGGTCAGATGTCGGGCTGGATCGGTGTTTGCCGATCAGAACTTGCGGACGACGTGGGGCGCCGGCGCGTAGATCGGCTGCTCCTTCGGGCCGCAGCAGTTCGGATCGTTGAAGTTCCAGCGCATGCCGATGCGGATGTCGTGGCTGTCGATCTGCTTGAAGCGGACCGAGGAGCTCGGATTGACCAGCAGGCCATTGGCGCCGGCGAGCCCGATGGTCGGGCCATCGCCCATGTTCAGGTAGCGGTAGCCGATATCGAGCTTCAGGCTCGAGGTCACGTCATAGGCGACGCCGGCCATCAGCGCCCAGGCGAAGTTGGTCTTGCTGCCCGTGTCCCCATAGGCATAGGAGACGTTGGCGAACGGCGAGCCTACCGCCTGATTGATGCCGTTGTCGGTCAGCCCGTTGACGCTGTGATTGGCGAAACCGATGCCGGCACCGAGATAAGGCGTCAGGCAGTTCCAGGTGCCGAGATCGATGTAGCCGTTGACCAGGCCGACGAAGGTCGCGACATCCGCGCGGTAATTGTTGGTCTGGTTGACCGGGATGCCGAAATTGTAAGAGAGCTGGTCGCGGCCGGTGAAGGATGCGCCGCGATATTCGCCGGTCAGATCCATGCGGAACCAGTTGTTGAACTGGTAGCCGATGCCGACGCCGGCGAAGGCGGCGAAGCTGCGATCGGGGCTGATCGTGCTGAACGAGGTGACGCCCGCCGTCTGGATGACCGGGGCATTGTTCAGCTTCACATCGAGCTCGTCATAGCCCTGCGAACCGACGCCGATATCACCGCGCAGATACCAGCCGCCGCCGACCGAGCCGCGCAGTTCCGGCGCAGGGGGCGGAGGCGGCGGAGCCGCGACCGGGAAATCGGCAGCTTTGGCGACGGCGGAAACGCCCAGAGCCATGACGCCGGCAAGCGCAAGGGTTTTAAGGCTGCCCATGGCAGGGTTCCTTCGTTTTTTGCGCAGGCAGGGACGCAGCTCGCGCGAGTTACCGATGGGAAGACCTTGCCATTGATTTCTTAAATGACACTTAACCTTAAAACCTAACCCTACTTTTGCGTGAACGGGAGCGCTGTAGTTACCGGAAGCTTAAGTTCTCGATCACGTCGCCCTTGGTCATGCCTGGCGGCGCCAGCGACCCGCACCTGCCGCGAGCCGTAAGACAAAAAGCGCCGGAACCTTGCGCAAGGCTCCGGCGCTGTCGCGAGTTGCCGTATTGTCTGGGTCCGCGACTACGACTGGAGCCGCGAAACGAGCGGTGTACTCAGGCTGCAGCCTTCGCCACCGCCTCGACGACTTCATCGACCGCGCGCATGACGAGGTCGCGGTCGTCACCTTCCGCCATCACTCGGATCACCGGCTCGGTACCGGAAGGCCGGATCACCAGGCGCCCGCTTTCGCCCAGCAGCTGCTCGGCTGCCTTGATGGCGCTGACCACCGGCTTCTCCTCCAGCGGCCGCCCCTGCTTGTAGCGGACGTTCTTGAGGATCTGCGGCAGCGGCTCGAAGCAATGGCAGACCTCGGAGACCGGCTTCTCCTGGCGCTTGACCACGGCGAGCAGTTGCAGCGCCGCGACGAGCCCGTCCCCGGTCGTCGCATAATCGGAGAGAATGATGTGGCCGGACTGTTCGCCGCCGAGGTTGAAGCCGTTGGCGCGCATGTGCTCGAGCACGTAGCGGTCGCCGACCGCGGTCCGGGCCAGTGACAGGCCGAGCCCCGCCAGATAGCGCTCCAGACCGAGATTGGACATCACGGTGGCGACGATGCCCGGCGCCGAGAGCAGCCCGTCCTCCTGCCAGCTGCGCGCGATCACGCCCATCAACTGGTCGCCATCGACGACCTGGCCGTTCTCGTCGACGATCAGGACACGGTCGGCATCGCCATCCAGCGCAATGCCGATATCGGCGCGCAGTTCGCGCACCTTCTGGCTCAGCGCCTCCGGCTTGGTCGAACCGACATCGCGGTTGATGTTGAAGCCGTCGGGCTCGACGCCGATGGCGATGACCTCGGCCCCTAGCTCCCACAGCGCCTCCGGCGCGACCTTGTAGGCGGCACCGTTGGCGCAATCGACGACGATCCGCAGCCCTTCCAGGCTGAGATTGCGCGGCATGGTACGCTTGGCGAACTCGATGTAGCGGGCATCGGCACTCTCGATGCGCTTCGCGCGGCCGAGCGCCGGCGAGGCCGAAAGCTGCTTGCCGAGATCGGAATCGATCAGGCGGGTGATCTCGGCTTCCACCTCGTCGGAGAGCTTGTAGCCATCCGGACCGAACAGCTTGATGCCGTTATCCTCGTAGGCGTTGTGCGAGGCGGAGATCATCACGCCAAGATCGGACCGCATCGAGCGCGTCAGCATCGCGACCGCAGGCGTCGGCATCGGCCCGAGCAGCAGCACATCCATGCCCACCGAGGTGAAGCCGGCGACGAGCGCGTTCTCGATCATGTAGCCGGATAGCCGTGTATCCTTGCCGATCACGACCCGGTGGCGATGCTCGCCGCGGCGAAAGGCAAGGCCGGTCGCCTGACCGACCCGCAGCGCGAGATCCGGCGTGATCACACCGTTGGCGCGGCCGCGGATGCCATCGGTGCCGAAGTATTTGCGTGTCATGGTCGAGTTTTGTCCCTGGAGCCTTGCCGGCTCGACATTACCTGGCGTGGTCATACAGGCTGTTCGCCCGTTCAGCTTCTCACAAATTGTGTCGAAACATATCCGTCAAGCGCCCAGGCAAGCTTCCGCCTCGGATTGCGGTGCTGGAGCGTAGCAAAGTTCCGCCTTCCAAAGAAAAGGGCGGCCCATGGGGCCGCCCGATCTCTCCCTCTTCCGGAAGGATGTCTCAGGCCTGCGGCTGGGGCTCCAGTCCGGCATCCGGCTCGCCGCGCTTGCGGCCCTTGCCGGCGCTCGGCACGGCGGAGCCGCGCGGGGCGTGCGGCGTGTCGTCCGCATCGCGTGACGGGCGCTTGCCGGCGATCAGGTCGCGGATCTCGTCGCCGGTCAGCGTCTCGAACTCGAGCAGCGCCTCGGCCACCGCGACGAACTCGTCATGGTGCTTGCTGAGGATTTCCTTGGCGTCGAGATAGCCCTGGTTGACCAGTCGGCGGACTTCGCTGTCGATCTTCTGCGCCGTCGACTCCGAGATGCTCTGGCTGCGGCCCATCGACATGCCGAGGAAGACCTCTTCCTGGTTGTCGCCATAGGCGACCAGGCCGAGTTCCTCCGAATAGCCCATCTGCGTGACCATGGCCTTCGCCATCTTGGTCGCCTGCTGGATGTCGCCGGTGGCGCCGGAGGTGATGTTCTCCTTGCCGAAGGTGATCTCCTCCGCGACGCGTCCGCCCATGGCGACCGCGAGCTGCGAGGTGAACTCCTTGAACTTCATCGAGTAGCGGTCGCCTTCCGGCAGGAACTTGACCATGCCGAGTGCGCGTCCACGCGGGATGATCGTCGCCTTGTGGACGGGTATGCCGGCCGGGACATAGAGGCCGACGATGGCGTGACCGGCCTCGTGATAGGCGGTCAGCTTCTTCTCCTCCTCGGACATCGCCATCGATTTGCGCTCGGCGCCCATCATGACCTTGTCCTTGGCATCCTCGAATTCGAGATGCGTGACCATGCGCTTGCCGCGGCGGGCAGCGAGCAGGGCGGCCTCGTTGACGAGGTTCATCAAATCGGCGCCGGAGAAGCCGGGCGTGCCGCGGGCCAGCACCTTGAGGTCGACATCCGGAGCGAGCGGCACCTTGCGCACATGCACGCGCAGGATCTTCTCGCGGCCGGCGACGTCCGGGTTCGGCACGACGATCTGGCGGTCGAAGCGGCCGGGACGCAGCAGCGCCGGGTCGAGCACGTCCGGACGGTTGGTCGCGGCGATGATGATCACGCCCTCGTTCGGCTCGAAACCATCCATCTCGACCAGGAGCTGGTTGAGGGTCTGCTCGCGTTCGTCATTGCCGCCGCCGAGACCGGCGCCACGATGACGACCGACCGCGTCGATTTCGTCGATGAAGATGATGCAGGGCGCGTTCTTCTTGGCCTGCTCGAACATGTCGCGCACACGGCTCGCGCCGACGCCGACGAACATCTCGACGAAGTCGGAGCCCGAGATCGTGAAGAACGGCACGTTCGCCTCGCCGGCGACAGCGCGCGCGGTCAGGGTCTTACCGGTACCCGGAGGGCCGACCAGCAGCACGCCGCGCGGAATCCGGCCGCCCAGGCGCTGGAATTTCTGGGGATCGCGCAGGAACTCGACGATCTCCTGCAGGTCTTCCTTGGCCTCGTCGATACCGGCGACGTCCTCGAAGGTGACGCGGCCATGCGCCTCGGTGAGAAGCTTGGCCTTCGACTTGCCGAAGCCCATCGCCCGGCCGGCGCCGTTCTGCATCTGGCGGGACATGAAGATCCACAGGCCGATGAAGATGACGAAGGGCAGCGAATTGACCAGGAGAGCCATGAACCACGGCGTGCCCTCGGAAGGAGCCCGCGCCGAAACCTGAACGCCCTTCTGCGCCAGCGTCTTCAGCAGCGCCGGGTCGCCATAGGGCGCATAGGTCACGAAGCTGCGCCCATCCGTGAAGGTGCCGGTGATCTCCTGTCCGGCGACCACGACATTGGTGATACGCCCGGCCTCGGACTCGTTGATCAGCTGGCTATAGGGGATCTCGTTGGTGCTGACCCGCTGGCTCGGGCTCTGGAAGAGAGTGACGAGCGCCAGGACCAGCAGGAAGATCACCACCCAGAGGGCGAAATTTCGGAAATTCGGATTCATCAGGGTTCCGATCCGCTCTCCAGCGGAAATGCCGGACGAGCCTGAGATTTTCACGGTCTAATCTAGGAGCCTATCCCCTTCTTGCCAAGGGAAGGCTGCGTTTTGCTCGCCTCATTCCCCCTCAGGGTGAACGCCGCGTCGCCGTGGCGGTTCTCGTGCAACCGTCAGGGCTCCGTCGCCGGTAAGCCGGAGCACGCAGCCGCCGAGCGTGCGCCGGAGCGGCTCGCCGCCTCGCGCTGCCTCGGCCAGGGCAAGCGCACAGTTTTCCAGCCGTTCGAGGCGCATCTCGGCTTCGGGCTGCAACGCCGCCAGCGCGCGCGCCAGGACGCGGATCACGATCTCGTCCGGCTCGCGGCAAAGGCCGACGAAATCGAGCCGCAAACCGTCGTCGCCGCGCGTCGACAAGGCCGGAAGCAGGCCCGCCGCCCGCTGCTCCAGCGCCTGTTCGGCGCGCGCCACTCGCGAGGCCAGCAGAGCGAGCCGGGCCGACGTCAGCCCTTCCTCGGAGAGTTGCGGCATCAGCGCGCGCCAGCGCACCCGGGTGAAGCGCGGATCCTCGTTCGACGGGTCGCTGACATGGTCGAGCCCGCGCGCCAGGCAAGTGGCGACGAGGCGCGCCTTCGCGACCCCGAGCAGCGGCCGGGCGAGCGGCACGCCATGGCGGACGGTGCGGGCGCGCATGCCGGCAAGCCCGGCGGGCCCGGAGCCCTTCGCCAACCGCATCAGCACGGTCTCTGCCTGATCATCTAGCGTATGAGCAGTGACGATGACGGCGCCGCCGAGCGCCCTCGCCTGCCCGGCGAGCAATTCATAGCGCGCCAGCCGCGCCTGCTCCTGCAGGCCCGACCGAGGCTTCTCACCCTCCCAACGGAGGACGACATGGGGAACATCGAGGTCGCGGCATAAAAGCCCGACCGCCGCCGCCTCGGCCGCGGCCTCCGGCCGCAGGCCGTGATCGACGGTTGCCGCATGGATTGCCAGCCGTCCGGCACAGGCTCGCGCCCAGACGGTGAGCAGCGCGAGCAGAGCAACGGAATCGGGGCCGCCCGATACGGCGACCAGCAGGCGCTCTTCGGCGGCAAGCGGCGCGAACAGCGCCTCGGCTTCGGCCTCGCAGAGCGGCGCCGGCTCGGCGTCTGCGTGGGTCGCCGCGCTCAAGCGCAGCGGGCGCGCTTCTGCTCGCGCTCGACGCCCTTGCGCACCGCGTTCGAGGCGGACGGAAAGTCGACGCCGACCTTGGCATAAGTGGCGCAAGCCTGATCGCGGGCGCCGAGCCCGTTCAGGGCCATGCCGAGCTTCAGCAGGCTGTCGGCGCCCTTGCCGGCCTTGGGGTAGTCGCGCGAGATCTTCAGGAACTGCTCGGCCGCCTCGCGATAGCGCTGGCGCTGGAAATAGCTTTCGCCGAGCCAGAAGGTGGCGTCCGGCGCGAGGCGATCACGCGGATAGCTCTGCAGGAATTCGCGAAAGCCCATCTCGGCCCGCTCGTATTCCTTGCGCAGCACATGGGCATAAGCGACGTCGTAGATTTCGCGCGGGCTGGCGGCCTGCCCGGCCGCAGCGACGCTCGGACCACGTGGCGCGGTCGGTGCCGAGCGGCCGACGCCGGAGAGGTCGAGCGGCCCCTGCCCTGCCGTCGAACTGCCGGCGAAATCTTCGTCGATCACCTCGCCGATCTGGCGCGGCGCGCCAGCGGAGCCGGGATTGGCCGCGGGATCGAAGGCATCGCCGCGGCGCTGGCGCGCGGGCTGCGGCGGCTGGGCCGCCGGCGGAGAGGCCGGCGCCGCGCCCGAGCGCGAGCCGCCGCGTTCGGAGAGGCGAAAATCGACATCTTCCTGGAACTTGCGCAGTTGCTCGGTCAGCCGCCGGTTCTCGAACTGGAGCTGCTCGATCTGCCCCGAGAGCTGGCGCAGCTGGTTTTCGAGCCGTGTCGTGCGCACCAGCAAATCCGCCGCATCCTGCGCCGACGCGGGGAGCGCGATCGCCCCGATCGCCAGCAGCAATGCCGTCACGGCAACGCCACAACGAACACCCAGCCGCTTCGAGGCGGAACCAAAGAACTTCGACCCAGTCATCATCCAGCAAACCGCATTATTCGGAACCGGAAACTATCACACCCCGATACCACGGCCAAAATATGAAAGGACCGGCGCTTTCCTTTCGGGAAGCGCCGGTCCTTGCGTGATCGGTCGAGGATGTCAGACGCCGGCGCCGGCGTCGAGCACCGTCACGGCCCGGCGGTTCTGCGACCAGCACGAGATGTCGTTGCAGACCGCGACCGGGCGCTCCTTGCCATAAGAGATGGTGCGCATCCGGTTGGCCGGAACGCCGCGCGAGGCGAGGTAGTCGCGCACCGTCTGGGCGCGGCGGGCGCCGAGCGAATAGTTGTATTCGCGGGTGCCGCGCTCGTCGGCGTGACCTTCGATGGTGAAGGTGTAGCGCGGATAGCGACCGAGCCAGGCCGACTGCTTGTCGAGGGTAGCGACGGCGGTCGGCGTCAGATCGGTCGAGTCGGTCTCGAAGAAGACGCGATCGCCGACATTGACGACGAAGTCCTGAGCGCTGCCGGGGGTCGCGGCTCCGCCGGCGCCGAAGCCGTCGGCATTCTGGTCTTTGGCGCAGGCGCCGAGGGCGAGCGCCCCGAGAATGGCGACGGCGAAGCGCGTGGTGCGGGCGCTGGCGGCGAGGGACGCGAGCATGTCTGTTCTCCGGACTTTCAAAGGCGAGAGCGCGCCTTGGCGGCATCGCACGTTCAGCAAGAAATGATCTATCAACCTAAACGAGACCTTGCCAAACCAAGGCGAAGTGGCGGCATTGCGGCACATGGTTAACCAAATCTCTCGAATGACCGCATTCCCGTTGCTGTGACAGAATTGCATCAGGAGGCGCGGTCGGTGCGGCTCTTCAGTTCATCCGCGAGGCGCGCCAGCACCGTCTTGGGCAGTTCGAGCGCGCGCAGCTTCCAGCGCGTTCCGGAAAGCCCGAAGCGCAGCCGATAGGCGTCCATTTCGTCCGCAGCCGTAGCCTTCGGCGGCACCGTCACCGCGAAGCTCGTCAGCCCATCGAAGCCGGAGTTCCTGAACAGGGTCCAGACATCGCCGAGCCCACCGGCCCGGGGCAGCGCCAGCCCCGGCCCCAGCAGTTCATCCGCAGGGGCCGCCGAGCCTCGTTCGGTCAGCAATGCGGTTATCGCCGCGGGCGTCAGATGCTCGGCAATGATCGCATCGACAAAGCCAGTCGCCGCCCCGGCGACGACCTGACGGGCGAGCGGATCGAGACCGCGAGCCTGCGGATTGCGCGAAATATAGGAGCGGACGATCTGGCGGGCGAAAGACATGCGCAGCGCCGGAAGATCGATGCGGGCAAGGACCTCGTCCGCCGCGCCGGCATTGGCCGCCCGGGCCAGGCGTGCCGCCGCGACATAGGGCGAGGCCCAGTAGCCGAACAGGATAGCGAAGAGCAGGCCGAGCACGATCCACCTGCCGCGCCGCGACGGCAGCGTGGCGAGGTCTTCAGCATCGTCGCGGTCCGGAATCGTCTGCGCCATCCACACTCCCTTCAAGGCCGAGGCATCGCAACGCCGACGCTGAAAGGAGAACGTGTCATGGTCGCGAAGCGGAAGCCTCGCTCACCGGCTCGTGAACGAGACCGGCCGCGGAGCCTCAGCGCGCCGCGGTGAGTAGCGGCGACCAGGTCGGGTCGGAGGCGAAGGCCGGCGTCGGCACCGGGATTTCCACCCGGCCGGTAATGTCGACCATGTAGAGTTTGCCACCCGACTGGCCGCCGGGGTCGCGGAAGAACATGATGTACTGGCCATTCGGGGCCCAGTTCGGAGCCTCGTTGTGGAAGCCCTCGGTCAGGATGCGCTCGCCCGAACCGTCGGGGCGCATCACGCCGATCGAGAAGGCGCCGCCGCCCTGGCGGGTGAAGGCGATGAGATCGCCGCGCGGCGACCACGAAGGCTGCGAATAGGAGCCCTGGCCGAAGGAGATGCGCTTGCCCTCCCCGCCTCCGGCGCCCATCACATAGAGCTGCTGCGAGCCACCGCGGTCGCTCTCGAAGACGATCTGCGCGCCATCGGGCGAATAGGATGGCGAGGTGTCGATCGCCGGCGTCGAGGTCAGCCGCGTCGTGGTGCGCGAGCCGATGTCGATCGCGTAGAGATTGGCGTTGCCGCCCTGCTGCAGGCTGAGCGCGATGCGCGCGCCGTTCGGCGAGAAGCGCGGGCTCGTGGTCATGTCGGGGAAGTTTCCGACGACCTGGCGCTGGCCGGTCTCGATGTTCAAGACATGCACGCGCGGCTGCTCGCCGGTGCGCTGCGCCATATAGGTGACTTCCTGCGCCACAGGGGAGAACCGCGGCGTCACCACCGAGATCGCGCCATCGGTGAGGTAGCGCACATTGGCGCCGTCCTGGTCCATGATCGCGAGGCGCTTGCGCCGGCTCTCCTTCGAGCCGGACTCGTCGACGAAGACCACACGGGTATCGAAGAAGCCGCCGACGCCGGTGACCTTGCTGAACACCGCATCCGAGATGATGTGACCGACGCGGCGGGAATTATTGGGGTCGGTGAAGTATTGCTGGCCGTCGATCTGCTCGCCGGTCAGCACGTCCCAGAGCCGGAACTCGGCCTTGAGCCGGCCGGAGCCGTCGCGCGAGACGCGGCCCGTCACCAGCGCCTGGATGCCGGCCGACTTCCACGCCTCGAACTGCGGGACGCTGTCGAAGGGCGGGTTCTTCTCGGGATGACGCGCCTTCTCGATCGGCAGGAAATAGCCGCAGCGCTTCAGGTTGTTGGTGATGATCGTCGAGACCTGCACGCCGCCCTCGCCGGCGAAATCGGCGATCGCGATCGGCATCGGCTGGAAGGTGCCCTTGCGCAGGTCGATGACGAGTTCGGCACGCGCCGCGGCCGGCAGCAAGGCCGCGCCCGCGAATGCAGCACCGCCGAGCGCCAGCGCATGGCGGCGCGTCAATCCGGGCGCGCGCGGCAACGTCTGGAGAGTGGGAAGAGGATTGCGGTCGATCGCGGTCACAGTACGTCCCTTGCGTCGAAATTGACGACGACATCGCGCCAGTCGTCATAATACGCGGCAAACTGAGCGGGAATCCGCAGCGGCGAGCAGCGCCGCGTCGCCGTCAGCGCCGAATCCGCCGCGACTCGGAAGAGCGGGTCGGACGAGGAATTGGTCACGCTCGCCTGGCCGAGCAGCGAGCCGTCGGTGTTGAGCTTCATGCGCACCTGCGGCACCACCGGCCGCGGCGAGCTCTGCAGCGCGATCGGCACGTTCCAGCACTTCTGCAGCTGGTCCTGGATGATGCCCATCAGCTGCGCCCGCAGCGAGGGCGAGAGCTTCTGCGACGAGCCGGTCTGGGTGCCGAGCGAGGCGGTGCGGTTGACCTGCGGCGCGCTCGATCCCGAGGATTGCGCCTGCTCCTTCGACTGCAGCAGCTTGGCGATGTCGTTCGGATTGAAATTCTTGGCGATCTCGGCCTCGCGCTTGGCCTTCGCCTCGGCCTCGCGCTTCGCCTTGGCTTCAGCCGCGAGCTTGGCCTTCTGCTCGGCTTCCGCCTTGGCCTTGGCTTCGGCCTCGGCCTTCGCCTTGGCGAGCTTGGCGGCTTCGGCCTTGGCCTGCGCCTCCGCTTCGGCCTTCGCCTTGGCGGCGGCCTTCGCCTCTTCCTCGGCCTGCTTGGCCTTGCTCTCGCGCTCGGCCTCCTCGGCCAGCTTCGCCAGCTCCTCACGGCGCTGCTCGGCCTCGCGGGCGGCGGCCTGCTCGGTCTTCTGCGGCGGCTGCTTCACCGGTTCGGCCGGCGGCGTCGGCTTCGGGGTCGGCCGCGACGGCGGCAACGGTGCCGCGACATTCTCATCGGCGACCTTGAGCTCGGCCGGGCGCGAGGGCGGCGCCGGCGTGTCGTGCTTGGCCTCGCCGGCTTCCTTGCGCTCGACGATCTCGGACTGGCGCTCGGCGCGCTGCTGCGGCTGCTCCTGCACCTTCTCGGCCTGGCGCTCGCCGCGCGTCACCTGGTTCAGCGCGGAAGGGTCGATGACCTCGACCGCGATCGCTTCCATATGCTCCGGCAGCGGGTTCGGCGAGGAAAACGCCAGCAGCCCCGCGACCAGGAAGGTCGCGTGGCCCAGGGCGGAAACCGCCATGCCCGGTTCGGAACTGGAGATCTTCAACGCGGACAGACTCCCCCGTTCACCGCGAGCTAGGCTCGGTGACCAGCGCGACGCGCTTGAAGCCGGCGCTGGTGATCGTCGACATCACCGAGGCGACGCGGCCATAGTCGACCTGCTTGTGGCCGCGGACATAGATCCGGTCGTCGAAGCCCTGCTTGGCGATCGCCTGGAGCTTCTGCACGAGATCGGGCTCCAGCGTCGGCTGGTCCTGCAGGAAGATCTGGCCCTTGTCGTCGATGGCGATGGTGATCGGCTTCTGGTCGACATTGATCGGCTTGGCGCCGGTCTGCGGCAGGTCGATCGGCACGCCGCTCGCGATCAGCGGCGCCGCGACCATGAAGATGATCAGGAGCACGAGCATGACGTCGATAAACGGCGTCATGTTGATCTCGGCGATGGCGCCGTGCCGCCGGCTGCGGCGGCGACGTCCCCCGGCCTTGGCGCCGGCTGCGGCTGACATGCCCATCCGCGCCGCCCCTTAAGCCGCCAGCCGTTCGTCGATCTGCCGCGACAGGATCGCGGAGAACTCGTCGGCGAAGGCTTCGAGCCGGTTCTGCGCCTTGGCGACCTCGGCCTGCAGCTTGTTGTAGGCCATCAGGGCCGGGATCGCGGCGAACAGGCCGATCGCGGTGGCGAACAGCGCCTCGGCGATGCCCGGCGCCACGACGGCGAGCGAGGAGTTCTTCGAGACCGCGATCGCGGTGAAGGAGTTCATGATGCCCCACACCGTCCCGAAAAGGCCGATGAACGGAGCCGCCGAAGCGATGGTGGAGAGCACGAGCAGCTTCGATTCCAGCCGCTCCGCCTCGCGCTGGATGGTGACGTCGAGCACCTTGTCGATTCGCTGCGACAGGCTTGCGACCGAGCGCCCGCCATTCTCGAAGGAGCGCTTCCATTCGCGCATCGCCGCGACGAAGACCGCGGCCATGTCGCTGACCGGCCGGTTCGCGAGCTCGCGATAGAGTTCTTCGAGCGAGCGGCCGGACCAGAACACCTCCTCGAAGGCATCCATGTCGCGGCGGGTGCGGCGATAGAGCAGGGTCTTGTCGACGATGATCGACCAGCACCAGACCGATGCGGCGAGCAGGCCCATCATCACGATCTTGACGACGAAATGCGCGTGCCAGAACAGCGACCAGAACGACATGTCGATCTGCGGCGCGACCTGCGCGACCTCCGCGGCGGGGTTCATCCTGTCATCCTTCTGCCTGGCCGATGCGAAATCCGACCGACTCCGCACAGCCCGCTAGACGCGTCGCGAAGTTCGCGCCGCCGCCCGATCTGCGCTCCGGGGATATGCCGTCAGAACCAATCGCCGCTGAATCCGGCGAAAGATGGGCCAAACGGCGATATTCGGCGCGCCAAAGGCCTTGTTTCGGATTAAGGCCCGGTCAACCTTAACAGTCCTCGTGGTTAACATCGGGTTATGGCGTCGGCCTGCCTGCGATCCCGGCGGCGCGCGCAAGGGCGTGAATGCGCAGGTGCAAGCGCTGGCCCGCCCTGTTCCAGCCGCTTCAATGCAGCGCGCTGCGCCAAGCACCCGGCCCGGCCGGCCCGCCGCGATACTGCTCTGCCGACCAGGGTCGCCCCGGTCATCTTTGACGCGAGGACGCGTTGCAGGAACGCGGAGCCGGCTACTGAGTCGCGAAAGCAAAACGGCCCGCCTCCCAGAGGGAAGCGGGCCGCGAAAGCTGTGGGATCGCTGATGCGATCAGACGGTCAGGCGTTGCCGCCGGCTTCCGCCTCCGGCGTGCCCCGGCGACGCTCGCTCATGAACTCGTCGAACTCGGCCTTGTCCTTGGCCATGCGCAGCCGGCCGAGGAAATCCTGGAATTCGCGCTGCTCGTCCTCGAGGCGACGCAGCGTCTCCTCGCGGTACTCGTCGAAGGCGCGGTTGCCGCTGGACGGGCCGCGACCCCAGCCACCGAAGCCGGAGCGGCCCCAGCCCTGCCCACCGCCCATGCGATCGCGCAGGCGATCCATCTTGTCCTGCAGGCGGCTCATCCGGTGCTCGTAATGCGCCTGTCCGCAACCATGTCCCATGCGTCCACTCCAAAACAGAAAGACCAGGGTCGCCAGACCCAGGGGCCAGAAGATGATGAAGCCGAGCACCGCAAAGGCGATCCAGGCTCCTTTTCCGTATTCGTCCAGCTTGGCGACGATCGGCATCGTTCCCTCTCGAAACAGATGGCAGCGGCGGGTGCCACTGCCGGCCAACCTCCCCGATCGGCGGAGGCCGACCGTGTGAATGTAAATCACATTTACATATCTGGCCGCGACTGCCAAGCGTTTCAAGACGAGACGCAGAAAATTCTGAGTCGGCTCCCCGTCGGCACGGACAAGCCGCACCCACGCACAGCCCCGGGGATCTATGCGTGAGTCCTCTGAATGATGTGCGGACCGTTTCCGAGATGCGACCGGGCTGGCCGGAACGACGGTGCGAGGTGGGCGAAGCCTGTGCGGCCTTCAGCCAGCCTGCTCGGGCGGCAGGCCGAGGCCCTTGAGATAGACCAGCATCCCGGCCTCCAGCAGGTCGGAAGCCGACATCGGCAAGGGCCGCCTGCCGCCATCGGCCCGGCCGAACAGGGCGGCGACGCCATGCGACATCGCCCAGATATGCAGCGCCATCATCAGCGCCGGCGGCCGCTTGCCCTGAGGCAGTGCCGCGATCAGCGTCTCGGCGGCCTGGCGCAATTGCTGGAAAGAGCGGTCGGCGGCGGCCCGCAATTCCGGGCTGGCGTCGAGCGGCACTCCGGCTTCGAACATCGCCGAATAGAAGGCCGGCTCGTCATGCGCGAAGGCGAGATAGGCCCGGCCGAGCCGGTGGAAGGCGATTTCCGGATCGGGCTTGCCGCCATCCCAGGCCTTGGCCAGGGCGGCCTCGAAGGCGATGAAGCCGCGCACCGCGACATCGGCCAGCAACTCGTCGCGGTCACGATAATGGCGATAGGGCGCGGCGGGGCTGACGCCGGCCATGCGGGCCGCCTCGGCGAAGGTGAAGCCGTTCGGCCCCTTCTCGCCGATCAGGCCGAGCGCGGCGCGGATCAGCGCTTCCTTGAGGTTGCCGTGGTGATAGCCCCGCGGCTGACCGGGCTCGTCGCGTTTCCAGCTCATGTTACGGGCACTAACATGGCGCTCGGACCGGGTCGATGCCAGTCCGAGCAGCCCCGCTCAGACGATCTCGAGGCCCAGACGGTGCCGCAGCACGTCGGGGATGCGCCGCGCCTTGCCGCCACCGACACAGGCGACCTTGACCTGCGCCGTGATCAGGACCTCCTCGCCGCGCAGGATGCGCTGGTCGAGCTCCATTGTGGCGCCGCGCGCCAGCGTCGGACGCGTCTCCACCGTCAGGAGATCGTCCATCACCGCCGGCCTGACGAAATCGATCGTCATGCGCCGGACGGCGAAGCCGAGCGCCTGATCGCCGTCGAACAGCTCGCGCTGCTCGATCCCGAGCGCGCGGATCAGCTCGGTGCGGCCGCGCTCCATGAAACGCAGATAGGAGGCATGGTAGACGACGCCGGAGAAGTCGGTGTCCTCGTAGTAGACGCGGACGGAAATCCGGTGGCCGGCGGGCGCAGCGTTCGATTCGGTCATTGAGGCTCTCAGGCGGCCGGCTCCCGGGAGCACAGCCGCACTTCCTTTCGCGGGCATGCCGCGAGCTTTAGCCCCGAAGGCAGCGTGACCACAACCGCCCGCTCCGGCCGCAAGGGAACCTCGCCGCCGCCCACAGGTTATCACCGGGCAACCGGACGGAGACCAAATCGATGGAGAAGCTGCGACACGCGGCCCAGCAGGCCAAGGCCCGCAAGGCGCTGGATCGGAAGCGCAAGGCGGAAACCGAGCCGGCCCGGCCGGAAAGTCGCAACCCCGACGAGGGCATGCAGCCGATCGAGAGCGATCGCGAGGCGCCGTCCGGCGCACTCGATCATGCCGGCCAGCTTCCGGCCATGCAGCGATCCAAATTCGCGCGCCAGTAGACGGAACGAGGGCGCGCCTCAGCGCTTGCAGGGCTTGCCCATGAACGAGCCGCAGTCATAGGGCTGCGACAGCGCCGCCCGAACCGAATAGTCCTTGCCTTCGAACTGGTCGATGATGTCGTCGATGCGCCAGCCGTCGTTCTCCCGCACCATCCTGAACTGGACGGTGACGGGCTTGCCGAAGCTGCGGAAGCTGGCAACGACCGTCGCCTTGCCCGGCGCGACGGGGATAGTGTCCAGGGTCAGTTTCTTGATCTCGCCGTCCTGACCGTTGAGGAAGGGATCGGCGCCGATCTGGCCCATATCGCCGCTCTCCTCCTGGTAGAGGTCGTCGCGGGCAAAGAGCGCGGCAAGCTCCCGGCTCATCAGCCTGTCGCGATGCGGCGGACGCCAGGCGGGCTTGCCGGTTCCCTTCAGCGTCTTGATGGTGATGGCGTAGGCCTCTGAGACCGGCCCGCGCGGCGAGACATCGTCCGCTCGCACCGGGGAGGCCGATATGGCGATCTGCCCGGAAAGCGCGAGCGCCAGGGCCAGCGCCTTGCCTCTGCCTATCACGCCTCGTCCTCCTCATCGCCGAACAACCCGAACTGCGCCGTATCGCGCTTGGGCTCGGCCATGCCGAGATGCCGGAAAGCATGCGCGGTCAAAAGGCGCCCGCGCGGTGTGCGCTGCAGGAAGCCCTGCTGCAGCAGGAAGGGCTCGATGATCTCCTCGATCGCGTCGCGCGGCTCGGAGAGCGCCGCCGCGATGGTCTCGATGCCGACCGGACCGCCGCCGAAGTTCACAGCGACCATTGTGAGATAGCGCCTGTCCATCAGGTCGAGGCCGATCCCGTCGACTTCGAGGAGGCTGAGCGCCTTGTCGGCGACCTTGCGAGTGACGATCGCATCGCCGTCGACGATCGCGAAGTCGCGCACACGTCGCAGCAGGCGTCCCGCTATTCGCGGCGTCCCGCGGGACCGGCGCGCGATCTCGTTGGCGCCGTCATCCGACATCGGCACGCCGAGCACCCGCGCGCCGCGCGCGACGATGCCCTGCAATTCCTCGACCGTGTAAAACTGCAGCCGGACCGGAATGCCGAAGCGGTCGCGCAACGGCGTCGTCAGCAAACCGGCCCGCGTCGTCGCGCCGACCAAAGTGAACTTCGGCAGGTCGATCTTGACCGAGCGCGCCGCCGGCCCCTCGCCGATGATCAGGTCGAGCTGGTAGTCCTCCATCGCCGGATAGAGGATTTCCTCGACGGCCGGATTGAGCCGGTGGATCTCGTCGATGAAGAGCACGTCGCGCTCTTCGAGATTGGTGAGCTGAGCCGCAAGGTCGCCGGCCTTGGCGATCACCGGTCCCGAGGTCGAGCGGAAATTGACGCCGAGCTCGCGCGCCACGATCTGCGCCAACGTCGTCTTGCCGAGGCCGGGCGGCCCGACGAACAGGACATGGTCGAGCGCATCGCCGCGGGTGCGTGCGGCATTGATGAAGACCTGCAGATTCGCCCGCGCCGCCGCCTGGCCGGTGAAATCGGCGAGCGAAAGCGGCCGCAGCGAGCTCTCGCTGTCGTCGTCGCGACGCTCGGGCGTCACCAATCGCCGGGGTTCACTCACAACGCGATCTCCAATTCGAGCGCGTCGCGCACGGGCAGGCCCTGATAGCCGGTCTTGATGATCGTCGGGATCACCGAGCGATAGGCATCGATCGCCTCGACATAAAGCCCCGAGAAGCGGAATCCGAGCTTCTGGTAGAATGCCAGGCCCGGCATGTTGTCATTGGTCAGCATGGCCCGCAGCCTGACGGCGCCGCGCGCCTTCGCCGCCGCCTTGACCGCATCGAGCAGCCGCTCCGCCGCGCCTTCGCCGGGCTTCAGCGCATGCAGCGCGCAGAGCACGGCCGTGTCGCCGTCGGGAGCCCAGCTCGCCAGTGCCAGCGGCTCGCCGGCGGCCGTGAACAGTCCGAGCAGCGGAATCTCGGCGCAGTCATAGGTCTTCAGCCCGATCATCATGCGATGCGAGCCCCAATGCCGCATCATCAGCGCCAGGAAGGCGCTCTTGTCCTCGATCTCGCGGACCAGTTCCGGCGGACGGCTCATTTCGCCAGTTCCTTCAGGCCGAGCCGGATCAGCTGCGCGGTTCCGGCGCCCTCCCCGGCGGCCCGCGAAGCGGCCGCGACCGCGGCCACGGCCTGCGCCTGCGGATAACCGAGATTGGCCAGGGCCGAGACCGCATCGGCGACCGGCTGCGGCAGCCGCTTGTCGTCGAGCGCGCCAGCGAGCTCGGCGACGCCGGCATCGATATGGCCGAAGGCCGGAGCCTTGTCCTTGAGCTCGGCGCAGATCCGCTGCGCCAGCTTCGGCCCGACGCCGGATGCGCGGGCCACCGCCGCCTTGTCGCCGGTCGCGATCGCCGTCGCCAGCGCCCCGGGCTCGAGCGTCGAGAGGATCGCCAGCGCGACCTTGGCGCCGACGCCCTGCACCGTCTGCATCAGGCGGAACCAGTCGCGCTCGGTATCGGACAGGAAGCCGTAGAGCCGGATCGCATCCTCGCGGACATGCGTCTCGATCGAGAGCGCCGCAGCCTCGCCGGTCTTGGGCAGACGCTGCAAAGTGCGCGACGAGCACTGCACGACATAGCCGACGCCCTGAACGTCGACGATGACGAAGTCCTCGCCATACGAATCGATGAGGCCCTTTAGCTTTCCGATCATGCATCCTGTTAGCATGATCGCCCCTTCCAGCCAGCGCGGATCATTCGCGGCGATCATGCGTTCTCCACCAGGAGTGGGGGGCGCCAAGTGCTGAAGAAGAAGTGCTGACGAAGAAGAGGGACCTGCGGACCGGCCGCTCGGTCTGGCAGGAGAAGCGGGCGCCTTCCGTGCCGGGCTGGGAGCTTGCTGGCGATGCGGACGCCGATGTCGTGGTGATAGGCGCCGGCATCTCGGGCGCCATGGTCGCCGATGCGCTGAGCGAAGCCGGACTGGGCGTGCTGATCGTCGACCGGCGCGGCCCGGTCCGTGGCTCGACCGTCGCCAGCACCGCCCTCCTCCAATACGAGATCGACCAGCCCCTGACCAAGCTCTCCCGCCAGATCGGCGAGGAGGCGGCGATCCGGGCCTGGCGGCGCTCGCGGCTGGCTCTGGACGGGCTTTGCGCCCGCATCCGCGCCCTGTCGCTCGCACCGATGCGCAAGCGCGATTCGCTCTACCTCGCCGGCAACCTGCTCGACGCCGAGGCCCTGTCCCGCGAGGGCGAGGCGCGCCGCCGCGCCGGATTCGAGACCGCCTTCCTCGGCACCGCCGCGCTCAAGGAACGCTTCGGCATCGGGCGCCGGGCCGCCCTGCTCGGCTACGACAATATCGAGGTCGATCCGCGCGCCCTCGCCGCCGCGTTCCTGCGCATCGCGATCGCCCGCGGCGCGCGGCTCGCCAGCCCGGTCGAGATCGTCGACCTCGATGCCAGGCCGCGTTCCGTCGTCCTGCGTACGAAGGCCGGCACACGCATAAGCAGCCGCCATGTCGTGTTCTGCACCGGTTACGAGATCCCGTTCGGGCACGAGCCCAAGGGACATCAGGCGATCTCGACCTGGGCGATCGCCACCGTCCCGCAGCCGCGCCGCCTCTGGCCTGAGCGCTGCTTCATCTGGGAAGCGTCCGAGCCCTATCTCTATCTGCGCACCACGCCCGATGGCCGCGTGATCTGCGGCGGTGAGGACGAGGATTTCGTCGACGAAGAGGCACGCGACCGTCTGATCGAAGCCAAGACTGCGACCTTGCAGAAGAAGCTCGCCAAGCTGCTATCCGGCCTCGACACGCGGGCCGATTTTGCCTGGGCCGGCACCTTCGGCGCCTCCACCACGGGGCTGCCGACGATCGGCGAGATGCCCGGGTTGAAGAATTGCTGGGCAGTGATGGGCTTTGGCGGCAACGGCATCACCTATAGCCGCATCGGCGCCGAGATCGTCCGGGCCGGCCTCACCGGCAAGGGCGATCCGGATGCCGAGCTCTACGCCTACCGGGCCTGATACTTCGCCAGCATCGCGCGGGCGCCGCGGTGCTGGGCATGGCAGATCGCCACCGCCAGCGCATCGGCAGCGTCGGCGCTCTTCGTCTCCGCCTTGGGCAGCAGCACGCGGATCATCGCCTGCACCTGCTTCTTGTCGGCATGGCCGACGCCGACCACCGTCTTCTTGACCAGGTTCGCCGCATATTCGGCGACCTCGAGCCCCGCCAGCGCCGGAACCACCAGCGCGACGCCGCGTGCTTGGCCGAGCTTCAGCGCCGATTGCGGATCGCGGTTGACGAAGGTCTCCTCGACTGCGACCTCGCCCGGCGCATGGGCGGCGATCACGCCGGCGATGCCGTCGTGCAATTGCCGCAGGCGCTCGGCCAGCGTCGCCTTCTGCTCGCTTTCGACGACGCCGCAGGCGATGAAGCTGAGCTTGGTCCCCTCGCTGAGAATGACGCCCCAGCCGGTCTTGCGCAGGCCGGGGTCGATGCCGAGGATGCGAATCGCGTTCATCGGGGCAAACTAGAACCCCGCAGCCTGCGGTGGAACCGCGGCGGGCAATCGATGCCGGGTGATCGATGCTTGCCGCTCATCGCTGCCATCACCGCAACGGGGGTTGATCGCGCCACGGCTTGGGGTGAGGTGAAGGCGTCGCCATCGCATCCGAGGCCATGCTCGAATTCCTCGCCCCCTTCTTTCCCGGTCTCACGGTCTCGGGCATAGCCACACTGCTCTTTGCGACCTTTCTCGGCGGGCTGGTCCGCGGCTTCACCGGCTTCGGCTTCGCCATGGTGTTCATGCCGCTCGCCTCGGTCGTGCTCGGCCCGGTCGCGGCGCTCGGCCTGATCTGGCTGATCGACATGCCCTTCGCCCTGCCACTGGCGGCGCGTTCGGCCAAGCGCGCCGAATGGCGCGAGGTCATCCCTCTGCTCGTCGCGGCGACGCTGACCCTGCCACTCGGCCTCGCTCTGCTGATCTGGCTCGACCAGACGACGATGCGCTGGCTCCTGGCCGCGCTCATACTCGGCACCGTCGCGCTGCTGGCATCCGGCTGGCGCTATCATGGCCAGCCGGGCATTCCGCTCTCGCTCGGCGTCGGCGCCTTGTCCGGGCTTTGCAACGGGCTCGCCAGCATCGGCGGCATGCCGCTAGCCGTGTTCTGGCTCGGTGCCCAGCGCAACGACCGGCACAAGACGCGCGCCAACATGCAGACCTATTTCGGCCTGGGCACCATCGTCAGCGGCACCATCCTCTGGATCAAGGGCATCCTCAGCGCCGCTGGTCTGCTGATGGCGCTGCCGCTCTTCCTGATCTATGGCGCCGGCCTCTGGATCGGCACCCACGCCTTCGGGCTCGCATCGGAGCAGACCTTCCGGCGCATCGCCTATCTGACAATCTTCGCCAGCGCGATCGTCGGCCTGCCGCTCTGGGATGGGTGGCT
This sequence comes from Allobosea sp. GW823-FHT02B03, assembly GCF_058797755.1. Taxonomy (NCBI): domain Bacteria; kingdom Pseudomonadati; phylum Pseudomonadota; class Alphaproteobacteria; order Hyphomicrobiales; family Alloboseaceae; genus Allobosea; species Allobosea sp. GW823-FHT02B03. The sequence goes on along the minus strand of NZ_JBXAJY010000004.1, from coordinate 659,146 downwards.
CGGGCGATAATACGCGACAGCCGTCATGCTCGCCCTTGTGGCGAGCATCCACGTCTTGAACACCACTCTGCGTAAAGGAAGACGTGGATGGTCGGGACGAGCCCGACCATGACCCAATCCAGCTGTCCGGCCTCAGCCGCTGAGCTTGGCCATCACATCGTCGGCGATCTCGAAATTGGCGAAGACGTTCTGGACGTCGTCGTCATTGTCGAGCGCCTCCATCAGCCGCATCATCGACGCCGCCTTCTCCTCGTCGAGCGGGGCCGTCGTCGTCGGCCGCCAGACCGGCTTGGCCGAGGCAGGCGCGCCGAGGGCAGCTTCCAGGGCCTTGGAGACCTCGTTGAGCGCATCGAAGGCGCACAGGATGGTGTGGCCGTTCTCGTCGCTGATCACGTCGTCGGCGCCGGCCTCGATCGCGGCCTCCATCACCTTGTCGGCATCGCCTGCCTCGACGGGGTAGCTGATCTCGCCGACCCGGTTGAACATGAACGAGACCGAGTTGCTCTCGCCCATCGCCCCGCCGGACTTGGTGAAGTAGGAGCGCACCGCCGAGGCCGTACGGTTGCGGTTGTCGGTCAGCGCCTCGACGATGACGGCCGCGCCGCCCGGGCCGTAGCCTTCGTAGCGGACCTCGTCATAGTTCTCGCCCTCGCCGCCGATCGCCTTCTTGATCGCGCGCTCGATATTGTCCTTCGGCATATTTTCAGCGCGCGCCGCCAGCACGGCCATGCGCAGGCGCGGGTTCATGTTCGGATCGGGCATGCCCATCTTGGCGGCGACGGTGATTTCACGGGCCAGCTTCGAGAACAGCTTGGAACGCACCGCGTCCTGCTTGCCCTTGCGGTGCATGATGTTCTTGAACTGGGAATGCCCGGCCATGGCTTGGTCGCCTCCGCTCTGATCGTTGCGGCAGCCCGGCGCCGCGCGCAGGGGCGGGTTATAGTCAGCCGGATCGGCAGGAAGCAAGCGCGCAACACTGCTTTTTCGCGTTGGCTCACTGCCTTTCGCGCGCGCTTAAGCCTTTGTTTTCGAACTCCTCGCAATGTCCTCGCGAACCTGTCAGCCCATCGCCGAGATCCCAAGAAGTTGCGTATGAGCAACGCCATCGCCCAGCACGACGCGCGTCTGCGCACCTTCCGCATCGACGAATACGACCTTGCCTTGCTGCACGGCCAGCGTGACTTCGCACGGGAGCGCATGCCCGGGCTGCTGCAAGGGCTGCACGACCGTTTCGAAGCTTGGCCCGAGATCCACCGCGCGATGCAGCAGCCGGAGGTCCATGCGCTGCGGCTGGCCCATTGGATCAGGCTGGTCTCGGGCGAGCTCGACGACGATTTCCTGGCATCCGCACGTACGCTCGCCACCGCCTTCCATGACCATGGCGTTCCCGTCCATGGCGTCGCCATCTGCCATGCCATCGTCGGCAATGCGATCGGCGCCGAGCTCGGACTGCAGCGCGACGGCCTCGGCCGCCTGCGCTTCTGGCAACGCAAGGAACTCAACCGGCGCATCGCCCTGCGCGCCGCGCTGCTGAAGGCCATCCAGTTCGACCTGGAACTGCTGCTCGAGACCTACACGCTCGTGCAGAAGCAGAGCCGCGAGACGTCCCAGACTGAGATCGCCGCGTTCGAGGTTACGGTCCGCGACGTCGTCGCTTCGGTCGCCGGCAGCGCCCGCGTGATCGAGACGCTTGCCCGGACCATGAACGACACCGTGCAGGAGACCGGAATGCAGGCCCTCGCAGCAGCCAGCGCCTCGGATGCGGCCTCGGAGAATGTCCGCAACGTCGCCAACGCCGCCGAGGAGCTGTCGATCTCGCTCCGGCACATCGCGGCGGAGGTCACCGGCGCCACGACCAAGACCCATGATGCCAGCGCCGCGGCGCAGACGACCGAGGTCATCGTCAAAAGCCTGGCGCAGTCGGCCGAAACCATCGGCTCGATCGTCGACCTGATCCGCGACATCGCCGAGCAGACCAACCTGCTCGCCCTCAACGCCACCATCGAGGCCGCCCGCGCCGGCGAGGCCGGCCGCGGCTTCGCCGTCGTCGCTCAGGAGGTCAAGCTGCTCTCGGAGCGCACCGGCAAGGCGACGGACGAAATCGCCGCCCAGGTTCCGACGATGCGGGCCCATAGCCGCGAGGCCATCCTCGCCATCGAGAGCATCGCCGGCTTCGTCTCCGGCATGGACCAGACGACCCTGACCATCGCGAGCACCATCGAGCAGCAGCGCGCCGCGACCGAGGAGATCGCCCGCAGCGTCAGCTTCGCCGCGCAGGGAACCCAGGAGGTCGCCCATACCATCGGCGCGGTCAACGAATCGGCCCAGGCGGCCGGTGCCAGCGTCGGCGATGTGCTCGGCGTCGCCCAGTCGCTGACCCGCCAGGCCGAGGGACTGGCCGATGCCTTCGAGAACCTGACGCGTCGCAGCCGCGCAGCCTGAGCTTCGGCTCCAGCCACCTCGCGGCGTCACCTGCCTGTCAATCGCTCCGGCTAGCTTGCAACCGTTCCAATCGGAAGCAAGCTTAGAGCATGGAGAGCCGGTGATGGGCGACGATGCGCAATATGAATCGACCTTCGGCGCGAGCTTGCTCGAGCACGAGGACGCCGCCCCCCAGAACCCGACCGACAACCCGACGATGGGTGAGCTGATCGGCCAGCGCTTCTCGCGGCGCGGCTTGCTCAAGGGCGCGCTCGCCGTCTCGGCGATCTCGGCGACTGTCGGGACCGCGGCGCTGGCGACTGCCGAACGGGCGGAAGCGCGCGGCGCCGAAGGCTCGGCCTTCGCCTTCAAGGAGGTCGAGGCCGGTGTCGATACCGACCATCATGTCGCTGAGGGTTACGACGCCGATGTCCTGCTGCGCTGGGGCGACCCGCTCTTTCCCGACGCGCCGCAGTTCGATCCCACCAAACAGACGCCTGAGGCCCAGGCCAGGCAGTTCGGCTACAACAACGACTTCGTCGGCTACCTGCCCCTGCCCGGCGCGGCTGACCCGTCCGCGCATGGCGTGCTCTTCGTCAATCACGAATACACCAACCCGCATCTGATGTTCCCCGGCGTCGTCGAGATCAAGGACGGCAAGCCGGTGATGAAGAACGCGACCAGGGAGCGCTACGCGATCGAGGCGATGGCCCATGGCGCGACCGTCGCCGAGATCCGCCGGACCGACGGAAAATGGGCGCTGGTCAAGGATTCAAAGCTCAACCGCCGGATCACGGTGGCGACCGAGATGCAGCTTTCCGGCCCCGTCGCCGGCACTGAGCGCGTCAGGACCAAGGCCGACGCCTCGGGCCGCAAGGTTTTCGGCACGCTCAACAACTGCGCGGGCGCGATGACGCCCTGGGGCACCTTCGTCTCCGGCGAGGAGAATTTTCACGGCTATTTCTCCGGCAAGCTGCCGGAAGGCCATCGCGAGGAGGCCAATTACAAGCGCCTCGCCATCCCCTCCTCACCCTATGCCTGGGGCCGCTTCGAAGAGCGCTTCGACCTCGCCAGCGAGCCCAACGAAGCCAACCGCTTCGGCTGGATCGTCGAGGTCGATCCCTTCGACCCGAACTCGGTGCCGAAGAAGCGCACCGCGCTCGGCCGCTTCAAGCATGAGGGCGCCGACAACATCGTCGCCAAGGATGGCCGCGTCGTCGCCTATCTCGGCGATGATGAGCGCTTCGACTATGTCTACAAGTTCGTCACCGCCGGCCGCTTCGACCCCGCGAACCGCGCCGCCAACATGGACCTGCTCGATTCCGGCACGCTCCATGTCGCGAAGTTTGCGGCTGACGGCACGCTCGAATGGCTGCCGCTGGTCTTCGGTGAGGGGCCGCTCACCACGGCCAACGGCTTCACCAGCCAGGCCGACGTGCTGATCGAGACCCGCCGCGCCGGCGACCTGCTCGGCGCCACCAAGATGGACCGGCCGGAGGACATCACGCCCGACGGCGTCAACGGCCGCGTCTATGTGATGCTGACCAACAATACCAGCCGCAAGGACGATCAGGTCGACGCCGCCAATCCGCGTGCCAAGAACGCCTTCGGGCACATCATCGAGATCATCGAGGATGGCGGGGACTTCACCGCGACCAGGGGCAAATGGGAAGTGCTGCTGAAATGCGGCGATCCTTCCATCGCCGCGGTCGGAGCGAGCTTCTCGACCGAGACCAGTAAGAATGGCTGGTTCGGCATGCCCGACAACGCCGTGGTCGATTCGGCCGGGCGCCTCTGGGTCGCGACCGACGGCAACGGCCCCAAGGAAACCGGCCGCACCGACGGTCTCTGGGCGGTCGACACCGAAGGCGCGGCACGCCGCACCTCAAAACTGTTCTACCGCGTGCCGCACGGCGCCGAGCTCTGCGGCCCCTGCTTCACGCCCGACGACACCACCGCCTTCGTCGCGGTCCAGCACCCCGGCGACGACGGCCCGGACTGGCCGGAATTCGGCCGCCGTTCCTATTACGAGGACCTCTCGACCCGCTGGCCGGACTTCAAGCCGGACATGCCGGTGCGCCCCTCGGTCGTGGCGATCACCCGCAATGGCGGCGGCAAGATCGGCGTCTGATCCTATCCGTGCCTTGCCGGTCAGTTCAGCAGGAAGGCGAGCCGGTCATCGGCTCGTCCGGCAGCAATCTCGAGGACATCGGCGCTGACGACATCCTCGGCGACGAAGGGGTCATCCCGCAGGCGCGCATCGAGTTCTTCGCGTGACAGCTTGTGCGCGAGGACCATGCCGCCGCCTCCCGACTTCAGGCTGCCCGTCAGCAGGAAGACGCCATCATCGAAGCCGCGCCTGATCCAGTCGTTATGGGCCGGCATCAGGGCCGCAGCACGAGACTTGTTGGCGGAGAAGCGGAGCGCGACGACGAACATAGGGCTACCTTTCCGGCGAATGGCTCAGGTCGATGAAGCGGCGTTTTCGAGTGGTTCGAGCGCCCGCAGCCAGGCCGACATCGCTTCGACCTCCTGCTGGATGAAGGCCTCGTCGCGAAAGGCGGTCGCCAGCGTCGCGATGCCCTGGCTGCGCATCAGCACATGCATCGCCAGCCTGTCCGCTTCGGCCGCACAGCCGAGCGCCGCGAACTGCGAGGCGAGCCAGTCCCGGAACAGGGTGAATATCTCGGCCGCGTGCTGCTGAGCGTCATGGTCGAGCTTCGCAAGCTCGTTGCAGAGCGTGCCGACCGGACAGCCATGGCGCATGATCTTGGCGCGGTTGGCAGTCAACATGCCGATGAAGCAGCGGATGCGCTCGCGCGGCGTCCCGGCCTCACCCTGCCAGTGCTCCAGCATGCCCCGCGTCCGATCCAGCCGCAGCGCGATCACGGCCGCGAGGATCTCGTCCTTCGTTCTGAAATGATAATAGAAGTTCCCGCGGGAAATGCCGACGGCCGCCGCTATGTCCGCAAAGGCGGTCGCCTCGTAGCCGCGCTCATAGAAGAGCTGGTCGGCTGCATCGACGATCTGCTGCCTCGTTGCGGCTGCCCTCACCCCGGCCCTCCCCGCTATCCCTGTGGACCGTCAAACCTATTAGGTCATCCATCCTAAATCTTGATTAGGACAGATGACCTAGATGGTCAAGACACAGGCGGCCGCCAAAGCAAAAACGCCGCCGGGAAACCCGGCGGCGCTGGAAATGGGGGCTGCTGCGGCAATGCAGCAGCCGAAGGGCTTGCAGCTGAGCTCAGGCCGCCTTCTTGGCGCCGAAGGTCGGGTCGAGTTCGCCCTTGGCGTAGCGCTTGGCCATGTCGGCCAGCGTGATGACGCGCTTGATCTTCGAGGCCTGGCCGGCGGTGTTGAACTCTTCCAGGCGCTGCTTGCAGAGCTTGGTCATCGCTTCCATGGCCGGCTTCAGATACTTGCGCGGATCGAACTCGCCGGGGTTCTCGGACAGGATCTTGCGGATCTGCCCGGTCATCGCCATCCGGTTGTCGGTGTCGATGTTGATCTTGCGCACGCCGTGCTTGATGCCGCGCTGGATCTCCTCGACCGGGACGCCCCAGGTCTGGGGCATCTTGCCGCCATACTGGTTGATGATGTCCTGCAGGTCCTGCGGCACCGAGGAGGAGCCGTGCATGACGAGATGCATGTTCGGCAGCTTCTTGTGGATCTCTTCGATGACGTGCATCGCGAGGATCGCGCCGTCGGGCTTGCGGGTGAACTTGTAGGCGCCGTGCGAGGTGCCCATGGCGATGGCCAGCGCATCGACCTTGGTCTCGGCGACGAACTTCACGGCCTCGTCCGGGTTGGTCAGGAGCTGGTCATGGCTGAGCTTGCCCTCGAAGCCGTGGCCGTCCTCCTTCTCGCCTTCGCCGCTTTCGAGCGAGCCGAGCACGCCGAGCTCGCCCTCGACGGAAATGCCACCTAGATGGGACATCTCGGTCACCGTCTTGGTCACGCCGACATTGTAGTCCCAGTCGCCCGGCGTCTTGCCGTCGGCCTTGAGCGAGCCGTCCATCATCACCGAGGTGAAGCCGGCCTGGATCGCGGTCATGCAGGTCGCGGGCTCGTTGCCGTGGTCCAGATGCACGCAGACCGGGATATGCGGATAGATCTCGGTGACGGCGTCCATCATGTGCTTGAGCATGATGTCGTTGGCGTAGGAGCGCGCCCCGCGCGAAGCCTGGATGATCACCGGAGCGTCGGTGGCGTCCGCAGCCGCCATGATCGCCAGCGCCTGCTCCATGTTGTTGATGTTGAAGGCCGGAACGCCGTAGTCGTTCTCGGCGGCATGGTCGAGCAATTGGCGAAGCGTAATACGGGCCACGATGATCCTCCGGTTGGACTCTGCTTTATCCGGAGGGTTTAGAATCGAACTGTGGCGGACGCAAAGCGAAAGGCGCCGAAAGTGTGAATCCCGCTCAGCGACCGCGTGCTTCGAGCGCCGCGACGCGCTCTTCAATCGCGGCCAGTTCCTCGGCGAAGTTGCCGGTGATCGACTTCGCCATGACGAGCAGGCCGGCAGTATCGCGCCGCTGCTTGCGGACGAGCTCGTCGAGCCCTTCGAACCGAGCCTCCACATGAGTGAAGCGCTCGTTCACCTCGGTCCGGAACGAGCCGAGGTCAGCCTGAATCTTCTTCAGGATCTCGAACATGGCCGTCTGCACATTCTCGCTCATCGCAAGGCGGCTCCAGCGGAATCGTCGTGACATCGTGCCTTGAAAGGCGAAGGGCGATGCGGCCCGTCCGACGGGCCAGCCCCTCGCCGGCGTTCACACACGCCATCGAGAGAACATAGCATAAACAACGCCCGTCGCAACGGCGCTCAATCGAACCAGCGTCGGTAGACCGCCTCGCCCATTCCCCTCGTCATGGCAGTCACGAGGAAAGCAGCGCCGCCAATCACCAGCCAGCGCGGCCCCTGCCAGCCGGCCACGTCCGCCGTGACGAGGACCGCCAGCGTGGCCGCGATGGCGAGCAGGACATGGACGCCCCCGATGACGAGGTGGCGCTTCACCGCGCCCGCAGCGCCTCGACGCCCGGCAGGGCCTTGCCTTCCATCCATTCGAGGAAGGCACCGCCCGCGGTCGAGACATAGGTCAGGTCGTCGGCCACGCCGGCATGGTTCATCGCCGCGATCGTATCGCCGCCGCCGGCGACCGCGACGAGCCGGTTGGTCCGGGCGCGCTCGGCCACCGCCTTGGCGACCGTCACCGTCGCCGTGTCGAAGGGCGGCAATTCGAAAGCGCCGAACGGGCCGTTCCAGACCACGGTCTTGGCCTTGTCGAGCCGCAGCACGACCTCGGCGACGCTGAGCGGGCCGGCATCGAGGATCATCTCGTCATCGGCGACCTCGCCGATCGAGACGACGCGGTGGCCGGGATTGGCCTTGAACTCGCGCGCCACCAGCGCATCGACCGGCAGAACGATCTCGCAACCCGCCGCCTTGGCCTTCTCCTCGATCTCGCGGGCGGTCGCGACGAGATCGTGCTCGCAGAGCGACTTGCCGACATTGACGCCGCGCGCCGCCAGGAAGGTGTTGGCCATGCCGCCACCGATGACCAGCACATCGACCTTCTTGACGAGATTGCCGAGCAGCTCGAGCTTGGTCGAGACCTTGGCGCCGCCGACGATCGCCATCACCGGCCGCGCCGGGCTGTCGAGGCCGGCCGAGAGCGCCTCGAGCTCGGCCTGCATGGTACGGCCGGCATAGGCCGGCAGCACATGTGCCAGACCTTCGGTCGAGGCGTGCGCCCGGTGCGCCGCCGAGAAGGCGTCATTGACATAGAGATCGCCATTGGCGGCGAGCGCCTTGACGAACTCCGGATCGTTCTTCTCGTCACCGGCGTGGAAGCGCGTGTTCTCGAGCAGCAGCACCTCGCCGTTCTTGGCAGCCGCGACCGCCTTGGCGACATCCTCGCCGATGCAGTCGCCGACGAAGATCACCGGCTGGCCGAGCGCATGGGCGAGCGCCGGCACCACCTGCCTGAGGCTGTTCTTCTCGTCGCGGCCCTTGGGACGGCCGAAATGCGCGAGCAGGATGACCTTGCCGCCCTTCTCGGAGATCTCGCGGATCGTCGGCAGCACCCGCTCGATCCGTGTCGCGTCGGTGACCTTGCCGTCTTCCATCGGCACGTTGAGGTCGACGCGGACGAGAACGCGCTTCCCTGCGAGGTCGGCGTCGTCGAGGGTGCGGAAAGCGGGCATCGCGGTCTCTTCTGAAGGTCGGGGCGTGGGCAGCGTCAGCGCGGCAGGATCGGCGGCAGGATGCCGGGGACACCGCTCTTCAGCACGATCACGGTGAGGATCACCGTCAGGATCGCGGTCACGATGCCGGTCAGCAGCAGCGCACCGAAGCGCGGCGTCGCGTTGACGCGCTGGCGCAGCGTCGAAAGCTCGACGCGCAGCCCGGCGAAATCCATGGTGCCGGCAGCGAGGTCGACCTTCTGGGCGCTGCGCTCGAGCGAAGCCTCGGCGCGCGTCAGAACGGCCTCGTAGCGGGCGAACTTCTCCTCGATCCGGGCCGCCTTCTCCTCGATCCGCGAAAGCTGGTCGAGCTTGCGCGGGTCGCTGGCGACGGCCGGTTCGACGGCCTTGATCTCGGCGGCGCGGGCCGCGGCGGCCTCCGCCATGGTCGGGGCGGGAGGAATGATCGCCTCGGGAGCGGGCGACGGGTTCGCGACGGTAGGCTCGATCTTGTTCATGGGCTCTGGCTTTCCCGTTCGTGAAAGTGGAATGGCCGCGCCGGGCGCGGCCATTCAGGGACCCTTCTGGGTCAGATCAGCTTGGCCATGGCGACGGCGGTGTCGCTCATCCGGTTCGAGAAGCCCCACTCGTTGTCGTACCAGGTGAGGATGCGGACGAACTTCTCGTCCATCACCTTGGTCTGGTCGAGCGCGAAGGTCGACGAGGCCGGGTCATGGTTGAAGTCCATGGAGACGTTCGGCTGGTCGGTGACGGCCAGGATGCCCTTCAGCGGCCCGCGCTTGCTGGCCTTGATGATGGCTTCGTTGATCTTCTCGACCGTAGTCTTGCGCTTCGCCATGAACTTGAAGTCGACGACCGAGACGTTCGGCGTCGGCACGCGGATCGAGGTGCCGTCGAGGCGGCCCTTCAGCTCGGGGATGACGAGGCCGATGGCCTTGGCGGCGCCGGTCGAGGTCGGGATCATCGAGAGCGCCGCGGCACGGGCCCGGTAGAGATCCTTGTGCATGGTGTCGAGCGTCGGCTGGTCGCCGGTATAGGCATGGATCGTGGTCATGAAGCCCTTGTCGATGCCGACCGCGTCCTGCAGCACGCGCACGACCGGCGCGAGGCAGTTGGTGGTGCACGAGGCGTTCGAGACGACGAGGTGGTCCTTGGTCAGTTCGCCATGGTTGACGCCATAGACCACGGTGAGGTCGGCGCCGTCGCAGGGAGCCGAGACCAGCACGCGCTTGGCGCCAGCGGCGAGGTGGGCGGCCGCCTTCTCCTTGGTGGTGAAGATGCCGGTGCACTCAAGCGCGATGTCGACGCCGAGGGCCTTGTGCGGCAGGTCCTTGGGGTCGCGCACGGCGGTGACCTTGATCGGCCCGCGGCCGACATCGATCGTGTCGCCGGAGACGGTCACCGTGCCGGGGAAGCGGCCATGCACCGAATCGAAGCGGAAGAGATGGGCGTTGGTCTCGACCGGGCCGAGATCGTTGATCGCCACGACCTCGATGTCCTTGCGCTTCGACTCGATGATCGCACGCAGAACGTTGCGCCCGATGCGGCCGAAGCCGTTGATCGCCACCTTGACCGTCATCTCAATCCTCTCCTTCGCCATTCGGCGGCGCAGCCAGCGCCATTAGTGCGGGCAAATCGGCCAAACCATGGCAGATCCATGGTCTGGCCACAGAAACTCAGGCGTTATGGCGCTTGATCGCGGCTTCCGCCACTGCTTCCGGCGTAATGCCGAAATGCGCGTAGACCTGCTTGTAGGGGCCGCTGGCGCCGAAGGAGGACATGCCGACGAAGCCGCCATCGGCCCCGACCACGGCGTCCCAGCCGAAGCGGACCGCGGCCTCGACCGCGATCTTGACCGGCGCCTCGCCGATGATCGCCGCCTTCACCGCCTCGTCCTGCTCCAGGAGCAGCTCGAGCGAGGGCACCGAGACGACGCGGGCGCGCACACCCTTCTCGGCCAGGAGCTTGCGCGCCGCGACAGCGATCTCGAGCTCGGAGCCCGAGGCGAAGAGCGAGACCTGCGCCTTGCCGCCCTCGGCTGCGAGCAGCTCGTAGCCACCCTTCGCCGAACGGTTGGTCGCCGTGCCGTCCTGGCGCAGCGGCGCGAGGTTCTGGCGCGAAAGGGCGAGCACGGTCGGCCCGTCGGTACGCTCCAGCGCGATCTGCCAGGCTTCGGCAGTCTCGATCGCGTCGGCCGGGCGCAGCACGCGCATGTTCGGCATGGCGCGCAGCGAGGCGAGATGCTCGACCGGCTGGTGGGTCGGCCCGTCCTCGCCGAGGCCGATCGAGTCGTGCGTCATCACGTAGACGACAGGCAGCCCCATCAGCGCAGCGAGGCGCATCGCCGGGCGCGCATAGTCGGCGAAGACCAGGAAGGTGCCGCCGGCAGTGCGGAAGCCGCCATGCAGGGTGATGCCGTTCATCGCCGCAGCCATGGCGTGCTCGCGGATGCCGTAGCGGATGTAACGGCCCTTCGGGGTCTTCGGGGTGAAGTCCTCGAGGCCCTTGGCCTTGGTGTTGTTCGACGGCGTCAGGTCGGCCGAGCCGGAAACCAGCTCGGGCATCACCGGCACGATCGCATCGAGCGCCAGCTCCGAGGCCTTGCGGGTCGCGACCGCCTGCGGATTGGCGGCGAGCGCCTTCTTGTGAGCGGCAAGCGCCTTACCGAGCTTGGCCGGCGGGGTCAGGCCGAGACGGCGTTCGAACTCGCCGCGCTTGCGCTCGGAGAGGCCGGCGAGCAGGCCCTGCCATTCCTTGTGGGCCGCGGCGCCGGCGGCGCCGAGACCACGCCAGGCCTTGAGCACGTCGGCGGCGACCTCGAACGGGCCGCTGGTGATGCCGAGCGCCTTCTTGGCGGCGGCGAGTTCCTCAGGCCCGAGCGGCTCGCCATGCGCCTTGGAGGTGCCGGCCTTCTTCGGCGCGCCGAAGCCGATCACCGTCTTGCAGGCGATCATCGTCGGCTTGTTGGACTTCTGGGCCCGGCGGATCGCGGCTTCGATCGCGTCGGGATCATGGCCGTCGACGCGCTCGGACTTCCAGCCGCAGGCCTTGAAGCGCGCGACCTGGTCGACCGAATCGGAAATCGAGAGCGGCCCGTCGATCGAAATGCCGTTATCGTCCCAGAGCACGATCAGCTTGTTCAGCTTGTGATGGCCGGCGAGCGCGATCGCTTCCTGGCTGATGCCCTCCATCAGGTCACCGTCGGAGGCGAGCACATAGGTCTTGTGGTCGACCAGCTTCTTGCCGAACTCGGCGGCGAGCATGCGCTCGGCCATCGCCATGCCGACGGCGGTGGCGAGCCCCTGGCCGAGCGGGCCGGTGGTGGTCTCGACGCCCTTGGTCATGAAGTTCTCGGGGTGGCCCGGGGTCTTCGATTCGAGCTGGCGGAACTTCTTGAGGTCATCGAGCTCGAGGCCGCCCGTCCCGGTCAGGTAGAGCAGCGCGTAGATCAGCATCGAGCCATGGCCGGCCGAGAGCACGAAGCGGTCGCGGTCGGGCCAGGTCGGCGCGGCCGCGTCGTACTTCATGATGCGCGAGAACAGCACCGCCGCGATGTCGGCTGCGCCCATCGGCAGGCCGGGATGGCCGGACTTGGCCTGCTCGACACCGTCCATCGAGAGCGAGCGAATGGCGTTGGCGAGCCGCTCATGTTGGGCGCGGTCGATCGCTTGCATCGTCATTGGCTCACTCCGGGGGATGGGGCATCCGCTCACGCGTGAAAACAGGCCGGCGAGCGGGAAACGGTTGCAGAAAAAGGCGCGCGTTCGATAGGCCCTCGCCGCGAGCGGTGTCAATTCGCTCCGGAGAGGCGATTTCGGCGCAATCCACCGCTCCTCGCGGGAAACATCACCCGCCCTCTTCCGGCAAATCCTGTGAATCGCCCAGCCGTTCAGAGCCTTAGGGATGGTTCGTAGCGCAGGCCGATCTTTCGGGGTGCGGCGACATGCACTAGGCTCGCGAATCGGATGAGCCGGCTTGACCGGCCTGAAAAGGAAGAAACGTGGCGTCTCCGGCACTGGATCACGCCTTGTCGCGCCTCGAAGGCGCGCTCGGCCAGCTCGAAGCGGCCGCCCGCCGGCGGCTCGAAGCCGAGCGCGGCCGCGCCAATCTCGAAACCGAGCTGACGCTGATGCAGGACGACCGGGCCCGCCTCGCCGTCGAGCTCGACGGCACGATGGCCAAGCTCGGCCATGTCCAGGGCGCCGCCGAGGAGGTCGACCGGCGGCTCGACAAGGCAATGACGGCCCTGCACGAGATGATCGCGCGCACCGAAGCGCCTGAAGACGCCGAGAGCTGAAGAAAGAGCAGGTATGCCGCAGGTGCAGATATGCCCCAGGTGAACGTCACCATAGCCGGCAAGGCCTACAGAATGGCCTGCGGCGAGGGCGAGGAGCCCCATCTGGAGGATCTCGCCCGCATTTATGACGGCAAGATCGAGGAAATGCGCCAGGCCTTCGGCGAGATCGGTGACATGCGCCTGCATGTCATGGCCGCGCTGATGGTCGCCGACGAGGTCAGCGAGTTGCAGAGGAAGGTCGCCAGGCTGGAAGACCATCTCGCCTCGCTGCAGGGCGACGCCGGCTCGGCCGACCAGCGCGCCGGCGAGATCGAGCAGCGCGCGGCCGATGCGCTGGAGGCAGCAGCCGAGCGCATTGAGGGCGTGGCGCGAAGCCTGCTGCCGACCACGGCGGGCTGATCAGGACATCATCGCGAGCAGCAGCGCCGCCTTTGCAATTCCTCAATCATCCCCGACTGAGGCTCGCAGCAGAACGAGTCGATGAAGGCGATGACGATGAGCGACAGGGTCCGGGTGGCAATTCTCCTCGGCGGCAAATCCGCCGAGCACGAGGTCTCGCTGATGTCCGCCGCCAATGTGGTGAAGGCGATCGACAAGGCGGCCTACGATGTCGTGCCAATCCTGATCACCAAGGGCGGCCAGTGGCGCGAGCTCGAACTTGAGAACGGCGTCCTGCCCGATCCCATCCCGCAGGACGGAGCCGAGCTCTGCCTGCTGCCGGGCGGAGGTGGACGCCTGCTGCGCCTGCAGGACGGCGCCGCGCCGCAGGCCCTGCCGAAGATCGACGTGCTTTTCCCCGTGCTGCACGGCCTCGACGGCGAGGACGGCTCGGTCCAGGGGCTGGCGGCCGTCGCCGGCGTTCCGCTCGCCGGCTGCGGCATCGTCGGCTCGGCCAATGCGCTCGACAAGGACATCGCAAAGCGGCTGCTGCGCGAGGCCGGGCTCGGCGTCGCCCGCTCGCTCACCGTCCGGCTGGGCGAGATGCTGAGCTTCGATCAGGCGACGGAAGCCCTCGGCCTGCCGCTCTTCGTCAAGCCGGCGCGGCAGGGCTCCTCGGTCGGCGTCAGCAAGGCGACGACTGCTGAGGGCTTCGCCGTGGCGCTGGCCGAGGCCTTCCGCTACGACCGCGTCGTCCTCGTCGAGGAATTCATCGAAGGCCGCGAGATCGAGCTCAGCGTCCTCGAGCAGGCCGACGGCGAGACCATCGTCTCGCTGCCGGGCGAGATCGCCGCCGCCGCGAGCCACGGCTTCTACACCTATGAGGCGAAGTACATCGACGAGGACGGCGCCCGCGTCGAGGTGCCCGCCAATCTGCCGCCGGAGACGATCGCGAACCTCCAGGCCCTGGCCAAGCGCGCGTTCTACGCGCTCGGCTGCGACGGCATGGCCCGCGTCGACTTCTTCCTGCGGCCGGACGGCAGCGCGCTGGTCAACGAGATCAACACCATCCCCGGCTTCACCGACATCAGCATGTTCCCGAAGGCGCTCGCCGCCAGCGGCGTCGCCTATCCCGACCTGATCGACCGCGTGATCCGCCACGGGCTGGCGCGGGGAGCGTGAGGCGCACCGGTCTCGGAAGGCCTCTCCCGTCATCCCGGACAAGCGGCGAAGCCGCGCCGATCCGGGATCCATTCCCGAGCTTCGCCGAAAGAGGTTCCGGAATGGGTCCCGGGTCTCCCTTCGGTCGCCCGGGACGACACGAGCGCCTGACTCGCGACCGCCTCGCCACACGAATTTCTCTGCGCCGACGGCCAAACCCTCTGGCGCTTTGCCGGCATGCGCCTTACCTTGTCCGGGCGGGGCTGCCTGGTGCGTGAGAGTCATGTATTCCCGGGCCCATACGACTCCCTAGGGAGCTGTCCCTGACTGGGTCCCTGGACCCGGACACACGGCGCCCACCTACTTTGTAGGTGTCCCGGGATCGAAATCTCCACGGCCGAGGTGGCTCCGCACTCTCCATGACCGAAGCCGCCTCCCCCGCCCCCTCCCCCCGCAAGGCTGCCCTGCGTGCCGAGGCCCTGGCCCGGCGCGACGCGCTCGAGCTCGACGACCGGCTGATCTGGGACGAGGCGATCACCGAGCGCGTTCTGGCCCTGCCCGCCTTCTCGCAGGGCCCGGTCTCGGCCTATTGGCCGATGCGTTCCGAGGCCGATCCGCGCCCGATCCTCGAAGTGTTGCATGAACGCGGCCTGCCGCTCTGCCTGCCGGCGATCGTCGACGGGCGCATGCATTTTCGGCGCTGGGCGCCCTGGGAGCCGATCGTTCCCGGCGGTTTCGGCACGCTGGTGCCTCAGCCCTCGGAAGCTGAGGTCCAGCCGGCGGTGCTGATCGTGCCGCTCGCCGCTTTCGACCGGCGCGGTTTCCGCATCGGCTACGGCAAGGGCTATTACGACCGCGCCATAGCGGAATTGCGCCCGCTCGCCACGGTCGGCATCGGCTATGCCGCACAGGAAATCCCGGCCGTCCCGGACGAGCCGCATGACCGCAGCCTCGACTGGATCGTCACCGAGAGCGAAACCATACGCTGCGCCTGACCCGCTGCACGGTTGATTTGCCGACGCAATCACGGCACTGAAAGCGACCGCTGCTGCCACAGAGACCCCGACAATGCGTCTACTCTTCCTCGGCGACATCGTCGGGCGCGCCGGCCGCCAGGCCGTGCTGGATCGCCTCCCCGGCCTGCGCCAGCGCTGGAACCTCGACTGCGTCGTCATCAACGGCGAGAACGCCGCCGGCGGCTTCGGCATCACCGAGGCGATCTGCGACGAGATCCTCGCCGCGGGGGCCGACGTCATCACCCTCGGCAACCATTCCTGGGACCAGCGCGAGGCGCTGGTCTTCATCGAGCGCCAGCCCCGGCTGATCCGCCCGGCCAATTATCCGCCGGGCACGCCCGGCCGCGGCGCCGCCGTGGTCGAGGCCAGGAACGGCGCCCGCGTGCTCGTCGTCAACGTCATGGGCCGCCTGTTCATGGACCCGCTCGACGATCCCTTCGCCGCGGTCGAGCGCGAGCTGTCCGCCTGCCCGCTGCGCGACGTCGCCGATGCGGTCGTGGTCGATTTCCACGCCGAGGCGACCAGCGAGAAGCTGGCGATGGGCTATTTCCTCGACGGCCGCGCCAGCCTCGTCGTCGGCACCCACACTCATGTCCCGACCGCCGACACCCGCATCCTGCCGGGCGGCACGGCCTATCAGTCCGATGCCGGCATGTGCGGCGACTATGATTCGATCCTCGGCATGCAGAAGGACGAATCCATCCGCCGCTTCCTGCAGAAGACGCCGGGCTCCAGGCTGGAGGCCGCGCTCGGCCAGGGCACGCTCTCCGGCATCGCCGTCGAGACCGACGACGTCAGCGGCCTCGCCAAATCCGTCTCCGCGGTCCGGCTCGGTCCCGAGCTCGATCAGGCCTGGCCGACAGCCTGGGATTCGTAAGGGCCCGCCGATGTCGCAGCTCTTCTCGGCCCTCGTCGCGGTCTTCGTCGGCTATGCGGCCTCGGTCGCGGTGGTGCTGGCGGCGGCGCAGGCACTGGGCGCGACGCCCGGCCAAACCGTCTCCTGGCTCGCCGGCCTCGCCATCGCCAAGGGGCTCGCCAGCCTGATCCTGTCCTGGCAGCACCGCATGCCGATCATCTGCGCCTGGTCGACGCCGGGCGCGGCGCTGATCGCGGCGGCGAGCGGCGTCGACATGGCCTCGGCCGTCGGCGCCTTCCTTGCCGCAGCCGCGCTGATGATGGCGACCGCCGCCTTCCGCCCGCTCGGCGCGCTGGTCGAGCGCATCCCGATGAGCATCGCCGCGGCGATGCTGGCCGGCGTGATCTTCCGCTTCGTCGTCGCCGTCTTCGACGAGATGCGCCTGCAGCCGGCGCTGGTGCTGCCCCTGCTCGTCGTCTTCCTGCTGGCGCGGCTGTGGAACCCGTTCCTCGGCGTCATCGCGGCGCTGGCTGCAGGCCTCACTCTCGCCTTCGCCACGGGCACCGCGACCTTGCCCGCGGGGCCCGTCGCGCTCACCCATATCGAGCTAATCGTCCCGCATCTCGACCTAACGGCGATCCTCGGCATCGGCATACCGCTCTATCTCGTCACCATGGCCGCGCAGAACCTGCCGGGCTTCGCGGTGCTGCGCGCCTCCGGCTATCACCCGCCGACCGCCTCCTGCCTGTTCGTCACCGGGCTGATGTCGTTCCTGACCGCGCCGACCGGCGCGCATATGGTCAACATGGCGGCGATCAGCGCCTCGATCTGCACCGGCGCCGACACCCATCCCGACCCGAAGGAGCGCTGGAAGGCCGGAATCTGGTACGCCCTGTTCTGGCTCGCCATCGCCGCGACCGCCGGCCTCCTGCTGGCACTGATCCTCGCCATGCCGAAGGCGCTGATCGTCGCCGTCGCCGGGCTCGGCCTCGTCGGCTCGCTCACCGGCGCGCTCGGCCAGGCGATGGGCAGCGACAAGGAGCGCTTCGCCGCGGTCGTCACCTTCGCCGTCGCCGCCTCGAGCCTGTCGCTTTTCGGCGTCGGGTCGGCCTTCTGGAGCCTCGTTGCCGGCCTCGCGGTCTTGACATTGGACCACGTCGCGGGCCGTTTGCGCAGCCGATCATGAGCACACAACCGCCCCGCACCCGCCTGATGCTGGTCACGCCCCCGGTCCTCGACCCCGGCGCGATCTCCTTTCGCCTGATGCAGGCCTTCGCCGGCGGCGATGTCGCAGCCGTGCTGCTGCGGCTCGCGCCCGGCGACGAGCGCAGCCTGACCGAACGCGTCAAGGCGCTCGCTCCGTCGGTGCAGGCCCAGAACGTCGCGCTCGTCGTCGAGGCCTCGGCCCAGGTCGCCAGCCGCGGCGGCGCCGATGGCGTCCATATCACCGAGGGCATCGAGGCGATCGCCGAAGCGCGCTCCAGCCTGCGCCAGGAGCGGATCATCGGCGTCGGCGGCCTGCGCTCGCGCCATGACGCCATGGATGCCGGCGAGGCCGGGGTCGACTATGTGATGTTCGGCGAGCCACGCCCGGACGGCTCGCTCCCGCCGCTGCCGGCGGTGGTCGAGCGCGCCTCCTGGTGGGCCGAGATCTTCGAGACGCCCTGCATCGCCTATGCGCCCGATGCCGCCTCCGTGCCGGCGTTGGTCGAAACCGGCGCGGAATTCCTCGCGCTCGGCGAATGGCTCTTCGGCGATGACGTCGACATCCGCGCCGCGGTCGGCGCAGCCGATGCGGCCATCACCGAGTTTGCCGCACGCAAGGGAACCCGATGAGGCTGCGCCTCGCTTTGCTGGGACTGGCTCTCGCCCTGCCGGCCGGCGCGGCGGAGCCCGACCTCGCCTATGGCGCCTATCAGGCCGGCCACTATCGCCGCGCCCAGACGGAAGCAATGAAGCGGCTGGAGGCCAACCCGAACGACGCCGCGGCGATGACCCTGCTCGGCGAGATCTACCGCCAGGGCCTCGGCGTCCGCGACGACGCGGCCGCTGCCGCCGACTGGTACCGGCTCGCCGCCGAGAAAGGCGACGTCAATGCCGTCTTCGGGCTCGCCATGGCGACCCTGGAGGGTCAGGGCGTGGCGCGCGATCCGGCCAAGGCCGGCGTCCTGCTCGAGAAGGCCGCCGCCGCCGGCCACCCCGCCGCGAACTACAATCTCGCCCTCGCCTTGCTCGCTACCGGCAAGCCCGAGGACGACAAGCGCGCCATCGCCAGCCTCGAACTCGCCGCCGATGCCGGCCTCGGCGACGCGATGCATGCCCTCGCGGTGCTCAGCAAGCTCGGCCGCGGCGGCCCCGCCGACGCGCAGAAGGCAGCGCAATGGATGGGCAAGGCCGCCGCCAGCGGCAATCTTGCCGGTCAGGTCGAATACGCGATCATGCTGTTCAACGGCGACGGCGTCGCCAGGGACGAGCGCGCCGCTTCACGACTGTTCATCCGCGCCGCCAACAGAGGCAACGCCATCGCCCAGAACCGGCTGGCCAAGCTCTACCAGTTCGGTCGTACGGTGCCGCCGGACCTCTCCGAGGCCGCGGCCTGGCATCTTGCGGCACGCGCCCAGGGCCTTTCGGATGCGACCCTGGACGAGCTTCTCGAACGGCTTTCGCCGGAGCAGCTCGCCCGCGCCGCCCGCCTCGCCGCCGACCGGATCGAGGCCACGGCCTTGACGACGCCCAGCCAACCGAGCAAGTGACGGCGAAATTCGCGCTGCACCGCCGGCGCCGCCTGCCCCGCTGTTTGATAGCCCACTCCCGTTCTGCCGCGCCCCGCGCGCCCTGAGGTTTTGAAGATGATCCGTTCCCCGCTGATGACCGTGATGACCGATGCCGTGATGAAGGCGTCGCGCTCGCTGAAGCGCGATTTCGGCGAGGTCGAGAACCTGCAGGTCCTGGCCAAGGGCCCGGGCGACTTCGTCTCCAAGGCCGACCACAAGGCCGAGGAGATCCTGCGCGCGGCCTTGGAGAAGGCGCGGCCGGGCTACGGCTTCGTCATGGAGGAGAGCGGCGTCGTCGTCGGCACCGACGAGAGCAATCGCTGGCATATCGACCCGCTCGACGGCACCCACAACTTCCTGCGCGGCATCCCGCACTGGAACATCTCCGTCGCCCTGGAGCGCGACAACCAGTTCATCGCGGGCGTCGTCTACGACGCCGCCAAGGACGAGCTCTTCATCGCCGAGAAGGGCAAGGGCGCCTATGTCAACAACCGCCGCATGCGCGTCTCCGGCCGCCGCGAGCCGGCGGACATGCTGATCGGCATGGGCGTGCCGCATATCGGCAAG
The DNA here is from genome assembly GCF_058797755.1 of Allobosea sp. GW823-FHT02B03. Lineage (NCBI taxonomy): Bacteria > Pseudomonadati > Pseudomonadota > Alphaproteobacteria > Hyphomicrobiales > Alloboseaceae > Allobosea > Allobosea sp. GW823-FHT02B03. The sequence goes on along the minus strand of NZ_JBXAJY010000004.1, from coordinate 639,466 downwards.
GGTGGCCATCCGCTCTTCCTGAGAGAGCTCGGCGCGGTGATGAGCCGCTTCGCCAATGTCCGCCGCATGGGCTCGGCCGCGCTCGACATCGCCTATGTCGCCGCCGGACGCATGGACGCCTATTGGGAGCGCGGCCTCAACACCTGGGATTTCGGGGCCGCCGCGGTGATGGTCCGCGAGGCAGGCGGCACCTTCGGTACGCTCGACGGCAAGCAGCCGACCTCGGCCAAGGACGTCATCTGCGGCAACGAGGCCGGCGAGCCGGCCCTGCGCGCCGCACTGAAAACCGTGGCCTGAGGCGGGGTAAGCCGCATTCGCGCTTGATCCCGGCGTGGCGGGAGGCGACATTGCCAAGGGCGGAGAAACCGGAACGGAAGACCACGCATGGCCAGTGACGAAGCGGCCCATGAGGCCGTGGCGCGGGAGAATGCGGCTGCGGCCCCGATGTCCGCGCTGCATTCCGAAACGCTCCGCTTCTCGCGGCCCCTGCGCTATTTCATCCGCGCCTTGGTCTTCCTAGCGCTGATCGGCTTCCTGATCTTCATCCTCCAGGCTGGCCTGCGCTCCGCCTTCATGACCAATCCGGGCCTGAACGGCCTGATCGTCGGCGCGCTCGCGGTCGGCGTCCTGATCGCGCTACGCGAGCTCTGGCGCGTCGACAGCGAGGCTCGCGCCGCGACGCGGCTGGCCGCCAGTCCGGCCGACGCGGCCATCCGCCGCTCGCAGGTGATCAGCCCGCTCGCGGCGGTCCTACCCGCATTGCAGCGTCGCAGCCTCGCCTCCGACCAGGCCGCGAGCCTGCTCGAATCGATCGCGGTCAGGCTCGACGATGGCCGCGAGGTCCTGCGCTATCTCGCCGGCCTGCTCGTCTTCCTCGGCCTGCTCGGCACCTTCTGGGGCCTGCTCGACACGGTCTCCTCGGTCGGCAACGTCATCAAGACCCTGCGTACCGGTGCCGAGGCCGGCGTCCTCTTCGACGAGCTCAAGGCGGGCCTCGCCGCGCCGCTCGCCGGCATGGGCCTGTCCTTCTCGTCCTCGCTCTTCGGCATCGCCGGCTCGCTGGTCCTCGGCTTCCTTGAACTCCAGGTCGCGCAGGCGCAGCGCCGTTTCCGCAACGAGATCGAGGGCTATCTCGGCGCCAGCACCGCGGCGAGCCAGGCCGCCAGCTTCGACGGACTCGGCGAGCGCTTCGACAAGCTCCATGCCGCGATCCAGGAAGGCGCCAACAGCCGCGCCGCCGCGCAGGCCATGGCCAATCTCGCCGAGGGCATTCAGGGCCTCGTCCAGCACATGCGCTCCGAGCAGCAGCTGATTCGCGACTGGGTCGAAGCCCAGGCCGCGCGCGAGAAGGACCTGAAGCGCCTGATCGAGCGCCTCGCAGCCGATACGGTGGCGGAGCCATGAGCGCGCCACAGAGCTTCGTCATCGACGCGATCTGAACGAAAGGAGCGCCGCGCATGGCCCTGTCCCGCTCCCATCGCCGCGAGGACGTCAATTTCTGGCCGGGCTTCGTCGACGCGCTCTCGACGATGCTGATCGGCATCGTCTTCCTGCTGTCGGTCTTCGTGCTCGGGCAATTCTTCCTGTCGCAGGAGATATCGGGCAAGGACACGGTGCTCGATCGGCTGAACCGCCAGCTCTCCGAGCTCACCGATCTCCTGGCGCTGGAACGCGCCGCCGGCAAGGACGCCAAGGATTCGCTCGCCCTGCTGCAATCGACGCTCACCACCGAGCAGGCCGAGCGCAGCCGCATCCAGGGCATGCTCGACAGCGTCAATGGCAACGCGCCGGCCCAGCTTGCCGAGAGCCAGAAGGCGCTGGAGGCCGAGAAGCAGCTTTCGGCGCGGGCCCAGGCCACCGTCGAGCTGGTCAACCAGCAGATTCTCGCCATGCGCCGCCAGCTCGCCGCGCTCGAGGAGGCGATCGGCGCCGCCGAGGCCAAAGACAAGGAAGCGCAGACGCGCATCGCCGAGCTCGGCTCGCGCCTCAATGTCGCGCTGGCCCAGCGCGTCCAGGAGCTGGCGCGCTACCGCTCGGACTTCTTTGGCCGGCTGCGCCAGGTGCTCGGCACGCGGCCCGACATTCGCGTCGTCGGCGACCGCTTCGTCTTCCAGTCCGAGATCTTCTTCGATGCCGGCCAGGCTGTGCTGAAGCCGGAAGGCCGGGCCGAACTCGACAAGCTCGGCACGATCATTGCCGACCTCGGCCGCGAGATGCCGCCGGACCTGCCCTGGATCCTGCGCGTCGACGGCCATACCGACAACCGGCCGATCCGCTCGGCCCAGTTCCCCTCGAACTGGAATCTCTCGACCGCGCGTGCCGTCGCCGTGGTCGAATACCTGATCACCAAGGGCATCCCGGCCGACCGCATCGCCGCCACCGGCTTCGGCGAGTTCCAGCCGCTCGACGTCGCCAACAATGACGAAGCCTGGCGCCGCAACCGCCGCATCGAGTTCAAGATCACCGAGCGCTGAGCCTTGCGCCGGAAGCGAATGCGGCCGAAGCCGCATTCGCCGGGGGTAGGCTGGGCCACGCGTGCGCGGCCCTGCCGGACCATCAGGCCCTCAGGCGCATCTGCGCGTTCTCGAACGGCAGGCCCTCATCGTCCTGCGCCCGTCGCGACTGCTCCTCGAAGCCGAGCGCTTCGTAGAAGGCGTAGGCCTGCCTGTTGCCGGTGTAGACCTCGAGCACGAGCTCGCCCTTCAGCTTCAGCGCATGGGCGACCAGGGTCCGGCCGATGCCGTTGCCCTGCTGGCCTGAGGCGACGAAGAGCCCGCCGATGAAGTGGTCGAGCAGGCTGACGAAGCCCACCGGCTCTCCGCCGCGACAGGCCACCCAGGTCTCGGCCTCGGGGAGATATTTCGTTTCGATCAGGACGCGCTGCTCGCGCAGGCGTTCCTCCCCGATGAAGGGATGGGCCAGGAGCGAAGCCTCGAACCAGATGGCCGACAGCGTTTCGAGATCCGTCGACGCCTCATAGGCGCGGATCGTCGTTTCCACGTTTTTCATGATGTTTCCGCAGATGGGAATGCAAACAGAGAAGCACCGCTCGGGTGCTGTTGAGACCGCTGGATGCGGTTCAGATGAGGCCTCTGCGCATTGACATCCTTCTGCCGAGGCCCACGCTGTAGCGCGTCAGCCGGCACCTCTCAAGTCCCGTCTGGAGAGCGACCGCAGCCAAGGGCACATGCCCGCACGGCTTGGCCTGCGACCAAGCCGATGTCTGCTGTCGTCCTCGGGAGACCCCGGCGCCGAACACCGTGGTCGTCCCGTTCCAGGCATCGAAGCTCCTTCACCAACTCACCTTGACGCCGAGCCTACCGTCATAGGCGTGGGCGCGTCCGTTGATGCCGACTGAGTATCCGGCAGAGGCGTAAAGGGCGACGTTGCGGGCGATCTGGGCATCGACGCCCGCCTTGAGCTCGGCCCAGCTGCCGCCGAGATCGGAACGGAAGGGGATGAAGCCCGTCGCCGAGGAGAAGGAGGTCTTGGGATTGCCGAGGAACTCGTTCCACAGGCTCGCCTTCAGCCAGGCGGTCAGCATCCGCGGCCGCCCGCCGCTCGCCGCGTCCTCCAGCGTCCAGCTCCTGGCGAGCCGGGCACCGATCCGGCCGGCGAACGAGTCGGCGTCGGAGAAGCGGACCTGGGCGACGGCGTCTGACGCGCTGCCGCTCGAGATCGTCTGGTAGACGATCTGCGCCTGCGGCTCGACGATCCAGCCCTGGCCGAGCGCGATCGGATAGCCGCCCTCCAGCGAGGCCGCGAAGCCGAAGGCGTCGCGGTTGAGCTCGAAGCCGCGTCTTGAATCGGCCTTGGCATCATACCAGGTGCCCTGGACGACGCCGTCGAGATACCAGCCGGAAGCGCCGAAATGCGTCCAGTAGGCGCCGAGCGAGGTGGCGTCGATCGTGTTGCGCCCGGCCCTGATGCCGTTGAAATGCCTGACGTCGCCCTCGATCCGTCCGACCGCGCCATAGATGCCGGCATGGTCGCGCGAGCCGTCGGCATTGTAGCTGCGGTAGAGATCGAGCCCGGCCTGGAAGGCGTAGAGGTCGTAGTCGAAGCTCGGGCCGTTGCGCAGGATGCCGTAAGGCCCGCTCTGATGCTCGCCGTGCCAGCCGATGATCCGGGCCCAGCCCGAGGAGACATAGGACCGGCCGGGCGCGATCGCGCTCGCCGGCAGCTGCACGATCGTGGTGCAGCGAAAGTTCTTCTCGGGATTCTTGCACCAGATCGTGCGTTCCTCGGTCACCGGCGCAGCCTCCAGCGGCCGGAGCTCGCCGACCCGCTCATGCAGGCTGTCGAGCAGGGTCCGGCCATAGATCAGCTGCATCGCCGGCAGGGCCGCATAGAGCGAGGCCTCCTGGCGGTAGCTCGGGATCACCACCGGCGTCGGTCTGGGCGTCGGCGGTGTCGGCGTCGGCCCTGGGTCTGGCGGGGTCGGCGGCACCGGCGGGTCGGGTGTCGGAGCAATATGTGAGCGCAGATACCAGTTCTGCGGCCCCGACGTGTCGACGCTGCCGCGGAAGAGGAAGTACTCATAGGGGCCGGCGACCACTGGCCGGCCCAGCGTGAAGGTACCTGGCACCGTGGTGGCCCCGCTGATCGCGTCCACCACCAGGATGCCGTTGCCGGTGGTGAGGTCGCCAGGCCCCGTCGTGTTGGCGATCAAAAGCGGCGAACGTCCGGACGCCTGCCCACCGTCGATGATCAGGCGGTCGGACGGCGATGCGTCGGCGCCGAGAAAGGTGTTCAGGCCGATGCGGCCATCGATGCCGAGATAGGTCACCACCGTCAGCGTCTTGTAGCTGGCGAGCAGCGTCGGGTCGCCCGTCGGCGGGGTGTACTGGATCAGGCTGGGATCGTTGACCAGGTTCGTGAGGTTCGAATTGCCGGTCATGATCCAGGTGCTGTCGACCAGCGTCACATTCGAGACGCTGCCCGGCGCTGTGAAGGCCGAGCCGGTGACGGTCGAGTTGGTCAGCGTCACATTGGCGAGGCCCGGCACCACCGGTAGGCCGGGCGGAGCCCCGATGGGCGGAAGCGCCGTCGGCGGCGGAAGATCGATGTCAGGCAGGTCGGGCACGCCGGTCAGCGGCGGCGACTGGATCAGCGGCGGGAAATCGACGCTCTGTCCCACGCGCAGCCATTCCCCGCTCCCGCCCGCAGTCGAGTTCGTCAGCGAGACGTTGCCGTTGCCCGCGACGCCGATCGTCGGACCGCTGAGATTGGCGAGCCTGCTATCGGTGAAACGGGCGTTCGACACCGCATCGGGCGCCCCGATGACGAAGAGCGCCGCCGACGACGCACCGGTCGCGGTCACGCTCGCAGCATTGCCGACGATCAGACCGCCCGCTTCGGCGACCGAGCCATGCGCCGCCAGGCCGGACGCGACGACATCCGTCCGGTTCATCGTCACCGAGGTCGGATTGTCGCGCGACAGCGCACCATGCCCGCCATCCCCTTGCGTCCGGACCTGAGAATCGTTGGCGACCACCTGCGCCTCGCCGCGTCCGGTAACCGGCCGGGTGCCGTAGTCGCCGAGCACGGCGCGCAGCCCCACCGCATTGGCTCCGGTGGTGAGGATGACGGCCCTGTTGACCGTCGCGAGCGCCAGCGGCGCGGAGATATCATTGCGCGACTGAGCCGCGACGGCGTGCGCGAGACTGCCGCTGGTCGTGATCGAAAGATCGCTGGCCGTCAGATTCGCAGCGAACTGCGCGCCCGTCTGTTCGGTCACGGAGAAAAGGCCGATGCCGCTGGTGCCGGAGGTCGTGACCCGGCCCTGGGAGAAGGTCAGAACGCCGCCATCGTCGGCAACCAAACCCATCGCAAGCAGGCCGGAGGTCGTCACCGTCGTCCCGGTCGCGGTGAGGATGCCGTTGGGGTTGCGTGCGGCGAGAGCGTGCGGACGGGCTCCCGACCGGACCTCGCCGCCGGTGGTGGTGACCACGGCGTCGGCGAGGTTGATCGTGCCGTCGAGGTCGGCGATCACACCCATGGCGTTGTCGCTGCCAGAGGTCGTCACCCTGACATTGGTCGCCGTGACGCTGCCGCCACCGGAGGCCGCGATGCCGGGACTGTCGCGGCCGTCCGTGGTCGAGGAACCGCCCGTCATGGTCGCGGTCGCTCCGGAATTCACGCGAAGGCCATAGCCGATCAGGGCGGGACCGCTGACGCCCTGTATCGCCGTATTCGTCAGAGTGACTGCGGAGCCGGCGTCCTGGACCAGGACCGAGGTTGGTCCGGCCGAAGACAGCGTGCCGCCGCTGACATTCGCCTGGCCGCCGTCGGCAACGAACAGCGCATTGGCGCGATTGCCCGCCGCCGAAACGCCGGTATCCGTGACCGTCGCTGTGGATCCGGCGCCCTGGACCGATATGCCGGTGCCGCGCTGCCCGGTCGTCGTGATCGTGCTGCCGGTGAGGCTGAGTTGTCCGCCGCTGAGCACGCGCGCGCCCGCAGCGGGATCGGTGTCGGCGGCGGAGGTGCCGCTCGCGGTGATCGTCGTGCCGGTCAGGGAGATCGCCCCGGCATTCTCGATACGGACCGGGCTCGAGAAGTTGCCCGTCGTGCCGAGCGTCAGGTTCGTGCCGGTGATCTGGCTGCCCGCTCCGGTCGCGAACAGGGCATGCCCTCCGGCGATCGCCGCCGTGCCGACACCGGTCGTCGAGATCGACGTGCCGTCGAGAAGGATGCTGCCGCCATTCTGGGCGAGGGCGCCGAATGAGGCTCGGGAACGCGTCGCGATCGTCCCGCCCGTGACGTCGACGAGGCTGCCGCCACCATCTGAAACGAGCGCGTGATTGTTCAGCCCCCCGGCTCCACCCAGCGTCGTGACATTGGTGTTCACGAGAGTGACCGCGCCCCCTGAAACGGCGCTCACCCCGATCAGATTATTGGCGACGGTCGTGCCGTTCGCAGGGCCGAGCGTAACGCTCGATCCGGTGGCGCTGACGGAGCTGCCGGTCCCTGTCGCCTGGAGGCCGATCTGTCCGGCCGCCGTCGCGGTCGTGATCGCGGTCGTCGCGAGCGTGCTGCCGTTGAACAGAATCGAGGCTGTGTTCTGGGCGCGCGCTCCGGTCGTCGTCGCGGCGGCGAGATTCGTGGTGATGCCGTTGCCGGTGATCAGGCCGCCGGCTCCGGTGGCGCTGAGGCCGATCGCGTTCGCGGGCGTGACGGTCACCACCGTCCCCGGCGTCACCGTGCATTGCGAGCCATTGACGACGATCGGGGAAGGACAGACCTGAGAGCGGGCTGGACCGCTCAAGTACAATGACACTGAGAGAGCCGAGACTGCGTACAGAGGCCAGCGAACCATCGGACGCTCCATTTCCGGAGCCTTCCGAACCGGGGACGCTTCTGCTCCCGTGTGACCGTTCCCGACGGTCGTCGCAACGATACCCTTCTGGGTTCTCAGGGAGGGAGCAATATCCCGGACCAGAAAGGCCCACTCAGAATCAAGGCAAGCGCCGACGAGGATGAGCCCGGCTGCGGTGCATGACAAGTTAAGGCCCGGAAATCGGGAGGCGATTTCCGGACTGATCTCACGATATCGTAACCGAGCGGTGCCGCCAGGCTCGCTCAGTTTACCAAAGGCGATCTCGTCTCACGTCATTCGGGCGGGGCCGCGCTCTGGACCGAAAGTGGCACGACCGCGCCCGCTACAGGTCCTGCGCCGTGACCTCCCGGCGTGGCCCGCCGCGTATCGAGCTGATGATCGTCCAGCCGATGATGCCGATGGTGATCGCGGCCAGCACGGCGGCTATCGGCCGGTCGACGAGGCCGAGCAGGCTGCCGTCGGACTTGATCATCGAGTTGATGAAGTACTCCTCCAGCAGGGGGCCGAGCACCACGCCGAGGATCACTGGCGCGACCGGGAAACCGTTCTCCTCCAGCACGAAGGCGAGCACGCCGAAGGCCAGCATCAGGCCGACATCGAACAGCGAGTTGTTGATCGCGTAGGAGCCGACGATGGCGAAGAGCAGGATGATCGGCATCAGCACCTTGCGCGGCACCGTCAGCACCTTGGAGGCGACTTTGATGATCGCCCAGCCGAGCGGCAGCATCAGCAGGTTGGCGATGACGAAGACGAGGAAGAGCGCATAGACGTTCTGCGGGTTGCTGACGAAGATCGTCGGTCCCGGCGCCATGTTCTTCATCATCAGCACGCCGATGGCGATGGCGGTGATCGAGTCGCCGGGGATGCCGAAGACCAGCGCCGGAATCCAGGCGCCGGCGAGCGAGGAATTGTTCGAGGCGCCGGCCTCGATCAGCCCTTCCGGATGGCCGGTGCCGAACTTCTCAGGCTCCTTCGAGAAGCGCTTGCTCATCGCGTACGACATCCAGGCCGCCATGTCGGCGCCGCTGCCCGGCTGGATGCCGACCACCGTGCCGAGCGCGCTGCCGCGCAGCAGTTGCACCGGGTACTGCTTGGTGAGGCGCCACATATTGGCGAAGATCGGCCCGATCTTCTTGATCTTGATCTGCGGCGCGTTGCCCCCGGAGATCATGTGCCGCATCACCTCCGAGCAGGCGAACATGCCGACCATCATCGGGATCAGCGAGACGCCGCCGAGCATCTCGGTGGAATCGAAGGTGAAGCGCGGCTGGCCGGCCGGATTGTTCATCCCGACCATCGCGATCATCAGTCCGAGCAGCAGCGCGATGCAGGCCTTGAGCGGCGTCGAGGAGCCGATGAAGACGGCGCCGCCGAGCCCGAGCATCACGATCCAGAAGAACTCGACGGAGCCGAAGCCGAGCGCGAAATCGGCGATCGCCGGCGAAGCGGCCATCATCACCGCCGTGCCAAAGAGGCCGCCGAGCACCGAGAACCAGAGCCCGATGCCGAGCGCGAGCTCCGGCTCGCCGCGCTGGGTCATCCTGTAGGAATCCTCGACATAGGCGGCCGAGGCCGGCGTGCCGGGAATGCGCAGCAGGCAGCCGGGAATGTCGCCGGAGAAGATCGCCATCGTAGAGGTGGTGACGATGGCGGCGATCGCCGGCACCGGCGGCATGAAGAAGGTCAGCGGCACCAGGAGCGCCGTCGCCATCGTCGCCGAAAGCCCGGGAATGCAGCCGACGACCAGGCCGTAAATGGCCGAGGCGACGATGACGGCGAGCACATAGGGATCGAGCACCATCCCCAGCGCGGTTACATAGGCGTCGAGCATGATCTCACCAGCGCACGGGTTCGAGCGGTCCCCAGGGCAGTTGCACCCCGAGGCCGAGATAGAAGATCGAGTGCATCACCAGCGCGGCGCCGAGCGCCAGCGGCAGCGCCAGCCGGGGCCGGACGCCGCCGGCCAGGAACAGCGTGGCCAGGATCACCGCCGCGGTGATCAGGAAGCCGAGCGCCTCCGAAGCCAGCACATAAAAGAGCACCGCGCCCGGCACGAGCAGGAGCCGGGCGAGCGCAGCCGGGCTGCGCGTCCAGTCGGCGAGCGCCAGCGCCGGGCCGCGCTCGGATGCCCGCGCGCCCTGCCAGGCGAGCAGCGCCGCGCAGAGCGCGAGCAGCCCGGCGAGGATGAGCGGGAAGGCAGAGGGGCCGAGCGGCTGCTGCGACGGATTGGGCAGGCTCCAGGCGCCGGCAGCATAGAGGCCGGCGACAACCAGGAAGAACAGCCCGGCGACGAGTTCGTTGACTTTCATGCGCGGCTTGACCCTGGAAGCGGGCGGAGCGCCATGGGCTGGCGCTCCGCGGAAGGTTGAGGGCGGAGAACCCGCTGCTACTGGCGCAGGCGCAGGCCGAGCGCGCCCATGATCTCGCCGTTGTTCTTGTGCTGCGTGGCGAGGAACTCGCCGAAGGCCGGGCCCTTGGCGAAGGCATGGCCGAAGCCGCGCTCGGCCAGGAACTTCTTGTACTCCTCGGAATTCGCGACCTTGGCGGCCGCCTCGACCAGCTTGGCGGTGACGTCCGCCGGCAGGCCGGCGGGAGCCGCGAGCCCGCGCCAGGTGCCGCCCTCATAGTCCTTGCCGATCGCGTCCTTGACGGTCGGGACCGCCGGGAAGGCGCCGATCTTCTCCTTCGACATCACCGCGAGCGACTTGACCCGCCCGGCATCGAACATCGGCTTGCCTTCCGGCAGCGAGGACGGGACGATCTGCACGCCGCCGGAGGCCAGCTCCTGGAAGCCCGGCGCCGCGCCCTGGCTCGGCACGACCACGACCGCCTTGGGGTCGATGCCCTCGAGCTGGAGCAGGCCGGCGAAGGCGAGGTGATAGGCGGCGCCCGCCGCCATGCCGGAGAGCTTGTACTTGCCGGCCGGCTGCTTCTTGATGTCGTCGAGCGCAGCGCGCAGATCGGCCCAGGGCGAGTTGGCCGCGACGTTGAAGGCGGCGGAATCGAAGTTCACCAGCGCGATCGGCGTCAGCTTCTCATAGGTGAAGGGCGCGGTGTTCGACCAGTAGAAGGTCGTGACCTCGGCCGTGGCGAGGCCGATCGTGTAGCCGTCCGGCTTGGCGTTGACCATTTCGGTGTGGCCGACGACGCCGCCGCCGCCGGTGCGGTTGACGACGTTGACGGGCTTGCCCAGCTCCTTCTCGAGACCGGCGGCTACCATGCGCGCGACCGCGTCGGTGCCGCCGCCCGCGGCCCAGGGCACGACCAGCGTGATCGGGCGCTCGGGCCAGGCCGCGCTCGCCGAGAAGCTCGTGGCAGCGAAGGCGGCCGCCATCATCAGGCTCTTCAGTTTCATGTCGTTCTCCCTAGGGTTTGTCGTTCTCGGTTCGCGCCGGCTTCAGGCTGCCGGAGAGAAGGTGCTGCTGGGTGTAGCCGAGCAGATGCTCCATCGCCCGGCGCGCCCGCTCGGGGTCGCGAGCGGAAATCGCCTGCGCCACCGCGGCGTGATTGGGCAGGTTGCCGCTGAAAACGCCGACCGTGATGTCGAAGAGCGCGCTCAGGATGGTGTCGATCACGCCGCGGAAGCTGCGCAGGATCGGGTTGTGCGTGGCGTCGATGATGGCGAGATGGAAGGCCTTGTCGGCGGCGATCGCGGCCGCCGGATCGTCCTGCCCGCGCTCCATCGCGGCGAGAGCTGCCTCGATCCGCGCGCAATCCTCCGCCGTCGCACGCTCGGCAGCGAGGGCGGCCGCTGCCGGCTCGATGATGGCGCGCGTCTCGTCGAGCGCCAGCAGGATCTCGTCACCGAGCCCGTCGCCGCCGCGCAGCCAGGTGAGCACGTCGCGGTCGAGCATCGACCAGTCATGGGCGGGGCGGACATGGGTGCCGTGGCGCGGCCGGACGCTGACCAGCCCCTTGGCGGCCAGCATTTTCACAGCTTCGCGGACGACGCCGCGGCCAGCCTGGTAGCGCGCCTCGAGCTCGTGTTCGGGCGGCAGCGCCTCGCCGGGAGCGACCTCGCCGCGCACGATCGCCGCGCCGAGATGGGCGACGATCGCACCGATCTTGCCGGGCTTGGCGCCGCGCCGCATTCCGCCTCCCTGACTTCGCCTTGTTGGCTTCGTGCCAGCTCTTTCGCACAGCGTCGGCCCGCCCGCAACCATTCATCCGATGTTTAACATCCGATCTTTGTGCCATGCCAATGCGAGCGCGGCTCCGGCGCGTCCTTTTCGAAGCCCGCAGGTGACCCGGCCACCGACCCCGCTAAAAAAGAAACGGGTCCCTGTCGAAATCGACCGCCGCCGAACGACAAGTCGCGTCGATGCACAGGAAGAGGAGTTCCAACATGCGTTACGCTTGCCTGATCTATTACGATCCCAAGATCCTGTTCGGCGGCGGCGCCGAGGCCAATGCGGTTCTCGCCGAATGCGCGAACTACGACGTCAAGCTGACCGAGACCGGCCATTTCGTCGCCGGCGAGGCGCTTGAGATGCCGGACACGGCAATGACCGTGCAGATGCGCGACGGCAAGATGTCGGCGACCGACGGCCCGTTCATGGAGACCCGCGAGATGCTCGGCGGCATCGTCCTGATCGACGCGACCGACCTCAACGAGGCCGTTCGCGTCGCCTCCGGCCACCCGATCGCGCGCATCGGCTCCATCGAGGTCCGCCCGGTCGTCGACTTCAGCACGCCACCGCCGCAGCTGTGAGCACGAACGCAGCGCGCGCCGCCGTCGAGGCCGCCTATCGCGGCGAGCGGCGGCGCGTGCTCGCGACGCTGATCCGCCTGCTCGGCGGCTTCGAGGCCGCGGAGGAGGCGCTTCACGAAGCCTTCGCGGCCGCCGCCGAGCGCTGGCCACGCGAGGGCGTGCCGGCCAATCCCTATGCCTGGCTGGTCTCGGCCGGCCGCTTCCGGACGATCGATAGCTGGCGCCGGCAGGCGCGGCTGGCGGCAGCGACCACAGAACTTGCGGCGCTGGCCGACCCCGCTGTCGAGCCGGCCCTGCCGGAGGAGATTCAGGACGACGAATTGCGGCTGGTCTTCACCTGCTGCCATCCGGCCCTGCCGCCGGACGCGCAGATCGCCCTCACCCTGCGCGAGGTCGCAGGGCTGACGACGGAAGAGATCGCCCGCGCCTATCTCACCCGCCCGCCCGTCATCGGCCAACGCATCGTCCGGGCCAAGGCGAGGATCCGCGACGAGGCCCTGCCCTATGAAGTGCCCGGGCGAGCCGAATTGCCGGCCCGCCTGCAAAGCGTGCTGCGGGTGGTCTATCTCGTCTTCAACGAGGGCTATTCCGCCACAACCGGCCCGCAGATGACGCGGCAGGACCTCTGCGCCGAGGCGATCAGGCTCGGCCGCCTGCTCGCGGCCCTGCTGCCCGACGCCGAGGCACTGGGCCTTCTGGCGTTGATGCTGCTGCACGAATCGCGCCGCAACGCGCGCACTGACGAGGCCGGCGAGCTTGTCCTGCTCGAGGATCAGGACCGTTCGCGCTGGGACCGCGCGGCGATCGCCGAAGCCGGCCACCTGATCGAACAGGGCTTCGCGCGGCGCAGCCTCGGTCCTAATCTGCTGCAGGCGGCGATCGCTGCGACCCATGCGGAAGCTGGAAGCGTCGCCGGCACGGACTGGAACCGCATCGTCGGGCTCTACGACCTGCTGCTGCGGCTCGATCCCTCCCCGGTCGGCGTCCTCAATCGCGCCGCCGCGATCGGCCAGCGCGACGGAGCCCAGGCGGGGCTCGAAGCGGTCGAAGCCGCTCTTCGCGACAGCGCCCTCGACAATTACCCGCTCGCCCATGCGGCGCTCGCCGACATGCACCGGCGGCTCGGCCAGGACGAGGCCGCCGTAGCCTCCTACCGGCGCGCCCTGGCGCTCACGCAGCAACCGGCCGAGCGCCGCTTCCTCGAAGGGCGATTGCAGCTTCTCGCGCCAGCGGAGCGCTAGTCACGGCGTCATCCTCGCCGGAGCAGGCGATATCGGCCCGCGCTTCCATGCCCGCAGATTGGACCTGCCCCGACATCTTGCCCGATGCCTTCCGCGGCAGCCATGCTAGACCTCGATCCGCAATTCGTGGCGCGCGATGCGCCGAGCTTCGAGGGCAGGCCGCATGATCGACATCCGCATTCTCGCCGACAAGCAGGAGCTCGGCCGGCAGGCTGCGGCGCTCGGCGCCGAGACCATCCGCGCCGCCATTGCCCGCCATGGCGAGGCGAACATCATCGTCGCGACCGGCGCCAGCCAGTTCGAGATGCTGCAGCACCTCGTCGCCGCCGAAGGTATCGACTGGTCGAAGATCACCGCCTTCCATCTCGACGAGTATGTCGGCCTGCCCGTATCGCATCCGGCGAGCTTCCGGCGCTATCTGCAGGAGCGTTTCGTCGCCCCGCTCGGCGGCAAGGTCCATTTCGTCCCGGTCAATGGCGAGGGCGATGCGCAGGCCGAGACGCAGCGCCTCAATGCCTTGATCGCAGGCCGACGTATCGATCTCTGCTTCGCCGGCATCGGCGAGAACTGTCATCTCGCCTTCAACGATCCACCGGCCGATTTCGAAACCGAGAAGCCCTATATCGTGGTCACGCTCGATGAGGCCTGCCGCAATCAGCAGTTCGGAGAAGGCTGGTTCGAGAGCTTTGCCGCCGTGCCGGAACGCGCCATCTCGATGAGCGTGCGCCAGATCCTGAAGAGCGAACTGATCATCCTGTCGGTCTCGGACACCCGCAAGGCCAAGGCCGTTCAGGCCGCGCTCGAAGGCGAGATCTCGCCGCAATACCCGGCCTCGATCCTGCGCGAGCACTCCAATACGGTGATGTTCATCGATCCGCCGGCGGCCTCGCTGCTGAAGCAGGGCTGAGGCAGCGATGCTCGCCTCGCCCGGCCTCGTCGACCTCCAGGTCAACGGCTTCGGCGGTGTCGACTTCAATGACGCCGCCATCACCGCAGCCGGTCTCGACCGGGCGCTGGAGGCGATGCTGGCGACCGGCGTCACCTTCTGCCTGCCGACCCTGATCACCGCCCACCCGCACGAATTGCAGGAGCGCTTCCGGGCGCTCGACGCCGCGGTCTCGCAGAGCCGGCTCGGCCCGCTGATGTGCCCGGGCTACCATCTCGAAGGCCCGTTCCTGAACCCGGCGCCGGGCTATCATGGCTGCCATCCGCCTGACGCGATGACCGCGGCGAAGCTCGACCTCGTCGCGGGGCTGGAGCGCGATCTGTCCCGGCCGATCCTGATGGTGACGCTGGCCCCCGAGCGCGAAGGCGCCCTCGCCTTGACGAAGGCGCTGGCTGAGGCCGGCAAGATCGTCGCCATCGGCCATTCGGCGGCGGATTTCGAGGTGGTCGCTGCGGCTGCCGATGCCGGGCTCAGCCTCTCCACCCATCTCGGCAACGGCCTGCCGCAGACGCTGCACAAGCTCGCCAACCCCGTCTTCGCCCAGCTTGCCGAGGACCGGTTGATGGCCGGCTTCATCGCCGACGGCATCCATGTCCATCCCAAGGCGCTGAAGGCGCTGATCCGGGCCAAGGGCTTCGAACGCTCGATCCTCGTCACCGACGCGGTGGTCGCCGCCGCCGCGCCCGTCGGCCGCTATCACTTCGCCGGCATGGCGGTCGACCTCACGGCCGACGGCTCGGTCCGCCAAGGCGAGGGCCTGCTCGCCGGCTCGGCGCTCTGCCTCGACCAGGCGGTGCGCAATGTCGTCTCTTGGGGCATCGCCACGGCCGACGAGGCCCTCGCCATGGCCTCGCGCCATCCGCTCGCTGCAATCCGGCCCGCGCTCGACGCGCATGGCCTCGCCCTTGCCGAAGGCGCGGTTGAGTGGTCGGATGGCCTCTTCGTCGAGCGGGTCCGCATCGGGACTGTCGAGCGCCGCTACGAACGCCGGCACTAAGCTGTCGCGACGCCATAGCAAGACGTCGAGCCAATAACAGGGGAACGCGATGACCGACGATTACAATGCTATCAGCCGCCGCACCGTGCTCGGCGGTCTTGCGGCCGTCGCCGCCGGCGGCCCGGCCTTCGCCGCCTCGCCGCCGTTGCCGACCAGCCCGGTCGTGATCAGCGTCATGGATGTCGGCGGTGCGCTCGCCCTGATGCAGCGGGCCTTCGAGGATTACCGCACCGCCAATCCCAAGCTGGTCTCGCGCATCGCCTTCGTGAAGGCGCCCGCCCCCGAGCTCGCCAGCAAGCTCAAGGCGCAGCAGGATGCCGGCAAGGTCGATCTCGACCTGATCCTGACCGGCAGCGACGGCCTCGCCGCCGGCCTCGACCAGAAGCTCTGGCAGAAGATCCTGCCCGATTTCGCCGACAAGTTCCCGAACATCGAGGCCAATTACGAACCGGCCGCGCTCAACCTGCACAAGGTCCAGGGCGACGGCTTCGGCGTCGTCGTCAACTACTACCCGTCCGGCCCGCTGCTCGAATACATGCCCGACCGGGTCAAGAACGTGCCGACCACCGCCGAGGAGCTGCTCGCCTGGGCCAAGGCCAATCCGAACAAGTTCATGTATGCCCGCCCGACCAATTCCGGCCCGGGCCGCACCTTCATGATGGGCCTGCCCTATATTCTCGGCGACAAGGACCCGCAGGACCCGGTCAATGGCTGGGACAAGACCTGGGCCTATCTTCAGGAACTCGGCCAGTACATCGAGTACTATCCGGCCGGCACCGGCGCGACGATGAAGGAGTTCGGCGACGGCTCGCGCGACATCATCATCTCGACCACCGGCTGGGACATCAATCCGCGCGCGCTCGGCATCGTCCCGAAGGAAGCGAAGATCCAGACCCTGAAGGGCTTCCACTGGGTCTCGGACGCCTTCTTCATGTGCGTACCAAAGGGCCTGCCCAATGACCGGCTCGCCGTCGTCCTCGACATCATGGCGCATGTGCTGACGCCGAAGATGCAGGCCTATTCCTATGACGAAGGCTATCTCTACCCCGGCCCGGCGGTGAAGAACGTACCGCTCTCGCTGGCGCCGGAGGCGAGCCAGAAGGTCATCGCCGAGTTCGGCCGGCCGGAATATGCCGACCTGATCGCCAACAACCCGATCGAACTGCCGCTGAAGCCCGACAAGATGGTCGTCGCCTTCCGCAAATGGGACGAGCTGGTCGGCGTCAAGCGGGCCAAGTGACACTCCTGACGTGCTGATTGAAACTGCCCCCTCGCGCCGGACGGTGCGAAGGGGCGAAACATGTATTGCCGAGGTCGAAGCCGATGATCCCAGCCAGCTGGTTCCTGCGCCGCGCAGCCGGGCTCCTCATCCTCGCCATCCTGCTTGCCGGCGGTGGCGCGCAGGCCGCGACGCCGGAGCCGACCGAAGGCCGCTATCTCACCGACATCCTGAAGGACCCCGTCTATCGCCGGGCCTGGTCGCGGATGATCGGCAATCCCGGCCCGCGCGAACGCTGGCTCCGTGCCGACAGGCTTTCCGGCCCCGGCGGGCCGAGCCGCGAGGTCTGGATCGCCGGCCGCAGCTATGAGCGGGCCGACACCTGCAAGCGCCATGATTGCGGCGACAACCGTTTCGATGTGCTGTTCGCGCCCTGCGGCACGCGCGCCGTCGGTGTGCTCCGCCAACCCGGACGGGCCCGCATCTTCGGCTCGCCGACGGCGGCGGAGCGGCGCACCCTGCTCGGCGTCTGAGCACACGACCTTCGGTTGACTTCGCCCCGGCCTTGGGCTTCTCATCGCGGCAGAGCGCTTGGGGCGCCACCTGTCCGCGGCAAGGGAGCCTGCTCCCACCCAATCGGCTAGAGCGCATCCATCATCGCTTTCTTCCGGCCTGCGAAGCGGACATCAGGCTCTTTCCGGAAGGAAGAACCATGTCTTCGCGCACCCGCGAACTCTCCGCCCGCTCGAACCTCGAAACTCTCCGCCGGCAGGCCAAACGCTGGCTGAAGGAAATTGAGACCGGCGACGCCGCCGCGCTCGCACGTTTGCGTGCCCAGATCCTGAACCCGGCCAGCCCGCCGAAGCTGCGCGAGGTCCAGCATGCGCTGGCCCGCGAATACGGCGTTGTCAGCTGGGCGGCTCTAAAGCAGGAGCTCTCCACCCGCGAGATCGCTGCGCGCGGGCGGGCCGCGATCGTCGCGCTTTTTCTGGAAAAATCGGCGCTGCGCTACGGCGTCAGGCCCGGCACGCAGCAATGGGGTGGCTACGAGGCCGACCGCCCTGCCCGCGGCGCCCTCGCTTTGCGCCTGCTCGAACGCCATCCCGAGATCGCGAGCGACAGCATCCACACTGCCATTGCGGCCCACGACCTCGACGCCGTCGGCGCCTTCCTCGCCAGCGATCCCGCGCTCGCGACCGACCGGAGCGAGTTCGATGGCTGGACGCCGCTGCTCCGCCTCGCCTTCACACGGCTCCCGGACCACGCGTCATCGGCCGATGCGCTGGGGATCGCCGAGCTGCTGATCGCTCATGGCGCGGCCGCCAACGGCTTCTGGAGCGATGGCAGCAACCACTTCACCGCTTTGACCGGTGCCGTCGGTGGCGGCGAGAACGGCCAGCCGGCCCATCCGCAGGCCGAGCCGCTGGCCCGGCTGCTGATCGCCCATGGCGCCGATCCGCTCGACGGGCAGGCGCTCTACAACAGCTCGCTCGGCGCCGACGAGACGCTTTGGCTGGAGCTGTTCTGGGATGAAACGGCGAAGCGCGGTCAGCAGGGGCGCTGGCGCGAGCCGATTCGCGAACTGCCGGCGCCGCCATTGGACTACCTGCTCGGCAACGCCGTACCGCGCCAGCCCCGGCGCGCTGCCTGGCTTCTCGCCCATGGCGCCCGCGCCGACGCCGTCAACGCCCATTCGAAGCAGAGCCTGGTCAGGCAGGCGCTGCTGGACGGGCGCGAGGACCTCGTCGCGCTGCTGCGCGATCATGGCGCCGCACCGTTCGAACTCAGCGAGCGCGAGGCGTTCATCGCCGCCATCGCCCGCGCCGACGCTGCCGAGGCGAGCCGGCTGCTGCAGGCGCATCCGGAATTCCTGCTCGATCCCGGCCCGCTGCAGGTCGCGATCCGCCAGCACCGCCCCGAAATTGCGGCGCTGGCGCTGCGGCTCGGCGTGTCCCCGGATGCCGAAAGCCGTGACGGGGTGCGAGCGCTGCACGAGGCGGCCGGTGCCGATGCAGCGGCGATCGTCACGCTGCTGACCGAGGCCGGCGCCGAAATCGACCCGGTGGAGCGCCGCTATGGCGCGACCCCGCTCGGCTGGGCCCAGCACCAGGGAGCGCAGGCCGCGCAGGCACTTCTCGCCGCGCATAGTCGCGACATCGGCGCGCTCTGCCGCGCCGGCGAGAGCGAACGGCTTGAGACGCTGCTCGCCGACGATCCCGCGAGTGCCAATGCACCGACCCGTTCCGGCGAGCCACCGCTGTTCTGCCTGCCCGATGATGATGACGGCGCCGCCGACCTCGCCGAATTCCTGCTGGCGGCCGGCGCCGATCCGCAGGTCCGCAATCGCGCCGGGCTGACACCGGCCGAGGCCGCGCGCCACCGCGGGCTGCTCGACACCGCTAAGCTGCTGGACGCGCCGGCCGGCCACTGAGCGATCCGGCCGGGCCGGCCCTCCGGCCCGGTCACGCCTCGCGACCGCCCGCATCCTGCGGAAGGAAGACAAGGCTCAACGCCCGGCCATACCGATTCATGGTACTTCCGCCGCGCGCCGATCGCGTGCCAACATGGCCGCTGCAGACCTGTCCCGGCCGTCCCTCGACTGGCACGCAAGGACGGGCTGCGGCCGCCGCTCCCTGCCGACAATCCCCGGAACCTGCTCTGAATCGAAACCGACTGACCCGCCGCCACTGCGAAAGGCCATGCTGATGAGCGCAATCCTGGTCGAGACCCGAGGCAATATCGTTCACCTCACGCTGAACCGGCCGCCGGTGAATGCGCTGTCCCTCGTGCTCTGTACCGAGATCGCCGACATCTTCGAGCAGACCAGCGAGCGCACCGACGTGCAATGCGCCATATTGGGCGCTACCGGCGCCCAGGCCTTCTGCGCCGGGCTCGACCTCAACGAGTTCAGGACCCACAAGGCAGAGGATGACGAAGCCCACGCCGCGGTGGTCCGCCGCGTCTTCAGCGCCATCCGCAACTGCGCCATTCCGGTGATCGCCGCCGTCAACGGCCCGGCGCTGGGAGCGGGCTGCGTCATCGCATCGGCCTGCGACATCCGCCTTGCCGCCGAGAACGCCAATTTCGGCCTGCCCGAGATCAATGTCGGCAGCTGTGCCGGGATCACGCATATGGGGCGACACCTGCCGCAGGGCCTGCTGCGGCGCATGGTCTTCACCGGCAAGCCGATCGGCGCCCAGGAGGCCTGGCGGGCTGGCTTCGTCGACAGCGTGTTTCCGCTTTCCGATCTCGGCGACGCCGCCCGCACGCTCGCCGACGTTATCGCCTCGAAGGCGCCGCTCGCCCTGCGCATGGGCAAGGAAGCGCTCAACCGCGTCGAGTTCCTGCCGGTCGAGGACGGCTACGCACTGGAGCAGAGCTACAGCCTCCGCCTGCTCCATACCGAGGATGCGCGCGAGGCCACCCAAGCCGCCATCGAGAAGCGCCAGCCTCTCTTCGCGGGGCGTTGAGCGGCGATCGCCCGACTGAGCTGCTCAGGAAAGCCGATCCCAGCGCGTTCGCGTGGGCAATCGTGCGCTCTAGGCCGGCGCCGCCTCGATCAGCACCAGCCGCTTGCCGGCCGCGACCGTCTCGCCGGTCTGGCAAGCGATGTCGGCGACCGTACCGGCGATCCCGGCGGTCAGCGAGGTGAAGAGCTTCATCGATTCGAGCACCACGACGACCTTTCCGGCCTCGACCCGCTCGCCCGCGGCGACCCGGACCTCCGCGACCACGCCCGGCATCGAGGCGTTGACGGCGCCCGATCCCGACGAGGAGCCATTGGCGCCGGCCGCGATCCGCGTCGCGCTCAGAAGACCGATATCGAAGCCCTCGCCGTCGAGCACCAGCCTGACGCGCCCGTCCGCGACGGCGTGGCTGCCGCGCAGCAGCCTGCCCTCGCACGTAACCTCGAAGCTCTCGTCGCCGCTGCGCAGCACGAGTTCGATCTCTGCTTCCCCATCGCGGACCGCACGCACGCCGTCCGGCAGAGCCCGCACCTCGAGCCGGGTCGTCGTGCCTTCCTCGCTCGCGACGACATGGCTCGCGGCAAGACCACCGGCCGGCGCCAGCACGCGGAAACCGGACAGCCCGGCCCAGGCATCGCCGCCGGGTCGCGCCGCCTCCTGCCGCGCGAGCCAGAGCAGGGCCGCGGCAGCGCGCGCCAGACGCAGTCTCGGCCGCCGCGCCGCCCAGCCATCCGGGAAGGCTTCCTCGATGAAGCGCGTCGTCGCCCGTCCTTCGGCGAACAGCGGATGCTCGACCGCGTCGGCCAGGAAGGGCAGCGTCGTCGCCGGGCCGAGAATGGCGAAGTCGCGCAGGCCGGCCGCCAGCCGGGCGCAGGCCTCGGCCCGGTCGGCCCCGGCGGCGATCGCCTTGGCGAGCAGCGAATCGTAGAACAGCGTCACCTCTGAGCCGGCCCGCACGCCGCTGTCGATGCGGATCGCGCCGGGCTCGCGATAGCCTTCGATCCGGCCGGCATCGGGACGAAAACCCTGATCGGCCCGTTCGGCGGTGATGCGCGCCTCGATCGCATGGCCGCTCTCGCGGATCTCATGCTGCAGTGCGGGCAGCCGTTCGCCCGCGGCGATCCTGATCTGCCATTCGACGAGGTCGTAGCCGGTGATCGCCTCGGTCACCGGGTGCTCGACCTGGAGCCTCGTGTTCATTTCGAGGAACCAGGGCTCGTCGAAGCCCTCCTCGAGGATGAACTCGACGGTGCCGAGATTGTCGTAGCCGATGGTCCGGGCGAGCGCGACGCCGCGCTCGAGCAGCTTGGCCCGGATCGCCGGGGCGAGATTGGGCGCCGGCGCCTCCTCCAACACCTTCTGGTTGTTGCGCTGGACCGAGCAGTCGCGCTCGAACAGGTGCACGATATTGCCGTGCTTGTCGCCGGCGACCTGCACTTCGAGGTGGCGCGGGCGCAGCACCAGCTTCTCGATCAGCAGCGCCGGATCGCCGAACGCCGCCTGCGCCTCGGCGCGAGCCATGTCGAGCGCCGGCACGAGCTCCGTCGCCGAGAACACCCGGCGCATGCCCTTGCCGCCGCCCCCAGCCGAGGCCTTGATCATCACGGGATAGCCGATGCGCGCCGCCGCCTCGGCCAGCGCGGTATTCGACTGGTCCTCGCCCGCATAGCCCGGCACGCTCGGCACCCCGGCCTGTTCGGCGATCAGCTTCGAGCCGATCTTCGGCCCCATGGCGCGGATGCACTCTGCGGATGGACCGACGAAGATGCGCCCGGCCTCCCGGCAAAGCAGCGGGAGGTCGGGCTTCTCGGAAAGAAAGCCGTAGCCGGGATGGATCGCCTCGGCGCCACTGCGCGCGGCCGCTTCCATGATCGCCTCGGCGCGCAGATAGCTGTCGCGCGCCGCAGCCGGGCCGATGCGCACAGCCTCGTCGGCGCAGGCCACATGGAGCGCATCGCGATCGGCATCCGAGTAGACGGCGACGGTGCGGATGCCGAGGCGCCGGCAGGTGCGCATGATCCGCACGGCGATTTCGCCGCGATTGGCGATCAGGAGGGAACCGATCATCGCTGTCACATCCGGTAGACGGGGCGGTGCCCCGGCAGCTCGACCTCGCGCGCGGCGAGCGCGAGGCAGAGCCCGATCACGTCGCGGGTCTGGGCCGGCTCGATGATGCCGTCATCCCAGAGGCGGGCGGTGGCGTAATAGGGCGTGCTCTGCTCCTCGAACTGCGCCCGCGTCGCCCGGTCGACACGCTCGATCTCGCTCTCGTCGGCGGCGCCGCGCGTCAGGCTGGAACGCCTGAGCTCGGTCACCACCGTCGCCGCGACCTCCGGCGACATCGTCGCGATCCGGGCATTGGGCCAGGCGAAGAGGAAGCGCGGCTGGAAGCCCCGGCCGCACATGCCGTAATTGCCGGCGCCATAGGAGCCGCCGATGATCACCGTGTAGCGCGGCACACGGGCGTTCGAGACGGCGTAGACGAGCTTCGCCGAGTGCTTGGCGATGCCGCCGCGCTCGGCCTCGGTACCGACCATGAAGCCGGTGATGTTCTGCAGGAAGAGCAGCGGAATCCGGCGCTGGTCGCAGAGCTCGATGAAATGCGCGCCCTTCAGCGCGCTCTCGGAGAACAACACGCCGTTATTGGCGAGGATGCCGACCGGCTGGCCATGGATATGGGCGAAGCCGGTGACCAAAGTCGCGCCATAGTCCGGCTTGAAGGCCTCGAAGACGCTGCCATCGACCATGCGGGCGATCACCTCGCGCACGTCGAAGGGCTGCTTCAGATCGGTGCCGACGATGCCCTCGATCTCGGCGGGATCGTAGAGCGGGGGGCTTGCCGGGCGCGGCTGCGGACGCGGCGCCAGCGGCCAGTTCAGCGCGCCGACGATGTCGCGCAGCTTGGCGATCGCCTCGAACTCGCTCTCGGCGAGATAGTCGCTGACGCCGGAGACCAGCGTATGCATCTCGGCCCCGCCCAGCGTCTCGCCGTCGACGATCTCGTTGATCGCCGCCTTGACGATCGGCGGCCCGCCGAGATGGATGCGGCCGGTGCCGCGCACCATCACCACCTCGTCGGAGAGCGCCGGGATATAGGCTCCGCCGGCCGTGCAACCGCCGAACACCGCCGAGATCTGCGGCAGGCCGGCGGCCGACATCCGGCATTGCTGCAGGAAGCTGCCGCCGAAATGGTCGCGATCCGGGAAGACGCGGTCCTGCTCGGGCAGGAAGGCGCCGCCGCAATCGACGAGGTAGAGGCAGGGCAGACGGTTCTCGAAGGCGATCTCCTGCGCCCGCAGATGCTTCTTCACCGTCTCGTGGAAGAAGGAGCCGCCCTTCACCGTCGCGTCATTGGCGATGATCATGCAGGGGGTGCCCGAGACCATGCCGATGCCGGTGACGATGCCTGCCGCCGGCACCTCGTTGCCATAGAGCTCCCAGGCCGCGAGCGGCGACAATTCCAGGAAGGGCGAGAACGGGTCGACGAGCAGGTCGATGCGCTCGCGCACCGGGATCTTGCCCCGCTCGCGATGGCGTGCCTGCAGCTTCTCGCCGCCGCCGGCGAGCACGCGGCCGTGCCGCTCGCGCAAGGTCTCGACCAGCGCGGCATAGGCGGCCCGCCTCTCATCCTGCTCGGCCCCGCCGCGCAGCCTGCTCTCGATCACCGGCATTCGCCCGTGCCTCCCGTCATCTGCCGCGCCGGCGCCTTGCCAGCGCGCCGCGGCGTTGCTACCTAACTACCGTTAGGGAGATAGCAAAGGCAAGGGCCATTCCGCGCCGGGCGAACGGAGGATGCCTTGCCAATCCGGGAGGAAATCGATGGGCCGCGTCTATGACGAGTTTTCGCTCGGCCAGCGTTTCGTGACGCCGGGCCGGACGATCACTGAAGGCGATATCGGCGATTTCGCCGGCCTCACCGGCGACTACAACCCCGTCCACACCGATGCCGAGTTTGCGGCGAAGACCGAGTTCAAGACCCGCATCTCCCATGGCCCGATGGGCATCGGCATTGCCTTCGGCCTCGCCTCGCGGCTAGACCTGATCGACGGGACGGTGATCGCGCTGCTCGGCGTCAGCTGGGATTTCGCCGCCCCCGTCCGCCCCGGCGACACCATCCGCGCCGTGATCGAGGTCACCGAGATGCGAGCAGTCAAACACCCGGATCGCGGCCTGATCGCGCTTGCGATCGCGTTGGAGAACCAGCACGGCACCGTGGTCCAGAACGGCACGGCCCGGCTCCTGATGCGCCGTGAGCGGATCGCCGGCACCGCCTGGGGCGAGATTTCGTGAAGCCGGACCCGGCCAGCAATCCGGCGGCCGGCCAGCGCCCGGAAGGCGGCGCGCGCCGCCAGATCCTCGACGCCGCCGCGGCGTTGCTGCGCCAGGGCTACGACGCCACGACCACGCGCGAGATCGCCACCCGGGTCGGGATCAAGGCCGGCAGCATCTATCACCACTTCGCCTCGAAGGACGACATCGTCGGCACCGTCGTCAACGAAGGCGTGCGCGTCGTCCAAGAGGCCGTCACAGCCGCGCTCGAAGCGCTCGGGCCGGAGGCGGAGCCGCGGCAGCGTCTGGAGGCCGCGATCAAGGCGCATCTGCGCTCTTCGCTCGAGCACAGCGACTATACCTCGGCCAGCATCCGCGCCTTCCCCTTCCTGCCCGCCACGGTGCAGGAGGGCTGCCGCGTCGAGCGCCGGCGCTATGAGGAGATCTGGCGCGGGCTGGTGGCGGAGGCCGCCGCGGCTGGGCTCCTCGCCCCGGGGGTCTCACAGGATTCGGTGCGCCTCCTGCTGCTCGGCGCGGTCAACTGGGCCGGCGAATGGTACCGGCCCGAGCGCATGAGCATCGACGAGATCGCCCGCGACTTCGCTGCCAGCATCCTGCGCTGACCCGCCGCCTCTCTACTCTCTACGCCGCCGCCGGCTGTGCCGGGGCGCCAGCCCATTGGGTATGGGCCGGGATCGCCTCGCCCTTCATCACGATGGTGAGGTTGCCGAGCCTGGCATAATCGCCGATGCGGGTGTCGTAGAGCACCGTGGTCAGCGCCGAGATCGCCGTGCCCTGGCCGATCTCGATCCGCCCGATCTTCATCACCCGGTCCTCGAACAAATGAGTCTGCAGGTTCGAGGTCGCGTTGATCGCCGCATGGTCGCCGATCGAAACGCAGTCGAATTCGGTGATGTCGGTGCTGTCGAGGAAGACACCCTTGCCGACCTTGGCGCCAAACAGCCGCATCCCCCAGGGCAGCATCGGAGTGCCGCGCAGCGCGTTGAGCAGCAGCGCCCCGGCGGTGCCCCAGTAGAAGGTCGTCATCGCCTCGGTGCGCAAGGCCCACCACGACCACAGCCCGTGATTGCCGGGGCGGTAGACGCCCATCAGCAGCCATTTCACCAGGAGGACCACGCTCGCCAGGATGATCGAGCAGGCGACGCAGGTCGCGATGAAGATCGGTGCGAACTCGGTCCAGCTCTGCGATTTCTCCAGCGCCGGGAACAGCACGTATTCGGCGGCGAAGGTGCCGAGCGTGATGAACATCATCGTCGGCATCGAGACGCTGAACAGTTCGAACACAGCGCGCAGCACGCGCCGCCAGGCCGGCGGCCGGAAGGTCTTGGCGACATCGGCATCGTCGAAGCGCTGGCGGGCCGGCAGCAGGATCGGCGGGCTGCCGAAGCGGGTCTCGTTCGGCGCCATCGGCTGGTCGGCAGGCGGCTTCGACTTGATGCCGATCAGCGCGCCATCGGGAATCGAGGCGCCGGGCGGCAGCACGGAATCATTGCCGATGAAGACGCGCGAACCGGTGCTGACCTGACCGGAGGTCATCCAGCCGCGGCGGACATCCTCGTCGCCGAGCACCACCTCGTCGGCGACGAAGCACTGGTCGCCGATCGCGATCGTGTCGTAGCGCCCGGCGAAATTGGTGGCGATCTCGGTGTCCTTGCCGATCTTGGCGCCCATCAGCCGGTACCAGACCCGCATGTAGATGGTCGAGAACAGCGAGCTCAGGCTGTCCAGCATGACATCGGAGGCGAGCCCGACTGTCCATTTGCGCACTGCGAAGCCGGAATGGATCGACTTGGTGCCGGCCGGCGCGCTCGGCAGCACGATCCAGCGGATCGCGGTCACCAGCAGCACCGTGCCGAGCATCATCAGCATCGCCGTCGGCCAGGTCAGCACCGGCAGGAACCAGTGATAGTCGACGCCGACCATCTGCTGGAGCACCGTGTCGTAGCGATCGAACAGATAGAAGGCCGGGAAGATCGGCAGCAGGCTGAGGGCCGGCATCGCCAGCACCATCAGCGCGTAATAGACCGTCTGCAGTGCCTGGACCGGGGCGGAGGGCGCCGGCGCATGCTGCGGCCACTTCGCCGGATCGACCGTGCCAACCTTATGGCCGGGCGAGCCGTCCCAGTGCTCGAAGGCTCCGACCCGCATGCCGGGCGAGAGCGCGGTCAGGTCTGCGAGTTCGGCGCCCTCGCCGATGACGGTGTCATGGCCGATGGCGCAGGAGGTTCCGATATAGGCGTCCCGCCCGATCGTCACCGTGCCGATCACCAGCTCGTTGCCGATCACCTCGGCATTGGCGATGCTGAGCTTGCCGCCAAGGGTGACGTCGTCGCCGATCTCGACGAGATCGACCGCGCCGGCCTCGAAGCCGCTGAAGAAGACGCGCTTGCCGACCTTAGCGCCGAGCAGGCGCAGCACGAACGGCCCGAGCGGCGTGCCCTGCATGCGGTTGAGATGGATGAAGGAGGTGAGCTGCCGGGCGAGCCACCAGCGGAAGAAATAGACGCCCCAGAGCGGATAGCGCCCCGGCTTCGTCCGCCACAGCACCAGCCGCTTGCCGACGATGCCGGCGATCAGGATGGCGAGCGTCACCAGCATGTAGACGCCCATCAGCATCAGGATTTCCCGGCCTTCGACCTTCTCGTCGACCGTGATCAGCTCATAGGTCACGAAGATGGTGAGCCAGGGCCCGGTCAGCGCCAGCAAAAGCAGCGGCATGCAGGCGAGCTGCGCCAGCCCGCAGAGCACCCGGCGCAGCAGTGGCGGCGGCGTGAAGCTGAGATCGCGCCGCTTGCGCCCGCCCGCGGCCTGCTCGCGCTCGTCGAGCCGGGCGGCGATCGCCCTCAAGCTGCGCAGGCTGTAAATGTCCTCCAGCGTGATCGCCGGCAGGTCGGGATTGCCGCGCACGGCCGCCAGGAAGGTCGCGGCCAGCAGCGAATGGCCGCCGAGATCGGCAAAGAAGTCTGCGTCGAACCCGACATTCTGGCCCGGGAAGAGCGGCTTGGCCGCCGCCAGCAGCGCGGCCTCGGTCGGCGTCTGCGGTTCCTCCTGCTCCTCGGTCTCGGCCGGAGCGCTGAGCTGTGCGGCCTTCAGCGCCTTGCGGTCGGCCTTGCCCGAGGTCAGGCGCGGCAGCTCGGCCATCTCCTCGAAATGCGATGGCACCATATAGGGCGGCAGCGTCTGCTTCAGCGCACTGCGGATTTGCGCCCGGTCGAGCGCGGCGCCAGCGGCCGGCACGACGAAGGCGACGAGCCGGTCGATGCCGTCATCGCGGCGCAGCACCACCGTCGCCTGCGCGATGCCGGGCAGGTCCGACAGCCGCGCCTCGATTTCGCCGAGCTCGAGCCGGAAGCCGCGCAGCTTGACCTGGTCGTCGATGCGGCCATGGAAGAGGATCTTGCCGTTCTCGGCGACGCTGACCGCATCGCCCGAGCGATAGAGCACCGGGTCGCCCGCCATCGGGTGGAACGGGTTGGCGATGAACTTCTCGGCGGTCAGGTCGGGCCGCCCGAGATAGCCGCGCGCGACGCCCGGCCCGCCGATCAGAAGCTCGCCCTCGACGCCCGGGCCGACCAGCCGCATCTGCTCGTCGACGACATAGCAGGTGTAGTTCGGGATCGGCACGCCGATGGTCACCGCCTCCTCCGGCGTGACCTCGTCGACCGTCGCGACGACGGTCGCCTCGGTCGGCCCGTAGGAGTTGAAGATCTTCCGGCCCGGCCGGCACCAGCGCTGCTTCACCGAGGGCGGGCAGGCCTCGCCGCCGAGGATGATGATGCGCAGGCTCGGCACATCCTGCGGCAGCATGGCGAGCAGCGTCGGCACGGTGTCGAGCACGCTGATCCCGGCCGCGTTCATCAGCTCCGGCAGACGCTCGACCTCGCCGAGCACCTTCTGGGAGGCGACCCAGAGCGTCGCGCTGACGAGATAGGGGACGAATATCTCTTCCAGCGACAGGTCGAAGGCGACCGAGGCGCCCTGGAAGGAGACGTCGTCCTGCGTCATCCCGTAGATCGCGTTGGACGAACGCAGGTAATGGCAGATGTTGCGGTGCTCAATGACAATGCCCTTGGGCTTGCCGGTCGAGCCCGAGGTGTAGATCGCATAGGCCGGGGTTTCGGGCGTGACGCCGTCGGCGCGCAGGTCGAGAGGTACGCCCTCGCCGCCCTCAGCCACCAGTTCGAGGCAGTCCCGCGCCGTCGCCGGCAATTCGCGGTCGAGTTTTCCGGCGGTAACCGCGTCGATCACGATGACCTTCGCCGCGCAATCGCTCAGGCATTCGCCGATGCGTTCGGCCGGCGCGTCGACGTCGAAGGGGATGTAGGCGGCGCCGCTCTTCAGGATGCCGAGCAGGCCGACATGCAGGTCGAGCGAGCGCGACATCCACAGCCCGACGAACTCGCCCGGCTTCACGCCCTGCTTGCGCAGCGCCCGGGCGACCCGGTCGGCCTGCGCATTGAGCTCGGCATAGCTGATGCGACGATCCTCGAAGACGATCGCGGTGCGCTCGGGCGTCCGTGCCGCCGAAGCCTCGAAGATCTCGGAAAGCAGCTCGTCCCGCAGCAGCGACGGATCCACGACACCATGCAGCACACCGGCACGGTCGCCGCTTACGGACATCTCCATCGAACCCCACCCCTCTTTGCGGACGCGCTTGGCCGCTCCGGCCGGGGGCAAGACGGCGCCGCGACGCCCCCGCATCGCACCGTTGATAGGGGTGACGTTGTGTAAATTGCGTTATCGCGCCTCGGAAAAGCGAAACGGACGGCGCAAATACACGAAAGCGGCTGCGACGCGGCTCTAGACGGTGGTGTCGAGCCAGTCGTCGCTCCGGAAGATCAGCCGGGCGAGAAGCCCGTCCAGCGCTGCGCGGTCGGCGGCCGAGGCCAGCGGCTCGAGCATCGGGCGCTCGCGCGCGACGAAATAGGCGACGACCTTCTCGCTCATCGCCTTGCCCTCCGCCGTCAGCGAGAGCAGCTCGATCTTGCGGTTCTGCTCGGCCGGCTCCTTCACGATCATGCCGAGCCGCAGCAGCTTGCCCACCGCGGGGCTGATGCTGTTGCGCGGCCTCCCGGTCATCTCGGCGATCTCGATGCCGCTCAGCGGCGCCATATGCGCCAGGCAGAACAGGATCGCGGCCTCGGCCCGGTTGAAGCCGAGATCGGCCTGCACCCGCGCATAGATCGCCCCCATCAGATAATTGGCCAGGAAGCTGATGCGATAGCCCGTGGTGATCGCATTGCCGGTGAGCATGGCCTTCGCAGAATCTCGCATCGCGCCCTGAATCCGATTGACAGGAATCTATGCCCGCCCTTTTATGTTCCGAACGGAACATAAAAGGGCGGAACGGTTGTGAGACAGCAGGTAGTCAGCGACGGGCCCTATGAAAAGCGCATCGGCTATTGCCGCGCGGTGCGCGTCGGCAACCATGCCGTCGTCGCCGGCACCACAGCCCTCGGCCCGGACGGCGTGATCGGGGCGAACGATGTCGAAATCCAGACCCGGGAAAGCCTGCGCAAGATCGCCGAAGCGCTGACGGCCTGCGGCATGAACGGGCTCCAGAACACGGTCCGCACCCGCATCTTCCTGCGCCATGCCGAAGACTGGGAGAAGGTCGGAAACATCCACGGCG
Organism: Allobosea sp. GW823-FHT02B03; assembly: GCF_058797755.1. Taxonomy (NCBI): domain Bacteria; kingdom Pseudomonadati; phylum Pseudomonadota; class Alphaproteobacteria; order Hyphomicrobiales; family Alloboseaceae; genus Allobosea; species Allobosea sp. GW823-FHT02B03. Next base: position 609,621 of record NZ_JBXAJY010000004.1, on the reverse strand, counting down.
AGTTCTTCGGGCAGATCCAGCCCGTCACGTCCTTTCTCGCCGGGATCACCTTCATCCACCCGGACATCCTGATCGAAATCGAAGCTGACGCAATTCTCGGGGGAGAAGAAGATGGCGTTCACGCGTAGGAGAATGCTGGCCGGGGCAGCCGCGGCCACGACGGTCGCGGCACCGGCCGTGGCGCAGCAATCCGGCGAGGTGCGCTGGCGCCTGGCCTCGAGCTTTCCGAAATCGCTGCCCATCCTGTTCAACGCCGCCGAGAACCTGGCACGCCGGGTCGATCAGCTGACCAAGGGGCGCTTCAAGATCCAGGTCTTCGCGGCCGGCGAGATCGTCGGCGGGCTGCAGGTGCTCGATGCGGTCGGCGCCGGCACCATCGAATGCGGCCACAGCGCGACCTTCTACTACACCGGCAAGGACAAGGCGCTCGCCTTCGACACCGGCCTGCCCTTCGGCCTCAACTCGCGCCAGCACATCGCCTGGATGATGCAGGGCGGCGGCCTCGAACTGCTGCGGCCGCTCTTCGCCCGCTTCGGCATCGTCCAGTTCCCGCTCGGCAACACCGGCTGCCAGATGGGCGGCTGGTTCCGCAAGGAGATCAACGGCGTCGCCGACCTCTCCGGCCTGAAGATGCGCATTCCCGGCATCGGCGGCGAAATCCTGTCGCGCATGGGCGTCGTGCCGCAGACCATCGCCGCCGGCGACATCTATTCCGCGCTGGAGCGCGGTACGATCGACGCGGTCGAATGGGTCGGCCCGGCCGATGACGAGCGCCTCGGCTTCCAGAAAGTCGCGCGCTACTATTACTCGCCGGGCTGGTGGGACTGCGGCCCGCAGATCAGCCTCTATATCAACGACAAGGCCTGGGCGGCGCTGCCCGACGATTTCAAGGCGGCGATCGAGACGGCGAGCGCCGAGTCGACCATGCTGATGCTGGCGCAATACGACACCCAGAACATGGCCGCGCTGCGCCGTCTGGTCGGAGCGGGCGTGCAGCTTCGCTCCTTCCCACGCGACGTCATGGAAGCCGCGTTCAAGGCGGCTGACGCCTATTATCGCGAGGAAGCGGCCCGCAATGCCGAGTTCCGGCGGATCTACGAGCCGTGGACCCGCTTCCGCGACGAGATCCAGCAATGGTTCCGCATCGCCGAACTGAACTACGACGTCTTCGCGCATACGCAGAAGCGATGAGCGAGCTGAAGATCGGCGCCGGCGCCCGGCAGGGAACTGTCGCATCGTGAAGCCGCTCGGCCTGCTCGGCGGCATGAGCTGGGAGAGCACGGCGGTCTATTACCGCCTGCTCAACGAGGGCGCGCGGGCCCGGCTCGGCGGGCTCCACTCCGCCTCGCTCCTGCTGCATTCCTTCGATTTCGCCGAGATCGCTCGCCTGCAGGCGGCCGGCGCCATGGCGGAGCTTGCCGGGCTGATGACGGCTGCCGCACGCGGTCTGGAGCGGGCCGGCGCCGCCGGCCTGCTGATCTGCGCCAACACCATGCACAGCCTCGCCCCGGAGATCGAGGCGGCGGTCGGCATCCCTCTCATCCATCTCGTCGACACGACCGCACGTGCGATCGAGGCCGCGGGATGCAGTCGGCCGGCGCTGCTCGCCACGCGCTACACCATGGAGCAGGAATTCTATCGCCACCGGCTGGCGCGCAGCGGGCTGCTCTCCCCGGTGATTCCTGACGCGCGTGGGCGCCTGGCGATCAACGACATCATCTTCGAGGAGCTTTGCCGCGGCATCGTCCGCCCGCAATCGCGCCTGACCTGCCTGCGTGAGGTCGAACGCATGCGCCCGCAGGCGATCGACAGCGTCATCCTCGGCTGCACCGAACTGACCCTGCTGCTCTCGCAGGGCGATTTCAGTCTGCCGATCTTCGACACGACGAAGCTGCACGTCGCCGCCGCCCTGGATTTCGCTCTTCCCGGCAGAGCCAGGCCGCAGGCCGCCCCAATACGCGCAGGATTCGCATCCACCCGCCCGCGGCCTGGCTACTGAGCCGCGAGAACCTTCCTCGCATCTTCACTTTTTCGGGAACCATCGCGGCCGCTGCCGGTTTTATCGGCAGCGGACGAAATGCCGTTTACCCACAAGGAGATGATGATGCGGAACGTGGTTCTCACGTCGATTTTCTGCGCCTTGCTTTCGACAAGCGCGCTGGCGCAGACGTCGACCACATCGCCGACACCAGCCCCGAATGCGCCGGCCGACGCCAATGCGCCGCTTCCGGGCGCCAACAGCTTCACCGAGGGCCAGGCCAAGAGCCGCCTCGAAGCCAATGGCTACTCGAATGTCGGCGGCCTCAAGAAGGACGACAACGGCGTCTGGAAGGGAACGGCCACCCATTCGGGCGCTCAGGTCAACGTATCGGTCGACTATCGCGGCAACATCACCCGCAACTGATCGACCGTAATCGATATCGGGAGACAACAAGACATGACCCAGACCATCACGCGATCCTACGACAACTATGAATCGGCTCGCATCGTCGTCGAGCAGCTCGAAGCCGCAGGCTTTTCGAGTTCCGAGATCAGCATTGTCGGTCGTCACGAGAAGACGGACGACAGCAATGCCGGAGAAGGCGCCGGCATCGGCGCGACGCTCGGTGGCGCTGCCGGCCTGCTCGCCGGCCTTGGCCTGATCGCGATTCCCGGCATCGGCCCGGTGGTTGCGGCCGGCTGGCTCGCCTCGACGGCAGCCGGCGCTGTGGCCGGCGGCGCCGCCGGCGGCATTGTCGGCGCCCTGACCAGCGCCGGCACCAGCGCTGACGATGCCAATTACTATGCCGAAACCGTGCGCCGCGGCGGCTCGGTGGTCTCGGTGCGGACCAGCGACGATCGCGCGCCGACCGCCGAAGCGATCATGGACGGCGCAACGCCCATCGACCGTGACGAGCGCCTCGCCGAATACCGCCAGAGCGGCTGGAGCCGGTTCGACGAGAGGGCGGAGCCCTATCGCGGCCCGCTGATCTGACCGCTCTCGCGCGGCAACCGATAAGCAAGCCTTACAACCCTGACAGGAGAAATCCGATGGACTGGAACCGCGTCGAAGGAAACTGGAAGCAGCTCAAGGGCAAGGTCAAGGAGCAGTGGGGCAAGCTCACCGATGACGATCTCGACGTGATCGCCGGCAAGCGCGACCAGCTCGAAGGCAAGATCCAGGAGCGCTACGGCATCGAGAAGGACCGTGTGAAGACGGACGTCGATACTTGGTACAACCGCCAGACCTGGTAGCTCTCGCTTGCGAGCCTCGCGCACTGTCCGCGCGGGGCTCGTTGCAACGACCCGCCGCTAACAAGGGCCGGCGGGTCGCTCTTTTGCGCCAGCGTGCCGGCTACTTGCTCCCGCGCCCCGCCCCTTCCTCGTCCGTGCTCATCTGCGTCGATGAGTCGGAGCTGTTCGCTTGTTCCGCTGCCCGGGCCGCGGCGGCGGCCTTGCGGGCGGCGCGCTTGCGCCTGTCCAGGCGGTCGAGGATTCGAGCTAGGCGCAGAGAGGGGCGGCGCGACGACATGGACGTCTCCGATTGCGCGTTTTTGGGACAACGCGTTTCGAAACTGGACGGCATCGGCATAGTCGCCTTGCTCCGCGCAAATCGCGCGCCATCACCAGCGCTTGCCCGGCATCAAACTCCTGCCCAACCTCTGTGCTCGGCTGGCCGGGTTTCGAAACCGGAGAGCAAAATGCGACTGACCTTGGCCATACTCGCCCTGGCGCTTGCCGGATGCAGCGGCGCGCAGCAGCCGCAAGGATCCGCACCCAATCTGACCGTGGGAACGGCGCAGTGCTCGAAGCACTCCTGGGGAACATCGGCCATGGCCGAATGCCTGGATCGCGCCGCGGAGAGCCAGTCGGCGACCGCGACGGAAGCACGCTCGGGGGGCAATGGCTGAGCCCAACCTGCCCTTCGGGAAGGCCGACCCCCTGCCCAAAACCTTGTGCAGCGCAGCAAAAACCCCTATCTTTGGTGTGCCAGAAGCAACCCTCCCCCTAGATTATGAAAGGAGAGAACCATGCTCGAACGGCACGACTCGGACGGCGCACTCGACGCCGAACACGAGAACGACATCGAGACGACCGAACAGGACGACTCGGAAACGTTCTCGCCACGCGCCCATCAGGATGGGTTCTGGAGCTAGTACCGGACGCTTTCAAATGGCAGTGCCAGGCGTTGCCATCTGAAAGCAGTATCCGTCGATCATCGACGCCGGAGGCAGGACTTGAGTACGCAGGGCGACGCTATCGCCCGTCTGCCCTGCCTCGATAATTCCAATTGAGAAGAGGCGGAGGGCTGAATGGTCCTCCGCCACCTGGGAGCAGCGGCTCCTTCGCAAGCCGATAGCCGACAGCACGTCGGTCAGCCGAGCCGCCTCGTGACGACCGTCAGCTCGCCCTCGTCGTTCACTTCGGCCATCACCACATCGCGGGTCGAAAAGCCCTTGGCCTCGATGGCGGACTTTACCGCCGGAGCGGCCTCGATGGCCTTCTGAAGCTGTTGCAGCTCATTCGCCGTGCGGGTCGCCACAACCTGGTTCACCTGCGCGCGCGTCGCCTCGGGAAGCGCGTCGAGCTCCACCACATTGATCGACTTGATCGTCGGCGCGGTCGACGGCGTCTGCGGCGCTGTGGCAGGCGGCGCGCTCGCGGGCGGATCGGCCGGACGGGTCTGGGCATTGGCGGCGCCCGCCAGCAAGAGCGCGGCACCGGCAGCGGCAATCGTGGTCATTCGCATGGAGTTTCCTTCCATCGGTTGCGGATGAGCGCGCGATTGAACACCGGAAATGGGATCTGAGGCTGAACCCAATCGGGTCATTTCGTGACCATGTCGCGGCGGGGGCATGGCGGATAGCGCGAACCATCATCCCTCATCGCATGGCATGCTTGGCCCTTCAGGCACCTGGTACCGCGCCCCTTGCCTGATCGTCCGCCCATCGAAATACTCGACGCGCGACAGCTGCATGGCCGGAAGCGCCGCGCTCGCGGCAGGAAGCTGTGGAACCGAGCGCGCCACGGATTTGCTTGGTTCCGGTCGAGAGATATCTGACGCCACCGCGGCGAGTGCCGGAAACTGGGACGATGCGCCACGTGAGCAGCCTGATCGACCGCATGCGGGTCGAAGCACCTGAAATGAACCGGGCCGAGCGGAATGTCGCCGAGATCATTCTGGCGGACATCGACGGCGCAGCGCGGATCAGCACCCGGGACCTGGCGGCCCAGGCGCATGTCAGCGAGCCGACGGTGGTGCGCTTCGCCCGCCGCATGGGCTGCGACGGCTTCACCGATTTCAAGATCCGCCTGGCCCAGGAATATGCGATCGGCCGGATGTATCTCGCCGCCGAGCGCCAGCAGCCCGCCGACACCGGCAACGAGGTCGCCGAGCACGTCTACAACGCGACCGTGCAGGCGCTGTCGATGGCCTTCGCCCAGCATGATCCGCACGCGATCGAGGCGGCCGTCGACCTGCTCGACAAGGGCCGCCGCGTCTTCTGCTTCGGCGTCGGCGGCAGTTCGGCCAATGTCGCGACCGAGGCCGAGAACCGGCTGTTCCGCCTCGACGTCGCGGCATCCTCGACAGCCGACCCCTATCAGCAGCGCGTCATGGCCGCGACCTGCGGACCCGACGACGTCCTCCTGATCTTCTCGGTCACCGGCAAGCCGCGCTCGCTGCTCGACAGCGCCGAAATCGCCCGCAGCCAGGGCGCCGGGGTCATTGCGGTCACCCACCCGCCGAGCCCGCTCGCCGAACTCGCCAGCGTGCTCGTGCCGCTGCAGGCCTTCGACGAGGAGAAGTTCTTCTACATGCCCAATCGCGGCCGCTACGGGCAGCTCTTCCTGCTCGACTGCATCGCGACCCTGCTCGGCGCCCGCCGCATGAAGGTCGTCTCGAAGAAGCTCTGGCGCGCACGCGCGACGCTCATCGCCCTTCACGGCAGCACCGAGGGGCAGCCGATCGGCGACTGATCTCCTCGAAAGGTAATTTCGCTACATTGACGGACCAGCAGAGCCGGCCGGGACACACGGCGCGGCTTGACGACGCGTGGTCCATCTAAAATTATTCACGAAATCAGCCACTTGGCTATCAAGCGAGTTGGCAAAAGCCGAAACGCCTCCTCCGCGACCGCGGGCGTTTCGCTCCTGTCACGTGACGACGGAAGGCGGCCGACTGTGCAAATCGCGCCAGCTAGATTGACAGTAAATGTAATCTAGCTACATTCCCGGCCGCCGCGCCAAGCGCCAACGACGAGAAGACGAGCCGAGCCATGCAGCCAGCCGACGGAACGATCCTGTCCTTCCAGTTCGACGAGGTCATCGTCCCCGCCAATCCCGGCGTCATCAATTCGGAGACCCTCGCCAAGCCGCTGCACATGCTGCCGGTCGGTGGCAAGGCGAGCTGGAGCGTGCAGTTCGACGAGCTGCCCAAGCTGATCGTCCGGATGAAGCTGAAGAACGGCGTCGTCGGCATCGGCGAATTCTATCGCGACCATGAATGGCCGCGCCTGGAGGCGATCTGCGCCAACCTGATCGGCCAGTCGATCTTCGACCTGCCGCTGCAGGACCTGCCGCTGCCGCTCTGCCGCGAATATGACGGCTTCGAATGCGCGATCTGGGACGCCTATGCCAAGACGCTGGGCGTGCCGATGCACCGCCTGCTCGGCGGCGCCATCCGCGACCGGGTCAATGTCAGCGCCTGGTCGAGCCACCGCACGCAGGACGAGGTCGGCCCCTGGGTGAAGCGCTATTTCCAGCAGGGCTACAAGGTCATCAAGTTCAAATGCGACCTCGAGGACGACGTCGCCGGCTGGTGCGCCCGCATCAAGGAATATGCGCCCGGCATGAAGGTGATCTTCGATCCCAACCAGCGCTGGGAGAACTCGGGCAATGCCCGCCCGATCATCCGTGAGCTGGAGAAGGTCGGCAACGTCCTGCTGCTCGAAGACCCGCTGCCGCGCTGGATGCTGCAGGATTTCGCGGAGCTCCGCCGCTTCTCCTCGATCCCGATCGTGCTGCACGTCTCGCTGCCCTATATCTATCAGGGCCAGCGCGCACATGACGCGATCAACGCCATTGCCCATGGCGCCGTCGACGGCTTCAACTTCAACTGCGGCCTCGCCAAGTTCCAGACGCTCGACCACATAGCCTCGACCGCCGGCGTCTACTGCTGGCACGGCTCGGAGGTCGATCTCGGCATCCTCGAAGCGATGTATGTCCACCAGGCCGCGGCGGCGAAGAGCTGCGTCTGGCCGAGCGACATCTTCGGCCGGATGATCCGCAGCCACGACCTGCTCGCCAAGCCGCTCGCCTTCGAGCCGCCGCATGTGCGCATCCCCGATGACGGGCCGGGGCTCGGCATCGTCCTCGATGAGGCCGCGATCGCCCGCTTCCGCGTCTCCGAACGCACGATCTCCTGAGAGCCGGACCAGAACCATGCGTTGGGAAACCCTCACGACGAACGAAGTCGCCGCGCTCGATCGCGACATCCCGGTCGTCCTGAACGTCGCCGCCATCGAGCAGCACGGCCCCCATCTGCCGCTCGAGACCGACGCCGTCATCGGCGATCATTTCCTGCAGGCGCTGGAAGCCAAGCTGGGGGATCGGGTCCTGATCCTGCCGCAGGTGAAGGTGTGCTGCTCCGAGCACCATATGGATTTCGCCGGCACGCTCAGCGTCCGCCACGAGACCTTCCTGGCCTATGTCGGGGATATCCTCGAAAGCGTCGTGCGCCACGGCTTCCGCAACATCGTGCTGTTCAACAGCCATGGCGGCAACCAGGCGATCGGGCAGGTGCTGCTGGAGACCTTCGGCACGAAGCACCGCGACTGCCGCGTCGCCTTCCTGACCTGGTGGCGTCTTGCCGCCAAGGAACTCGGCACGATCCGCGAGAGCAGCTTCGCCGGGGTCAACCATGCCTGCGAGTTCGAGACCTCGCTGATGCTGCTCGGTGCGCCGAAGAGCGTGCGCACGGCGCTGGTCTCCGGCATGAGCTATGTCGGCACCCATGACTGGGCCAATGCCGACATGATCCTGCCGGCCCGCGGCGCGCTGTTCCGCTCCATGCACGAAATGTCCGGCGGCACCGGGGTCGTCGGCGACCCCTCGCTGGCCACGCGCGAGAAGGGCGAGCAGATCACCGCCGCCGTGGTCGAGCAGCTCGCCCATGTCGTGGAGACCATCCGCCGGCGCTGACGGGAAGCGCCGTTGATTTCAACACCGACTGACAAGAAACCACAGGGAGGAAGCTGAGATGTTGAAGAAATTGGCCCGCATCGGCGCAACCGCGCTCGCCGTCGCGGGATTGGGCGCCGCGGCGCCGGCCCTCGCCCAGCAGAAGGGCGGCGCGCTCAACGTCGCCACGATCGGCGAGCCCAACACGCTCGACCCGATGGTCGCCGCCGGCGACCTTCTGGGCATGATCACCCAGCACTTCTACGAGACGCTCTACACCTTCGACAAGAACTGGGCGCTGACCCCGCTCCTGGCCGAAGCGCTTCCGCAGATCAGCGACGGCGGCAAGGTCTACACCATCCCGTTGCGCCAGGGCGTCACCTTCCACAACGGCAAGGCGATGACCGCGCAGGACGTCGTCGCCTCGCTGAAGCGCTGGACCGAGCTCGCCTCGCGCGGCAAGCTCGTCGCCTCCAACATCGCCTCGATCGAGGCGGAGGGTGACAAGTCGGTCAAGATCACGCTGAAGGCCCCGTTCGCGCCGCTGACCGCGCTGCTCGCCTTCAACAACTCCGCGGCCGTGATCATGCCGGCCGACAAGATGGAGAACCCGATCAAGGACGTGATCGGCACCGGGCCCTACCAGCTCAAGGAGCGCAAGCCCGACCAGTACATCCAGCTTGTCCGCTTCGACGGCTACAAGCAGCGCCAGGGCGAGCCCGACGGCTTCGGCGGCGCCCGCAAGCAGTATCTCGACGAGATCCGCTTCGTGCCGGTTCCCGACGCCAACACCCGTGTCGAGGGCGCGCTCGCCGGCCAGTTCGACTTCGCCGACCTGATCCCGGTCGAAGCTTTCGATCGGCTGAAGGGCCAGGCCAAGACCGAGCCGTTGCTGATGCAGGGCTTCGGCTGGCCGATGTTCATCATGAACAACAAGCAGGGCATGATGACCAACCAGGACATGCGCAAGGCTGTCCAGGCTGCCCTTAATGCCGAGGACATGCTGGCTGCCGCCTTCGGCAAGCCGGAGTTCTACAAGGTCGACGGCGCCATGTACCCGGAAGGCTACACCTGGCGCAGCGATGCCGGCATCAAGGCCTACAACCAGGGCGACGCCGACAAGGCCAAGGCTCTGGCCAAGACCGCGAAGTATGACGGCGCGCCGATCCGGATCCTGACCAGCCGCCAGTACGAGTTCCACTACAAGATGGCGCAGGTCGCGGCCGAGTATCTCAAGGCCGCCGGCCTGAAGGTCGACCTCCAGGTCGTCGACTGGGCGACGTTGGTGCAGCGCCGCGCCGAGCCGGCCCTGTGGGACATCTTCATCACCCACAGCCCGTTCCTGGCCGAGCCCGCCCTGATCGCGCCGCTGCCAGACAGCTATCCCGGCTGGTGGGCGAGCGAGACCAAGAACAAGCTCCTCAACGCGCTCAACGCCGAAGCGGACGAGACGAAGCGCAAGGCGATCTTCGCCGATCTGCAGAAGCTGATCTTCGAAGAGGTGCCCTTCTACAAGGTCGGCGATTTCGCCGCCCTCAGCGCCAAGTCGCCGCGCCTGACCGGCTACACCGCCTCGCCCTGGCCGTACTTCTGGAACGCCTCGCTCAAGCCCTGAGCGATCGTCAGGAAGCCAACTCCACGCACTTCGGGAGCAGCCTCGGGCTGCTCCCGATCAAGCGCGTGTCATCCCGGGCGACCGTAGGGAGACCCGGGATCCATGCCGGAAACTCTTGCGGAAAGGCTCCGGCATGGATCCCGGATCTCCGCTTCGCTCCGTCCGGGATGACCAGAGTTTTTCGAACGCCGATGGGCAGAACACGCCTGCAACGGCGGCTGACCGGCGATGAACGCCGGGAAGCACAGAAGGGAAGATCGGCACGCGATGACGCGATATGTGATGCAGCGCATCCTCGGCATGCTGGCGGTGATGTTCACGGTCGTGACGATCGTCTTCATCATCGTCCGCATCGCCCCCGGCGACCCCGCTGCGGTGATGCTCGGCCCCGATGCGACGGCGGCCGATATCGCCGGCCTGCGCAGCCGGCTCGGGCTCGATCAGTCGCTGCCGACGCAATACGTGCTGTTCCTCGGCCAGCTCCTGCGCGGCGATCTCGGCCAGTCGATCTTCCTCAACATGCCGGTGCTGAGCGCGCTCGCCGAGCGGGCCGAGCCGACTTTCTTCCTCACCCTGTTCTCGATCCTGATCGCCAGCGCCATCGCCCTGCCGGTCGGCATCCTCTCGGCCTATAAGCGCGGCTCGCTCTTCGACCAGCTCGCCACGACCTTCGCCATGTTCGCCGCGAGCATTCCGAGCTTCTGGCTCGGCCTGATCCTGATCCAGGTCTTCGCCGTGCGCTATGGCTGGATGCCGGCCTCCGGCTATGGCGGCCCCGACGCCTCCTTCCTCGAGCGGCTGCGCCATCTCGTCCTGCCGGCGCTCGCCCTCGGCATCGTCTCCTCGGCGCTGATCACCCGCTTCACCCGCGCCTCGATGCTCGACGTGCTCAACGACGACTATGTCCGCACCGCCCGCTCCAAGGGCATGGGCGAGTGGGGCGTGGTGATGAAGCACGCCCTCAAGAACGCGCTGATCCCGGTGCTGACCGTGATCGGCCTCACCGCGGCGCTGCTGATCTCCGGCGCGGTCGTCACCGAGACGGTGTTCAGCCTGCCGGGCATCGGCAATCTCGTCGTCTCGGCCGTGCTGCGCCGCGACTATCCGGTCATCCAGGGCGCGCTGCTCGTCATCGCCGCCCTCTATGTGCTGATCAATTTCCTGATCGACATGCTCTATCTCGCGATCGACCCAAGGGTGCGCTACTGATGGCCGCCCCCTCCTCACCCGCCGCCCGTCCGCGGCTCGCCAGCCTGATCCTGCAGCGCAAGACGCTGGTGATCGGCCTCGTCGTCCTCGCCGTGATCGCTTTGCTCGCGATCCTCGCGCCGCTGATCGCGCCCTATTCGCCGAGCCGGCTTTCGGTGGTGAACCGGCTGAAGCCGCCGAGCGAACGCTGGTTCTTCGGCACGGACGAGTTCGGCCGCGACATCTTCAGCCGCACCATCTATGCCGGCCAGCTCTCGCTGCTGGTCGGCGCGGCGGCGACCGCGCTCGCCGCGATCCTCGGCATCACGCTCGGCCTCGTCGCCGGCTTCTTCCGCCGAGCCGACGGCGTCATCGCCCGCATCATCGACGCGATGATGGCTTTCCCCGACATCCTGCTGGCCATCTCGCTGGTCGCGGCGCTCGGCCCCTCGCTCGCCACGGTCATCGTCGCGCTCGGCATCGTCTACGCGCCGCGCCTCGCCCGCATCGTGCGCGCCTCGACGCTGATCATCCGCGAGCTGCCCTATGTCGAGGCGGCCCGGGCGCTCGGTGTGCCCACCTGGCGGATCATGACCCGCCATGTCCTGCGCAACCTCGTCTCGCCGATCCTGGTCCAGGCCACCTTCATCTTCGCCTATGCGATGCTGGCGGAGGCGAGCCTGTCCTTCCTCGGCGTCGGCGTCAGCCCGGAGATCCCGACCTGGGGCACGATGATCGCCGGCGGGCGCCAGTATATCGGACAGGCCGACTGGATGATGCTCTTCCCCGGCGCGGCGATCGTGCTGAGCGTGCTGTCGCTGCAGCTGGTCGGCGACGGCCTGCGCGATCTGCTCGATCCGCGCCTGCGCAAGGACCTCTGACCATGGCGACCACGGAAATGGCACCCGTCGCCACGCGCGCGGCCGAGGACGATATCCTGCTCAGGGTCGAGGATCTGCAGACCCACTTCCTGATCGGCTCGAATGCGATCAAGTCGGTCGACGGCGTCAGCTTCTCGCTGCGCCGCGGCGAGACGCTCGCCGTGGTCGGCGAGTCCGGCTCCGGCAAGTCGGTGACCAGCCTGTCGATCATGCGGCTGCTTGCCCATCCCGGCAGCATCGTCGGCGGGCGCATCCTCTACCGGCTGCGCAGCGGCGCGGTCGTCGACCTCGCGCAGATGCCTTTGAAGCAGATGCGGGCCATTCGCGGCAGCGAGATCGCGATGATCTTCCAGGAGCCGATGACGAGCCTCAACCCGCTCTTCACCGTCGGCGACCAGATCATGGAAATGATCCTGCTGCACGAGCCCCTGTCGCGGCGTGAGGCGCGCGCGCGGGCCAAGCGCATGCTCGAGCTGGTCGAGATCCCCGCGGCCGAGCGGCGCCTCGCGCAGTATCCGCACGAAATGTCGGGCGGCATGCGCCAGCGCGTGATGATCGCACTCGCTCTGTCCTGCAATCCGGCCCTGCTGATCGCCGACGAGCCGACGACGGCGCTCGACGTCACCATCCAGGCGCAGATCCTCGATCTGCTCCGCCGGCTCCAGGCCGAGATCGGCATGAGCATCCTGTTCATCACTCATAATCTCGGCGTCGTGGCCGAGATCGCCCATGAGGTCGCGGTGATGTATGCCGGGCGCGTCGTAGAGCAGGGTCCGGTCGCCGGCGTCTTCGCAAGGCAGCGCCACCCCTATACGCGCGGCCTGCTCTCCTGCATTCCCGATGCGCGGCGCGACCGCGTTCCCGGCCAGGGGCGCCGCCTGCTCAACGCCATCCCCGGCAGCGTGCCGAGCCCCCTCGCCTTGCCGCCCGGCTGCACCTATGCGCCGCGCTGCCCGCTGGCCGAGGCGCGCTGCACTGAAGCCGTGCCGCCGCTGCTCGACGTCGCGGCCGCCCATCTCACCCGCTGCTGGAGGCACGACGCGCTGTGACGGCTGCAAGCACGCCCGAAACCCTCGGCTCGGAAGCGCCGCTGCTCTCCGTCCGCAATCTCCAGAAGGTCTTCTCGACCCGCGGCGGCGAAGTCCGGGCCGTCTCCGACGTCTCCTTCGAGGTCCGCCGCGGCAGCATCGTCGGGATCGTCGGTGAATCCGGCTCGGGCAAGACCACTGTCGGGCGCTGCATATTGCGCCTGGTCGAGCCCTCCGGCGGCGAGGCCGTGTTCGACGGCACCGACCTGTTCGGCCTGCCGGAGAAGGCGCTGCGCGCCTACCGTCGCCGCCTGCAGATCATCTTCCAGGACCCCTATTCCAGCCTCAACCCGCGCATGCGGGTCGGCGAGATCATCGGCGAAGCCATCGACACCCATGGCCTCGCCAAGGGCAAGGCACGCGAGGCGCGGATCGCCGAGCTGCTCGGGCGGGTCGGTCTCAACGCCGAGCATGCTCGGCGCTACCCGCATGAATTCTCCGGCGGCCAGCGCCAGCGCATCGGCATCGCCCGGGCGCTCGCGGTCGAGCCCGAGCTGATCATCGCCGACGAGCCGGTCTCGGCGCTCGACGTCTCGGTGCAGGCGCAGGTACTCAACCTGATCCAGGAGCTGCAGCGCGAACTCGGCCTGACCATGGTCTTCATCAGCCATGACCTGTCGGTGGTCGAGTATCTCTGCGACGACATCGTCGTGCTCTATCTCGGGCGGATCATGGAGAAGGGCCCGGCGCAGGAGGTCTACGCCAATCCGCGCCACCCCTACACCAAGGTGCTGCTCTCGGCCGCGCCGGTGCCCGATCCGAGCGTCAAGCGCGAGCGCGTGATCCTCAAGGGCGACATCCCGAGCCCGTTGAACCCGCCCTCGGGCTGCGTCTTCCGCACGCGCTGCCCGCACGTGATCGACGCCTGCGCCAGCGCGATCCCTGCGATCGAGGAAGTCGGCTCTGGCCACAGCGTCGCCTGCATCCGCCAGAAGGAGCTCGCCGGTACGGCTTGACCAAGGCTCGGCGGCGAGCAGACCCGCTCGTCGTCCTTGGCGTGTGCAGGAGGCCTTGACCTTACCACTGTGGGAAGGTGCAGGCTGCTGCCATCGTCAACTAGGACATCGAGTCATGAGCTGCTGCCAGCCACGTTCCCAGACTGCCGCGACCACCGCGGCACCGCCCGAAGGCGCGATCAGCTTCCGCGTCGACGACATGACCTGCAGCCATTGCGCCGGCACCATCAAGACCGCGATCGAGAGCAAGCTGCCGGGGACGTCCGTCGACGCCGACCCTGCATCCAAGCTGGTCAGCGTCCGCGGCGGCGCTGACTTTTCGGCGCTCAAGTCGATCGTCACCGCCGCCGGCTACACGCCCGGCCCGCAGCTCGTCCGCTGAAAAGCACGCGCAGCCGGCGGGCATCCCGCTGGCTGCGCATCGCGGCGCTGCGGGAAAGGGGAGAAGGCACGATGGCTGATCACCAGCATCACGGACATCACGAGCACGGTCACCATCACGGCCATGGCCACGCCACGCCGGACAGCGTCAAGGATCCGGTCTGCGGCATGACCGTCGATCCCGCCACGGCCAAGTACAGCGCCTCCCATGCCGGCAAGCGCTACTTCTTCTGCTCCGATGGCTGCCGCGGCAAGTTCGAGTCAAAGCCCGCCGCTTACGCCGAGGGCGCGACGCCGAAGCCCACCGGGGCGCCTGCGCCCGAGGGCACGATCTATACCTGCCCGATGCATCCGCAGATCCGCCAGCCCGCCCCAGGGAGCTGCCCGATCTGCGGCATGGCGCTCGAGCCGGAGATGCCGACTGCCGATCAGGAGCCGAGCCACGAGCTCGTAGACATGACCCGGCGCTTCTGGGTCGGCCTCGTCCTGACGCTGCCGGTCTTTGTGCTCGAAATGGGCGGCCATCTCATCGGCCTGCACAGCCTGATCGCGCCGCAGAACTCCAACTGGCTGCAATTCGTCCTGGCGACCCCGGTCGTGCTTTGGGCGGGCTGGCCCTTCTTCGAGCGCGCCTTCGCATCGCTCGTCAATCGCAGCCTGAACATGTTCACGCTGATCGCCATGGGCACGGGCGTCGCCTGGATCTACAGCGTGATCGCGACCTTCGCCCCCGGCATTTTCCCACCGACATTGCGCGCCGCCGACGGCTCGGTCCCCGTCTATTTCGAGGCCGCGGCCGTGATCACTGTGCTGGTTCTGCTCGGCCAGGTGCTGGAGCTCAGGGCTCGCGAGCAGACCGGCGGCGCGATCCGCGCCTTGCTCGACCTCGTGCCGAAAACGGCGCGCCGCGTGCGCGAGGATGGCGAGGACGAGGACATTCCGCTCGAAGCCGTCCATGTCGGCGATCGCCTGCGCGTGCGCCCGGGCGAGACCGTGCCGGTCGATGGCGAACTCATCGAAGGCCGCAGCTCGCTCGACGAATCCATGGTCACCGGCGAATCCATGCCGGTCACCAAGGAGGTCGGCGCGGCGCTGATCGGCGGCACGCTCAACCGCACCGGCGGCTTCATCATGCGCGCCGGCAAGGTCGGCAGCGACACCATGCTCGCCCGGATCGTCAAAATGGTCGCCGACGCGCAGCGCTCGCGCGCGCCGATCCAGCGCCTGGCCGACCAGGTCTCCGGCTGGTTCGTCCCGCTCGTCATCGTCATCGCCATCGCCGCCTTCGCCGCCTGGATGATGTTCGGCCCGGAACCGCGCCTCGCCCACGCCCTCATCGCCGCGGTCGCGGTGCTGATCATCGCCTGCCCCTGTGCGCTCGGGCTGGCGACGCCGATGTCGATCATGGTCGGTGTCGGGCGCGGCGCCGGCCTCGGCGTGCTGATCAAGAATGCCGAGGCGCTCGAGCGTTTCGAGAAGGTCGACACGCTGGTCGTCGACAAGACCGGGACGCTGACTGAAGGCCAGCCCCGGCTGATCGCCATGCGAACGGCCGGCGGCATCGACCAGAACGAGTTGCTGCGGCTCGCCGCCTCGCTCGAGCGCGCGAGCGAGCATCCGCTCGCAACTGCAATCGTCGAGGCCGCCAAGGAGCGCGGCCTCAGCCTCGCCGAGGCCCGGGATTTCGACAGCCCGGTCGGCAAGGGCGTGACCGGCAGCGTCGAAGGCCGCGCGCTCGTCATCGGCAGCCACCGGATCATGGGCGAGCTCGGCATCGACTTTTCCGCCCTCTCCGCCGAGGCGGAGACCCTGCGCGGCGAGGGCGGCACGGTGATCTTCGTCGCCATCGACGGCAAGATCGCGGGCCTCCTGGCGATCGCCGATCCGATCAAGCAGACCACCCCGGCTGCGATCCGCGCGCTCCGCGACGCCGGCATCCGCGTGGTCATGCTGACCGGCGACAACCGGACGACGGCACAGGCCGTGGCGCGCCAGCTCGGCATCGACGAGGTCGAGGCCGAAGTGCTGCCGGAAGAGAAGAGCGCCGTGGTCGACAAGTTGCGCGCCCAGGGACGGGTCGTCGCGATGGCCGGCGACGGCGTCAACGACGCCCCGGCGCTGGCCGCCGCCGATGTCGGCGTCGCCATGGGCACCGGAACCGATGTCGCGATCGAGAGTGCCGGTGTTACCCTGGTCAAGGGCGATTTGCAGGGCATCGTGCGCGGGCTTCAGCTCAGCCGCGCGACGATGAGCAATATCCGGCAGAACCTGTTCTTCGCCTTCATCTACAACGCCGCCGGCGTCCCCGTCGCAGCGGGCCTGCTCTACCCGTTCTTCGGCATCCTGCTCTCGCCGATCATCGCGGCGGCCGCGATGGCGCTGTCCTCGGTCAGCGTGATCGGCAACGCGCTGCGGCTGCGCGTCACCGCGCTCGACTGATCGCGAGCTGAATTCGGGCGGAGTAGCCGCCTACTCGCGGGCTCGGAGGAAACTCCGAGCCCGCATCACTTGATGGCGAAGGCGCCAGCCCGGCTCGTCCGCGACTGGCGCTTTTTCGTGCCGTCGCCTCCGCCGCACCGCCTTGCCAAGCGATGACGCGCGCGCTTGACTGCCGCGCCCTCGAGCGGTGACCAGCTTGACCTCCAGCTACCAGACACTGGCGCGCGACGAGCTCGCAGACTTGACGGCACCGGACTGGGCCTTCCGATCCGCCCTGCATCTGCTGGCGCAGCCGGTCGATGCCGCGATCTCCTCGTTGCTGGAGGAGCTCGGGCACAAGGCGGCGGCCGACCGGGCCTGGATGTTCGAATACGACGCCAAGCTGCTGCGCTTCCGCAATACGCATGAATGGTGCCGCCCGGGGGTGGCTTCCTTCGTCGAGGATCTGCAGGGCGCCCCGGTCACCATGATCGCCTGGCTGCAGCAATTCCTGGCGGCCGGAAGGGCGGTGATGATCGACCGCGTCGAGGCCTTGCCGCGGGCGGCGCGGGTGCTGCAGGTCGAGATGCTGCGGCAGGGCGACAAGAGCGTGCTGTCGGTCCCGGTCTTCCATGACGGATGCTTGCGCGCCTGCATCGGCCTCGATGCGGTCAGGGCGCAGCATCGCTGGCCAGGCGCCGAGGTGAAGGGGCTTTTCCAGTGCGCCGACCTGGTCGCGAGCGCGCGTTATGGCCGCAATGACGCGGCACAGCCCGGCGCGGGCAAGCCGGATTTCGAGCCGCTGATCTATCTGCGCAAGCGCGGCGGCGCGCAGGGCGTGAAGGCGAGCCTGATCGTCGGCCTGCGGGCGGCGCGCAACTACACCGAGGTCTGGCTAGCAGACGGGTCCTCGGTGCTCGACCTGCGCCCGCTCGCGCTCTGGCTGGCGCTCGTCCCGCAGGCCTCGTTCCTGCGCATCCACCGCACGGCGCTGGTCAACCTGCTTCATGTCCAGGATGTCGAGCGGCCCTCCGGCGACCGTTGGCAGGTGAAGCTGCGCGCTCTCGACCGCGCCTGGCCGGTGTCGCGTCCCCATCGTCAGGAACTGCGTTCGCGCCTCGGCATCTGACCCTCGCGCCGGCGGCCGGGGCATTCGCGCGACGGAATTCGTTTACGATGTTTCGCGCTGCCGTGCCATTCGTCCACCCCACATGTCGATTGGTCCGCTCGCAATTGCCAACCGCCCGTACTGTGGGACCATTCCGGCAGCGTGGCGACGCAACGACGATTCGGGGCTGGGCCTATGAGACAGGGCGGGATTGCAGGCCGCGCCGCAAGGCGCAGCGAGAGCCTTTCCCATGCCCGTTCGCGCAAAGGGAAGTTTCGCCTTTCGGTCTCCCATCTCGCGCTCTCGGCCCTGATCGGCTCGTTGAGCCTGGGGGCCGCGATCACCCCGGCGCGCGCGGACTGCCCCGCCCTGCCCGGCGGGTTCTGCTTCAACATCTCCGGCGCCGGCGGCTTCGACGGCCATAGCGGCAACGACTATCTCGGCGGCGACGGGCAATGGGGCGACTACGGAAGCAGCGGGGTCGTCTCCCTGCCTTCCACCGTCCACGCCAACGGATCGGCCGCCGCGACGATAGCGAGCAATGGCGGCGACGGCGGCTGGGGCGACCGCTCCCGCCCGAGCTATGGCTGGGGCGGCAATGGCGGGTCGGCCGGCGGACTGCACGTCAACGGGACCGGAACGAGCGTCATCAACAATGCCGGCTACGGCATCGACATCTGGGCGCGGGGCGGCAATGGCGGCCCTTCGGCGATCAATGCGGCAGAGAACGACTATGACGGGCGCGACCGCGGCTATGGCGCCGCGGGCGGTGTCGTCGTCGTCGATCTCAACGGCATCACCACGGCGACGCAGGCGAGCGGCATCAGGGTGAACGTGCGCGGCGGCGACGGCGCCAACGGCGCGATCCGGCCGGCCGCTCACAATCCGCGCGGCGGAGCCGGCGGCAATGGCGGGCAGATCATCGCCAATATCTCCGGCAACCTGACCACGACCGGAGCCGGCGGCGACGGCGCGATCACCTTGAGCGCCAATGGCGGCGCTGCCGGCAACGGTGCGGGGGATGGCGGCGGCGCTTGGCCGCGGAGCGGCGGCGATGGCGGGCTGGGTGGCACGATCAGCCTGAACTTCTCCGGCACGATCCAATCGCGGCGCTATGGAATCTATGCCGAAAGCCGCGGCGGCGCGGGCGGGAGCGCCGCGCAGGACAGCAATGGCGACGACTACCAGACGCCGGGCGGTTACGGCAGCGCGGGCGGCAACATCGCGCTCACCCTCGGGCAAGGCCTGATCACCGTCACGGCGGACGGCGTCGACGCCGTATTCGCGACGAGCACCGGTGGCAATGGCGGCCACGGCGGATCGAGCCATCCCGGCAATCCGCACACCGGCAAGGCCGGTGGCAATGGCGGTTCCAGCGGCAGCATCACCATCGACAGTGCCATCGGCATCGAGACGCATGGCACCAACTCGGTCGGCATCGACGCGATCGTCGCCGGCGGCATAGGCGGCGCCGGCGGCTCGGATTCCGGCATCATCTACTCGAAGGGCGGTGCCGGCGGTCGCGGCGGCGCCGAAGAAGATCTGCGGATCATCAATCGCGGCGCGATCTCGACCTTCGGCATCGGCTCGCACGGCATCGTGGCGCAGAGCCTCGGCGGTGGTGGCGCTTCCGCCGGCAGCGCGAGCGGCGGCTTCGTCTCGATCGGCGGCAAGGGCGGCAATGCCGGAAGCGGCGGCACGGTCTCGCTGACCAACAGCGCGCTGGTCCGAACGGCGCAGGGCGAGCTCGTCGGCATCCGGACCAGCGGCGATGGCGCCAACGCCCTCATGGCCTTGAGCATCGGCGGCGGCGGCGGCCTAGGCGGCGGCTCGCTCGCGACGCCGGGCGTCCCGTACGGGGTCGGCGTCAGTCTCGGCGGCGATGGCGGCGCGGCCGGCGATGGCGGCGCCGTCACGGTCCGGAATTCCGGCGATCTGACGACGCTCGGGCACGATGCGGCCGGCATCGTGGCGCACAGCATCGGCGGCGGCGGCGGCAATGCCAACCAGGCGCGGCTGATCGGCGTCAGCTTCGTCAACGTCGCCATCGGCGGCAAGGGCGGTGCCGCCGGCAATGGCGGCGAGGTCCGGGTCTCCAACATCGACCAGACCATCCTGACGAAGGGCGCCGGCAGCGCCGGTATCGACGCCAAGTCGATTGGCGGCGGCGGTGGCAATGCCGGCGGCACCTACACATTCTCCGTCAACGTGTTCCCGGCCGTCAGCGTCGGCGTCGGCGGCGACGCCGCACGCGGCAGCGGTACCGGCAATGGCGGCGCCGTGACGGTCGAGAA
This sequence comes from Allobosea sp. GW823-FHT02B03, assembly GCF_058797755.1. NCBI lineage: Bacteria > Pseudomonadati > Pseudomonadota > Alphaproteobacteria > Hyphomicrobiales > Alloboseaceae > Allobosea > Allobosea sp. GW823-FHT02B03. The sequence goes on along the minus strand of NZ_JBXAJY010000004.1, from coordinate 589,532 downwards.
CGAAGGCGACATCAGGACCGAAGGCGCGAAGGCCAGCGCGATCCTGGCGCACAGCATCGGCGGCGCCGGCGGCAAGGGCGGCCCCGCCGAGATGACCGCGGTGGGGGCGCTGGTGAATGTCGCGACGGCGGTCGGCGGCCTGGGCGGCGGCGGCGGCTCCGGCGGCTCTGTCACGGTGACCAATGGCCCGTTCGGCACCATCGCGACGCGCGGCACCGCAAGCCTCGGCATCGACGCTCAATCGATCGGCGGCGGCGGGGGCGCGGGCGGAGCCGCAACCTCGAACCAGCTCACGATCGGCGTTGCACCACCCAACTACCCCTCCGGCCTCGGCGTGAACACCGTGGTCGGAGGTGCAGGCGGTTCGGGCGGCGCAGGTGGCCTCGTCACCGTCACCAACAATGCGACGATCGCCACCGCCGGGGACAATGCCGCCGGCATCTTCGCCAACAGCGTCGGCGGCGGCGGCGGCTCCGGCGGCTCGGCGATTTCCCGAAGCGTGCTGCTGGCGACCGGAGCCTCGCTCGCCGTCTCGACCGCCGTGGGGGGACGCGGCGGCGCCGGCGGCAATGGCGGTCAGGTCACCGTCTCGAACGTCGTGCACGAACAGGGCGACGAGCCACCGGCGATCGAGACGCGGGGCGCAAGCGCCGCGGGCATTTCCGCCCTGAGTGTCGGCGGCGGCGGTGGCTCCGGCGGCAACACGATGAGCGTGGTCATGCTCGGCTCGCTGCCGCCGACGGGGCTCGACCCGAGCGCCGCGACCAAGATCACCGGCAATTTCAGCGTGGCGGTCGGCGGAACCGGCGGCAGCGGCGGCCAGGGCGGCAGCGTCACCGTGACCAATGCCGGCAGCATCGTCACGCATGGCGATACGTCCTACGGCGTGCAGGCACAAAGCACCGGCGGCGGCGGCGGTTCCGGCGGCAACGCCGCAGGGCTCGCATCGTCGCTTCCCACTCTCAGCGGCGCGGTGAACATCGGCGGCAAGGGCGGCTCGGGCAATCTCGGTGGCGCGGTCACCGTGACGAACGGCGGAACGATCACGACCGGCGGCGTCGATGCCACCGCGATCTTCGCGCAGAGCATCGGCGGCGGTGGCGGCTCCGGCGGCAGTGCGGAGCGCCTCACCGGCGACACCTTCAACTCGCTGGTCGGCGATGCCAGCGCGCTCGGCAAGCTCGTCACCTTCCTGCGAAAACTTGGCTCGGAAGGCTGGGACAACCCCGACTTCACGCCGAGCGTCAACGCCTCCGTCTCGGTCGGCGGCAGCGGTGGCAGCGGCAATCATGGCGGCACGGTCAGCCTCTCCAGCACAGGGCCGGTGACGACAAGCGGCGCGGGTTCCGCCGGCATCCTGGCGCAGAGTGTCGGCGGCGGCGGCGGCAAGGGCGGCCATGCCTATGCCGGCATGCAGGCCGCCTACCTCACCGCGCTCAACGACACCCTGGCCCGGTTCCTGGGCAATGCCAGCAGCTACAAGAAATTCTCGCTGTCGGTCGGCGCGAACATCGGCGTCGGCGGCTCGGGAGGCGCCGGCGCCGATGGCGGCGCCGTCACGGTGAGCAACAGCGGAGCGATCGCGACCGCTGGCCACGCTGCGGCGGGCATGATCGCCCAGAGCATCGGCGGCGGCGGCGGCAATGGCGGCGGCTTCGGCAAGGAGAACGGCGATCTCGACGTCTCGCCGGAAGGGTCGGCGATGCTCGACATTCTCCGCAACATCCTGCCGTTCAAGCTCTCCGCCACCACCAACGTCAATATCGGCGGCTCCGGCGGCGCGGCCGGAACGGGCGGAACCGTCACGGTCACCAACGGCGCCGGCGGCAGCATTTCCACCAAGGGCGATGCGTCCGACGGCATCCTCGCCCACAGCATCGGCGGCGGCGGCGGCAATGGCGCGCACGCCGCGCCGACGCTGGCCGGAGCGACCCTCAACCTCAGCTTCCAGCACGGCGGCAAGGGCGGCGGCGGTGGCGCCGGCGGCCTGGTCACGGTCGGCAATGCCGGCACGATCACCACCGGCGGCGCGGGCTCTTCCGGCATTCTCGCGCAGAGCATCGGCGGCGGCGGCGGCAAGAGCGCCGAGATCTTCGGCGGCGGCGGCAATGTCCTGACCGGAGCCCTCGGCGGCAGCGGCGAGGTCAGGATGGGCGCGGACGGCGCCACCGGCGCCGGCGGCGACGTCACGGTCACGACATCAGGCAGCATCGCGACGCGCGGGCCCCTGTCGCATGGCATCCTGTCGCAAAGCATTTCGAATGGCGGCGGCGCTCATCTGCTCGTCCTGCCCAAGACCTCCGAAGCCCCGGCCCTCGCGCCGACCTACGCGCTGGGCGCGACCGGCGGCTCGGGCACGTCCCACGGCGGCACCGTGACGAACGATATCGCGGGCACGATCACCACGCAGGGCACCGCCTCCTTCGGCGTCTTCGCCCAGAGCATCGGCAATGGCGGCGGCTATGCCGTCGCGGCCGCCGGCGACGGGCTTCTCGACACGCCGACCAAGGCGACGCTGGGCGCGAGCGCCGGCGCCAGGGGCGATGGCGGCGCGGTCGGCGTCACGCTCGCAACCGGCGGCCTCGTCGCCACGCAAGGTCGCAACGCGATCGGTATCCTCGCCCAGAGCATCGGCGGTGGAGGCGGCGTGACCGCCCTCACCGCCGCGCCCGGCCTGATCACGCTCGCCAACCCGTCGAATCCGGCCGCCGGTGCGGGCGGCGCCGTGAATGTCGCGGTCAACGGCCAGGTGCAGACCATGGGCGACGGCGCGGTCGGCATCCTCGCCCAGAGCATCGGCGGTAGCGGCGGCCTTGCCGGCGACATGGCCTCGGCGAACTACGACCTCGGCCTGATCAGGGATGGCGGCACGGGCGGCACGGGCGCCGGCGGCCATGTCAGCGTCAACGTCGCTGGCATCGGCTACCTCGACGGCCGCTCCCGGGTTCCCGGCGTCGTCACGCATGGCGCCAACGCTCCGGCGATCCTCGCCATGAGCCTGGCCAATGGCGGCGTCCTGACCGATCAGGGCATCCTGGCGCGGCGCGCGGCCTCAGGCGCGGGCGACGCAGCCGGCGCGATCACGATCAGCGTCGACAAGGCGGCGACGGTCGCAGCCCATGGCGCGAACTCCCCGGGCATCTACGCGATCAGCCGCGGCGAAGGCACCACTGGACCGAACGGCGACGACATCAACGTCTCGGTGGGGGCCGGTTCGAGCGTTCGAGGCGGCAGCGGCCCGCGCGGCGCCGCCATCGTCACCAGCACGACCGGCAGTACGAGCATCACCAACGCCGGAACCATCGCCTCGCTCGGCGGCGTCGCCATCGTCACCTCCGGCCCCGCCAGCGTGACCAATGCGCAGGAAGGCACGCTCGACGGCGATGTCCGGCTGGCGGTCGACACGTCCTTCGGCCCGCTGAACACCCTGGTGAACAATGGCGACTTCAGCCCGGGGACGACGATCTTCCTCGGCAAGAATGGCGGCGTCCTGACCAATTCCGGCTATATGGACCTCACCGGCAACGGCCAGTACGACACCACCCGCCTGACCGGTCAGTTCGTCCAGACCGCTGGCGGAACGACGATCTTCGGGCTCGATTTCCGGGGAGGAAAGAGCGACGTCCTCTCGGTCAGCGGCGCCACGCAGTTCGGCGGCGAGATCGACTTCGACACGCGAAACCCGCTGAAGGGCTACTCGCTGCCGATCGCGCATTTCGACCATGGCGCGCAGGGTTTCTCGGCCAGGACCAGCGATCTCGAAGGCCTGCCGATCAGCTACACGCTGCGCTTCAGCCCCGATGGGCGCGACCTCTCGGTGTCCCCGCAGGGCAATTTCGCCCGCGCGGGCGCCGCCTTCGCGTCCGACCAGGCGAACATCGCGAACTATCTGCAGGCGCTCTGGGATTCCGGCCATACCGGCGCGGCTCCCCTCTTCACCTATTTCGCCCGCCTGAAGGATGCCTCGAGCTATGCCGGCATGCTGGGCGGCATGGCCAACGATTCCGCCCACAGCCGGCTTTCGGCGCAGGCGCATCACTCCTACGGCTTCTTCAACAGCCTGATGAGCTGCCCCTATTTCGTCGATGGCAGCACGCAGCGCAGCGAGGGAGAATGCGTCTGGGGCCGGGTGACCGGCAGCCGCCTCGATCGCGAAGGAAGCCGCGACGACAGCGGCTATCGCGCACTGATGTCGACCTATCAGATCGGCGCGCAGAAGCAGATCGCGCCCGACTGGTTCCTCGGCGGCTCGCTGAGCTACATGGCCGGCGACACGAAATCGGACGGCTCGGTGGTCGCCACGACCAGCCACACCGTCAGCGGCGGCCTCGCGCTGAAGCGGCAGATCGGCCCCTGGCTCTTCGCCGCCGGCCTGCGCGCCGGCTATGAAAGCAACGAGATGAAGCGGCAGGTGGTGGTGCCGGGCTTCGCCGGCCTCGCGCGCAGCGAGCCGCAGTTCCTGCATGTCGGCGCCCGGCTGCGCGCCGCCTATGAGTTCGCCTTCCCGAACTGGTACCTGCGGCCGCTGGTCGACCTCGACCTCGGCTATGCCCATCAGCAGGCCTATCGCGAAAGCGGCGCCGGGCTGTTCAACCTGGCGGCCCAGGCGACCGGCCAGGCGAACCTCATGGTGACCCCCGCACTCGAGATCGGCGGCCGCATCGACCTTCCCAACGATACGATCCTGCGGCCCTATGCGACCCTCGGCGTCAGCTTCCTGGCGGGCAGCGACTGGACCGCGCGCATGCAGCTCAGCGAGTTCGCCGCGAGCGGGATCGCGCCGTTCCGGATCACGACCGGCGCACCGGATGTCTACGGCAACCTGACCGCAGGCCTCGAACTGCAGACGAAAGGCGGCTTCGAGCTTCGCGCCGAATACAGCCTGCGCACCGCGGACCGCTACACCGATCAGACGGCCTCGCTGCGGGCAGCGCTGCGGTTTTGAGTCCGGGCGGGCGCGCCGCGGCGGAAGCCCGCCTGCCTGTCACCGGCGAGCCGGCATCGATCGTGCCCGGCTTCACCCGCCGGTGGCGTCGAGCACCGCGTCGACATCGGTCACTACCGCGACGTTCTGCAGGGCGTAATTGACCGAGGCGGTATGCCATTCGGCGTTCATGGTCGAGCAGGCGTCCTCGGGCACGACCATGAAATAACCCTTGTCGGCGCCCGTGCGGGCGGTGTGCTCGATCGACATGTTGGTCCAGGCGCCGGTGACGATGACGATGTCGCGGCCGAGCGCCTTCAGCACCGTCTCCAGCCGCGTGCCCTCCCAGGCGCTCATGCGCTGCTTCTCGACGATGTGATCGCCGCCTATGGCTTCCAGCCCCGGCACGGGCGCCGCGCCCCAGGTCCCGCGCACCAGCGCATTGGCATCGGCGAGCCCCTCGAAGAGCGGCGCGTTCATGGTCACGCCCGGCGTGCCCTGCTCGACGACGAACCAGACATGGATCACCGGGATGCCGCGCAGGCGGGCCGCCTGCGCCAGCCTTGCGGCGTTCCCGATGGCGTTCTGTTCCTTGCAATGCGCCGGCGAGCCCGAGGATGCGAAGGCGCCGCCCTCCATCACCACGTCGTTCTGCATGTCCTGGATCAAGAGCGCGCAGCGCGAGGGCTCGAGCCGGTAGCCTGGCGCCGCCTTGTTCGTGCCGTTGCGCGAGACGCTGGCGGCCGGCGGCGCATCGGCCTGACGTGCGCGGTCGGCGCCGGCGCGCGGCTTCATGAAGGGCTCGGGCCTTGGGCCGACCTTGGTTTCGATCGCGTAGAGCGAATGGGTCGCGGTCAGGAACAGCGTGCGCCAGTCCGGCCCGCCCCAGGCGAGATTGCCGACCAATTCCGGTACCCTGAGCTTGCCGATCAACTCGCCCTTGATCGTATAGACCCAGACGCCGCCGGGGCCGGTGACCCAGAGATTGCCCTTGGCATCGCATTTCATGCCGTCGGGAACGCCGGGTTCGGCCCCGACGATGCCCGAGGCGAAGATGCGCGGCGGGCCGAGCCGCCCGTCCGGCAGGATGTCGAAGACGCGGATATTGTGCTGGACGGTATCGTTGACGAAGAGCCGGTCTTCCGTCGGACAGAAGCAGAGCCCGTTGGGCTGGTCGAACAGGTAGCGGTCGACCACGAGCTGCGGTTCGCCGCCTCCTGGAGCGATGCGGTAGACGCCCTGGAATCCGAGCTGGCGCGGCCGCTCGACACCGAAGACGGGCATCCGGCCATACCAGGGATCGGAGAAATAGATCGCCCCGTCCGACTTCAGAACGACGTCATTGGGGCTGTTGAGCTCCGAGCCCTCGAAATGCGAGGCCAGCACCTCGCGCCGCCCGTCCGGCCGTTCGCGAACCAGGCTCGAGGTCGCGTGCTCGCAGACGATCAGGTTGAGCTCGGCATCATAGGTCATGCCGTTGCATTTGTTCGCCGGCCGCATGACCTCGCGCACGCCGTTCCGATCCCAGCGCCGGCGCACATCCCCCGGCATGTCCGAGAACAGCAGATGCTGCTCCTGCGGATGCCAGACGGGCCCCTCGCAGAACTGGAAGCCGCTGCCGAGCTGGCGGACCGGCGCCCAGAGATCGACGAGCTCGGCGAATTGCGGGTGGATGGCGGTGTGCGTGGTCATGGAACACCGTGAATTGCGTTGGTGAGTTTCGGCCGGCCGAGACGGGACTCCGTCCAAATCCTCCAGCCCTCATCCTGAGGAGCGCCCGCAGGGCGCGTCTCGAAGGATGGACGAGCAGGTTCCGGCGCCTCCTGGAGCATCCTTCGAGACGCCGCTGCGCGGCTCCTCAGGATGAGGCCTGGGGAGAGCGGGCGTCCTGGCTCGACGGCTGGAACGACGTTCACGCCGCGAACCAGTTGCGCGCCGGCAGCGACTGCACCACGGGGCCGGGCACGGCCATGTCCATGCGCCCGACGACCTGGCCATGGGCGATCTTGGCCGGCTTGTCGTGGACCGGCAGCAGGAACTTGCCCGTCGCCAGCAGCTTCTTGATCGCCGCCTTTTCCTCGCGCTTCGAGACGCCGTGATTGCCCGTCGTGCGCGGCTCGTTGGCATGGAGCTCGTGGAAGGGCGTCACGATCTGGTCGTTGAAGTCGTAGATCACGTCGCCGCAGATGATGGCGCGGCCCTCGGCCGTATCGACATGGACGTTCATCGAGCCCTCGGTATGGGCGCCGGCAGCCTCCAGATAGCAGCCGGGGAAGAGCTCGATCATCCCCGACAGTTCGAGATCCTCGAAGCGCAGCGCATCGCGCGTGTGCAGGCGGTCGATCAGGTGCTTGATGTCGGGCGCCGGATATTGCGGGTGCATCAGCCCCGAGACCGAGTATTCGAGCTCGCGGCGGTTGACGAGCACGGTTGTGTTCATCGGGAAGAGCTCGTCTTTCCCGGCATGGTCGATATGGAGATGGGTGTGCATGACATAGCGCACGTCGCCCATCCGCACACCGTGCCTCGCGAGCTGGTTCTCGATCATGTTCTCGTGGAACTGGAGGCCGCGCATGCCGAGGCTCTCCATGATCTGGTTGTGGCGATAGCCGGTGTCGACCACGACCGGCCAGGGCCCGCCCAGGATCAGGAAGCCATAGGTCGGCACGCGCCTTGTCCGGCCGCAATCGCGCCCGAGCACGAGGAAGCTCGCCTCCAGCTCGATATCGCCGTAGTCGAGAATCTTGATTTCGAGCGCCATGCCTTCCTCCCCTCAGTCCTGTCGCAGGCGGTAGACCCGCCGTGCCGTTTCGTTGAACACGGCCTCCCGGGCGCCTTCCGGCACGGCCGCAAGATGCGCCGCGATCAGCTCGGCATAGCTCGTCCAGAGCTTCTCGATCGGGAAATTGGAGCCGAACAGGCAGCGCTCGGCGCCGAAGAGCGCCAGCGTCTGCGCGTCGATATAGCCGACATGCTCGGGGTCGTTCCGGCGCAGGAAGGTGCCGAGCCCGGAGAGCTTGCTGACGATGTTGGGCTGGGCGGCGAGCAGCGCCAGCCCCTCGCGCCAGGCGGCGATGCCCTCCGGCGAAAGGTCCTCCAGCATGCCGGCATGCTGGAGGACGAAGATCACGTTAGGGCAGGTGGCGGCAAGCTCCGCCGCCCCCGCCATCTGGCCGGCGAAGACCTGGAGGTCGAAGCTGAAGCCGTATTCGGCAAGGCGCCCGACATTGGCGGTCAACTTCGGATCGCGCGCCAGATCCGGCCCGCTGGCGAAGCGATAGAGGGTGTTCTCGTGCCAGTGCAGCTGCATCCGCACGCCGCGGACACGGCCATTGGCGGCGAGCGCATCGAGCTGCGGCCTGACATCATCCGCCAGCATGTCGGCATAGGCGACGATCGCGATCGGGAAACCGCTCTCGTCGGAGGCCTGCGAGACGTATTCGACCTCGTCGAGATGGCGCGCCGGCGCCCAGTTCGCCTGGACGTAGACCGCTTCCGCGATGCCGGCGGGGCGGCAGTCGTCGAGATACTCAGTAACGGGATAGTCGCGGCGGATCGGCTCGTAGGGACCGAAGATGCGCGGCTGCATCGGCCCGAGCAGCCAGGGCAGGTCCGCCTGCCGCCAGATATGGAAATGGGAATCGACGAGACCGGTCATGCCGCTTGCGAGCCTCCGAGCGAGAGAATGTGCCGGCAGATGCGCGCCGTGCTGGCGCCATTGCCGAGGCTGGCGAGCCGCGGCGCGATCAGGCGCAGCGCCTCCGTCTCCGGCTTGTAGGCGGGGTCGGCCGCGAGCGGGGTCAGCCAGTCGATGCGGTGCGCGCGCTGGCTGAGCCGCACCACGGCGGTGACGAGCGCCGCCGGATCGCCGCGCTCCAGCCCGTCCGAGAGCACGACGACGACGGCGCCGCGCGCATAGGCCGCAAAGCGCGGCACGGCGAGGAAAGCCAGCAGCGCGTCGCCGATGCGGGTGCCGCCATCCCAGTCGGCCACCAGCCCGGCGGCATCCGCCAGCGCCTGCTCCCGGCGCTTGCGCCGCAGCGCCTTGGTGAGACGCGTCAGCCGCGTGCCGAAGGTGAAGACCTCGGCATGCGGCACGGACTGCACGACGGTATGGGCGAGCGCGATATTGGCGTCGCTGCGCTGCTTCATCGAGCCGGAGACGTCGATGAGAAGCAGGATCGGCCGCGCCCGCGTGACCCGGCGCAGCTTCTTCAGGCTCATCACCTCGCCGTCATGGCGGATCGCATCGCGCAGGCTGCGTGCGAGATCGACGGTCGCGCCCCGGCGTGCCGCGCGCTGGCGATAGCCGCGGCGGCGCGGCAGCGCTGCCGGCAGCTCCCGGCCGAAGCGGCGCAGCGTCTCATTCTCGTCGAGCGGCTTCAACATGCGGACCGAGAGCGCCTCCGCGCCGGTCGCAGCCTGCCCGGTCTCGTTGACCTCCTCGCCGAGCAGGACCTCGCGGGAGCCGCTGTCCTCCTGCACCGAGACGTCGTCATCGGGCGCGAAGTCCTCGTCGCCGGGTTCGGCGATGGCGCCGAGGAAATGGGCGTCGAACAGCGCCTCGAAGCGCTCGCGCTGCTCCGGATGCGGCGCCAGCGTCGCGACGGCCGCCTTGCGGACATGCTCCAGGCTGCGCGGCCCCAGGCGCTCGATCGCGCTGAGGAAGGAGACGGTCTGCTCGGGCGCAACGGCGATGCCGTGCTGGCGCAGCAGCCCCGGAAAGGAAACGAAGAGCCGGGCTGCCGGTGGGAGAGGCTCGATCATGCCGCCAGCCCCGGGATGAACAGCGGCAGGCGCGGCCGCAGATGCGCGAGGTCTTCCTCGTCCTTGATCGCGGTGCCGAGCGAGCGCCGGAAGGCTTCCGGCCAGGGCGCGCCGCTCTGTGCGAGCGCCGTCGCGGCCTCGGCCCAGTCCACGGCCTCGGCGACGCCCGGCGGCTTGGCCAGCGGTTCCTGCCTGAGCAGGCCGACCGCGTGGACGACGGCCCGCGCCGTGCCTTCCGCCACCGCCGAGGAGCGCAGCATGATGATCTGCGCCTCGCGCTCCGGTTCGGGATAGGCGATGTAGTGGTAGACGCAGCGGCGGCGCAGCGCCTCGTGCAGCTCGCGGGTGCGATTCGAAGTGAGCACGACGACCGGCCGCTCGGGCGCGCGCAACGTCCCGCGCTCGGGGATCGAGATCGAGAAATCCGAGAGGAATTCGAGCAGGAAGGCCTCGAATTCATGGTCGGAGCGGTCGATCTCGTCGATCAGCAGGACCGTGGATTCAGGCCGCCGCAACGCCGTCAGCATTGGCCGCTCGATCAGGAAATCGTCGCGGTAGATGTCGAGGGTTTCACCTTCGCGCGCCTGCCGGATCGCCAGCATCTGGCGCGGATAGTTCCATTCATAGAGCGCCGCCGAAGCGTCGATGCCCTCGAAGCACTGCAGACGGATCAGCTGCCGGCCGAGAATGCCGGCGATCGCCTTGGCAGCCTCGGTCTTGCCGACGCCGGGCGCGCCTTCGAGCAGCAGCGGCTTGCCGAGCGCGAGCGAGAGGTAGCCGGCCGTCGCGATGCCGTCATCGGCGAGGTACATCGCCGCCGTCAGGGCCTCGGCGAGGTCCTCGGGGCTTGAGATGCCGGCGACGGTCGTGCGCAAAGCCATCGCGTCAGCGCCAGTTCACCGGGCCGCCGCGGCGCGGGCCGGGCTTGGCGCCGCCATTCGCCTTGATGCCGCGCAGGATCTTCTCGGGCGTGATCGGCAACTCGTCGACTCTGACGCCGACGGCGTTGTAGACCGCGTTGGCGATCGCGGGCAGCACCGGGTTGGCGCACATCTCGCCCGGCCCCTTGCCGCCGAAGGGCCCGTCCGGCGCCGGGCGCTCCAGCACGGTCACGTGATAGGGCGCGATCTCTCCCGGGCCCGGCATCAGATACTCGTTGAAGTCGCGCGGGCCATGCTCGGGGTTGGGATAGTACGGCTCCGGCGTTTCGTAGAGCGCGTGGCTGATGCCCATCCAGGCGCCGCCGACCAGCTGCTGCTCGACCATGCGCGGATTTATGACGCGGCCAAGCTCGTAGGCGCTGGTCATCCTCAGCACCTCGACCTCGCCGGTCTCGTCATCGACGGCGACATCGGCGACGAGGCAGGCATGGGCGAAGGCGGTGTTGGGGTTCATCTCGCCGGTCTCGGCATCGACAGCCGAGAGCGGGATCAGGAAGATGCCGCGCCCGGCGATGGTCTTGCCCTGCTTGAACTGGGCCGCCTGCGCCGTCGCCTTGACCGTGATCGTCTTCGAGGGCGCGCCGCGGACATGGATGTTGCCGCGTCCGTCGGTGACGAGGTCGCTGGCATTGACCTCGAGCTCCTCCGCGGCAGCTTCCAGCAGGACGCCGCGAGCCTCCCGCGCCGCGACGATGATGGCGTTGCCCATGCGGTGCGTGCCGCGCGAGGCGAAGGAGCCCATGTCGTGCGGGCCGGTGTCGCTGTCGGCGGTGTCGACGAAGACGTCCTCGATCGGCACGCCCAGCGTCTCCGCCGCGATCTGCCGCGAGACCTGCTTCATGCCCTGGCCGAGATCGATCGCCGAGAGCGCGACGGTGAACTTGCCGTCCGGGTTGGAGTGGATCAGCGCCTGGCTCGGGTCGCCGCCGAGATTCATGCCGATCGGATAGTTGACCGAGGCCATGCCCCTGCCTTCGTGACGGGCCATCTCAGCGCCTCCTCGTGCCGAAGACTGAAGAGAACCGCACCGCGCCATGCTGCGTCTGGGCCGGGGCGGCCGGCTGTGGCGGCGGCGCGGGCTGGTAGGACGGAGCAGCAGGAGAGCTGGCCGCTTGATAGGGCGGTGGCGCGTAGGCAGGCGGCGCGTTCGGCGGCGGCATCGTGGGCCGGGCCGGCTCGTAACGCGGCACCTGCGTCGGCGCGGCGCGCCCGTCGCGAGCCCCTTCCATCACCGGCTGCTTGCTCAGCGGGATGCGCGCCGTGCCGGCCGGAAGCGTCTGGGTCGGCGTTCCCGCTCGCGTCTCGGGCCGCCCAATCTGCCCCTTGGTGTCGACTGTCGTCGCGGGGATCTGGCCGCGTTCGCCAGCGCCACCATGCAGCGAGGACTGCCGCCTCGCCTGTTCTGAGAGCGGCCAGTTCGCCTTCTCGGCGGCAACCTGCACACATTCGACCAGCGCCGTGTTCTTGGCGGCGCGCCTGTGCGGCTTCATGTCCCCGTCGCGATAGGCGTTGAGGATACGGAACTCCATCGGGTCCATGCTCGCCGCCTCGGCGAGACGGTCCATCTGGACCTCGAGCGCGAAGTCGACCGCGGTGACGCCGAAGCCGCGCATCGCGGTGGAGGGGCAGCGATTGGTGTAGGCGACGTAGATGTCGGAGGCGACATTGGGGATCCAGTAGGGCCCCGGCACATGCGCCGTGCACTTGATCGCCGCATAGCTCGACAGCCGCGTATAGGCTCCGGCGTCGAAATAGCTGCGGATGTAGCGGGCGACGATGCGTCCGTCCCGCATCACGCCGTCCTTGATGTAGATGCGCTCGGCCCCGCGCGGCGAGCCGTAGAGCATCTCCTCCTCGCGATCGAGGACGAAGCGCACCGGCTTGCCGGTCAGCATCGCGCCGAGAACCGCCAGCGGCTCGGTCAGCGAGTCGACCTTGCCGCCGAAGCCGCCGCCGACCGTGCCGCCGATGAAATGCAGCCGGTTCGACTCGACATCGACGATCTTGGCGGTTGTCCCCAGCGCGAAGAACAGGCCCTGCGCGCAGGAATGCACGACGAAGCGGCCATTCTGCTCGGGCGCGGCGATCGTACCGTTGGTCTCCGTCGGCGCATGCTCGATCGGCGACATCTGGTAGCGATGCTCCATCACGATGTCGGCGCCAGAGAAGCCGCGCTCGACATCGCCGAAGCGCAGCTTCTGATGGTCGAAGCGCTCGTGATACTCGAAGTAGTTGCCGGGATAGGTCTCGTTGACGACGGGCGCGCCCGGTTTCAGCGCCTCCTCGACGTCGAACACGCTCTGCAGCGGCTCGTAGTCGATCCGCACCAGCTTCCTGGCCGCCAGCGCCTCGGCCTCGCTGTCGGCGAGGATCGCGACTACCGGCTCGCCCTTGTAGCGAACCTTGTCGACGGCGAGCGAAGGTTCGTCGTCCTTGCCGAAATTGATCAGGCTGAGCAGCGTGTTCTTGTTCACCGGCACATCGGCGCCGCGCAGCACGCGCTTGACGCCGGGCGCGCGCTCCGCCGCCGAGATGTCGATGGAGCGGATACGGGCATGGGCATGCGGGCTGCGGACGACCTTGAGATGCAGCAGGCCTTCGAAAGCGTGATCGTCGAAATAGCGCGTCCGACCGGTGACATGGCCGGGCGCGTCCTGCCGCTGCAGCCCCTTGCCGATCACGTTGAGGTTGTCGTCGCGCTCGTCGGCGAAGATGTCCTTGCGCATTTCCAGCATGGCGAGGCTCCTCAGGCTCGGCGCGCGCCGGGCGCGCTGGCGGCGGCGAGAATCGCGGCGACGATCGGCTCATAGCCGGTGCAGCGGCAGATATTGCCGCTGATCGCCTCGATCACATCGTCGCGGCTCGGGCTCGGATTCTTCGCGAGCAGGACGCGTGCCGCGGTCAGCATGCCCGGCGTGCAGAAGCCGCACTGGGCGGCGAAATGGTCCATGAAGGCGGCCTGCAACGGATGCAGGTTCGGTCCGTCGGCCAGCCCCGCGGCGGTCTCGACATGGCGCCCCTCGCAGGCGACCGACAGCGTCAGGCAGGAGAGCTGCGGCTCGCCGTCGACGAGCACGGAGCAGACGCCGCAGGTGCCCTGGCCGCAGCCATATTTCGGCGAGAAATCGCCGAGACCGCGCCTGAGCGTGTTGAGCAGCGTCTCCGGCGCATCGACGAAGGCGGCACGGTCGGAGCCGTTGAGCCGGAACTGGACCGGGATCTTGGCCATGGCGACCTCCTCAGCGGGGCTCGCCGGCCAGCAGCCGGCCGAGATGGATGGGCAGCACTTCGCGGCGGTACCATTCGCTCGCGATGGCGTCGGTGGCGGGACGGCAGCCTTCGAGCGCGGCCTGCCTGGCGGCCTGGATCGCGGCGGCGTCGAGCGCTTTGCCGTCCAGCGCCCGCTCGACCCCGCGCGCCCGGATCGGCGTCGGCGCCATCGCGCCATAGGCGATGCGCGGCTGCGCGGCGCGCCCGCCCTGCAAAGGCAGATGGGCGGCGATGGAGAGCACCGAAATGCCCTTCGGCTTGACCCGGCTGATCTTGCGGAAGTGGAACTCAGCCTGATTGGCCGGTCGCGAGAACTGTACGCCGGCGACCAGTCCCGAGACGCTGCCGCGGTCGCGGCCGGCGAGGAGCTCTTCCAGCGGCACGCCGCGCCCGGTGCCGTAGCCGGCCTGGAGCACGACCTGCGCGTCGAGGGCCAGCAGCGCCACCGTGAAGTCGCCATAGGGGGCGGCCGCGAAGAGATTGCCGCCGACCGTTGCCATGGTGCGGATCGCCGGGCCGCCGATGGCGCGTGCGGCGGGGTGCAGGAAGGCGAGCTCGCGACTGGCCAGCACCTGGGCCATGGTCACGCCGGCGCCGAGCTCGATGCGCGGGCCTCCGGTGCTCATCTGCCGGAATGCGGGGTCCGTGATGCGCACCAGCGTGCCTTCGGTCAAACGCCCTTCATTGACGTCGCGCATCACCAGCGTACCGCCGCCGAGCAGCACGGCCTGGCGATCCCCGGAGAGGATGCCGGCGGCCTCGGCGATCGTCGCGCAGCTTCTCACGCCGAGCATGTCAGACGCCCTCCCTGGCCAGTTCGGGCAGGCGGCGCACCGCCTCGATGCCGTTGGTGTAGACCTCGTCGCCGACGATCCGCGCGAGCTCGGCCTCGCGGCCGGGCGGCGTGGTGAAGCGGCTCTCCCAGTGCCAGAAGGCCCGGTTGCCGTCCGTGACCGGCAGCAGCCGGACATGGGCGACGTAGTTGAAGAGCGGGATCGGCGTATCGAGCAGGCAATAGCTGAAGGTCATTTCGAGGTCCGAGAGGGTCAGGAGTTGCTCGCGTAGCTCGCTGCCGTCCTGCAGGGAGAAGCGACGCACGCAGCCGATCCTGTCGGAAGGGTGCCCGCGCTCGATCTCGCTTCGCGCGACGATCGGGTGCCAGCGATCATGGCCGTTGAAATCGCGCAGGATCGCCCAGAGCCGGTCGACCGGCGCGTCGATGATGGTGCTGCGGACGACGTGAGGCATGGCCTCATCCCCCGAATGCGCGCTTCAGCGCGTCGAACCCGCCCTGGAAGACGTTCGTGCCGATCCCTTCGACCAGCTCGGCCTCGCGCTCGGGCGCGCAGTCGAAATCGGCGGACCACTCGATGAAGGTACGTTCCTGATCGGTGATCGGCGTCAGCCTGAGCGTCGCGACATAGTTGGTCAGCGGCATCGGCGAGTCGAGGATCGAATAGGTGCAGAACATGTCGTAATCCGACAGGCCCAGAAGCTGCTCGCGCAGCCTGTCGCCGCTGCGCAGGCTGAAGGCGCGGATGCAGCCGACCTTGTCGGAGGGCTCGCCGTTCTCGATCCGGCTTTCCGCGATGCGCGGGTGCCAGTTCGGCAGGCCGTTGAAATCGCGCACGCGGGCCCAGACCTTGGCGGTGGGGGCGGCGATGACGCTGGAGACGTAGACGCGGGCCATGATGCTTCGTCCTCAAGCCTTCGTCTCGGGCGCGCCGTCGGCGCCACTGCTTCCGCCGGAGCCGCCACCTTTGGGCTTGGCCGGCTGCGCTTCCTTGGCGACGCGCTGCATGTCGGAAGCCTCGCGCATCAGCCCGCCCATCTTGGCGAGATTGCCGCCCTCGATGCCGATCTCCTTCAGCACCTGGTCGATCATCGGCGCCTGCACCCGGTAGCGCAGGGCGGATTCGATCACCTCGTCGGTCGGCGAACGCGCCGCCCCGCCGGCCCCGCTCGCTCCCACCCCGCCGGCGAGCCCGTCGACATGGAGGATGCGGATGCCCTCGATCTTCTCCATCGGCTTGACGCTCTCGCGCACGATGCCCTCGATCCGGTCGAGCAGCCGGCGCCGGAACAGCCCGTAGCGGGCACCGTCTGTGAGCACGTTCTCGGCCTCGTAGAGCAGCTTCTGCGCCTCGGCATCGACCGCCTTGCGGATCTTGTCGGCCTCGGCGGCGATGCGCGCTTCCTCGGCCGCCTTCTCGGCGAGCAGGACCTCGACGGTCTTGCGGCGCTTCGCCCCCTCGCTCTCGCGGATGGTCTTGACCTTCTCTTCGGCCTCGACCGCCTTGCCGCGGGCGATCTCGGCATTGGCCTGGGCGGCGGATTCCTCCAGCGACTTGGCGTAGAGCGCGATCGCCTTGTCCATCGCCGCGCTCTCGACCTCGCGCTCGCGCTCGATCTCGAGCTTGCGCAGTTCGCGCTGGCGGCCGACGCGAGCCTCGTCCAGCCCGCGATCGGACGAGATGCGGGCCCGCTCGACCTCTTCGTTCGAGGCGATCTGCGCCTCCTGCAGCGCCTGGGTCCGGGCGATCTCGAGCTGCTCCAGCGCCCGTCGCCGTTCGATCCGCGCCGCCTCCAGCGCCTGCTCGCGGGTGATATCGACGGTCTCGACCTGCTGGCGCGCCGTGATCTCGGCCTGGCGCAGCGTCTTGTCGGCGTCGGTCCGCTCGACCTTCTTGGCGGCAACCGCGATGGCGCGCTCTTCCTCCGCGACCTCGACCGCCTTCTTCTGGGCGATCTGCAGCATCTCGCGGGTCTTGGAAGAGTCGATCCGCTCCTTCTCGAGCCCGAGTTCGGTGACGATGCGCTGACGCTCGACCGCATCGCGTCGCTTCAGCTCGGCGGCGTCGAGATCGGCACTGCGCTTGATCTCCAGTTCCTTCGTCGCGAGCTCGGCGGCGATCCGCTCGGCGGCGACCGCCTTCTCCTGGGCGATGCGCGCGGCCTCCGTGGCCTCGCGAGCCGAAATCTCGGCGGTTTCGATCGCCTGATTGCGGAGGATCTCGAGACTGCGCACCTCCTCGTCGCGGCGGATGCGCTCGCCGGAGACGGTCCGCTCCTGCGCGATGCGCGCCTTCTCCACGCTTTCGCGGGCGGCGATCTCGGCAGCCTCGATAGCCTCGGTGCGCCCGATCTCGAGCAGGCTCTTGCGCTGTTCGAGCGCGATGCGATCGGCCGTGATGGCGTTGTCCTGCGCGATCCGGGCCTTCTCGACGGCCTCGCGCGCCGCGATCTCGGCCTCGTCGAGCGCCCGGTTGCGGGCGATGCCGAGCGCTCGGACGCGCTCCTCCTGGGCGATGCGCGCAGTCTCGACGGCCTCGCGTGCCGCGATGTCCTCCTGGTCGAGGGCGCGCGTGCGCTCGATCTCGCGGTTGCGCACCTCCTGCTCGCGGGCGATGCGCTCGGCGTTCACCGCCGTCTCCTGCAGGATGCGGGCCTTCTCGGTGGTCTCGCGGGCGGCGATCTCGGCCGCCTCCAGCACCTTGGCGCGCTCGATCTCCTTCTGACGGATCTCGCGCTCGGAGGTGATGCGGGCCGCGTTGATCGTCTGCTCGTTCGCGATGCGCGCCTTCTCGACCGTCTCGCGCGCCGCGATCTCGGCCTCCTCGACGGCCTGTGTGCGCGCGATCTCCTGCTGGCGGATCTCACGCTCGGAAGCGATGCGCGCCTCGCTGATCGCGCGCTCATTGGCGATGCGCGACTTCTCGATCTCCTCGCGCGAGAAGATCAGCGCCTGCTCGGCCTCGGTGTCGCGCGCCGCCCGCTCGCGGGCGACCTCGGCGCGCTGCACGGCGCGCTTGATCTCGATCTCGCGCTGCTGTTCGAGCCGCGCCGCCTCGCTGTCGCGCTCGATGTCGAGCGCCTGGCGCTCGGCCTCGAGGTTGCGGGTGCGGATGCGGATCATCGAGTCCTGCTCGATGTCGTTGCGCAGCTTCCGCTTGTCCTCGATCTCCTCGATGATCCGCGTCAGACCGGCGGCGTCGAAGCGGTTCGACGGGTTGAAGAACTGCAGATCGGTCTGGTCGAGATCGGTCAGCGCGACCGATTCCAGCACGAGGCCGTTCTGGTCGAGAGCCTCGGCAGCGGCGTCCTTGACGCGCTGGACGTAGGTGCCGCGCTGCTCGTGCATCTCCTCCATCGTCATCTCGGAGGCGACGGTACGCAGCGCCGAGATGAACTTGCCGGAAAGCAGGGCGTTAAGCTGATCTGGCTGCAAGGTACGCCGGCCGAGCGTCGCGGCGGCGACCGAGACCGACTCCCGCTGGGGCCGAACGCGCACGTAGAACTCGGCGTCGATATCGACGCGCATCCGGTCGCGGGTGATCAGCGCGTCGTTGTTGGCGCGCGTCACGGCGAGCTGCAGCACGTTCATATTGACCGGCGTGACGTCGTGGATGATCGGCAGCACGAACGCGCCGCCATTGATCACCACTTTTTCGCCGAACAGGCCGGTGCGGACGAAGGACACCTCCTTCGACGAGCGGCGATAAAGCCAGTTCACCAGATAGACGACGATGGCGATGACGATCACCGCCACGATCAGCCAGAGGATCAGCGATCCGATCAGCTGTCCCGTCATGTCCTCATCCTCCCGCCCGTCCTTCGGGTCACTTCGACTTGCCGGCTTGGCGCGCCGGTCTCTTCGTCGTCTGCTTGTCCGTCGTCTCTTGCCGGCGCGCGATCCGCTTGAAGGCGCGGGTCTGGTCGCGGATCGCGATCTCGACCGGCAGTCGCTCCATTGAGGATGCGCCGTAGAAGCCGTGGCAATGCTTCGTGTTCTTCATGATGAAATCGGCATCGGCCGGCTCGGCGACCGGCCCGCCATGGACGAGGACGATCGCGTCCTTCTTCACCGCGAGCGCCGCCGCAGCCCAGCGGTCGACGAGCGCCGGACAATCCGCGAGTTGCAAGGCCGTGCCGGCACCGATCGAACCGCCGGTCGTCAGGCCGAGATGGCAGACGATGATGTCGGCGCCGGCCTTGGCCATGGCGCGCGCGTCGTCCTCGCAGAACACGTAAGGCGTGGTCAGCAGGCCCTTCTGGCTGGCGAGCGAGATCATCTCGACCTCGAGCCCGTAGCCAATGCCGGTCTCTTCGAGATTCTTGCGGAAGACGCCGTCGATCAGCCCGACCGTCGGAAAATTCTGGACGCCGGCGAAGCCGATCCGCCTGATATCGTCGAGGAAGACGTCCATGCGCCGGAACGGATCGGTGCCGCAGACCCCGGCGATCACCGGCGTCCGCTGCACCACGGGCAGCACCTCGGCGGCCATCTCCATGACGATGGCGTTGGCGTCGCCATAGGGCATCATGCCGGAGAGCGAGCCGCGCCCGGCCATGCGGTAGCGGCCGGAATTGTAGATCACGATGAGGTCGATGCCTCCGAGCTCCTCGCATTTGGCGGAGAGCCCGGTACCGGCGCCGCCGCCGATGATCGGCTCGCCCTTGGCGATCATCGCCCGGAAACGCTTCAGCAGGGTCTTCTTGTCGAAAGGCGTCATGACCTGCCTCCGCTGGCCCGCTCGCGCCGGCGGCCGGCATGCAGTGCGCGGAACTGCTGAACCAGCGCCGCGGCGAAGGCGGGATCGTTGATGTGAAGCGGCAGGCGGATGAGCTGCCGGTTGGCGCTGGTGCGCACCGTCTGCTCCAGCGCCTGGACCAGCGCGGCGTCGGCGGCCGGGTCATGGAAGGCCTGGCCCGGCGCATCGAGCGCCGAGACGCCGCCTTCGGGGATCAGGAAGCGGACCGGGCCTTCCATCTGGTTCAGCCGCTCGCCGATCCAGCGGCCCATGCGCGCATTCTCCTCCGGCGTCGTCCGCATCAGCGTGATCTGCGGGTTGTGCGGGTAGAGCTTGCGGCCGCGATAGCGCTCCGGCACCGTCTCGGGCGCGAAGAAGTTGACCATGTCGAGCGCGCCGACCGAGCCGACATAGGGGATGCGCGTGCGGATGACCGCGCCGAACCGGTCCTCCGTCGCCGGCAGGAAGCCGCCCATCATCATGTCGCAGATCTCGGTGGTGGAGACGTCGATCACCGCGCCGACAAGGCCGGAATCGACAAGCTTCTCCATCGATTGGCCGCCGGTGCCGGTGGCATGGAAGACGAGCGGCTCCCACTCGGCCTCGAGCAGCTTGGCGATCTGCTGAACGCAAGGCGTCGTGACGCCGAACATGGTCAGGCCGACCAGCGGCTTCTCGGGCTCTGCCCGCCGCGGCGTGGCCTCGCGCTTGAGCTCGGCGAGCCGTGCCTTCGCCATCGCCGCGACCGCGCGGGCGCCATTCCCGAGCACGAGCCGCGAGACGCGGTTCAGCCCCTGCACATCCGTGACGGCGTGCATCATCGTGATGTCGGTCGCGCCGACATAGGCGCGCACATCCCCCGAGGCCATGGTCGAGATCATCAGCTTGGGCACGCCGACGGGGAGCGCCTGCATCGCCGGCGTCACGATCGCGGTGGCGCCGGAGCCGCCGGCGGAGATGATGCCGAGCACGCCCTCCTGCCGCGGCAGCCAGGCCGCGAAGGCTTCCGTCATCGCCGCGACCGCCGTGCCGCGATCGCCCGAGGAGATGCCGGTCGAGCCCCTGGCCGAGGCGAGCGCGACCTGCTGGGGCGTGACGTCGCCGCCGGCGCTGCGGCCCGAGGTCGAGAGATCGACCAGCAGGGTCCGCAGCCCCTCGGCGCGGACGAGGTCGCGGATATAGCGCAGCTCCTCGCCCTTGGTGTCGAGCGTGCCGGCGATGACGACATAGGGCTCGCCCGCGCCTGCCGCGGCGGCGAGCGGCCGGATCGCGCCGACATGCGCGCCGTCGCGCGTCGCCAGGGTCGGGCGGGAGATCGTGCGCGCCTGGGCCTCGATCCGCGCCGCCGGGATGGGCTGCGACCAGCGGGTCGGGATGACGGGGTTGGCATTGTAGACGCGGGTCGGGCCCGCGACGATGGCGGGTGCGGGACGTGCGTCGGCGGCGCCGGCCGTGGGGTCAGGCGCGCCGTCGGTTTCGTCATGGCCATGGCGCCCGACACCGAGCAGGCGCTGCTGCAAATCGCGGTCGCCGGCGAGCGTCGCCGAGGCGATGATGCGGTTGACCCGGCCATTGACCATGATGGCGACCGGGTCCGACATCTGCGTGGCGACGCCGATGTTCTGCTCGATGACCAGGATCGCGACATCGCCCTGGTCGGCGAGCCGGACGAGCATCTCCTCGACATGGGCGACGATCACCGGCGCCAGCCCCTCGGTCGGCTCGTCCATGACGAGCAGGCGCGGGTTGAGCATCAGGGCCCGGCCGATCGCCAGCATCTGCTGCTCGCCGCCGGAAAGCTGTGCGCCGCCATTGTTGCGGCGCTCGGCGAGCCGGGGAAAGGCTTCGTAGATGCGCTCCCGCGTCCAGGCGCCGCGCTTGCCGCGCTGCATCAGCTGGAGATGCTCGTCGACGGTGAGCGAGCGCCAGAGCCGGCGCCCCTGCGGGACATAGCCGATGCCGAGACGGGCGATCTCGGCGGGCGAGCGGCCGGCGATCTCCTCGCCGAAGAACCGGATCGAGCCCGACGAGATCGGCACCAGCCCCATGATCGCCTTGCACATGGTCGTCTTGCCCATGCCGTTGCGGCCGACAACGGACAGCACGCCGCTCTCCAGCGTGAGATCGACGCCCTGCAGGGCATGGGAGCGCCCGTAGAACACGTTGAGCCCGGCGATCTGCAGGATCGGCACGCCGGCGGCGGGCGGAGGCCTGAAGCGCTCAGCCATGGCCGCCTCCGAGGTAGAGTTCCTGCACCTCGGGATCGGATTCGATTTCGTCCGGCCGGCCTTCCTTGAAGATGCGGCCGTTGTGCATCATCGTCACGCTCTCGACGACGCGCAGCGCCACATCCATGTCGTGCTCGATGATGATGTAGCCGATATGAGCCGGCAGCGAGGTCAGGATATGGACGAGGTCGCGCCGCTCCGTCGGCGAGAGGCCGGCCGCCGGCTCGTCGAACAGGATGAAACGCGGCGCGCCCGACAGGGCGAGCGCGATTTCGAGCTGGCGCTGCTGGCCATAGGCGAGCTCTCCGACCAGCCGGTCCTTGACCGCAGAAAGATGCACGGCCTCGACCAGCCCTTCGGCGGCGTGGACGAGCGCATCGTCGCGGCGCGGTCGGACGAGGGAGAAGCGGTTCCGCGAGACGCCCCGGCAGGCCAGATAGACATTGTCGAGGACCGAGAGCCCGGTGAACAGCGAGGAGATCTGATAGGTGCGCCGCAGGCCGCGGCGGATGCGCTCCTGCGGCGGAAAGGCGGTCACATCCTCGCCGAAGAACCGGATCAGGCCGGTGCTCGGCGCGAAATCCCCGGTTATGCAGTTGAACAGGGTCGTCTTGCCCGCGCCATTCGAGCCGAGCACGGCGCGACGCTCGCCGGGGCGCACCGAGAGCGTGACGTCGGACAGCGCGGCAAGCGCACCGAACAGCCGCGAAACGCCGCGCAATTCCAGCGCATTGGCCGAGCCGGCGGAGGCCAGGCTCTCGCGTGCGGTGACGGCGCTCATGGCGAGCCCCCGCCGATGCGCATGCCGGCCTCGCGGGCCTCGCTGCCCTTGCGATAGCGCTCGCGCAGGCGTTGCCAGATGCCGATCAGCCCGTCGGGCGAGAACAGCACGATGACGAGAAAGCCGAGGCCGATCAGCAGCTGGTAGCGCTTGCCGTCGAGGCCGACCCCTTCCAGCATGTCGAGCGAGAAGGTCCGCAGCAGCACATAGACAAGTGCGCCGATGAACGGGCCGATCGGGCGGCTGAGGCCGCCGACGACGGCGATGATCAGCATGTCGACGACAGGACCGACCCCGGCCGTGCCGGGCGAGATCTGGCGCTGATACCAGACCAGCAATACGCCGGCGCAGGCGGCGATGAACGAGGCGAAGGCGTAGGCCGCGATGCGATGGGCGACGACGTCGAAGCCGAGGGCCGCCATGCGGCGCGGATTGTCGCGCGTCCCCTGCAAGGCGAGGCCGAAGGGCGCCCGCGAGACATAGATCACCGCGCCATAGGCCAGAGCGGAACAGGTCAGCGTGAGATAGTAGAAGGGCAGGTTCTGGCCCCAGTCGATGCCGAGGAAGACCGGCGGCTTGATGCCGTTGAAGCCGCTGAAACCGTTGAAGATCGTGTAGTTCTGCAGCGCGAGGTAATAGAAGGCCGAGGCGATCGCGAGCGTGATCATGATCGTGTAGATGCCTTCGGTCCGCACCGAAAGCGCGCCGCTGAGCGTGCCGAACAGGGTCGCGACCAGGATCGCGACCGGCGCCGCCATCCACCAGGGCCAGTGCAGGCTGATCTGCGAGATCGCGCTGTCGCCGAGGATCGCGACGAGATAGCCGGCGCAGGCCGCCACCGTCATCTGCGCGAGGCTGACGATGCCGCCATAGCCCGCCAGGAACATCAGGCCGAGCGCGACGAGGCCGAGGATCATCGAATAGGCGAAGATCTGGACGAGCCAGAACGGGCTCGCGATCGCGGGCATCACCAGCAGCAGCACCGCCACGACCCAGAAGGCCGTGCCGCGGCGTGCCAGCCAGGCCGGAAAGCCCTCCCGGGTGCGGGCGCGCTGCTCGAGGTTGAGATCGGCGATCGCCATGCTCAGCGCCTCGCCGCCAAGCCCTGCGGCCGCACCGCCAGGACCGCCACCATGATGACGAAGGTCAGCATCACCGCGTAGGTCGGCATGTAGACCGAGCCGAACTGCTCAGCGAGGCCGACGATCAGCGCGCCGATCGCCGCGCCGGGGATCGAGCCCATGCCGCCGACGATGACGACCACCAGCGAGGACAGCAGGATCTTGGTGTCCTCGCCCGGCTGCAGCGACTGGAAGGTGCCGCCGACGACGCCGGCCAGCCCCGCGAGCCCGGCGCCGAAGGCGAAGATCATCACGAAGACGAGCTGGACGCGCACGCCGGTCGCCGAGAGCATGTCGCGATCGTCGACACCGGCACGCACCAGCATGCCGACCCGCGTCCGGTTGAGCGCGAGCCACATCAGGACACCGACGATGACGGCCCCGACCAGGATCGCGAGGCGCACCAGCGGATAGGTCATCATCACCGGGTCGCCATTGCCGCGCAGCGCCACGACGAAGGGCAGCTGGACCGGGCCGGAGAGCCAGTCCGGCGTCGTCACCTGGAAGGTGTCGCCGCCATAGTTCCACAAAAGGAGGTCGGCGAAGATGATCGAGAGGCCGATGGTCACCAGCGTCTGACGCAGGTCCTGGCCTTCCATCCAGCGGAAGAGCAGCACCTGCATCAGCACGCCGACGATGCCGACGACGACGAAGGCGGCCAGGAGCGCCAGGAGCCAGGAGCCGGTGAGATGGCCGACGCTGTAGCCGAGATAGCCGCCGAACAGATAGAGCGAGCCATGGGCGAGATTGACGTTGCGCATCAGCCCGAAGATGAGGGTGAAGCCGCTGGCGACCAGGAAATAGAGCGCGCCGAGCGTGATGCCGTTGAACAGCGCGCTCAGGAAGACGCGCTTGCGTCCCAGCATCGCTTCCATCCCCGGCGTCCAGACCGAGAAGATCAGCCAGGCGAGGATGCCGACCGCGAAGATGATGACCAGAGACCAGATCGGGCGGCGCGCGACGAAGTCAGACATGGGCCGCCTGCATGGGCGCCGGGCCGACCGTGCGCAGCACGCGGCGGTAGTCGCGCGGCGCCATGCCCATATGGGCGGTGAAGAAGCGGGTGAAGACGCTCTGGCAGGAGAAGCCGAGGCCGTTGCCGATCCGCGTCACCGGGTCCTGCGAGAAGACCAGCCGGTCGAGCGCGGCATCGAGGCGGACGGTGTTGGAAAAGACCGTCGGCGTCACGCCGACCTGCTGGCGGAACAGCTTGAAGAAATGCGCCCGCGACAGCCCGGCTTCGCGGGCGACGCGCTCGAGCGCGCCATCATAGCTCGGGTGATCTTCGAGCAGCCGGCAAGCGCGCAGCACCCGGCGGTCGAGCGCGCCTTCCGGCGCGAGATGGGCGAAGGAGGAAGCCAGCGTCGGCTCGATCGGTTCGCTGGAGGCCTGCGCCAGTGCCATCAGCACCGGCCCGAGATTGAGGTCGCGGCGTGAGCACAGCAGCATCTCGACGATCTTGTCGCGCCAGGCGGCAAGTTCGCGGGTCACGACCAGCTCCGATGAGGGAAAGAACGATCCTCCGAAGGGTGACATGCCCTGGGCCGCCAGCCATTCCGGCCTGAGATAGACGACGAGGAAGAGGCCGAAGCAGCCCTTGCTCTCCGGCTGGAAGTTGTGCGGTTCCCACGGGTTGATCGCGACCCCCATGAAAGGGTCGACGCGCGTCGTATGGCTGCCGACGGTCACGAGCCCACGCGATCCTTCGAGGAAGAAGATCAGATGCGCTTCGCGATGGGCGTGCAGCACCAGGGGCCGGTCGAGATCGTAGATCGAAACCCGGCCGAACGGACCGTGGCAGACCGCGACTGCGCGACTCATGGTTCCTCTCGAAAACAGGTCCGGCGGCACGACATTGGCCTCGTCAGGCCAGCCGCCATCCGTCGCCTGCGCAGATCATCGCAGGCGGCGGCACCGGGACGTCACAGGGACGAAGGGGGCGCGCATCTCGCGTAGCTCCCCCTTCGGCAGTCTTCGTCAGGCGTCTACTTCTTGCATTCCGGGTTGGTGCGCGAAGGCAGGCCCACCGCCTTGAAGGCTTCGGGGGACAGGCCCATCGTCTTCGACACGTTCGGAACCGTGCGGACGAACTTGTTGGTGAGTTCGCCGTTCGGCAGTTCCGCGACCTCGGTGATGAAGGTCGTCGCGATCGCCTGCCGGTCGTCGTCGAGCTTGATCTTGCCGTTAGGCGCATCGAGCTCAACCTTGGCCAGTTCAGCCCGCAGCTTCGCGCCGCCGTCCGAAAGGTCGGCGTTGACCTTGCCCAGCGCCGTCGCGAGCGCGGTGAAGGCGTTGTAGTAGTTGGTCGCGAAGAGGGACGGGCTGGCGAAGCGCTTGTCCGCCGGGAAAGCGTCCTGATAGGCCTTCACCCAGGCCTTCCAGCGCGGATCGTCCCAGGCATCCGCGACGCCGCCGGAAGACGGCGTGCCGACGAGGAGTTTCTTGGCCGCGCCGCGCGAGGAGAGCACGGTCTGGTCGACCATGATCGAGCCGCCGACGAACTTCGCGTTGCCGCCGGTCTGGCTGTACTGGTTCAGGAAGTTGACCGCGTCGCCGCCACCGAGGCCGAGGAAGACCGCGTCGACATCATCGGGAATATTGGCGATGACCGAGCCGAAATCCTTGGTGCCGAGCGGCACCCATTGGCGCTGGGTGATCTGCCCACCGGCGCCGCAATAGCCGAGCGCGAAGCCGAAGACCTGCGTGTAGGGGAAGGAGTAGTCCTCCGCGATCACGGCGATCTTCTTGAAGCCCTTGTCCTTGAAGACGTAGTCGCCGAGCCCGGCCATCCACATCGCGCCGTTGCTGTTGAAGCGGAAATAGTTCGGCGACGGATTGACGTAAGTGGTCTCGAGCGCGCCCGAGGAGCCGTCGACGACGGTCACGTTCGGAACGGTCTTCGAGTAGTCGCGGATGGCGATGCCCTCGGAGCCCGAGAGCGGCCCGACGATGACCTGGACCTTGTCCTGTTCGACGAGCTTGCGCGCGGCCCTCAGCGCGGAATCCGGGCTGGCATCGGTGGTGGCGATGATCAGCTCGACTTCCCGCCCGGCGATCTTGTTGCCGAGCTGCTTCAGCGCCACCTGGACGCCGCGCACGCCATCCTCGCCGCCGGACGTCAATGCGCCCGACAGCGTCGCCATCATACCGATCTTGAGTTTTTCCTGGGCGCCGGCAACCGATGAGGCAGCGACGAGACTGCAGACCGCGACGGCGGTCAAAAGCACCTTTCGCATCGAATTTCCTCCCTTCGTGTCTGACCACGCCGAAGGTTTCAACGGCGAGGCCGAAGGCGGCTTTTGTATCCGCTCTAAGGGAAAGGTAGCACACGGCGTCCCGCTGCCAAGGTCGCGGACATTGCGCAGGGTCTGCTTTTTGGCTTCGGTGTCAGCTTTGCCCGGCCGGGGCGCATTCTACGGCGATCCGGAACCAATCGAAAAATCATTCTCCAAAAATCGCTGTATTGGGACAGCAGCTGCAGATCCGAATGGCCATGTCCGTGGGCAGCTTCACTTGGCGGGAAGCAGGCGAAACGCGATCAGTTTCAGTTCATCCAGAAGGTCAGGGCCAGAAACAGAACCTGACTCAACGTCATCAACGACCGATCACGCGTCTTTCATTGCTCGCTGCACGCCCGGCTCCGCTCCCGGAAGGGAGCGGAAGGCACTGAAGACGCGCGCCCCGGCGAAGGCGTTTCAGACCTCAATCCGCCAGTGACTGCGCCAGCACCCTGACGACGTGCACGGCCTCCCGGCCGGCGCCGTCGTGGATCTGGTGGCGACAGCTGGTGCCGTCGGCGACGACGAGATCGTCCGGACCGGCCTTGCGTACCGCCGGGAGCAACGACAGTTCGCCCATGGCGAGCGAGACGTCGATGGTCGCGGCGCCGTAGCCGAAGGCGCCGGACATGCCGCAGCAGCTCGACTCGATCGGCCTGACCTCGAGCCCGGGCACTGCCCGTAGCGTCTTCTCGACCGCGCCCATCGCGTCGAAGGCCTTCTGATGGCAGTGGCCATGCAGATGCGCGATGCGCCCGCCCTGATCCTGCAATGGCAGGCTGGTCTTGCCCGCAGCCATGTCGGCGGCGAGCAGTTCCTCGACCAGCAGCGCTGCCTTGGCCAGGGGCTCGACCTCGGCCTTCGGCAGCAAAGCTGCGAATTCGTCGCGGAAGCTCATCAGGCAGGAGGGTTCGAGCCCGACCACCCGCGCCCCCTTGGCGACGAAGGGCGCGAGCGCATCGAGCGTGCGCCGCGCCTCGGCGCGGGCCTCGTCGACCAGCCCGGCCGAGAGGAAGGTACGTCCGCAGCAGAGCGGGCGGCCGCCATCGGCGGCTTCGACGCGATGCAGCCGGTAGCCACCGGCCTCGAGCACGCGCTCGGCCGCTTCCAGGTTCTCGCGCTCAAAATAGCGATTGAAGGTGTCGCCGAAGAGCACGATGTCGCGGCCGTCGCCCTGCACTGCCGAAAGGCTGGACGGCGCGGCTGCCTCGCGCCAGGGCTTGCGCCAGACCGGCAGCGAGCGCCGCGCCGAGAAGCCGAGCCAGCGTTCGCTGAGCTTCGCCAGGAGCGGGATGCGATCGCGCAGGTTCATCAAGGGCGCGAGCTTTGCAGCGAACGGCGCATAGCGCGGCAGGAAGGCGATCAGGCGCTCCTTCAGCGGCAGCCCGTGCTTCGCGTAGTAGTGATGCAGGAACTCGACCTTCATCCGGGCCATGTCGACGCCGGTCGGGCAGTCGCGCTTGCAGCCCTTGCAGGAGACGCAGAGGTCGAGCGTCTCCTTCATCTCCGGCGAGGTGAAGGCGTCCGGCCCGAGCTGCCCGGAAATCGCGAGGCGCAATGAATTCGCCCGCCCGCGGGTCAGATGCTGCTCCTCGCGCGTCGCGCGCCAGGACGGGCACATCGTGCCGCCCGCCATCTTCCGGCAGGTGCCGTTGTTGTTACACATCTCGACCGCGCCGCCGAGGCCGCCCCAGTCGGACCAGTCGAGCGCGGTCGCGACCGGCACCGGCGTCGCGTAGCCCGGCGGGAAGCGCATCAGGCTGCGATCGTCCATGCGGTAGGGCCGGACGATCTTGCCGGGATTCAGCCGGTTCTCCGGGTCGAA
Source organism: Allobosea sp. GW823-FHT02B03 (assembly GCF_058797755.1). Classification (NCBI taxonomy): domain Bacteria; kingdom Pseudomonadati; phylum Pseudomonadota; class Alphaproteobacteria; order Hyphomicrobiales; family Alloboseaceae; genus Allobosea; species Allobosea sp. GW823-FHT02B03. The sequence continues at coordinate 560,866 of NZ_JBXAJY010000004.1, read as the reverse complement.
GCCGTCCTTGACCGCCTCGAAGGCGCGGGTCAGCGGCCCGCCGAACATCGGCTCGACGAAATCCGAGCGCGAGATGCCGTCGCCATGCTCGCCGGAGAACGAGCCTTTGAAGCGGCGCACGAGGTCGCAGGCCTCCTCGGCGATGCCACGCATCGCCTTCACGCCGGCTTCCGTCTTCATGTTGAGGATCGGGCGGACATGCAGGCAGCCGACGGAGGCGTGCGCATACCAGGTGCCGCGCGTGCCATGCCGCTCGAACAATGCGGTCACTGCATCGGTATAGTCGGCGAGATGCTCGAGCGGGACGGCGCAGTCCTCGATGAAGGAGACCGGCTTCCCGTCCCCCTTCATCGACATCATGATGTTGAGGCAAGCCTCGCGCACCTCCCAGACCGGCTTCTGCCGGGCCGGCTCGACCACCTCGACCACCGCATCGGGGAAGCCGTGATCGGCCATGCACTGGTCGAGCCGCTTCAGGTCACGCTTGAGATCGGCAAGCTCGTCGCCGGCGAACTCGACCAGCAGCAGGCAGTTCGGCTTGCCCTTGGTGATGTCGGCGAGCGTGCGCACGAAGAGTGGGATGTCGGCGCCGAGCACCAGCACGTTGTTGTCGACGAGCTCGACCGCGACCGGCCCGAGCGCGACGATATGCTGCGTCGTCTCCATCGCGGCGCGGAAATTCGGGAAATGGCAGACGCCCATGACGCGATGCGTCGGCAGCGTCGAGAGCTTCAGCGTCGCCTCGGTGGTGATGGCGAGCGTCCCTTCAGATCCGACCAGGAGATGCGACAGGTTCGGCCGCGGCACGATCAGTTCGTCGAGGTTGTAGCCGCCGACACGGCGCTGCACTTTTGGGAAGATCGCCTCGATCGCGTCGCGATGACCATCCGCCAGCGCCAGCATCCGTGTCATCAGATCGCGCGTCCGGACCGAGGCATTGTCGCCGAGCGGCCCGTCGCCGAGCGCGAAGGCCTCGCCATCGTGGAACTGCGCCCGCAGCCCGATGACGTTGTCGACCATCTTGCCGTAGCGCAGGGAGCGCGCGCCGGAGGAGTTGTTGCCGGCCATTCCACCGATCGTGCAGCGGCTCGCCGTCGAGGGCTCGACCGGGAAGAACAGCCCGTCCTTCTTCACATGGCTGTTGAGCGCTTCCAGCACGATGCCGGGCGCGACCGAGACGGTGCGGTTCGCCGGATCATAGTCGCGGATCGCATTGAAATGCCGGCTCATATCGAGGATCAGCGCATCGCCGATCGGCTGGCCGTTCTGCGATGTGCCGCCGCCGCGCGCGATCACCGGCACGCCGTGCTCGGCCGCGATCGTCAGCGCCGCGGCGATGTCGGCCTCGCTCTTTGGGAAGGCGACGCCCTGCGGAATGATCTGGTAGATCGAGGCGTCGGTGGCATAGCGCCCGCGGGTGAAAGCGTCGAAGCGCACCTCCCCTTCCAGCGCCTGCGCGAGGCGCCGTTCCAGCCCGAGATTGCGAGAGCCCTGCTTGGTCAGGGGGGCTGCGTGGGTCATCGTTCTGCTAGCCAATTCTAGTGTGAGCCGTCATCCCGGCCGTAGCGAAGCGGAGCGCCGGGATCCATCGTAAATCCCGGCGCTCTGCGATGGATCCCGGAGCGCCGCGGCTTTGCGGCCTATCCGGGATGACTGTGGCTCTTTTCGAAGGTGGCACGACTACTCGGCGGCCTCCGCCGCCTTGCCGGCATGGCGGCCGCGCGCGGTGGCGATCAGGTCCGAGACCGGCCCCCAGAGCAGCAGGATCATGGCGAGGATGACGAGGGTCGTGACCAGACCATTGGCGATGAAGACGTGCAGGCTGCCGCCGGAGCCGAGCAGCGCCTGGCGGAAGGCATCCTCCGCCCGGTCACCGAGCACCAGCGCCAGAACCAGCGGCGCCAGCGGATAGTCGAGCTTCTTGAAGACGTAGCCGACGACGCCGAAGATCAACATCAGCCAGATGTCGAAGATCGAGTTCGAGATCGTATAGGCGCCGATGGCGCAGACGATCAGGATCACCGGCGCGACGAAGGAGAAGGGCACGCGCATGATCGCCGCGAACAGCGGCACGGTCGCGAGCACGATGATCAGCCCGGCGAGGTTGCCGAGATACATCGAGGCGATCAGCCCCCAGACGAAGTCCTTCTGCTCGACGAAGAGCATCGGCCCAGGCTGCAAGCCCCAGACCAGCAGGCCGCCGAGCAGCACCGCGGCCGTCGCCGAGCCGGGAATGCCGAGCGCCAGCATCGGCAGGAGCGCACTGGTGCCGGCGGCGTGCGCCGCCGTCTCCGGCGCCAGCACGCCCTCGATCTCGCCCTTGCCGAAGTTCTTGCCGCGCTTCGAGAAGCGCTTGGCGAGCCCGTAGCCCATGAAGGAGGCGGCGATCGCGCCGCCCGGCGTCACGCCCATCCACATGCCGACCAGCGAGGAGCGGATCAGCGTCGCCCAATAGCGCGGCAGCCCGGCCCAGGTGCGCAGCACGACCATCAGGTCGATCCGCGCCTGCTTGCCCTTGAAGACCAGCCCCTCCTCGACCGTCAGCAGGATCTCGCTGACGCCGAACAGGCCGATGACGACGATCAGGAAGTCGAAGCCGCGCATCAGCTCGGTCGAACCGAAGGTCATGCGCAGGTCGCCGGAGATCGAATCGAGACCGACGGCCGCGAGCAGGAAGCCGATGCAGAGCGAGGCCAGGATCTTGGCCCGGTTCTCGCGGCCCATGCCGATGAAGGAGCAGAAGGTCAGGAGGAAGACGGCGAAGAACTCGGCCGGCCCGAAGCGCAGCGCGAACTGGGCGACGAGCGGCGCGACGAAGGTGATCAGGATGACGCCCGAGAGCGCCCCGATGAAGGAGGCGGTGAAGGCTGCGGTCAGCGCCTCGGCCGCCTTGCCCTGCACCGCCATAGGATAGCCGTCGAAGGTGGTCGCCACCGACCAGGCCTCGCCCGGTATGTTGAACAGAATCGAGGTGATCGCTCCGCCGAACAGCGCCCCCCAGTAGATCGAGGAGAGCAGGATGATCGCCGAGGTCGGGTCCATGCCGAAGGTCAGCGGCAGAAGGATCGCGACGCCATTCGGACCACCCAGCCCCGGCAGCACGCCGACGACGATGCCGAGAATGACCCCGATCGCCATGAAACCGATGTTCTGCCAGGACAGCGCGATCTGAAAGCCGGTGATCAGCGAGGAGAGGTCATCCATCGGCGAAACCTCAGTAGCCGAGCATGGCTTCGAGCGGGCCCTTGGGCAGGGGCACGCGGAACTGCAGCTCGAAGATCCAGAAACAGGCGAGCGGCACGAGCAGCGCGGTGAGCGCGATGCTCCACCAGCGCGAAGTCGCGATCACGCCCATGAAGACGAGGATGAAGACGGCGGAAGCGACATAGAGCCCGAGCGGCTGGATCAGCGCGACGAAGACGATCAGCGGCCCCAGCACCCGCACCACCTGCCCCAGTTGCGCGTAGGTGACGAAGATCTTGTTCTCGGCGCGGAACGACTGGAACAGGATGAACAGCGACGCGGCGAGGAAGAGCCACCCGACACGGGCCGGGAAGAAGCCGTTCTGCGGGCCGTTATCCCAGCCGGCACCGCGGCCATAGGAATCCCAGAGCACGATCAAGCCGAGGCCGATCAGGATCGCGGCCGTGGCGATCTCGACCGGGCGGCGCGAGATGCCGCGTTCTTGGATTTCAGCTTCGACGGGCTGTGTCATTCACAGTTCCTCGCGAGTCATCCCGGACAAGCGGCGCAGCCGCGCCGATCCGGGATCCATTCCTGAGCCGTTCCGGCATGGATCCCGGGCTCCCTTCGGTCGCCTGGGGTGACGCAGCACCCCGGCAACGGTCACAGGTTCACTTGGCCATGAAGCCGGCATCGCCCATCAGCTTGGCGTGCTTCTCCTCGTCGGCCTTGAGGAACTGCACGAAGGCATCGCCGTCGCGGTAGTCGGGAACCAGCGCGCTGCGCGCCAGGTAGTCCTTCCACTCCGGCGTTTCCGAGACCTTCTTGAACAGGTTCACATAATAGGCCTGCTGGTCCTTGGTGACCTTGCCCGGCATGAACATGCCGCGCAGCATCTGATAGGTGACGTTCAGCCCCTGCGACGCGCAGGTCGGGATGTCCGCCCAGGATTTTCCGTCGGCGACCGGGGTCGAATAGGTCATCTTCTGGTCGGAGAAGACGCAGAGCGGCCGGGTCGCCCCGCCGCGCCAGTTGGCGACGTCCTCGGCCGGGTTGTTGGTGCTGGCGTCGATATGGTTGCCCGAGAGCTGCGTCGAGGTCTGGCCGCCGCTGGTGTGCGGGATGAAGGCGAACTTGACGCCGCCGGCCTTCTCCATCGCGAAGACGATCAGGTTGTCCTCGCGCTTGGACGAGGTGCCGCCGACCTTCAGCGGCGGCGAGGCTGCCTTGGCCGCGGTCATGAAGTCGCCGGCATTCTGGTACGGCGCCTTGGCATTGACCCAGAGGACGAAGGAGTCCTGCGCCATCATCGCGACCGGCGTGTAGTCCTGCCAGTTCAGCGGCAGCTTGGTCGCCATCGGCGTCATGAAGATGCCGCTCGAAGTGGTGATCAGCTTGTGGGGGTCGCCGACCGATTTCTGGATATCCAGCATGCCTTCGGCGCCGCCGGCCGCCGGCTTGTTGACGACGATGACCGGCTGCGAGGTCAGGTTGTGCTTCTGGATGATGCCTTGCATCGTCCGCGCCATCTGGTCCGAGGCCCCGCCGGCGGAGAAGGGCACGACGATCTCGATCGCCTTGCTCGGCTCCCAGGCCAGGGCCGGCATGGTTCCGGCTGCGAGAACCGCACATGCGGCAAGCAGATGCTGCTTCATGATGATCCGAACCTCCCTCTGTCGCGCTCTGTTGGCGTCGTAAGGGGAAGCCTAGAATCAAAAAATTTTGCATTCAATCCGAAAAATGACCTCAGTCGAATTGAAGGCGAAAATCACCATCGAGCGACCAGAGCCGGCAAGTTGTCGGACAAGGCAGGCGCCGTCCCAGGTCCCGCCCAGCCTCAACCCCAACATCGAGCCACTTGGGAGCGGCAAGCACGCCGAGGCGCGCAGAGCTTCAGCCTTCGGACTCCGCCTCCACCGCCTCGCTCACGCTGCGCTGCTCGGCAGCCTTGCGCTTGTTGCGCAGATGCATGAACAGGATGTCGCTGAGCTCGCTGCCGGCGCGGCGCCGCAAAGCGTCCAGGATCGCTTCATGCTCGCGCATCGCTTCGCCCCAGCGGTCGCGATCGGTGGCGAGATTGGCCGAATAGCGCACCCGCCGGATACGGCCCGCGAAGCTGGCATAGGTCGCGGCCAGCGTCGCATTGCCCGCCGCCGCGACGATCATGCGGTGGATCTCCTGATTGCACTGGAAGTAACCGTGCATGTCGCGGCGCAAATAGAAGCGGTACATCTCGTGATGGACCCGTTCGATCTCCGCGACCTCCTCGTCGCTGACGCGCTCGCAGGCGAGCCGCCCGGCAAGGGATTCGAGGCCACCCATCACATCGAAAAGCTCGCGCAGATCGTCGGCATTGAGCGCCCGCACGCGCGCGCCGCGATTGGGCAGAAGCTCGATCAACCCCTCGGCGGCGAGAACCTTGAGCGCCTCGCGCAGCGGCGTCCGCGAAATCCCGAAACGGTCGCAGAGCAGCCGTTCGGGAACGCGCGCACCATCGGCGAGATTGCCCTCGACGAGATAGTCGCGCAGCGCCGCCAGCAACTCGCCATGCAGCGAAGCCGGCACGCGCGCAGCCTCTCCCACGGAAGTCTCGCCCGGGCCAGCCTCCACCACACCGCCTTTGCGCGCATCCAGAACCATGCTCGTCATGAACAATCGCTAGTTCAACGACATAGCGCTGTCGAGGCCTCATGAAACCAAAATGAGCACGATCCAGTGATTGCCAAAGAAAAAAATGAATGCAAAATGAAACCCGACCTCACGGCGCGGGCTTGCAGCCGGATCAGACGGGTTGGCAGAGGATAGTATCATGAGCGCACAACAGGGTCGGCATTTCCTGCATATTCCCGGCCCGAGCCCGATTCCGGACCGGATCCTGCGCGCCATCGCGATGCCGATCATCGACCACCGCAGCGCCGAATTCGCCGCGCTCGGCAAGCACGTGCTCGAGGGCAGCAAGGCGGTCTTCAAGACGAAGCAGCCGGTGGTGATCTACCCCTCCTCCGGCACAGGCGCCTGGGAAGCGGCGATCGTCAACACGCTCTCCCCCGGCGACACCGTGCTGATGGCCGAGACCGGCCATTTCGCGACCTTGTGGAAGAACATCGCCACGCGCTTCGGCGTCGAGGTCGAGTTCATCCCGGGCGACTGGCGCCGCGGCGCCGATCCGGCCGCGATCGAGGCCAGGCTCGCCGAGGACAAGGCCCGCAAGATCAAGGCGGTGATGGTCGTCCATAACGAGACCTCGACCGGCGCCACCAGCCGCGTCGCAGAAATCCGCAAGGCGATCGACGCCGCCGGCCACCCGGCCCTGTTCATGGTCGACACGATCTCGTCGCTGGCCTCGGTCGACTATCGCCATGATGAATGGCAGGTCGACGTCACCGTCTCCGGCTCGCAGAAGGGGCTGATGCTGCCGCCCGGCCTCGGCTTCAACGCCGTCTCGGAAAAGGCGCGCGCGGCGTCGAAGACCAACAAGCTGCCGCGCTCCTTCTGGGACTGGGAGGAGATGATCAAGATCAATGCCGGCGGCTTCTTCCCCTATACGCCCGCGACCAACCTCCTCTACGGGCTGAAAGAGGCGCTCGCCATGCTGCAGGAGGAAGGGCTGGACGAGGTCTTTTCCCGCCACCAGCGCCTCGCCAGCGCCTGCCGCGCCGCGGTCAAGGCCTGGGGGCTGGAAGTGCTCTGCGAGAACCCGGACGAGCATTCTCCGGTGCTGACCGCCGTGCTGATGCCGCCGAGCCATGACGCCGACCGCTTCCGCAAGATCGCGCTGGAGAAGTACAACATCTCGCTCGGCTCCGGACTCGGCAAGGTCGCCGGCAAGGTCTTCCGCATCGGCCATCTCGGCGAATGCAACGCGCTTGCCCTGCTCGGCGCCCTGTCAGGCGTGGAAATGGGGCTGGCGGCAGCCGGCGTCCCGCATCGCAGCGGCGGCGTCGCGGCAGCCATGGCGGACCTTGAAGAAAAGGACCGGCTGAACTGAGGCGCCGGCGTTCCAGCGGAATTGCGTCGCTCCGTTCACCGGGCCTTGCCCGCTGGCGATAAGGGCGATCCGCGCCCAGAATCGAAACGAGCGCGCGGAAACTGGCCGAAGCCGTTTCCGCGCGCCCGCGGCGACAGTCTTGCGAGAAGCGACGCCGGCACCTGCCGGCGAGGAAACGACGTCAGTAGCGCTGATAGCGGTAGTCGTAGTCGTTGCGGTAGCCCCGCGGCGGCCCGTAGTCACGACGCGGGCCATAGCCGCGCGGCGGTCCATAGCCCGGGCGCGGGCCATAGCCGGGGGGCGGAGCATAGCCCGGGCCGTAGCCAGGACGTGGCCCCGGTGCGTAGCCACGGTTGGGTCCCGGCTGGCCGCGCCCCTGCTGTTGCTGCTGACGCGTCAGTTCCTGCATCATGTACAGGCGCCGCTCCTTGGCGGCCGACATCGTGAATTCCGCCGCCAGCCCGTCCAACTGCCGCGCGAGAGGCTGGGGCAGCGCCTCGGATGCCATTGCCGGAGCGGAAACACCGCCACCGATGGCAAAGGCCGCGAGGATCAATAGTTTACGCATAGCATCTCTCCTTACGTCCCCATTGAAGCCTATCAAGCATCAACAAGGGATGAACGGCATCGTTAACCGACGTTCATCAGGCGGATTGCACTGGCATTGCGTGTATAAGAGCACAACGCACGCCCAGATCGGACGGCACTAGACAGCAAAACTGATATGATCGCCGCGACATCAGCACAGTACCGGGCATCGACCGCCAGTATCGCGGCCTCCAGTTTGATCATCGGCATGCACGCCGGCAGACTTTCTGCCGGTCCTGCTTGAGGTCGGCGAGGAGCCTCAGAATTTGAGGCTGAACGTTCCGCGCAGGGATTGATCGATCGTTTCGTTCGAGAACTGTCCGCCATAGGAAACCGCGAGCGTCGCCGTCTCGCTGATATCGACCTCGAAGCCCGCATTGACGATCGCTGCGTTGCGGGCGATCGGCGTACCCGCGATGCCGAAGAGCGGGCCGCCGGCGAAGGCCAGCGTCGCGATCGGCGTCGTGTCGCTGAAGGCATGGCGCCAGCCGATCGAGCCGCGAGCGAGGATGTCGATCCCGCCCAGGGTGAAAACCGTCGAGCCCCGCAGCCCGACGGTGGTGAACAGCGTGTCGCCGGTATTGCCCGGGCTCGCCAGAGCCGCCGCCCCGCCGCGCTCGCTGAAGCCGTCGCTGTCGAGCCGTACATAGGCGAGGCTCGCGAAGGGCTCGAGCGCGAACCCTCCGGCATCGAGCCGGTAGCCGAGATCGCCGAAGGCCTGGGTCACGCCAGCCCGGTAATCGGCGGCAAGGCCCTGGCCGAAGCCCGCGAACCCGACGGCCCGGCTGGTGCCGATGTCCTGCCAGGTGTGGCTCGCCCCGGCGCGCAGGCCAAGACGGCCCCATTGCGTGCCGCCATAGGCGCCGAGATGGTAATCGTCGCTCGTGGCCGAGGAGATCCGCCCATCGACGCGAATATCGCTGCGGCTGTAGCCGGCCAGCATGCCGAAGCGCCAGGTATCGAAGACCGGGGCGTCCGCGCCGACGAAGAACCCGCCCGTCGCGCGATCCATCTTCGCAGCATTGCCGTTGCTGGAGGTCGAGCCCCACGAGCCGAAGGCCTGGCCCCACACCGTCAGGCGGTCCGCTGCGCCGCACTCGCCCGGCGAGCGGCGCGTGCCTTCCGCCCGCTGGCCAGTGCGTGAAGCCTCGGCCGCCACGCCGCAGAAGGCGGTACGGACGCGGTCGGTCGCGGCATCGCGCACGAAATGGCTGGTCTCGAGCGTCGCCGTCCGGACGGAGGCATGGAGCTCGCCCGAGAGCTGGTCGAGCGCGCCGCGCGCGGCCGCCTCGTCGGGCAGGTTGAGGAGCGCCGTGCTCACCGGATTGCCCGGCGGAGCTGGGTCGATGCCCGTGCCGGTGGCGACCTGGTTCGGCGTCCCGCCCACGGAGGCGATCGTCCGGCTCTGCTGCGTCACAAGATAGGCGTTGTTGGCATCATAGGCAGCGGCGAGCCGGATGAAGGCGGTGAGATCGGTCTCGCCGGTCAGGTCGAAGGTTCCGCGCAGGCCGTTGGTCGTGCTGAGAACGGTATAGCGGGTGCCGAGCCTGTAGGGCGCGGCGGCCGTCTTCGTGACGGCGATGACCGCACCGCTGGCAAGGGTCGCGGTGCCGCTGACGGCGATGCGGTCGGAGGCCGCCGAGCCCGGATCGACCTCGACCTGATAGACTGCCCCGGCCTGCTGGAGATAGGCGCCGTTGACCGAGAGCGTGCCCAGGCTGCCGCCCGGCGCGATCGTGCCGCCTGTGGCGACCGTCGTCGCGCCGACGGTGCCCCCGCCCGCCAGCCTGGCGCCGCCATGGACCAATACGGCCGAGTTCGCGATCGCGCCGTCGACGACCAGGGTTCCGGCGAACACATCGGTGGCGCCGCTATGGCTGCTCAGGCCCGTCAGGGTCGTGGTGCCCGCGCCTAGCTGGGCAAGCCGGCCGGTGCCGCTGATCCCCCCGTCGAAGCTGATGCTGTCGGAGCGGTTGAAGGCGAGCGTACCATCGTTGACGACGTTCCCGCGCAGGCTGCCGGACGTGCCGCCAGTGCCGATCTGCAGCGTGCCGGCGCGGATCGTGCTGCCGCCGGCCTGCGTCGCATCCCCGGCGAGGACGAGGGTGCCCAGCCCATCCTTGGCGAGGGCGCCGCCGCCGGCCACGCCGCCGCCCAGCACCAGCGTCGTGCCGGCGTCGGTCAGGAAAGTGCCCGTCCCCACCAGGGTGACGCTGCGGCCCGAGGTAATGTTGGCGGCTGTGTTGAGCGTACCGCCATGGAAGGACAGGCCGCTAGAGGCAGAGCCCAGATTCGCGTCGGAGGCGATGCGGATCGTGCCGCCATTGATGGCGGTTCCGCCGGTATAGCTGTTGCTGCCGGTGAGAACGAGTGTACCGAGATCGGTCTTGACCAGCTGGGTGGCGCCGGTCAGTTCGGCCGCGATCGCGGCGGTGAAGCCTGCCCCCAGCGCAGTGCCGTCGCCGACGCGGATCGTGGTTTGCGGGCCGAGCAGGGTGAGCGCCTCTCCGGTGACGCGATAGCCGTCGCTGGCGAATTGCAGTCCCGAGGCCGTGACAGTGCCTGGAGCGTTATCGATCGTCACCGTTCCCGGCGCGCCGGCGAAGACGGCTAAGCTGCCGTTGAGATAGAACGCGTTGCTCGCCCCCGTCAGCTCGGTCCAGTTGTTGTCGATGCCACCGAGGTGCCAGGTGCCATCGCCGCCATTGATGACGCCGTTGGATTTCGGGCCGGCCGCGCCGTCCCAGAAGGTCAGGCCGACCAGCGGCGCGTTGACCAGGTTCACCTGGTTGGCGATCGAGGTCTGCACCGAGACGTTGCTGCCCGCGGGCATGCTGCCCAGTGCAAGGCCGTTGTCGGTCAGCGAGCCGCCATAGGAGAACACCCGGTAGGTGCCGAGGCCAAAGCTGCCGCCGGCCGGCACGGAAACGTTGATCGTGCCGTCGAGCGTGAGATTGCCGCCGACGATGACGAGATCGTTGAGCGCGCCGCCGACGGCATCGGCCTGGCCGAACTCGTAGGCGAGCACCGAGCCGCCGGCCAGCGCGAGATTGCCGTTGATGGTCAAGGTGCCAGGGCTGGTACCGGGCGCCAGGATGCCGCCATTGCCGACAGCGACATTGCCGCCGATCGTACCGATGCCACCGAGCGTCGCGCCGTTCGCGACGCTGGTCAGGCCCGTCGCACCACTCTGGTTCCCGTTGACGAGCAACGTGCCCGCGGCGACGTCGGTCGCGCCCGCATAGGTGTTCGCGCCGGTCAGGGTCAGCGTGCCCGCATCGGTCTTGAGCAGGCCGCCCGATCCGGCCAGCACCGGGGCGATGCCGATATCGTGGCCGTCCGTCGCGACGGTGGCGCCGCCTGCGGCCAGGGTGACCACCTGCGTGCCAAAGCCTCTGATGAAATCCGAATTGTTCGAGATCGGGCGCAGGATGCCCCCGTCGATGGTGACATTCGCCGTCCCCAGGCCACCCCCGATCCGAACGGTTTCCAGGACGCCGCGAGCCCCGGCGGTGCCCCGTAAAGTCAGGGTGCCTCTGGCGAGCCCATCGGAGATACCGAGCTCAATTCCGTGATCGGCCCGCACGCGGGCGCCGTCTTCAACCGTGAGCGAGCCGATCCCATAGTTTCCGATGTTGATGTTGGTCGCTGCGATCCATCTCGACCCGGTCCCGGTCACGACGACATCGCCATCGGCTGGCGGGCCGGCGCCGATATAGCCCTGATTGCTGGTCACCATGGCGCCGTTCTCGATAAGCAGGGTCCCGGTGCCGTAACTGCCGATGGTGAGCTGCCCCGAATTCTCCCACTTCGCTTCCGAACCGGTCACGACGACCTCGCCGCGCGCAGAGTCGCCGACAAGGCCATCGGCGTTCGAGACCGTGCTGCCGGCCTCGATGCGCAGTTTCCCGACCCCGAAAACGCCGAGATTGAGTCGTCCGGCATTCTCCCAGAACGAGCCCGTCCCGGTTACCAGAACCTCGCCGTCGCCATTGCCATTGACGCCGATATAGCTTTCGCCGACGCTCGTGACCCTGCCTCCGGCGAGGATGCTCAGCCGTCCGATTCCATCGTCCCCGACCGTGAGCTGGCCCGTATTGGTCCACAGGCTGTTCAGGCCGGTCACCGTCACCCCGCCCTGGTCTCCCGCGGACAGGCCAATGTAACCCGCCGCATTGGTGACCTGGGATCCGCCTGCGATCGTCATCGAGCCGATACCGCCATCGCCGATCCGCAGATCGGTGCTGGGATCGATGGCCCCGACAATCGACGGGTTGTTGTTGCCGTTGAGGGTCACCTGCGCCAGAGCCGGCGACGCGCCTGCGGTCGCGAGCGCCAGAGCCAAGGGCGCCGTCGATTCGAACAGATGGCGATAGCCTCGGCGGCGAGCTCCGACGCCAGGACGGCGCACATCTTTCGTCGGGAAATTCACTCTGAAAATAAGAGGCATTAAAATAGGCCCGCGCTCAAATTCTCGGCAGTATGCAGTAAGCTGTGATTATGTTTCCTTAGTTATTCGTTAAAATCCGAGATTTCCCGGCCCCCAGCTCGATCTGCGCAGTACACCAGGGAGGCCGCCGCGCCCATTGCGCCGGTCATATCCAGCGAGCTTCCGAAGCGACCGCGACGGAGCGGGAACCGTGCCAGGACGGGGCCCCTGGGCAAGCCTCCTGCCCCGGCTAGACATTGATCAAGCGATGGCTGGCGAGACACTGACGGAGCCGCCGGGCCGCGACCCGCCCAAGCGCAACCGGTTCGAGGTCGCTGCCCAACGACAGGTTGCAACGCCCGGCTTCCTGCCACTCCACCCGTTGCAGTTGGTTCAGGTTGACGATCAGCGAGCGGCTGACACGGACAAAGGGCGGCGTCGGCAACTGGGCCTCGAAATGCCGCAGCAGCCGGCAGACCAGATAGTCCCGCGCACCGCTGATGAACACGCGCGTGAAATCGGCTTCCGCCGCAAGCATGGCGATCATGCCGAGCGGCGCGATCACCGATTTCCCGTCGATGCGCAAATGGATGCGCTGCTGCGCATCGAGAGATCGGGAATCTCCGCTCAGCTCGACATCGTCCTGCTCCCCTCCGTCGGCGAAGACAGCGTGCGCCATGTCATGCCTGTTCCGGCGCAACCGCTCGACCGCCACGGTCAGCCTTTCCGGATCGACCGGTTTCAGGAGGAAGTCGATGGCCGCGACGTCGAACGCCTTCACTGCGTAGAGATCATGCGCGGTGACGAACACGATCGCCGGCACCGGCCGTAGCTGTGCCACCAGATCGAAGCCGCCGCCGTCCGCCAGCTCGACATCCAGGAAGATCACATCCGGGTGGAGCGCACCGGCGAGCGCCTGCGCCTCCGACACGGTGCCGGCCTCGGCCACCACCTCGATATCCGCATGCGCCTGCAGCAACCGCCGCAGGCCGCGCCGAGCCGGCGGCTCGTCATCCACCAGCATCACGCGAAGCATGCATCTCCCCTCAGCAGCAACCGGGCCACCACGGCGTCGCCATCCTGCATCAGGGACAGAACGTGTCGTGACGGATAGTGAAGCTCCAGCCGCCGCCGGGTGTTGGCCAGCCCCACCGCCGGTCGGTCGCCGGCGCGTGGGATCAGCCGGCCGGGATTCACGACCTCGATCAGCACGGCGTCCTCTTCGGCCCGCCGGGCGGTCACGCGGATATCGAGCGTCGCGACCGATGAGCGCAATCCGTGCTTCACCGCATTCTCCACCAGCCCCTGCACGACCAGATGCGGCACGGGAACAGCTCGTACCGCCGGATCCATCTCCACCGCGCAGCGCAGGCGACCCTCGAAGCGCAGCTCCTGAATGCGGACGAAGGCGCGCACGGCCTCGATCTCGTCGCTCAAGGGGCAGACCGGCCGGGTTTGCTGATCCAGCGAGTAGCGCAGATAGGCGGCGATGCGGTGGGTCATTTCCAGGGCGGATTCCGGATTCTCCGGGATCTCGGCCGCCACGGTGTTGAGCGCGTTGAACAGGAAATGGGGATCCAGCTGCAGGCGCAGGCGCTGCAGTTCGGCGCGCGTCGCCGCCGCCTGCGCCTCGCTGCGCCGAACCCGCTCCGACCGGGCGTCGACATCCGCCCTTATCCAGAAATAGGCCAGCGACCAGCCGAGGAAGACCGCGGTGTAGAACACTGCCGGCACAGCGTCGTTGGCAGCGATGTTCCCCGCCGGGATGCCCGGAAACAGGCCATCCTTGAGCGCATTGGCGATCACCATCTGCAACAGCCCGCCGGAGACGGAAGAGGCCAGCGCCCAGGCGGCGATGACGGCCCTGCGATCGCTCGTCCGCTCCAGGTAGAACTTGTACGCCGCGGCCGTCAGGACGAAGCCGATCGGTTCGAGCACCAGGGTCAGCGTCACGGCCAGCGCGAAATCGCTGAAGGCGGCGAGCCGCGAGGCCAGGCCGAAGAACGCGATGAAGGTCCACGCCGCCAGGTTGGCGCGCCAGAACGATACCGGGGGCGCGGAACCGCCATCCGCGGCTCCGCCGCCGGTCGCGAAGGCGTCGGTCGGGGCTAGCGCACGGGCCTCTGCAGAACGATGCATCCAATCGCGTTCCTTGCCGGCCGCGGTCTGCCACGATGCGGCGCCCGCCCGGCCGTGGAAATGCCGGTTCATCGGCTGGATCGGCCGTTTCATCGAATCGGACAAGCGCGGCTCGGCGCAACGATATTAGGATTTTGGCCCGGCGGTTAATGTTTCGTGTCCTCCCAAGGGCCTGACTGCAGTTTTCCCCGATGCGAGCGACCGGCATCTGCGCCGATCTTACGGAGGCCGCAGGGCGCGGCGGGAGGTCCAGCATGACGACGGCGCTGAACCGGGAAGGTCGCGAGCTGGCAAGGCCAGACTTCCTCGCAGCAGCCGAGATTTCCGGCGGGAACGGGCGGCGCCCGGTGCCGACCTGGCGAGCGCCCACCGCTTACGCGTCTGTCGGGGAGTGACCGGATGCGGCGCTTCGTCGGGCCGCTGACGGTTTCGGCGCTTGTCGCCTGGCAACCCGCGATCACGCTCGCCCAGACCGTCTATACGGCCCCTGTCGAGCTCGGCCCGACCGCCACCGTGAGCGGCCTGAGCACATCCTTTACGATCTCGCCGCCTGTTCCGACCGTCTGGTTCGCAGCCGGCTACTATCAGGACGCGACGGGGCTGAACTTGACGGTCTCCGGCTCGTCGGTCGCTGTCGACCTCAGCGGTCTGGCGCAGCAGCCCGAGTCGCTGCCCCGCAGCCTGGAGGCGATCTATCAGATCAACGCCAACCATTCTCCGGGCAGCCAGCCCGGCCTGATCGTCACGAACATCAGCAACAGCACCATAGGGCTTACCTTCGAGCCGTCGGTCGCGCTGTCCGGCAGCTATATGCTGACCGGCGTCTACATGGAGTCCACCGGTGACGGCGGCGCGTCGTCAACGCCCGGCGCCGATGGCGGCGGCACGAGTTTCAACCTCGGCAACAGCACGATCACGGTCAATGCGACGGTTGCCGGCCAAGGTGCTGCCGTAGGCGTTCTGTCGCAAGGCGGCGCTGGCGGCTATGGTCAGGAGAAATCGGTCGGCGGGCGTGGTGGCGTCGCCGGGATCATCACGGGAGCCGTATCCGACACGGTCCTGTACAGCTCCGGCCAGGGTATCGGGGGCCTGGTAGTCAATCAGATCGGCGGCGCTGGCGGAAACGGCCTGGCCAACGCGGAATTCAGCAGCGGCGGCGCCGGCGCCAATGCCCCCGGCATGTATGTCCTGTTCAGCAGCTCCGGCCGGGGCAGCTCGATCATGACGGATGGCGACAACGCCCCGGGCATCGCGATGCTGGCGACAGGAGGCAATGGCGGCGTCGGCTCGGACCATGATGGCGTTCTCTCAATCAACGAGACAGGGAGCTATGGCGGCGCGGGCGGTTCCGTCCTGTCGATCACCGATCCCACCGGCGCCTCCAACAGCATTTCATTCCGGAGCTGCACGCCGAATCTGGGCTGCGCCGGCCCCCTGGCGATCACGACGAGCGGGCAGAACGCCTATGGCATCCAGCTGGTCGCCACGGGAGGAAAAGGCGGAAACTCCGGTTACATCTCCGCCGGAAGCGATCTCTCTCCCGGTGTCCCGGGGGCCGGCGGGGCGACAGGGTCCGTGTCGCTCGAACTGTTCCCGAATGCGACGATCAAGACCACGGGAGACGGGGCGAGCGCGGTTCTGGCGCAGACCCAGGGCGGCGCTGGAGGCACGAGCGGCAACGTCCACGTGGACACCGGCAACGCGACCACGGCGCCGGGCGGCCAGGGCGGCGCCGGCGGCAATGTCTGGGTCTACCTCCATGATCAGGTCAGCCTGACCACATCGGGCGCATCCGCCGATGGCGTGACGGCGCGCAGCGTCGGCGGCCAGGGCGGCTCGGTGGGTGAGGCATCCGGAGGCATCGGCGTCGCCAATGGCGGAAACGGTGGCCACGGCGGCGCCGCGGGCGGCATCAGCATCACCTCCGCCGCAACGATCAGGACAACGGGGTCGACCTCCCGCGGCATTCTCGCCCAGGCGATTTCCGGCATGGGCGGCAATGGCGGCGATAGCGGTGCGGTCTTCTCCAGCCAGTCCGGCGGGCCGGGAGTCAGCGGTTCCGTCGGCGAGATCCAGCTGACCAACAGCGGCGTGATCACCACCACCGGTTCGTATTCCCAAGGCATACTCGCCCAATCGATCTCCGGCGGAGGCGGCGCCGGCGGCAGCGCGACCGGCAGCCTGTTCTACGATCAGGGAGGCGGTGGCGCCGAGAACAGCAACGCCGGCACAATCATGCTGACGAACAGCGGCTCGGTCACGACATCGGGCGAAGCCGCTATGGCCATCGTCGGTCAGTCGGTCGGCGGCGGCGGCGGGATGGGCGGAACGGCCGGCGGCGTCTTTTATGCGTCGGGCGGCCAGGGCGGCATGGGCGGCGCCGGCGGAAACGTCAGCTTCACCCTGTCGGGCGCCCTCACGACACAAGGTTTGCTGGCGCACGGAGCCGTGGCCCAGTCGATCGGCGGCGGCGGCGGCGCCGGCGGCAACAGCTATTCGAATTCGGCTGCGGTTGCCTACAGCGTCGGCGGAGCGGGCGGCTCCGGCGGCGCCGGAGGAGCCGTGACGGTCAACGCCACGGGCCTCTCGACTGTGACGGGCACCGCGGGCGCCATCGGCATCATCGCCCAGTCTGTCGGCGGCGGTGGCGGGTCCGGCGGTGCCGGCTATGCGACGAGCGTCGGAGCTTCCTTCAGTGCAGCCGCCAGCCTTGGCGGCTCGGGAGGGTCGGGCGGTGCCGGCGGCGCTGTCACGGTGATGCTCACCAACTCCAGCGTCAAGACGGGCGTGTACGGCAACGGCTTCGACGGCCATGGCGTCGTGGTCCAGTCGATCGGCGGCGGCGGCGGCAATGGCGGCGGCGCTTCCGCAAACGCCGTCGCGGCATCCATGCCGATTCCGGCGGAAGCGGGTCCTGCATCCTCGTTCACGATCACGGCCGCCTACGCCGTCGGCGGATCCGGTGGCAATGGCGGCAGCGCCTCGAATGCGACGCTGGGAGTGAGCGCCTCGACCATCAGCACGCTGGGCGACGGCGCGCACGGCGCGGTCGTCCAGTCGATCGGCGGCGGTGGCGGCAATGGCGGCGACAGTTCGGCGATGACGGCGTCGTTCGGCTACGGTTTCACGCAGACCTTCCCCGAGGATACAATCAGCTCGCAATCGGTCTCGGCGACGCTTGCGGTCGGCGGCGCATGTTCCGGCGGTTCGTCGTCCTGCGTCGGTGGAAACGGTGCGTCCGCTTCATTTTCGCTCGAGGCGAGCGTTGGATTGCCGGCGCCCTCCATCACGACCGCCGGCCAGCTCGCGGCGGGCGTCGTGGTCCAGTCGGTCGGTGGCGGTGGCGGCAATGCCGGTGTCGGCAATGCCCGCACCAATTCCTACGGCATAGACAGCAGCTACAGCCTGACGATGAACATCGGCGCCCAGGGCGGCGCGGGGGGCAATGGCAGCGATGCGAGCGCGATAACCACTTCGTCCGGCTCGATCTACACCTCGGGAGAAAGCGCGCCGGGCCTCGTCGTGCAATCGATCGGCGGCGGCGGCGGCATCGGCTCGGGTGGGTCGGGGAGCATCGAAGGTCTTCTCGACTGGGCGCAGAGCGTCGCCGGCGCCAACGAGTCCGAGCTGCCTTCGATCAAGCTCAATCCCAACGTGAATGTGGGCGCCAAGAACGGGAGCGGAGGCGCCGGCGGATCCGTCTCCGTGACCAACTATGCGGCGATCACGACACGCGGCAACGACGCGCCGGCGATCATCGCCCAGTCGATCGGCGGCGGCGGCGGCATTGGCGGCTCGGCCGGAACGCCGACGAGCGTCTATCTGGCCCCGCCGACCAGCAGCCCCACGGGCAGCGCGCCCTCCGTGGGCGTCGATCTTCGGCTCAATGTCGGCGGCGTTTCCACCCAGGGCGGCAACGCCGGACCGGTGAATGTCACCCATGGCGGCAAGACCGCAACCTCGGGCGATTACTCGCACGGCGTGCTCGCCCAGAGCATCGGCGGCGGTGGCGGCCGCGGGGCCGTCGCCTACCTCAACAACGAATCCCAGAACGCCCTGGCGGGCTTCGTTTCATCCAGGCTCGATGCGAAAGTCCTTGTCGGCGGGCAGGCGGCGGCCAGCGGCCAGCGGTTCGGCGGAGCCGTCAACGTTCAGTTCAATGGCGGCGGCATCGGCACGGGCGCGGCGCCCGGCGCCGAACCGGCATCCGGCTTTCAATCCTATGGCATCCTTGCCCAGAGCATTTCCGGCGGCGGGGGCACAGGCGTCGACGCATCCTTCGATCCCAATGGCAGTTATGTGCTGGGCGGCAACGATCTCGGAACGATCGGAGAGGGCAGCAACGGGTCCCTCGTCCAGATCGGGACATCCGGCTCGCCCTCGCCGATCACGACCACAGGCCAGGCGGGTCACGGCGTCGTCGCGCAATCGATCGGCGCCGGCGGCGGCGTCATCGGCATTGGTTCCAGCGCCAACACCGGTCACTACACCGGCACGGCGCAGATCGATCTCGGTGGGGCCTATTCCTATGGCGATGCCGGCCCGGTCTCCATTTCGGCGCCGCAGGTCACGACATCGGGCCCCGGTGCATTCGGCCTGCTGGCCCAGAGCATCGGCGGCGGTGGCGGCATCGTCGAGACGACCTCGCGCGGCGCGATCACCCTGGCAAAGATCGGAACCCTCTTCGGCGGCGGAAATGGCGGAGCGGTGACGGTCTCCGCTGGCAGCATTGCGACCGGCGGGGTCGGCAGTCATGGCGTCGTCGCGCAATCCATCGGCGGTGGCGGCGGGTTGTTCAGCAATTATGGCACCGGCCAGACTCCGGCGCTGACCACGACCATGCCCGTCCCCGGCAGCTTGCGCAGCTATGGCAATGGCGGCGCGGTCTCGGTCTCGACCTCGGCGGACATCATCGTCTTGGGCGCCGGCACATATGGCGTCCTGGCGCAGAGCATCGGCGGTGGCGGCGGCCTGCTTGCCTTGAACGGCGTCGTCTATGCGGGATCCACCAGCGGGCCGAGCTCCCCATATCTCGGCGGCGCGGTCACCGTCACGGCCCAGGGAGCGGTAACGGCCTCGGGCAATAACGGAATCGGCATCTTCGCCCAGAGCGATGGTCCCGGCGGCGGCGGCGACATCTCCATCAATGTCGGGGCGCGTACGCCCGGATTCATATCCGGCGGCAGCGGGGAACAGGGCGCAGGCATCGTCCTTGCCGGAGGCCGCAACAATCTCGTCACGGTCGGCCAGGGCTCCTGGGTATGGGCCGCGTCGGGCACTGCGATCCGGCAAGTCGGGCCGCACCCCGTCAACGTCGCCAATTACGGCACGGTCTATGGCAACACCTGGCTCAATGGCGGCGGCTATACGACGGGCTATCAGGTTGGCGGAAGTCCGCCTCCCGCCAATGCAGGCACGCTCACGAACTTTGCCGTGATCGCGCCGATGCCGGGCCAGCGCTCGGTCATCGACGGGCATCTCGTCCAGACCGCGAGCGGGCGCATCGCCCCGCATCTGGATTTCAGCCATTCGCGCAGCGGGAGCTACCTGGTCACCGGCGATGCAGGCCTGGCCGGCAGCGTTCAGCCGACGCTCGCGACGGCGATGCCGAACATCTTCCTGCCGGTGCTCCAGGTCGGCGGCACGGCCACCGGTTCGCTCGCTGCGCCCGACAGTCCCCTGTTTTCCTACACGCTGCGGGAAACGGCCCAGACATACGACATCGCGATTACGGGGGCGCATTTCGACGCGCCGCGCTTTGGATTGACATCGCACCAGGCCGGCCTCGCGAACGCCCTGCAGAACATGTTCTTTCAGGGCAAACCCCAGCTCGGAGCATTCTACGCCGGCCTCGACAGCGTGGCTGGCCAGGGCGCGGTACCCTATCGGAGCGCACTTGCAGGCCTGGCGCCACGAAGCGCGATGACGCTGTTCTCGCACGCTTCCGCCGACGCCACGCGCATCGCCGACGCCTCGATGAGCTGCCCGAAGTTCGGGGGCGTCGGCGTCGGCGCGCAAGCCTTCCTCACCGAGGGGGAATGCGCCTATGTCACGACGCGAGGACAGCGGACGACGCTGAGCGGCGATCTGGACCGAAGCCGGGCGAGCCTCGACTCCGCCGCCTGGCAGATCGGCGGCCAGGGCAGGATCGGCGAAGGCCTGCTGCTCGGCGGGTCGCTAGCCTATCAGGCGGACTGGTTCAGCGGGCGCGACGGCGTCTCGGCTCAGGGATCGAGCCTGCAGGGCGCGGTGACCCTGAAGTACCAGACCGGGTCATGGTTGCTGACCGGAGCGCTGTTCGGCAGCTTCGGCGAGTACGACGTCAAGCGGCGTGTGATGGCCCCGACCCTCGCAGCCATTGCGGGTGCCGATGCCGGCTTTCACGCGGCGGGCATCCGCGCCCGCATCGCCTATACGCTTGGCGGCGAGAGCTTCTATGTGCGGCCTTACCTGAACCTCGATCTGGTGCATGCGCGCAATGGCTCGTTCGCGGAAAGCGGCATTGGCGAGCTGGGGCTGCGGTTCGATGGCGGGTCGTACAATACGGCGATCCTGACGCCCGCCATCGAGTTCGGCAGCCGTCTCGACCTGGCGAACGGCATGGTGCTGCGCTCGTTCGTGTCAGCCGGCCTCAGCCTGCGCTCGAACGATACCTGGAAGGGCGCTGCCGGCTTCAATGGCGACTTCAGCGGGCAGAGCTTCGCGCTCAGCGCACCAATCGACCGAGTGGCTGCGCGCGTCACCGCTGGCCTGCAACTGTTCCGGAGCGAGTTCGTCGACGTCAGGCTGCAATATGACGGGGAATACGGATCTGAAGCCTCCAAGCACGGCGCCACGGCGAGTTTGGCTTACAGGTTCTGAGCAAACTCGAGATGTCGATATGGCGTTCCGAGCTCGAGACGCCGACTCGTCAATTCTGCTGCATCGATGCAAAGCTCGCCGCGCTAGCTAGCAGCTGTTCCTCCGATTGACGCCATGGCTGCAAGACGAGGCAATCTCACGCTTGCGCCAAAAGACGACCTTGGCGGAGCTCCGATAGCGGCCACCCAACGCCCGCCGGCTGGATGGAACGACAAGCCATTCGCGGCCGCGCGGCATCCGGCGCGCCGGGTTTTGGGGCGGCCAGCCGGCTAGCGGGAAACAGCAGCGCCCTTCAGGGCTCTTCAGGTCGAGACTTCACCCTCCAAGCAATCACGGGCGTCGCGACAACATCGCGCGATGCAGCCGCGCGCCGGAGACCAGCTCTTCCGCACATAGCGCAGCCCGACCTCAATTTGGCTTGACGGCCGTCTTGCCTCGAAATAATCATCAGCAAAATTAAAATTCATATATAAAAACGGAGGATGCGCATGAGCGAGCGCGCTACATCGGGCGGGTTGGCGGTACTGATCGGGATCTACAGAGCCGTTCTGGCCGCCCTGCTGATCGCCATCACGCTTCTGATCGCGGTCGCGGTCTTCTTCCGCTACGGGCTCGGCGCGCCGATCCTGTATTCCTACGAGCTCGCGTCGCTGCTCTTCGTATGGCTGGTCTTCCTGTCGCTGGCAGGCGGAGCCGCCCAGGCCGCGCATCTCGGTGCCGACGTGCTGACGCCCTATCTCGGACCGGCGGCGCTGCGCCTCCTGCAGATCGCCGCCCACATCCTGTCGCTCGCGGTCCTGGCCTATATCAGCTGGTATGCCTGGGTCCTGACCGGCCGGACGCGGGTCGAAATGCCGACGATCGGGCTGTCCATGGCCTGGATGTATGCGGCCGTGCCGGTCGGCTGCGGCCTCTATATGGGTTGGATCGTCTACGACCTCGCGCGCCTCGCCAGAGTGCCTGCACCCGCCGTCGTGGAGGCCTGATCATGGGCAGCACCGGTCTTTTCGCCGTCTTCACCGGCCTGATGATCACGGGCATGCCGATTGCCCTCGTGATCCTCGGCGCCGCCATCCTGTTCGTCATGTACGAGCCCGGCCTGATGCCGCTCGGCGTGGTGCAGGCCCTCGTCAACGCGACGCAGCCCTTCCCGCTCATCACCATCCCGCTCTTCCTGCTGGCGGGCGAGCTGATGAACGCCAGCGGCATCTCGCGGCGCCTGATGGATTTCGCGACCTCGCTGACGGGGCACATGCCGGGCGGCCTCGCCCAGGTGAACGTCGTGGTCAGCACGCTGAAGGGCGGCATGAGCGGCTCGGCCAATGCCGACGCCGCCATGGATGCCAAGATGCTCGTCCCGGAGATGACGCGGCGCGGCTACGACATCGCCTTCTCCTCGGCGATCACGGCGACCTCGGCCTTCACCGCCGCGATGCTCCCGCCCTCGATTAGCCTGTTGATGTTCGGCTTCGTCACGGACACGTCGATCGGCGCGCTGTTCCTCGCAGGGATCGTCCCGTCCATCCTGCTGACGCTCGCCTTCATGCTCGCGACCCACATCATCGCGAAGCGCCGCAACTACGGCGGTGACACGAAATGGCTCGGCTGGGGCGTCGTCGGACGGACCTTCATCGCCTCCCTGCCGGCCCTGCTGCTGCCGCTGGTCATCGCCTTCGGCATCCGATTCGGGATGTTCACGCCGTCGGAAGCGGGGGCGGTCGCGGTCCTGTACGCGCTGTTCTTCTGCGCCGTGACGCGAGAGGCGAGCTGGTCGGAGGTCTACGGCGCCATGTGGACCACGGCGGCGACCACCGGCGCCATCATGCTGGTGCTCGCCGCGACCGGAGCCCTCAGCTTCGTCCTGACCTTCGAGCGCATTCCGCAGGCCGTGGCCGAGCAACTCGTCGCGATCACCTCGGAGCCGCATCTGCTGCTGATGCTGATCTGCGTGCTCGTCTTCGTCGTGGGCATCTTCATCGAGGGCCTGCCGATGATCCTGATCCTGGCGCCGATGTTCCTACCGGCCGTCACCGCCGCCGGAATCGACCCGGTCCATTACGGCGTGGTCTTCGTGCTGGTTTCGCTGCTCGGTGGCATCACTCCGCCGGTCGGCACGCTGATGGCCACGACCTGCGCCATCACCAAGGTGCCAATGGGGCCGTTCTTCCGGGAATGCCTGCCGTTCCTGGTCGCGATCGTCGTGACCGGCCTCATCATCATCTTCATTCCGCAGACCGCTACCTGGCTGGCCTACCTCTAGCCGGTGAAGCCTGGCCACGAACCCAAATCATCGAAAATCACGGGAGGAAAAAACGATGAAGCATCTGCTGAGATCAGCCGCAGTGGCCGCCCTGGGAACACTGGCCGCCTCCGCGGCACAGGCTCAGACGACCCAGCTGCGCTTCGCGCACATGAACGGCGCGCAGCACTCGGTCAATCTGGGAGCCCTGAAGCTCAAGGAAGCGGTCGAAGCCCGCACGAATGGCCGGGTGCAGATCGGTGTCTTCCCGAGCGGGCAGCTCGGCGAAAGCACCGCCGTGGGCGAGCAGATCAGCCTGGGCAGCGCGCTGATCGGCCAGCTCAGCACCGGTGTGCTCTCCGACTACGTCCCGGACTATTCGGTTCTGGTCTACCCGTTCCTGTTCAAGGATTTCGGACAGATCAAGGCCTTCCTCGCCACCGACATGCCGAAGCAATGGGCGAAGGAGCTGGAGAAGAACAATCTGAAGCTCCTTTGCTACATGAGCTTCGGCACGCGCGATCTCTATACGCGCAACAAGATGGTGCGCGTTCCCGCCGACATGACGGGGCAGAAATTCCGCGTCCAGCCGACCACCATCTACACCGAGCTCGCCAGATCCATGGGCGCGACCCCGACCCCGATGCCCTGGCCCGAAATCTACAGCGCGCTCAGCCAGGGGGTGATCGACGCGGCCGAGGCTCCGCCCAACGCGATCGTCGACCAGAAGCACTACGAGCACGCCAAGATGTACATGAAGACAAACCACATCGTCGACGTGTCGCCGATCGTGATGAGCCTTTCAGCCTTCAATCGCCTCTCCAAGGACGACCAGGCGGCGGTCACCGAGGAAAGCCAGAAGGCTTGCGATTGGATGAGCGAGGATACGGCCAAGGCCTATGATTCCAGCATCCAGGTGCTCAAGAGCCGCGGCATGACCATCGTCGAGGATGTCGACCGTGCTGCCTTCGCCAAGCGTGCGGAAGCCATCGAGAAGGCTTTCCCGAAATGGACCGCCAATCTGGTGAGCAAAGTCAAAGCAGCGATCGGGAGCCAGTGAGGTGACGACGGAAGCGGTCGAAAAGGACCGGGAAGGCGGGCGCCGGTACGCAGTGCCGGCGCTCGAGAAGGGGCTCGACGTGGTCGAGCTGCTGGCGCGCACGCCCGAAAGCCTCAGCATGAGCGCGGTCGCGACGGCGCTCGACCGTACGGTCAGCGAGCTTTTCCGGGTCATGCAGTGCCTGGAAAGCCGCGCCTATATCGAGCGCGACCCGGAAAGCGATCGCTACCGGCTGTCCATGATGCTGTTCAATCTCGCGCACACCCGCCCTCCGACCAAGGCGCTGGTCTCGGCAGCGACGCCGATCATGGACCGTATCGCGACCTCCACGATGCAGTCCTGCCATCTCTGCGTCATGGACGAACTCAAGATCATGGTCGTGGCACAGGTGAACTCGCCGAGCCCGATGCATTATTCGGTTCGGCTGGGCGCACAGTTCCCGACCTGGGAAACGAGCTCCGGCGTCGTCCTGCTCGCCTACCAGCCGGAAGCGGCGCAGCGCTCGCTGCTCGATCGCATCATGGCAGTGCAATCCGACGTGCCACGCGAGGAGCTCGAGGCGCGTTGTGCCGCGATACGGGCGAGCGGCTGCGAAGTGCGCACCAGCGCCATCGTCAGCGGCGTGACGAACATCACCTACCCGATCTTCGACCATCAGGGCCGGATCGTGGCGGTACTGACCACTCCGTTCCTCCCTCAGGTTCACCTCGACGTCCCCATCGAAGAGGCGTCGGCACTGATGGCCGCAGGCGTTCGCGAGATCTCCAGCGCGCTCGGCCATCGCCCCGACTGAGACTTCCCTCAAAGGCAACAAGACGGAAAAATGACTTCTACTCGCACCATCCGCGGCATCTCCTGGGATCATCCTCGCGGCTTCGACTGTCTGGCGGCGAACGTGCCGGCCTTCGAGGCAGAAAATCCAGGCATAGAGGTCGTCTGGGAACGGCGCAGCCTCAAGCAGTTCGGCGAGCAGCCGATCGACGTTCTGGCCGAGCACTATGATCTCATCGTGCTCGACCATCCCTTCGTCGGTCATGGCTCCGCTTCCGGCTGCCTCGTCGACATCACCCCGATCATCGGCAAGGGCGCCGTCGACGCCATGCTTGCCGACAGCGTCGGCAAGAGCAGCGCCTCCTATCACTGGGAAGGCGGCGTCTATGGCTTGCCGACAGACGCGGCTGCGCAGGTCGCCTCATACCGGCCCGATCTGCTGGCAGGGCTCGGCCGGGACGTGCCGGAGACCTTTGCAGAGACCCTGGCGCTCGCCCGGGCGGCGAAAGACGCCGGCAAGACGATCGTCACGCCGGCTTGTCCGACGGATGCGATGTGCCTTGTTCTGACCTTCACGGCCAATCTCGGGGAACCGCTCGGGGATGAGCCCGGCAGCTTCTGGGACAGGCGGGCTCTGGTCGAAGCCCTTGCCCGCATCGAGGAACTCGTCGAGGCGAGCCATCCCTCGTCGCTCGGCTGGAACCCGATCCAGGCCTATGAGGCGATGTCGACGAGCGACGATATCGCCTACATCCCCTACGCTTTCGGCTATTCCAATTTTTCGCGCCTAGGCGTTGCCAAGCCGATCCTGTTCACCGACGTCGCCGGCCCCGGCCGCGACCCCAAGGCAGGCGCGCTTCTGGGCGGTGCCGGCTGTGCCGTAACCAAGAGCGCCAGGGATTACGAGGCGATCGGGCGCTATCTCCGCTTCGTCCACGATCCCGCCCATCAGCGCGGCGCCTATTTCGACGAAGGCGGCCAGCCCGGTAGCCGTTCAGCCTGGCTCGACCAGCGGGTCAACGAGCAGTCACGGAGCTTTTTCCGCGACACGCTGGAAACGCTGGACAAGTCCTTCCTGCGCCCGCGCTTCCCCGGCTTCCTGCCCTTCTTCGAGGAGGCGGGCGAAATCGTCCACGCGCGCCTGCAAGGCGCCTGCAGCCGCGAGGCCACGATCGACCGGCTCGCGGCGCATTACGACCGCTGCCTCGGCCTGGAGGCGGCGCAGTCGTGAGCGCTCTCGATCATCTGACGGTGCTGGATTTCAGCCATCTTCTCGCAGGGCCCCTGGCGACGCAGATGATGGGCGATCTCGGCGCCGACATCATCAAGGTCGAGCGTGTCGGCGAGGGTGACCTCTATCGGCGCCTTCCGCCGTTCTTCAACACGCGCATCAATGGCGAGAGCCCGCATTTCCTCGCCTGGAACCGCAACAAGCGCTCCCTCGCCTTGGATCTGAAGTCGGCGCAAGCCCGCGACATCATTCTCGAAATGGCCGCGAAGGTCGATGTCGTCGTCGAGAATTTCCGGCCGGGCGTGATGCAGCGGCTCGGGCTCGGATACGAGCAGTTGGCGGCCGTCAACCCGGCGCTCATCTATTGCTCGAGCTCCGGCTATGGCGCGAGCGGCCCGATGTCGGCCCGGCCCGGGCAGGACCTGCTGCTGCAAGGCATCAGCGGGTTCATGAGCGTGACCGGAAGCAAGGATGGGCGACCGACGCCGCTCGGCATCTCCCTGGCCGACCAGCTCTGCTCGTATCACATCGTCTATGCCGTGCTCGCGGCCCTGATCCATCGGATGAAGACCGGCCGCGGCCAAAGGATCGAGGTTGACATGCTGCGCGCCTGCCTTGCGCATCAGGGCCAGGAGTTGCTCTTCGCGCTGACGCTCGGCAAGAGTTTCGAGCGCCCGGCATCGGGCATCGCGCATCCCGGCATGCCCGCCCCGTTCGGTGTCTACCGGACGGCTGATGGCTGGATGACCATTTCGATGAACCCGGTGGACCGCCTGGCCGATGTGCTCGGCCTGCCCGCGCTCGCCTCCTGCAGTGACGAGCGCCTCTGGAACGAGCGGGACGAGGTGCACGCACTGATCGAGGCGAAGACCGCGACCGCGAGCACCGCGCATTGGGTCGAAAGCCTGCTGGCGGCGGGGCTGTGGGCCGGTGAGATCAACAGCCTGCAGGAGGTCGCTTCACTCGAGCAGGCCGAGCATCTGGGTGCTTTCGCCAGCTACGAGCACCCGACGGCCGGCACCGTTCGTACCGTCAACATCCCCGTCGACCTCTCTGAAACACCCGGCGAAATCCGCCGGCCGGCTCCCCGCGTCGGCGAGCACAGCCGCGAGGTGCTCGCCGCCTTCGGCTTCGACGACGACGCCGTCGCGGCCTGGATCGAAGCCGGCGTCGTCGGCGATCTCGAAGGGCATGCGTCCCGGACCTAAGGCAATGAGCGGGAAAGGGAGCAAGACGTCGAACCAGCCCTCCCCGCTTTCCTCCAACTGCTGTTGCGCGTGAGACCAGACATGAACAAGGCCCTAGAAGGCGTCCGCATTCTCGATTTCAGCCATCTGCTGCAGGGGCCGCTTGCGACGCAGATGCTCGGCGACATGGGCGCAGACGTCGTCAAGATCGAGCGCGCCGGCTCGGGCGACATGTTCCGCGGCATGACCTTCTTCGCCAAATGGGTCGGCGGTTCCGAAAGCCCCAACTTCCTCGCCTGGAACCGCAACAAGCGCTCGATCGCGTTCAACCTGAAGAGCCGCAAGGTCCACGCCATCATCATGGAGATGGCCAAGAGCGCCGATGTGGTCGTGCAGAACTTCCGGCCCGGTGTGCTGGCGAAGCTCGGCTACGGCTACGACGACTTCAAGGCCGTCAATCCGCGGATTATCTACTGCTCCGGCTCCGGTTATGGCGAGGAGGGCCCCTATGTCGACCGTCCGGGCCAGGACATGCTGATCCAGGGACTGGCCGGCGTCGTCGCCAACACCGGGCGGGGCGACCAGGCGCCCGTTCCGGCCGGCGCCGGGCTCGCCGACCAGATCGGCGCCATGAACATGGTCTATGGCATCCTGTCGGCGCTCTTTTGGCGCGAGAAAACCGGCAAGGGGCAGAAGATCGAGGTCAATCTGCTGGCCGGCATGCTGGCGCACCTCAATCAGGAATACGTCGCCGTGCTCAATCTCGGCGAGGACTTCGTGCGTCCGAATTCCGGCATCGGCCACCCCGGCATGCAGGCGCCGTTCGGCATCTACGAGACGGCCGACAAGGGTTATGTCTCGATCGCCATGAGCCCGTTCAAGACCCTCTACACCGCGCTCGAAGCGCCGCAGCTCGCACCTTACGACGATCTGGAGACGCTGTTCAGCAAGCGCGACGAGGTCTTCGACAAGGTCAATGCCGAGACTAGGAAGTTCGGGACCGCGGACCTGCTCGCCCGCCTGCTGGCGGCCGACATCTGGTGCGCCGAGGTCAAGGACATCCGGCGCGCCGCGGAGGATCCGCAGGTGACGCATATGGGCATGATCACCTCCTACGATCATCCCCGCGGCGGCAACGTCAAGGTCGTCGCTCCGGCGGTCCGCATGAGCGAAACGCCCGCCCGCATCGAGCGTCCTGCGCCGCTGGTCGGCCAGCATGGTCGCGAGATCCTGGCCGAGTTCGGCTTCTCCAGCGCCGAGATCGCGGCACTCGAGGCGGCTGGCGACATGACCGTGAACGAGGCCTGATCGTGGCGAACTACCAGACGCTCACCGTCGAGCGGAAGGGCCGCGTCGCGCTCGTCACCTTCCGTCGCGCCGACCAGCTCAACGCCATGAACAGGCTGATGCAGGGCGAGATCACCGACGTCTTCGAAACCCTGTCGGGCAGTCCCGAGGTCGGCGCCATCGTCGTCACGGGTGAAGGCCGCGGCTTCATGGCAGGAGCCGACATCAAGGAATATGCGGCGCAGACGGACGATGAGTTCGACGCCTTCCAGGCAGCGGGCACGCGGATGTATGCGGCGATCGAGAGCAACGCCAAGCCGGTGATCGCCGCGGTCAACGGCTTCGCGCTCGGCGGCGGCATGGAGCTGGTGCTGTGCTGCGACATCGTGCTCGCTAACCAGTATGCCAAGTTCGGGCTGCCGGAGATCAAGCTCGGCCTGATCCCCGGCGGGGGCGGCACGCAACGCAGCGTCGCCAAGCTGGGGCGCAACCGCGCCAACATGCTGTTGCTGACCGGCGCGATCGTCCCGGCTTCCGATTTCGTGAGCGCTGGTCTGGTCGCCGAGATCGTCGACGTCGCCGCCTTGCTGCCGCGTGCCCTGGCACTGGCCGAAGCCATCGCCGCCGAGCCTTCGGCCGCGGTCGAAGGGCTGAAGCGGCTGACCGCGCACGCTCTCGCCGGCGACCTCGCCGCAGGGCTCGCCATGGAGCGCGCGCTTGTGGGCGAGCTCTACCGCAGCGAGATCGGCCAGGCCCGCATCCAGGAGTTCGCGCAGAGAAACAGCGGGAAAGCAAAAGCGTAATCCTGCGCCGAACCTCCACCTACGATCCAGCAGTTCCCGGTGAGCAGAACGCCGCAATGACCCGCACATCCCTCGTCAAGCCCAACAAGCCGCTCTTCACAGACCTCGCCGGCCTTGCTGGTCTCGTCCGCGATCACGATGTCTTCGGCGTCGGAGGTCATCATTTTGCGCGCCTTCCGATCGCGCTGATCAAGGCGATCACGGCGCGCGGCACCAAGCGGCTGCGCTATGTTTCATGGGCAGGCGGCCTGCCCCTGGAGCTGCTGCTGGAGGCGGATGCGATTGCCGAAATCGACACCTGTTTTTCCAGCCTCGACATCTTCGGCTTGCCGCCGCGCTTTCGTAAGGCTGCAGAAACGGGGGCCCTCCCAGTCCGTGACTGGACGGCTCTGGCGATGATCCAGGCGCTCCGGGCTGCCCAGCAGAACCTGCCTTCACTGCCGTTCCAGCCACCCGTCGGCTCGGACATGATGGAGCGCGTTCCCGGCGTGAAGCTGGCACCGGACGCGATCGACGGCGAGCCCATGGCTTTCGCCCCCGCTCTGCGGCTCGACACGCTCGTCCTGCACGCCCAGCGGGCGGATGAGAGCGGCAATGTCCAGATCCTTGGGCCGAGGGCGCTGGACGTCGCCATGGCGGGAGCCGCCCGGCAGGTCCTCGTGACTGTCGAGGAGATCGTGCCCGTCGGCGCTCTGGCGCAAGCCGGACGCCAGACGGTGCTCACCCGCAATCAGGTGACCGCCATCGCCCTGGCCCCCGGCGCCGCCTACCCGACCTCCTGCCTGCCATTCTACGTCACCGACTATGCGCGCTTTTCCGAGGCCTTCAGCGATAACGGGCGGCGCCTGTCCGAGAGCCTTTCCGCTCCCGGTGAAGCCGTGCCGGCACAAGTCGTCAACGCCGCGAAGATCGACGCCGCAGCGGTAAGCGCGGTTGCCGACATTCTCGCCAGCCCGGCCCTCCTGCCGACCGCAGCGCCTGCATCCATCGACGAGATCCTCGCCGCGCGCATCGCCGCCGAACTCGGCAATGACAGCTTTGCCAGCGCCGGCGCCGTCTCGCCGCTCGCCAATGTCGCCTATCGGCTGGCCAAGGCGACGCATGCGCCCGGGATGATCATCGCCACGATGAGCTGCGGCCATCTCGACGTCGCGCCCAGCCCGATGATCCTGTCCCTGCTCGAAAGCCTCGACGGCGAAACCGCAGCGGCACATGCCGGCGGCGACGATACCTACTCGACCTATTATCAGGCCGGTGCCGTGACGCATGAGATCGTTGCCGCCGCAAAGGTGGATCGCCGCGGCCGGGTCAATACGATCGCCATCGACAAGCCGTCCGGCGGCGTCATCCGGCTGCCGGGTCAGGGCGGCATGGCCGACGTCGCCAACATGCATCGCGACTACCTGCTCTATGTGCCGCGCCACTCGCCGCTCTCCGTAGTGGACGAGGTCGAGATCGCCAGTTCGGCGCGCGGGCTGCTGACCGAGGCCGAGCGAGTCCCACATGGCTATCGCACCGGCCGATCGCTGGTCTTCACCGATCTCTGCGTCTTCCGCCTCGATGCCGAGACCCGCCAACTCGTCGTTATCGAAACCATGCCGGGCGTAACGCTCGAACAGATCCGTGAGGCGACGGGTTTTCCGATTTCGATCGATCCGGAATGCCGCGCCGTGGCGGCCCCGGATACGGACATGCTGGCGCTCCTGCGCAGCCGTATCGACCCGCTTGGTCTGCGACGCCTCGAATTCGTGAACGCCAAGGGGCGCGCAGCGCTGCTCAACGAGATTTTGGCCCTGGACCGCGAGTTCGTTGACCGCTGCATCCACGGCAGCGGCGCAGCGCAGGCTAGGCGCTGATCATCCGGCGGCTGTCGATGCATTACCGCATGGGGTCTGGGTATAAACCCGGCCCGAGGCCGCGTGTCGAACGTGTCGACGCTGATCATCAGTATCTCGGCCGCAGCCTAGCGTGTGACGAACACGGAAGACATCGGCGAAGCGTCTATGGCTGGTGGACAGGACCTTGGCAGTGATGGCCTGCCGCAATGCTCAACCCGCGGCGATCCTGCAACAGCGAGGGCACCATGGTTCAGCCGGAGACGGCCGGAAGCCAGAGCCGTCCGCCCCGAGAGCCGGCCTGGTAGGTG
This sequence comes from Allobosea sp. GW823-FHT02B03, assembly GCF_058797755.1. Classification (NCBI taxonomy): domain Bacteria; kingdom Pseudomonadati; phylum Pseudomonadota; class Alphaproteobacteria; order Hyphomicrobiales; family Alloboseaceae; genus Allobosea; species Allobosea sp. GW823-FHT02B03. Next base: position 528,954 of record NZ_JBXAJY010000004.1, on the reverse strand, counting down.
CCCGGCTCTCGGGTGTCCATGTGATCATCGCATCAAGCGAGTTCCATGCGCAGGCATCCGTGCTGCCACGGGGTCGGGGTCGACCCAGAAGCATCCGGAGCTAACGATCCTCTGGCCCGCCGCGTTTGCGAGTTGCTGACAGTCGCTCTGACGGATGCAGTTGTTGTAGCGGATCTGGTCACCATAGCCTTGCGGCGCTGCGTTGAAATTGCAGCCCGGCCCCCATTCGGCCGTCCCCGCTATCGCAGGCGATGCGATTACCATGCCTAGTAAGCCGACGGCGGCCATGGCTGCGATACCCTGGTTCAGGCGCGGTGCAGGCTGAATCCGGGCGAAACATGCGGTTGTATCAAGCATCGGAATTCTCCGCGGTTGACGAAGCCTACCTCTGCAACGGCATCAACACGTGTCGTGCCGCCTATAGATGGCGTTTCATGCGGACAGCAACAATCAACAAGGCATTGACGTAGAAGTAATTTCACAGAAATTTGCGTAATGTTACGAATATTTAATCCAGAATTAATGCACAATCCATCCAAGCGATAAGATTCTGGAGCGATATTAACTATGAGAAACCTCGTTCTCTTCTGAAATCACGTTGATTTGCATGTCGGCACCGGCCCGAGAGCTGTAACTTGGGGAAGCCAGGCAAGAGAATGCCGGCGCAGAACTCCACCAAAGGAGGTCGATCATGGCCGTTCAGAGGATCTTTCTGGTCGCGGGGCTACTCGCAATGTGGGGGCTGACATTGGAGGCAAAGGCAGCCGAACTCGGCGCCGAAAGCATCGTGCACGAGCAAGCCCAAAGGGCGCGCGCCCTCGCAGAGCAGCGCCAGTATCGCGCCTACCATCAACGCTTCAAGGACTTGGAGCTTCGCCACCCTGCCGCGCCGACCGGCTTGCCGCACCACGGTTAAGGGCTCACATCCTGAAGTCGGGGCCGCCATGGCGGCCCCAGTTCTTCGACGTTCGCCAGTTTGCCGTTGGCCAGCGACCGGTAATTGCTGCCCGCACGACATCGGGACGTGCAACCCGGCATAGCCGCCAGAACGCCCGTCCGCCCGCTGAAGCAGGCACACAATGCGCTGGCCGACCTGCGGACTGGGCGGCCTCAAGATGTGGCAGTCCTCGTTCCATGAGGCTTTCGCCATGAGGCTCTCGCAGTTCATCGCGTCGATAGCGGAGCCCCCTCGCCCTCATGCGCAGGACTGGCCGCTGCCCTCTTCGCTCGCCCGCTTCGTGCTGTGGTCGGGCGGCTGGCATCAGGTCGCGGTTTGTGCCCTTTCAGTTGCGGTCTTCCTGCTCAACGCCGCCCCGATCGAAACGCAGCGTCGCATCATCGACACGGCCGTCCATGCCGGCCGCCTCGCCGCCATCCTGAGGCTCGCCGGCCTGCAATTTGCGATCATTCTGACCTTCGGGTCGGCGAAGCTCGCCATGAACGTCTACCGAGCCTGGCTCGGCGAATGCGCGACCCGGGATCTGCGCCTCGTGGTGACGCGCAAGTTGGAGAACCTGCAGGTCGACGACTTGGCGCTCAGCAACGGCACCGGCCTCGCGATGATCCTCGCGGAAGCCGACGACATCGGCGCCTTCGTCGGTTCAAGCCTCAGCCTTCCGATTGTCGAGATCGGCTTTCTGGCGAGCGTCTTTGCCTATCTCGCCGTCCTCGACCTGAGGATGATGTCAGTCAGCCTTCTGATCCTGACGCCGCAATTCGTGTTCGTGCCGGTGATGCAGCGAGCCATCAACCGCCGCGTGGCACAGCGCACCCGCATTCTGCGGCGCTTCGGCGAAGAAATCCTGTCTCGATCGCGAGCTGAATCCAGCGCGCGCCGCCTCGACGAGGTGTTCACGCTCAACCTCGGCATGTTCGAGACCAAATTTGCTCTCAACTTCCTGATGAACCTGACCTATTCCCTCGGCAGCCTGCTCGTGCTCGGCATTGGCTGCGTGCTGGTCGTCCAAGGTCGGACCGAGATCGCCACCGTCGTCACCTTCCTGTCCGCAACCGGACGGATCGTCGACCCATGGAATGACCTCGTCGACTGGGCCCGAGGTCTCGCATTGACGATCGTCAAGTACCGACTTGTCGCCCAGACCATCGGGGCACCGTCCGGTGGCGTTTCAAGCTTGCCCGCAGCGGCGCGCTGACTCCAGCTGCACTGAACGGCACTGCTGCTGACCGGGTCTAGAATCCAGGGATCTGGCCGAGATCCAACAGCCACTACCCGATTTGTCGACTCGTCTCCGTCGTATCGCGGCTATCAGCCGCTGCTAGCCATCAGTATTCGTCGCCATCCGGCTCCGCTCGTCCATCCCTGCGCCTTCTGCGCGATGCTTCGGAGCAAGCCAGTTCGAGAAGGCGTCGAGATAGAGATAGATCACCGGCGTCGTGAAAAGGGTCAGCAACTGGCTGACGAAGAGGCCGCCGACCATGGCGTAGCCGAGCGGCTGGCGGATTTCCGAACCCGTGCCGTGGCCCAGCATCAGCGGCACGCCGCCGAGGAGAGCGGCCATGGTGGTCATCAGGATCGGGCGAAAGCGCAACAGGCAGGCGCGCCTGATCGCCTCCAGCGAGGACAGGCCCTGGTCGCGCTCGGCTGCGATCGCGAAGTCGATCATCATGATACCGTTCTTCTTCACGATGCCGATCAGCAGGATGAGGCCGATCAGCGCGATCAGGCTGAAATCGAAGCCGAAGAGCAGCAGGATGGCCAACGCTCCGACACCGGCTGAAGGAAGGGTCGAGAGGATGGTGAGCGGGTGGATATAGCTTTCGTAGAGGATGCCGAGGATCAGGTAGACGACGACCAGCGCCGCCGCGATCAGCATCGGCACCGATGCGAGCGAGTCCTGGAAGGCCTGTGCCGTCCCCTGGAAGGACGTCGTGATCGTTGCAGGCAGGTTCATCGCCTGTTCCAGGGCGGCGATCGCTGCGGTCGCCTGGCCCAGTGCGATGCCCGGCGCCAGATTGAAGGAGATCGTCACCGCCGGGAACTGGCCCTGGTGGTTGATCGCCAGCGGCTGCGCCGGGACCGTGCTCCATCTGGCGATGGCCGAGAGCGGCACGTTGCCGCCCGTCGTCGCCGAACGCAGGTAGATCCGGTCGAGCGTCGCGATCTTCTGCTGCAGCGCCGGCAGCACTTCCAGAACCACGTAATAGGTCGAAAGCTGCGTCGCGTAGCTGGCGATCTGGCGTTGCCCGAACGCATCGTAGAGCGTCGCGTCCATGATGTCCGGGGTCAGCCCGTAGCGGGCAGCCTGATCGCGGTCGATCGCCAGGGTCAGGGTGGAGCCAGCCGCCTGCTGGTCGGAGGCGACATCGCGCAGCTCCGGCATCGCCTTCATCCTGTCGAGGAGCTTGGGCGCCCATTCGTTGAGCTGGGCGACGTCGGTGCCCTGCAAGGTGAACTGGAATTGTGTCCGCGAGGACCGGCCGCCGACGCGCACATCCTGCGTCGCCTGAAGATAGAGGCTGGCGCCTTCCAGCGCGCCGGTCTGCGCGCGCAGCCGGCGGATCACAGCGTCGGCCGAGGCCGTACGCTCCTCCCGCGGCTTCAGCGTGATGTACATGGTGCCGTCATTGAGGGTGCCACCCGCCCCGCCCATGCGCATCGCCATGTGATCGACCGCCGGATCCTTGAGCACGATGGCGCCGACGGCCTCCATATGCCTGGCCATGGCTGCGATGGAGGTGTCCTGCGCGGTCTCGATCACGCCGGTGATCAGGCCGGTATCCTGCTGCGGAAAGAAGCCCTTCGGGATGATGACGAACAGATAGACGGTGAGCGCGAGCGTTGCGAAGAACACCATCAGCGTGACGGCGCGAAAGCGCAGCGCCACGTCGAGGCTGCGCTCGTAGGCGCCGAGCAGTGCCTGGAACAGCTTGTCGCTGGCCTGGTAGATCCGGCCGTGATGCACGTCCCGAAGCGGCTTCATGAATCGCGAGGCCATCATCGGCGTCAGGGTCAGCGAGATCACCGCGGAAACCAGGATCGCCATCGCCAGCGTGACTGAGAATTCGCGGAACAGCCGGCCGATGATCCCGCCCATCAGCAGCAGCGGAATCAGCACCGCGACAAGCGAGATCGAGATCGACAGGATGGTGAACCCGATCTCGCTCGCGCCCTTGAGCGCGGCATCCGTCGGCTCCTCGCCCTCCTCGATATAGCGCGTGATGTTCTCCAGCATGACGATGGCGTCGTCGACGACGAAACCGACGGCGATGGTCAGCGCCATCAGTGAGAGGTTGTCGAGGCTGTAGCCGGCGAACCACATCAGAGCGCAGGCGCCGAGCAGGGCGAGCGGCACGGTCAATGACGGGATGATGGTGGCCCAAAGGCTGCGCAGGAAGATGAAGATCACCAGCACCACCAGAGCGACCGTCACCAAGAGCGTGAACTTCACGTCCTTGACCGCGGCGCGGATCGTCTGCGTCCGGTCGGACAGCACCGCGATCTTGATGGCGGGCGAGATGCCGGCGGTCAGGTGCGGCAGAGCCTGCATGACCTTGTCGACCGTAGCGATGACATTGGCCCCGGGCTGCTTGAAGATCACCAGGAAGACGCCGCGCTTGCCATCGGCCCAGCCGGCTTGCGTATCGTCGAGCGGGGCGCTGACCGCCTGCCCGATGTCGCGCACGCGCACAGGATTGCCGTCGCGATAGGCGATGATGACGTCGTTCCAGTCCTTGGCGTCGGTGAGCTGGTCATTGGCGTAGATCGTATACGAGCGTGCGACGCCGCTGATCGTGCCTTTCGGGCTGTTGACCGTCGTCACGGAGAGCGGCGCGCGCACATCCTCCAGGGATAGTCCACGGGCGGCCAGTTTCGCCGGATCGACCTGGATGCGGATCGAGGGCGTTTGCTGGCCGCCGACACTGACCTGGCCGACGCCGCCAATCTGGCTGATCGCCTGGGCGAGCTTGGTCAGGGCCTCGTCGGAGACCTGAGTGAGCGGCAAGGTCTCGGAGGTGGCGCTGAGCAGCAGGATCGGCGCGTCGGCCGGATTGACTTTGCGATAGGTCGGTGGGCTCGGCAGGTTCTTGGGGAGCTGGCCGGAGGCCGCGTTGATGGCGGCGAGCACATCGGCGCCGGCGCCGTCGATATTGCGCGAGAGCTCGAACTGGAGGGTGATCTGGGTCGAATTGGCCTGGCTCGACGACGTCATCTCCGCAACGCCCGGGATCAGCGCGAATTGGGACTCCAGCGGTTGCGCGACCGTCGCGGCCATGGTGGCCGGATCGGCGCCGGGCAGGTTGGCGGAGACCTGGATCGTGGGGAAATCCACCTCCGGCAAGGGCGCCACCGGCAATTGCGGGTAGGCGACGAGCCCGACGAGCAGGAGGCCGGCCATCAACAGCGACGTGGCGATCGGAAAGCGGATGAAGGGTGTGGAGATGCTGCTGGCCATGGCTCAATGCGCCTTCTGTTCAGCGGCGGGCGCATTCTGCGCGGATGCGCCTGGAGCCGGTGGCCTCTCGGCATCGGCCGGCATCGGTTTGGCATCGACCGAAGCGCCACCCTGCAGGCGGGATTGGCCGGCGACCACGATCTTCTGCCCGGCACGGAGCCCTGACAGAACGACCGCCCGTTCATCGTCGCTGGCACCGACCTCGATCGGCTGGGTGATCGCCTTGCCGTCATCGCCGATGACATAGGCGAACAGGCCGGAAGGACCATGCATCACCCCGTTCGCGGGGATGACGACGACCTGCCTGAGCGTGTCGATCCGCATCCGCGTATTGACCGAAAGCCCGGGCCAGAGTGCATTGTCCAGATTGTCGAAGCGCGCCTTCAGGCCAATCGTGCCGCTCGCCATGTCGACAGTGTTGTTGATCGCGGCGAGCTGGCCGCGAGCCAGGACCCGAGCACCATCCGAAGAAATCGCATCGACGGGGACCGCGCCGCCCTCATGAGCCTTGGCGATCGCTTCGAGACGATCCTGCGGCGCGGTGAACTCGACCGCGATCGGCTGCAGCTGGGTGATGGTGACGATGCCCGTCGTATCGGTGGCATGGACGATGTTGCCGGGGTCGATCATCCGGAACCCGGCCCGGCCGGTGATCGGGGAACTGATGGTGGCATAGTCCAGATTGACCCGGGCGCTGTCTATGGCGGCCTGGTCGCCCTGGATTTGTGCCTGGAGTTGCTCGACCAGCGCCTGCTGCGTGTCGAGGTTCTCGCGCGATTGGAAGTCCTTCGCGGCGAGGGATTTGTAGCGATCGAGAATGAGCTGGTTGTTCTTCAGATTGGCTTCATCCTGGGCCTTCTTGGCGACGGCCTGGTCGAGAACGGCCTGGTAGGGGCGCTTGTCGATTTCGACCAGCGGATCGCCTTGGCGGACGATCTGGCCTTGCTTGAAGAGCACCTTGGTGATCGCGCCGTCGACGCGGCTTTTCACCGTCACGGTCCTGAAAGCCGAAACGGATCCCAGGCCACGGACGTAGATGGGATAGTCCGTCTTGGCGGCTTCCGCGTAGGTCACGGGAACTTTCTGCGGAGCGGCGTTATCGGCACCGGCCGCTCCCGCCCGAGGCCCGCCGGCGGGAACGTTACCGCCAAGTTCGCGCCACCCCAGATACCCCAAAACCACGAGTGCCAGCAGGACGAGGAGCACCGGCGAGCTGCCGGGCATTTTCTGTCCGTTGTCTCTCTTCTCAAGCATGCTCGCACCCGTCGAAAGACAAGAGCGTCGCCCCGCATCGCAGCGGCGATGTCCATCGCGGCTGTACGGGAACAACGCGGTTCCCCGCCGCGGGTTTCGAGTTCAGCGACGCCAATCGGCGAGAGAACGGGCCTGCTGCCGGCGGCTTAGATTCTGACGGTTGGCGCTGGAATAGGGGCAGAAGCGGTGAAAATAGCCGGAAGCGCGCATGCGCGTCGTGCTCGCGACCTGTTGCGGCGTGCCGCCGGGTTTTGGCCGCACCGAACCTGCTCCCGATCTTGTGACGCAGGCAGAGCAGCGTCCGACGAGGCCTGCCCGAGTTTCGGCTACATGGACCGCCGCTCCGGAGCGCTTCAACAACGGTGCCGGGATGGCCTGGGCCAGCGGGCGGCAAACTTCATCCCACTTCAAACATGCCGCACGAAACCGATCCCACCAGCCCGCGACTGTTCGCGGAGAAGGCCTCGCATGTCACCGCGTTCATGCTTTCGCATGAGCGGCCGGTGAAGCCGGGACTGAAACGCCGCCGAATCTAGCGCATCATATCGGCGAGCGCGTCGCGCGTGGAGACGCTGGAGATGTGGAACACCCCCTGGTAGGGCATCCCGAGGTCGACGATCACGAACATGATGCTCGATATCGAAAGCACCCCGATTGCCAGAACCGCAGCGCTCAAGGCGCGGCGGGGTATCTGTAGCCCGAAGCTCAGGAAGACCAGACTGAGCCAGAAGCTCAACAGGCCGATGAAGAAGGCTCCCGACGGTATGTGGGAATCCTCGATGACGCTCCATCTCGCCGATAGCGCCGCTGAATAGGCTGTCCGGCAGCGGGCTGCGGAGTGCTCCAGCCCGGGGCTTTGCAGGGCGTCCACGGCCACGCCGATATCGCTCATGAGCTGCGACAGGATGCTGTCCTCGCCGCGAACAGCCATCCCTTCGGTGTTCGGCATTCCCGCAACCACGATCTTCGCCTCTTGCGGCCACGTGCTTGCCAGGACGGCCGCGGTGTACTGTCGGAGCTTCAGCCGGATCGGGTCTGCGGCATCGCCAAAAATCCGCAGGCACTCGTCGAGACTGGTCAGGCGCGCGGCATAGGTCGAACGATGGGCGCTGGCCTCGTCGAAGCGTGCCCGAGCCGTTGAGAGCTGCAGGCTGAGGATCAACGCGGCGAAGGTCACCATGAGGCCGGTGACCAGCCGGATGGAGTCCAGGTTCTCGGCTGTCAGATGTCGCTCGTGCAGACGTTTCCGCAGGGCAATGCCGGCCATCGCAGAGGCACAGAAGAGCGCAAGGAACGCGAAGACCAGAAGAAACTCCATAACGTCTCCTTGCGCCGGTGTGCGCCCAGATAGCATTCATCGAGTTCTTCTTGAACAGGCTGCGGAGGCGGTCTCGAGATCTGCGCCGCCAGGGTTCTCTGCGGCCGCCCCGAGCGATGACAGCATATGCGGAGCGTCTGCGGTCATCCCACCGTCATGCAAAGATCCCAAGGCTGCGTTTGCAGTCTTCGCTCTTGTTCGGTTTCTGGTGCTTGCCATAGTGGCGACAACTACGACGTAGCCTGCTCTCGCCGCCGGTGGAGTTGCCTATGTACGAAGACCAGTTGAAGCAATTTCGCGCGCGATCGATCGAAAGGACCCTGCGCGCCGGCCTGCCAGCTTACATCATGGATGAGGGCTGGGGCGAAGGTGTAATTCGCTTTCGTGTCGACGGACGGAAAGAGCGCATAGTCATCGTCCGGGGAAAGGCTGTGGTTGAGCCTTTTAACGCTCGCGCTGACAGCCGCTAGCCGTCGTCCGGAGGCGAAGTCGATGCGCGCCCCTTCCGAACGCACGCCGATGCAAGACTTTAACGCCCTGCTCGCCCACCAACCTCAATCTAAATCCGGGTGCCGTCTTATCCAGCGTAGGCGGTGACAAATGCTCGCGCAGGCGAGGAGAAAGGAAGCAATCGCGGACGGTTGCGCTACCTGTCTCCCTCCGTTTGGGGCTTGCCGGACAGAGAAATCGCAACTGTCGAGTACCACTTCAGGTTTCCGCGCGATCGCAGGCTGGATGCCGGGGAAAACATCTACTTCCTCACACCATCCGCCAAGGCGGCCGTGACCCCGAGCCCCACCAGCAACGTGCCGCTGACATAGCGCTCGACCTGCAGGTAGAGCCTGCTGCGCTTCAACCAGTTGCCGGCCGTGCCGGCGGCCAGTGCGTACATCCCGTCGGTGAACAACCCGAGAACCGTGTAGAGGCTGCCGAGGAACGCGATCTGCATGCCGACATGGCCACGGCCCACATCGATGAACTGCGGCAGGAATGCGAGGAAAAACAGTGCCGTCTTCGGATTGAGGAGGTTGACGACAAAGCCTTCCCGAAAGAGATGGCGGCTTGCGGGCGGAGCGGTGAAGGTATCGCTCGTATCGACTGACGCACGCGCGAAGAGCTTTCTGAGGCCGAGCCATATCAGGTAGGCGGCTCCGGCATATTTGACGATCCCGAACGCCAAGGCGGACGAAGCGAGGAGCGCGGACAGGCCGAGGGCCGCTGCTGCGACATGAACGAGCGTCGCGGTGTGGATGCCGAGAATCGAGACGAGCCCGGCGGTTCGCCCCTGCTCGATCGAGCGTCCGACGAGATAGAGAACGGCCGGCCCGGGAATGACGAGCAATGCGAGGGCCGCGCCGACGAAGAGGGCGATATCGGCAAGGCCGGGAGTGACGAGGCTCATGTTTCCTCCAATTGGCCGGCGGCTATCCAGTCTGCATGCCCCAGCGAAAGGCTCGAGTGCGAAGCGAAGACGCCTAGCCGTCCGGGCATGCCGCTCCGGAGCCGGCCCACGCCTCGACCAGCGCACCAAAGATAGCATTCGTTCCCGGTGCCGGCTCGCGGCCCGGTCCCGGCCGCCAGGCCCAGAGCACCAGGGGATCGGACCTGACGTGCTTGACGATTGCGGCGAGGTCCCGCCCGCCATTGCGGCTCCGATCCTTGATCTGCGCGCAGATCTGACCGAGCGTCTTGCCGTCCCAGCCCATCGATGCGGGAGCGAGCGCCCAATGGCCATCGCCGGGAACGCGGGCCGCATGGAAGTTCTGCCTGCCGTGGCAGCTGGCGCATTCGAGCCCCGGCGCCCCATGTCCGTCTCTTCCGCGGATCACCATGGGCTGATGAAGACGCCGCTGATCGCCTTGACGAGGACGCTCTGTCGCCGGATGGCAGTTGAGGCAGCGAGGGTGCTGCAGCACCTTTCCGATCTCGCCGAACAGCGCGAGCGAGCGCGCCTGCCTGTCGGGAATGCCGGCGAAACTATCGGCAGGGCGCAGGGATGCGGAACTCTCCAGCGGCGACGCTTGAGCGGCTGCCGAAATCATTCCAGCGAGACAGAAGCCGGCCGCCGCCACGACGCTGATAAGCAGGCGCGATCGCATCGGCCTAGCCTTTCACCATCGGCAGTGAACTCGGCCGCTCGCGGCCGAGGCGTGCCAGGGCATTGGCGACCGCTGGCCCGATCGGCGGAACACCGGGCTCACCGACCCCCGACGGAGCTTCGGCCGACGGGACGATCCGGACTTCGACGGCCGGCATCTCGTTGATCCGCAGGGATCTGTAGCTGTCGAAATTGCTCTGGACCGGGCGTCCCCTGTCGAGGGTGATCTCGCCGTACAGGACGTGCCCGAGGCCGAAGCCGATGCCGCCTTCCATCTGGGCACGAACGATGTCGGGGTTGATCGCGATACCGCAGTCGACCGCACACCACACCTTGTGGACTCTGGGCTCATCCTCGAAGGAGACTTCGGCGATCTGGGCGACATAGGAGCCGAAACTCTCCACGACCGCGACGCCGCGTGCCCGCCCATTGTTCGGGCCTGGCCCGTCCCATCCCGCGAGCTCTGCAACGGCCTTCAGCGCACCGGCGGCGCGGGGGCGCCGGGTCATCAAGGCGAGCCGCCCCGCGACGGGATCCTGCCCGACCTCCTGCAGCAACTGGTCGATGAAGCACTCGACGGCGTAGCCGGTATGGGTGTGGCCGACCGAGCGCCACCACAGGGTCGGGACACCGACCTTGGGAGTGTGCACCTCGCATGCGAAATTGGGCATGTCGTAGAGCAGTCCGCTCGCCCCTTCGACAGAGGACGAGTCGACACCGTTCTTCACCGCCGAGAACTCGAAGATCGTGCCGATATTGATCGACTGCCCGACGATCGTGTTGGACCAGGCCGAAATCCTGCCGTCCTTGAGGGCACCGCGAAGGCGATGCACGTAGATTGGCCGATAATAGCCGCCACCGAGATCGTCTTCGCGCGTCCAGACGACCTTGACCGGACGGTTTGGTCCTATCGCCTTGGCCACCATCGCCAGCTCGGCCGCGAGATGCTGGCTGTGCTGGGCGCGCCGGCCGAAACTGCCGCCGGCGATCATGGTTTCGATGCTCACTCGCTCGAGCGGCAGGCCGAGAACATCGGCGATCATTTGATGCTCGGGGGTCTGGAACTGGCTGCCGAACCGGGCCAGTGCCTGTTCGCCGTTCCATGCGAGATAGCCGTCCAGCGGCTCCATCGGTGCGTGAGCGAGATAAGGAAACGTATACTCGGCTTCAATGACGCGCTCGGCTTCGGCGAGAGCGGTCGCCGGATCGCCATGGCTGCCCGCGACCGCCCCCTTGCTTCGCGCAAGTTCCCGATAATGGGCGACGATATCCGGGCTGCTGCGAGTCTCGGCGGCGCTGTCGTCCCAGGAGACTTTCAGCGCCTCGCGCCCCTTCAACGCCGGCCACATGCCCTCGGCGTAGACCGCGACGCCCGACCCGATAGACTTGACGTCGACCACGCCCTTGATCTTTAGGGCCTGGGTTGCGTCGAAGCTGACCAGCTTGCCGCCGAAGCGCGGCGGGCGCGCCACGACCACGGTCAGCATGTTCGGCTCCCGGATATCGATGGTGAAACGAGCCCGTCCCGTCGACTTGATCGCGCTGTCGAGACGCTTGACCGCGCCCTCCCTGCCGATCAGCCGATAAGCCGCCGCCGGCTTGAGCTGCACATCCCTCGGCAATGGCAGCTTGGCCGCTTCGCCCGCGAAATCGCCAAAGGAACCTCGCCTGCCCGAAGGATCCTGCAGCACGCCCCTCTCGATGCCGATCTCGACAGCCGGAACCTTCCACGCGGCCGCCGCGGCCTGGAGCAGCATGACGCGCGCGGCGGCCGCCGCCTGCCTGATCTGCACCCAGGAATTGGCCATGGCGGTCGAGCCACCGGTCACCTGAAGATGACCGAAGACCAGGTTCGCATAAAGCTCGACATCGGCGGGCGCGTGTTCGGCGCGCATCTGGCTCCAGTCGGCGTCGAGTTCTTCTGCGACCAGGGTGGCGAGGCCCGTGAACGGACCCTGACCGACTTCGATGTGCTTGACGAGGACGGTGACCGTGCTGTCCGCCGCGATCCTGACGAAAGCGTTCGGCGCGAAAAGTGGATCACCCTGTCGGGCTTTCGCAGCTTTCGGCAGATGGGCACCAATGACGAGGGCGCCAGCGCCCGCCAGCACGGCGCGTCGGGAGGGGGAATGTGCCAAAGCGGTCACGGGTTCAGCCCTCCAACGCATGAGCGGCGCCGTGAATGGCAGCGCGGATGCGGACATAGGTCGCGCAACGACAGAGATTGCCGTTCATCGCGAGGTCGATGTCGCGGTCGGTCGGTTTGGGGATCTCCTTGAGCAGCGCCACCGCGCTCATGACCTGACCGGACTGGCAATAGCCGCACTGGGACACGTCATGACCGATCCAGGCGGCCTGGACGGCGTCGCACTCCCTGCCCGCGAGCCCTTCGATGGTGACGATCTCGGCATCTCCGACGGCGGAGATAGGTGTCACGCAGGCACGCTGCGGCTTGCCGTCGAGGTGGACAGTACAGGCTCCGCACTGAGCGATGCCGCAGCCGAACTTCGTACCCGAGAGGCCGAGATTGTCTCGGATCGCCCAGAGCAGCGGAGTGTCGTCGTCTACATCGAGCTCATAGTTCTTCCCATTGACCTTCAGGCGATGTGGCATGTCGATCTCGCAAGCCCAGAACACGTGACGATGTGGCTTCCCGACGCCTGATGCCCGCTCGCGTTCGCGGGAGCGATCTGACATAGCGATGGCAGGAGGCAGTCTGCCGCCATGCGCGGCAAACTGTACTAGAAAACGATTTGAGTCTAGTGGGTATCCACTCGCCTGGGGTGGAACTCTGTCAGGAGCGCCATGACCGATCGTCACAACCATCCGGCCGCCGTTGTCGACGACATGTCCGATCGCGCCGAGCAGATTGCGGATGCGGCGATGCGCCTGTTCGCGCGCTACGGGTTCAAGCGTACCGCGGTGGACGACATCGCCAAGGAAGCGCGGATCGCGAAGGCGACGATCTATCTTCACTTCAAGGGCAAGGACGACATCTTACGCGCCACGCTGCAGTTGCTGGGCCAGCGTGTCGATGCACTGTGCCGCGAAGTGATGGAGATGAAGGCCCCGTTCGCCGAGCGGCTGATGGCGCTGCTGCGAGCCCATCACTGCACCGCCTTCCTGAGCATCGGCGCGGGCGATCACTTCGCTGAACTGCGCGCAGTGATCGACGATATCGCGGTCAAGGAGCGCAAGGCCTTCGAAGCCATCTTCATCCGCTACGCGACACAGCTTATCGAGGAATGCGAGGCGCGAGGCGAAATCACGCTGAAGCGGCCGGGGGTGGACCCGGCTGCCCTGATCACGACGCTGATGCAAGCCAGCGTCGGCGCCAAGGTCGGAGGCATAAGCTACGAGGACTATGAGACCCGGCTTGGCTTGTTCGCCGGCGTGATCATTGCGGCCGTCCTGCCGTGAGCTCATCCGCGCGGCGCGCCTCGGCAAGGCCCGTCTCTCTGTCGCTTTCGAGCAGCGCCAGGATTTCATCGTAGCCATAATCGCGCGCCAGGTCCGCCGCGCTCCGACCGTCATGGCCGAGAAGGTCCGATCGCACGCCGGCTTCCAACAATAGCCGGACTGCCTCGACATGGCCGTGCCAGACAGCGTCGTGGAGCGCGGTATAGCCATTGAAGGGGCCTTGGGCGTCGGCGATCTCGGCAAATCTCTCGTGCCGGGTCAATGCCGCGACAGCCACGTCATGACCCATATAGGCGGCTTTGTGCGCGGGATGGGCGAGCATGAAATGGTCGACGAGCGTCGGGTCCGCTCCTGCGTCGAGCAGGGCCTGGACTGCACCCGCAAGCCCGTCGCGGGCGGCGATCAGGAGCGGCGTATGCCCGGGGTTTCGGGCGCTGTGAACCGGGGCGACGACATCCGGCTCCGCGCCTTCGGCGAGCAGCGTGGCAATCCGCGCCTCCTTCTCGGCACCGGACAGCATCTCGTCCTCGAGCACGACCAGAAGCGGCTGCCGCTGTCGAGCGGCGGCGACGCGCGCGTGGAACCCGTCGAACACAGCCCGCAGCTCCGCATCCTGCGCAGTCTTCGTATCGAGCATCTCTTCGGCGGTCATGCCGAGGCGGGAACGGATGGTGGGGTCGATGTCGGGATGCGCCAGCAGCACCTTCGCCACGGCGGGGCGGCGGTGCCAGACCGAGATCATCAAGGGCGTCATGCCATGGCTGTGGCTCTGCAGATTCACGAAGGCGCCGTACTGCAGCAGAGCCTCCATGACTGCGGCGCTGCCTCCTTGAGCGGCCAGGTGCAAGGGCGAGGCTCCCATCAGCGGATCGAGCTGTAGCGGGTCTGCGCCCGCCGCCAGAAGCCCGGCCACCGCAGCTGCGTCCCCTCTGGCGGCAGCGAGATGCAAGGCAGGCAGAGCGGCGCCATGATCCTGCAAGGCGTGTCGGGGAAGTTTCATCGGCTGTCGGCCCTCAACGGTCATATCCGGCCCGAAATTAGCCCTCTGTCCGATCGAGATAATCGCCTTTAGATTTCAGTCATTCTTGGAGATGATTCACGAATGCGCCTGCCCCTCGCACTGTTGGAGGTTTTCGATGCCATCGCCCGCGCCGGCAGCATGCGGGGGGCGGCCGAAGCGTTGAACCTCACGCCGTCGACGGTCAGCCACCAGCTCAAGGCGCTCGAAAGGCAGCTCGGAACCACGCTGTTCATCCGGACGACGCGGTCAGTGACGATGACGGAGGCCGGGCGAGCGCTGAGTCGCGGCTCCCTGCCGGCTTTCGACCAGTTGAACGAGGCGCTGCAGAGTGCACGCGATGTCGGCGGCAGCACACGCGGCACGCTGCGCATCACCCTCCCCGAATTCGCCTATCACATGCTCCTGGCGCCGCTCGTCGTTTCCTTTCGTGCCGCCTGGCCGGAGATCGAGCTGGAACTGGTCATGACCGATGCCTTCGTCGACCTCGTGGAGTCCGGCTACCATGCGGGCATCCGCCAGGGGGATCGTGTCGAGCAGGACATGGTAGCGATCAAGATCGGCGAGGCTCTTCCGATCGCGGTCTATGGCAGCAGGGAGTATCTCGATCGGAGGCCTGTTCCACGACAACCGCGCGATCTTCTTGCGCATGACTGCATTCGCTATCGCTTTCACCGCTCCGGCCGCATCGCGCCTTGGCTGTTCGACGGCCCGAACGGCGCCTATCAGGTCGAGGTCACCGGCGGGTTGATCGTCAGCGACCTGCCCACGCTCTACACGATGATCGCAGACGGGCTGGGGCTGGGATATGTCTTCCGCGACGCGCCTCAGGCGGAGATGCGCAGGGACCGGCTCGTTTCGCTGCTGGCAGACCATCTTGTGCCGATCCCGGGTCTCTATCTCTATTTTCCGCGTGAGTATCGCGCGATGCAGCCATTGCGGCTGTTCATCGAGCATGTGCGGCAAGCCGGTAGGCTTGGCGCCCGGAGCGCTAGCGTCGATCCCGACTAGCCGCAGGCCCGCCTGCTACCCCCCAGACGCGGCCGGATCTCGGCGTGTCGATCTGGTAGTCCGTCGCATGAGCCGTGAAGAAGCTTCGCGCAAAATCGTATGCCTGCGCGACGGGGTCGCGCGGGTCCCGGGCGATCTCGCCGCGCGAGTTGCCGTAGCCATGCACCGTACCGACGAATGTCGAGCGGGTATAACGGCTGTATTCCTGGATCTGCTGCACGATTCCGGCCGAGACGGTCGGATAGGTTTCCTCCGAGCTGAGCAGCAGCCCGATGCGCTTGCCCTGCATGCGCACGACCACCGATGGCGACGACGGGTGAGAGGCGGCCACATAGCAGAACATCCTGTCGAAGAACGCCTTCAGCTGGGCTGACATGCCGTACCAATAGATCGGGCTGGCGGCCACGAACCCCTGAGCCGGCAGGAAGCTTTCGAAGAACGCGGAACTGAACCCGTCCTCGATGGCGCAACTGCCGTCTGGCCGCCGGCAGGAGCGACAATCCTTCAGAAACGAGCCCAGAATGTCGTTCGCAACGACGATTTCGCTTTCATGCCCGGCATCGCGCAGGCCCTCGCAAAGGCCCGGGCCAGAGCGGCGGAGTTGCCGTCGCGGCGTGGACTCGAACTTAGGACCATAGCTTTCATGGCGCATCCGATCTCGCAGAGTGGATTATCCGCCGCCAGCCGCAGGAGGCGCCCGGGACGAGCGGCTCCCGCCGGCTTGGCGGCGATGTCTGCAATAGCTAGATGACGCGCCCCACCCCGCAAGTACGCACCTTCGGGTACCTATGGCGAAGCAAGGCATGGCCTCCCCGCACGACCAGACCGGACAGAGCATTCCAGACGTGTTCGACGCCGAGTGCTCGGCCCGGCATGCGTTGGAGCTCATTTCCGGGAAATGGAGCGTCCTGATCCTCACGGCACTAGCGGAAGCACCCCGCCGGAACGGCGCTCTCCTGCGGCGGATCGGCGGCATATCGCAGAAGATGCTGACCCAAACCCTGAAAGACCTGGAACGGAACGGCCTTGTCGAGCGCCATGACCTCCGGACCGTTCCGCTGCACGTCGAATACAGGCTCAGTGCGCTGGGTTCTTCACTGAGCGCTACCCTCATCGCGCTCGACAGATGGGCCGAGCGGAATTTTCCGGAACTCGACGCAGCCCGTGCACGCCATGACGCCGCGCGCCTCGGCCAGCCCGTGGCACAAACGGATTCATGAATCCTGCCGAACAGAGAATGCGATCCCGCCCGCATTATTCGTTCTAGCGTCGATCGGTAGCATTCCTTCCGTCCCCGGCGCAGATCGACAGACCGAGGACGCGGTCGAAATTGGCTGGCTTCGCGCCAGGCGGCGCGAAGGAGCCCGGGATGTACCCTCAGAATCTGGCTGGCAAGACTGCCGTCGTTACCGGCAGCTCCCGCGGGATCGGCCGTGCGATAGCGGCACGGCTCGCTGCAAACGGTGCCGCCGTCACCATCAACTACCGCAGCGAAGCCGGCGCCGCAGAGGAGCTCATGGCGCAGATCGTCGCCAGCGGCGGCACGGCGCAGGCCGTGCAAGGCGATATCGCCAGGATCGACGACATCCAGCGGCTGTTCGACAAGGCCGAGATCGCATTCGGCCCCATCGATATCGTGGTGGCCAATGCGAGCATCGCGATCCTGAAGCCGCTGATCGATTGCACGGAAGACGACTTCGATACCCTGTTCGGCGCGAATGCCCGAGGAACCTTCTTCACGCTGAAGGAGGCCGCGAAACGCCTGCGCGACGGCGGACGCATCGTCGCCGTCACCACCGGCGGGACAAGAATGTTCCTGGGCGAAACCTCGCTCTATCTCGGCAGCAAAGGGGCGGTCGAACAGTTCGTCCGCTCATTGTCCCGGGAACTCGGCTCACGCAGGATCACGGTCAATGCGGTGCTGCCCGGCTTTACCAACACCGACATGCTGCCCGAGCGGGACCGCGCACGTGCCGCCGGCATGTCCCCTTTCGCTCGCATCGGGGAAACGGACGACATCGCCGACGTGGTGGCCTTTCTTGCCAGCGAGCAAGCCCGATGGGTAACAGGCCAGAACATCGGCGCCGGCGGCGGCGTGATGTGACTTCGCTTCCGATCGGGGACGATCGGAAGCAGCAGTGCCAGCCATTGGCGCTCCCGCTGGCGGCGCGGCGATCCAGCCCGTCGCGATCATGGCCAATGCTCTGCCAGCCGGGCGGGGTCCCAAGCAGATCACGAAAAGCGGTTTTGAAACCGGCCAGCGCGTCGGGCCCGTTTCGTCGAGCCTGATTGCTCACGGCTTCAACGATGGGCAGATGCGCTCAGGAACTGCCCCGCCGCGGGATTTTTGACCGGCGCCCGAAAGCCCAGCGACAATCCGAAGGCGGCATCAGGGGATTTGATCGAACGATACGCTATCCGATCGCTCCGAAAGCTCGCCATGCCCTCCGGCACGATCGAGATCCCGGCATCGACGGCGACGAGGGACAGGACCGCATGGAGGCCATGCGCTTCCTGGACGACCAGCGGCGTGAAGCCAGCGTCAGCGCATAAGCGGACCGCCCTGAAATGGAAGCTGCGACCCTCGGCTGCCGGCCACAGGACGAAGCGCTCATTCGCAAGATCGCGCAACTCGATGGTCGGCGCGCCGGCCAAGGGGTGCGAATGCGGCAGCGCGATGCACAGGCGGTCGGTATCGAAGGGCTGAAACGAGAAGCCTTCGGTCGGGGCAGCCGGCGCAATGAGGAGGCCCAGGTCCAGGGCGCCTTCTCGAAGCAGCTCCATTTGCCGGGCGGTGGTCGCCTCCAGCAACTCGAGCCGGACTTCGGGATGTGTTTCGCGAAAGGCGCGGATCATGTCGGGCAGACGGCCATAAAGCGCACTGCCCACATATCCGAGCCGAACCTGCCCGGCCCGGCCTGCTGCGGCTTCCCTCGTTGCCGCGACGGCGCGCTCTGCTTGCTGGAGCGTCAGCCGCGCCTCCTCGAGGAACACCGCTCCAGCCGCGGTCAGGCCCAGGATTCGGTTGTCGCGCGCGATGAGCTCAAAGCCGAGTTCCCGTTCCAGCTTGCGAATCGCAATCGTCAACGGAGGCTGCGACATGTTCAGCCGCGCCGCGGCGCGGTGGAAATGCAGTTCCTCTGCGACCGCGATGAACTGGCGCATCTGGCGCAGATCAATCATCGCGCGCCTCGCCAAGCCTTGCGGAGCGACGGAGCCGAAGGATTGTCGCGCGATCGCGCCACCGGCCTTCCGCCGGCTCGCGCGGAGCCGCGTGATCTCTGAAGACAGTCGATGCTGCGAGGATCATTGCCTTGGCGCTCATGACCGGGCTCCGCCGATGGGATCGCGATCATAGGCCATTGCGCCATTGCGTCTTCGGCCATTGCCGCCGCGATCCCTGGCGGATTTCGCGGAGCACCGCCCAAGTGCGATGTCCGAAGGCCGCAGCCGGTGCCGAAGCCTCTAAGCTTTCGTCAGGAATCGCTCGAGCTCTCGGACGAACGCCGCGGGTTCGTCGAGCATGGCGAGATGACCCGCCCCCTGAAGCTCGCAAAGCACTGCGCCAGGGATGGCGTCCGCGAGACCGCGCGCGACCGCGGGCGGCGCGCGCCGGTCCTCGGTTCCGACGAGCACCAGGGTCGGAGCCGCGACATCCGTCAAAGACGCAGAGACATCGGCGGTCAGGATGGCTTCGAGCGTCTGCAGATAGTTCTCCTGCGTCATCGCTGCGATCGAATCTGCGACCAGCGCGTTTGCGGCCTGATCGGTCGCGATCACCGTATCGTCGGCATAACGGCGCCCGAACTCGGCCATCGGCATGGTCGCCAGAGTTTCCCGCGTCGCCGCGATCCGAAGGGGACCGGCTGCGCCGACAGCCGCGTACGCCCCCGCCAAGGTCAGCGACAGACAGCGAGCGGGCTCCATGGCATTCAGGGTGACCGCAAACAGGCCGCCCATGGAGCAGCCGACGACGTGAAAGCGCTCGTGGCCGAGCGCCGACATCAGCGCGAGCCCGTCACCTGCGATCGCCTCGACGGAGAAGCCGGCGTGGTTGCTGCTCCCGCCATGCCCGCGACAGTCCATCGCCACCAGCTCAAACTGATCCGACAGCGCGGCCACGGTCGATGCCCAGAGGCCTGCATGCGTCCCGAGGCTGTGCAGCAGCAGCACCGGCGTCCCGACGCCGGCGCTCTCGAACGAGATCGTCTCGCCGTTCAGCTTCAGCGCCGGCATGGTCAGCGCGCCTTCGACGACAGCACGGAAGCCAGCAGGTTCGCCGCCAGATCGCGGCCGGAGCGCGCCCCCAGCTCCGGCGCCGCCCGCTGGTAGTCCTTGACCGCGACGAGCGCCTCGCGGCTGCGCGCACGCAGCGTCCCCAGCAGGCGCTCGGTCTCGGGGGTGAGCGCGTCGTCGGACACTACCTTGCTGACGAGCCCTAGCATCCGAGCCTCGCGCGCATCGATCGGATCCATGCCATAGACCATCAGCGCCAGCGCCTTCGGCGGCACCTTGCGCATCATCGCCGAGATGGCAAGGGTCGGCGGCAGGTCCTTCTCCATCTCCGGCAGGTCGAAACGTGCGCTCTCGGCGGCGATGGTGACGTCGCAGGCGGTAGCCAAGGCGGCGCCAAGCCCACGGGCGGCGCCACGCACGCCGCAGACGACCGGCACCGGGCAGTCCGATAGCGCGTCGTAGAGCGAAAGGATCGGCTCGATCAGCGCCATGCGGATGTCGAGCGCCGTCGCGGCGGCAGGCGCCCCCTGCGGATCGCGTCCGCGGCAGAAATCGGCCCCTGCGCCCGAAAGATGCACGAACTTGGCCTCTCCCGGGATATCACGAACCGCCTGCGCCAGAGCCGCGATCATCGGGAGCGTCAGCATGTTGCCCCGTTCGGGGCGGTCGATCGTGACGGCGAAGCCACCCTCGACCTTCTGCGCCCGGATGCCTTCGCTCGGCCCCGTCATGCCCTCGCCTCCTTCTGCCCCTGCTGCGCGGCCGTCACACGCCTGCCGATGACCCCGCTCTGACGCAGGCTTTCGATCCGCTCGGCGCTGAGCTTCAGCAGTTCCGAGAAGACCAGATCCTCGTCGTCGCCGAGCCGCGGCGGGAAGCGGTGTTCGATCTCCGGCTCGCCTACGAATTTCACCGGATTGCCCGCGACCCTCAGCATCTCGCCATCGCGGCCAGCGAGCTGCAGCACCATGTTCCGGTAGAGCACCTGCGGGTCGGTGAGGCTGCCGTCGAGCGTGTTCACGGCCGCAGCCGGAATCTCGGCGGCGACCAGTGCCTCGACCCAAGCGGCGGCCGGTCGCGTCGCGAAGATCGCCTCGATGATCTCCCACAGCGCCTGACGGTTGCGATAGCGGAGCTGGTTGACGCGGAAGCGCTCGTCCTCAGCGAGATCGGGGCGGCCGAGCACCTCGCAAAGCGCCTTCCACATGCGCTCGGTGTTGGCGGTGATCACGACGTCGGCGCCGTCGCCGCAAGTGAAGGAGCGATAGGTCGGGATCGAGTCGTGGCCGCGGCCCTGCCGGCCGGGCACGGTGCCGGAGGCCAGGTAATAGGCGGCCTGATAGCTCAGCATCGAAATCTGGCAGTCGAGCATCGCGATGTCGACGCAGCGGCCCTTGCCGGTGCGGTCCCGGTCGGAAAGCGCGGCGAGAATGCCGATGACGCCGTACATGCCGGCCGCGAGGTCGCCGAGCGGGATGCCCGAGCGGACGGAATGGCCGTCCGTCTCGCCAGTCAGCGACATGCCGCCGGACATCGCCTGGACGATCATGTCATAGGCGGGCCGGTCACGATACGGACCGTCCTGGCCGAAGCCGCTGATCGAGCACCAGATCAGCTCCGGCTTGCTTGCCGAGAGATCGGCATAGCACAGGCCGAGGCGCTCGATCACGCCGGGCCGGAAATTCTCGATCACGACATCGCTGGCGAGGGCGAGGTCTCGGACGAGATCGCGTCCCTCTTGCGTCTTCATGTCGACGGCGAGGCTGCGCTTGTTGCGGTTGACGCTGAGGTAATAGGCGCTGTCGGGCCCGACGAAATGCGGCGGCAGCACGCGCGTCATGTCGCCGTCCGGCGTCTCCACCTTGATGATGTCGGCGCCGAGGTCGCCGAGGATCTGGGTGGCATAAGGGCCGGAGAGGAACTGGGTCAGGTCGAGGACGCGCAGATGACGCAGCGGCCCTTCGCCGGTCGGCCCTTGCGGGGAAGCGTGAGCATTCATGCGGGGATGATCTCGTTTTCGGCTGGCTTGGACAGGGGCGCGCCCAGCGCACGCGACAGAGCGGCCGCGTGCTGGCGCACGAGCAGGCCGAGCTTGGCCTCGTCGGTCGCGACCATGCGCTGCTGGGGAACGGTGACGCCCAGACTGCCGACAACGGCGCCTGCGGCGTTGAAGACGGCAGAGTTGATGCCGACGGCCCCGGCGATCTTCTGTCCGTGCGAGACTGCATAGCCACGGGCGCGGATCGCGGAGAGCTCCGCCTCCAGCTCTTCGAGCGGCGGACGCTTCTCGTGTGAGGCCGGCGCGTCCTCCGCCTCCTCGTAGATCCGACGGCGGTCCTCCCGCGGGAGATGTGCGAGGATGGCGCGTCCGCTCGCGCCCCACAGCACGGGCTGCGGGCTGTTGAGCTTCAGCTGGTAGCGCAGCAGTTGGCTCGAATCGCTCTTCTCGGCGAAGATCATGTTGCGGTCGGCCGGCACGTAGAGGCACAGCACGCAGGTCTCGTCACAAGCGTCGACGACCTGCTGCAGGAAGGGCCGGGCCAGGCTGCGGATGTCCTGGCGGGTGTTGACCAGCGCCGCGAGCCGGAAGAACTCCGGCCCGAGATGATAGCCTCGCCGCTCGCCCGCCTGCTCGGCGAGCCCTTCCTTGACCAGCAGATCGAGCATGCGATGGCAGGTGCTGGGCACGAGGCCGATCGCGGCCGACAGGTCCTTGATCGTCGTGTCCCCGCGCTCGGCGAGGTGGCGCAGCACCTCGACCACGCGCTGCACCGTACCGAGCGACTCGCCCTTACCGGCCATTGACTGTTCTCCGATAGGCGCCCGCCTCGGCGAGCGCGTCCACGATGCGCTCTGGCGTGAGCGGCGTCTCGGCGAAGCGGACGCCGAACGGTCCTAGCGCATTCTCGATGGCGGAGACGATCGCTGCAGCGGCGGGAATGGTGCCGCCCTCGCCCGCCCCCTTGACCCCGAGCGGATTAAGCGGACTCGGCGACTCGACATGGGCGATCCGGCAATCCGGCACATCCGTCGCCATCGGCATTAGATAATCGGCGAAGGTGGTGGTCAGCGGCTGGGCGTTCTCGTCGTACTTCATGAACTCGAACATCGCGTTGCCGACGCCGTGCGCGACGCCGCCCTGGACCTGTCCGTCGACGATCAGCGGGTTGATGATGTTGCCGCTGTCATGGGCGACGCTGTAGCCGAGAATCCGCACCGCGCCGGTCTCGATGTCGACCTCGACCTCCACGACATGGGTGCCGCTGCAGTATGACGCCTGCGGCGGCGTGAAATAGGCGGTGTGCTCCAGCCCCGGCTGGTCACCCGCCTGCATCGAGAAACCGGGCATGCCCTGCGACATCCTGGCGAGCTCGCCGAAGCCGATCTCCGGCTTGTTGCCACCGAGCGCCGTCGCTCGCCCGTCCTCGATCGCGATCTCGGCTTCGGGAACCCCGAGCGCCCTTGCCGCAAGCTTCAACACCTGTTGGCGCACGACATCGGCCGCCATGGCCGCCGAGGAGCCGGCATTGACCGCCTGGCGGCTGGCGAAGGCGCCGACGCCATTGGCGATCGTCGCGGTGTCGCCGATACTCATCTCGATGTCCTCGATCCGGCAGCCGAGCCGATCCGCCACGATCTGGGACAGGGTGGTACGGGTGCCCTGCCCCTGATTGGTGGCGCCGGTCGCGACCGCGACCTTGCCGTTCTGCTGGATCCGGATGGTGACGCCCTCGAATGGGCCAAGCCCCGTGCCTTCGACATAGTTGGCAATGCCGATGCCGAGATGGCGCCCCTGCCGGCGGCCCTCGGCCTGCCTGGCCGGGAAGCCGTCGTACTCGGCCAAGGCCAGAGCCTCGGCCTGCGCCTTGGGATAATCGCCGCTGTCATAGACCAGCGGCTTGCCATCGCGGAAGGTGAGCCCCACCGAATAGGGCATCTGTTCCGGCTGGATGAAGTTGCGCCGCCTCACTTCCGCCCGGTCGAGAGCGAGCTCGCTCGCTACGCGGTCCATCAATCGCTCCATGGCGAAGACTGCCTGCGGCCGGCCGGCACCGCGGACCGGCGTCGTCGCGACCTTGTTGGTCAGCGCCACCGTCACGTCGAGCTCATAGGCCGGCAGGACATAGGGGCCCGGCATCGTCGCCGCCGCGATATAGGGCATGATCACGCCCCAGGGCACGAAGGCGCCGGTGTCGTGCAGCAGGCTGCCGCGCACGCCCTTGATGCGGCCCTCGGGATCGACCGCGATCTCGACCTCCCAGTGCTGGTCGCGCTCCTGCGTCGCGCAGAGGAAATGCTCGCGCCGGTCTTCGGTCCATTTCACGGGAACCCCGAGAGACAGCGCCGCAGCGGCAATCACCGCCTCTTCCGGGTAGAAGATCGCCTTTGGGCCAAAGCCGCCGCCGACATCGGGCGCGACGACGCGGATATTCTCGACACTACGCCCGAGCAGGTCGGCGATCATGCGCCTGCCGATATGCGGGGTCTGGGTCGCCGACCAGACGGTGAGCATGTCGCCCACCCTGTCGTGCTGCGCGACGACGCCGCGCGTCTCCAGAGCCATGCCGCCGCCGCGATGCTGGAATAGCGTCTCCCTGAAGACATGCGCCGCGCCGGCGAAGGCGGCGGAGGCGTCGCCATAGGCCATCTTGAAGGTCGAGGCGACATTGTCGGGCAGGTCGGCATGGGCGACCGGAGAACCCGGCTGGACCGCCGCCTTGCAATCGCTCACCGCCGGCAGCGGGTCAAGATCTGCAAAGACCGCATTGGCGGCATCCTCGGCGAGATAACGGCTCTCAGCAAACACGACGGCGACGGCCTGGCCGACATAGCAGACCTCCTCGCGCGCCAGGCAGTGCTGCGTTCTCAGAGCGGCGATGGCGGCATTGGGGACGAGCATCGGCATCCGTGAGGTCGCCATCGCCCCCGGCAGGTCGTCCGCCGTCAGCACCGCATGCACCCCGGGCATCTGCCGGGCGGTTTCCGTGTCGATTGCGCCGAGACGGGCATGGGCGTGCGGCGAGCGCACGAAGCAGGCATGCAGCATGCCGGGCAGCTTGATGTCGTCGACATAGCGACCGCGACCGGTCAGCAGGGCCGGGTCCTCGAGGCGCGCGACGCGGGCTCCGAACTGTTTGACGCCCATGGGCTCAGGCCTCCCCGGCGCGCAGCCGCTCGGCGGCATCGAGCGCCGCCGCGACGATGCCGGCATAGCCGGTGCAGCGGCAGAGATTTCCGGTGATCACGTCGCGCACCTCCTCTTCAGTCGGCGCTGGGTTGTCGCGCAGCAGCTCGGTCAGGGTGGTCAGCATGCCCGGCGTGCAGAAGCCGCATTGCAGCGCATGGTGTTCCCTGAAGGCGCGCTGCAGGACGCCGAGCTCGCCGTCGGCTGGGGCAAGCCCCTCGATCGTCGTGACATCGCGTCCGTTCGCCTGCACGGCAAACATCAGGCAGGAGCGCGCCGAGCGGCCGTCGACCAGGACTGTGCAGGCGCCGCAGACGCCATGCTCGCAGCCGACATGGGTGCCGGTCAGGTCGAGCGCGTGGCGCAGGAAATCGGCAAGCGTCAGGCGCGGATCGATTACCGCCTCGTAGGCCTTGCCGTTGACTGTGAGTTTCACGGTTTTCTTGGTCATGAGCTGTCCTCAGCCGGCGCGGCGCGCGGCGTCCGCCAACGCCCGGCCCGTCAGCACGCGTGCGAGATGCCGGCGGTAATCGCCACTGGCATGGATGTCCGAGACGGCGTCGATCTCTCCGGCCAACATCGCAGCCTCGGCGAGGGAGCCGTCCTCGGGAGCCATGCCGACCAGCGCTTCCTCGAGCCGCGGCAGACGCAGCGGCCCGGTACCCGTGCCCGCCAGCGTCACGGAGGCCCGCGCGATCAGGCCGGAACCGTCGCGCTCGATCAAAGCTGCGCTCGCGACAATCGCGAAGTCGCCGCGCCGCCGCGCGAACTCATGGAAGCCCCAGCCATGGCCCGGCGACCAGAGCGGCAGCTCGATCGCGCTCAGGACTTCATCCGGCCCGACTGCCGTCGTCATGAAGTCGAGCCCGAACTCGGCGAAGGGCACCCGCCGCGTCCCGCTCGACGAGGCGATCTCGATCACCGCGTCATGGGCGGCGCAGACCGTCGGCTGCTCGGCCGAAGGGTCGAAATGCGAGAGGCTGCCGCCGATCGTGCCGCGATTGCGTGTCTGGCGATGGCCGACATGCGCCAGCGCTTCCTTCAACAGCGGGCAGCGTTGCGCCACGACCTCCGAGAACTCCAGCTCGCGCTGGCGCGTCATCGCGCCGATCCGCAGGCGATCGCCCAGAAGGGTGATGCCGGCGAGCTCGGCGATGCCGTTCAGATCGACGAGATGATCCGGCAGCAGATAGCGGAAGTTCATCATCGGCACGAGCGACTGGCCGCCGGCGAGGAGCTTTGCGTTCTCCAGGCTGGCGAGCAGGCCGACCGCCTCGGCGAGCGTCGCCGGCGCGTGATAGTCGAAGGGAGCCGGCTTCATCGGGCGAACACGTGGATCGAGCAGGCGCCGTGGTCGAGACCGGCGATGCCGCCGCCCGTGGCGTGGGTCAGCCCGGTGCGCGCGCCCTCGACCTGATGCTCGCCGGCGCGGCCCTGGAGCTGCCGCGTGATCTCGACGGCCTGGGCGACCCCGGTCGCGCCGATCGGATGCCCGCGCGACAGGAGGCCGCCGGACGGATTGACCGGCCGCTTGCCGCCGAGCGAGGTCGCACCGCTGTCGAGAAGCTCGTAGGCCCCGCCGCGTTCGCAGAAGCCGAAAGCCTCGTAATACATCAGCTCGGCGATGGTGAAGGCGTCATGGATCTCGGCGACGTCGATGTCCTCCGGACCGATGCCGGCCATCTCATAGGCACCCTTGGCGCCTCGCGCGGTCAGTTCCGCCCAGGTCATGTCGCGGTAACGGTCGGTGTAGATGCCGGAGGTGACCTCGGAAGCGGCGACGCGCACCGGTTTGGCGTCACCCCTCCGGGCGATGTCGCCGGCGGCGAGGACGACCGCCGCGGCGCCGTCCCCGGTCGGGCAGCAATGCCAGAGGGTGAAGGGGTCGGTGACCGGACGCGCCGACATCACCTCGTCGAGCGTCACGCGCTTGCGGATCTGGGCATAGGGGTTCAGCGCGCCGTGATCATGCGCCTTGACCGAGACCTGGGCGAGCTGCGCCTCAGTCAGCCCGTATTCGTGCATGTAACGGCGCGCGCGCATCGCATAGAGCGCCGGCATCACCATGCCCTGGTTGACCTCCCAGTCCTCGCGCTCCAGCGGCAGCGTGCCGCCGCCGAACTTGGTCAGCTTCTCGGCGCCGATCACGACCACGACGTCATGCTGGCCGCTGGCGACCGAGAGCCAGGCGACGGAGAGCGCCGAGGAGCTCGACGAGCAGGCGTTCTCGACATTGATGATCGGCATGCCGCTGATGCCGAGCGATTTCATGATGCGCTGGCCGGCGAGCATGCCGCCGAGCGCCGTGCCGCAGAAGACGGCGTCGATCTGCTTCGGCGGCAGTTCAGATTCGACGATGGCCTCTCGCACGGCGGGCCAGGCGATCTCGGCGAGCGTCTTGTCCGGCTGCTTGCCGAACGGAACGAGGCCCGTTCCGACGACGCAGACCTCGCGCAGCGATGCGGTGTTCATGAGCGGGCTCCTCACGCCGGAACGAAGGTGTAGGTGGAGAGATCGGCGCCCGAGGCATCCGTTGCGACGACCCCGAGCGAGAGCCTGACCGGCTGGTCGATCGCGATGGCCTGAAGCGGCGCGTCGATATGCGCGAGGACCCGGACCCCTTCGGGAAGGTCTACGTAGCCAAGGGCATAAGGCACCTTCCAACCCTTCGGCGCTTGATGGACCACGGAGTAGGAATAGAGCCGTCCCTCGCTGGACAGCGCTGTGCCATCGACCTCCAGCGACAGGCATTGCGTGCAGACTTCGGCGCGCGGGAAGCTCAGCGCAGCGCAGGCCTTGCAGCGCCCGCCCGCCAGGCTCGCGCTGCCGTCGGCCGCGATCGTGACGAGCTTGTCCGAGATCAGGTTCGGAACAGACTGGGCGAGATCCGGGGTCATGACGAGCTCCGTTGCGACAGCCGACCGAGGCGGCTGCGGATGTAGGCGATGATCAGCGAGACGAGGGACAGGCTGGGGGCCGGCGCCGGGCCGGCGGTTGCGTTCGGAGCCGCCGGTGCAACGCCCGCCTGCGTCGCCGCGCCGCTCGCCGCGAGCTGCTTGCGCAGATTGGTTGCGAACTGGTCGATCAGGACCTGGGCGACGCCGGCGATCACGCCCTGTGCCCGGCCATATTGCGCAACGGTTCCGGCGAGGTTGACGTCGGTCGTGACATGGACGCGGGTGCCTCCCGCATCCGGCGTGAGCTTGAACGACACATCGGCCGCCGCATTGCCGCGGCCCTTCAGCTCCGCGCCGGACGCCTTGACGCGCGCCAGATGCGTCGTTTCGTCGATCTCGACGAACTGGGCCTTTCCCTGGAATGACACTGCGACGGGTCCGAGCTTGACGTTGACCTTGCCCCGATAGGTCCGATCGTCCTCGACGCCGAGCAGTTCGGCCCCCGGCATGCAGGGCGCGATCGCCGGGATGTCGAGCAGGACGCGCCAGGTTTCGCCTGGCGGCAGGGCGACGGTGAAGCTGTTCTCGATCTTCATGACCGCTCCTTCAGCCGTAGCATTGTTCGAAGATGGCGCGGGCCTGGGCGACGCTGGTGCGGCGCACGCCCGGCTGATGGATGAGGTCGCTGTCGCGCACGGCGCGGTCCGGCATCGCGCCGCCATAGAGGCCAGGAATCGCTGCCTCCGCCATCTCGGCGAGCCGCTCGCGCGGCAGTTGCTCCGGCGAGAAGGCCGTGGGGAAGCCGATGTCGTGGAAGAGACCGAAGAGCGCCGAGTGGATCGCCGCGACGGTTTCGGCGAGACCCACCCCCGACCGGGCACCGAGCGCGATGGCGAGCTTCTCCGCCTTGGCCGGCGCGACCGGGGCGTTGAAGGCGACGATCCGCGGGATGAGGACGCCGACGCCGATGGCATGCGGCAGGTCGAGCCGCGCCTCGAGCGGCAGCGACAAGGTATGGGCGAGGCCGAGGCGGCTGTTGCCGCAGGCGATGTTGGCGATTGCCGAAGCGAGCAGATTGTCGGCCCGCGCCGCCATGTCGTCCGACAGGATCGAGCGGCGCATGCTGCCGGCCTGCAGCCGGACGGCTTCCAGGGCCAGCGCATCGGTCAGCGGTGTCGCCAGCGAGGAGAACAGCGCCTCGACGGCATGGGTCAGCGCATCCACCGCCGAGGCCGCCGCGGCGCGCGGTGGCAATGTCTCCAGGGTGACGGGATCGAGGATCGCGGCCTGCGGGAAGCTCAGCGGTCCGCCGCCGACGAGCTTGCGGTGGCTCGCCTCGTCCTTGACGAGAGTGAACTGCGAGACCTCGGAACCCGAACCGGCCGTGGTCGGTACCATGATCATCGGCAGGGCCGGCGCGCTGAAATTCGCAACGCCCGTCATGTCGGCGAAGCTGCGGCCATTGGGGGCGACGATGGCGATGCCCTTGCCGGTGCACATCACCGAGCCACCGCCGATCGAGACGATGCCGTCGCGGTCCTCCCGGCGCACCCGCTCGGCCTGTGCGTCGACATGGGAGAGGCGGGCATCGATGCCGCACTCCTCGAAGGTCGCGACGTCGCAGCCGGCCTCCTTCAGCGCGGCGAGCGCCTGCCCGTAGAACGGCGTCGCCGCGATCGCGGGATCGGACACGACGAGCGGGCGATTGATGCGATTGGCACGAACGAGTTCCGGCAGGCGGGACAGGGCGCCGGGGCCGTGGACCAGCCGCGTCGGCATGTAGAAATTCGCGATCATGATGTCGTCTTCCGTGGATGGTTGGGGCGGGCGCGACCGCGGGCCGGCCGCGCCCCGGCCGTCAGTTCGCGTGCTCGGCGGCGTACTTGGCCGCGAGGTCGCTGGAGAAGTTGGTCCTCACCCCTTCAAGGCCGTAGGGCTTGGCCTTGTTGACCTTGAACAGGCTGGAGGTCAGCGGCGGCCGGCGCTTCTCGACCGGGCCGAAGACATGGTCGCCGGTGATGCCGTCGAAGCTCATCGAGGCGATCGAGTCATAGGCCTTGGCCAGGCCGGAATGGCTGAGGTCGCCGCTCTTGATCGCAGCTTCGAGCACCTGCGTTGCTGCCTGCGCAGCCTTGTATCCGATGGTGAAGAAGAAATCGGGCTTGGCGTCGGGCGCGTATTTCTTCTGCAGCTCGACCAGTCGCGCCATGCCGGGCACCGAGGCATCGCCCCATTCCGGCCCCTCGCTGGCGACCACGAGGTTCTTCTCCATGTAGCTGTAGGCCGGGCTGTCGGTCAGCACGCCCGACCAGGTCGGGAACTGGCCGAGCCAGAGCGGCGCGAAGTTGATCCGCACCGCATTGCCGACCATGCGCACCCATTGCGGCGGGATGGTCGTGACGTAGACGACCTCGCAATTGGCCGCCTTGAGCTGGGCCATCTGGCCGCTGAAGTCCTGATCGGCGATCGAGAAGCGCACGACCGCGCCGATCTTCGCACCGAGGTTCTTCGCGGCGAACTCGATGCCTTCCAGGCCCGCCGCACCGTAGGGGTCGTCGCGGATCAGGCCACAGAGCGTCTTGCCCTTCTGCCCGCCCTCGTTCCAGAGGTGGCTGACGGCGTTGATCGCCATGATCTGGTAGGGCGCGCCGACCGGCAGGAGCTGCTTCTCCTTGAAGAAGACGTAGTCGTACCCGCCTGCCCCCACGACCATCTTGTCGTCGTTGACCTGGGGCAGGACGGCGAGCGTCGTATGCGTGCCGAAGAGCTGCGCGATCATCACGACGTCGTTCTTGATCTTGTTGTAGGCCTGGACCGTCGCCGGCTGCAGGTTCTGGTGGTCCTCGATGACGAGTTCGACCTTGTACTTGCCGCCCAGGCCACCCTTCTCGCGGTTGATCGCCTCGAACCAGGTCCGGACGCCGGCGACGACCGGCTGACCGAGCACGGCGGCCGGGCCGGTGAGCGGCTGGATCACGCCGAGACGGATGGTCTTGCCATCGAAGCCGGGCACCGGCTTCGGCTCGCTTTGCGCGGCTGCCGGCAGCCCCGCCATCATGGTCGCGACGGCGGCCGCGAAAGCTGTCTTCCAGATCATGTTGTCCTCCCTCAGTTCTTTTTTGCTTGGTCGAAGCGGCCGGCGATGCGGCCGAGAAGTCCGGCGATCCCGCGCGGCTCGAACATCAGGAAGCCGATGATGAAAGAGCCGAAGAGGATCTGATTGAGCGCGAAGAGGCTGATCACCCCGCCATCGCCGGGCGTGATCGAGACGAAGGGCAGGATCGGGCTGGCGAGCTTCACGACCTGCGGCAGCAAGGTGATGAACAGCGCGCCCAGGACCGAGCCAAGCACCGAGCCGGTGCCGCCGACGACGATCATGGCGAGGTACTGGACGCCGAGCAGCAGGTCCCATTCGACCGGCGCGGCATAGCGGACATAGCCGCCATAAAGCGCTCCGCCCGCCGCAGCGAACATGCTGGAGATCACGAAGGCGACGATCTTGGTGCGTGAGACACTGATGCCGATCACCGACGCCGTCATCTCGCGGTCGCGGATCGCCATGAAGGCGCGCCCCGCGCGGGAGTTGAGCAGGTTGAGCGCCAGCACGGCGGCGAGGAGCGCGCACAGCCAGATCAGGATGAACCAGCCCTGGTTGCGGGCGAGCGCGGCGCCGCCCAGCGACAGGGCCGAAAAATCGAGCGGGCCGAGCGTCGCGGCCAGCGTGATGCTGCGGCCGTTGGCGCCGCCCGTCAGCACCGGCAGGTTCTGCCAGAGATGCAGGCCGACGAGCACGAGGCCGAGCGTGACGATGACGAGATAATGCCCGCGCAGCCGCAGCGCCGCCGGCCCGACAAGCGCACCCATCAGGCCGCCGGCCAGCACCGCCGCCGCGAGCCAGAGCGGCAGCGGCAGGCCGAGATCCTGCCCGACATAGGCGGCGACATAGCAGCCGACACCCATGAAGAAGGGCTGGCCGAGCGAGACCTGGCCGGTGCTGCCGGTGAGCAGGTTGAGCCCGATGGCGCCGACCGCCGCGATCCCCGCATAATTGAGGATCGAGAGCCAGAAATCCGGCACGACGAAGGGCAGGACGGCGATCGCGGCGAGGCTGGCGAAAAGCGTCGCGGGCCGAATGCTGGCCGGCGGGCGAGCCGCCGGCATGGCGAGAGTGTCCATCGGACGGAGATCGGTGCGGGCGTGCATCATCCCCTCCGCACCGCCTGCGTGCCGAACATGCCGTAGGGGCGCACGAGCAGGAACGCCGTCATCAGCACGTAGGGCATCACGAGATGGAAGTTCTGACCGAGCCAGGGCGCGTGCTGGGCGACGTAGCTCGCCGTCAGCACCTCGGCGACGCCGATGGCGAGGCCGCCGACCACGGCGCCGACCGGCGAGTCGATGCCGCCCAGGATGATCGCGGGGAACGCCCGCAAGGCGACGAGCGAGAGCTCAGGGCTGAGCCCCCTCACCCCACCGGAGAGCATGATGCCGGCGAGTGCGGCAATGACGCCGGCAATCGCCCAGGCCAGCGCGAAGACCAGGGCCGGAGAGACACCCTGTGCCATCGCCGCTTCCTGATCGAAGGCGGAAGCGCGCATGGCGAGGCCGTAACGCGAATAGCGGAAGAAGACGTAGACGGCCGCCATCACCACGGCGCTGATGCCGAGCGTCCAGAGATCGACGGTCAGGATCTGGATATTGCCGACGCCCGCCATGTTCATGGCCCACGGGTCACCCAGCGGCAGCAGGTCATAGCCCCAGACCGAGGCCGGGAACTGCTCGATCACGATCAGCAGCCCCCAGGTCACCATGATCACCGCGAAGACCGGCTTGCCGATCAGGCGACGCATGACGAAGCGCTCGGCCACCACCGCGACGAATGCGGTGCCCAGCACGGCAAGCAGCATGGCGAGAGGAAACGGCAGACCCCAGCGCGCGCCCAGCGCATAGCAGAAATAGGCGCCGCAGAGGACGAGCCCGCCCTGGGCGAAGTTCAGGACGCCGGTCGACTTGTAGACGACGACGAAACCGAGCGCGAGCAGCGCATAGAGCGCGCCCAGCGACAGGCCGCCGATGACGAGTTGCACGAGCTCGCTCATGCGGCCCTCCCCAGATAGGCTTCGATGACGCGTGGATCGTTCTGGACCTCGGCAGGCTTGCCGGTGGCCAGGTGCTGGCCGAAGTCGATCGCCATGACGCGATCCGAGATCGCCATGACCATCCGCATGTCGTGCTCGACCAGCGCCATGCCGGTGCCGTAGCGATCGCGTACCCGCAGGATCGCCTCGATGATCCCAGCGGTCTCTTCGTGGTTCATGCCGGCGACCGGCTCGTCGAGGAGGAGCAGCTTCGGTTCCATCGCCAGGCCGCGGGCGATCTCGACTAGCTTGCGCACGCCATAGGGCAGAACGCCGATGGCAGTGCCCGCCAGCTTGCGCAGGTCGAACAGGCCGAGGATTTCTTCGGCGCGGGCGCGATGCTCCGCTTCCTCCCGCCGGGTCGAGCCCAGCCGCAACGCGTTGCCGAGCGTCGAGGTCGCCATCAGGTGATGGCGGCCGAGCAGCACGTTCTCCATCACGCTCAGCTGCTCGAACAGGCCGAGATTCTGGAAGGTCCGCGCGATCTTCAGCGCCGCGAGGTCCTTGGGCGGCCGGCCGACGAGTTCCTTCCCCTCCAGCCGGATCGAGCCGCTGTCGGGACGGTAGAGGCAGCTCAGGCAGTTGAAGATCGTGGTCTTGCCGGCGCCGTTGGGGCCGATGATCGAGAAGATCTCTCCGGGCTGGATATCGAAGGAAATCCCGTTCAGCGCTCTCACGCCGCCGAAGCTGAGATGGATGTCGCGCACGCAGAGCAGCGGGTTCATCGCGCGTCTCCCGCAGCCACAGCGAGCTCGCTATCACTGGCGCCGACGATGCCGAGATAGAGTTCCCGGACAGCTGGATTGGCCTTCAGCGCCGACCCCGTCCCTTCGAGCGCGATGCGGCCGTTCTCGAGGATGTAGCCGTGGTCGGCGAGCGACAGCGCCATGTCGGCGTTCTGCTCGACCAGCATGACTGCGACACCGTTGTCGGCGATGCGACGGATGACCTCGCGGATCTGCTGCACGATGATCGGGGCCAGGCCGAGCGACGGCTCGTCGAGAAGCAGCAGCTTCGGCCCCGCCATCAGGGCACGGCCGATCGCCAGCATCTGCTGCTGGCCGCCGGAGAGGTAGCCCGCCGCCTGCCTGTAGCGCTCGCGCAGGATCGGGAACTGCTCGAGAACCTCCTCGAGCGTACGGCGGACACCGGCCACGTCATGGCGGGTGAAGGCGCCCAGCCGTAGGTTCTCCTCGACGGAGAGCTCGGCGAAGATGCGCCGTCCTTCCATGACCTGCGCGATCCCGCGCCGCACCAGCGCCGCGCCGCCCAGCGCCGCGATGCTGTCGCCGTCGAAGCGGACATCACCGCCGCCGATCCGGCCGCGATGCCAGCCGAGCAGGCCGGAAACGGCCCGCAGGGTCGTGGTCTTTCCGGCGCCATTCGCGCCGAGCAGCGCGACGATGCCGCTGCGCGGAACCTGCAGGCTGATCCCCCTCAGGGCGGCGATCGAGCCGGCATAGGTGACCGAGAGATCGGTGATGGCGAGCAGCGGCGCGGCCGCTGCGGCGGGAGGTGCGGTCATGCTCTCCCCCTCAGCCGATGGTGAAGGGATCGCGGGTCGCGCCCGAAAGCTCGATCCAGACGGTCTTGGTTTCGAGATACTCGTCGACCGCGTGCAGCCCGTTCTCGCGCCCCGCCCCGGACTGCTTGTAGCCGCCGAAGGGCGCGTTGTAGGCGACGACCCGGTAGGCGTTGATCCAGACCGTGCCGGCCCGCAGCCGGGCCGCCATGCGATGCGCCCGCTGGACATTTAGTGTCCAGACGCCGGCCGCCAGACCGAAGCGGCTGTCATTGGCGAGCGCGACCGCCTCCTCCTCGGTGTCGAAGGGCAACACGCAGAGCACCGGCCCGAACACCTCCTCCTGCGCGATCGTCATCTGCGGGCTGACATCGACCAGGATGGTGGGCTGCACGAACAGGCCGCCCGCCTCGCCAGAGCCACCGCAGGCGAGCCTGGCTCCCTCGGCGACCGCCTGCTCGATCATGCCCAGGATCTTCCGGTGCTGTTGCGGCGTCGCGACCGGGCCCATTTCCGTTTCCGGCAGGGTCGGGTCGCCCATCCTGATCGCCTTGGCGCGCTCGATCACGCGCCCGAGCACCTCGTCCATGATCGAACGCTGAATGACGAGACGCGAACCGGCCATGCAGCTCTGACCCGACGCGGCGAAGATGCCGGCGACGATGCCGTTGGCGGCGGCGGCAGGATCGCAATCGGCGAAGACGATGTTCGGCGACTTGCCGCCGAGTTCGAGCAGGACGCCGGTCAGGTTGTCGGCCGCCGCCTTGGCGATCGCCTTGCCGACATCTGTCGAGCCAGTGAAGGCGATCTTGTCGACACGGGGATCGCCGACCAGAGCGCGGCCAGCCTCGGGGCCGCCAGTGACCACGTTGAACACGCCGGCCGGGAAACCCGCCTCGTCGAACAGCTTGCCGAGCTCCAGCGCCGAGACCGGCGTGTATTCGGACGGCTTGACGACGAAGGTGCAGCCGGCGGCGAGGGCCGGCGCAAGCTTCCAGGCGAGGAGCAGGCCCGGCGAATTCCAGGGCGTGATCGCGGCGACGACGCCGACGGCTTCCTTGCGGGTGAAGGCCGTGAAGTTGGGCCTGTCGGACTGGAGCGTCGCGCCCTCGATCCGCTCGGCGGCACCGGCGTAGTAATGAAACCACTCCGGCAGGTAACGCCACTGCGCGGTCATCTCCCGCACGAGCTTGCCGTTGTCGCGGCTCTCGATGACCGCAAGACGCTCGGCATCGCGGGCGATCAGATCGGCGAGCCGGCGCAGCATGACAGCCCGCTCACGCGCCGTCGCCCGTCCCCACGCCCCGTTGTCGAAGGCCTCGCGCGCCGCACCGACGGCCGCCGCGACGTCGGTCTCGCCAGCGTCGGGGACGCTTGCCCACGCAGTCCCGAGATAGGGATCGACGCTGTCCATGCGAGCGCCAGACGCAGCGGACAGCCACTCTCCCCCGATCAGCATCTCATAGGCAACAGGCGCGGCGGGCGGCGTGCGGTTCAGCATTGAGCGTTTCCTTGATTTCTACTGAGTAGAATTTATTTCTATTCAATGAAACAGCAACTTTTGATGCTGTCAAGCTGCCGGCGAGGCATTTCTCGGCGCCTGCCTTGCTGCGGCTGCCGCAGACCACCATCGAGCTGCGTCGGTGGGGCTCGATGACGTGAGCAGGGATGGCTTGGCGACAGGGCGAGGCCGCCGCGGCGGACCGCGGCACGATCAGGGGCGGCGCGGCATCGGGGCTTCTCGCGGCCCTCTTCAGAGGGGCTGGCCCCCGCGATCTTCGCGTCGATCAGAGCCCGGCAGGCCGCGATCGGGGCATGCTTCCGTGATCGCGAAACCGGGCCAGGGCTCGCGAAACATTCAAGTCAGGTACGGGGGCCGGCGAGGCGCTTCGGCGCCCCGCCGCAACACGGCTCAGGCCGGCTTGATCTTCGCGTTGCGGACGACCTCGCCCCATTTCGCGGTTTCGCGGGCAACGAAGGCGGCATAGTCGGCCGGCGTCCCGCCGACAGGCTCGGCGGTCTGGATCGCGAACCGTCGCTGCACCTCCGGCAGGGCGATGAGCTTGTTGAAGAGCGAATTGATCTGCACCGCGATTTCGGGCGGGGTCTCCGCCGCGACATGGATTCCGTGCCAGGTCAGGGCCTCGAAGCCCGGCACGTCGGCGCTGATCGGCTTCACCTCCGGTAGGGCCTTCACCGGCTCGGCGCTGCCGACCCCGATCGCCCTCACCGAATTCGCTTCGATGAAGCTGCGCGAGGTCGAAATGGTCGAGATCGCGAGCTGCACCTCGTTCGTCATCGTCGCCTGCAGCACCGGGCTGCCGCCGCGATAGGGAACATGGACGATCTCCACCTCAGCGGAGCGCTTGAACAGCTCCATCATCAGGTGCGACGCCCCGCCGGGGCCGGCCGAGGCGTAGTTCAACGTGCCTGGCTTCGCCTTGGCGAGGGCGACGAGGCCCTTCACTGTGCCGTCCGCCACGCTTGGGTGGCCGATCATCACCATCGGCAGATTCGCCAGATGGATCACATGCCTGAAACTGCTCTCGACATTGTAGGGCAGGCTGGAGAACAGCGACTGGGCAACCGCATTCGCCCCGATGTCGCCGAGCAGCAGGGCGTGCCCGTCGGGCGTGCTGCGTGCGATCTCGGCCGCAGCCAGCGTGCCGCCGGCGCCGGGCTTGTTCTCGACGACCAGCGGCTGCCCGCTGGCGCTCTGGAACTGCTCGGCCAGGATGCGCGCCAGCGCATCCGCCGCCCCGCCGGCCGCGAAGGGCGTCAGGATGCGGACCGGTCGATTGGGCCACGTCCCCTGCGCTCGCACAATGCCGGGGAACGCCGCCAGGCCGCAGCCCAGCATCCCCTTAGCGAATGTTCGCCGTGTCGGTTTCGTCATGGCCTGTCCTCCCCTATTCTTGGTCTTTCGCGAAACGCGCGCCGCGTGGCGCGATGCCCAGCAACCGCCTTGCCACGGCAGGCGACGCCACCGGCCGCCCGCGCCTCGCCGCGTATTCCACCCATTGCCCGACGAGAGCCGCGTTTCCGGGCGCCGGCGATCCGTCATTCATCAGCCTGATATCCTCGAGCCCGGTTCGGACATGCCCGCCATGGGCGACCGCCCGCTCGAGAAGACCGGCATGCGCCGCGATATCGGGGCCAGTCTGCGCCGAGACCGACCATTCGCTCCCGTCCGGCAGCTGGCGAAGCAGCCACTCCAGCAGCGCCGGGTCCGGCTTCAACGTGCCGGGCAGCCCCATCACGAATTGGAAGAAGAGCGGCTGGTCGATCCCCGCCGCGGCGAGCCGTGGCACGCATTGGAGCTGGGCGCTGTCGAAGATCTCTATTTCCGGGCGCAAGCCTGCATGCGCAATCGCCGCCGCCAGGGCGGTCTGGAAGCTCGGGCGATTGTCGTAGAGCCGCCCGGCGAGATTGAAGCTTCCGCCGGCGAAGCTGACGATTTCGGCACCTGCCCCGACCACAGCCAGACGCTGCGCATGCGAAGCCCGCCCGCCATCGTCGCCGGCCGAGAAATCGAGCACGACATCGCAGCCGCGCACCCGGATGGCTCCGGCGATCGCGGCATAGGCCGCCGGCTCCATCGTGGTCTCGCCGGTCGCCAGTCTCGCGTGGATATGGACGACGGCCGCTCCGGCGGCATGACAGGCGAGCGCGTCCTCGACGATGGCAGCCTGATCGAGCGGATGGCCCGAGCCGGCGGCATGGGGCGGCAGGCCGCCGGTCAGCGCCGCACAGACGATAAGCGGCTTGCCTTCGGAGTGGGGTCGACCAGTCACGAGCATTCTCGATTCATTCATGATAACGTTAACTGTGAACGTTATCATTTGTGATTGTCAAGACGCCCACGAGCAAGCAATGTGCACCGGGCATCACGAACGAGGACAGCAAGGCCGCATGCGCGACCCCGCAGAAGAAGGCTCCGGCAACGCCACGATACGCGACGTCGCGAAACGTGCCGGCGTTTCCATCATGACGGTGTCTCGCGCGTTCAGCGCGCCCAAGACAGTGGCCGCGGCGACCTTGCTCCGGATCGAAAGCGCCGCCGACGAGATCGGCTATGTGCCGCACCGGCTGGCGGGCGCGCTGCGCTCGGGCGTGTCGCGCATGGTCGCGGCGATCGTGCCCTCTCTGGAGAACAGCCTGTTCGCGGCCTTTCTCCAAGGCCTGTCCGACGGGCTGGCGGAGAACGGCCTGCTCCTGACAGCCGGCGATGCCGGGCGCCGCCCCGACGCCGAGGACCGCCTGATCGCCGAATATCTCACCCTGAAACCCCGCGCGCTGGTGCTGCACGAGACCGCGCACAGGCCGGAAACGGTCGCGCGCCTGCGCCGGCTCGACGTACCGGTGATCGAGGTCGGCGATCTCGTCGACGATCCCGTCCAGCACAATCTCAGCTTTTCCAACAAGGATGCGGCTGCGGCTCTGACGCGCCATCTGCTGGCGCGCGGCCGCCGCCGGATCGGCTTCCTCAACCTGCCAGTCGCGCTTTCGACCCGCGCCGGCCGCCGTCTCGACGGCTATCGCGCCGCCTTGCGCGAGGCCGGTATCGAGATCGCTCCCGAGCTGATGGTCGAAAGTGCCGGCGGGTACGAGGCTGCGATCGCCGCCGCCGGGCGCCTCCTGGGCTCCGGCACGGAGCTAGATGCGATCATCGGCGCGGGCGACGTCTTCGCCATCGGCGCGCTGCTCGCCTGCCAGAAGGCAGGGCGCCGTGTGCCAGAGGACATCGCCATCGCCTCCTTCGACGATCACGAAATCTGCCGGCAGCTCTCGCCGGCCCTGACGGCCCTCTCGATTCCGCGCCGCGAGATCGGCCTGCGCACCGCCGGGCTGATCGTCGGCCTCGGCGATGGCAAGGCTGCCGGGACCGCCATCCGCGAAGATGTCGGCTTCACGCTCGCGACGCGCGCCAGCTCCTGAGGCTCATTGGCGCCGCCACCTGCACCGTAGGCCAGCGCCTGTCCGACGCTGCGGCATATCCCGCAGGCGAGGGCCTGGCGCGTCCTGTGCCAACCCCGGCCCGGCCGATCGCCGCCAACCCCGCCCGGCGTCCCTCTAAAGAGAAGCGTTTCGCGCCGGTACCCTCTTTGTTCGAGAGGTACTGCGTAGTCGGCTCGCGAGGTGCCGGCACTGATCGAAAGTGATGCTGGGCCGGTTGCATCCGATTCATTGGCTACATGGAAGACCAGACGGTAAGATACCTCCAGACCGGACGCTCGCCGAGGATGGCCCGGCTTGCCAAGGCGACCGTCGCTTCGGTCATGCGCGCGGCTCCCGGTTGGCAAGAGCGATGCGCGACCACTGCGCCGCAACCTCTTCCGTGGTTGCGGCGCCGATGCCTTGCAGATCACGCGGATAGTTCACGCCGAGCGCTTCGACGCTGCGGGTCGCATGGAACTGCCCGTTGGCGGCACGCAATATCCACCCGCCCTCCGTGCAAGCGCTCGAAACCAGGAAGGCAACGCCCGGCGCGACCTCCGAGGGCCTGAGTTCCTCCGGTTGGTCCAGGACGCCCCACATGCGAGTCTTTGCGACAGGCGAGATGGCATTGACGACAATGCCATGGGCCCCGCCCTCAGCCGCCAGCACATTGACGATCCCCACCGCCGCGAGCTTGGCGGCGGCATAGGCGGCGAGGCTCTTTTGAACATATTGCGGGTAGAGCGCGCGGCAGGAGGTCGTGAGGACGATGCGCCCGTACCCGGCCGCCTTCATCGTCGGCCAGGCGGCCTGTGCCAGCCAGAGCGGCGCCTTGGCGGCAATCGCCATCATCCGCTCGAAGGCTTCTTCCTCGATTTCTTCGACCGGCTGATAGGCGACCCAGCCGGCATTGTGTATCACGCCGTCGAGCCGCTCGTGGTCGGCAACGCACCGCTGGACGAGCCGGTGACACGCCTCCCTGCTGTCGATCGCGCCGTGGAGTGCGACCGCATCGTACCCTGCTGACCGCAGGCTTGCCGCTGCGTCTTCGACCACGCGCCGGTCTTCGCCTCGCCCATCGGAATCGGCTCCAATATCCTGCAGTACGATCGTCGCGCCGCTTTCGGCGAGGGCACGGGCATAGGCGAAGCCGAGGCCACGTCCGGCACCGGTGACGAGGATTACTCTGTTCTTGAAATCCACTTGAGGCACTCCTTCATGCCTCGAACCTGGCAGCGTGTGTTTGATGGTTCAAATACCGAGTACAGGACTCCACGATACACCAGAGATATCGCGGATTATCGGAAGCGGACTTTCACCATGCTTGGAAGCCAACTTGGTTCGATGCCGCGCTTCATCGATCTCCTTGCGGAGAATGACCCACCTTTCTTCAGTACGGCCTCTCGCTTGCGGGCTCGCCGGAATGCCAGGTCGTGCTGCCTCTGCCAGCGCGGACCTGAGGCAGAGTATCGAGAAATCCCATCACCATCGGATTTCCCGTGACGCGCGCTATGCTTTTGTGGAGCGCATCTTCGTAGCGTCCGAGTATCGTGAAAGCGGCAGGCTCAGTCGAACAGGCGGGATCATAAGCTCGGTGATGATCGCCGACTGCCTGCATGCGGGCATTCGGCGCTTGAACGCAGTCGGTGAAACCTTCTGGCGATCTAATGCCGCGGATATCCTCGCCGATCTCGGCTACGAATACGACAGTAGCATCGATCACACCCATGCGCAGGAGATGGCAGGGACGAAGGCCGTGGCCCGCGAGCCCAATCTCTTCCCCACCGGTCTGGTCAACATCCCCTGGCTCTGGAGCGAGCTCGACGGAATCATGGCGCCGGCGGAAGTCGACGCGCTGTTCATCGGCCCGGCCGACCTTGCGCAGTCGCTCGGCCATCGCGGCGAGCCGCAGCACCCAGCCGTGCGCGCGGCGGCGGACAAGGTCGTGACGCGGGCATCAGCGGCGAAGCGGCCGGTCGGCGTCCCCTTGTCCTATCGCAACCTGCCAGGCTTCGCCGGGCGTGCTCCGGGCTTTCTCTACTATGATCTCAACGCCGTCATTCAGGCCGGCGCAGCGGCGACATTGATGGCCTGAAGCCCGCGATGTCCTGCCTGCGCACCGCCCTCATTCCGGCGAACGGAATGTCGTGGTGATCGGCAGGCTGCGCTTCAGCGTTTTGGTCACCGGAGTCTTCTCCCAGACCGCCGCGAGACGCTCCTGGGTGTCCGCGGCCTGCGGCAGGCTGAAAAACACCTCGCGCCGGATCGACTCCTCGCCATTGGCATCCCTGAGGAAACGGGCCTCGACCTCGATCCGGCCGAGACCCCAGCCCTTGCGATCAGCGTACATACGCAGCGTCAGCGAGGTGCAGGCCGCCAGCGCCGAGAGCAGGATCTCATAGGGTGCTGGCCCGGTATCGGTACCACCAGCACTGACCGGTTCGTCGGCTTTGAGGACGTGCGTGCGGGCGAAGACGTCCTTCAGTAATTGCACGGGGCGGGTCAGGAACGCAGCGACGCGCCCTTCCCCGATCGCGGCGTACAACCGGACGCCGTCGAAGTCCCGGCGAACCATCTCGGCTCGCCAAGCCATCTCCTGCAGGCAGAGGCACAGTGTTGGATCGGTCTCGACCCGGACGCTGAAGGCAGCCGCTGGTCGTGAAGGCCTGCTCTGCAGCTCCAGGCGGTCGCGACAGGGCGGTGCCGCAGCGCCCTTCCAGGGCGCAAAATGGCGACCAAGCCGGAGGGAGGAAGGCGCGGAAGCACTCGCGACCGGGCGTTTTCGCTTCAGCCGCGCCTCCGCTTTTGTCCCATTTTCAGGACAGTGCGTGTCGATTGACGGGCTTATACGTTCCGTGTCCCAGGCTTATTCCAGGTCGAAGCCAGGCGGCCGCCCCTGACGCCGGGTCTCCGCTTTCCCTATGCTTCGCCAAGGAAATCACGATGAAGAAGATTGCTCTGCCGCTTATTGTCTCGCTCCTGACGTTTTCTGCGGCCCAGGCTGCAGATTACAAGCTGGACCCGACCCATACGAAAGCTGTCTTCTACATCGACCACTTCAATGTCTCGACGAACAGCGGCTGGTTCAGTGAGATCAATGGCAGCATCGCGTTCGATCCCGCCTCCAGGACGGCGGCGATGACGGTCACTATTCCCGTCGAAACGATGGATACGGGCATCGCGGCCTTCGATAAGCACATCAAGGGCGCTGACATCCTCGATGCCGCCAAGTTCCCGACCATGGTATTCAACTCCACCAAATGGACCTTTTCGGGCGACAAGCTGGTGTCCGTCGACGGTGACCTCACCATGAAGGGGCAAACCCGGCCGATCCAGCTGAAGGCCACCAAGTTTGGCTGCTACCAAAGCCCGATCTTCAAGGCGGAAGTCTGCGGCGGCGACTTCGAGGCGAGCATCGACCGGACCCAATGGGGTGTCGATTTCCTGGTCAAGGAAGGCGTGACCAAGATGGTCACACTAAAAATCCAGGCCGAAGCCATCAAGCAGTAGGCCGACACTTGGAGCTGATCGGTTTTCATCGGCTCCCGATCTGCAGCGGCCGGATGGACAGCACGCTTGTCTCGGACACCAATATGTGGCGACGATCTTGGCTAGGTATCGAAGCTATGAAGGTTGTTCATCCGGGCGGGGTGCTGAGAGGCTGGGGTTGCGAAGCTCTAACTCTTGCAGAGCGTGGGCACGCAGGTGATATCCGCCACCCACAGTTCGTTCGGCTTCTCGACAATGACCCGAAGGGCCGCGCGAAGCAGCGAACTTCCCCCGGACCAGACCGTTCGCCGGCCGATGCGCGGGCGCGCGCTTCGTTGTCGTGATCCCTCGCAGCCTGCTGGCGCCGACGAGCCCGCCCGCCCATCAAGCGGGCCGCACGCTTCTTGCCGATGGCCACCCCCTCGGCCTTGAGCTCGGCATGGATCCGCGGTCCGCCATAGGTTGTGCGCGAGGCCGCATGGATCGTGCGGATATTCCGGGTGAGATCGAGGTCGGCTGTCGCCC
This sequence comes from Allobosea sp. GW823-FHT02B03, assembly GCF_058797755.1. Classification (NCBI taxonomy): domain Bacteria; kingdom Pseudomonadati; phylum Pseudomonadota; class Alphaproteobacteria; order Hyphomicrobiales; family Alloboseaceae; genus Allobosea; species Allobosea sp. GW823-FHT02B03. The sequence goes on along the minus strand of NZ_JBXAJY010000004.1, from coordinate 485,491 downwards.
GTGCCGAGGCAGGTCTGCCGCGCCAGGCATAATAGCCTGATGCGGAGACCTTGAAGACACGGGCTATGGTCTTGATCGTGAACACGGCGGGTGCGCGCTCACAACTAAGAAAATCCGTTCGGGTTCGCCTTGCTCTCCCGCGCGAACCAGGCTGCCGCCTTTGACAGGATATCGCGCTCCTGCCGCAGGCGCTGGTTCGCCCGGATCGAACCAGCTCGACCATCTGCCGCCGGAACGCCGGCGGGTACGAAGATCGAAGACGCGACATCGGGCACTCCAGAAAATAACTTCAAGGGCGTCCACAAAATCGGGTCAGCTCCAAGTTTAGGGAGCCGAGCTCGCCAGCGCCCTCTTCGAGCGATTGGCGGGGAACCCAGACCGCATCCACCGGTTGTCATACCGGGGGGAGAGCGCTTGCATCACGTCCATGGGCCAAGCTCGAGCACCGTTCCGGTCCTGGCCGGAGCGTTTGCATTGCTCGTCGCCGGAGGGGTGACACTGCCACTGGTCGAACCCGGTCCGCTGTCCGTGCAGATGATGCTGCATCTCGGGTTGATGAACATCGTCGCCCCCGTCATCGCAGTCCTGCTCCGCCATCGCTTCGACGCCAGCACCGCGATCCTTCCCGCAGGCCTTGCGCAGATGGTTGCCCTTTGGGCGTGGCACGCCCCGATGATGCAGCAGCTCGCGGCGAGTTCGGGGCTCGCGCAACTCGCTCTCATCGCAGCGCTCGGCGCCACAGCCATCTGGTTCTGGTCGGCCGTGATCGCGGCTGCCGATTGGCGAGCCCTCGCCGCCTTGCTGCTGACTGGCAAGCTTGCCTGCCTGCTGGGGGCACTCATGGTTTTCGCGCCGCGCGATCTCTACGAACTGCCGGGGCTTGCCCTCTCGCTCTGCGCGACCGGCCCTTCGACGATCGCCGACCAGCACCTCGCCGGCCTGCTGATGATCACCGCCTGTCCGCTGAGTTATCTCGTCACGGGCGTGGCGCTCGCTGCCAGGCTGCTTGGTCGCCTCGACGACAATCCCAGATCCGACGATGCGACTGCTCGCGCACGCTAGACGGACAGCGGCGTGGCTTCTTGCGGCGCCGTGCCGCGTTTTGGTCGCGGCCGTTTCTGCCCTGGTGTTGGTACTGGCCGGCGCCGTGCTGTTCGCCTGGAGCGGCGTCTACAATGTCGCGGCGAGCACCGGCCATTTCCGCGTCGTCGACCACTTCCTGCGCTTCGGCATGGAGAACTCGGTTCGGGCGCGCGCTCCTTCGACAAGCCTTCCGCCCGGTATCGACGAGAGCCTTGTGCGCCTGGGCGCCGGTCATTTCCATGCCGGCTGCGCCTACTGCCATGGCTCACCGGGGACGCCGATCAGTCCGGTCGCCGCGAGCATGCTGCCGCCGCCACCGGTCCTGACCGAGAGGGTCGGCCGTTGGAGCGACGGAGAGCTTTTCTGGATCGTCAAGCACGGGCTGAAATATGCCGGCATGCCGGGCTTTCCCTCGCTGCACCGCGACGACGAGATCTGGGCCGTCATCGCCTTCCTGCGCCGCTTGCCGAGCCTGGACCGCGCTGGCTATCGCGCCCTCGCGCTCGGCGAGGTGGAACCCGAGCCGCAGCGCGGCATGGAGATCGCCACGGGGCAGAGCGAAGCCGATGCGATCGGCGCCTGTGCCCGTTGCCACGGCGCGCGGCAGGGACCGCCGAGCCGGCTTGTGCCGATCCTGCACGGCCAACCCGCCGCCATGCTCGAAAATGCTCTGCGCGCCTATGCCAACGGCGAGCGCGACAGCGGCGTGATGCAGACGGCAGTCGTCGGACTGCCGGACAGCACGGTCAGGCACCTTGCAGCCTACTACGCCTCATTGCCCCGCCCGCCAGCCAGCATCGAGACAATCGATCAAGCCGCGGCGGCACGCGGTGAGGCGATTGCGCGCGACGGCGTCCCCTCGCACGGCGTACCGTCCTGCCTCGGCTGCCATGGGCAAAGTGCTGCTCCCGACTACCCCCGCCTCGCTGGCCAACCGGCGCGTTACCTTGAAGGGCAGCTTGCGGTCTGGCGAAAGGGTCTCAACGATCGCAGTGCAACGGGCCGGATCATGGCGCCGATCGCGCGCCGGCTCAGCGAGGCGCAGTCGCGTGATCTGGCAGCCTATTTCGCAAGCCTCGCTGCGCCCCGCGAGGCCCCCCGATGACAGTGCGCGGACGCAGACTGGCCGCGATCTTCATCCTGGCCGCCCTCCCCGGCTGGGCGCCGCAGTCAGCCCTCGCTCCTGCCGGCGATGAGGCCGAGCGCATCGCTTTGCTGAGTTGGACCCTGTTCGTGGGGGCAACGGCGATCCTGCTGATCGTGATCGCCGCCCTGGCGCTAGCGATCCATGGTGCGGAGCCGGTGCGGCGTGTCATCGGCAGCGAAGGCGCGATCAGATGGGGCGGCATCGTCTTTCCATCGGTCGTGCTGACGCTGTTGCTCGGCTACGGCCTCTGGCTGATGCGCGAGGCCATAGCGGCACAGACGACGCCGGCGCTTCGCATAGCGGTGACTGGCGAACAATGGTGGTGGCGCGTCGACTATCATCGCGACGGCGCCGCGCCCGTTCGCGAGGCGAACGAGATCAGGATTCCGGTCGGCCGCGAAATCGATTTCGCGCTGCGCTCCAACGATGTGATCCATTCCTTCTGGGTGCCGAGCCTCGGCGGCAAGCTCGACATGATCCCCGGCCGGACCAACACGCTTCGCCTGAAAGCCGAGCGGCCCGGCATCTATCGCGGCCAATGCGCCGAATACTGCGGCGGACCGCATGCGCTGATGGCCCTGGAGATCGTCGCCCTGCCAGAGGCGGAATTCCAGGCATGGCTGGCTGCTGCTGATGCTCGAAACGAACCGGCCGAACCCAAGGTCGCTGCGGGAGAAAAGCTCTTCCTCTCGGCCGGCTGCGGAGCCTGCCATGCGGTTCGCGGCACCCAGGCCGCGGGCACGGTCGGGCCCGATCTCAGCCGGGTCGGCGGCCGGCGCTTCCTCGCCGCCGCGACCCTGCGCAACACCGCCGAGAACCTTGCAGGCTTCATCATCGATCCGCAGTTCGCGAAGCCGGGTGCGCTGATGCCGCCGTTCGCGATCTTCACGAGCGAGGAGATGGACGCCTTGACCGCCTACCTCGGAAGCCTGCGATGAGTGCCGGCGCGCAAATGGGCCCGGTAACCGCGGCCGAGCTGCCCTCGTCCTTGCCGCGGCCGGAGGGCGAGCTCGAAAGATTGGAAGCGGTCTGGAAGGGTCCCCGCGGCTGGCGCATCGTCAGCGAAGTCAACAACACCATCATCGGCTACTTCTACATCGCCGCCGCGTTCCTGTTCTTTCTGCTCGCCGGCGTGCTCGGTCTGCTCATCCGCCTCCAGCTCGCGGCGCCAGGGAACGACTTCCTCTCCCAGGAGACCTACAACCAGATCTTCACCATGCACGGCACGGTGATGATGTTCCTGTTCGCCGTACCTGCCGTCGAGGCAGTCGGCATCCTGCTGCTGCCGCAAATGCTCGGCGCCCGCGATCTGCCGTTTCCGCGGCTCGGCGCCTTCGCCTTCTGGGCCTATTTCGTCGGCGGGTCCGTGTTCTTCTGTACGCTGTTCTTCGGGGTCGCTCCCTCGGGCGGCTGGTTCATGTACCCGCCGCTGACCGGGGCCCGCTTCTCACCCGGCGTCGGCGCGGACTGGTGGCTGTTGGGAATCGGCTTCATCGAAATCTCGGCCATAGCGGGCGCGATCGAGATCATCGTCGGCGTGCTGCGTACCCGTGCCCCCGGCATGACGCTGGCACGCATGCCGATCTTTGCCTGGACCATGCTGATTTTCGCCGGGATGATCGTGTTCGCCTTCCCGGCGGTGATCCTGGCGACAATTCTGCTCGAACTCGAGCGGGCCTTCGACTGGCCCTTTTTCATCGCCGAGCGCGGCGGCGATCCCCTGCTCTGGCAACACCTGTTCTGGTTCTTCGGCCATCCGGAGGTCTACATCATCTTCCTGCCGGCGGCCGGCATGGTCTCGATGATCGTCCCGACCATGGCCGGCACGCCACTGGTCGGTTACCGGCTGATCGTGGTGGCGCTGATCGCCGTCGGCTTCTTCTCCTTCGGCCTTTGGGTCCACCACATGTTCACCACGGGCATCCCCGCCCGCTCGCTCGGCTTCTTCTCGGCGGCGAGCATGGCAGTCGCGATCCCGAGCGGCATCCAGGTCTTCGCCTGGATCGCGACAATCGCCGCCGGACGTCTCAGGCTGACCGTGGCGTCGCTCTTCGTGATCGGCTTCCTTCTGATCTTCACCCTGGGAGGACTGACCGGGGTCATGGTCGCGATGGTCCCGTTCGATCGCCAGGCGCACGACACCTATTTCGTCGTCGCCCATCTCCACTATGTGCTGTTCGGCGGCATGGTCTTCCCGCTCTTTGCCGCGATCTACTACTGGACGCCGGCCTTCAGTACCCGGCCGCTGTCCGAACGGCTCGGCCGCTGGGCTTTCGGCCTGATCTTCACGGGATTCAATATCGCCTTCCTGCCGATGCATCTGACCGGGCTGATCGGCATGCCGCGGCGCGTCTACACCTATCCGGCCGGGATGGGCTGGGACGGGCTGAACCTGGTCTCGACGATAGGCGCCTTCATCCTCGCCGCCGGCGTCCTCGTCTTCCTGATCGACGTCATCAGCAACATGCGCCTGACGGGCAAGCGCGGGGTTGGCGACATCTGGCGTGCGGGCACGCTCGAATGGCTGCCGAACCACGCCTACGCCACGCGCAGCATACCGCGCGTCCGCGGTCGAGAGCCGCTCTGGCAGCAGCCCGACCTCGCAGGGCATGTGGAGGCCGGAGCATACTACCTGCCGGGCACGGCGACGGGCGCGCGCGAGACGATCGTGACGTCGCCGATCGAGGCTGAGCCGCAATACGTCATGCGCCTCAGCCGCCCCGGCTACGCGCATCTCTGCGCCGCATTGTTCACCGCCGCCTTCTTCCTGCTGCTGACCGTCAAGGCCGTGATGCTCGCAGCGACCTGCGGCGTTCTTGCGGTGGCGTCGATCCTGGTCTGGATGTGGAACAGTGATCCGCCGTCGGCGGGGGACGTCGATATCGGCGGCGGCATCGTGCTGCCGACCTACGCATCCGGATCGATATCGCATAGTTGGTGGGCAACGATCATCCTGCTGCTGGTCGCCGCGGCGCTCTATCTCTCCTACCTGTTCGGCTACCTCTACCTCTGGACGGTCGGTCCCGAGGGATGGCCCCGGCAAACCGACCTGCCATCGGCAGTCAGCGCATGGGTGTCCCTGGCAACCCTGGGCGCCAGCGGAGCGCTTCTTGCCGGCGCCCGATTCGTCCTTGGTCGTGATGCACTTCGCCCCAGTCTCGTAGCCAGTCTTCTCATCGCCGGGGGAGCGGCGCTTGCCGGCGCGCTCTTCATCGATGTCGCCGGCCATTGGCGTAGCGGCCTTCGCCCGCAATCCAGCGGCTATACCGCGATGGTCTATGCGAATGCCGCCCTGCAGGCGCAGATGGCAGCAGCCGTCCTCGTCACGGCCCTGTTCGCCGTCGCGCGCCTTCTCGCCCACCGGCTCGACCGCAACCGGCGGGCGGTCTTCGATGTCTTGATGCTCCTCTGGCTCTACACGCTCGGCCAGGCAGCTTTCGGGCTCCTGCTGACGCATGGCTTCCCGCGGCTGGTTGCGCAGACATGAGCAACACCGCCCCCTTGCGCCGGGCCGGCTTTGCCTTGACCGGGCCGGTCATCTGGGCTGCCCATTTTCTCGCGGTCTATGCCTCGGAATCGCTGGCCTGCCGCTGGAATGAGCCGGCGGCCCATGATGCGATCGTTGCCGGTGCGACCTTCTTCGCGATTGCCGCGATCCTGTTGCACGCCCGCAGAACCGTCCGAAATACCGACACGAACGGAAGCTGCGAGGCTCAACGGTTCATCCGGTTGACGGCGCTTGCACTCGACGGCCTGAGCCTTATCGGCGTCTGCTGGGCTGGCCTCGCAGCGCTACTGCTCGACGCCTGCCGCTGACCGCCGGCCCGGCGGCGCGCTGAAGGTCACTTTGGTCAACTGAGCGCGCTTGCTCGGCCAGCAGTTTCACCGTCCTTGCATTCCATCCAGCAGCCGCAAATAGCGGGCGCACACAGGTCGTCGTACTTTCCGAGCTGCGTGGCAGGAAGCTCAGCTCGCGACAGTGAGAAGCACCAATCCGGTCGGAGACATGTGTTTAGCGGCAGACGACGTTCTGCCCTCTCATCGTGCAGGTACTGACAGGACGATGTTCATCGGGCGGCGGATCATAGGTTCCTGCGCCGACCGGCACATAGCTGTGCCCATCGCTTTGCATAGGATCCACGCCCGGAGCCCCTGACCAACTGCTAACGCCCGCACATCCCGCCAACAGCAGGCAGCACATCACGGTGGACAGCTTCTTCATTCCTCGCCCCCAATTCCGCGTGATCTTGCCGGGATGCGCACGGGATGTCACCGCCCGTTGAACGAGCCGCATTTCGGACACGCCGCGCGAGCCTTTGCCGCGTCGTCCGTTGCCCGCCTCGGAACCGTCAGAGCGATAGCGGGTTAGGAGGGCAGCTAAGGAACAGGAGCCGAGCAAATGGCGGACGGACCCGAAAGTGTCGACGGAACCGACATGGAGCAGATCAAGATCGTTTTGAACACGCTCTATCTATGCATCGCCTTCGCAATGACACATATCGCGAAACATGAAGGGGCCCAGGCGGCCGTCGATTTCAAGGCCGAGTTACTATCGGCCCTCAAAAGCGGCGACCTCAACATGGCGCTGATGGAAGAAACGAAGACTTTTGACTTCGTCATCGAGAAGATCGAGGCGCTCGGCGAGCCAGAAGCGTAGCGTCTTCCGGATCCAAGCACTGCCACAGTTGTCGTACCGGCGTCGTTCGATCTTGCCACGACCGCCGAATAATCGCATTCCTCCAGCCTGCTATCTCTCTCCTCCCTTGTAGAACAGCGCTTGGAAGCCGGCACTTCGATCCGATCGCGTCCCATTGCAGTGAAGCGGCAGCATCCTTAGCGGCGGCTCCCGAAACTGCCGCCCATGCGCCTTGCCGATGTCCTGAATCGGCATGTCCCCGTGCAGTTCCACAAAGCGACGGACCGCCCTCTACGCCTCGGCGGCCGTGTTCTCGGCCGGCTTTTTCGCGCCCTTTGCTCCACCACCGTCTGCTATGCTCTGAAGGCTTTCGAGATCGTCCATGCCTTCGTATCGGCCGGCGCATCAGGCTGCACGAGTGGCGGCGTGGGGATGTCCTCGTCCTCCAGTCGCCCCCTCGCCTCTCCCATTGCTCGGCGCTCAACCCCAATGAGATCGAACTCGAATGTCCTGCGCTCGTTGGCGGACAGAGCCGATGGGTCGATCTGGAACTTGGCAAGAAGCAAATCCGCCATCTTCCGTATACGCTCGGGAACGCGGAACCGGGCAAGCGCCTGCCGGGCCTCGTTCTCGCGCTGCTCGGCCCATCTCGAATAGACCCCGAAATCAATCTCTGACATGCCGTTTGGGCTCGGCTACTCGCCCGCGACGGGCATCCTGAGCCGCGCAGCGATACCAAAGCCCCCTTGCTGCCGCTGAGCCTCGTCAATGGCCAGGATCATCCGGCGGTATCCCTCCGCCATGGCCTGCGCTTTCCCCGGCGAGAACTCCTGACCAGGGCACCCGCTCAGGACCTCGCGGGCTGAGTCGAACATCGCCTCGTGCAGGGCAATCTCAAGCCCAGCCTTGCGCTTCGCCTCTCGCTCCTCCGTCGCGCGCAGGGACTTCCATATCGCGGTCTTGAAGTGCCCGACTCACTTCGGGCTTTCAGGCGGCTTCAAGGCCTCAGGCAGCCTGCCCGGAATGAACTTGGTCGCGAGGCAATCGGGCAGATCGGCCTTGAACCAATAGGTCCCGTTCCGTCTGATCAAGTGCGACATGCGCGGCATCAAAGGCCTTCCCGTAGCACGAAAGCGTAGCAGACGGGTCATCCGAACTCCTTGTTGAACAAGGGTTCTTGGCAAAATCAAACGTTTGGGAAAAGCGTGGCGCTCCCTAGGGGAGCCAAAGAGCCAAGTGATGACAAGTAGTTAGCGAAAAGTGGGACAGAATTTCTTCCCATGAAATCGCTACGTTTTCTTTCGTCACTGTCCCACTGAATTTTGGACAACTCCCCTACCCCGTCTGCATGGGCCGGCGGGTCATTCCATATATCGGAGACTGCTCAATGCAGATCACGGACTTCATGCCGCTGCCCGACCCGGGCGGCAGCACGGCGCGCACTGTCGCGCGCTTCTCAATATCGTTCGACGACATGAAGCTCTCGGGCTTTCGCCTTCGGCTGCGCCCCAACGGCACGTTCATCGCCGCGCCGCCTGCGGCTTACGGGCAGCGTGTTGCGAACTTCTCGCCGGACCTCTTCACCAAAATCAACAACGCCGCTGAAGCGGCCTATCGGAGGCTTCACGCCCTTGACCGAAATTGCGCCTGATCTCCCCCATCTCATTTTCGGCGGCGACGAGACGCCGGAACAGCGTGAAGCAATTTTTGCTGACTACGTCGCAACCAGCCTGGCCATTATTCGTGATCAGCGCGCCGAGTTGGAAAGCGATGCGGAGGCCCCCGAGGTGTTGGCGCCTGACGAGCGCGACCTTGTCAGCGCCAAGCGCAAGAACCGCCCCGACATCGCCGCCAAGATCTTCGGCCTGCGCAATACCATGGAACTGCGGGCGACTGCGTCCCAACCGGCGAACGACAACGTGTTGAAATCGACAGCCATCGACGGCGAGAGCCTGATGGCCATGGAATTCGAGCCGGTTCGGTATGTGGTGCCTGGTTACATCGCCGAGGGCCTGACCATCCTTGGGGGGCGCCCCAAGCTCGGCAAATCCTGGCTGGCGCTGGATTTCGGAATCGCAGTGGCCACGGGCGGAATTTCCCTTGGCGTACCTTGCCAGCAAGGCGATGCCATTTATCTCGCGCTGGAGGACAACCAGCGACGCTTACGCGATCGCCTTCGCACAGTCCTGCCGAAGAGCAACCGCCCCCACCTAAGCCGCCTGACACTGGAGACAGAGGCGCCGAAAGTGAATGCCGGCCTTATCGATCGCTTAGACACCTGGCGTGCGGCTGCTGCGGATCCGCGTCTCGCCATCATCGATACCTTCGCGATGGTCCGGCCAGTGAGGGGCAAAAACCAAGACTCGTATGCTGCGGATTACGAAGCGCTGTCTCCCCTGCAGCGCTGGGCAAGTCAGCACAACGTTGCGCTGATAGTGGTGACGCACGTGCGCAAGATGGAAGCCACTGACCCACTGGAAATGATCTCCGGAACAAACGGCCTGACGGGCGCTGCAGACAGCATCCTTGTGCTCAATCGCGATACAGACGGGCCGAAACTCTATGGCCGCGGGCGTGACATCGAGGAGATTGAAAAGTCCCTGCGTTTCGATGCCGGCCGCTGGTCGGTTATCGGAGACGTCGCGGATGCAAAGCGCTCGGACGAGCGCCGGGCCGTGATGGATGCCATAGCGGCGGGTCATCAGTCGCCAGGCGAAATCGCGAAGGCGATCGGCAAGCCAGTCGCGAACGTCCAGTACCTGCTCGGAAAGATGGTCGCGGCGGGCGAGGCAGAGAAGTCCAAATACGGACTCTATACACCCCCCTCAGAGTCCTCAGACCCCTCAGAGTAGCTTCTTAAATAAACCTCCCCTCAGACTCCTAACTCTTAGGACTCTGAGGGGTCTTAGGGGATGTATCTAGAGCGTGCTATCCTCGCTTTTCGAGAACGGTCGCGTAGTCGACCACATTCGCTAACTCAGGAAATCGCGACGCACGCGCGCGATCACGCACAGCGCGCGCGAGGGCTACCGCAAAAACACCAGTGGCACGAGGACGCCCACGCCCAGCACAGCAACGATCGCGACCCTAAGCAGGACGCCAATTATGCGGTCGTTTCGGATAATTTTACTCCGGCCGGTGACGCGCTAGATCGGCTTCGAAACGTCAAATAAGTGTTCGGAGTGGAGGCGCCGCAGGTGCATTATCGTTTTCCGCGTCCAGAATGATCTTCGCATTCTGAAGCATCAGATCACGAGCGTCTCTCTTTGCTCGTTTTCGCCTTTCATCCGCACGCGCCCTAATACTGAGATATCGTAATCTATCCACACGCTTGAACATCATACCCTCGTTGCCAATACTGGCTTTTGGAGAATGCAGGCGCAGTCAGACTAGGCCGCTAAAGCTTCTTCGCTAGATACTAGGCGTCCCGCGACGGCCAGATGCCTATCGCTTCGGCTGACCACGACAACAAGGACGGTAGTGCCGTCATCGCAGTCCAGTCTCATTCGATGGCCAAACAGGCCGTCATCAAACTCTTCTGTCTGAAAGAACAAATAACCGGCGCGTTGATCGTCGTATTCGCTGGAGAACTGGTAAGACACATCGGCGCCGCGCCCATCAGGCAGGTTTAAGTAGCCATTTCCGGTGATCATTAAGTGTCTCCGCTTGGCAGCATCAACTGATGCCGCACGCGGTCATATCCATAAGCAAGGAGACAACTGCCTTTATAGGAGGCGCCCTTTCATGGCGAATAGCAAGGATATTCGTAGGGCATGCCGGACGGGGGCGTCGATCATCGCTAGCTCAACGGCCAAACCGCCGAACCTGCCCTGTTCGCACGCGCAACTAAATTCGGATCTTTGATTTTTTGATTTCGAGCGCGGGAGGGGCTCTGTGGCAATGCAGTTACAGTAGAACTAAGTTTGCCGGATCGCGTGAAAATTCCCTACGCAAGCCACATCTACCTACCATATGCAGTGCCGCGTTCGATGCGCATACACCAATCCTTGACGCTCTTCGCTCCGCGGGACTAAATTTTGTAAGACGGCCGTAGGGCATCGAAACGCGCCCTGCTGACATCAAGGCTTAGCAAGCCGCTGTGCGGCTTCTGATTAGTTTGGCTACCTGCCTGCCAATTACTTACAAATCGCCACCAGCGGACCGCTCTGAGCCGGGAAAGCGCGTTCAAATCATGCCTCGGGAGGGCATCAGTGAATACACCTTCGAACGACAACCATCGGACTCCGGAACAGCATCGCGCCGCGGTTGAGGCCTGGCGCAGGACCGCCCCAGCCACAGACGGCCAGATATTCGGCCGCGCGGCCAGGCCTAAGCGCCCCCGGCACGGCGAACTAGCCGACGAGTTTCGTCCGATCTTGACATGGATTGCGCTGTGGGAGGCTGTCGAGGCTGATCCGATTGCCACGAACTGGATGGCGTCGCCGAATCTCGCCTTCGAAGCGGGTGCTGATGAGGAGGAAGACGCTTACATTGCCCCCTCGAACGAGGGCGACGAGGCCCACTGGCTCCCCAAGACGAAAACGGCCGCCGATCGCCTGCTGACCAAGATGCTGGCAGGCGTCGAGACTGAGGACCGCACAGAGACGTTCTTGCGGGATGGAAAGCGCGAGACGCGGACGCGCCGCGTGATCGTCGGAGGCGATATCGAGCGCTCTAAAGACAGCAGGCGCATCGTCAGGGCCGGCGACTTCCTCTTCAACGACGGTCCTGCCTTCAATTACGTCTCAGCCCCGATCCGCAAGCTTGACGAAGGCAACGACTCCGAATGCGCGGAGTTGAATTTTGATGCCGACAACGCCCCGCACGAGCTGGACGACGCCAACGCAGCCAACGACAACCTGCCGGACAGTGCAGTTGAGTATGGCGACGGCGATGCCTCGGATCCATTCTGGGATCCGCGAGTCTGCGCCGGCTCTGTGCGCGGTTTTAGGCACACGTTCTGGAAGCACAATAAGGCGGTCAACTCGATCGTCGTGCCGCTGAAAACGAAGCTTCGGTTCACCGAACGCAAGAGCGCGCCGCCGCCAGTCCGGGAAATCCTGACGGTGGCGCAGCGGCGTGAGGCTCGTGAGATCATGGCGTTCGCCTTAGGCCGCCTGAAGCCCGCGACCGTCATGGTGCTCGACGAGTACCGCGCCGAAACGTTCGAGGCGATCGGCGAGATGCTTGGGAAAGCTGAAAAGACAGCGGAGCGTCATGGCCAGGAAGCATTGCTGGCAGCGTGCGCTGAATTGGCGGCCGTGCTTGTGGAGTACGACGAGATATCGAGCCGCGATATTCCGCGCGAGATTCGGGAGGCCGCCTAGTCCCTTTTTTACATCGTCTTTCCATTAGGAGTAGGAGGGGGGAAATTCCCTCCGTTGTCCTCCCGGCAACAATACCGCGCCCTGGCCCATTGGCCGGGGCGTTTCTTTTGATCCCTATATTCAACATAGGTCGCAAGTTCATGCGCGAATTCACGGTCGCAGACGCGGCCAAGGCAGTTGGTCTGCCACAATCACAGATTCGAGGCTGGCTGCAGCGCGCCGCTCTCGAAACTGTCCGGCTGCCGGGCGGCAACTATCGCATCAGGTTTGACAAGCGCGGGCTCCGAATCCTCGCCCTTATGAAGGCTCAAACGGAACGCGGTATCTCGCCGAATCTAGCTGCCCAGCATGCAGCCTCGATCGTCGACCGCGACACGAAAGGGTGGCCGATCGCGGCGGTGTTCTCTGGCGAAGAGCAGCGCTGTCCGGCAGTGGTGCCGGAAGATGCCTTTCCTGCAGATGGGCCGCTGGTCATCGTTCCGCTGCAAGCGCTCTATCGCCGCATCGATGAAGCCTGCGGCGTTGTTTGATCTCTGGCAGGAAGAGCCACGCCCAGTCGTACCCAACCTTTCTGGCCGCTGCTACGTCAGGATTTGGAACCACATCGACCGCGAGATGGTGGACCGAGTTGCCGACTCCCTCGCCAAGGCGCCGAACGCCGAACATCTGACGGTCGACGTCGACTCGTACGGCGGCGATTTCGCTGCCGCGTTCGACCTGTTCGTGCTTTTGGACAGGCATCCTGCGACCCGCAAGGTCGCATGGGGCGCCAACATCAAGAGCGCGGCGCTGCTGCCCTTTCTGGCCGGAGACGAGCGGATCGCGCGTGCCGGAGCCTCACTGCTCATCCACCCAGTTACTGGCGGTCATCCCGACGACCGCCCTTGGTTCGACGAACAATTCGCAAAGATCATCGCCGCCAGAACCGGCGTGCCGATCGACACCATTTCACAAGAGCAGCAGACCGAAGAGCCATCTACGCTCAATTGGTGCATTCAGAACAATATTTTCACGAGGACATTGAATTGAACGTTACACAACGACTGGCCGAACTCGACGAAGAAATTAAAACCGCCGAAGATAAGTACTTCGCCCATTTTCATGGCGAACACGACAAGTTCGGTGATGAGCGGTTCAAAGGCGGCGAGGCTCAGAAGGCCGCCGCGGGCATCCGCAGCAAGGCACTACAAGACAGCCTCGACCTTCTCCGCACTCGGCGGGCCAATGTGGCAGCGGGGTTTCCCGAGGACACGGGCATCAAAGCTCCGATCGATATCGAGAAGATCATCGAGCGGAAGTTGCTCGTCATGCGCAATGAGATTGTTACGCACATGAATAAGAACACCGATACTCAGAATGAGTTGTTTGAAAAATTTGGGAGTGCGTTCCAAAAATTCAAAGCTGACGTCACGAAGCAAATGACTGAGACACGATCTCTAAAGTATTGCGACATCTGGCAGAAGACCGCCGATTATGTGAAGAACAACGTCATCACGCGCGGCGGTTCGATGTGGGTGGCGCTTGTCGATGCTCCGGAGGGTAGTCCCGGCGCGAGCGCGGACTGGCAGCTCGCCGTGAAGGCGGGAGCCAGCGGCGCGGGAGACCGCGCATGATCCGTCTCTCACTGACCGCCGAGGTAAAGCGTCTGGTCGACAATGGCGCTGACCCCGAGCGCGCTGCCGCTGCGGTCATCGTAATGGCTACTGCGGCTTCCGCATTGGCTGCTGAGGCTGAGCGTCGCCGAGAGGCGGGTGAGGCTCCGGAGGAGGTCCAGGCGCTCCTCGATGAGCAGCAGGAAGCGCTCCGCGAATGGTGCGCGCGGTCAGTGGCCGCCGTCGATGCGCTGGCTGTCGATCTGCAGGAGGTTCGGCGTTGTCTGGGCTGATCGAGGGCCGGCTCGCTCGCTGGAATGACGACCTTGGCTTCGGTTTCGTGCAGGCGGATGCCTTGTCTCGAACCGCAGATTACTCCGCCTTCATCAGCGCCGACGACCTGCGTGACGCGGGCATCTATCCATCGCTGGGGATGCGCCTGCGGTGGCGTGAAGCGCGTGCTAGCCACGGTCGCAAGCCTCGCGCTGTCGATTTGCAGGAGGTCGAATGACTCCCCGCCGCCTCGCTGCGCTCCGCCGCGACCTCGACGATGTCTTCACCGTAGCCCACGCCCTCTGCGACCTTCACGGCGCATCGCCCAGCGAGCGTGCTGAGTATATCGAGCGGCATCGTGAGTTGGTCAATCAGCGCATGGCCTATGCGCCATCGGCCTTCGTCAACGTCAGGACGCTGGCTCGCGATCGGCGAGACTACCTTGCCCGGGAGCAGGCGCTCGCAGGCCGGTAGCCCCCCCCGGGGGGGATCGACCGCGATTTGACCCGCGCCAACGCCGGACCGGTGTGTGCCCTCCGTACGCATGCGCCTTGCCCCCGTTCATTCGAAATTTTGGAGGCAGCAATGCCAAGCAACTCGGCCTCGGCATCTCCGAAGCCGCCCTCACATCTGCGCAAACCGACCGCAGCTTGGTTTCGATCGGTGGTCGACGAGTACGACTTGGACCCGCATCATGTGCGGCTTCTCACGCTCGCGGCAGAAGCCTGGGACCGCGGCCAGCAGGCCCGCGAGATTATCGACGCCGAAGGCCTCACGTTCAAAGATCGCTTCGACTCGCCCAAACCCCGGCCGGAGGTTGCCATTGAGCGCGACAGCCGAATCGGCTTCGCCCGGCTCATCCGCGAACTCGCACTCGATGGCGTTGACGCGCCGGAGGCGCCTCGCTCGCCGCGCACTGCCGACTACGGAACACGTCGCTGATGCCAGTCCGACGCAAGAAGTCCAAAGCCCGCGCCAGCGATGTTGCGGCCTGGGCTATGTACCTGCAATGCGGGCGAGATTACTTCGACGAGCTTGAAGCTGTCGGGCTAACCGAGGCCAACGCCGCGCCACTAGCCGCGGGCGTCTGGCGTGAGATAGGCGAGGCTGTGCTTGCCTATCTCGACGACTTCCATCGTGGCTTCACACCGCCAGAACGGCCCATCTGGGCAGAACGCAAGTTTGGGCCGCCTGGCGGCAGGCGGCGGCGCTCCAGACATTGAGATGGAGCGCCTGCCATCGGCTGGTTAGAGCACCTTCACCACCCCGCGCCCGCGAACCTCTTCGTCGCCAAGAAATGCTTCCTCACATGACCAAGCATGATCGCGCCCGCAATCCGGGCATGTCAGTACTCGCCGAATGGTGAGAGCGTCGAAGCTGGCTCTTGTGGTGCGGAGGCCGGTCTCGACTGCACGTCCAGTCTGAGGACATTTTACGAGAATTGGATGCATCGGGCTCTCCTGTACTAAACGCTCGAGCCCTTATGCTATCGATAAACTCATTCGTTAACAACCGTTTATTGGTTGCGAGGCTTCCGGCCACGCTTTGCGGCAACGGGCTCGGTCGCCGGCGGCGTCGCTGCCTTACGGCCAAGGCCAATCGATTTCGCGAGCTGCGAACGCGCCTCCGCATAGGCAGGAGCGACCATGGGATAGTCGTTAGGCAGGCTCCACTTCGCCCGGTATTCCTCCGGCGACAGGTCGTATTTCGTACGCAGATGCCGCTTTAGCGATTTGAACTTCAGGCCGTCCTCCAGGCAGATCAAAAAGTCAGGCGTGATCGACTTCCGGATCGGAACGGCAGGATCAGGCCTTTCTTCTGGAACGGGTGCTGGCGGCTGACCAATCCCCGCCAGTGCCGAATGGGTGCTCGCAATCAAAGCCGGCAAGTCGGAAGTCGGGACGCTGTTATGCGAAACGAAGGCTGACACGATGTTGGCCACCAGCCCGGCCAGATCTTCTTTATTTTCGATCATTTCTATTCTCGCTTTGGCGGAGTGATTGCCCCCGCAAATCGCGACGATTCTTTTCCACGACACAAGGTTTTTTTATGGCCGTAGACGCCGAAAAACTATCACTGATCTTAGACGTTCAAGCCACTCGCTTCGAGAACGCGCTAAAGCGTTCTAACGCTCAAGCTTACAGGCTATTTAAGCAGCTCGAGGCGCGCGCCGAGGCCATGGAGAAGTCCGTGGGCGGCTCGCTAAGCGCTCTTGGGAAGCGTGTAGCGGGCGTGTTCGCCGGTGTAGCTGTAGGCTCCGCGCTCAACGACATCCGCAAGTTTGCGGACAGCTACACCACCATCATCAATCAATTGAAGGTTGCCGGGGTCAAGGACAGCGACCTGGGCGGCACGTTCGACAAGCTATACGCCAGCGCGCAGCGAAATGCCGTCCCGCTCCAAAGCCTGGCCGAACTCTACGGCCGCGTCAGCCAAGCACAGACGACACTGAAGGTGTCCTCTGACGAGATCATGCAGGTAACGGACGTGGTAGCGCAATCGCTCCGTGTGTCCGGAAAAGGTGCGTCCGAAGCGTCTGGCGCTCTCCTGCAGCTCTCGCAAGCCTTCGCAGGCGGCAAAGTGCAGGCCGAGGAGTGGGGAAGCCTTCTAGACGGCGCATATCCGCTGCTGCAGGCCGCTGCCGCCGGCATGAAGGAAGCGGGCGGCGACGTCGCCAAACTGACCCAGATGGTCAAGGCCGGCGAGGTCAGCAGTCAGGCGCTATTTCGAGCCATCCAGGCCGGCGCTCCGCTGCTGGAGGATAAGCTGGCCGGCGCAACGCTCACGTCGGCTCAGGCGATGGAAAAGCTCAAGAACGAGCTGACCAAGGCCGCGGGCGAGTTTGATGCTGCAACTGGGCTTTCAAAGGGCCTGGCTGTCGCGATCGATGGCCTGGCCGGATCCGTGGGTGGCGTCGGTAGCGTCGCCGCGGGGGCCGTCAACGGCGTGCAGGCGCTGATCGAGAAAGTTGGTGAGCTTGCCCGAGCCAATGCTGGCGCTCAGCGGGCTCAGGCCCTGACCTACCAAGAGGAGCTTGGACGTCGGAAGGATGCCGCCCGCGAGATGGGCACAGCGAATTCCGGCGGCAGGGCCACTGTCGCCGCAGAAGAGGCGCAGGCCAACGCTCGCGCTGCGGAGGAAAACCGTAAGGCCTTAGCGTCCTTCAGGCAGTCCGAAGTGGACTTCGCGAACCGGCTGCAGACGACGACACTCCCTCCAACTCGCCCCGGCGGGGCAGGCCGAGTGATCAATCCGATTTCGGCTGCAGACTACAAGGTGCCTGGCGAGAAGGACGGTAAGGGTGGCGGCGGCTCTAGCAAAGAGACGTTGGACTCTTACGAAAAGGCGCTCGTCGCCAGTGAGAAGCGCACGAAGGCACTGCAGCTTGAAGCCCAGATGGAGGGCAAGGGCACCTTCGCGAAGGCCAAGGCCCGCGAAGCATTGGAGCTTGAGACGGCTGCGAAGCGGGCCGGCATTCCCGTCACAGAGGAAATGCGAGCTGCAATCGACCGAGCCGCGACGGGATACGCCAACGCGAAGGTGAAAGTCGAAGACGTTCGCAAGGCCCTCGAGGATGCGCAGGAAGCCCAGAAGTTTTTTGGCGACGCCATGACGGACTCGCTCGGCGACCTGATTGTCGACGGCGAGAAGGCCGAGGACGTCATGCGCAACTTGGTCAAGCAGCTCGCGCGCGCAGCGCAGCAGGCGGCGCTGATCGGCGGCGGGCCGGTTGGATCAATCTATGGAAACGAAAGGAACGCCGCGTGAGCGCGTGCAACATCATCAAGACTGACGAAGCAATCTACATGTTCACCGACGGCGCGTCCTACTATGGGGATGGCACACTCGGCGCGATCGGGCAGAAAGTGTCTGTCCTCGCCCATCTGAACTGCGCCCTTTCGTGCCGCGGGCCGTTTGGTTTTGCCGAGGAATTGGCGCAGGCGATCAATACCACCTACGGATCGTTTGACGAGTTGGTCGACAGCTTCGCCCTCGCGGTCTCGAACTTTTACGCCATCGGTCGCGAACACTACGCGCTTTGCCAGACAGGTCCGGAGGTCGAGGTTTTCCTGGCTGGCTTCAGCGAGAGCCGAAATCAGCCCGAATCCTACGTCGTCACGTCGCATTCCCAGATCGGCCCGGCCTGGGAGTTGCAGCCGCTGGGACCACTGGCTGTCGCGCCGTACGACGCCGACCTCGAGGCGCGGTGCGCGGGGCTTGAGCCGGGCGAGGACGTCATCAGCGCCGGCGTCGCCCTGATGGAAGAGCAACGCAAGGTCCGCGGTCCCCATGCGGGCGTAGGCGCTCCTGTGGCCGGTGTAGGCGGGTTCTGCCAGGTGACGATCATCAGGCCGCAGTCGATTCAAACGGCGGTCGTTCGAAGGTGGGACGACCAGATAGGCGAGCCGTTGGGGCTGGCTGCGTAACCAACCGCGCCCCGCGACCGTCGTGTATCGGCGCGGGGCGGCTGTTGCTTCAGCGCAGCAGCGACTGCGCATCCTCTAGCGTGACGTCGTATTCATGCCGGCCGCAGCCGAGCACGACAACGTTGCGATCATCCACGACCTGATAGCCGGCACCGTATTCGGCACGGGTCCAGTGGCGAGCGGGCGTCTTTTTAAGGCGGAAGCCGTTAGCAGCAAGGGCGCGGCGGATGTTGGATTCAGTCATGACAACGGTTCCTCTGTGAGGGTTGAGACCGTTGCGTTGCGTTGACCTCGGCCGGGTGTCAGTGCCGGGGCAGGCGCATCCGCTAGGGATGCAGCATTAGATAAATAGGATCGAACGCCGGCTGCAGTCAAGAGCGCAGCCGCTGCACCTCTTGATCTATGACCCGCACACCGACAGCAAATGCACCCCAATACGTTTCCGCCTGCTGTCGATATACTCGCGCATTGAGGGGGAAATCAGTTTCATCGCCGGATGTCGCGATTTCGGCCCGGTGCGCTAACCCTGCGGCCATACTGCAGAGACGAAATAGATCAACATACTTCGGATATTTGGGCTGTTGGTCGAATATTGAATGCGCGATTTCGTAATCACGAAACGATCGAAGCTTCAGGATTGCGGACCCTTCATTTTCTTCCGCCGCACTTTCTTCCGTCGCTCGTCGCCACCTCTTCAAAAAGGAATCTAGGCTCGCAATGATGAGAGCCTTGCGCTCTTGGTGGCCCGTGCGGCCGACGAGTTCATTTCGAACGTCGGCTCGGTCAAAATAGTGAGCGAGCACCGGCAGCGACGCCTTGTCCTGCTTCTCGATGGGGCGGTTCCCGACATCGAGAACACGGGCCAACTCGATAGCGAGCATAATCCTGTGCGCGTTTTGGGTTTGAGCGTGACCATCGGCCGCTTGCGTTTCCACACCAGCCAAATCGGTACGCACCTGCCCGTTGCTTGCCTGGAGGTAGGCGCGGCTAACGAGCGCTCGGCGGATATCAAGTCCTAGCATCGGCACGATGCGATCAACGCGCCTGACTGCCTCTTCTGTTGAAACCTGCCCGTTCATGCCGCAGCGTCATACGCCGGGAGCGCCACGGTCAAGGGGCGAGAGACGCCGGGGCGTTGTAAGTTTCGTGTAAGCTCGCTCGACTAGATTAACCTTAGGGAACCGCGGTAGCACCAGCGCATCGCGTCGAATCTCGACAGGAGAGGACACATCCAATGAGCACAGCCGAAATCCATCGCTTTAGCGCCGACTTGAAGGCCGACGCCGGCTTGCGCGCCGAGGCCGAGACCTATGGGACGTCGGGCATCAACTCGCCTGATGACATCGTCGCCTTTGCCGCAGCCAACGGCTATGACTTCAACGCAACGGAGTTGGTCGAGGTATCTGCCGAGGCTAGCGGGAAGGAAATCTCCGACGCCGAACTCGAGGGCGTCTCGGGCGGAGGCGACTCCGGTCAGACCGGGTCTCAATCCATGGTCTTGCACTTCGCAATGGGCTTTTTCGCGTGGGCTTTCACGCCCAGGGAGGATCCTTCCCGCCCTCGATCATAGTCGTCGGGTCCGGCGCGGCGCTGCATGTAGCTGGCGCCGCGGTCCACGGGCTCACTGAACCCCGTAGATCTTGGCTTGCGCCATTCGCGCCCCTTCGAGCAGCACCTCGATGCTAGCCAGCGCCTCAGCAGTCAAGTGGAGTTCGATCAAAGCACCTCCGAGCCCCGTCAGTGTGACGACGGCACCGCACTCCGGTCCGCCTGTGAGCGCGATATTCGTCGCGTCGGTAATAGCGAGGCGATGGCTCCGAAGGTTTTTCATAGGGCAGGATAGCACGGTGCGCGGCACCGCGGCGCGCTTCATCTGCCCGCCCGCAGGAAATCGCCCTCCACAGCTCTCCAGCGTGCTAGTGTGCATCTCAGCTCTGAATGCTGACAGCACAAAGGAGCGACTATGGACCACCATTTCAAGGTCGGAGACCAGGTCCGACTGACTTTCGGGTTCCACGACCAAGACGCCGTAGGAACCTATGCCGTCACCCGCCTATTGCCGACCAGCGACGACGGCGATCCGCAATACCGAGTTAGAGGCATGGACGATCGGGAACGGGTTATAGGGGAGGCGCAGATCAATTGGCCCGGCAGGCCGAACTCTCCCGCCCGTCCCCGAAGCCCTCACAACCCGATTACCGAGATGTTCAACCGCCTGCTAAAGCCGAAGTAGCTTCCATCAATCCTCGCTATTTGTCAGGGCTGGGCTTGCCGCGGCCCTTGCCGCGAGCCTGCCCGATCATCTCGGACTCGTCCGTAAGCGCTCCACGGCGCTCCGCTTTCTGCTCCGCGGTCGCGTCCGAGCCGATTAGAGCTTCGTCTACGGCCTCCGCAGCCTGAAATCGGGCATCGTCCGCGCTGGCCTGCATTTCGCCTTGGGTGGCCACGTGTCGTGGGGATGTGCGCAGAGCGACTCCGTTGCCCACCGGGTTTATCCCGGGCTCAACGAACTGGACCCCGGCCGATTCTAGAGTGCGCTTGAGCGTCGTCGCAGTTGTCAGACGTGGGTCGGTTACGCCGCGTTCGATGTTCTTAATCGACTGCGCCGCCACGCCACTATGATCTGCAAGCTCCGCCTGGGACCAGTTGAGAAGGGCGCGAGCCGCCCTGATTTGTTCGGGTGTCAGCATGCGCAAACAGTGCAGCATAATAGCTAATGCGTCAATCTATATGTACCGTTAGATTATATATCGGATAGGCGACTTGGTTTGACCGGCGCGCAGCATGCTCGCCAGATCATATTGAGAAGCCAAGCGGAACGACGCGGTAGGAAGCTACCGACACCACTTCGCATCTCGCCGGTTCTCATCGACGCGCGTCGCGATTGCGATTTCCTCGGACAGCCGGCGCGCGATCCATTTGGCAAGAGCCTCAGCGTCCTCCGGGCTCCAGACGCGGGAGGCGGTTCGGCGGAATTCGCTCGGGTCGCAATGCAAGCTGATCGACCGCCCTGCCGCGTCACGAATGATGACGCAGACCACCTCACCCTGGTCGTTTCGGAACCGACTTATGGTCAATGGCGGGACAATCGGGTATGCGAACAAAATGAGAACATGCCAGTCGGAGAGTCAAGGCTTGGACTAGTCGTTTCGATCCGGATCGGGATCCCTGAGCTTCGGCTTGAAGCGCGGGCCTTGGGGCTTATCCCCGATGAGTTGTCGTACTCGCTCGACCCACTCCTCGCTCGACGCTCCACGTTTTGCGGCCTCAAGGAGATCGGTAAGCAGGAGAGAGTGGAGCATTGTCGGAACGGCTTCGCGTTCGACATCGTCGTCACGGGTTTCAAGAACCCAGTACGACGGCTCAAACACTTCAGTTACAAAATATCGACAGGTAACGACCGCATGCTCAATATCGTCGTCGTTCGTTAACTCCGCAATTCGATCGCCTACGCTCGGTAAAACTCCAAAGTCGCTTATCTTTCTAATATCGTACCCGATCGCTTTATTGTATATCGTCCGGTGTATTATTCTGACGGGCAAGTCGTTGTCGCTCATTCCTTCGACCTCAACGCTACACCCGGCCCTGTGGCTACCTCGCCGCTGTCGAGGAACTGGACGCCTGCCTGCTCAAAGGCGGCTCGGATAGCCAAGACCGTGCGCTCTTTGAGATCGTCGCCTTTCTCAAAGCGCGTGATCGTGTTGGTAGACACCATGGCGGCCTCCGCCAGTTCGCGCACGCCAAGCTGAAGTGCGGCTCGCGCCATCCTACATTGAGCAGGCAACAATTTCGCTACTCCGTGGCGATTTCGCCTTGACGCGGCGATTAAGGATCGTATTGTGCACACAGTAGCGATTTCGCCGCTGAGACGCAACACGGAGCCAGCCATGAGAGCCCACACGGTTAACAGCCTTCTACCGGCAGACGAGTTCACCCTCGAGATCACCGAGACCGACTATCAGCCGAATGCGACGGGTACGGGAATGGCGCTCGACTGCCTCGCCCAGGTCGTTGGAGGGCAGCACGAAGGCGCTTTGGTTGGGCTTTCGTACACCCTCGAGCACCGGAATCCGCAGGCCGTGGAAATTGGCCAGCGCGATTTTGCCGGCCTGCGCCGTGCGACGGGTGTGCTGGCGCCTGACGACTCCGAAGAGCTGCATTTCAAGCCGTTCCGCGTGAAGATCGGCGTCAAGGCGCGCAAAGACACAGGCGACCTTGAGAACGTCATCAAGCAGTACCTGCTCGGCGATGGCCCTGAGATCGAGCCCCGACAGGACGTCGGAACCACAGACTGGTCGAGGGCTGCCTGATGGCCGGCGCCGCCGCTTGACACGTCGCGATGCTCCCCCACATATAGGCCCGCTCCTCGGAGCACTCGCAGCCTTCGGGCTAGCGCAGCCCTTCAGTGGGCCTTTTCAACGCAACGATGACGCCCCTCCTTGGGGCGAACGGTAAGCTGTTGCCAGCAACATGGTGTTGCGGGAGCAGTCGCTCTTGAAAAGGTGCAGAATGTCTGTTGTTGAACTGAAGAGCACTGACCACGAAGCTATCTTCCGATTTTTGCTGGGCTGCGCTCGAAACGGTAACGCCCCCGGCTTTTCTCTTGACGGAAAGCCCGAGCGCGATCTCCTCAAGGTCGCCCTCACGTTGCCTGCGGATAAGGATATCCCGGCCAGTCTTCAGGCGGCGGTCGATAAGATTTTCGCAAAGCGGCAGAGCGGGTATCGACGTACTGGCGTGAACCTAGCCCATAGAACAAACCAGATGGCTTCTGCCGCGCGACGCCGCGCACCTCTTTTGTCAGGTCTCCCCACTCCGAGCACGGAATAAAAAGAGCAGTCGGCCGCTCGACATCGCCGCCAAGCCCGTCACCGCAAGGTGACGGGTTAGCCATCGCGCCAGCACAGCGTGGACGGAACGAACAAAGCGAGGATTGTGCTAGGCCGCCCCGTCCGCCCCCTGTAACCCCGAAGCGAGATCAGTTGATGATTTGAACGATGCGCCGGGTGCCGGGCTCCACCAGAACGGTGCGACCGTTGACGACCGTATAGGTGTAGCCCTGCGGGCCGAACTCGGCAGGTAGGTCGCGATAGACTACGCCCTGCTGCGGCAGCACGGCACCGACTGCCATCGGCTCAGCATAGGTGTAGGACGGGACGCGCTGCTCGACCACATAGGCCCGGAATCGCGGCGAGTCATCGATCATCACACCACCGGCAGGATCCCGCTTCAGGGGTGTCTCCACGGTGCCAGCGCCGAGCGCGGGATCGCGAGTTGCGCCACCGGCGGGGTCACGGACGACGACGCCGGAAGTCTGAGCGAATGCCGTCGCGGGCAATAGGGCGAGTGCAAACGCGAAAGCGAGTTTCTTCATGGCCTATCTCCTAAGTTGCGTGCTTGATGCAGCAACCCAGTTACGGCGCCGAGGTTCCGGCGAGACAGGGATAGGCGACGCACGAAATCCGAGCGGCAGATACTGCGGCTGCTTGACAATCAATTGTGTGAATCGGGTCATAGGCAGCCAGCGCTTGACTTCGCCATGTAACCACTCGGCTAATAGAGGGCGTTCGCCCGCCGCGGAGCTACGAATGCAGCCAGCCAATGACAATCGACGCAGTCACGGCTTCATGCCGCGGGGGCTCTCGCGCGTGGAAGCGGCGTTCTACTTCGGCATCTCAGCGTCCCTCTTCGACGAACTTGTGCGCGATGGCCGCGCGCCCTCTCCTCGCGTGATCAACAAGCGCACGATTTGGGACGCGCGCGACTTGGACGCCGCGTTTGAATGCCTGCCCTACCGGAGCGCTCCGCCTGACACTAACCCATGGGATGATGTCGCCTAATGCCCCGCCCAAACCCTCCTCGGCTCAGCAAGGATGTGGACCGGCACGGCAATGTGCGGTGGTATGTCCGCGTGCCTGGGAAACCGAAGGTTCGGTTGGCACATGATTACGGCTCCGACGCGTTCTGGGAAGCGTACCGCGACACCCTCGCCGGCAAGTCGCCAAGCAGCGCTTCCGCGACTGAAAAGGCCGTGAAGGGCAGCTTTCGCGAGCTTTGCGGGAAGTACTACGCCAGCCCGGAATTCAAGGTCTTAGATGCCAGTACCCGGGCTTGGCGCAAGCGTGCGCTGGATCTCGTCTGCGAGACTAAGGGCAGCCTCCCCGTCGATCGCATGGAATCCAAGCACGTCAGGCGTCTGCGCGACGAACTCGAGAAGGGGGCGGCCAATCAGCGCCTGAAAGCACTCAAGGCACTTTTCAGCTGGGCCGTCGAAGCTGAGGAGGCCGCCGCCAATCCGGCCCGCGACGTAAAGCTTGTGAAGTACAAGACGAATGGCCATCACTCGTGGACGGTGGAGGAGGTGAGACGCTTTGAGAAGCGGTGGCCACTAGGCACAAAGCCGCGACTCGCAATGATGTTGATCTACTTCTCTGCAGGCCGCCGAGAGGACGCCGTACGGCTCGGACCTTCGCACATTCAGAACTGCCGGCTTCGCTTCACACAGGCGAAGAACGAGCACCGCTCGCCGGTAGATATCGATATCCCAGTAGATCCTCACTTGCTCGAGGCTATCGCCGCCGGCCCGTGCGGTGAGGAAACGTTCCTAGAGACGCAGTATGGCGAGCCGTTCACACCGAATGGCTTCGGCAATTGGTTCCGCGAGCGATGCAAGGATGCCGGCGTTCCTGGCCGCGCCCACGGCCTGCGCAAGGCAATCGCGGCAAGGCTGGCAGAGAGCCAGGCGACCGCCCACGAGCTGATGTCCGTTACCGGCCACAGGACCCTTGAGGAGGTGGAACGCTACACCCGAGCAGCACGCAAACCGCAGATGGCGGATTCAGCGATGATGAAGCTTCAGGCTGGATCGATCATTGTCCCACCGGATTCCGAGGTGGGACAAGCGGAAGAAAAAAGCCTTACAAAACAGGCTCATTTGGCCGCAATGGCGCTCCCTAGGGGACTCGAACCCCTGTTTTCGCCGTGAGAGGGCGACGTCCTAGACCGCTAGACGAAGGGAGCAGCGCGGCAGGCCGTCCGTATAGTCGGGCCTTGCCCGCTCTGCAAGCCTTTCCTGCACCGCGATGACAAAAGCTTCACATAGGCCCGAGCGACGGCTCCGGCCCCGTCGCGCCCGCCCTTGCGCAGGCCGGCCCACCCGCGAGTGCGATGTGGTCAAAAAGGCCCGCTTCGCCAGTGTTCCTGGGCCGTTTTCCTCCAATAGGGCCGTCCTTGCACGGGCCGGGGCGCCCGGCATTTCCCGAGCGGCCCCGGCAGCGTCCCGAGCTCGTGCTGGGATCGCTGCCCTAGGGCACCAGACCCCGGTGGCAGCCGCAGAACGCCGCCGCCGCTTCTGCCCTGGGTCGGCCGGCAGCGGTCCCCAGGGCGATTCGCCCGGAGCCACAAGGCTTTTCGCGAGAGGCCGGGAAGCTCGGCCTCCACGCGCAACGTGGCAGCGACGCCGCCCTCAGGCGGCCGGCGCACCCGCCGGGCCAGCGAGCGCCGGATAGTCGGTATAGCCCCTGGCGTCGCCGCCATAGAAGGTCGCAGTATCCGGCGTGTTCAGCGGCGCGTCACGGCGCAGACGCTCCGGCAGGTCGGGATTGGCGATGAAGAGCCGGCCGAAGGCGACGAGATCGGCCTCGCCCTTCTCGACCGCTTCGATGGCGAGCGCGCGGGTGAAGCCGTTATTGGCGATATAGGCGCCGCGGAAAGCCTTGCGCAGCGCCTGATAGTCGAAGGGCAGATAGTCGCGCGCCTCGCGCGTCGCCCCCTCGACGACATGGATGAAGCCGATGCCGCGCTTGTCGAGCTCGCCGACGAGATAGTCGAACAGCTCCTGCGGATGCTTGTCGCGGGCATCGTTCGCCGGGCTGACCGGCGAGATCCTGATGCCGACGCGCTCCTTCGGGAAGACCCGGGCAACGGCATCGACCACCTCCAGCGTCAGCCGGGCGCGATTTTCGATCGAGCCGCCATAGGCGTCGTCGCGCTTGTTGGAGCCGTCGCGCAGGAACTGGTCGAGCAGATAGCCATGGGCGCCGTGCAGCTCGATGCCGTCGAAGCCGGCCGCCTTGGCGTTCTCGGCCGCCCTGACGAAATCGGCGACGATGCCGGGAATCTCGTCGAGCCGCAGCGCCCGCGGCTCGGAAACCTCGGTGAAGCCGCTCTCGATATAGGTCTTGGTGTTGGCCCGCAGGGCCGAGGGCGCGACCGGCGCCTGGTTGCCGGGCTGCAGCACGCTGTGGCTGACGCGGCCGACATGCCAGAGCTGGGCGAAGATCACGCCGCCCTGCGCATGGACGGCGTCGGTCACCGCCTTCCAGCCGGCGACATGCGCATCGCGATAGATGCCGGGCGTCCAGATATAGCCCTGGCCCTGCTGCGAGATCTGCGTCGCCTCGGTGATGATCAGCCCGGCCCCGGCGCGCTGGCGGTAATACTCGACATTCAGCGCATTCGGCGCATCATCGTGCTTATTGGCGCGGTTGCGCGTCAGCGGCGCCATCACGACGCGGTTCTTCAGCGTGAGATCGCCGAGCTGGAAGGGCGTGAACAGCTTCGCGACGGAAGCGCTGGCGGAAGCACCGGAATGGCTCATCTTGACGGTCCTTGGGAGGCGGCCGGTCGGCCGGAGAGAGCGGAGACGGCGCGCCGGCCTTGCGATCCGGGCCGCGCCTTCGGTTCTGAGATAGGGTCCGCCCGGCGAATTGACATGCCCGGGGAGGCTCGCACGGCAAAAAGCCAAAATCCATTCGCCGCGGAGGCATCGCGGGGATGAGCCTTCCGCAGACGCCGCTGAAGACGATGGCGATCGCCTCCGGCCAGGCGCTGCGCGGCAGCCGTCGCTGGCTCGGCGCCGGGCTGAAAGGGCTGGTCGAGCTCGTCTATCCGCCGTCCTGCATCGCCTGCCGGGCTGCAACGAGCGAGGCGCAAGGGCTCTGCGCCGGCTGCTGGGCCGGGATCGGCTTCATCGAGCGGCCGTTTTGCGAGCGCCTCGGCACGCCTTTCGAGGTCGATCTCGGCGCCGGGCTGGTTTCGCCCGCCGCGATCGCCGATCCGCCGGTTTTCGCCCGGGCCCGCGCCGCCTGCCGCTTCGACGGCACGGCCCGCGAATTGGTGCATCGGCTGAAATATGGCGACCGGCTCGAGCTCGCCTTGATGCTCGGCCGGATGATGACGCAGGCCGGCCATGAGCTGACTGCAGAATGCGACCTCGTCGTGCCGGTGCCGCTGCATCGCTTCCGCCTCTGGACGCGCCGCTTCAACCAGGCTTCCGCGTTGGCGCAGGTGGTGGCGCGGCAGTCCGGCCTGCCCTGCGAGCACCGGGCACTGGCCCGCGTCAAACGGACGAAGCAGCAGGTCGGGCTGACGCGGGCGCAGCGCGGCGAGAACCTGCAGGGCGCTTTCAAGGTGCCGCCAGCGATGCGGCCGCGGTTCGAGGGCCGGCGCATCCTGCTCGTCGACGACGTGCTGACCACCGGCGCGACCGCCAATGCCGCCGCCCGCGCCCTGCTGCGCGGCGGGGCGGCTGCCGTCGACGTGCTGACCTTCGCCCGGGTCGTGACGGAAAGCTGAGCCGGCCCTATATACGAAAGCCAGAGACAGCGACCGGACCCGAGCGATGCCGCAAGTCACGATCTACACCACGAGCTGGTGCCCCTATTGCCACGCCGCCAAGGCGCTGCTGACCAAGAAGGGCGTCGCCTTCGAGGAGATCGGCGTCGACGGCAAGCCTGAGCTGCGCCAGGCGTTGACCGCGAAGGCCGGCGGACGTACCTCGGTGCCGCAGATATTCATCGGCGACAGCCATGTCGGCGGTTCCGACGATCTTCACGCCCTCGATGCACAGGGCAAGCTCGACACTTTGCTGGCTGCCTGAACGGAGAGAGCCATGACCGGCACGCGCTTCATCGCCGCCTGTGTCCAGATGCGTTCGAGCCGCGATCCGCTGCGCAACCGCGACGATGCGGTGCGGATGATCGGCGAGGCCGTCGCCCAGGGCGCGCAATTCGTCCAGACGCCCGAGGTCACCAATCTCTGCGAGCGCGACACCAAGCGCCTGCGCGAGACCTGCCAGACCGAGGCGGAGCATGAGGTGCTCGCCGGACTGCGCGAGACCGCGCGCGACCGGAAGA
The DNA here is from genome assembly GCF_058797755.1 of Allobosea sp. GW823-FHT02B03. Classification (NCBI taxonomy): domain Bacteria; kingdom Pseudomonadati; phylum Pseudomonadota; class Alphaproteobacteria; order Hyphomicrobiales; family Alloboseaceae; genus Allobosea; species Allobosea sp. GW823-FHT02B03. Next base: position 456,870 of record NZ_JBXAJY010000004.1, on the reverse strand, counting down.
TCTGGCTGCAGATCGGCTCGGTCTCGGTCAAGGCTGGCGAGAAGATCGCCAACCGCGCCTATATGATCGACCCCGAGGGCAACATCGCCGCCCGCTACGACAAGATCCATCTCTTCGACGTCGATCTGCCCAATGGCGAGACCTGGCGCGAGTCGAACACCTTCAGCGGCGGCGCCGAGGCGGCCCTGGTCGAGACGCCCTGGGGGCTGGTCGGCATGTCGATCTGCTACGATGTCCGCTTCCCCTATCTCTACCGGGCGGAAGCGGAAGCCGGCGCCTTCATGCTGACCGCGCCGGCCTGCTTCACCCGCCAGACCGGCGAGGCGCATTGGCAGGTGCTGCAGCGCGCGCGGGCGATCGAGAACGGCGCCTTCATGGTCTCGGCCGCGCAGGGCGGCGTGCATGAAGATGGCCGCGAGAGCTATGGCCACTCGATCATCGTCGATCCCTGGGGCCGCGTCCTCGCCGAGGCCGGCAACGAGCCGGGCGTGATCCTCGCCGAGATCGACCTTGCCGAGGTCGCCAATGCGCGCGCTCGCATCCCCAGCCTGCGGCACACGCGCTCCTTCGCCGTCGAGACCTGGCAGGCCGAGCGCCCGCAGCGCGACGCGGCCGAATGACCCGGCGGGCTTGGCGCCTGAGGCGCAAAGCCCCATTTCAAGTGATCGAACTCCCAAAACGTTTCGGCACGCCGCGCAGTGCGGCGCCCGAACCAGAGAAGACATGATCCGCTACGCCCTCATCTGCGACAATGGCCACGGCTTCGAGAGCTGGTTCGCCAGCTCCTCCGGTTTCGACGAGCAGGCCAGACGCGGCCTCGTCGCCTGCCCGTTCTGCGACAGCATCAAGATCGAGCGCGGGGTCATGGCCCCTGCGGTCGCGCGCACGGATCGCGGCCCGCGCCCCGCCGAGCAGGCTGAACCGGCTGAGGCGCCTGTCGCCGCTGCCCCGGCGGCGCCGGCACCCGTCGCGCTGATGGGAGAGAAGGAAGTCGCCTTCCGCGCCATGCTGACCGCCCTGCACGAGCATGTCGCCAAGAATGCCGAGCATGTCGGGCCGCGCTTCGCCGAGGAGGCGCTGAAGATCCATCACGGCGAGAGCGAGGGCCGCGCCATCTATGGCGAGGCGACGGCCGAGGATGCGAAGATGCTGAACGACGAAGGGGTCGACTTCCTGCCGCTGCCCAAGCTGCCGGGCGCAAGGAACTAGAGACAGCCCTCCCCGCGTCATGGTCGGGCTTGTCCCGACCATCCACGTCTTCCGCTGGGAATGGGGCGTTCAAGACGTGGATGCCCGCCACAAGGGCGAGCATGACGGACCTCGCCAACTAGGATCAGCCCGGCACGCATTATGACTTGCATCTAAGCCATCGCGGGCATATACCCGCACTCATGTCCTCGCCCTGCATCTGCACGACCTTGCGCTCGGCCTCGCGGCGGATGATCGCCTTCTATGACGAGGCGATCGCGCCGGTCGGGGTCAACATCGCGCAGTTCAGCCTGATGCGGTCGATCGCTCGTATCGAGCCGGCGACGCTGACCGAGCTGGGGCACCGCGTCGACCTCGACCGTTCGACCGTCGGCCGCAATGTCCGCGTGCTCGAGAAGCTGGGCCTGGTCGCGCTCGGGCGCGGCGAGGACCAGCGCGAGGCGACGGTTCAGCTCTCCGATGCCGGGCGCCAGGTTCTGGCCGATGGCGCCCCGCTCTGGGATGGCGCCCAGAAGGCGCTCGACGATCGACTGGGGGCCGATTTCATGAAGCAGCTGCGCTCCGCCCTCGATTCACTCTGATTTTCTCAAGTCAATGCGGGTATCTACCCGCTAAAGGAAGCCCCCATGCAACCGGACCTCGCCGCCCCGCCCGCTCCCCCAGGCCTCGCCGGCGCCCTCGCCCGCCGCGGCGTGCATTATGGCTGGGTCGTTGCCGCCGTGACCTTCCTGACCATGCTGGTGACTGCGGGCGCGGTCGGCGCGCCCGGCGTGCTGATCGGGCCGCTGCAGAAGGAGTTCGGCTGGGCGACCTCCGAAATCTCCTCGGCACTGGCGGTCCGGCTCGCGCTGTTCGGCCTGATGGGCCCGTTCGCCGCCGCCTTCATGAACCGCTTCGGCCTTCGCCCGGTCGTCGCCGTCGCGCTCACCTTGATCGCCGCGAGCATCCTTGGCTCCTTCGCCATGACCAAGCTCTGGCAGCTGATGCTGCTCTGGGGCGTCGTGCTCGGCTTCGGCACCGGCATGACCGCCATGGTGCTTGGCGCGACCGTCGCGACGCGCTGGTTCTCGCATCGGCGCGGCCTCGTCGTCGGCCTGCTGACGGCGAGCACCGCGACCGGCCAGCTCGTCTTCCTGCCTCTGCTCGCCTGGCTGACTGAGCAGGTCGGCTGGCGCTCGGCCATGCTGCTGGTGCTCGGGCTGATCGTCGTCGCGGCGCTCGCCGTGCTCGCCCTGATGCGCGACCGGCCCGTCGATGTCGGGCTCGCTCCCTATGGCGAGACGGCGCTGGTGCCCGCGCCGGCCACGCCGACAAGCCTTGCAGCGATGCTCGTCTCGCCGCTCGTCGCGCTGCGCGAGGCTGCACGGACGCGCACCTTCTGGGTGCTGTTCGGCACCTTCTTCGTCTGCGGCGCCAGCACCAACGGGCTGGTGCAGACGCATTTCATCGCGCTCTGCGGCGATTACGGCATGGCCGCGGTGACGGCGGCGGGCGTGCTCGCCGTGATCGGCATCTTCGATTTCCTCGGCACGGTCGGCTCGGGCTGGCTTTCGGACCGGTATGACAGCCGCTGGCTGCTGTTCTGGTATTACGGGCTGCGCGGGCTCTCGCTGCTCTATCTGCCCTTCACCGGCTTCTCGTTCTACGGCCTCGCCCTGTTCGCGGTCTTCTATGGGCTCGACTGGGTCGCGACCGTGCCGCCGACTGTGAAGCTCGCGGCCGACCGCTTCGGCGAGAAGGCGAACCTTGTCTTCGGCTGGATCTTCGCCGGCCACCAGCTCGGCGCCGCCTTCGCCGCCTATGGCGCCGGCTTCAGCCGCACCGTCTATGACAGCTACCTGCCGGCCTTCTTCATCGCCGGCGCGCTCTGCCTCTTCGCCGCCGCCTTCTGCATCACCATGCGCGGCGGCAAGGCCGGCGCGCTGGTGGCGAAGCCGGCCTGAGCCAGGGCGAGGCCGATCAGGCCGCCCGGCCCGGCCTCGCTTCGAGCTGGCGCCGGGTCGCTCGCGCCAGCCGGCGCACGCCCTCGGTCAGCACCTCCGGCGCAGAGCGGGTGAAATTCACTCGCATCGCGCTCTTCAGGGCGCCGTCGGGATCGAAGACGCTCGACGGCACGAAGGCGACCTTTTCCTGGAGGGCATGGGCGTAGAGCGCGTCGGTGTCGATCTCGGGCGTCTTCGCCCGCATCCAGACAAACATGCCCCCGGGCGGCACGTCCCATTCGAACCAGTCGGAGAGATGCTCGCTGGCGGCGGCGCAGAGCGCGTCGCGCCGCTCGCGATAGGTCGCGACGATCTTCGGCACGTGCTGCGCCTCGAAATCGCTCTCGATCATCTCCAGCGCCAGCGCCTGCGTCAGCAGGCTGGAGGCGATGTCGGTCGACTGCTTGACCAGCGCGAGCGCCGCGATCAGCGACGCCTCGGCGACGATCCAGCCGACGCGCAGGCCCGGCGCCAGGCTCTTCGACAGCGTGCCGAGATAGATCACCGGCCCATCATAGGCGCCGCTCGGCTGGCGCTGCGCATGATGGGCGAGGATGCCGGGGCCGGCCGGCCCGTCGAACTGCAGCGGCAGATAGGGATCGTCCTCGAGCAGCCAGGTCCCGGCGGCCAGCACCTTGTCGAGCAGCCCGGCCCGCTCCTCCTGCGAGACGAGCACGCCGGTCGGGTTGGAATAGTTCGGCACGGCATAGACGAACTTGGCCTGCCGCAGCGCCGCGTCCTGGCCGGGCGCCTGCAGGCTCCAGTCGAGCTTCTCATAGCGCGGCGCGCGTGGCCGCCAGGCGTCGAGCGCGCCGAGATAGGTCGGGAACTGCGAGACGATCAGCTCGCCGGGATCGACCAGGAGCTTGCCGACGAGATCGAGCCCCTGCATGGCGCCGGTGGTGAGCAGCACGTTTTCGGGGCCGAAGCGGCGCCCGCTCGCCGCCGAGACGCGCTCCGCCACGGCCGCGCGCAGCGCCGGCAAGCCCTCGATCGGCCCGTATTCGAGGATCGCCGAACCCCAGCGCGTCAGGGCCCGCTCCTGCGCGGCCGCCATCGCCTCGACCGGGTAGAGCTCGGCCGCCGGCAGCCCGCCGGCGAGGCTGACGAAATCGGCCTGGCCGCCGATCGCCATGAACTGCTGGGTGATGCTGTTGCCGGTCGAAAGCCAGCTGGCGAGCGCCGGACGGCCGACGCGCGGTTGGGATTGGGACATGCTTCTCACTGCGACTGCGGATAGCGGGCTGCGGATGATCGAGGCGACCCTACAGAGCCGCCCGCTCCCGGGAAACCACCCCGCGCGCATGGCGCCGCCCCGGCCCGGCAGTGGCCAGCGGCGGCCGGCCGGGGCATAAGCGCGGAAAAGGGGAGCAGAAGACCATGCGCATCGTCGACGTCCGCGAGATCACGCAACCGATCGCCTCGCCGATCCGCAATGCCTATATCGACTTCTCGAAGATGACGACGAGCCTCGTCGCCATCGTCACCGACGTCGTCCGCGACGGAAGCCGCGTCGTCGGCTACGGCTTCAACTCGAACGGCCGCTACGGCCAGGGCGGGCTTATCCGCGAGCGCTTCGCGCCGCGCCTGCTGGAAGCCGAGGCGACGAGCCTCATCAATGACGCCGGCGACAATCTCGATCCCGATCGTTGCTGGGCGGCGATGATGAAGAACGAGAAGCCGGGCGGGCATGGCGAGCGCTCGGTCGCCGTCGGCACGCTCGACATGGCGATCTGGGACGCCACCGCCAAGATCGCCGGCAAGCCGCTGTTCCGCCTGCTCGCCGAGCGCCATGGCCGGCAGGCCGACCCGAAGGTCTTCGTCTACGCCGCCGGCGGCTATTACTACCCCGGCAAGGACGACGCCCAGCTGCGCGCCGAGATGCGCTCCTATCTCGACCGCGGCTATCGCGTCGTGAAGATGAAGATCGGCGGCGCCTCGCTCGCCGAGGATCGGCGGCGCATCGACGCGGTGCTGGCCGAGATCGGCAAGGATGCTCAGCTCGCCGTCGACGCCAATGGCCGCTTCGATCTGGAAACCGCCGTCGCCTATGCCAAGGCGATGCGCGACTATCCGCTGTTCTGGTACGAGGAGGCGGGCGACCCGCTCGACTACGCCCTCCAGGCTGCCCTCGCCGAGTTCTATCCCGGCCCGATGGCGACGGGCGAGAACCTCTTCAGCCATCAGGACGCCCGCAACCTCCTGCGCTATGGCGGCATGCGGCCGGATCGCGACTGGCTGCAATTCGACTGCGCCCTCTCCTACGGGCTCTGCGAATACCAGCGCACGCTCGCCGCGCTGAAGGTCGCCGGCTGGGGTTGGGACCGCTGCATCCCGCATGGCGGCCATCAGATGTCGCTCAACATCGCCGCCGGCCTCGGCCTCGGCGGCAATGAGAGCTATCCCGACCTCTTCCAGCCCTATGGCGGCTTCCCTGACACGGTTCGGGTCGAAAACAGCTTCATCACCATGCCGGACCTGCCGGGCATCGGCTTCGAGGGCAAATCCGACCTGATCAAGGTGATGCGCGAACTGGCGGAGTAGTCTCTGCACGCCAACGACAAAGGCCATTCGACCCGCGCTTCCCGATTGGACCCTCATCCCAAGGTCTGAGGCGACCTTTCGCTCCCACTGGCGTTATCTTCGCTGCAGTGCAACAATCAGTTTGCACGAGCTCAAAGACGGCACGGCAGGGAGCGACCATGAACGCGATCGATCCGCTTCGGAACCAGACCCAGCGCGACAAGCCCTGGATCTTCCGGACCTATGCCGGCCACTCCGACGCCGCCGAATCCAACAAGCTCTACCGGACCAATCTCGCCAAGGGCCAGACCGGGCTTTCCGTCGCCTTCGACCTGCCGACCCAGACCGGCTACGACCCCGACCATGTCCTCTCGCGCGGCGAGGTCGGCAAGGTCGGCGTGCCCGTGACGCATCTCGGCGACATGCGGACCCTGTTCGCTGAGATCCCGCTGGCGCAGATGAACACCTCGATGACGATCAATGCGACGGCGGCCTGGCTGCTCTCGCTCTATATCGCCGTCGCCGACGAGCAGGGCGCCCCGCGCGCGGCTTTGCAGGGCACGACCCAGAACGACCTTGTCAAGGAATACCTCTCCCGCGGGACCTATGTCTTCCCGCCGCGCCCCTCCATGGCGCTGACCACCGACATCGTCGTGTTCACGGCCCGCGAGCTGCCGAAATGGAACCCGACCAATGTCTGCTCTTACCATCTGCAGGAGGCCGGCGCCTCGCCGGTGCAGGAGCTCTCCTTCGCGCTTGCGACCGCGATCGCCCTGCTCGACTCGATCAAGGCCCGGCCGGAGGTCTCGGCAGAGGAGTTCGGCAGCGTCGTCGGGCGCATCTCGTTCTTCGTCAATGCCGGCATGCGCTTCGTCACCGAGCTCTGCAAGATGCGCAGCTTCGTCGAGCTCTGGGACGAGATCACGCTCGGCCGCTATGGCGTCACCGAGGAGCAGCATCGCCGCTTCCGCTATGGCGTGCAGGTCAATTCGCTCGGGCTGACCGAGCCGCAGGCCGAGAACAATGTCTACCGCATCCTGATCGAGATGCTGGCGGTGACGCTCTCGAAGAAGGCCCGCGCCCGCGCCGTCCAGCTGCCGGCCTGGAACGAGGCGCTCGGCCTGCCCCGCCCCTTCGACCAGCAATGGTCGCTGCGCATGCAGCAGGTCCTGGCCTACGAGACCGACCTGCTCGAATTCGGCGATATCTTCGACGGCTCGACCGTGATCGACAGCAAGGTCGCCGAGCTCAAGGCCGCTGCGCTCGAGGAACTCGCCAAGATCGACGCCATGGGCGGGGCGCTGGCTGCGATCGAGACCGGCTACATGAAGCAGGCGCTGGTCGAGAACGGCGCGCGCCGGATCGAGGCGATCGAGCGTGGCGAGCAGATCGTCGTCGGCGTTAACAAGTTCACCACCAGCGAGCCCTCGCCGCTCTCGGCCGGCGAGGGCAATGTCGTCACCGTGCCGGATTCGGTCGAGATCGAGGCCGTCGGCCGGCTGAAGGCCTGGCGCTCGGCCCGCGACGCCAGGGCAGCGGAGGCCGCGCTCTCCGAACTGGCGAGCGCCGCCAAGGAAGCCCGCAACGTCATGCCGGCCTCGATCGCCTGCGCCAAGGCCGGCGTCACCACAGGCGAATGGGCCCAGACCCTGCGCGAGATCTTCGGTGAGTACCGCGCCCCGACCGGCGTCGACACCACCAAGCTCGGCGACGATGCCGGCCTCGCCACCGTCAAGGCCGCCGTCGCCCGCGCCACCGAGAAGCTCGGCCGCACGCCGCGCTTCCTGGTCGGCAAGCCCGGGCTCGACGGCCATTCGAACGGCGCCGAGCAGATCGCGGTGCGCGCCCGCGATGCCGGCATGCAGGTCTCCTATGGCGGCATCCGCCAGACGCCCGAGGAAATCGTGACGCAGGCCAGGGAGACCAAGGCCGATATCATCGGGCTCTCGATCCTCTCCGGCTCGCATCTGCCGCTGGTGCGCGACGTCACCGCCCGCCTGCGTGTCGCCGGCATGGACGTGCCCGTCGTGGTCGGCGGCATCATCCCGCCCGACGACGAGAACGCTCTGCGCAATATGGGCGTCGCCCGGGTCTATACGCCGAAGGATTTCGCTCTCGACGGCATCATCGCCGACGTCGCGGGGCTGGCGGCGAAGAAGGGCTGAGGCCCGCCGCGTCCCCCGGGAGGCCGGCTACCTGGCCCCTTTCAGGAGCCCCTGCTCGGCCGCCGGATCGAGCGGGCCTTCCGCGCCGCGATCGAGCAGGAAGGCCTCGGCCAGCGCGCCGCCGCTCGCCGGCTTGTAGCCTGCGGTCTCCGGCGGGGTCGCCGCGACGAATTCGGTGTGCCAGCCCTGCCCGTTCCGGCAGTCGATCCCGTTCCAGCCCGGCGCACCCTCGCCGGCGCCGGTGACCGTGTACTCCCGGCAAAGGCGGCCATCGGCGAGCTTGTGCGAGGCGATGAGGCGCAGGTTGCCGGCCGGCAGAGCGACCGCGCTGCCGCTCGCCACCGTGTCGAGCGCCGCGCTGAGCGCAGCCCGGTCGAGACCAGCGACCGCGATGCCGGGCGCTCCCTGTCCCCCGCGTCCGGCGAGATAGCCGGCGACGCCGCCCGCCGCCAAGAGGAAGCTCGCCGCCAGCGGCAGGCGCCAGCCGGCCCGGCGAACGCTGGCGCGCGGCACGGCAGCCGGCTTATCCGCGGCGCCGCCGGCGATCACCGTCAGCTGCGGCTGGACGGGCGCGGGGCGGGCATCGGCGGCGGCGATAGCGGCCAGGAGCCGCTCCGGCACAGCCTCCGGCTTCGGCTCTCCCTCGGCTTCGAGCAGGAAGCGCGTCTCGGCGAGGATGGCGAAGCGCTCGGCCAGTTCTGGATCGGCGGTGACCAGCGCATGCAGCCGCTCGGCCTCGCCGGCGGAAAGTTCGCCATCGGCCAGGGCGATCAGCATCTCGTCGGAGACTTCGGGCTTCGTCATTTCGCTTCCATTCCCAGTCTTGCCGCCAGACCCTGCCGCGCCCGCGACAGGCGGCTCATTACCGTGCCTATCGGGATCGCCAGTTGCTCCGAGGCGTCGCGATAGCTGCAGCCCTCGACGCAGATCAGCATCAGCAGCCGGCGATGCTCCTCGGGCATCTGCGCCAGCGCCTGCTGGACGGAATCGACGGTCAGCGCGACCTCGTTCACCTGCCGCCCATCCTCGCCGGGCAGATCGAGATGGGCATCGATTTCCTCGGTACGCCCCTCGCGCTGGCGCTTGCGCAGCGCATCGATCCAGAGATTGCGGGCGATGCTGAACAGCCAGGCATCGAGCCTGGTACCCTCCTGAAACTGCGCCTGCGCCTTCAGCGCCCGCTCGCAGCTCGCCTGCGCGAGATCGTCCGCCTCGCTGGCCGAGCGCGTCAGCGTCATCGCGTAGCGACGCAGGCGCGGCAGCAACGAGACCAGTTCCGTCGCGAAGGGAGAGAGCCCGCCTGCCGTTCCCGGCAGCGGGGGGCCGCTGGCTATCTGGCCTGGTCGCATATCCGACATCGGCTTTTCTCGGTTTCGCTGGCGTCTACAGCGGGCAGGACAGGCTGCCCCAGCCGAAGACCGGGTCCCGTCCGGGAGCGCCGAGGTCCCTGGCCTCGGCCGAAAGTGCCGCGAGCAGCGCCTGCGGCTGCGCCTTCTCGTCCTGCATCCGGCGATGCGCGAAGGCGAGCGTCACCAAGGGCGCGGCATAGGAGGTGCCCGAGCGCGGTGGGCCGGGTCGCATCGCCTTGTCAGGGAACTGGACGCGAACGCCCGGCGCCGCGAAGGCGAGATGCTCGCCGCGATTGGCCCGCGCATAAACCTTGCTGTCGCGGTCGATCGCGGTCACTGCCACCGCCCAGGGATAGGCGGCGGGATAAAGCGGCTCGGCGCCCGGCCCGCCATTGCCCGCTGCCGCGACCAGAACCGTGCCGCGACCATGCATTAGGCTGCCGATTCGCTCGACCAGCGCATTGGCCGGCCCGGCGAGGCTGAGGTTGACAACCGGCACCTGCCGCCCGGCCAGCAAATCGAGCGCGGCGGAAAGGTCGAAGCTGTCGGCATTGGCGCTGCCGCCACGTCGGTGGAAGGCATCGACCGCTACGATGCGCGCGCCCTCGCCGCCCGTCCCCCGGGTCAGGAGGATCGCGACATCGGTCCCGTGCGCATCGCCTGCCGGCTTGTAGCCCGGCTCGCGCACGCTCTCGGTCTCGATCGCCCTGCCGGCGAGGGCCGGATGGGCGAGGTCGACGCCCGTATCGACCATGCCGATGGTGCCGCGCGCCACGCAGGACCCGGCGATGCGCGCCTCCGGCGCCAGCAGGGAGAAGCAGCGATTATCCGGGCATGGCGCCGCGACGCCGCGATAGAGATGGTTGAGATCGACCAGCGCCGCCGGAAACAGCGTACGCACCCGCTCCACCGCCCGCGCCGTGGAGAGGCGTCGCGGCACGCGCATGCGCACCGTCAGATTGCCGACGAGGCCGAGACTGCGCTGCGCGACCGGGCGAAACCCTTCCTCGCGGAGCCGGGCGATATCCGCCTCGGTCAACCCCGCCGCCACGATCTCGCGCGGCACGGCCTGAACCGCCGGGCGCTGCGGGCGCGCCGAGCGCTGGCTCTGTCGCGGCGTGCTTTGCCCGATCCCGAACAGACCGAACAGATTGAAGGAACGGATATGGCGCCCGCTGCTGCTGCGCTCGCCGCTGCCGCCACCGCCCCCTCCGGAACTGCCGCCGCCTGCTCCACCGCTGCCGCCGCCAGCCCCGCCGCCGCCACCGTCGTCGCCCCCGCCATCATCGTCGGCGAGGGCAGCAGCGAAACGGCCGGAAGCATCGGGCAGGCCGGCGAAAGGCAGCAGCGCCAGCCCGAGACCGAGCGTCAGGGCGCGAGCCAGCCCGGCGAGACGGGCGGCGGAAGGGCGGCGAAGCTTCATGCCGCCGTCCTCTCGCCGCGCAGGCGGATACCGACGCCGATCATGCGCACCGCATCCTCCGCGGCCCGGCGCAGCAGCTTCTCCGATTCGGCGATCGCTTCCTCCAGCGTGCAGGGCCGCTTCAGGATGCTGGCGAAGGCATCGATGCCATGCTCGAAATTGATCCGCACCTTGCCCCGGCCGATGGTGCCGGCGAGCGCCACCACCGGAATGCCCAGCACCTTGGCGCGCCTCGCCACCTCGGCCGGAATCTTGCCGAAGGGCGTCTGCTCGTCGAGGCAGCCCTCGGCGGTGATCACGAGGTCGGCCTGGCCCAGCAGGTCGTCGAAAGCCAGATATTGCATCACGATATTGTAACGTGGGTGCAGCCTTGCGCCCAGCAGCCCCTGCAGGCCGGCGCCGAGTCCGCCCGACGCACCGCCGCCGGGCGCGCTGGCAAGATCCTGGCCGGTCGCGTCGCGCAGGCAGGCCGCATAGGTTTCGAGCGCAGCTTCAAGAATGACGACCTGCTCGGGCGTCGCGCCCTTCTGTGGCGCGAAGACCCGCGCCACGCCTTTCGGGCCGAGCAGGATGTTGTGCCAGTTCACCGCCGCGTCGAGCCTGACGCGATCGAGACGCGGGTCCCGTCCCGAAAGGTCGATGCGGGCGAGATCGGCGAGCGCGCCGCCGCCGCGGGCGATCTGCTGCCCCTTGGAATCGAGCAGGCAGATGCCGAGGGCCTCGGCCATGCCGGCCCCGCCGTCGTTGATGCCGCTGTCGCCGCAGCCGATCAGGATGCGCTCCGCGCCGGCATCGAGCGCGGCGAGGATCAGTTCGCCGACGCCGTAGCTCGTCGTCAGCATCGGGTTGCGCTGGTCGCGCGGGACCAAAGCGAGGCCGGCGGCGGCAGCCATCTCGATCACTGCGGTTTTCGGTCCGGGACGACCGAGGAAGCCGAAGCAGGCGGCGACCGGCTGGCCGACCGGCCCGGTCACGGTCCGCTCATGGAGCTGCCCGCCTGTGGCGGCGACCAGCGCCCGGGTGAAGCCCTCGCCACCATCGACCAGCGGCGCCAGCAGGGTCGTTGCGTCCGGCATGGCGGCATGAACGCCCGAGGCGATGGCGGCGGCGACGTCGCTGGCGTCCAGGCTCTCCTTGAACCCCGAGGGGGCGATCAGGATGTTGAGCGTCATGGGATGATCCTCACAGTGCCACGAGGCCTTGCGCCTCTGCTCCGTAAACGATGCCGCTCCGGGCTTATTCCGATGCCGGCTCATTATTTTTTTGGTGGCGCGGCTCAGCGCAGCGCCAAGCCGAAAGACGGCCAGATCCAGAGCGAAAACCCCATCAGCAGCGCGAACATCACCGGAAGCAGCGCCAGCGAAAGAAGCATCAGGTCGCGCGCCGCATAGGTCGGCTTTTCGAGATCGGCATAGAGCGCGACCGGCTTGGCGCTGACCGCCAGCGTCTGGCAGAAGCCGGTGCCCATCACGATCAGCACGATCAGTGCGCTGGCATTGTAACCGTGCGCAACCAGCGGCAGGGCGAGCAGCGGGATCAGGATGGTCGCCCGCGCACTGCGGGAGGTGATCAGCAGATGCGAGAGCAGCGCGACCGCGGCGACCAGCGCCGCGACCACCGGCACCGAGCCCAGCGCGCCGGGTGGCAACGCCGCAAGCAGAAGCTCCATCAGCGATTTCGCTGCACCGGTCGCGATCAACGCGCTGCCCATCAGCGTGGTCGCGGCGAGAAAAAGGATCAGCTGCCATTCGACCGTCTTGGCCGCCTGCTTCATCGAGACCGGAGCGAGCGGCTTCAAGGTCACGGCGACGGCGCCGAGCAGGGTCACGACCGCGGCATCGATGCCATGCAGGCCCTGGGTGCTCCAGCCGAGCACGACGAGCCCGACCACGGCGCCGACATAAAGCTGCTGGCGCGTCAGCGGGCCGGTATCGGGCGCGGGCAGAGACAGCGCCCGCCTCCGCTCGGCCGGCGCGAGAAACAGCCACTGAATGATCACCATGGCCGCAAGGCTGGCGATCACCGCCAGCGGCAGCGCCATCGCCATCCAGCCGAGATAGCCATAGCCGGCTGCGCCGCTGCGCACGATCATCTCGACCGCTATCAGATGCGCGCCGGCGCCGATCAGCGAGCCGCCGGCCGAGAGCAGGATGACCGTCGGGAACAGCAGCGCGAGCGCCCGGTTGATTCTGGCATCGTCGATGGCGGCGGCGAGGGCGAGATAGACCGGCAGCAGCAGCGCCGCCCGGCCGGAGGTAGAGGGCACCACGCAGGCGGTCGCGACGATCACGCCGGTAACCGAGAGAAAAAGCCCCCTGACAGTGCGGACGCGGGCCAGGGCCGAGAGCGCCAGCCGCTCGGCGAGCCCGCAGGCGCGCAGCGCCGAGGCGATGATGAAGGCGCCGATCAGGAGCCAGATCAGCTCGCTGCCGAGCGCGCCATGCAGCTGCTGCGCAGGGACGGTGCGGGTGGCGACGAGCGCCCCCGCCGCGGCGAGCGCGATCAGCGTGTCGTCGAGCGCCGTCAGGCACCAGGCGATCGTCGCGAGGCAGAAGACGATCAGCGCGATCCGCGCCTCGGCCGGGAATGGCAGCCAGAGCCAGATCGCCGCGCCGAGCACGGCGGCGAGCCCGAGCGGCAGGAAGCCGGCGCGGACCGGCAGCCACATCGCGAGGGTGGGAAGGGCGAACGACCGTGGCGCGCCGATGCGGGCCCCGGTCAGGGTCTGGGTCGGGACAATGCTCATGCCGCGCAAACGACGGGCTTGCGCGGTTTATTCCCGGTTGCTGCGAAAAATCGGCACGGCCTTCAGACCGCGCCGGTGCTCTTCAGCGTCTGATAGGCCTTGAGGATTTCCTGGAGCGTGCCCTCGCGCGAACGGTCGCCGCCATTGGCGTCGGGGTGGAAGCGCTTCACCAGTTCCTTGTAGCGCGCCTTGATCGCCGCCCGGTCGGCAGTGTCGTCGAGGCCGAGTGTCTCCAGCGCCTTGTGCGCGACGATGCCGACGCGCGGCTCCTGCTTGGCGGTCTGCTGGCCGGCGCGCGCGCCGAAGATGTTGAACCCGTCCTCGACCTCAGGCCCGGCCGCGCCGCTGGCGACCCGGCCGCGCTGCGCCATCCGCGCCGCCCTGGAATTGACGCCGAGCTTCCAAGTCGGCCGGTGGCCGATCTCTTCCTGCTTGGCATAGGCGGCGAGCGCCTCGTCGTTCATCCCGGCGAAATAATTATAGGTCGCGTTGTAGGCCTTCACATGGTCGAGGCAGAACTGGAAGAATTTGCCTTCCTTGCCGCGCCCCATCGGCGCCCGGAATTCGCCGGCCTTGGTGCAGCCGGCATGGTCGCAGCGGCGCGCAGGTTCCTCGACGACCTCCTCCGCTTCAGAGGGGCCGATCCTGATGCGATCGAAAAGGCGCGAGTTGAAGTTCATGCTGGACGGGTTATGGGACCGGAACGCGAAAGCGACAAGTGTGCCGCGGCAGTGAGTCGTGCCGCGCGACAAGGGCATGATCATGACCGCAATGGCTGAACGGATTACGACCAAGCTCGAACAGGCGCTGGCGCCCGCCCGCCTCGCCGTCATCGACGAATCGCACCAGCATCACGGCCATTCCGGCTGGCGCGAGGGCGGCGAAACCCATTTCAGGGTGGATATCGTGTCGCAGGCCTTCGCCGGCAAGAGCCGGCTCGAGCGCCACCGCCTGGTCAACGCCGCCCTCGCCGAGGAACTCGCCGGCGGCGTGCATGCGCTCGCCATCGTCGCCCGCGCGCCCGAAGAGGGCTGAGCGGCGGCTCAGCGCGCCTTCCGCTCCGGCGTCATGAGATAGATCGCGGTCGAAGCGAGCAGCAACGCCGCGAAGACCCAGTGCAGATTGGCGAAGGCGGTGGCCGCGCCGTGGCCGGCGCCGCGCTGGACCGCGATCAGCCAGCCCGAGCCGAACTGCACCGCAGCCGCACCCGCGATGAAGAGGAAATTGACGAAGGTCATGCCGCGCCCGACCAGGTGCTCGGGGAAGAAGATCCGCGCATGCGCCATCAGGATCGCATAGGTGAAGCCGGTGCCGCCGACGATGGCGAAGAGCGTGACGGCGCCCGGCATCGAGCGCTCGCCGAACAAGGCGAGCAAGGCGAAGCCGACCCCTGTCGCGGCGGTACCCCAGGCGACCAGCGGCTTGCTCCGGCCGCTGCGCTTCTGCAGCGCCCCGTAAACGAAGGCGCCGGCGGTCATGGTGATCGCCATGGCGAGCGCCGCATGGCCGGCGGCGACCGCATCGAGACCATGGACCTGGGTCATGAAGGGGGCGATCCAAAGGCCGCGCCCCGTCGCCAGAATGGCGTAGCCGCAGAGCGTGATCGGCGCCAGCAGCCAGAGCGGACGGATGCTGGCGATGCTCTTCAACCCCTGCAGCAGCCCCTCCTGGCGCCCCGATGAGTCCGTGGCGACCGGCGGATCGCGCACCAGCAGGGTCGCCAGCACGGTCGCCAGCAGGAACATCGTCGCGAAGCCCAGCATGGTCGCGCGCCAGCCATAGCTCTGCGCCGCCAGCGCAAGCGGGGCCGCACCGGCGAGATTGCCGAGCGAGCCGAGGCCGATGAAGACCGAGGACAGCACGCCGAAGCGCGCCGTGTCCTGCGTCCGGGCGAAGAGATAGAGCGCCGACATGAAGATCGGCGAGCAGCCGATACCCACCAGCCCCATGGCGAAGACCGCGACCCAGGCGCTCTGCGCCGTGGCGAACAGGAAGGCGCCGACGGTGCCGATCGCCATCGTCGTGGCGACCGTCCGGCGCGGGCCGAGCCGGTCGAGCGCCCAGCCGACCGGGAACTGCGCGGCAGCGAAGGTGATGAACCAGGCGGCGCCGAGCGTGCCGAACTCGGCCGGGCCGATCTTGAGATCCGCCATCACCGGTCCGGCGATGACGCTCAGGAACGAACGGTAGAAGATCGAGAGGATATAGGCCGGCAGCAGCGCGAAGAAGATGGTCACCGGGAACTCCCATGCCGGGCCGAGGCGGCCTCGGCCGGCCGCGGAGCTCCCGGATCGATCACTTGATGCGCTCGAGCACGGAGACGTAGTTCGCCACCGCCGCCCCGCCCATGTTGAAGATGCCGCCGAGACGGGCATCCTTGACCTGCATGCCTTCCGGCGCCTCGCCGGTGAGCTGCATCGCCGAGAGCACATGCATCGAGACGCCGGTCGCGCCGATCGGATGGCCCTTGGCCTTCAGGCCGCCGGAGACGTTGACCGGCAGCTTGCCGTCCTTCTGGGTCCAGCCTTCCTTGATCGCCCGGGCGCCGTCGCCCTCCTTGGTCAGGCCCATCGCCTCGTATTCGATGAGCTCGGCGATGGTGAAGCAGTCATGGGTCTCGACGAAGGAAAGATCGTCGAGCGCGATCCCGGCATTGGCGAGCGCCTTCTGCCAGGCGAGCGCGCCACCCTCGAACTTCAGGATGTCGCGGCGGGCCAGCGGCAGGAAGTCCTGGACATGGGCCATGCCGCGGAAGCCGACGGCGCGGCGCATGGTCTTGGCGGTCTCCTCGTCGGCCAGCACCAGCGCGGCGGCGCCGTCCGAGACCAGCGAGCAGTCGGTGCGCTTCAGCGGGCCGGCGACGAAGGGATTCTTCTCGCTCTCCTCGCGGCAGAAGGCGAAGCCGAGATCCTTGCGCATCTGGGCGTAGGGGTTGTCGACGCCGTTCTTGTGGTTCTTCGCCGCGATCATCGCGAGCGCGTCGGACTGGTCGCCATGGCGCTGGAAATAGGCTCCGGCGATCTTGCCGAAGACGCCGGCGAAACCGCCCTGGGTGTCGCCTTCCTGGGCGAGATAGGACGCCTTGAGCAGGTTCTTGCCGATTTCCGGCCCGGACGTCGTCGTCATCTGCTCGACGCCGACGACGAGCACGACCTTGGCGGCACCGGCCTTGATGGCGCGCACGCCCTGATGCACCGCGGCCGAACCGGTCGCGCAGGCGTTCTCGACGCGCGTCGCCGGCTTGAAGCGCAGCGCCGGGTCGGCCTGGAGCACGAGGGAGGCGGTGAAGTCTTGGGCCGAGAAGCCGGCGTTGAAATGGCCGAGGACAATCTCGTCGACCTGGTCTGCGGTGATGCCGGCATCGACCAGCGCATCCGTCGCGACCCTGACGATCAGGCTCTCGATGGTCTCGGCATCCTGCTTGCCGAACGGAGTATGGGCCCAACCGACGATTGCAGCGCTCATGGCGTCATCTCCCGAATGATGTGCAGATACACATTATCTGCCTTTGCCCTCGTCCCGCGACAAGCGGCACCGGTGCATTTCTGTCGTGCGTGGAAAGGCCAACGCCCCGCCCCTGTCAAGCGCGCCACGCAGCCTCCCTATCCGACCGAGAGCGCCAGCAGCACGCCGACACCGACGACGATCATCGTCATGCCCAGCATCTCGCGCCGCGAAGTGCCCTCGGAGAAGATCCGGCGCGAGGCGATCTGGGCGAGCGGCACCTCGACGAGGCCAAGCGTGCGGACATTGGCCGCGCTGGTCAGCGAAAAGCCGATGAACCAGAACTGCGAGGCGGCGGCGCCGAGGAAGCCGGCGGCGAGCGAGGGCTTCCAGTTCTCGATCGAGCGCCGCAGCGCCGTGCGGTCTGCGGCGGCCATGTAGGCGGCGAGGATCAGCGAGGAGAACACCAGCCCCCAGGTCAGGGTGGTGGTGGCGCGCAGCACGAAATTTCCGTCCGGCAAGGCGAGAATGCCGCCGCGGAAGCCGATCGCCGACAGCGCGAAGGAGGCACCCGCCGCGATCCCGAGCACGGCCGGGCGCAGGCCCGCGGCGCTGAGCTTCTCACCCGGCTTCCACGACATCACCACGACCCCGGCGGTGGCGAGGACGATGGCCGCGAACTTTGGCAGGCTCAGCGCATCGCCGAGCAGCAGCGCCCCAAACAGCGCGACCTGTACCGGCTCGGTCTTGGTATAGGCGGTCGTCACCGAGAAGGAGCGCTCGCGCATCGCTGCCAGCATCAGCCCGGTCGCCAGGATCTGCGTCACCGAGCCCCAGAGCGTGAAGCCGAGATAGCGCAGGTCCGGCGGCGGCGGCAGCCTGCCGCTCGCCAGGCAGACCAGGACGAGGAAGAGCACGGCGAAAGGCAGGCCGAACAGAAAGCGGACCTGCGTCGCGCCGACGACCCCGATCGCGTCGGTCAGCGAGCGCTGCGTCAGGTTGCGCGCGGTCTGCAGCAGGGAGGCGGCAAGCGTCGCCGGTATCCACAAAAGGGCGAAGCTCACGCGAAATTCCCGAACTAAATGCGATCCGCCCGCTTTTGGACCGCTTGACGGTGCTAGGCAAATCGCTCGGCGAAGGGTAGGTATGCAGGATCAGCGAGGCTCAAAAAATCGCCCGCCGTCTCGAAATTGCCTCAAGCGTCGTGAAGCCCCTCAACTCCGCGTCAAGACAGGTTCAAGACCTCAGCCGATGAACGCATTTCGCCTCGCCGCCGGCGCAACCCTCGCCAGCTTCCTCGTCGCAGCCGTCCCGGCCCAGGCCGGCACGAGCCTGGTGATCGACGCCTCCAGCGGCGCCGTGCTCTCGAGCGAGAATGCGAGCCAGGCCTGGCACCCGGCCTCGACCACTAAGATGATGACGCTCTATGTCGCGCTCAAGGCCGTGCGCGACGGAAAGATCGGACTCGAGACCGCGATCCCGGCCTCGAAGCGGGCCGCCAGCCAGCCGCGCGTCAAGGTCTATATCCGCGCCGGCCAGGAGGTGACGCTCGACAACGCCATTCGCATCATGATGGTGAAGTCGGCCAACGACATCGCCTATGTCATCGCCGAGGGCGTCGGCGGCGACGTCGAGAACTTCGTCGGGATGATGAATGCCGAAGCCCGGCGCCTCGGCATGCGCGACACCGTTTTCGTCAATCCCAATGGCTGGCACCATCCCGACCAGCAGAGCAGCGCCCGCGATCTCGCTGTGCTCGCCATGGCCCTGATGAGCGAGTTCGGCGACTATTCGGAATACTGGAACACCGGTGCCGTGCAGCTCGGCAAGCAGGTACTGAAGAATACCAACGGGCTCGTCGGCCGCTACTACGGCATCAACGGCTTCAAGACCGGCTTCGTCTGCGCCTCCGGCTTCAATGTGGTCGCGACCGCGACGCGCGGTGGGCGCACCTTGATCGCCGTGGTGATGGGCGCCCATTCCGGCGCCGAGCGCACCATCAAGGCGGCCCAGCTCCTCGATGACGGCTTCGGCAAATGGGGCGGCTTCGGCAGCACCGTCGCGAGCCTGCCCTCCGGCACCGGCGGACGCGCCTACAGTGTCTGCGACACGGTCCGTCGCGGCGGCGGTGCGCTCGGCGACGACGTCGAGTCCAGCGGCCCGATCACCGTCTCCTCCGGCCATGGCGTCGGCGGCAACAGCGACGGAACCTCCGACCGCTTCGCCGTTGGCGCGCCGCAGTCCGGCGTCGGCGGCGCGGTCCTGACCCGCTCGCCCTCCGGGCGCATCACCTTGGGCCAGCGTGCGCCGCTCGCCACCGTACAGGTCGCCTTCGGCCGCACGCCCGGCTCCGCCTCGGCGCCGCTCGCAGCCAATGCCGTCGCGAAGCCCGACACCCAGATCGCGCGCGAGATCCAGCCGGGCGCCCCGGTCGCCGCCGGTCTGGTCGGTGCTGGCGCGGGGCGCACGGCCTCCGCCAACGGCGCGATTCCGGCACGCTCCTCCGCCTTCGCCGCCACGGCGCCGGGCGACGAGGTCCAGCCGCCTTCCGACGCCTTCCGCTCCGGCCCGCTGCGCCTGCAGGGCGCCGTCCAGGCCGGCGCCGCGACCCCGGCGAGCCTGAGGCCGGGCGCCGCCGCCGGCATCAAGCCGGCCGGACGCAACAGTGCTGCCAAGGCCTCTCCCGCGAAGCCTGTGCTGACCAAGCCGGCTCCGGCCAAGGCCAAGCCGACGACCGCGCTGGTCAAGCCGCCGGCCCGTCCTTCCAAGCCGGCGGCCTCCGCCGCCAAGCCTGACGCCTGAAACCCGCCGGAGACGCCGTGCGCACTGACGGCGACGTCTCCCATGGCCAGCGCGGTATCGCGCTGGCGCTCGCTTCCGCCGCCGCCTTCGGCACCAACATCGTCAGCGCCCAGCTTGCCGGAATGGCCGGGCTGAGCGGGCCGCTGCTCGTTTTCTACCGCGTCTTCGTGATGCTGGCCCTGGTCGGCGGCGCCATTCTGCTCTGGCGGAGCGGGCTTTCAGTGCCGCGCCGGCGCTGGCCGGCCCTCATCCTGTTCGGAATCTCGACCGCGCTGGTCGGCAGCGCCTATCTCTCCTCGGTCGCCTTCCTGCCGGTCACCGTCGCCGCCGTGGTGTTCTACACCTTCCCCGTGCTGGTCGTGCTGGCCGAGCCCCTGCTCACCCGGACCCGGCCGAGCCTGGAACGCATCGTCGTCGTGCTCATCGCCTTCCTCGGCGTCGCCATGGTGGTCGGGCCCGACTGGCACGGGCTCGATCCGCGCGGCCTCGCCCTCGCGCTGCTAGCCAGCGTCGCGGCCGCGGTGCAGTTCTTCGCCGCGGGCGCGCTCGGAGAGACAGGGACTCTGCCCAAGCTGCTCTGGTCGCATCTGATGGTGCTGCCGGTGACCTTGCTGATCCTGCTGCTCACAGGTGGCATGCAGCCGCCCTCGGCGCTTGCCCTGGCGCCGCTCGCCGTCCTCGTCACGATCGGCGGCTATCTCGTCGGCTTCCTCTGGCAGGTGCTGGCGCTCGCCCGCGTCTCGCCCGGCCCGGCCGCGCTCGCCTTCTGTGCCGAGCCGGTCTTCGCCGTGATCATCGCCGCCGCCGTCCTCGGCGAGCGCGTCGGCACGCTGCAATATGCCGGCGGAGCCCTTGTCGTTGCCGCGATCATGGCCAATGTAATACTAGAACAAAAGCGGGTGCGGGCCTCGAAGCTGGCGCTCGCGCCCCCAGCCTGAACCGCCCGCCGGATCGATCGCCCGTCATGTCTGCAATGCCGCCCCCGCCGATCCCGCTGACCCTGCTCACCGGCTTCCTAGGCGCCGGCAAGACCACCTTGCTCAACCGGCTGCTGAAGGACGAGGCGCTGGCCGACACCATCGTGCTGGTCAACGAGTTCGGCGAAATCGGCCTCGACCATCTGCTGATCGAGGGCGTCGAGGACAACATGGTCCTGCTCGCCTCGGGCTGCCTGTGCTGCACCATCCGCGACGACCTGATCGTGACGCTGGAGGACCTGCTGCGTCGGCGCGACAATGACCGGATCGCGCCCTTCAAGCGCGTCGTGATCGAGACCACCGGTCTCGCCGATCCCGCGCCGATCCTCAACGTCCTGATCAACCACCGTTATCTCGCGATGCGCTTCAGGCTCGACGGGGTCGTCACCGTGGTCGACGCGGTCAACGGCTCCGCCACGCTCGATGCCCATCCCGAGGCGCTGCGTCAGGTGATCGCCGCCGACCGGATCGTCTTGACCAAGACCGAGATCGCGGAGGATGCGGAAGCGGTCTCTGCCCTGCGCCGCCGTCTCGGCGACCTCAATCCCGGGGCCGCGATCCTGCCCGCCGACGCGCCGGCGCAGGCGCTGGTCGGTGCCGGCCTCTACGATCTCGCCGACCGGCCGAGCGAGCTGCGCCAATGGCTCGCGGCCGAGACGCTCGCGGGCGGTCACGATCAGCACCATCATCACCACGGTCATGATGATCACGGGCATCATCACCACGACCATCACCACCACCATGACGTCAATCGCCACGACGCGAGCATCCGCGCCTTCGTCCTGACTGCGGAGGAGCCGATCAGGCTCGCCACCTTCGAACTGTTCTGGACCCTGCTGCGCTCGACCCATGGCGCCAAACTCCTGCGCCTCAAGGGGCTGGTCAGCCTCGCCGAGCAGCCGCAGGGGCCGCTTATCGTCCACGCCGTCCAGCAGGTGCTGCATCCGCCGGTGCAGCTTGCTGCCTGGCCGGATGCCGACCGTCGCTCACGCCTCGTGCTGATCGTCCGCGATCTCGACGAAGCGGTCGTCGCCCGGCTCTGGACGGCCTTCCTCGGCCGCACCGCGCCGGCCGAGACCGAGGGCCACGCCCATCACCACCACGGCTGAGCCAGGCGGCGTCTGGCCCGCTTCTTGATCCCAGTCTCCCAGCCTGCCGCTCTCGCTATCGTGGCGTGCCATTCCGGCACGTTACAGTGTCGATCCGGTCGGACTCCGGAGGCAGGACCATGCCGAACCTCTTCGCCCTGAACATGCCGGCCGATGGCCGCCGGCCCGCCGCGCGCCCGAATATCGGGCATGGCGCCAAGGCGAGCGGCCCGGTCCATATCGAACGACGCCAGCTCTCCGCCTGCGGCGCGATCGAGGCGGAATGGGCCGCCCTCGCCGCCCGTGCCGTCGAGCCCAACCCGTTCTACGAGCCCGGCTTCGCACTGCCGGCGGCGCAGCATCTCGTCAGCTTCCGCAACGTCCAGGTCCTGCTGGTCTGGCAGGGCAAGTCGGGCAGTTCAGGGCGCCTGCTCGGCTTCATTCCGCTCCAGCCGAGCCGGCGGCTGTTCGGCAGCGATACCCTGACCGGCTGGAACGATGCCCGGCTCGGCAACGCCGCGCCGCTGATCGACCGCGACGAGCTCGGCCCGGTGATCGAGGCCGTGCTCGGCATGCGCGGAAGCTGGGGCAGCCTCGCCTCCAGCGGCCTGCTGCTGCCCGGCATCGATCGCGACGGCGATCTCGCCCAAGGCGTGCTGCAGCAGGCGGCTGCGCTGGGCTGGCGCGCGACACTGAGCGCGGCTGCGCCGCCGCTCTTGC
This sequence comes from Allobosea sp. GW823-FHT02B03, assembly GCF_058797755.1. Taxonomy (NCBI): domain Bacteria; kingdom Pseudomonadati; phylum Pseudomonadota; class Alphaproteobacteria; order Hyphomicrobiales; family Alloboseaceae; genus Allobosea; species Allobosea sp. GW823-FHT02B03. The sequence goes on along the minus strand of NZ_JBXAJY010000004.1, from coordinate 434,442 downwards.
CCCCGGCCGAGGGCGGCCCCGATCTCGCGGCGCTCCGCCACGGATTGTCGCGCCATGGCGAGCTTGCTCTGGTCGAAGCCTCTTCGCGGCAGGACCTGCGCGACATCGTCGAGATGCTGCTGGCACTGGAGGCATCCGGCCCCCTCGCAAGGGCCGGCACCGCGACCCTGCAGGACATTCGCGAGACCGCCTTCCTGCGCGCCATGACCCGCAGCCTCGCACGCGCTCGGCAATGCCGCGCCGGCCTCCTGACGCTGGATGGCCAGCCTATCGCCGGCGCGATCGTGATCGGCAAGGGACGGCGGCGCTGGCTCTATGCCAGCGCCCAGGAGGAGCGCTTCGCGAGCTTCGCGCCGCTGGCGCAACTCGTCGCCCAGCTCCGCCGCCGCAACCATGCCGCCCAGCTGGTCGGCGATTTCCCGCGCCCGCATGCCGTCACCGACAGGCTCGCGCTCGGCGAATTGCGTCTGCTGCCGCGCCCAAAGCGCGGGCCGAGGCCGGTCGGCCTCAGCCAGCCTCGTCGCGCAATAGCCGCCGGATGATCTTGCCGGTCGTCGTCATCGGCAATTCGGTCCGGAAGGCGATCTCGCGCGGATATTCATGCGCCGCCAGGCGCTGGCGCACGAAGCCCTGGATCTCGGCGACCAGCGCCTCCGACGGCTCATGGCCCGCCGCCAGCACGACGAAGGCCTTGACGATCTCGGTGCGCAGCGCGTCCGGCTTGCCGACCACGGCGGCCAGCGAGACCGCCGGATGGCGCAGCAGGCAATCCTCGATCTCGCCGGGCCCGATCCGGTAGCCCGATGAGGTGATCACGTCGTCATCGCGGCCGACGAAGCGGAAATAGCCTTCCGCATCGCAAAGGCCCTGGTCGCCGGTGGTCATCCAGTCGCCGATGAACTTCGCCGCCGTCGCCTCGGGCTTGTTCCAGTAGCGCAGGAACATCACCGGGTCCGGCCGCCTGACCGCGATCCGCCCCTCCTCTTCCGGCTCGCACAGGCTGCCATCGGCGCGGATCACCGCGACGTCATGGCCCGGCACCGCCTTGCCGATGCAACCGGGCTTGACCACGCCGAGAGCCGCGCTGGACGCGAGCACGAGGTTGCACTCGGTCTGGCCGTAGAATTCGTTGATGGTCAGGCCGAGCTTCTCGCGGCCCCAGGCCAGCGTCTCGGCGCCGAGCGACTCTCCTCCCGAGGCGACGGTGCGCAGCTTGAGGTCGTAGCGTCCGCGCGGATTGTCGACCGAGCGCAGCATCCGCAGCGCAGTCGGCGGGATGAAGCTGTTGCGCACGCGAAGCTCGGCCATCAGCCGGAAGGCCTCGTCCGGGTCGAACTTCGCCGCCGGCCGCGCCACGATCGGCACGCCGTGATGCAGCGCCGGCATCAGGCAATTGAGCAGGCCGCCGGCCCAGGCCCAGTCGGCCGGCGTCCAGATCAGGTCGCCCGGCTGCGGCAGGAACTCGTGTGACATCTCCACCCCTGGAAGATGCGCCGGCATCACCCTATGGCCATGCAGCGCGCCCTTGGCGTTGCCGGTGGTGCCGGAGGTGTAGATCATCAGCGCCGGGTCGTCGCGGGAGGTGTCGACCGGGGTGAAATCCGGGCTTTCGGCCTCGAGCGCCTCCGCCAGCCCTTCGGCCCGGCCATCGGCGCCGTCGCTGGAGAGGATCAGCTCGAGCTCCGGCAGCGGCTCCTCGATCTGCGCGAGCTTGGCAAGGCCCGCCGCATTGGTCACCAGCGCCTTGGCGCTGCAATCGTTCAGCCGGTAGGACAGCGCATCGGCGCCGAACAGCGCCGCCAGCGGCACCGCGATGGCGCCGAGCTTGTAGGCGGCGAGATGGACGATCGGCACATGCCGCCCCTGCGGCAGCAGGATCGCGATGCGGTCGCCGATGCCGACGCCGCGCCGGCGCAGCGCATTGGCGAGCCGGTTCGACTGGGCCCGCAACTCGCCATAGCTCACCGGCGTCACCGACCAGTCCGGATTGAGCTCGATGATCGCGGTCCTGTCGGGCTCCACCGCGGCCCAGCGATCGCAGCAATCGACGCCGATATTGTAGCGCTCCGGGATCTGCCAGCGGAAGGCGGCGCGCAGGCGCTCATAGTCGCGGATATCGGGAAGCATCGACAGGCCCTCTGCTAGAGCCCGCTCCGGTCAGCCTGCACGACAAGCCGATCGGTCAAACGGTCTCTCACTTACGTTTAGAGCCCGCGCAGGCCGAGGCGGAAGCACCCTGGCGAAGGCAGCGGACCCGAGATGGTGAGCTGGCGCGAGCGGCCGAAGCGGATGCACGCTGGAGCGCCCGAACGATAGGCAGTGCCTGTCCCGCTGTCACCACGTCAAAGCGAGAACCCTGCTGCGGCTGCTTGCACTGCAGCTTGCCGGCATTCCAATCTCCACGCCGGCAGGGAGGACGAGCGATGGCATCGGTGACGGTCGAACTGCGCAATGTCGAGGGTACCGAGGCAGCGATGGGCTGGGCCGGCGCCCACACGCTGATCGTCGACCGGCCGGAAGGCCGGGCCGGGGGCATGGGGCTCGGCTTCAACGGAGCGCAATTGCTGGCCCTGGCGCTTGGTGGCTGCTTCTGCAACGACCTGCGCTATGTCGCGGCGGAAACCGGCGCCGAGCTCAGCCGGATCAGCATCTCGGTTACCGTCGAGCTCGAAGGCTCGCCTTTGGTGACGACAGCAGCGACCATGACCGTCTCCTGCGAGATGCGCGACGGCTCCGATCCGAAGGAGCTGATCGCCCGGGCGGAGACGTCGTGCATGGTCTCAAACTCGCTGCGCCGTGGCATCGCCGTGACCATCCGTCCGGCAGTTTGACCAGCAGCTCAGCCGCGCGCCATCTGCGAGCGCTTGGCCCAGCCGGTCATCCGGTCCTCGACGAAATCGACGACAGCGACCAGGAAGATGCCGAGCACGGCCAGCACGATCAGCGCCGCGAACACCAGCGGCACGTTGAAATCGGCCGAGGCGCGGGTGATCAAATTGCCGATGCCGAGATTGGAGGCGTTCTGCTCGCCGATCACCGAGCCGACATAGGCGAGCGTGATCGAGACCTTCAGCGCCCCGAAGAAATAGGGCAGCGAGCGAGGAATGCCGACCTTGGTCATGATGTCGAGCCGGCTTGCGCCGAGCGCCTTGAGCACGTCCTCGGTCTCGGGCTCGATCGTGGCGAGGCCGGTCGCGACATTGACCACAATCGGGAAGAACGAGATCACGAAGGCGGTCAATACCGGCGGCAGCCAGCCGACGCCGAACCAGAGCACGAGGATCGGCACAACCGCGACCTTGGGGATGGCGTTGAAGCCGACCAGCAGCGGGTTGAGCCCGGCCTGAAGCAGGCGCGACGAACCGACCAGAAGTCCGACGGCGAGCCCGAACAGGATCGAGAGCCCGAAGCCGGCCGTGGTCATCCAGAGTGTGTGGAAGGCGTTTGTGTAAAGCGGCTTCTGGTACTGCACCAGCGCCGCCCAGATCGCCGAGGGCGGCGGCAGCACGAAGGCCGAGATCGAGAGAGCCCGGCAGGCCGCCTCCCACAGCGCGAAGAAGCCGAGCGTGAACAGATAGGGCGCGAGCCTGAGCCAGATCGAGCGCTTCATGCCGCCGCCCTCGCTTCGCGGATATGGCCGCGCAATTCGTGGACGATCTCGGCGAATTCCGGTGTGTAGGTGATTTCGAGGTCGCGCGGACGGGCGAAGCCGATCTCGCGCTCGGCGATGATCCTGCCCGGCCGCGCCGACATGCAGAACACCCGGTCGGCCAGGAACACCGCCTCGCGCAGATCATGCGTGACCAGGATCACCGTGACGGCGCGCTCGGCCTGCAGGTCGCGGATCACGCACCAGAGTTCCTCGCGCGTGAAGGCGTCGAGAGCACCGAAGGGCTCGTCCAGCATCAGGAGCTTGGGCTCGTGGATCAGCGAGCGGCAGAGCGAGGCGCGCTGCTGCATGCCGCCCGAGAGCTCCCAGGGATACTTCGAGCCCATGCCCTTGAGGCCGACCTTCTCGAGCAGCCCTTCGGCTCGCGCGACATATTCGTCCTTGTTGGCGCGCAGGCGCTGGCGATGCGGCTGCACCACTTCGAGCGGCAGCAGGAGGTTGTCCAGCGTGGTGCGCCAGGGCAGCAGCACCGGGTTCTGGAAGGCCATGCCGGTGATCTTGATCGGCTCGGCGACGCGCTGGCCGGCGACCGCGACCATGCCGGCCTTCGGCTTCTGCAGGCCGGTCGCGAGCTTCATCAGGGTCGACTTGCCGCATCCGGACGGGCCGACGATGGCGGCGAACTCGCCCTCGCGCACCTTCAGCGACAGGCCGTCGACCGCGGGCGGCCCGTCACCGCCGCCATAGACATGCGTGACCTCGTTCAGTTCGACGAAGGCGGTCAAGGGCGCTCCATGGGCAGCAGACGGGAAGCCGGCCTTCCCTTCGCCGGGAAGGCCGGATGCGGGGCGGGATGCTCAGAGCTTCCGATCGGCCTCGGCCGGCAGGAAGCTGTCGACGAAAGCCTCGCCCGCCTTGGCCTTGTCCTTGAAGGTGAAGGTCAGGCCGATCTGGTCGAGCGCCGTCGCCCAGCGCGCCTTGTCGATGCCGCCGACGCCATTGGCCTTGACCCAGGGCGTCACCACGTTCTGCTCCAGCGTCATCTTCAGGCGCTCGAGCTCGACCTCCTGCTTGGCGACATCGTTGCGCTTGATCACCAGCTGCGCGCCCAGCTCGGGGTTGGCGACGGTGTCGCGGATGCCCTTGGTGATCGCACGCAGCAGGCCGCGCAGCGCCTCCGGCTTCTCGGCCATGAACTTCGGCGAGGCCATCACGACATTGCCGTAGAGCTCGACGCCGTAATCCGACATCAGCATGGTGACGATGTCGTCGACCGGCACGCCGCGCGACTTCAGGTTGATGTAGGACGAGTTGGCGAAGCCGAAGACGGCGTCGACCTCGCCCGAGGCGAGCATCGGCTCGCGCACCGGGAAGCCGACATTCTCCATCCGCATCTTGCTGTCGTCGAGCTTGTTGACGGTCTTGAAGATCGGCCATTGCGCGAAGGCGGCGTCGGCCGCCGGGGCGCCGAACTTCTTGCCTTCGAGGCTTTTCACATCGCTGGTGATGCCGCGGCTCTTGCGGCCGACGATGGCGAAGGGCGGACGGTCATAGACCATCATCACCGCCTTGAGATCGACGGTGGGGTTCTCGTCGCGGAAGCGGATCAGCGAATTCACGTCGCCGAAGCCGACATCATAGGTGCCCGAGGCGACGCGCGGGATCGCCTCGCGCGAGCCATTGCCGGTGTCGATGGTGACGTCGAGCCCCTCGGCTTTGAAGTAGCCCTTCTCCTGCGCCATCAGGAACAGCGCCGCCGGCCCCTCGAAGCGCCAGTCGAGCGTGAAGCGCACCGCAGTCTGCGCCGCGGCCGGGCCGGTTCCGAGCCCCGCCACGACCAGGCCGAGCACGCCCGCCAGCCCGGCCAGGCGCCGGCGTGAAAGGGAGCTGTAGACTTTAGTCGTAGACATCTGGGACTCCGGAATGAGGCGCGAAAGGAGCGATGGCGGGAGATTGGTTCCGGCGACGACGAGCAAGGCCCGTGCCGCAGAGCAGGCAGCTTCAAACTGGCGCAATGTCCATCTGCGTCAAGCCGATCCGATGAAAATTCATGCAGCGCGGCAAACAAGTCGCGCAAATTTCCGGCAGCCTGCCTCAGGTGGTTCCTTTCCCGCCGAAAGCCGGCCGGTCAGAGCGGCAGCGCCCCGTCGGTCTTGACCTCTTCCATCACCGCATAGGTCCGCGTCTCCCGCACCGCCGGCAGCGCCAGCAGCACCTCGCCGAGGAAGCGCCGATAGGCGTTCATGTCGGCGACCCTGGTCTTGACGAGATAGTCGAAGCCGCCGGCGACCATATGGCACTCCAGCACTTCGGGCGCCCGCTTCACCGCATTAGCGAAGCGCTCAAAGGCGTCGGGCGTCGTCTTGTCGAGATAGACCTCGACGAAGACCAGAAGATGCAGCCCGAGCTTCACCGGATCGAGCGTCGCCCGGTAGCCCGTGATGTAGCCCTCGCGCGTCAGCCGCTTCAGGCGTTCGCCGGTCGCGGTCGGCGACAGGCCCACCGCCTCGGCCAGCTCGACGCCGGCGGCGCGGCCGTCATTCTGCAGCATCGCCAGCAGGCGGCGGTCGGTTCGATCAAGCACAGGATATTTCTCTGTCATATGGCAATATAACGAACATTCTTACATCTGAGAGCCAAACATATCCATTGATATCCTGCGTGCTTGCCACGATCCTTCAGATCATCCCGTTTTAGCCTCTCCGGAGCCCCCGCCATGGCCGCCCCTGCCCCGCGACCGATCGACAGCGCCGCCCCAACTTTCCGCGCGCCCTATGCCGAGGATGACGGCGCGATTGCCGGGCGCCTGCTCGCCGGCTCCAGGCGGGAGCCCGCAGCCAAGGCCAGGATCGACGCCCGCGCCACCTCGCTGATCGAGGCGATCCGCACCCGCAAGGTCGGCCTCGGCGGCATCGAGGAATTGCTGCGCGAATACTCGCTCTCGACCAAGGAGGGCCTCGCGCTGATGGTGCTGGCGGAAGCCCTGCTGCGCGTGCCGGACGCCGCCACCGCCGACCGGCTGATCGAGGACAAGCTCGGCCAGGGCGACTTCGCCCACCATGAATCGAAGTCCGATGCCTTCCTGATCTCGGCCTCGTCCTGGGCGCTCGGCCTCACCGCCCGCATCATCCAGCCCGGCGAGACCCCGACCAGCATCATCGGCAATCTCTCCAAGCGCCTCGGCCTGCCGGCCGTGCGCACCGCGACGCGCCAGGCGATGCGGGTGATGGGCAATCATTTCGTGCTCGGCCAGACCATCGAGGAAGCGCTGAAGCGCGCCCGCTCCGGCACCGGCAAGCTCTATCGCTACTCCTTCGACATGCTCGGCGAGGGCGCCCGCACGCAAGGAGATGCCGACCGCTACTACGCCTCCTATGCCGCCGCGATCGACGCCATCGGCCGCTCCGCCGGCAATGACAAGCTGCCGAACCGGCCGGGCATCTCGGTCAAGCTCTCGGCCCTGCATCCGCGCTATGACGCGACCAATCGCGAGCGCGTGCTCGTCGAGCTCACCCCGAAGGTGATCGAGCTCGCCCGCCAGGCCAAGAAATACGATCTCAACTTCACCGTCGACGCCGAGGAGGCCGACCGGCTCGAACTCTCGCTCGACGTCATCGACGCCGTGCTGGCCGACGCCTCGCTCGCCGGCTGGGACGGCTTCGGCCTCGCCATCCAGGCCTATCAGAAGCGCGCCAGCGCGGTGATCGCCCATATCGCGGCGCTGGCCGAGTTTTACGATAGGCGCATGATGGTGCGCCTGGTCAAGGGCGCCTATTGGGACACCGAGCTGAAGCGCGCCCAGGAGCGCGGCCTGCCCGACTATCCGGTCTTCACCCGCAAGGCGATGACCGACCTGAACTACGAGGCCTGCGCCAAGCAGCTGCTGGCCCTGCGGCCGCGCATCATTCCGCAGTTCGCCACCCACAACGCGCTCACCGTCGCGACCGTCGCCGAGCTCGCCGGCAACACCGAGAACTTCGAGTTCCAGCGCCTGCACGGCATGGGCGAAGCGCTCTATGAGCGCCTGCTGCAGGAGAATTCCGGCTTCGCCTGCCGGACCTATGCGCCGGTCGGCGGCCATCAGGACCTGCTCGCCTATCTCGTGCGCCGCCTGCTCGAGAACGGCGCCAACTCCTCCTTCGTCTCGGTCTCGGGCGATCCCGACGTGCCGGTCTCGGAGCTGCTCGTGCCGCCGGCCGACATCATCGGAACGCCGGGTGCCGCCCGCCATCGCCGCATCCCGCTGCCGGCCGATCTCTTCGGCCCGTCGCGCAAGAACTCGGCCGGCGTCGAGCTCGGCGATGCCTCCAGCCTGGAGGCACTGCTCGCCGAGATCGGCCGCGCGACCGCAAAGCCATTCCCGGAGGCGGGCGCCGTAATCGACGGCAAGCCCGTCGCCGGCAACCGCCGTGAGCTGCGCTCGCCGATCGACGCAAGGCCGATCGGCCATGTCGTCGAGGCGAACGAAGCTTCGGCCGCCCAGGCGGTGCTCGCCGCGAAGGCCGGCTTCCCAGCCTGGAACGCGACCCCGGCCCGGATCCGCGCCGCGGCGCTGCGCCAGGCGGCCGAGCTGATGGAGGCCCGCCGCGGCCCGATCCTCGCTTTGCTCCAGGCCGAGGCCGGCAAGACGCTGGACGACGCCATCGCGGAGCTGCGCGAAGCCGTCGACTTCCTGCGCTACTACGCCGCCGAGGCCGAGACGAAGTTCGCGGTGCCGACCGCCCTGCCCGGCCCGACCGGCGAGGAGAACCGCCTCGTCCTGCGCGGCCGCGGCCCCTTCATCTGCATCGCGCCCTGGAACTTCCCGCTCGCCATCTTCGTCGGCCAGGTCGCGGCCGCGCTGGTCACCGGCAACAGCGTCGTCGCGAAGCCCGCACCGCAGACCCCGCTGATCGCCAGCCTCGCCATCGCCATCCTGCACGAGGCCGGCGTGCCGAAATCGGCGCTACACCTCACCCCGGGCGACGGCAAGCTCGGCGCCGCCCTCGTCTCCCATCCCGACGTCGCCGGCGTCGCCTTCACCGGCTCGACCGCGACGGCCCGCGCCATCAACCGGGCGCTCGCCGCCAAGGACGGGCCGATCGTCCCGCTGATCGCCGAGACCGGTGGGCTCAACGCCATGATCGTCGACGCGACCGCGCTCGCCGAGCAGGTCGCCGACGATGTGGTGATGTCGGCCTTCCGCTCGGCCGGCCAGCGCTGCTCGGCGCTGCGCCTGCTGGTGGTGCAGGAGGACGTCGCCGACAAGATGGTCGAGATGATCGAGGGCGCCGCCAGCGTGCTCAGGCTGGGCGACCCCCGCGAGATCGAGACCCATGTCGGCCCGGTGATCGACGCCCCCGCCAAGCAGCGACTCGACGCCCATATCGCGGCGATGCAGGCCGAGGGCCGCGTCGCCTATGCCGGCGCGGTGCCCTCGCTCGGCGGCACCTTCGTCGCCCCGCACATCATCCGGCTCGACAAGGTCTCCGATCTCACCGCCGAGCATTTCGGCCCGGTGCTGCATGTCGTGCGCTGGAAGGCCGGCGAGCTCGACAAGGTGATCGAGGCGATCGAGGCCACCGGCTACGGCCTGACGCTCGGCGTGCATTCGCGCATCGAGACCACGGTCGAGCACGTCACGCAGAAGCTCTCGACCGGCAATATCTACGTCAACCGCAACATCATCGGCGCGGTCGTCGGCGTGCAGCCCTTCGGCGGCCACGGCCTCTCGGGCACCGGCCCCAAGGCCGGCGGGCCGAACTATCTCGCCCGCTTCGCCACCGAGCAGACGGTGACGATCAACACCGCGGCAGCCGGCGGCAACGCCTCGCTGATCGCGATGGGGGAGTGAGCCTCCTTCCCTTCTCCCCTTGCGGGAGAAGGTGGCTCGGCGAAGCCGAGACGGATGAGGGGTCGCACGCCCCTTGTCCGCCATCGCCAGCGGCGGCGCGCCGACCTCGTCACGTTGCGCGACCCCTCACCCCATCCCTCTCCCGCAAGGGGAGAGGGGGCCATCGCCACGCCTACCCGCGCTCTACTCCGCTCCCCTTGCCGCCGCCTGCTTCAGCCGCGCCAGCGCCTCCTCGGCGCCGGCCTTGACCTGGATGTCCTTCGAGGCGGCTTCCAGCTCGAGCCGGGCGACCAGCGCCGCGACATCGGGGACCTGTCCTTCCGCCGCGAGCTTCAGCACGGCGTTGGCGAGCACGTTCGGCCAATAGGCCGCCCCGCCCTTGGCCAGCCCCTTGGCCTTGCGGCCCTCGAATTCCTTGGTGAGCTGCTCGGGGGTCTTTCTGGCCATGGCGGCGCCTTCCGTGAATCGCGTTCGAGCGGAAGCTTATAGCAGCACGGCCGCGAACCGCGCGGCGAAGGCGCAGCCAAGCCCTGTCCGCCGACGACTTCTCCCCGCCTCGCCCTGCCGAAACGGCACCCTTCCCGCGATGCCCTGCCTGCAAGGCCGGGCGGCGCAAGCAGCATTTGCGCCCGGCGGCGGCAGGGTGCACCAGCCCCGCCGAAGGGCCGCGCAGCCGGCCGCACGTTCAGGACATCCCCCATGCCTCTCGCCTTGCGCGCGCTCGCCGCGACCCTTGCCTGTCTCCTCGTCGCCGCCCCGGCCTCGGCCGAGATCACCGACCCCGACCTGAGCTGCGCCGACTATCTCAAGACCGGCCAGCACAAGGCCGACCGCAGGGCGAGAGCCGGCGCCAACCACGAATCCGCGACCATCGAGGCCAAGGTCCGGGCCTTCTGCGCCGCCAATCCGAAGATGAAGGCGATCGACGCCGAGATGACGATGACCGGCCTCTGAGCCGGCAGGGGCGGCGCCAGCCGCCCTCAGCCCCGGTCCGGGCCCATGCCCGGGATAGCCTCGATCTGCGCCTTGTGCCGGGCGATGCGCCGCTCGGCCTCGTACCAGGCCTCCTTGCCCTCGACGCCGGCGACGCGCAGGCGGATCGCCTCGCGGAAGGTCGCGCGCATCTCGTCGGAGAGGCAGTCCATGAGCTTGCCGGCGCATTCCCCACCATCCGGCCCGGAGCAGGCCCTGGCGCGCCGGCAATCCTTGCGACCGCAAAAGCGCCAGCACTGCATCAATGTCGCGACCCTGCGAAGCATGATCGGCCGCTCGCGCTGATAGCGCTCGAACTCCTCCTTCGTCGCGCCACGATGGTCGGGATTGCGGGTCATGGGGTGTCCTCCTGTTGGCTTCCGGCAAGGAGTGGGAACCTCGACGCTCTGCCTTCTCCCCTTGCGGGAGAAGGTGGCGCGCAGCGCCGGATGAGGGGTCGCGCCGCGCCTTCCGACTTCGACGGCAGGCAGGAGGCTAGTCCCGTCAGGTCGCGAGACCCCTCACCCCAGCCCTCTCCCGCAAGGGGAGAGGGGGTAGGTCGCGCCTCCCGCGCCCAAACGCCGTCCCCGCCCGCAGGCGCATCCTGCGGGCGTTGTCGCAAATGAGGGGCAGCGGAGCGCCGCGAGGCGCGGTTTGGTATCCGCTTCCATTGAGCCAGGAAGCGGCGCGGATGGATCCCCATCCGCACGCCCCGTGGCGCTCCGCCAGGCGGCGATTTGAAAACTCCGGGCCGCGCTTCATTCGGACCTTGCCCCGATCCCGCTCGTCGCCTTCGCCAGTTCCCCTCATCGGGTCGTCGCATCGGCGCTCGGGCGGTTCACGATCGGCGGGCAGGTCCGGCTAGCGAGCTCCTCGCGCAGGGATCGTAGTGTCCCCAGGTCGGTTCCCGAAGCCTCCCGGGAGCGAGGCGCAACCCTCGCCCGCAGGCGCCGCACCCACCCCGCCAAACGACATGCCTCCGGTCGGCCGCCCCTCGGGGATGGGATGCGGGGGATTATACGGGCGGTTCAGAGGGCGGGGATAAGTTTGCGGAACCGCGCCGCAAAACCCCTCTCCTGGAAGGAGAGGGCAGGGGTGAGGTGTATGCCGTTCGACCAGCGCCGCTTTCCCTCGCCGCGCGGTCAGGTTCAGGCTGGCGTTTCCGGTCCGAACACCTCACCCTGCCCTCTCCTTCCAGGAGAGGGTTCCCCGCGCCTGCATTGTGAAGGGGCTTCATGGCCGACGAACGCCGGCAATTCGCCAGAAGGCTGCGCCGGCAGGCGACCGGGCCGGAGGACGTCCTCTGGGACCTGCTGCGCGGCCGCCGCCTCGGCGGGCTGAAGTTCCGCCGGCAGGAACCGCTCCTCGGCTACACCGTCGATTTCCTCTGCCCGGAACGCAAGCTCGTCATCGAGCTCGACGGCCGCCAGCATGGCTGGGATCAGGACTACGACGCCACCCGCACGGAGGAGATCGAGCGCCACGGCTTCATGCTGATCCGCTTCCGCAACGATGAGGTGCTGGACGACCGCGACGCCGTCATCGCGCGGATCAGAGCAGCATGCACACCATAGAACCCTCTCCTGTAAGGAGAGGGGTTTTACGTCACGCTTCGCCGTGGCAGTGCGTCTGGGACAAATGGCGCGACGAAATCGAGGACGCGACGGGGCACCGGAACGTCGACCCAAAACCCTCTCCTGTAAGGAGAGGGCAGGGTGAGGTGTACGCCGCTCGACCAGCGCCGCTCCGCCCTCACCGCGCGCTCGGGTTCAGGCCAGCGTTTCCGCTCCGAACACCTCACCCCTGCCCCTCTCCTTCCAGGAGAGGGGTTCAGGTTGCGGTTCCCGAAGCCTCCCGGGACCGGGTTGCAAGCCCGGCCGCAGGCGCCGCACCCACCCCGCCAATCAGCGTGCCTCCGGTCGGCCGCCCCTCGGGGATGGGATGCGGGGGATCATACGGGAGGTTCAGAGGGCGGGGATAAGTTGCCGGCTAATGCCCGGCATATAGCGCAACAGCTGCGACGACATACGAGAATGCAATCAAGAGATAGGCCATCTGAAGAAGCGTCACCACGACCTCCGTTAAGTTCGCGGCTATCCATGTATCGCCATCCTTTCCCGGATTCTCAGGCAATCGGTGTCCGATTCCTGGCTAATCGTGCCGAGCAGCCCGTCCAGCGATCGCTCGAGCCTCCCGTCATAGTTGGGCCTGCCCCGACCATCCACGCCTTGCAACGCCAATGGCAGGTGAACCGGCGCAAGGCGCTCGGATGGTCAATCGAAGCGTTGCATAGACATGGATGGTCGCCACAAGGGCGACCATGACAGTGGGCGCTTCTGGCTGTTGCAGTTATCGTTGCTGCACTTCATCTTACCACAATCAGGGGACAAGGGCGGCTGAATGAAGAGCGATCATTTGGATCAAGAGACCTCGCTCTCAGCAGACATCACGCCCACAGGGGTCAACGCGAAAGCAAAAAGCCGCGCCATAGCGGCGTTTGACCGCCTTGTAGGCAATATTATTGAGGTGGTGAATGCCCCTTTAGAAGCCAAGAACGCTGAACGTCGAGCGATTAGCCACTCGCATGCGGAAATTATTCAAGCGCTAGGAAAGGCCACCGCGGACCGCATCGTCAGTGACTCAGCCTTCGCCGAGGAGGCTCTTAGAGCGCAGCTCAAATCAACGACCACCAAGCTTGAAAATAAAAAATTGGTCTTATCCATAGCTTTTGATGACCTTCAAAGAAATCCGCCCTCGAAAGAGCAATCGGTATCTGGAAAGGAGTCACTGGACGAGGAATTTCTTTGCCGATTTGAGAGATACGCTGAAGATGCAAGCGACGAGCAACTTCGGATAAAATGGGGAAAAATTCTCTCTTCGGAAATAAAATCTCCGGGATCAATCTCCCGAAAAGCTATGCGGATTTTGGATGAAATGGACAATGAGACTGCCATATTATTTGAATCTATTTGTAAAAACAGAATTGATGACACGATACCAAAATGCCTTTCTGGAGAAATTCGTTTTGATGCTTTAGCAAAACTTGTATCTGCTGAAGTAATAATTGATCCAGGATTAACGGGACAGATTTCACTATTTACTGAAACAATTGACGATCAAGGAACAGAGCTTTGGATTAAGCATCACGATCGCGCATCAGTGGCATACGAAAAAATTGTCACATTTATAGCTCAAAGCAATCGCAATATTGCACCATTAATTGGACACGAAAGAGGCCCTGCTGTTCCAGTCTATATTCTAACCGAATCGGGCGAAAAAATTGCATCAATATTTGATGATAACTTCGAATATGCCTGGAGCAATTTTCTAGACGCTCTTTCTAAGTACATTACTCCCAATGAAGTTCGAGAATACAAAAAAAATAGCGACAATACCTTAAAGATTACGAGGCGTTTAAAACAAGCAGAACAGGCACCTTGACTCCCCCCGCCCCTCCATCCTACCCCCGTCGACGGGACACGCCTCCCCACCGAGGCGCGCCCATCTGTAAGGATGGAGACATCGATGGCGAATACGATTCCGGCAGCGCGCCCGCGCGTGCCCAATTTCTCGTCCGGCCCCTGCGCCAAGCGCCCCGGCTGGACCCTCAAAGCCCTCAGTGACGCGCCGCTCGGCCGCTCGCACCGCGCCAAGATCGGCAAGGACAAGCTCAAGCTCGCGATCGACCTGACCCGCGAGGTTCTGCAGGTCCCGGCCGATTACCGCATCGGCATCGTGCCCGCTTCCGACACCGGCGCCATGGAAATGGCGATGTGGTCGATGCTCGGCGCGCGCGGCGTCGACATGCTGGCCTGGGAGAGCTTCGGCTCCGGCTGGATCACCGATGTCGTCAAGCAGCTCAAGCTGCAGGATGTCCGCCTGTTCGAGGCGCCCTATGGCGAGCTGCCGAATCTGAAGAAGGTCGACACCAAGAACCGCGACGTCGTCTTCACCTGGAACGGCACCACCTCCGGCGTGCGCGTCGCCGACGCCAGCTGGATCGCCGATGACCGCGAAGGCCTGACGATCTGCGACGCGACCTCGGCCGCCTTCGCCCAGCGCCTCGATTGGCCCAAGCTCGATGTCGTCACCTTCTCCTGGCAGAAGGTGCTCGGCGGCGAAGGCGCGCACGGCATGATCATCCTTTCACCGCGCGCCGTCGAACGGCTCGTGACCTACAAGCCGGCCTGGCCGCTGCCAAAAGTCTTCCGCATGACCTCGGGCGGCAAGCTCTCCGAGGGCATCTTCGTCGGCGAGACCATCAACACCCCGTCCATGCTCTGCGTCGAGGACTATATCGACGCGCTGGAATGGGCGAAGAAGGTCGGCGGGCTCGACGGCCTGGTGAAGAAGGTCGAGGGCAATGCCCGCGTCCTCGCCAAGTTCGTGCGCGAGAACGACTGGATCGACTTCCTCGCGGTGAAGCCGAAGACGCGTTCGAACACCTCGGTGTGTCTCAAGTTCACCGACCCGGCCGTGACCGCGCTGCCGGCCGACCAGCAGGCGGCCTTCGCCAAGCAGGTGGTCTCGATCATCGAGAAGGCCGGCGCCGGCTACGATCTCGGCCATTACCGCGACGCCCCTCCGGGCCTCCGCATCTGGTGCGGCGCCACCGTCCAGAGCCGCGATCTCAAGGCGCTGCTGCCCTGGATCAGCTACGCCTTCAACGAGGCCAAGGCTTCGCTGGGCAAGAAGGCGGCCTGAGGCGCTTCGCCCTGTCATTCCGGGGCGCGGGCTCTCGCCCGCGAACCCGGAACCCAGGACCGGGCGAGCCCTCGCCACCGCTTCATCCAGAACCGCAGCGTCGTACCCCGTCATGGGTTCCGGGTTCGGCTTCGCCGCCCCGGAATGACAGGCGGGGTCCCCTCCCCCTCTCAGCGCCGAAACGCTCCTCGTGCAGCGCGGCGCCGCCGGAGCCATCCCCATGACCGCCCCCAAAGTCCTGATTTCGGACGCCCTCTCCCCCGCCGCCGTGCAGATCTTCCGGGATCGCGGCATCGACGTGACCTTCGATCCGGCCCTCGGCAAGGACAAGGACAAGCTCGCCGCCGTGATCGGCGACTATGACGGCCTCGCCATCCGCTCGGCGACCAAAGCCACCGCAAAGCTGCTCGCCGAGGCGAAGAACCTCAAGGTGATCGGCCGCGCCGGCATCGGCGTCGACAATGTCGAGATCCCCGCCGCGACGGCGCGCGGCATCATCGTGATGAACACGCCCTTCGGCAATTCGATCACCACCGCCGAGCACGCCATCGCCATGATGTTCGCGCTCGCCCGCCAGATCCCCGCCGCCGACCTCTCCACCCAGGCCGGGAAGTGGGAGAAGAATCGCTTCATGGGCGTCGAGATCACCGCCAAGACGCTCGGCCTGATCGGCTGCGGCAATATCGGCTCGATCGTCGCCGAGCGCGCCATCGGCCTGCGCATGCGCGTCATCGCCTTCGACCCCTATCTCTCGCCGGAACGGGCGGTGCAGCTGGGTGTCGAGAAGGTCGAGCTCGACGAGCTCCTGAAGCGCGCCGACTTCATCACCCTCCACGTCCCGATGACCGAGAAGACCAAGAACATCCTCTCGGCGGAAAACCTCGCCAAGACCAAGAAGGGCGTGCGCATCATCAACTGCGCCCGCGGCGGCCTCGTCGACGAGGCGGCGCTGGCCGAGCTGATCAAGTCCGGCCATGTCGCCGGCGCCGCCTTCGACGTGTTCTCGGCCGAGCCGGCCGAGACGAACCCGCTCTTCGGTCTGGACAATGTCGTCTGCACGCCGCATCTCGGCGCGAGCACCAACGAGGCGCAGGAGAATGTCGCCCTGCAGGTCGCCGAGCAGATGAGCGACTATCTGCTCAAGGGCGCGATCACCAATGCGGTGAACTTCCCCTCGATCTCGGCCGAGGAAGCGCCGCGGATCAAGCCCTTCGTCGACCTCGCCGAGAAGCTCGGCTCCTTCCTCGGCCAGCTCACCGAGGCGCAGGTCAAGGGCATCCGCATCGAGTACGAAGGCGCGGTCGCCAAGCTGAACCTGAAGGCGATCTCGGCCGCCGCGATCACCGGCGTGCTGCGCCCCTTCCTGCCGGAGATCAACATGGTCAACGCGACCATGATCGCCAAGGAGAAGGGTATCGTCGTCGAGGAGCTGACCCGCGAGGTCGCCGGCAATCTCGAAAGCGTCATCCGCATCGTCGTCGAGGCGCAGGACATGCCGCGCCATGCCTCCGGCACCGTCTTCCATGACGGCAAGCCGCGCATCATCGAGATCCGCGACATCCAGGTCGACGCCGAGTTCGCGCCGCACATGCTCTATGTCCGCAATGCCGACAAGCCGGGCTTCATCGGCCAGTTCGGCTCCGTGCTCGGCGAGGCCGGCGTCAATGTCGCGACCTTCAATCTCGGCCGCGACAAGCCGGGCGGCGACGCGATCTGCTATGTCGCCGTCGACGAGGCGATCTCGGACGCGCTGCTCGCCCGGATCCACGAGATCCCGATGGTCAAGCGGGCGCGGCGGCTGAAGTTCTGAGGCAGGGCGAAGCCCGCCGCCGGCGAGGCTGCGGGCCTCACCCGACCTCAGCTTTCATACAGGAAGCCGCCATGCACCCAGCCCGAGAAATCGGGCTGGCCGGCGGCATTCAGCACCGAGACGAAGCGCCATTGCCCGGACGCTTCGTGGACGATCACCTCCGTGCCGTCCGGCAGCGGCTGCGGGCGCAAGGCGGGATGCTCCATGCCGGCGCCCGCGCGGATGTTGAGCCCGGTCGGCGAGCGGACGATCCAGGTCGGCGGACCAGTATCATCGCGCCCCAGCACCTTCGCCCTGAACGAGTTCATGTTCCAGGCCGGTCCGGGATCCGATTTGCGCCCAGGCGAGATGTCGTCATGGCCGATGATCTCGTCTATGGCGTATTCGACGCAGATCGCCCGCGCCGCCTCCAGCGTCGCTTTGACCTGCGCCTCTGTGAAGGTTTCCCAGCCGCCATTGGGCGTGCCGAATTTGTGCCTGGCCTCGATCACCTTGCCGGCATCGACTGCTGCGTCGGTCCACGACACCCAGCCTGATCCTGTGCGTCGCAACGCACCCCAGTTTTCGATCTCGATGCCGATCGCGTGCTGGTTGAGCCCCTCGTAATAGCGGCCGGTCTTGTCGGTCCAGCGACTTCTGCCGGCATGCCAACCGACGACGTTGAACGGAACGCATTGGGTAATGGCGCCGCTGCGGCTAATCACCAGATGCGCCGAGACCCTGGCGGACGGCTTGGCGAAGTAGCTGGGAATATCGGCGCCGGGGCCGCTCGCCGTGAAATGGATCAGCAGGAATTTCGGCGCGAGCGCGCCGCCGATGTTGGGCGATCTGACGAATGGGACATTGCTGGCGCCGCTTGCCAGCTTGTGGTTCCTGACCTTGTACACGACACGCTCCCCCTTGCGCCGCGCAGCCCGCGGCCGGCTATTTCAGCTTGTCGAACAGCTTGAGCGTCTGGGGCCCGAGGCGTCGCGGGCCCGGGCGAGATCCGCCGCCCACCTCTTGCGCCACCCCATGGGGTTATGCCGGCAGCGTTTGCGCGAATTGCCTCGCGCTAGGACTGCGAGCGTCCTGTCGAGCTCAGATGGCCGGCCTGCCCCGGCGGCAAAGCACGGACCTCGCTGGAACGGCAGGCTCGACCTTTCGAGCCGACGCTCAGAGGGCAAGGGTGCACTTCCGGCACATCTGGCCTCGACCACGCCAGCGCGCCGACGCAGCGATGCGACACGCCTGATTGCGCCCGTGATGAAAGCGAGCGTGCCCACTCCGCCTCTCCTGCCGGATGCGGTGTCGACGGCCGCCCGGTCGAAGAGAGGCCCGATGCAATCATTGATTATGAAACAGGGGAAACATCTATCATAGGTTGCATTTAACCACAACCGCCACTTTGGCGGCTGGCATGTCCTCGACGCTCCCATTCGCGCCGCAATCGCCCCGTCCTGTGGCGGCCGACATGGAGACACTGATGCTGCGTACCGCCACCTTCGCCCTCGCCTGCCTTGCCGCCTCGCCCGCCTTCGCCGACTGGGACAGGGCCAAGCTCGATGCCGGGATCAAATCCATCGAGCAGGCGGCGAAAGGGCGCCTCGGCGTCGCGCTTCTCGATCTGAAGGACCGCAAGAGCTGGTCGCATCGCGGCGCCGAGCCCTTCCCGCTGCAGAGCGTGTTCAAGCTGCCGCTGGCGGTCGCGGTGCTGCAGGCGGTCGAGGCCGGCAAGTTCAAGCTCGACCAGAAGATCACCGTCACCCGCAACGATCTCTCGCTCTATCACAGCCCGCTCGCCAAGGCCTTCAAGGGCGAACGCAACGAATACGCGCTGCGCGACCTCCTGATCCGCTCGACGGGCGACAGCGACAACACCGCCGCCGACCTGCTGCTGCGCCTGATCGGCGGCCCGCAGGTGTTGACGGCGATGCTGAAGGATGGCGGCGTCCCAGGCATCTCGGTCGACCGCTATGAGCGCGTCTTCCAGCCGGAGATCCTCGGCCTGCCCGGCTATGCCTGGGACAAGCCAATCGACACCGCCGCCTTCTACAAGGCGATCCAGGCGATCCCGGCCGCAGAGCGCCGCAAGACGCTGGAGGCGACGCTGAAGGACAAGCGCGACGCGGCCAGCCCCGATGCCTCGGCCGCTTTCCTCGAAGCACTTGCCAAGGGCAACTGGCTGCGCGAGCCCGCGCACACTACCCTGCTCGAGAAGATCATCCTGGAGACCAAGAGCGGGCCGCAGCGCATCCGCGCCGGCCTGCCCGACGGCGCGCGCTTCGCCCACAAGACCGGACTCGGACCGAGCGCCGACGGCCTCAACCACGCCACCAACGATATCGGCATCGTCACCCTGCCGGACGGCCGCCGCTTCGCCATCGCGGTCTACCTCGCCGGTTCGCAGGCGAGTGTCGAGGCCCGCGAGGCCGCCCATGCAGCGGTCGCGCGGCTTACGGTGGAAAGCCTGCGCTAGAACCCGTTCCGATCAGACTGATCCAATCTGATCGGATCCGGCTCTAAGGCTCAGCGCTTGCGCTCGGCGATCCAGATGCCGCCGAGCACCAGCGCCAGCGCCAGCGCGTGATAGAGCGCGAGCTGCTCGCCGAGGATCGCGACGGCAAGCAGCGGTGCGAACACCGGGACCAGGTTGACGAAGACGCCGGCGCGGCCGGGGCCGATCAATTCGATCGCCCGCATGAAGAAGAGCTGCGACGCCATCGAAGGGCCGAGCACCACATAGATCAGGATCAACCAGCCGGTCAGCGTCGGCCAATAGGCCTGGCCGGCGGCGATCTCGGCCGCGAGCAGCGGCAGCGAGACCAGGCAGGCGACCATCGCCATAGCCGTGAAGAAGATCAGCCCGGGCATCGGCGGGCGCGTGCGGATGCCGACGGTGTAGCCGGCATAGAGCAGGCAGGCGATGATCATCCAGAGATCGCCCGGCACGAAGCTGAGCTGCAGCAGGGTGTGCCAGTCGCCGCGGCTCGCCGTGACCAGCACGCCGATGATGGTGACGGTGACGCCGAGCGCCTGCAGCCCGCCGATCGGCGTGCGGAAGGCGAGGAAGGCGCCGAGCAGCACGAAGACCGGGATCGAGCCCTGCAGAATGCCGATGTTGATCGCGGTCGTCGAATAGGCCGCGATGTACATCAGCGTGTTGAAGGCGGTGAAGCCGAAGGCGCCGAGCAGCGTGACCTTGAGCCAGTTCGCCTTCAACACCGGCCAGTGCTCGCGCAGCCCTTGCCGGAACAGGTACGGCATGACGGCACAGACCAGGACCCAGCGCAGCGAGGTCAGGGTCATCGGTGCGATCTGGCCGACGGCGAGCCTGCTTGCCACCGCGTTGCCCGCCCAGAGTAAGGTGGTCAGCGTCAGCAGCAGATAGGCATTGGCCCAGATGCGCTGCGGAAGGGAGGCGGCCGGCTGCAAGATGCGCGATCCTCATATCTGCGGAGCGCCTGCATAGCCTTGCACAGGGCGCTTCTCCTATGAGAGGAGGCGCAACGCAGCCCGTCGCCGGACGCAAACGTCCCGAGGAAGCCATGAACGTGTTCAACCCCAAACCGCTCCGCGTCCTCGTCGTCGATGGCTACAAGCGCGAACAGCGCGAGGAGTATGCGCGCGACAGCGGCGCAACGCCCGGCGAAGCCTACGCAGCCGAGCTCCGGCGGATCGAGCCGTCGCTGGTCACGGATATCTGCCTGCCCGCCGACGAAGGCGCCAATCTGCCTGACGGTACCGGTCTCTCCTCCTATGACGGCATCGCGCTCACCGGTTCGTCGCTACACATCCACAGCCCGGAACCGGCGGTGACCCGGCAGATCGAGCTGATGCGGGCGATCTATCAGAGCGGCACACCCTGTTTCGGCTCCTGCTGGGGCATCCAGATCGCGGCGGTCGCTGCCGGCGGCACAGTCGCGCTCAACCCGAACGGGCTCGAGATCGGCTTCGCGCGCCGCATCGCCAAGACGGCAGCCGGCGCTTCGCATCCATTGCTCGCCGGCCGCCCCGCTGCCTTCGATGCGCCGGCGATCCATTTCGACAGCATCGTCGCCCCGCCTGCCGACGCCACCATCCTCGCCTCGAACGCGATGAGCCCGATCCAGGCTGCCGAATTCCGCCGGGATGGCGGCACCTTCTGGGGCGTGCAGTACCATCCCGAATTCTCGCTGCGCCTGATCGCCACGATCCTGCGGCGGCATAGCAAGGTGCTGATCGAACGCGGCTTTCGCCGCGACGAGGCCGACACGGAAAGCTGGCTCGCCGATCTCGACGCGCTCGACGCCGAGCCGACCCGCCGCGATCTTGCCTGGGCGCATGGGCTGGACGAAGAAGTTCTCGATCCGATCAAGCGGGTGACCGAGCTCAGCAACTTCCTGGAGATGCGGGTAAAGCCAGGGGCGAGCCTGCGCGGGCGCGCTTGATACCCTCATGCTCGCCCTTGTGGCGAGCATCCACGTCTTGAACACGACGTTCGACTAGCGAAGCAAAGACGTGGATGGTCGGGACAAGTCCGACCATGACGAGCAAATGCACACCTACGCCGCTACAGCGGCTTCGTTTGCCGCCTCGAACACCTTGCTACCGAGCGCCCGCGCCGTATCGAGATGCTCCGACATCTCCGGCACCGGCAGCAACAGCTCGGAGGTCACGACCGGCGCGCCGCAATAGCCGAAGATGCCGTGGTCGATCTGCGTCTTCATCGCGCTGAGATAGCCATGCCGCTCATAGGTCCGCATGGTGGCGCCCCCGATCCCGACGAGATGGATCGGCAGATGCCCCAGCTTCTTGACTGTCTGCAGGTCAGCCCCTTCGTCATAGGCCCAGCCATTGGCGAAGACGCGCTCGATCCAGCCCTTCATCAGCGCCGGCATCGACCACCAGTAGACCGGATAGACCAGCACCAGCGCATCGGCCCGGTCGATCCGCGCCTGCTCGAAGGCGATGTCGGCGGGCTGGGCGATCTCGCGGCGATGAACGGCGAGATCACTCATCGAGAAACGCGGGTCGAACCCTTCCTTGGCGAGATCGGCGATCTCGACGCTATGGCCGGCACTGGAAACGCCTTCGGCGAGCGCCTGCGTCACGGCCTGGCTGAGCGAAGCGGGATCGGGATTGGCGACGACGACGAGGGCATGCATGCGCTCTCTCCTGCGGTGATTGCGATCGGGCGGATGTCGTTATATACTTTTAGTAAATTACTTTTGGTATATAAGACATGTCAAGCCAGAATGCCGAACAGCCGCGCCGTCAGCGCCTGACGCGCGAGGACCGCCAACGCCAGCTTATCGAAACCGCCTGGCGGATCGTCGGTGACGAGGGCACTGACGCCCTGACGCTCGGGCGCCTGGCCGAGCGGGCGGGCGTCACCAAGCCGGTGGTCTACAGCCACTTTCCGACCCGCAGCGCCCTGTTGATCGCGCTCTATCGCGACTTCGACATGCGGGAATACGCGATCATGGAGGCCGCGCTCGAAAGCAGCGAGGCGAGCCTCGCCGGCAAGGCCGGGGCGATCGCCTCCTCCTATGTCGACTGCGTCCTGACCCAGGGGCGCGAGATCCCCGGCGTCATGGCGGCGCTCGCCGGCTCGCCCGAGCTCGCCGCGGTCAAGCGCGACTGCGACCTGATCTTCCTGGAGAAATGCCGGGCCCTGCTCGCGCCCTTCGCCGCCGGCGGGACGATCCCGACCGCGGGCTTACGCGCCATGCTCGGCGCCGCCGAAGGGCTGTCGCACGCCGCCGCGACGCAGGAAATCGGCGCCGACGAGGCGAAGCGCGAGCTGTTCGAGACGATCAGCGCCATGGTCGCGCGCAGCGCAAAGGGCTGATCCGGCACGCTACGGGGTTCCGCGCGCGTCCCTCAGCCTGTAAACGCGCGGCAACTCCAGATCTTGAAAACCTCCCGGACCCCATGATTCGCCTCGAAAGCATCGGCAAGCAGAACGGCCGCCAGATCATCTTCATCGAGGCCTCGGCCGCCTTGCAGAAGGGCGAGAAGATCGGCCTTGTCGGCCCCAACGGCGCGGGCAAGACCACGCTGTTCCGGATGATCACCGGCGAGGAACTGCCGGATGAGGGGCAGGTCGCGGTCGATCGCGGCACCACGATCGGCTATTTCAGCCAGGATGTTGGCGACATGGCCGGCCGCAGCGCCGTCTCCGAGGTGATGGACGGCGCTGGCCCGGTCAGCTCCGTAGCGGCCGAGCTGAAGGAGCTCGAGACGGCGCTCGGCGATCCCGACCGCGCCGACGAGATGGAGGCGCTGATCGCCCGCTATGGCGAGGTGCAGGGCCGCTTCGAGGAGCTCGACGGCTACGCGCTCGACGGCCGCGCCCGAGAGGTGCTGGCCGGGCTCGGCTTCACTCAGGAGATGATGGACGGCGATGTCGGCGCGCTTTCCGGCGGCTGGAAGATGCGCGTCGCCCTCGCCCGCATCCTCCTGATGCGGCCCGACGCCATGCTGCTCGACGAGCCGAGCAACCATCTCGACCTCGAAAGCCTGATCTGGCTGGAGAGCTTCCTCAAGGGCTATGACGGCGCCCTGCTGATGACCTCGCACGACCGCGAGTTCATGAACCGCATCGTCGGCAAGATCATCGAGATCGATGGCGGTACGCTGACCAGCTATTCCGGCGATTACGAATTCTACCAGCAGCAGCGGGCGCTCGCCGAAAAGCAGCAGCAGGCGCAGTTCGAGCGCCAGCAGGCGATGCTCGCCAAGGAGATCGCCTTCATCGAGCGCTTCAAGGCCCGCGCCTCGCATGCCGCGCAGGTCCAGAGCCGCGTCAAGAAGCTCGACAAGATCGACCGGGTCGAGCCGCCGCGCCGTCGCCAGACCGTGCAGTTC
Source organism: Allobosea sp. GW823-FHT02B03 (assembly GCF_058797755.1). NCBI lineage: Bacteria > Pseudomonadati > Pseudomonadota > Alphaproteobacteria > Hyphomicrobiales > Alloboseaceae > Allobosea > Allobosea sp. GW823-FHT02B03. Next base: position 410,682 of record NZ_JBXAJY010000004.1, on the reverse strand, counting down.
GAGTTCCAGCCGGCGCCGCGCTCCGGCGAGGACGTGGCGACGCTGAAGAACATCCATGTCCGCTATGGCAGTCGCAGCATCTATGAGGGGCTCGACTTCCAGGTGCGGCGCAAGGAGCGCTGGTGTGTGATGGGCGTCAACGGCGCCGGCAAGTCGACCCTGCTGAAGCTGATCGCCGGCTCGTCCAAACCCGATGACGGCTCCGTCGCCATCGGCGCCAGCGTCAAGATGGGCTATTTCGCCCAGCACGCCATGGAGCTGCTCGACGGCGACGCCACGGTCTTCGAATCGCTGGAGGGCTCCTTCCCGCAGGCAGGCCAGGGCTCGCTGCGGGCGCTCGCCGGCTGCTTCGGCTTCTCGGGCGACGATGTCGAGAAGCGCTGCCGCTTCCTCTCGGGCGGCGAGAAGGCACGGCTCGTCATGGCCAAGATGCTCTACGATCCGCCGAATTTCCTGGTGCTCGACGAGCCGACCAACCATCTCGACATCGCCACCAAGGAGATGCTGATCACGGCGCTGGCCCAGTACGAGGGCACCATGCTCTTCGTCAGCCACGACCGCCATTTCCTGGCGGCGCTCTCGAACCGCGTGCTCGAGCTGACGCCGGACGGCGTCCACCTTTATGGCGGCGGCTACACCGAATATGTCGCCAGCACCGGCCAGGAGGCGCCGGGCCTGCGCAGCTGAGTGCGGCCGAAAGGCTTCCTGACGTAGCGAAAACCGTCCTGGCGGCGGCAAGGGCCTGCCATCGTCGCCGGCCGGTGGTCGTGCCCTACCGGCGCCTTTCCACCTTCCGGCTCAATTCCGCCCTCGCCGCGCCGAAATCCCTCGGGCAAATCGCGGCCGCGTGATTTGTCGGGGGACAGCATGATGATGAAGACCGGACTGGCCGCAGCCTTGATTTTCGCACCGGGCCTCGCCGGCGCCTCCGAGGTCGAGCTCGCCTCTAAGATCGACCGCGTCACCGTCTACCCGGACGGAGCCCTGGTCACCCGCCTCGGCAAGGCGTCGCTTCTGCAGGGCGTCTCGCAGATCGTGCTGCGCGGCCTGCCGGCGGGCATCGACCCCGCCTCGATCCGGGTCGAGGCGCAGGGCGATGGCCCCTTCGCGATCGGCTCCGTCGATGTCCGCCAGGTTCCCGGCGAGGCGCGCCCCGCCATCGACGCCGCCCTCGAAGGCAAGATCAGGACCCTACAGGGCGAGAAGGCCGCTCTGGAGGGACAGGTCAGCGCCGTCGAGGCCAAGCGCGCGACGATCGAGAATTTCGGCAAGACCGGCCCCGACAAGCTCGGCCCCGACGGCAAGGCGCTGCCGGTCGGCGACTGGCCGGCGATCTTCGATGCGATCGGCACCGCTCTGGTCAAGGTCCAGGGCGAGTTGCTGACCCTGCGCAACCGCATCGCCGATGCCGAGGCCGAGATCGCGGCACTGGAAAAGGCCCGCCCGCACGGCGCGCGCGCCGGCCAGCCCAGGCGCGAGGTCGCCATCGCCGTCGAGGCGAAGGCGCCGGTCGCGGCCGAGATCGCCGTCAGCTACCGTGTCTCGGGCGCGAGCTGGCTGCCGGTCTACGAGGCGAGGCTCACCACCGGCAACTTGAATGGTGGCGCCGAGATCGCCTTCACCCGCCGTGCCGAACTGCGCCAGCGCACCGGCGAGGACTGGAGCGAGGTCGCTGTGGAGCTATCGACGACTCGCTCAGCGCAGGGCACGCGGGCACCGGAGCTCAACCCGCTGCGCATCGCCTTCTACGAGCCGCCGGTGGTCTACGAGGAGCGCGCGCGGGCCCTGCGGCAGGAATCCGAACGCGCCGCCCGGCCGCCCGCTCTGGCGATCGCCCCCGCCCCCGCCGCGCCCGAACCCGCCGCCGACGCCCTCCAGAAGCAGCAGGCCGAGGTCCAGACCGCCAGCGTCAGCGCCGGTGCCTATCAGGCGAGCTTCATCGTCCCGGGCCGGGTCTCCATCCCGCCGGACGGCTCCAGCAAGGCAGTCGTGCTGACGCAAGGCAAGGTCAGGCCGGAGCTCTCGGCCCGCGCCACGCCGGAGCTGGAGGAGAAGGCCTATCTCGAAGCCAGCTTCAGCCATGAGGACGAGGCGCCGCTGCTGGCCGGCGAGGTCTATCTCCACCGCGACGGCGCCTATATCGGCAAGGGACGCCTCCGGCAGGTCGCGCCGGGCGACAAGGTCGAGCTCGGCTTCGGCGCCGATGACCGCCTCAAGGTGACGCGCGTGCCGGTGCGCCGGCGCGAGAACGATTCCGGCTGGCTCGGCGCAACCCGCACCGACCAGCGCGAGTTCAAGACGGTGGTGAAGAGCCTGCACGCCCAGCCGGTCAAGCTGACCGTGACCGAGCGGGTGCCATTCTCGGAGAACAGCGCCATCACGGTGGAACTGCTATCGCAGAGCACGCCGCCGACCGAAAAGCAGGTCGGCGACAAGCGCGGCGTCTCGGCCTGGAGCTTCGAGCTCGCTCCCGGCGCGCAGAAGGAGATCCGCCTCGCCTACCGGATCAAGTATCCCGGCGACCGCGAGGTCGTCTTCGACCAGACGCGGCGGTAGCTCGCTCCCTTCTCCCCTTGCGGGAGAAGGTGCCCCGAAGGGGCGGATGAGGGGTCGCGCAGGTCTACCCGTCATGCTCGCCCTTGTGGCGAGCATCCACGTCTTGAACACCGCATTGCTTGAGGGAAGACGTGGATGGTCGGGACAAGCCCGACCATGACGGTGTCACTCCGCCGCGACGGCCTGCCAGCCCTGGCCGAGTTCCTGCTCGACGAGGCCGACCCAGTAGCGCACGCCGGTCGGGATGATCGCGTCGTTGAAGTCGTAGAGCGGGGTGTGCAGGCCCTTGAAGGAGCCATCCGCCTCGACGCCGTTGCCGATGCGCATGAAGGCGCCGGGGCAGACCAGCATCATCTCGGCGAAGTCCTCGCCGCCCGTGCCACGCAGCATCTGACCGTTGACATGCGCGGGATCGACGGCGGACGAGGCCGCTGCGACCGCGACCTTCACCTGCTCGGCCGCGTTGACCAGCGGGCTGGTGCCGCGATGGTAATGGGCGTCCGCCTCGCAGCCCCAGGCCTGCGCTGTCGCAGCCGCGAGCTCGGCGATGCGCCGCTCCACCAGAGCCCGCACATCCTGCGAATAGGTCCGCGCCGTGCCGCCGATGACCAGTTCGGAGGGAATGACGTTCGAGGCGTTCTCGTCGCCGCCATGGATGAAGCCGACGCTGATCACGGCCGTGTCGAGCGGCGCGACATTGCGGCCGATGATGCCCTGCAGGCCGAGCACGAAATGCGCCTGCGCATAGGTGATGTCGGTCGAGCGATGCGGCTGCGAGCCGCCATGACCGCCGACGCCGCGGAAGGTCACCCGCCACGAATCGGCCGCCGCCAGGAAGGGGCCGACCGCCGTGCCGAAATGCGAGGCCGGCACGCCCGGCGTGTTGTGCAGGCCGTAGATGGCGTCGCAGGGGAAGCGCTCGAACAGCCCGTCCGCGAGCATGGCATTGGCGCCGCCGCGGCCCTCCTCGGCCGGCTGGAAGATCAGGTTGACCGTGCCGCCGAAATCCCGGTTTTCGGCAAGATAGCGCCCGGCGGCGAGCAGCATGGTGGTATGCCCGTCATGGCCGCAGGCATGCATCCGGCCGGGAAACTTCGAGGCATGCGGCAGCCCGGTCAGCTCCTCGAGGGCGAGGCAGTCCATGTCGGCCCGCAGGCCGATGGCGCGCTGGCCCGGCCCCTTGCCGCGGATGACGCCGACGACACCGGTCTGGCCGATATTCTCGGTGACCTCGACGCCCCATTCGCGCAGCTTGTCGGCGACGAGCTTGGCCGTGCGATGCTCTTCCAGGCCGAGCTCGGGATGGGCGTGGATGTCGCGGCGGATCGCCGTGAACTCGGCATGGTTTTGGCCGAGCCAGTCGTCGAGCTTCGTCATGGTCGCGTTCCCCTTGCCGGCGGCGTTCTTCTGCAGGCATGGCTCATGCCATCGCCAGCCACCGTCCCTTGAATTCATAGGGCCGATCGCCGCCATCTCCCTCTGCGGCAACGGCAAAACCGCCATGCTTCTCGGGACTGGCCAGCGGCCGAAGCCGGCGAGCTCTGCCGGCTCTGACAGGGAACGAGCGTACTCAGCCCGCCATCTCGATCTCGGCGCTGCGGCCGAGATCGGCCATCCACTGGCGGTAGCGCGGCTGGGCCTCGAGCTGGTGGGCATAATGCCGGCGCAGCGCATCGGTGAGCCGGCCGCCGCGCTTCAGCGCCTGGTCGGCGAAGCCGATCATCACCGAGTTCGGCCAGGCCTGCGGCCGGATCGCCCGCAGCCGCGCGAACAGTGCGTCCTCGCCCTCATCGGCATGGACCTGCGCGATCAGCGACAGCATCGCCGCGGTCGAGCGCGAGATGCCCATATGGCAATGCACGAGCAGGTGCCCCTCCTGCCGCTTCAGCGCGGACTCGCGCAGCTTGGCGCCGAAGTCGAGGATTTCGTCGACATGCGCCTCGGTGGGATGCACGCGGCCTTCCTGCGGCGTGATGATGTCGTGGAAGCGCAATGTCGTGCGCTCATGCGCGTCATAGGCCACGAAGGACTGCAGCTCCGGCAGATCCGGATCGAGCAGCGAGAGCACATGGCTGACGCGGCGCTGGCTCTGCGCCGGCAGTTCCTCGATCCCGCAGATGGTCAGCGTCGAAATGGCGATCGGTTGCATCGTTGGCGGGCCCCAAGGTGACGGATGGCGCCGGGTTAATCCTCCCCGCCCGCCCCCGCAACAGCGATAACCGCAGGGCTGCCCTTCGTCCGTCGACGCGAGCACAGGTCAAGCGCGGAACCGCGGAGCGGGACGAGGCTGCGACGGGGGCGACCAAACGTCGCCCTCATATGGCCAGCCACCGCGCAGCCGCAGGCGGAAGCGGCAAGCGGCCGGGCCAGTTCTTTCCCCGGCTTTCCCGGTCTCAGCCTTGACCTTGCCATGCTCTTGGAGGAAGAGGGGTTGCAAGGACCTCCCCGAAACCCCGGCCTTGCGCCGGGGTTTTCGTTTGTGCGGGCGCTTTGCGCCGGTGTGCTTTCGCTTTGGCCCGAATCGGCCGGACGATGGGATTTCGCGCCGGCCCAACCTGGAGCATGGTCCGGTTGCGGAAGTGATCCCACTTCCGCGGAACGGGCTTCGGCAGCGAGAGAAAGGTCACCACCATGGCGAACGTGGTCGTGGTCGGCGCCCAGTGGGGCGACGAGGGCAAGGGCAAGATCGTCGACTGGCTGTCGAGCCAGGCCGATGTGGTCGTCAGGTTCCAGGGCGGCCATAATGCCGGCCATACGCTCGTCATCGACGGCGTCGTCTACAAGCTCTCCTTGCTGCCGTCCGGCATCGTGCGCCCGGGCAAGCTTTCGGTGATCGGCAACGGCGTCGTCGTCGACCCCTGGCACCTCGTCGAGGAGATCGCCCGGCTGCGCGCCCAGGGCGTCGAAATCTCGCCTGCGAATCTGCGGGTCGCCGACAATGCGACCCTGATCCTGCCGCTGCATCGCGAGCTCGACCATTTCCGCGAGACCTCGAACACCACGCTGAAGATCGGCACGACCAAGCGCGGCATCGGCCCGGCCTATGAGGACAAGGCCGGCCGCCGGGCGATCCGCGTCATCGACCTCAAGGACCGCACCGTTCTCGAAGCCAAGATCGAGCGGCTGCTGGCGCATCACAACGCGCTGCGCCGCGGGCTCGGCATCGCCGAGGTCGACGGCGCCGAGCTGCTCGCGCAGCTGACCGAGATCTCCGCGCAGATCCTGCCCTATGCCGACACGGTATGGGCCCTGCTGGACGCCGAGCGCCGCGCCGGCAAGCGCATCCTGTTCGAGGGCGCGCAGGGCGCCCTGCTCGACGTCGACCACGGCACCTACCCCTTCGTGACCTCCTCCAACATCGTCGCCGGCCAGGCTGCGACCGGCTCCGGCCTCGGCCCGTCCGCCGTCGGCTATGTGCTGGGCATCGCCAAGGCCTACACCACCCGCGTCGGCGAAGGCCCCTTCCCCACCGAACTCTTCGACGAGATCGGCGAGCTGATCGGCCAGAAGGGCAAGGAATTCGGCGTCGTCACCGGCCGCAAGCGGCGCTGCGGCTGGTTCGACGCCTGCCTCGTCCGCCAGACCGTCAAGACCTCCGGCATCGACGGCATCGCGCTGACCAAGCTCGACATCCTCGACGGCTTCAAGGAGATCAAGGTCTGCACCGGCTACCGCCTCGACGGTCAGGTGCTCGAGCATCTGCCGGCCGGCCAGAGCGACCAGGCCCGCGTCGAGCCGATCTACGAGACCATTCCCGGCTGGGAAGGCTCCACCGCCGGGGCCCGCTCCTGGGCCGAGCTGCCGGCCCAGGCGATCAAGTATGTCCGGCGCATCGAGGAGCTGATCGGCGCCTCGGTCTCCGTGCTTTCGACCAGCCCGGAGCGCGACGATACGATCCTGGTCCAGAACCCGTTCGAGGGTTGACGGACCGGGACAACACGGACATTTGAGGCCAATGGCCGATTTTCACCCCATTCTGGCGCGGGCGATCGCCGGGCTGACCGACAAGTCGCCCGAGGCGCGCCGGGCGGTCTATGACCGTGCCCGCGCCGCCCTGCTCGCCCAGCTGCGCAGCCTCGACCCGCCGCTCTCCGAAGCCGACATCACCCGCGAGCGGCTGTCACTCGACGAAGCGGTCTCGCGCATCGAGGCGGAGATCGCGCTCGCCGAAGCGATCGAGCCGAGCTTCCCGCCGCAGCCGTCGGGCGAGCGGCGCAGCGCCGAGCCGACGCCGCCCGCAAGGCCGGAGCCGCAGGCGGAGCGCCCCGCTCCAGTCCCAGCCGCAGCCGACGAAGCCCGCTTCGAAGAGCCGCCGCTGCGCGAGGAAACCGCGCCGATCCGCCCCCGCGTCGCCCCGCCGCGCGCGCGCAGCGTCAATCCGGGCCACATCCGCACCGCGGTCGTCGGTGTCGGCGTCGCGCTTGCCGTCGCGGTGATCGCGGGCGCCGCCTACTACGTCAACAAGATCAATCCGCAGCCGGAGCAGACCGCCAGGCCGCGAACCGAGACGCCGGCCCAGCCGGCCCAGCCCGAGCATTCCGGCAAGATCAGCGAACGTGCCGGCACGCCCGAGACGCCGGCATCCCAGCCCGGCAATGCGCGCAGCGCCCCGGGCACGCCAGGCCAGACCAGCGACATCGCCGTCGCACAGCGCGCCGTGCTCTATATCGAAGTGCCCGAGGCGCCGCAGCAGCCGCGCACGGTGCCCGGCCGCGTCTTCTGGCGGCTCGACAGCGACACGGTCGGCCAGGGCCAGCCCGTCGAGACCATCGTGCGCGCGACCGTCGAGGTTCCCGATGCGGGGCTCGCACTGGACTTCACCATCCGGCGCAACACCGACCAGGCCTTCCCGGCCTCGCACATCATCGGCATGCGCTTCACCACCACCGGCGAGGCGGCGAGCGACGCGATCCGCGAGGTCGGCGTGCCGCAGTTCAAGACCGATGAGAGCGAGCGCGGCGCGCCGCTCTCGGCGATCGCCTCGGCGCTCGGCGAGAACCTGTTCGTGGCGGCGCTGTCGAACGTCCAGATCGAATCCGACCGCAATCTCGATCTGCTGCAGTCCAGGTCCTGGATCGACCTGCCGGTGCGCTTCGCCTCCGGCCGGCGCGGCATCATCACCTTCGAGAAGGGCGTCTCCGGCAACCAGACCATCGCCGACGCGCTCGCCCGCTGGCGCGGCTGAGGCCCCGCTCGGGCGTCTACCCGGTCGCCAGGCCGAGCTTCTCCGCGGCCGAAAGCAGCCTCTGGTCACGCGTCCAGAGGCCGGCCCCGGCCAGTCGCGCCGAGGCCAGGAGGTGGACGTCGACATAGCCGATCCCGAGCCCGTTCAGGCGCTCCCGCTCGACCAGAGCCATGATCTCGCCATGTGTCGCGACGGCAGCCTGGGGCAGCTCCTCCAAGATCTCGATGACCGCGCCGCGCCTTGCCAGCGAACCGAGCGCGATCTCGCCCACGACGAAGGGGTGCATGAGGACCTGATTGTCCGAGAGCAGCGCGATGAGCCGCGCCTCGCTCCGCCGCAGATGGTCGATCCAGACCGAAGTGTCAGCGAGGATCACGCCGCAGGCAGGCGGCGGCGTGGCGCGGCGCTGGCATCCGGGTCCGAGCCTCCCAGCTTTATCGCTCGTCTCGCCGCCTCGCGCTGGATGAGCGCGGTGAGCGCCTCGCGCAGCAGCATCGAGCGTTCAGTGATCCCCGTATAGGCCTGAGCCCTTTCGACGAGCTCATCGTCCAGAGTGACGGTCGTTCGCATCGCCTTCTCCACCGGCATCATTCATAGCATCAGATGATGCCATAATCCATGCCTGCAGCTGCCCCCGTCGGGTCGCGGCCTCAGCCGCCGGCGACCTTCTGGTAGTCCTTCACATCGGAGAAGCTGATGTCGGGCGCACGCTCGGCGTCGTATTTCAGCGTGAACTGCGACGAGGCCATGAACACCGGGTCGCCGTCGAGATCGTCAGCCATCGAGGACGGCTTCAGCGCGACGAATTTCTGCAGCGCCGCCTTGTCCTCGCTCGAGACCCAGCGCGCGATCGAGAACTGGCAGGGCTCGAAATCGACCGGCAGCGAGTACTCGACGTCCATGCGTTCCTTCAGCACGTCGAGCTGCAGCGCGCCGACGACGCCGACGATGGCGGGCGCCCCGTCATGCGGCAGGAAGAGCTGGACGACGCCCTCCTCCGCCATCTGCTGCAGCGCCTCGCGCAGCTTCTTGGCCTTCATCGCGTCCTTCAGCTTGACGCGGCGCAGGATTTCCGGCGCGAAGGAGGGCACGCCCTTGAAGATGATCTCCTCGCCCTCGGTCAGCGTGTCGCCGATGCGCAGCGTGCCGTGGTTGGGCAGGCCGACGATGTCGCCGGCATAGGCCTCCTCGGCGATCGAACGGTCGCGGGCGAAGAAGAACTGCGGCGCGTTGAGCGGCATCGGCTTGCCGGTGCGCACCAGCTTCGCCTTCATGCCGCGCGAGAGCTTGCCCGAGCAGACACGCATGAAGGCGATGCGGTCGCGATGGTTCGGGTCCATGTTCGCCTGGATCTTGAAGACGAAGCCGGTCATCTTCGGCTCGTCCGCCTCGACCGCGCGCTTGTCGGCGATCTGGGCACGCGGGCTCGGCGCATGGCGACCGAGCGCGTCGATCAGGTCGCGCACGCCATAGTCGCGCAGCGCCGCGCCGAAATAGAGCGGCGTCAGATGGCCCTCGCGGAAGGCCGCGAGATCGAACGGCTTTAGGCCCTCGCGCGCCAGGAAGACCTCCTCGCGCCAGCTGTCGACCGCGCCGTTCGGCAGGAGCTCGTCGAACAGCTTGTCGTCCTCGCCGGCGACGGGCGTGCCAGCATCGGTCTCGTCGCCCTTCTGGTTGCGGCGGAAGGTGTTCGAGGCGAAATCCAGCGTGCCGACGAATTCGCGCCCGCGCCCGACCGGCCAGGTCATTGGCGCGACGTCGAGCGCCAGCGTCGTCTCAATCTCGTTGATCAGGTCGAACGGGTCGCGCGTCTCGCGATCGACCTTGTTGATGAAGGTCACGATCGGAATGTCGCGCAGGCGGCAGACCTCGAACAGCTTCTTGGTGCGCGCCTCGATGCCCTTGGCGGCGTCGATCACCATGACGGCACTGTCGACCGCCGTAAGGGTCCGATAGGTATCCTCCGAGAAGTCCTCGTGGCCCGGCGTGTCGAGCAGGTTGAAGACATGCCCGCCATACTCGAAGGTCATCACCGAGGTCACGACCGAGATGCCGCGCTGGCGCTCGATCTTCATCCAGTCGGACGAGGTCTGGCGGCGTCCGGCCTTGGCCCTGACTTCGCCGGCGAGCTGGATCGCGCCGCCGAAATAGAGCAGCTTCTCGGTCAGCGTGGTCTTGCCCGCGTCCGGGTGCGAGATGATGGCGAAGGTGCGCCGGCGCGCATGGGGCGCCGCGGCAGCCGCCGCGCCGTCGATGGTCTGAAGATCGGTCATGGCGTGGTTGAGACAGGATGGCGGCGCCTGAGTCAATCGCCATGCACCTGCCCGATCAGGCGATTTCCGGTCGCTCGAACGTAATATTAACCAAACCCGGCTTGACTGCTCGACGGTTTCACGCCGCGCGCCAGGGGGAAAGTCGCGGCAGGCGCGCCCAAGAACCGATGGCCATGCTGCGCACGATATCGAGCCAGATCCTCGCGGCCGTGCTGCTGCTCGCCCTGGCGGCGGCACTCGCGATCGCCGTCGGCGTCCAGACGCTCGAACGCTATGCGATGATGACGCGGGAGATGCAGGCGGCCTCGCAGCGCGCCGCCATCGCAGAGCGCATCAACGGCCTGGTCAACGGCGCCGTGATGGAATCGCGCGGCATCTACATGAGCGCGGACGCTGCCGACGCCGAACGCTTCATTCCTTTGCTGCTGCAGGGGCTGCGCGAGATCGACGTGCTGATGCAGGACTGGCAGCCGCTGATCGGCTCCGGCGATCGCGACAGCTTCACGGCCGTGGCCAAGAGCGTCGAGGAGTTCATCGCCTTCCGCCGCGAGATCGTGCGCCTTGCGCGCACAGGCTCGATCGCGGCGGCCCGGGCGATGGGCGACGACGAGGCCAATCGCAACAATCGCAAGGCGCTCAACGAAACGCTCAAGCGCTTCGCCGGCAGCAACGATGCCCACAGCGCCTCCCTCGATACCGAACTCGTGCACATGCAGCAGAGCAGCTCGCGCCTGCTGATCGGCACCGGCGCCTTCGCCATCGCCGCGGGCCTGGCGCTTGCCCTGCTCATCGTCCAGCGCCGTATCGCCGGACCGCTGCTGCGGCTTGCGGCGACGATGCGGGCGCTGGCGGCGGCCGAGCCGGTGGAAGAGATTCCGCTGGTCGAGCGCGGCGACGAGATCGGCGACATGGCGCGCTCGGTCGCAGTCTTCCGCGACAATGCGCGCGCCCGCGCCCTGCTGGAAACCGCCGCTGCCGGCGACGAGGAGGCAAGGATCGCGCGCCAGCGGCGCATAGACGAGATCGTCGCGGCCTTCGACGCCAGGCTCGCCGGCGCGCTCCAGACCGTGGGCGGCGGCGTCCAGTCGCTGGAGAGCGCGGCACGCATGCTGAACGGCCTCGCCGTCGCCGCGACCTCCGAGATCGGCCGGGCCCAGTTCGCCTCGCAGGAGGCCTCGGGCAATGTCCAGCAGGTCGCGACCGCTGCCGAGAACCTGTCGGATTCGATCAGCGAGATCTCGGCCCGCGTCGCCCGCGCCAATGCGATGGTCGGCGGTGCCAGCGAGGAGGCGCTCGGCGCCAGCCGCCATGTCGGCAATCTCGCCCGCGCCTCCGAACAGATCGTCACCGTCATCGACCTGATCCGCGACATCGCCGAGCAGACCAATCTGCTCGCCCTCAACGCCACGATCGAGGCCGCCCGCGCCGGCGAGGCCGGGCGCGGCTTCGCCGTGGTCGCCGCCGAGGTGAAGACGCTGGCCAGCCGCACCGCCGAGGCGACCAACGGCATCGCCAGCCAGATCGAGGCCTTCCATGGCGAGGCCGAGGGCGCCGTCAGTGCGATCGGCACCATCACCCGCACGATGAGCGACGTCTCGCACCAGACCGGCGCCATCGCCGACGCGACCGAGGAGCAGCGCGCGACGACCTCCGAGATCGCCCGCAACGCCCAGGCGACCGCCCATGGCGCGGCGACCGTGGCGCAGCGGCTCGCCGGCGTCACCGCCGCCTCCGACGAGGCGATGCGCTCGGCCGCCGAGGTGCTGCGCACCGCCGAGAACCTCGCCCGCGAGGCGGCGACGCTGCGCGGCGAGCTCGACACCTTCTTCACGCAGATCAAGGCAGCCTGAGCGGACTGCGCCGGGCTACCCGCCGTGCAGTTCGCGAATGTTGCGGGCCAGCTCCAGGGCTGCGTCGCTTGCGCCGGCACGCGGTAGGTAAAGATTGATCAGGAAGTCGGTCAGCGGCGGAAGGCCGATCGACTCCTTTAGAACCGCCAGCGATTCCGGCACCGTCGAAGGCAGCATCGGCGAGACGGCGATATCGGCTTCGACCGGGGCGCAGATCGCTTCGAAACTCGCAACCTCGCAGACGCAGCGCCAGTCCCGTCCCGCGGCCGCCAGCGCCTTCAACGCGACCGGGCGATGCGGGCAGGTATCGTCGCCTGTCGAAAGCGGCAGCGGCTCGCGCAGATGGGCCGTTCCATTGCGCGCGCCGACCCAGCTTAGAGGCTCGACCCGCAACGTCTCGCCGCCTGTCGTGTCGGCGCTCTGGACGACGATTGCGAGATCGATCTCCCTGCGATCGAGCTGTTCGAGCAGGCGGCCGCTGCTATCGCAAACGATGACGACACGCACCTGTGGCCAGGCCCGATCGAAACGCCGCAGGATCGGCGTTCCGAACGGCCGCACGAGATCAGACGGCATGCCGAGCCTAACCTCGCCGGCGAAGGCAGGCCTGCCGATCGCCGCCCAGACCTCGTCGTTCTGGCGCAGCAGCTGACGCGCCTGCCCGATCAGTCGCTCTCCCTGAGGAGTCAGGTGGATGCCGGCGCGGCCCCGCTCGACGAGGCGACAGCCGAAGCTGTCCTCGAGCCGTTTCAGCTGAAGGCTGACCGCAGCCTGCGTCAGGTTGAGAAGGCGCGCGGCCGCCGTGATGCCGCCGGCTGCCACGACGGCATCGAAGGCACGCAGCAGGGCGATGTCGAGGTTTCGCGGCATCTGCCCCTCGATAACGGTCGCTTATGCCGGGAATAATGCAGTTTTGATTTCGTTATGTCAGCAGGCAGCTACCATCGTTTCGGAAACGTGTTCCAGGCAGCGCAATGGGAGACGGTCATGGCAGTCGAAGGGTGTTTCACGCTCGCGGCGATCCAGGCGCGCCAGATCCTGTTCGACCGCGACGCCGCGACGGAAAAGGCCTGCCGGCTGATCGCCGAGGCCGCGGTGGCCGGGGCCACGATCGCAGCGTTCGGCGAGGCCTGGCTTCACGGCTACCCGTTCTTCGCCGACGGGGAGTTCCGCCCGCTGAGCTGGCAGGCGATGGCTGAGTATCAGGCCAACGCCATCGAGATTCCCGGGCCGGCGACAGACCGGCTTTGCGCCGCCGCCAGGGAGGGCGGCATCGACGTGGTGATCGGTGTGGTGGAACGTGACACGGCGACGCTCGGGACCGTCTATTGCACGCTGCTCTTCATCGGACAGGAGGGGCGCATCCTCGGGCGGCACCGCAAACTCAAGGGCACGCATGTCGAGCGCGCCGTCTGGGGCGATGGCGATGCCGAGGGCCTGAGGGTGCACCAGCGCTCCTATGGCCGGATCAGCGGTCTGAACTGCTGGGAGCACAATCTCTTCCTGCCGGGGCAGGCCCTGGCAGCCCAAGGCACTCAGATACATGTCGCGGCCTGGCCAGGCCGGGAGCCCGCCCAGGCGCCGCGTTATCCCGACATCATCTGGCCGCGCCAGCACCTGCTCTCGCGTGCCTTTGCCTCGAAAGCGGCGTGCTATGTCATCTGCGCGGCCGGCATCCGGACGACCGCGGACGTACCCGAGCGCTACCGTGAGCTCGCTACCTATGAGCACACGGGCCAGAGCTGCATCATCGATCCCCGCGGCGAGATCATCGCCGGCCCGGCCGAAGGCGAGACCATCCTGCTCGCCGAAGGCTCGATGGAGGCCGTTCTCGCCGCCAAATCCGCAGTCGATGCCGGCGGCCACTATTCCCGCCCCGACTTGCTTCGACTCATCGTCGGGCAGGTTTCGCTCGAGGGGTCGGCACAGGACCGAGGCCAGACCGACTCCGCGCTTCGCTCACCATCAGGCGAGGACGGATGTGACGCCCTCGGGATCCGACCCTAGTTCTTCAGCCGGTAGCCGGTCTTGAAGATCCAGGCGATGACCGCGATGCAGGCGCAGAGGAAGACCAGCGTCATGGTCAGGCTGACGGCGATGCCGACATCGGCGAAGCCGAAGAAGCTCCAGCGGAAGCCGCTGATCAGGTAGACGACCGGGTTGAACAGCGTCACCGCCCGCCAGAAGGGCGGCAGCATGTCGATCGAGTAGAACGAGCCGCCGAGAAAGGCGAGCGGCGTCACGATCAGGAGCGGCACCACCTGCAGCTTCTCGAAACCATCGGCCCAGACGCCGATGATGAAACCGAATAGGCTGAAGGTCGTCGCGGTCAGCACCAGGAAGAGCAGCATCCAGAGCGGGTGCTCGATCTTGAGGGGCACGAACAGGAAGGCGGTGACGAGGATGATCAGGCCGAGCATCACCGATTTCGTCGCCGCCGCCGCGACATAGGCGAAGACCGCCTCCCACCAGGCGACAGGCGCCGAAAGCAGCTCGAAGATCGTGCCGGTGAACTTCGGGAAATAGATCGCGAAGGAGGCGTTGGCGATGCTCTGCGTCAGCAGCGAGAGCATGATCAGCCCCGGCACGATGAAGGCGCCGTAGGGCACCCCGTCGATCGCCTGCATGCGCGAGCCGATCGCCGCGCCGAAGACGACGAAATAGAGCGAGGTCGAGATCACCGGCGAGAGGATGCTCTGCAGGGGCGTGCGCCAGGTCCGCGCCATCTCGAACAGGTAGATCGCCTTGATCGCGTGCAGGTTCATGGTCGCGGCGCTCATGCGTTCGCCCTCAGAAGGCCGACGAAGATGTCCTCGAGCGAGGACTGGCTGGTCTGCAGGTCGTTGAAGCGGATGCCGGCCGCACCGAGATCGCTGAGCAGTGCCGTGATCCCGGTGCGCTCGGCCTTGGTATCGTAGCTGTAGACCAGCTCCGTGCCATCGGCGCGCAAGGTCAGCCCATGGCCCGCGAGCGCCTCGGGCACCGCGGCAAGCGGCGCCTGCAGATGCAGGGTGAGCTGCTTCTGGCCGAGCTTGCGCATCAGCTCCGCCTTGTCCTCGACCAGGATGATCTCGCCCTTGCTGATCACGCCGACCCGGTCGGCCATCTCCTCGGCCTCCTCGATGTAGTGCGTGGTCAGGATGATGGTGACGCCGCTGTCGCGCAGACGCCGCACCAGCTTCCACATGTCCTGGCGCAGTTCGACGTCGACGCCCGCCGTCGGCTCGTCGAGGAACAGGATCTGCGGCTCGTGCGCCAGCGCCTTGGCGATCAGCACGCGCCGCTTCATGCCGCCGGACAGCGTCATGATCTTGTTGTCGCGCTTGTCCCAGAGCGAGAGGTCGCGCAGCACCTGCTCGACGATTTCAGGGTTCTTCGGCTTGCCGAACAGGCCGCGGCTGAACGAGACCGTCGCCCAGACCGTCTCGAAGGCGTCGGTGGTCAGTTCCTGCGGCACGAGGCCGATGCGGCTGCGCGCGGCGCGGTAATCGGCGATGATGTCGTGACCGTCGGCGAGCACCGTGCCGGTGCTCGGATTGACGATGCCGCAGACGATGCTGATCAGCGTCGTCTTGCCGGCGCCGTTCGGCCCGAGCAGGGCGAAGATCTCGCCGCGCCTGATATCGAGCGTGACGCTCTTCAGTGCCTGGAAGCCCGAGGCATAGGTCTTCGAGAGACCGGAAATCTGGATGATCGGCTGCATGGCGGAACGCTGTTGGAGAGACAGGGCAATCGGGTGGAGGCGATGTCACGCAGCTCCGCCCAGCCTGCGCGACTCTTCCTGCAAAAGAATATGGCCGGGACGCGCCCGGCCATAGCAATTTATTCTGTCAGTTCCTGTCAGCGGACCAAGGTCAGCGGACGAAGAGCCAGATCAGGATGATGATCGGGATCGGAATCCCAAGCAGCCACAATGCGATCGAGCGCATGATTTGCCCCCTTGATTGCCATCGGTGATGATGGCGGGACAACGTCGCAGGCCCCCTGAAGGTTCCCGGCCCGTCAGGAACGGCGGGCCGCGCGGAAGCTGCGGTGCGCGCGCTCACGGCCCGACGCTTATTTGAAGGCGAGGCTGTCGATCAGCTTCTTCATCGCCGCGTCGTGCTCCTTGTGGCCGTCGAGCGAGGCCCAATAGGTCATCATGATGATCTTGCCGCTCGGCACGTTCGGGTTGATCGCGATGTAGCGGATGATCGAGTCGCCATCCTTGCTCTTGGCCTTGAGCTCGGTGAAGGACCAGGCCTTGCCGTTGACCTCCTGCTTCATCGTCTCGGAGGCGCCGGTGATGGTGACGCCCTCCTTGTCGAAATAGCCGTTGTGCTCCTTCTGGACCGTGTCGATCTCGCCCGGCGCGACCAGCTCGAACCAGAGATAGATCTCGTCGTCCGGCGTCTTGATCTCGACCCCGCGGGCGATCTTGCTGCTCGTCCAGGCATCGGGAATGGTCACGACCGCCACCGGATCGG
Organism: Allobosea sp. GW823-FHT02B03; assembly: GCF_058797755.1. Classification (NCBI taxonomy): domain Bacteria; kingdom Pseudomonadati; phylum Pseudomonadota; class Alphaproteobacteria; order Hyphomicrobiales; family Alloboseaceae; genus Allobosea; species Allobosea sp. GW823-FHT02B03. The sequence continues at coordinate 394,352 of NZ_JBXAJY010000004.1, read as the reverse complement.
CATCGGTGATCGAGAGCGCCCCGGCCATGGCCGGCCCCCCGCCGAAGCCGGCGAGCAGGAATGCGAGCGCCCAAACGGTCTTGCGCAACATGGATATCTCCCCCCGGATCGACCGAGCACGCGCCTTCGCTGTCGGCGATCCACGGGCGCGACGTTGCGGCAACGGAGGCGAATGACAAGGGAGGGAGGCGGCGTTTCAGGCCAGTTTGGCGGCGGTTGGGTGCCAGAGAGGTTGATAGCCGTTCACAAGCGCCGCCAGCGACGCAGGCGGCGTCAGGACGGCGACCGGCCCGGCCGGCCGCGGCCGCGCCGCGAGATAACCTGCCGGCGACCAGAGCAGCGCCGTGTCGCCGCGCAAGGCGAGGAACTCGCCCTCGGCCGTGGCGAGCATCGCCCCGTCCGGAAGCCCCTCGGCCGGCAATTCGTGCAGGCGCTTCTTCCGGCCGTCGCGCCTTTCGCTGTCGAGCCGCTCGTCGATCTCGGGGAAAAGCGGCAGCTCCTTCAGGCCGAGCCCGGCGACCAGGGCGTCGCGATAGGCGAGCGCAGCCTTGCGCCGGCACTCCATGCAGGGCCGGTGCCCGGCCGCCAAAGCGGTGACCTCGTCGCAGAAGAACAGCTCGGTGTAGTAGCGGCCCCAGACCTCGCGCTGCCGGCCCTTGAAGGCAAGCACGCAGCAGATCCACTGCTTCGTCGCATAGAAGCGCTGCGGCAGCGCCTGCGTCGCCGGATCATGGAACTTGCCGCCGCGATTGCCGAACAGCGTGCCGCGCGCCGGATCGGCGAACAGCGAACCATCGGGGCGGATGCGGTTTGGCAGGGGCACGGGCGCTCCTGATGGATGAGCGGCGAAGGTGATGCCTGCGAACCTATTCCGGTCGCCGCCGGATCGCGTCAGCAGCAGCACGTGCGCATGCCCGAAGGCCGGATTCGCGAGGTCATGGCGGACATCCCCAGCTGGCTGCGGGACGATACCGCGCAGCCATGGCCGGAGCCAGCCCGGCCGGGCATGCGACGCCATGGCGATCTTTTCGTCCTCGGGGCTTTGCGGCAAGCTCGACCACGGACGCGGAGTTCGGCCGCAGAGCCGCCGCTGCGGGGGCACATCGCATGGATCGCACCGACGCAAGGCCGGCCCCGACGCTGAGCGCACATCCCTCGCGCGATGCGATCCTCGCCGAGATCCATGCCCGCCCCTTCGCGCCGCTGGAGACGCCTCGGCGCCTGCTGCACTTCGCCTTCATGACCGATCAGGCGCAGGCGAATGCCGATCGCGAGGCACTCGCCCGCTTCTGCGAGGGGCGCGGCGTCGCAGCCCCTGCCGACGGCGCCAAGCATCACCGCGCCCGGCTCGGCGAGATCGGCCTGCGCTGGGAGCAGCATAGCGAGTTCACCACCTATAGCTGGGAGCTGCCGGGCAATGGCGGTGCTCCCTTCACACCCGCCAGCAGCGCGCTGCAGCACTTCATGCTGGAGCTGCCGCAGCCGGGGCCGCATCTCGTCGCCGTCGACCTGCATCTCCTGCCGCAACGAGCGGCTCCGCCGCTCGAAGAGATCTTCGACCCGGCGAGCCTCGCCGCCTCGCTCGTCGATGGCGAGGCCGCGCTCGCCGCGACCGATTTCCGGCCCTGCCCGGACGGGTTCGTGCGCATCCTCGTGCTCGACCGGGCGCTGACGCCCTCGCGTGCCGGTGCATTGGCGCAGCGCCTGCTCGAAATCGAGACCTACCGGGTGCTGGCCCTGCTCGGCCTGCCCGAGGCGCAGCGCCTCGCCCCTTCCGTGCGGGCGACGGAGGAGGCGCTGGTGCGCATCGCCGGCACGATGACGCAGACCGACGGGCTCGCGGCCGACAATGCCCTGCTCGACGAGATGACGGCGCTCGCCGCGCCGATGGAGTCGGAGGCCGCTTCCTCGAACTACCGCTTCGGCGCCAGCCGCGCCTATGACAACATCGTCCACCAGCGCCTGGCGGCGATCGACGAGGTCGCCTATGGCGGCTGGCCGACCATCGCCGCCTTCCTCTCCCGGCGCATGGCGCCGGCGATGCGTACCTGCCAGATGCTGCAGGACCGCCAGGCCGACCTGTCGCGCAAGCTCGCCCGCGCCGCCAACCTGCTGCGCACCCGCGTCGACGTCGCGCTCGAGCAGCAGAACCGCGACCTGCTGGCAGCGATGAACGAGCGCGCCCGCATGCAGCTGCGCCTGCAGCAGACGGTCGAGGGGCTCTCAGTCGCCGCCATCGGCTATTACGTCGTCAGCCTGTTTGGCTACCTCGCCAAGGGCGCCAAGGATGCCGGCTATCTGCCGGTCGATGTCGGCATCGCCACCGCGCTCTTCGTCCCCTTCGCGCTCTTCGGAGTCTGGAGCATGGTCCGCCGCATCAGGCGGGGTCATAGCGACGGCTAGAGCATTTTCTTCGCGCGAACCGGGCCTCCTTCGCCCGAATATGCTCTAGCGCTGTACGATGACCTTCGTCCCGGGCCTGACGCGATCATAGAGGTCCATCACGTCGCGATTGGTCATCCGGATGCAGCCCGAAGAGACCGCAGCTCCGATTGTGTCGGGTTCGTTCGAGCCGTGGATCCGGTAGAGGCTCGATCCCAGATAGATCGCCCGCGCACCGAGCGGGTTCTCCATCCCGCCCGCCATGTAGCGCGGCAGGTCGGGCCGGCGCTTCAGCATCGCTGCGGGCGGGCGCCAGTCCGGCCATTCGCGCTTGCGCGAGACGGTCTTCGTGCCCGACCAGCTGAAACCCTGCCGGCCGACACCGACGCCATAGCGGATCGCCTGCCCCCGGCCGAGCACGTAGTAGAGCCGCCGCTGGCTGGTCGAGACCACGACCGTGCCGGGCGCCTGCTTTCCGTTCCAGGGGACGACCTGGCGCGGCACCGGCTGCTCGCTGAAGATGTTGAGGAAGTCCGCGAGCCCGCGGCTGATCGGGTTGGAATAGGCCGACGCAGGCGTAGCGAAAGCGAGAGCGGCGGCAGTCAAGACAATGGCGCGCAGCATGATCATCCCTGCAACGCCCCCCGCCGGGATTTAACCGGACTTGGGAAAGCCGGGTCAACCCTGGCTCCCCCCAAGCGCCGACGGCAGCGTGCGACGACGGGATAGCGCAGTCGGAAACCATGAGCCTTTAGCGGCAGCTGTGCTAAGCCCGCATCGCGAGGGAGAGACGCATGAGCACGGCGAGCGATGCCCGCTTCTGGGACCGATCTTCAAGACGCTATGCGAGGTCTCGCATTTCGGATCAGGCCGGATACGAGCGCACGCTGGAGCGGGTTCGCGCCCTGTTGAAGCCCGGCGACACGGTGTTGGAGCTGGGTTGCGGAACCGGAACGACGGCGCTGCGACTGGCCGACGGGGTCGGATCCTACCTCGCGACGGACATATCCTCCGGGATGATCGCAATCGCCGAAGAGAAGCGCACCGCCGGCCCGGTTCCCGGTCTCGCCTTCCGCGCAGCGACGGCGGAGGCCGTTGCATCCGAGGGCGCTCGCTTCGATGCCGTCCTTGCCTTCAATTACCTCCATCTGGTCCGTGACCTCGGCGGCACGCTGCGCAGCGTCCATGCACTGCTCGCGCCGGGCGGGCTGTTCGTCTCCAAGACTCCCTGCCTCGGCGACATGAACCCGCTGATCCGACTTGTCCTGCCCCTCATGCAGATGATCGGACAGGCACCCTATGCCGGCATCTTCAGTGCGGAGGACCTCAGCGCTCGCATCGCGGCCGCAGGCTTCGAAGTGCTGAGCGTGGAACGCCATGCGAGCAAGGGGAAGGACAGCCGTCCTTTCATCGTGGCGCGCAGGAAATAGCCTCCTCAGCCGATGCCGAAGGGAGCAATCCCTGCCCACTCGCGTTTCGGTTCCGACGCTTTGGCGGGTCCGGGTCGATCCTGACAACTACTGACACTTGGCAACCCTATCAGCGCGTCCATGGCTTGAGGAAACGCCGAAAGGGACATCGCCATGCTGACCTTCTATCATTCGCCGCAGTCACGCTCCTTCTCCATCCTCTGGCTGCTCGAGGAACTCGGCCAGCCCTATGAGATGAAACTGGTCGACATCCGCGCGAAGGATGGCGCGCCGGAAAGCTACCGCAGCATCCAGCCGCACAAGAAGGTGCCGGCGATCGTCCATGACGGCACGGTCGTCACCGAGCGCGCCGCGATCTGCCTCTATCTCACCGAGCGGTTTCCCGAGGCCGGGCTCGCCCCCGCGATCGGCGATGCCGACCGCGCCGCCTTCCTGACCGCGCTGGTCTACACCGACGCGGTGCTCGACCCGATCATCGCCGCCAAGGTGCACAACTTCGCCTATGAGGCCCGCGGCTTCTCCTTCGGCTCGCACGCCGACACCGTCGCCAATCTCGAGAAGCGGCTGACCGCCCACCCCTATGCCGCCGGCGAGCGCTTCACCGCCGCCGACACCCAGCTCGGCAGCGGCATCCATTTCGGCATGAACATCATCGGCGCCCTGCCGCGCCTGCCCGTCTTCGAGGCCTATATGGAGCGGATGCTGGCACGGCCCGCCTTGCAGCAGACCATCGCCAAGGACGACGCGCTGCCGGTCTGACCGGCAGCGCCTGCTCAGCCTGAAAAGGCGGCGCGCAGCCTTTCGAGGACCGCGGCCTGCGTCGCCACCGGGGTCTGGGGCACCGACACAGCGATGCCGTCGAAATGCCGGCGGCCGAGGAAGCGGGTGCGGTCGAACACCGCCTCGCCGCGGAACTGCACTCCGCTGAACCAGGCGGCCTGGCAGAAGCGGGTATCTGCGAAGGTCGCGCTCTGCTCGAAGATCGCGTTCTCGAAGCCGGCATTGTCGGCGAAGTCGACTTCGGCGAAATCCGCCGGACCGCGATAGCGGCAATCGCCCAGCCCCGCCTCCCAGCCGAACCGCGCGCCGCGGAAGCGCACCGGCCCCTCGAAGAACGAGCTGCGGAACCAGACGCTGCCGGAGAACTCGGCCTCGACGAAGCCGAGCGTCCCGGCGCAGGAGAGTTCGCGAAACTCCGCGCTGCGCCTGAAATGCACCCCGCCGAAATCGGCCCCCGCCGCGAACCGCGCGCGCTCGAAGAAGGCATCGCGTCCGAAAGTCGCGTCGCGGAAATCGACGGGCCCGGAGAACCTCGCATCGGTGAACCAGGCATCGCTGCCAAAGGCGGAGCCGGCGAAGCGTGCCGCGCCCGGGAAGTGGAAGCCGGCGACGTCGAATTCACCGTCGAAGGTCTCGTCGACCAGTTCGACACCGGCGAGCAGCTGCCAGAGCCGGGCCAGGGCCGGATCGTCGCCCGCCTTGCGCCGCAGGCTCGTCATCGTCGCCGCCCAGGCGTTCCAGGCCGCGCCCCCGGATCCAAGACGGCGCAAGGTCGCCTCGCGCCGCGCCGCGTGGATCGCGCGAAGCTCGTCCGAGCCGTGCTGCGGCGGTCCCTCGGCCGAGGTAAGCGCGGCTTCATGCGGCCACGCCCAGGGGCTGGCCTGCAGGAGCTCGGAGCGAGTACGGGACGCGAGCCGGAGCAGGTCGGCCATGGCGGGTTGAAAATCCAGGTTAAGGAATGATTAACCTTAGAGCAGCGGGGCTCCGGGATCAATCGGCTGCACATTCCCGCCACAATTTCGCGTGCCCGTCCCGCATTGCCTCGGTTGGAAGCCGAGGCAATGCGGCATGGCTGAAGGGAAGCTGCGGTCTTTCCGCGGTCGGCGCAGTACACTTTTAAGGTTACGGGCCGATAAGGTCCCGTAGCGTAAGGCATTCGAAGTATTTTCCGCGCCATTCAAGGCCGCATCAGCCACGCGGAAAATCCAGCGCCGATGAATGCCTACCTGCCTTTGATCCTGTTCACGGTGCTGACCAATGCTGCCGCGCAACTGATGCTGAAGCGCGGCATGACCGGCGTCGGGCATCTCGATGTCGGCGGCGATGGACTGATTGCGACCGTCTTTCGCGTCGTCTTCAACCCCTTCGTCTTCGCGGGCCTGTGCACCTTCGTGGTCAGCATGGCCTCGCATCTGATCGTGCTGTCGAAGGTGCAGATCAGCTACGCCTACCCGTTCCTGAGCCTCGCCTACGTCGTGGTCGCGGTCTACGCCTATTTCGTCTTCCAGGAGGATCTGAGCCCGGCCCGCATCGCCGGCATCGGCTTCATCGTCCTGGGCACGGTCTTCATCGCACAGAGCTGAGGAAAGCCATGGACCTGATCGCCCGTTTCATTCTGCGCCTCGGCACCTTCCTCGTCCCGCCGGCGGAGCCCACGCTGAAGCCGATCCCGGTTCCCGCACGCCCCCGCCCCCGCCTGCCCGACGCGCCGCGTTGATGCAGCTCCCGCCCTTCGAAACAGCGGCCCACCAGTCATGAAACACATCATCATCGGCGGCGACGGCTTCGTCGGCTCGCATCTGGCGGCCGACCTCGCCGCCATGGGCGAGGAGGTCCTCGTCTGCGACATCCACAAGAGCGGCCACGCCCATTACGACCGGGTGCCGTTCCAGAAGATCGACGTCACCGACGCAGCCAGCGTCGAGAGCATCGCGCTGATGCCGGACGACCTCGTCTACAACCTCTCGGCCAAGATGCTGTCGCCGATCGTGACCCGTAAGGAGCGCCACGACTTCTTCTGGCCGGTGAACTATCACGGCACCGAGAACATCCTGAAATGGATGGAGAAGAACGGCGCGCGCAAGCTCGTCCACTTCACCACCGACATGATCTACGGCCATGCCGTGACCGTGCCGCAGGACGAGACCCATCCGGCAAACCCGCTCGGCGAATATGGCGAGAGCAAGCTCGCCACCGAGAAGCTGGCCCAGGGCTATCGCGACAGGGGCTTCCAGATCCCGATCTTCCGGCCGCGCCTGATCATCGGGCCGGGGCGGCTCGGCATCCTGGTCAAGCTCTTCCGCCTGATCGACCTCAACCTGCCGGTGCCGATGATCGGCGCAGGGACCAACCCCTACCAGTTCATCTCGGTGTTCGACTGCGCCAGCGCCTGCATCGCCGCATGGAAGGCGGATTTCCCGAACAGCGCCTATAATCTCGGCTCGGACGACCCGCCGCCTGTGAAGAAGCTGCTCGGCGACCTGATCAAGCATGCCGGTTCGAAGTCGATCCTGCTGCCGACGCCGGCGCCGCTGGTCAAGCTCGCGCTCGACACGCTGGATGCGGTCAACCTGCCGATCATGGACCCCGAGCAGTACAAGATCGCCAACGAGGTCTGCATTCTCGACACCAGCAAGGCCAAGCGCGAGCTCGGCTGGACGCCGAAGCACCGCGACGAGGATATGCTGCTCGCCGCCTACACCGAATATCGCAAAGCCAGGACCGCAGGGAACAAGGCGCAGAGGAGCCTCGCAGCATGAGCATGCCCGCTTACCGGAACGAGGACGCCATGGCTCCCGCCCACCCGAAGCTGATCAGCGTCGAAGGCGCCAAGCAGCTCGACGCCCAGCAGGTGAAGGACCTCTTCACCGCCCATATCAACCCCGGCCAGGTGCATTTCCTGAAGCTGCTCGGCTTCGACAAGATCCTCGTCGATCGCGCCGAAGGCATGCACTACATCACCAAGGACGGCCGCAAGATCCTCGATTTCTTCGGCGGCTTCTGCTCGGTCGCCTTCGGCCACAACCATCCGCGCATCATCGCGGCGCGGCAGAAGTTCCAGGACGAGAACCGCCATGAGATCTGCATGGCGTTCATGTCGCAATACGCTTCGGCCCTCGCCCACAACCTCGCCCAGATCGCGCCCGGCGACCTCGACATGGTCTTCCTCGGCTCGACCGGCTCGGAGGCGATGGAGGCGGCGCTGAAGGTTGCCGAGCAGGCGCAGGGACCCGCCAAGTCCAAGATCCTGCACGCCGCCAACTCCTTCCACGGCAAGACCAAGGGCGTGCTCTCTGTCACCGACTCCAACCTCTACCAGTCGCAGTTCAAGCTGGTCGAGAACCGGGTCAAGGTGCCCTTCGGCGACATCGAGGCGGTGCGCCAGGCGCTGGAGAGCGACCCCGCCATCGGCATCGTAGTGATGGAGACGATCCAGGGCGGCGGCGGCATCGTCGAGGCGCCCGAGGGCTTCTGGCGCGAGCTGCGCGCGCTCTGCGACAAGCATGGCGTGCTCTGGGTCGCCGACGAGGTGCAGTGCGGGCTCGGCCGGACCGGCCAGTTCTTCGCCTTCGAGCGCGACGGCGTCGTGCCCGACGTGACCGCCCTCGCCAAGGCGCTCGGCGGCTCCAAGGCGGCGATGGGTGCGATGATCGCCCGCCGCGAGCTCTACATGAAGGCCTATGGCAAGCCGAAGACCGCCTTGATCCATGCGCAGGCGACTTTCGGCGGCATGGGCGAGGCCTGCATCAGCGCGATCGAAGGGCTGAACGTGCTCTATGAGGAAGACCTCATGGGCAATGCCAAGCGCCAGGGCGACTATCTGATCGCGCGCTTGAACGAGCTGCGCGCCAAGCATCCGAGCCTCCTCAAGGAGATCCGCGGCCGCGGGCTGATGATCGGCGTCGAGTTCCAGGACATCAGCGAGACCATGCCCTTCGGGCTGAAGCACATGGTGGCGCTGCTCGACGACAAGCTGAAGGGCTCGCTCTGCGGCTTCATCGGAGCGCTGCTGCTGAAGGACTACGACGTGCTCGTCGCCTTCACCGAGTACAACCGCAACGTCATCCGGCTCGAGCCTCCGCTGATCGTCACCCGCGAGCAGTGCGACGAGTTCATCTCCGCGCTCGACGACCTGCTCTCGCGCGGCATCACCCGGATCGTCACCGACTATCTGCGCAAGGTCGCGGTCAGCAAGGGCTGAGCCGCCACCGCATCGACCTGCTTGCGAAGGGGCCGGCTCACGCCGGCCCCTTTCGTTTTTGCCCGTGCACCCGCGCCGGTGCTCGCTCGGCGAGGCTTGACAGAAACAAGGAAGGGACCAAATTTAGGTACATGACCGCTCTGCGCCGCACTGTTTTCCGGATCCACCCGATCGCGGACCTTTAGCCCCGGACTCGGCCCAACGCGCCCCGAGTTCAGGGGGGCCGTCGACGCTGTCCGCAGCACGATCCAGCAGGCGCAACCTCCCAGTCTTTCGTCTTCCGAAGCAGCGCCGTCGCGCCTGCACGCGTCACCACAGGATACCCGCGTCATCATGACCCAGAAGCCTCCCCGCAAGCCCAAGATCGTCGTCACGGAAAGCGATCTCGAACGCCTGACCGGGCTCGCCACTGCCGCGCTGGAGCGCATTCCCGAAGTTGCGGAGGAGCTGCTCAACGAGATGGACCGCGCCAAGGTCGTGAGCCCCAAGCAGATGCCGGCCGATGTCGTGCGCATGGGCTCGATCGTCGAGTTCGACTCCGACAGCGCCCAGCACCGCCGCGTCCAGCTCGTCTTCCCCGGCGAGGCCGATATCGAGCAGGGCAAGATCTCGATCCTGACGCCGATCGGCACCGCCCTGATCGGGCTCGCCGCCGGCCAGTCGATCGCCTGGACCGCCCGCGACGGCAAGAAGCACACGCTGACGGTCAAGACCGTCGAGCAGCCCTCGCCTTCGCTGGAAAAGGCCTCGGCCTGAGCGCCAGAGCGCTAGAGCGCTTCCAGGTTTCGTTGAATCGCGGAGGCGCTCAGCTCCTTGCCTTATCGCATTTTCTTCAGGCGAACCGGTGCCCGCTTCGCTCGAAAATGCTTCAGCCCGCCGTGACCCGCCGCCAGAAGTCGGAGGAGAAGGCCGGATCGATATGGCGGGAAAAGTCCCGCCATTGCGGGAAGGACGCCGCGAAAGTGGCCGGCGACATGCGCGCATCCTTGTAGGGGTTGACGCGCCCGCCGGCCGAGATCGCGATGCGGTCGAGCTCGTCGAGCAGCTTCAGCGTGCGCTCGCCGCGATGCGGGAAGTCGAGCGTCAACGTCGCACCGGGGATCGGGAACGACATCATCCCCGGCGACGGCACATCGCCGAACAATTTCAGTACCGTCAGGAAGGAACTCTCGCCGGCCGCCAGCGTCCGGCGCAGCATCTCCTCGACGGCCGGGCGCGCATCGGCCATCGGCACGGCGCATTGGAACTGACGCAGGCCCTTCGGCCCATAGGCCCGGTTCCAGTTGTTCACCCGGTCGAGCGGGTAGAAGAACGGCCGATAGGGAATGCGCCGAGGCTCGGCCGTCTTCGGCTGGGCTCCCCGGTAGAGCGCGTTGAAGGCGCTCAGCGTCAGCCGGTTGATCAGCGAGACCGGCGGCGTCAGCGGGAAAGGCAGCGTTCTTGCGGCCTTGGCCGGCGGCGCCGACGAGGCCGGGGCGTGATTGGCCCGGAAGAACACGCCGCGTCCAAAGTTCCGGCCGCCGGCGAGTGAGTCGATCCAGGCGACGGTGTAGTCATGCGTCGCATCCGACTCCGCCGCGATCTCGAAGAAGCGCTCCAGCCCGTCGAAGCGGACCGCCTCCTGCAGCATCTCGCCGGATTCGATTTTCATCAGTTGCAGCGTCACCTGCGTGACGAGGCCGGTCAGCCCCATCCCGCCGATGGTGGCGGCAAACAGCGCGGCGTTCTCGGCAGGCGAGCAGCTCAGGCGCGTCCCGTCCGAGCGGGCGAGTTCGAAGGCAAGGACATGGCGGCCGAAGGTGCCGGCACGATGATGGTTCTTGCCATGGACATCGTTGGCGAGCGCCCCGCCGATGGTCACGAAGCAGGTGCCCGGCGTCACCGGCGGAAACCAGCCGAGCGGAACGGCGCGCGTCAGCACCTCGTCGAGCAGGACACCGGCCCCGCAGACCATCACGCCGCTCGTGGCATCGAAGGAGAGGATTCGCCCGAGCCGGCGCGCCGCGATCAGGCCGCCGCCATCGTTCAGGCAGGAATCGCCATAGGAGCGGCCATTGCCATAGGCGAGCACCGGGACATCCTGCGCAGCCGGAGCGGCGAGCCAGTCGGCCGGCTCGAGCAGGATGCTGCCCTGCGATCTCAGCCCACCCCAGGAACGCACGTCGGCAGCCCGCTCATTCACGGAAGGACCGAGGCGGAGACCATGATGACGACGACGACGGCGCCCATCAGCTGGCTGCGCCAGTCGCGGATCATGAACACCAGCGGATCGTCCGGCATCTGGCCACGACGCGCCAGGAACCAGATCCGCGCCATCTGGTACAGAACGATCGGACAGACCAGCCAGATCAGTTGCGGATAGCGGTAGAGCTCCTTGACCGCGGCGCTGTCGACATAGAGCGCCATGATCAGCGCGCAGGTGCAGCCCGAGGCCATGCCGAGCTGCGAGAGCGCCTCGATATCCTCGGCATGATAGCCGCGCCCGGCCTTCTTCAGCCCGGACTGGTCCTGGGTGATGCGCAGTTCGGCATAGCGCTTCACCAAAGCGAGGCTGAGGAACAGGAACATCGAGAAGGCGAGCAGCCAGGACGAGAGCGGAATATCCGCCGCGGCATTGCCGGCGAGGATGCGCAGCGTGTGCAGCGCGGCGAGGCCGAGCACGTCGACGAGCAGCTTGCGCTTGAGGAAGAAGAGATAGGCCAGCGCCAGGACGAGATAGGCGCCGAGCGCCGCGAGATAGAGGTCCGGGCGCGGCAGGAACCAGGCGAGCCCGAAGGCGACGATCATCAGGCCCGGCACCATGGCATAGGCCTGCGCCTTGGTGATCTCGCCGGCGGCCAGCGGCCGCTTGCACTTGGTCGGGTGGCGCCGGTCGGCCTCGACATCGACGATGTCGTTCAGAAGATAGATCGACGAGGCCAGCAGCGAGAACGATAGGAAGGCGATCGCGCCATAGGCGATGGCGTGGGGGTCGAAGACGTCGTGATTGAGCAAAATCGGGACGAAGACGAGTCCGTTCTTGAGCCAGTGATGCGGTCGCATCGCCCGGATGATCGCCGGAATAGCCATGGCTCTGTCTTTTCCCGTCGTTTTCGCGGCATTCCGCGCCTCCGACGGTCCAACAGCGTCAGTACCCACCGAAATCACGCCTCCATTGGCGTGCATTGATGGCGGGAGAATCCTAATTCCGCGTAGTGACCAACCGTCAGCGGCCAGACTTTGGCCATCATGCTTAACGGTTTGCGCGAAATGCCGGGTGGGCGGCTCAGCGCCCGGGTTCGACCCGCATGATGCCGGCCTTCGGCTCCGCCCAGCGCAATTCGCCCAGCCGCAGCATCGCATTCACATGCGCGAAGACCTCGCTGAAGGCGAAGCTGAGCTGATGCGGATCGAGCGGGCGGGTGAACATCACCGGCACCAGCTCAGCGACCGAATGCGGCCCCTTGGCGACCGCCTCGGCGATCAGCCGGCAGCGCTCGCCGTGGTGCTCGGCGAGTTCGGCGCAGCGCGCCTGCAGGCCGCGGAACGGCAACTGGTGACCGGGCAGGACCAGGGTTTCCGGCGGGATCGCGGCGGCGATGCTGCGCAGCGAACGCAGATAGAGCCCGAGCGGATCGCCCTCCGGATCGACCGCCCAGACGCTGATGTTCGGGGTGATCTTGGCCAGCACCTGGTCGGCGGCGAGAAAGATGCCGGCCTCGGCGCAATGGAACATCAATTGCTCCGGCGCGTGGCCGTCGCCCGAGAGCACGGAAAAGTCGCGCCCGCCAATCCTCAGCACGTCGCCGGCGACGACCCGCGTGAAGGTCGGCGGCAGCGGCGTCACCATGCGCAGATAACCATGGCCGAGCGTCGAGACGACTTCGGTGACCTCAGCCGACAGGCCGTGGCGCTGATAGAAATCGCGGTAGACCGGCGCCTCGGAGGCCCCCGGGCTGAGCGAAATGTTGAGGCAGCCGAGATAGCTGGTCTGACTGGTCAGCAGCGGCGTGCCGAAATGCTCGTGCAGCCAGCCGGCAAGGCCAATATGGTCGGGATGGTAATGCGTCACGAAGAGCCGCGTCAGGCGCCTCCCGGCGAGCGGGCCGGAGGTCAAAGCGAGCCAGGCGGCCTTGGTCGCCGCATCGCCGATGCCGGTGTCGATCACCGCCCAGCCGTCGCCGTCCTCGATCAGGTAGATGTTGACGTGGTCGAGCCGGAAAGGCAGCGCGATACGCGCCCAGAGCACGCCGGGCGCGACCTCGGTCACCTGCCCCGGCGCCGGCGGTTCGGGAAAGGGAAAGCTCAGGCCGTGGCTGTCGATCGCGTTCAAAATGGTCACCCCTGAACAATCTCCACTCTGGCTCATAGCAGCGGTCGCAGGCCGCGGGAATGCCGGCAAACACGATGGCGGCCATCGCTCCCGGTTATGAGGACGACCGCAAGGTCCGGGCGGCACTGACGCACAGCGCTTGTTAAGGCTCCGGCGGCATCATCGAGCGGAGTGACAGGGCGGGTTTTGTCGTCCCGGACAAGCCGCGCAGCGGCGCCGATCCGGGATCCATGCCTGAACCGTTCCGGCATGGATCCCGGGTCTCCCTTCGGTCACCCGGGATGACAGCGAAATGTGAACAGAGGCCATGAGCGATTTCGACACCCTGCAACGCGACTGGCTCGCCCATCTCGGGCATGAGCGCCGGCTTTCGCCGAAGACGCTCGAGGCCTATGGCCGCGATCTCAACCAGTTCCGCGCCTTCCTGACCGAGCATCTCGGCGCGCCGCCCAATCTCAAGGCCGTCGCGGCGCTGAAGCCCGCCGACCTGCGCGCCTTTCTCGGCCAGCGACGGCGCGACGGTGCCGGCAACCGCACCCTGATGCGCCAACTCGCCGCCCTGCGTTCGCTCGCCCGCTTCGGCGAGCGCGACGGGAGGCTCACCGCTGCCGCCTTCGCCGCGACCCGCGGCCCGCGCCTCGGCAAGGGCCTGCCGCGCCCGCTCGATGCCAGGGCTGCCGCCGCCGTGACCAAGGCGGATTGCCGCGCCGGCGAGGACCGGCCCGACTGGGTGCTGGCGCGCGACGCCGCCGTGCTCTCGCTGCTCTATGGCAGCGGCCTGCGCATCTCCGAGGCGCTCGGCCTGAAGCGCGCCCAGGCTCCGACGAGCACCGGCGACGCGCTGACCGTGCTCGGCAAGGGCGGCAAGACCAGGATGGTACCGGTGCTGCCGGTCGTGGTCGAGGCGATCGCCGCCTATCTCGCGCAATGCCCCTGGCGGCTCGAGCCGGACGGGCCGCTCTTCGTCGGCGTCAAGGGCGGTCCGCTCTCGCCGCGCATCATCCAGCTCGCGGTCGAGGGCCTGCGCGGCTCGCTCGGGCTGCCCGGCAGTGCGACCCCGCATGCGCTACGCCACTCCTTCGCCACGCACCTGCTCGGCCGCGGCGGCGATCTGCGCGCCATCCAGGAACTGCTCGGCCACGCCTCGCTGTCGACGACGCAGGTCTACACCCGCATCGACTCCAGCCGGCTGCTCGCCGCCTATGACGCCGCGCATCCTCGCGCCCGTTGATAACGCCTGACCTTACGGAATCCCCGCTTGCTTCCGGCCCGCAACCGGATGATCTGCGCTGCGCGATCCCGAGGGAATCAGGTCCATGTCTGCAACAGCACAAGACGTCACCGAAGAAGGCGCGACCGGGAGCAAGGTCAACAAGCGCATCGCCCTGCTGATCGCCATCCTCGCGCTGATGCTGGCCTTCGCCGAGATCGGCGGCAAGAATGCCGAGCAGGATGCGCTCGCCAGGAACATCGAGGCTTCGAACCTCTGGTCCTTCTTCCAGGCCAAGACCATTCGCGGCACCACCTTGCGCACCGCAGCCGAGGCGATGGAGGTCGAGCTCGCCGGAGCCGATGATCCGGCCACCCGCGAGCGACTGCAGAAACGCATCGACGGCTGGAAGGCGACGATCGCCCGCTACGATACCGAACCGGAGACCCAGGAAGGCCGCAAGGAGCTGATCGCCCGGGCCAAGGCGGCGGAAGCGCGGCGCGACATCTCCAGCGCCCGCGACGACAAATACGACATCGTCTCCGGGCTGCTCCAGATCGCCATCGTGATCGCCTCGGCGGCGATCATCACCGGTGTCGGCATGCTGGCCTGGACCGGCGGCGGCCTCGGCCTGCTCGGCCTCGCGCTGATGGTGCTCGCCGAGCTCGCGCCGACCGCGCTGTTCTGAAGGCCGCACGCCTCCCCCCAGCCCTCATCCTGAGGGGCAGCCAAAGGCTGCGTCTCGAAGGATGCTTCAGGAGGCTCCAGAGGCAGCTGGAGCATCCTTCGAGACGCGCTCCGACGGAGCGCTCCTCAGGATGAGGACTGTGGGAACTCATCCGGCGCGCGACCGCGCCGCTCAGTAGTGGATCGCCCCCTTCGCGCCGCCGCCGGCGGCAATGGCATCGCCATTGATCGCGACGCTGCGCGGCGAGGCCAGGAAGGCGACGAGGTCGGCGATCTCCGCCGCGTCGACCAGGCGGCCGATCGAGACATTGGCGACAGCACGGCGTTCCATCTCGGCCGCATCGGCGCCTGCATCCGCCGCCCGCGCCGCGAACATGCCCGCCGTCTTCTCGGTGCGCGTCACGCCGGGATGCACCACGGTGACGTTGATCCCCTTCGGCCCGAGCTCGTCGGCGAGGTTCTTGGTCAGCGCCGCCACCGCGACATTGCGGATCGAGCCGATGGCTGAGCCCGCCATCCGCGCATTGAGGCCGCTGATGTTGATGATCCTGCCCCAGCCATTGGCGGCCATGATCGGCGCCGCCTCGCGAGCCGTGCGCAGATAGCCCATCACCTTGACGTTGACGTCGTCCCAGAACAGCGCGTCGGTGATCTCGGCGAGCTTGGGCGGCGCCGCCTGGCTCGCCGGCCGCGCCGCGGCATTGACCAGGATGTCGAGTCCGCCGAGCGCGGCGACGGTGCCCGCGACGAGCGCCTTCACCGAGGCATCGAGCTGCGTGTCGACGGTGAGCCCGACGACGTTTCGGCCGCTCTCCCGCGCCAGCTCGGCCGCGGCGGCGTCTAGCTCAGCCTGGTTGCGCGCGGCGATGACGACGTCGACACCCTCCAGCGCCAGTTGCCGTGCGATCGCACGGCCGATCCCCTTGCTGCCCCCGGTGACGAGAGCACGCTTGCCGCTCAGCTTCAGATCCATGGTGACGTTCCCCAAAGGCGGACCGCAGCGCCGCACCGGCAGCGCCGCTGCACCTGCATTTTCCAGCGCATCGTGCTGGACCGTCGCGATGCGGTCCAGCGCCTGCGACGCGCCTCCGCCCTGCACACCGAACGCAGGTGCTTGACTAATTCATATCTCGATGGTTATGAATTAATCCATAGCCGATGAGTTATCGATCATGACGCCAGTTGCTCACGACATGCTGTTCAGGACGCTCGCCGACCCCACCCGGCGGGCGATCTTCGAACGCCTGTGCCGTGACGGCGAGCAGACCGTCGGCGCCCTGACGGTACAGGCCGGGATCTCGCAGCCGGCCGTCTCAAAGCATCTTGGCGTGCTGAAGCAGGCCGGGCTGGTACGCGACCGACATCAGGGCCGCCAGACCCATTACAGCCCCCAGCTCGGGGCCCTCAGCCCCCTGATCGACTGGGCCAGCCAGATGGCCGGTTTCTGGGAGGCGCGCTTCGACGACCTCGAAAATTTGCTCGACAGGATGGACCAGTGAGCACCAACGCCCCGCAGACGCGCTCGGTCATTGTCGAGCGCGAGATCGCCCATCCGCCGGAAAAGCTCTGGCGCGCCCTGACGCAGCCGCACCTGATCGCGGAATGGCTGATGAAGAACGATTTCGCGCCGGTCGTCGGCCATCGCTTCAATCTGCGCGGCGAATGGGGCGGCGTGCTCGACTGCGAGGTCCTCGACATCGAGCCCAATCGGACGCTGTCCTACACATGGGACTTCGCCCATGACGACCCCGCCTTCGACATGAAGAGCGTGGTGACCTTTACCCTCACACCAACCCCCAAGGGCACGCTGCTGCGCATGGAGCAGGCCGGTTTCCGGCCCGAGCAGAAGCAGGCCTTCGGCGGCGCCCGGGCCGGCTGGCAGGAATTCTTCGGCAAGCTGGAAGAGCTGCTGGCGCGGGCCGAGTGAGCACGCCCGCTCTCATGATCGTAAGGATGCAATCATGACCTTGAATGGCATCATCCGGCAGGGCCATCGCTGGCTGTCGATCATCTTTACCGCGACCGTCATCGCGAATTTCCTCGCCATGGCGCTGGGCGAGCCGCCGGCCTGGATCGTCTATTCCCCGTTGCTGCCGCTTTTCCTGCTGATGTTCTCCGGCCTCTACATGTTCGTGCTGCCCTATGCCGCCCGCCGGAGCAGCGGGCGACGGATCGGCAGCTAGGAGCCGGACCATGCCCGAAATGCCCAAGGCAACGCCGAAAGCGGCAAAGAAGGCAGCGCCGAAGCCGAAGGCCGGCGCGAGCGGGCAGCCAGTCCTGCTCTCGGGCGGCAATCCGCAGATCGCCAAGGGCTATGGCGAGGCGCCGATCCAAGCCTACATCGCCGCCATGCCGGGTTGGAAGAGCCCTCTCGGCACTCGCCTCGACGCGCTGATCAGCGCCGCCGTCCCCGGCGTCAGGAAGGCGGTGAAATGGAACTCGCCGCTCTACGGGCTCGAGGACGATTATTGGTTCCTCGGCCTGCACTGCTTCACGCACTATTTGAAGGTCTCCTTCTTCCGCGGCGCCTCGCTCGACCCGCTGCCGCCCGGCCCGTCCAAGCAGAAGGCGGTGCGCTATCTCGACATCCACGAGGACGATGCCTTCGACGAGGCGCAGTTCACCGCCTGGGTGCAGCAGGCCGCCGCCCTGCCGGGCGAGAAGATGTAAACGGCCGGCGGAGCCGCATCCGAACCAGCGCGAGGACAATCCCATGACGACGGACAACAGCGAGGCAGCCGAAACCTCCGCCTCCGCGCTGATCGATGCCAGGATCGCGGAGCTGACCGACTGGCGCGGCACGGCACTCGAAAAAGTCCGCGCCATCATCCGGCAGGCCGACCCCGACGTGGTCGAGACCTGGAAATGGCGCGGCGTCCCGGTCTGGGAGCATGCCGGCATCCTCTGCACCGGCGAGAGCTATAAGAGCGCAGTGAAACTGACCTTCGCCAAGGGCGCCTCGCTGCCCGATCCCACAGGCCTGTTCAATTCCAGCCTCGACGGCAACACCCGCCGCGCCATCGACATCCATGAGGGCGATGCGATCGACGAAGCGGCACTTGCCGCGCTGATCCGCGCAGCCGCGGCGTTGAATACGGCGGGGAAGAAAGCGAAGAAGGCCTGAGGCACGCGTCCCCGCAGCCCTCATCCTGAGGAGCAGCCAAAAGGCTGCGTCTCGAAGGATGCTCCAGCCCGCGCCGGCACCGCCTGAAGCATCCTTCGAGACGCGCTCCTGCGGAGCGCTCCTCAGGATGAGGGCTGGGTTCCGGCTTCGCTCAATGGAATGGAGCCCGCGGCCATTCCGGTCCCTGCCCGCGCAGCTGCTCCCAGGCCCGCGCCATCTGCAGCACGCCGAGATCGTCGAAGCGTTTCCCGGTGATCTGCAGGCCGATCGGCAGCCCGCTCGCAGTCATGCCGGCATGCACCGAGACCGAAGGCTGGTCCGACATATTGGCGGCGACGGTGAAGACGATGTGCTCGAAGGGCCGCTCGGGATCGTGGATCGGCGAAGCCAGTTCAGCGGAAAAGCTCGGCACCGGCGAGACCGGCGAGAGCACATAGTCGAACGGCGCACTCGCCTTCAACGCGGCATGGCGGATCGCCAGCATCTGGCTCATGCCGCGATGCACCTGCGCGCCGGTGAGCGAACGGCCACGCTCGGCCCAGGCGTAGATATAGGGCAGCACCTTGTCCTGCCTCTCCTTCGGCAGTGATCCGATCTCGGCCCAGGCGCGCTGGCGCCAGAAATCGTCGAGCCCGTCGAGCATGTCCTGCGTCAGGAACGGCGGCGCGATCTCGACGATCGCTCCCGCCCGGCGAAACGCCTCAGCCGCCCGAACGATCGCTGCCCTCACCTCCGGATCGACCGGCAAGCCGATGCCGGCCTCCAGCTGGAGCCCGACCTTTAGCCCGCGCGGCTCCCGCTCGAGGTCGAGCCAGGCGATCTCCTGCGGCGGCAAGCTCATCGGGTCGCGCTCATCCGGTTTGGAGAGTTCGCGCATCATCAGCGCGGCGTCGGCGACGGTGCGCGTCATCGGCCCGGCGACACGGCCGTAATAGGTCGGGTCGATCGGCACCCGGCCGAAGCTCGGCTTCAGCCCGACGAGCCCGCACCAGCCGGCCGGCAGGCGGATCGAGCCGCCTATGTCAGTGCCGACATGCAGGGGCCCGTAGCCAGCCGCCCCCGCTGCGCCCGCTCCGGCCGAGGAACCGCCAGGGTTCTTCGAGAGGTCGAACGGGTTGCGGGCGAGTTCGTGGAAGCTCGACAGGCCGGAGGAGAGCATGCCGTAGTCCGGCATGGTGGTCTTGCCGAGAATGACGCAGCCCGCCTCGCGCAGGCGCCGTGCCGGCGGCGCGTCGGCTGCGGCGGGGGCAAGCTCCATCGCCGCCGTGCCGAGCGGCACCGCCGTGCCCTTCGTCGCGATGTTCTCCTTGATCGTGCAGGGCACGCCGTCGAGTGCCATTGCCTCTCCCCGGCGCCAGCGCGTCTCGCTCGCCTTCGCGGCAGAGCGCGCGCCCTCGGGATCATAGGCGTAGAGCGCCTTCAGCGACGGCTCCCACAGCGCGATCCGCGCGATCACCGCCTCGGTGACCTCGACCGGCGAGAGCTCGCGCGAGCGGAAGGCCTTGAGCATGTCGACGGCGCTGAGATCGGCGAACTCGATCATGGAAAAGCCTCCGCAAGCATGTCCGAACTTAATCCCGCGAGCGCCGCGTGCGCGGATCGACCGCGTCGCGCAGGCCGTCGCCGAGCAAATTGAAGGCCAGCACCGAAAGCGCGATCGCCATGCCCGGAAAGATAGCGAGCCAGGGCTGCGCCGCCATGAAGGTCTGCGCCTCGTTGAGCATGCGCCCCCAGGACGGGTTCGGCGGCTGCGTGCCGAGCCCGAGATAGGACAGGCCGGCTTCGGCGAGGATGGCAAGCGCGAACTGGATCGTCGCCTGCACCACCAGCACCCCGGCGATGTTCGGCAGGATGTGCAGCCGGGTGATGGTGATCTCCCGCAGACCGGCGGCGCGCGCCGCCAGCACATAGTCCAGCGCCCAGCATTGCAGCGCCGCCCCGCGTGCCAGCCGCGCGAAATAGGGCAGGCTGTAGATCGCGATGGCGATCACCGCATTCATCATCCCCGGCCCCCAGACGGCGCTGATCATGATCGCCGAGAGCACGGCCGGGAAGGCATGGCTGAAATCGGCCATGCGCATGATCAGATTGTCGAGCAGCCCGTCGCGCCGCATCGCCGCGAGCAGGCCGAGCGCGCTGCCGACGGTCAGGCCGAGCCCGACCGCGCCGAGGCCGACCGCCAGCGAATTGCGGGCGCCGACCATGATCATCGAGAAGATGTCGCGGCCGAACTGGTCGGTGCCGAACCAGTGCTCGGCCGAGGGCGGCCGCAGACGCTTGAGGATCGCCATCTGCTTGGGATCATAGGGCGTCCAGACATAGGAGATCAGCGCCGCGGCGACGATCAGCCCGGCGAGGGCGAGGCCCGCAAGGAAGGATGGGCTGGCCCACCAGCGCCGCGGACGCCCCGGCACAACGAGCGGCGGCGGCCTCATGTCGCACGGCCCCTGCCGCAGTTGCGCCCCCTCGGCGGGGCGAACTGGGCTATGGTCGGGCAAGCCAATGGGCTGAGCATTCGTCCGTTCGAGAGGAGGTTCAGGCTATGCCGCGCGTCATCGCGCTCATTCACCAGTCGGCCGGCGTTTTCGGCATCAGCTTCCCGGACTTCCCGGGCTGCATCTGCTCCGCCGACAGCCTCGACGAAGCCGTGCGCCGCGGCACCCGCGCCCTCGGTCGGCACGTAGCGGCCATGGTCGAGGACGGGCTTTCCGTTCCCGAGCCGCGCCCTCTGTCGGCACTGCGCGTCGATCCGGATTTCGCCGAGGATATCGTCGAGGCGGTCCGCATCGTGCCGGTCGAGCTGCCCGATCTCGAGCCGCGGCCCTTCGTTCCGGCTGGCGCCGCCCGCATCGGTCTCGGCTGGCATTGAAAGCTGCGCCATCGCGTCAATCCGCCTGCCGCAGGCGCGGGTCGATGACGCCATAAAGCAGCTCGACCAGGAAATTGACCAGCACGACCAGCGTGCAGAACAGCATGACGAGGTCCTTGACGACGATCAGGTCGTGCTGGGCGATCGACTGGAAGACCAGCCGGCCTAGTCCCGGCAGGGCGAAGACGTTCTCGATGATGATCGCGCCGGCGATCAGCACCGAGAACTGCAAGCCCAGAATGGTGACGACCGGGATCAGCGCATTGCGCAGCACATGGCGCAGCATGGTCCGGCGCCGGCTCACCCCCTTCGCCCGGGCGGTCCGAACATAATCCTCCTGCATTGTCTCCAGCATCGCCGCCCGGGTGACGCGCGCCAGGATCGCCGCCTGCGGCAGGGCGAGCGCGATCGCCGGCAGCAGCAGCGCCTTGAAGGCGGGCACGAGCCCGGCACTCCAGCCGGGGAAGCCGCCGGCCGGCAGCCAGCCGGCACCGACCGCGAAGACCAGCACCAGCAGGAGACCGAACCAGAAATTCGGAATCGCGAGGCCCGCCTGCGCGAAGACCATCACCGCCGCATCGCCCGGCCGATTGTGATGCGCCGCCGCGACGGCGCCAAGAGGAATGCCGATCGCCATTGCGAGCAGGATCGCCATCGCGGCGAGCGGCAGCGTCACCACCATGCGTTCGCCGATCAGCTGCGTCACCGGCACGCGATAGGTGTAGCTGAGACCGAGATCGCCGGTCAGGAGCCCACCGATCCAGCTGAGGAAACGCACCGGAGCCGGCCGGTCGAGGCCCATTTCCGTGCGCAGCGCCGCCAGCGCTTCGGGCGCGGCGTTGAGGCCGAGCGTCACCGCCGCCGGATCGCCCGGCAGGATTTCGAGCACGAGGAAGATCACCAGCGCGGCGCCGATCAAGGTGGCGGCCAGGGCCAGGAGCCGGCGGAGCAGGTAGGCGGTCACAGACTGCTCCCTCCGTCCCGTGAACCGACACCTACTACGTCATCCCCGCCCCCCGGCGTCATTGCGAGGAGCGAAGCGACGAAGCAATCCAGGGGCGGCAGCGCTCCATGTCTCTCTGGATTACTTCGCTGCGCTCGCAATGACGTCGAAGCTGTCACCATCCGCTACCGCCAACGCACCTCCGCCAGCGGCGTCAGCGGCAGCGGCCAGTCCGTCCACATGCCTTCGAGGTCAGCCTTGGTCACCGTCAGCTTCGGCAGGATGAAGAGGAAGCCGTTGACCGCATCGCGCGCCAGCATGCGTTGCGCCTCGCCATAGAGCTTATTGCGCTCGGCCTCGTCGAGCGTCGTGTCGATCCTGGCCATCAGCGCCTTGAACTCGGGATTCCTGTACTGGAAGTAATAGTCGTCGCGCGCATAATTGCCGATGTCGAGCGGCTCGGTATGGGCGATCACCGTGAGGTCGAAATCCTTGCCGCGGAAGACCCGCTCCAGCCATTGCGGGAATTCCAGCGGCTCGATCGCGGCGTTGATGCCGATCTGCGCCAGCAAGGCCGCGATGATCTCGCCGCCACGCCTTGCATAGGCCGGCGGCGGCAGGCGCAGCGTGCAGGAGAAGCCGTTCGGGAAGCCGGCCGCGGCGAGCAGGCTCTTCGCCTTGGCGATATCGACCGGATAGGTTCCGGTCAGGTCGACATAGGCCGGGTGCAGCGGCGAGAAATGGCTGCCGATATAATCGAGATCGAAGCCGTAGACGCCGAGCGCGATGGTCTTGCGGTCGAGCACATGCGCGATCGCCTGGCGGACACGGACATCGCTGAACGGCGCCTTGGCGTTGTTGATGGCGAGGATGGTCTCGCCCTCGGTCTTGCCGAGCGTCACCTTGAGCTTCGGATCGGCCTTGAGCTGCGGGATCGCCTCCGGCGCCGAGAGATTGGTGAAGGCGTCGATGTCGCCGGCCCGCAGCGCCGCGACCTGCGCCTGCGGATCGCCGATGAAGCGGAACATGGCCTTGGCCAGCGCCGGCTTCGGACCCCAGTAGTCGGCATTGCGCTCGAATTCGAGCCGGTCGCCGCGGTTCCAGCGCGCGAACTTGAACGGTCCGGTGCCGACCGGCTTCGTCTTGTTGTCCGCCGCCGTCGCCGGCGAGACGATGATCGCGTCGCCCCAGGCGAGTCCGTAGACGAAATTCGCCGTCGGCTGCTTCAGCCTGATCACGACCGTCACCGGATCCTGCGCCTCGATCGCGGCGATCGGCGTGAAGATCCAGCGCTGGGCATTGGTCGAATCGGGCGCGACGGCGCGCTCGAAGGAGAACTTGACGTCATGCGCGGAGAAGGGCGTGCCGTCATGGAAGCGGGCATTGCCGCGCAGCTTGAAGGTATAGGTCAGGCCGTCAGGCGAAACCGTCCAGCTTTCAGCCAGCGCCGGCACGATCTTGCCGGTGCGGTCCATCGCGACCAGCCCTTCGAAGATGTTCTGAAGCACGACCTCGCGGATCGCCTGTGCCGCGCCGGAAGTGGGATCGAGCGTCGGCGGCTCCAGCGTCATGCCGATCACGACGCTGTCCTTCGCCTGCGCGTAGGCCCGCAGCGGAAACTGGGTGGCGAGCGCGGCGATACCCGCCCCCGCCAGAAGATCGCGCCGCGTCGTCATCGTCCGCCTCCCTGATTTGGCGGCGCAAGATGGCGCGGGAACGAAGCGGGAGGCAAGAGCGGGGTTACCTATCAGCCCTCATCCTGAGGAGCGGCCGCAAGGCCGCGTCTCGAAGGATGGTACATAAGGCGCCGGGGTCATCTGGAGCATCCTTCGAGACGCCGCTTTCGCGGCTCCTCAGGATGAGGCTCCCGGAGGCTTCTAGACGAAGTAATCCGGATTGCTGGCCTGCAGATGGACGAGATCGGGCAGGAGCGTTCCGAGATGCTGGCGCATCGCCGCGATCGCGGCCGGTGCATCATGGCGCCGGACCTCGTCGACGATGGCGAGATGCTCGCGGATCACCATTTCCATGCGCCCGGGCACCGGCAGGGTCATGCGACGGCAGCGGTCGATCTGGCTCTTGGCAGCCTGGGCGAGTTTCCAGACGCCGGGATAGCCGGCGCCCTGCGCCAGCGCCTCGTGGAAAGCCTCGTCGGCGCGGTGAAAGCTCTCCTGGTCGCCGCCATCGAAAGCTTCGTGCTGGCGCGCAATCGTCGCGTCGAGCCGGGCGATATCCTCGGCGCTCGCCCGCTCGGCCAGCAATTCGACGGTCGCGCATTCGAGCGCCTGCCGTATGAACACCGCTTCGGGAATCGCACCGACCGGGATGCGCGCGACGAAGGTACCGGCCTGCGGGAATATCTCGACGAGGCCTTCTTCCTTCAGCCGGATCAGCGCCTCACGCACCGGCGTGCGGCTCATCCCGAAGCGGGCGGTCAACTCCTTCTCCGAGAGCGGCGCACCCGGCCGCAGCTCCATGTCGAGGATCTCGCGCCGGAGTTCGTCCTGGACCATCGCGGCGGCGGTCGCACGCCCCGCGGGAACGGCGGCCATGCGCTGCGGCCGCCGCTCGCGGCGGCCCGCACCGGCCTCGCGGCTGCTCACGGCTTCCGACATCGCCTCGCCCCGGCCATGATTGTCGCCTCCCGAATAGGACATGACGCGAGTCGACGCCTGTCATTGACATCGACTAACACGACTCCGTTTGACGTACTAGTATATTAGTATATTGACCGCGACACAGCGCCGTGCCTATGGTCACGGCCATAAGAGGAAACGCCAGCGATGCTGCTGCACGACGATCGTCTTCTGCCTGCCGAACCGGTGACGCGCGGCATTGCGCGCCGCCTCTATGCCGGCATTCGCGACCTGCCGATCATCTCGCCGCATGGCCATACCGACCCGCGCTGGTTCGCCGAGGACAAGCCGTTTCCCGATCCGGCGACGCTGTTCGTCAAGCCCGACCACTACATCTTCCGCATGCTCTATTCGCAGGGCATCAAGCTCGAAGAGCTCGGCATTGCCCGCAAGGATGGCGGCGAGGTCGAGAGCGATCCGCGCAAGATCTGGAAGCTCTTCGCCAGCAACTGGCACCTGTTCAGGGGCACGCCGACCAGGCTCTGGTTCGAGCACGCCGCCAACACGATCTTCGGCATCCGCGAGCGGCTCAGCGCCGACAATGCCGACAAGATCTATGACCGCATCGCCGAGCAGCTGGAGCAGGACGAGTTCCGCCCGCGCGCCCTGTTCGAACGCTTCAAGATCGAGGCGATCTCGACCACCGAAGGCGCGCTCGACCCGCTGAAATGGCACGACATGATCCGGGACTCCGGCTGGGGCGGCAAGGTCGTCACCGCCTATCGGCCCGACAGCGTCGTCGATCCCGAATTCGAGGGCTTCAAGGGCAATCTCGAGCAGTTCGGCGAGCTGACCGGCGAGGATACCACGAGCTGGAACGGCTATCTCGAGGCCCATCGCAAGCGCCGCGCCTATTTCATCGCGCGCGGGGCGACCTCCTCCGACCATGGCCATGCCACGGCCCGCACCGCCAACCTCACTCAGGCCGAATGCGAGAAGCTCTTCGCCAAGATCCTGAAGGGCAAGTTCTCGGCCGAGGATGCCGACCTCTTCCGCGGCCAGATGCTGACCGAAATGGCCAAGATGAGCCTCGATGACGGGCTCGTCCTGCAGATCCATCCCGGCTCCTACCGCAACCACAACCCGCATCTGTTCGAGCATTTCGGCCGCGACATGGGTTGCGACATCCCGCGTGGGCTGGACTATGTCTCGGCGCTGAAGCCGCTGCTCGACGCGGTCGGCAACGAGCCCGGCTTCACCGTCATCGCCTTCACCCTCGACGAGACCGTCTATTCGCGCGAGCTCGCCCCGCTCGCCGGCCATTACCCGGCGCTGAAGCTCGGGCCGGGCTGGTGGTTCCTCGATGCGCCCGAGGCGATGCTGCGCTTCCGCGAGCTCACCACCGAGACGGCCGGCTTCTACAACACCGTCGGCTTCAACGACGACACCCGCGCCTATCTCTCGATCCCGGCGCGCCACGACGTCGCCCGCCGCATGGACTGCCACTACCTCGCCAAGCTCGTCGCCGAGCACCGGCTCGACGAGGACGAGGCGGCGGAAGTCGCCCACGATCTCGCCTATCGCCTGGCCAAGGAGGCCTACAAGCTGTGAAGACGCACTCTCTGCCGTCATTGCGAGCGAAGCGAAGCAATCCAGGGGAACGTAGAACTCTGCCGTCCCTGGATTGCTTCGTCGCTGCGCTTCTCGCAATGACGGGGAAGGCGCCGCTATGATCGACGAACGCCAGGCCGCCCATCCGCGCGACGTGCGCGGCTACGATACCGAAACGCTGCGCCAGGATTTCCTGATCGAGCGCATCTTCGTGCAAGGCGAGGTCGCGCTGACCTACAGCCATTACGACCGCATGATCGTCGGCGGCGCGATGCCGCTCGGCCAGCCCCTGACGCTCGACCCGTTCCCGCCGACCGGCACGCCCTTCTTCCTCGCGCGGCGCGAGCTCGGCGTGATCAATCTCGGCGGCGCCGGCTCGGTCACCGTCGACGGCGAGCGATTCGACCTGCCGAGCCTCGACGCGCTCTATGTCGGCCTCGGCGCTAGGGAAGTCTCCTTCGCCAGCGCCGATCCGGCTGATCCGGCCAAGTTCTACCTGACCAGTGCCCCGGCGCATCGCGAGGCGAAGCACCAGCTCATCCGCAAGGACGAGGCCAACACCTTGCATCTCGGCTCGGCGGAGACCTCGAACAAGCGCACCATCCGGCAATACATCATGCCGAACTCGACCGGTACCAACCAACTGGTGATGGGCATGACGGCGCTGGAGCCGGGCTCGGTCTGGAACTCCATGCCCTGCCACACCCATACGCGGCGCATGGAGGCCTATCTCTACTTCAACCTCGATCCCGCCCATCGCGTCTTCCACTTCATGGGCGAGCCGCAACAGACCCGCCACATCCTCGTTGCCAACGAGCAGGCGGTGATCTCGCCGAACTGGTCGATCCATTGCGGCTGCGGCACTTCGAACTACGCCTTCGTCTGGGCGATGGCCGGCGACAATGTCGAGTTCACCGACATGGACGCCGCCCCGGTGGAGACCCTGCGCTGATGGTGACGCGCTCGCCCTTCTCGCTGGAAGGCCGCCGGGCGCTGGTCACCGGCGCCAATACCGGCATCGGCCAGGGCATCGCCCTGGCGCTGGCAGAGGTCGGCGCGACCGTGGTCGCCGCCGGACGCTCGAGCATGGCCGAAACGCAGAAGCTGATCGTCGAGGCCGGCGGAACCTGCCTGCCGCTCCAGGCCGATCTCCAGCAGAACGGCATCGCCGCCCGCGTCATCGACGAGGCTCAGGCCCTCGCCGGCCCGCTCGACATCCTCGTCAACAATGCCGGCATCATCCGCCGGGCGGACGCGCTCGACTTCAGCGAGAGCGACTGGGACGAGGTGATGAACCTCAACCTCAAGGCCAATTTCTTCCTGGCCCAGGCCTTCGCCAAGGCAGCGCTCGCAGCCGGCCGCACCGGGCGGATCGTCAACATCGCCTCGCTGCTCTCCTTCCAGGGCGGCATCCGCGTCGCCTCCTACACGGCGAGCAAGAGCGGGCTGGCCGGCCTGACCCGGCTCCTCGCTTGCGAATGGGCGGCCAAGGGCATCAACGTCAACGCGATCGCCCCCGGCTATGTCGAGAGCAACAACACCGAGGCGCTGCGCGCCGATCCCGAGCGCAACGCCGCGATCCTCGCCCGCATCCCGGCCGGACGCTGGGGAAAGCCGTCCGATATCGGCGGCGCGGCCGTGTTCCTGGCGAGCGATGCCGCAGCCTACATCCACGGCGCGATCCTTCCTGTCGACGGAGGCTGGCTGGCGCGATGACCGACCGTCTCAACTCCTTCTTCCAGCATGATGCGGACATCGCCTGGCAGGCGACCGATCCCGGCATCAAGCGCAAGATCATGGGCTATGGGCCCGACCTAATGGTGGTGCGCGTCGCCTTCGAGAAAGGCGCGGTCGGCAAGCCGCATCAGCACCCGCACCGCCAGGCCTGCTTCGTCGAGAGCGGCGTCTTCGACGTCACCATCGATGGAAAGACCAGCCGGCTTTCCGCCGGCGACAGCTTCTTCGTGCCGGCAAACCTCGTCCATGGCGTCGTCGCCGTCGAGGCCGGGCAGCTCGTCGATTCCTTCACGCCGATGCGGGAGGAATTTCTCTAGACATCGCCGCGCCGGCCTCTGCCGGCAGGGCGCCCATCACGGGCAAAAACGACCGGAAAATCCGGCGGACTTCAACGGGAGGGACTTCAACATGATCACGAGACGGCATTTCGCCGCGCTTGCGGGCGCGGCCTTCATCACCAGCTTCAGCCTGTCGGCGCAGGCGCAGAACGTCACCCTGCGCTCCACCGACATCCATCCGACAGATTATCCGACGGTCGAAGCCGTCCGCCACATGGGCAAGCTGCTCGACGAGCGCACCCAGGGCCGCATCAAGATCAACGTCTTCCACTCGGCCCAGCTCGGCCAGGAGAAGGACACGATCGACCAGACGCGCTTCGGCGTCATCGACATGAACCGCATCAACATGGCGCCGTTCAACAATCTGATCCCGGCGACCAACGTGCCGTCGCTGCCCTTCATCTTCCGCTCGGTCGACCATATGCGGAAGGTCATGGACGGTCCGATCGGCGACAACCTGCTGAAGGACTTCGAGAAGCACGACCTGATCGGCCTTGCCTTCTACGATTCCGGCTCGCGCTCCTTCTACAACTCCAAGAAGGCGATCAACACGCCCGCCGACATGAAGGGCATGAAGATCCGCGTCCAACAGTCGGACATGTTCGTCGCTCTGGTCTCGGCGCTCGGCGCCAATGCGACGCCGATGCCCTTCGGCGAGGTTTATTCGGCGCTCCAGACCGGCGTCATCGACGGCGCCGAGAACAACTGGCCGTCCTATGAATCGACCCGGCACTTCGAGGTCTCGAAGTTCTACTCGCAGACCGAGCACTCGCTCTCGCCGGAAGTGCTGGTGATGTCGAAGCGCTCCTTCGACAAGTTCAACGCCGCCGACCAGGCGCTGATCAAGACGGCCGCCAAGGAATCCGTCGCCAAGATGCGCGAGCTCTGGGATGCCCGCGAGAAGGCTTCGGAAGCCAAGGTCAAGGCCGGCGGCGCCCAGATCAACGCGGTCGAGAAGCAGCCCTTCATCGACGCGATGAAGCCGGTCTACGACAAGTTCGTCACCGACCCGAAGCTCAAGGAAATGGTCACCGCGATCCAGGCGGTGAAGTGAGCCCCTGCGCCAACCCTCGGGTTGGCGCAGCTCTTACACGTCATTGCGAGGAGCATAGCGACGAAGCAATCCAGGGGCGGCAGAGCTCTTTCGTCCCCCTGGATTGCTTCGCTTTGCTCGCAATGACGAAAGGCCGGCCGTCGCCCTCGTCACCTTCGGACATCCCATGCACGCCTTCACCGCGCTTCTGACGCGCCTCGGCGCCAAGCTCAGCCTGTACTCGCTCGTCACGGCCGGCACCGGCCTCGTCCTGATGACGGCCATGGTGGCCTGGGGGGTGTTCGGTCGCTATGTCCTCAACGACACGCCGATCTGGGTCGAGGCCGGCGCGCTCTTCCTGATGTCCTGGTTCATCCTGCTCGGAGCCGCCGTCGGTGTCCGCGAGAGCGACCATCTCGGCTTCGAGGTCGGGCTGATCATGTCGCCGCCGCCTGTGCGCAAAGCCCTGATCCTGATCGGCGAGGGCCTCGTCTGCGCCTTCGGCCTCGCCATGCTAGTCTACGGCACGCAACTCGCCATGGGCACCTGGAGCGACCGCATGCCGATCATCGGCATCTCGCGCGGCTGGGATTATGTCCCGATCGCCGCCGGCGGCGCGCTGATCGCCCTGTTCGCGCTCGAGAAGATGCTGCTCTTCGTCACCGGGCTGACGCAGGCCCCGCTCGGCTTCGGCCATTTCGGCTCCGAGCAGGAGGTCTGAGCCATGGAACTCTGGGTTCTCTTCGGTACCTTTTCGCTGCTGCTGCTGATCGGCGTCCCCGTCGCCTTCTGCCTCGGCATCGCCTCGGTCGCGACCGTCGCCTATATGGGCCTGCCGCCGGTCGTCGTCTTCCAGCAGATGAACTCCGGCATGAACGCCTTCGCGATGATGGCGATCCCGTTCTTCATCTATGCCGGCGACCTGATGATCCGCGGCGGCATCGCCGAGCGCCTGATCCAGATGGC
Organism: Allobosea sp. GW823-FHT02B03; assembly: GCF_058797755.1. Classification (NCBI taxonomy): domain Bacteria; kingdom Pseudomonadati; phylum Pseudomonadota; class Alphaproteobacteria; order Hyphomicrobiales; family Alloboseaceae; genus Allobosea; species Allobosea sp. GW823-FHT02B03. The sequence goes on along the minus strand of NZ_JBXAJY010000004.1, from coordinate 364,153 downwards.
GGCGAGCCTCGTCGGCCATCTGCGCGGCGGCCTCGGCCAGGTCAATGTCGTGACCTGCACGCTTTTCGGCGGCATCTCCGGCTCGGCCGTCGCCGACGCCTCGGCCGTCGGCGGCCTGATGATCCCGCAGATGAAGAAGCGCGGTTACGACGCCGACTACGCGGTGAACGTTACGGCGAACGCGGCGATCATCGCGCTTTTGATCCCGCCCTCGCACAACATGATCATCTATTCACTGTCGGCGGGCGGCAATCTCTCGATCGCCGACCTCTTTACCGCCGGCATCGTGCCCGGGCTCCTGCTCTGCGCGGCGCTGATGGTCGCAGCCTGGGCGGTGGCGGTGAAGCGCGGCTATCCGCGCGAGGCGTTTCCGGGCTTCGCCGCCGTCGGCCGCTATGTCGTCGTCGCGACGCCCGGCATCCTCCTGATCGGGATCATCTTCGGCGGCGTCCGCTCCGGCATCTTCACCGCGACGGAATCCTCCTGCGTCGCGGTGGTCTACGCCATCCTCGTCACCATCCTGGTCTATCGCCAGCTGACCTGGACCGCCTTCGTCGAGGCGACGCTCGGCGCCGTCCGCACTACCGCCATGGTGCTGCTGGTGATCGGCGCCGCCGGCTCCTTCGGCTGGCTGATGGCCTTCCTGCAGGTGCCGCAGTCGACGATCGCAGCGATGAAGGCGGTCTCCGACAATCCGCTCGTCATCCTCCTGATGATCAACCTCATCCTGCTGGTGCTCGGCACCTTCATGGACATGGCGCCGATGATCATCATTTGCACGCCGATCTTCCTGCCGGTGGTGAAGGCCTTCGGTGTCGACCCGATCCATTTCGGCGTGATCCTGATCCTCAATGCCGGCATCGGGCTCAACACTCCGCCGGTCGGCTCGGTGCAGTTCGTCGCCTGCGCGATCGGGCGCATCTCGATCGGCGAATCCATGCGCACGATCTGGCCGTTCTATGGTGCCTCGGTTGCCGTGCTCCTGCTCGTGACCTATGTCCCCGGCATCTCCCTCTGGCTGCCGAGGCTGTTCCATTGACCCGTCTGTCCTCCGCCACGCTCGCCGCCCTCCCCGCCACCGTCCGGCGCCCGGGCTATGACCGCAGCAAGCTTGAGCCCGGCATCGTCCATCTCGGCCTCGGCGCCTTCACCCGCGCCCATATGTGCGAGTTCACCGACGACGCGCTGGAGAAAGAGTTCGGCGCCTGGGGCATCATCGGCGCCAGCCTGCAAAGGCCCGACCAGCGCGACCGGCTGAAGCCGCAGAACGGGCTCTACACCTTCCTGAAACGCACCCCCGCCGGGCCGGAACTGCGGGTCATCGGCTCGGTGCTCGACATCCTGGTCGCGCCCGAGAACCCGCAGGCACTGGTCGCAAAGCTCGCCGCGCCGGAGACCAGAATCGTCTCGCTCACCGTGACCGAGAAGGGCTATTGCCACGATCCGGCGACCGCCAGGCTCAAGGCCGACCATCCCGACATCGTCCACGATCTCGCCAATCCCGCTGCGCCGCGCTCGGCCATCGGCCTGATCGTCGCGGGCCTCGCCGCCCGCAAGGACGCGGGCCTCGGCCCCTTCACCGCGCTCTGCTGCGACAACCTCCCGTCCAACGGTCATGTCCTGGCCGGCCTCGTCCGCGATTTCGCGGCTTTACGCGACGATAAGCTCGCCGCCTGGATCGAGGCCAACGGCGCCTTCCCCTCGACCATGGTCGACCGGATCGTCCCGGCGACCACCGATGCCGACATCGCCGAGGTCGCGAGCCTGCTCGGCTTGGACGACGCCGCACCGGTGATCGGCGAGCCCTTCCGGCAATGGGCGATCGAGGACGTCTTCGCAGCGGGCCGGCCACGCTGGGACGCGGTCGGCGCACAGATGGTCTCGGAGGTCGCGCCCTTCGAGTTCATGAAGCTGCGCATGCTCAACGGCGCGCATTCGAGCCTGGCTTATCTCGGCTATCTCGCCGGCCATGAGACGGTCGCCGATGCCAGCCGCGATCCGGTCTTCGCGCGCTTCCTGCAGGGGCTCTGGGGCGAGATCATCCCGACTGTCCCGGCGCCGCAGGGCGTCGACCTCAGAACTTACGCCGGCGACCTGCTGGCCCGCTTCCAGAACCCGGCGATCAAGCATCGCACCTGGCAGATCGCCATGGACGGCTCGCAGAAGCTGCCGCAGCGCCTGCTCGGCACCATCCGCGAGCGGCTGAAGGGCGGCGCCCCGATCGACCACCTCGCGCTCGGCGTCGCCGCCTGGATGTCCTATGTCACCGGCACCGACGAGAAGGGCGCCGCGATCGACGTGCGAGATCCCCTCGCCGCCGAGTTCGCGACGCGCGCCAAGGCCGCCGGCCGCGATGCCGCAGCGCTGAGCACGGCCCTGTTCGGCATCGGCGCGATCTTCGGCGACGACCTGCCGCGCGAGAAGCGCTTCACGCAGGCTGTGGCGGGGCATCTTGGCAGCCTGTTCCAGAAGGGCGCGAAGGCGACGGCCGCGGCGCTGGGATGAACGCTCGACGCTGCCGAGCCGAGCTCGGGGAACCCTCTCCTGGAAGGAGAGGGCAGGGTGAGGTGTTGGCGGCAAGATCAGTTGCGTGAGCGCTGACCGCGGCTGCGTTGCGGCGAGCGTTTTCTCTCCCGAACACCTCACCCCTACCCCTCTCCTTGCAGGAGAGGGGATCCCGCGCCCTTTATGACGGCAACTGCCCCTTGATCCCCACCTCGCCCTGACGCCAGATACAGGTGATGTTCGCCCGCTTCGCCAACGCCCTGGCCACGAGCGCCCTCGCCGCGCTGCTGCTCCTGCCCTCGGCCGGAGCGATGGCCCAGGCGCAGCCGGCCTCCTCCTATGTCGTGCCGAACTTCTGGGATCCGAATGTGCGGCTCGAGCGGCCCGATCCCGGCCCGCCGCGGGTGATCCGCTTCCTCACCGACGACGACTTCCCGCCGATGCATTTCGCGACGCCCGAGGGCGGCGTCACCGGCTTCTCGGTCGAGCTTGCCCGCGCCGTCTGCGAGAAGCTCGCAATGACCTGCACGGTGCAGGCGCGGCGCTTCGACACCCTGCTCGACTCGCTCGCCGAGGGCCGTGGCGATGTGCTCGCCGCCGCCATCCCGGTCACCCGCGAATTGCGCGAGCGCTTCGCCGCGAGCCATCTCTATTACCGCTCGCCCGCCCGCTTCGTCACGACGCGCGGCAATGCGCGCGCCGATCTCGACCTCGTCGCCCTGCAGGGCAAGCGCGTCGCCGTGATCGCCGGCACCGCCCATCAGGCCTTCCTCGAGCAGCTCGCGCCGTTCGTGCAGCGCCGCGAGGTCGCCGACATGCTGGCCGGGCTGACCCTGCTGCGCAGCGGCGACGCCGAATACGTCTTCGGCGACGGCTTCGCCCTGGCCCTCGCTTTGGCCGGCCGCGGCGGCAACGAACTCGCCTTTGCCGGCGGCCCCTATCTGGAGTCCCGCTATTTCGGCGAGGGCGTCAGCTTCCTGCTGCGCAAGGACGAGCTGCCGCTGAAGCGCGCCATCGACTATGCGCTGCAATCGCTCTGGGACGACGGCACCTATGCGCGCCTGTTCATCCGCTTCTTTCCGGTGAGCCCGTTCTGATCAATCCCCGGCGGTCGCGGCCGAAGCATTGCTCCGTTCGCCCTGCAGAGCCTGGCGCGCCACCGCCGCCATCCAGCCCGCCGTCGCCGGCAGGATCGCGTCGTTGAAATTGTAGCGCTCGTTGTGCAGCTCGCCGCCATCCTGAGCCGGACCGTTGCCGATCCAGACATAAGCGCCCGGCCGATCCTGCGTCAGCATCGGGAAATCCTCCGACGCCGTGCTCGGCGGCAGGTCGCGCCGGACCGAGAGCCCGGCGCTCTTCGCCGCCGCGATCGCCAGCTCCTCCTCGATCTCGCTGTTGACCGTCGGGGCGCCCATCGCGGTGAGCAGCACCTCGGCCCGCATCTCGAAGGTTTCGGCGATGCCCTCGCTGATCTGCCTGATCCGCGCCATCACGCGCTCGCGCACCGGCAGGCGATAGGTCCGGAACGTACCCTTCAGCGTGACGCTGTCCGGGATCTGGTTGTGCACCGTGCCGCCCGTGATCGCGCCGATCGAGACGACCGCGCTATCGATCGGCTCGACATTGCGGGCGACGATGGTCTGCAAGGCGACGATGAGATGGCCGGCGGCGACGATCGGATCGCGCGTCAGGTCGGGCTTGGCCGCATGGCCGGCCGTGCCATGCAGCGTGATCTCGAACTTGCCGGGATCGGACATCACCGGGCCGCGATGCACCTGCACCGTTCCGGCCTCCAGCCCCGGCCAGTTGTGGAAGCCGAAGACCCGCTCCATCGGAAAGCGTTCCAGCAGCCCGTCGGCGATCATCGCCCGCGCGCCGGCGCCGTTCTCCTCGGAAGGCTGGAAGATCAGCTGCACCGTGCCGCTCCAGCTCTCGTCGCGCAGCAGGAGCGCCGCCGCCCCGAGCAGCGACACGGCGTGGCCGTCATGGCCGCAGGCATGCATCACCCGCGCGGTCTTCGAGGCATAGGGCAGGTCGTTGGCTTCCTGGATCGGCAAGGCGTCGATATCGGCGCGCAGGCCGACGCTGCGGTCGGAGCTGCCGCGTTTCAGCGTCGCGACCACGCCGTGCCCGCCGATATTGGCGGTGAAGGGCACGCCGAGCTCGCGGAGCTTCTCCTGGATGAAGGCGCTGGTCTTCTGCTCATGCAGCGACAGTTCCGGATGGGCATGCAGGTGCTGGCGCCAGGCGGTGAGTGTGTCGTGCAGATCGCGGTCCAATGCGGCATCCTTTCAGGCTTGTGCCCGTAAGGCTTGGGCCGGCACAGCCTATACCCCTCCCCTGCTCCGGCAAGGCGTCCTTGCGGGGGCAGCCGAGGCGCGACAGCGCATTGACGCCGCCCACGCATATCTGCGAAACCGCCCGCTCCCCTGCCGCATTTGCGAGGACCTCAGACCAAATGTCCGCTTTCGAACCCGCGCTGATCGAAGCCGCCCGCGTCTCGGCCGCCTGGCCGTTCGAGGAAGCCAAGAAGCTCGTCGCGCGGCTGCAGAAATCGGGCAAGAAGGAGGCGCTGTTCGAGACCGGCTACGGCCCGTCGGGCCTGCCGCATATCGGCACCTTCGGCGAGGTCGCCCGCACCTCCATGGTGCGCCACGCTTTTCGCGTGCTGACGGACGACGCCATCCCGACAAGGCTGATCGCCTTCTCGGACGATATGGACGGGCTGCGCAAGGTCCCGGACAACGTCCCGAACAAGGAACTGCTGGCGCAGCATCTCGGCAAGCCGCTGACCGAGGTGCCGGACCCGTTCGGCACGCATGACTCCTTCGGCCGGCACAACAATGCCCGCCTCTGCGCGTTCCTCGACCAGTTCGGCTTCGACTACGAGTTCAAGTCCTCGACCGACGCCTATCGCGCCGGCGAGTTCGACGCGACCCTGCTCAAGATGCTGGCGCGCTTCGACAAGGTCATGTCGATCATGCTGGCGACCTTGCGCGAGGAGCGCGCCGCGACCTATTCGCCTTTCCTGCCGATCCACCCGAACACCCGCATCGTCATGCAGGTGCCGATCGAGGCGCGCGACGTCGAGGCCGGCACCATCACCTGGACCGACCCCGCGACCGGCGAGCGTTTCACCACCCCGGTCACCGGCGGCCATGCCAAGCTGCAATGGAAGCCGGACTGGGCAATGCGCTGGGTGGCGCTCGGCGTCGATTACGAGATGGCCGGCAAGGACCTGATCGACTCCGTCAAGGTCTCCTCGCAGATCGCTCGCGCCCTCGACGGCACGCCGCCTGAAGGCTTCAACTACGAGCTCTTCCTCGACGAGCAGGGCCAGAAGATCTCGAAGTCGAAGGGCAACGGCCTGACCATCGAGGAATGGCTCGCCTACGGCTCGCCGGAAAGCCTGGCGCTGTTCATGTATTCGCGGCCGCGCGAGGCCAAGAAGCTGCATTTCGACGTGATCCCGCGGGCCGTCGACGAGTATCTCCAGTTCCTCGGCGGCTATGAGCGCCAGGACTGGAAGAACCGGCTCGGCAACCCGGCCTGGCACATCCATGCCGGCAATCCGCCGGCTCCGGAGCTGGTGGCCCAGGCCGGTTCGGGCGAGAACGCCACCCGCACGCAGATCACCTTCGGCCTGCTGCTCAATCTCGTCGCCGTCGCCAACTCCGAGGACAAGGCGGTGCTCTGGGCCTTCCTGCAGCGCTATGCGCCGGATGTCTCGGCGCAGACGCATCCGCGCCTCGATGCGCTCGTCGGCTACGCCATCGCCTATTTCCGCGACTTCGTTAAGCCGGCGAAGCATTACCGTCTGCCTGACGATGTCGAGCGCGAAGCCTTCGCTGCGCTCGCCGACGCGCTCGCCGCCCTGCCGGCCGACGCCTCGGCCGAAACCGTGCAGGACACGGCCCTCGACATCGCCCGCACCATCCCGCGCTACCAGAACTTCCAGGCCAAGAGCGCGACGCCCGAGCGCCCCGCCGTCACCGGCGAATGGTGGAAGGCGATCTATCAGGCGCTGTTCGGCGAGGAGCAGGGCCCGCGCTTCGGCTCCTTCGCGGCGATCTACGGACTGGAGAACACCCGCAAGCTGATCGCCAAGGCGCTCGCCGGCGATCTCCTGCGCGAGCATGAGGACTTCGTCGCGGCCCGCAAAGCGGGCTGAGGACAGCAAGTCGAGGACCCCGTATGACTGACGCTGCGACTGTCGAACACGCCATCGAGAGCCGCCGCGCCATTCGCGCCTTCTTGCCCGATCCCGTCGATCCGGCGCTGGTCCGTCGCCTGCTCGAACTTGCCGCCTGCTCGCCGAGCGGCACCAACATGCAGCCCTGGCGCGTGCGCGTGCTCGGCCCGCAGGCGCGCGCCCGGCTGGAACAGGGGCTGATCGCGGCGCTGGATTCCCCCGACCTGCCGATCGAGGAAGAATACCGCTACTATCCGCAGACCTTCCGCGAGCCCTATCTCTCGCGCCGCCGCAAGGTCGGCTGGGACCTCTACTCGCTGCTCGGCGTGGTCCGCGGCGATCATGAAGGCATGAAGCGCCAAACCCAGGCCAATCTGCGCTTCTTCGGGGCGCCGGTGGCGCTGATGGTGACGATCGACCGCGACCTGGAGATCGGCTCCTGGCTCGACCTCGGCATGTTCGTGCAGACCTTCCTGATCGCGGCGCAGGCGCATGGCCTCGATTCCTGCCCGCAGGCGATCTTCGCGCGCTTCCACCCGGTGGTGCGGCGTGAACTCGCGATCCCCGAGAGCGAGGTCGTGGTCTGCGGTATCGCCCTGGGCAAGGCCGATCCCGACGCCCCCGCCAACCGGCTGGTGCCGGAGCGCGAACCGGTCGAAGGCTTTACGAGCTGGCTGGACTGACCCTCGGCGCCGGCGGTCCTTCAGCCGGCGACAGCGGTGTATTCCGTCTCGATCGACGAGCTGTGGGCTTCGTGGTCGAAACCGTAGATGTGGATCGAGATCGCCTCGCCCCGCCCGCGATTCTGCATGCGGTGGATGTTCGGGCCGGTCGGCAGCATGCAGGCGACATAGCCGGCCTGCCGGTCATGTTCCTCGGTCGGCACCGCACGGGCCGCGTCGACGGCGCGATACCAGGTTTCCGACACCGTGCCGGAGACGACGCCGAAGCAGCAGGAACAGTGATGATCATGGATCGAGGTCGTCGCGCCCTCGGCCCAGACCATCGCCCAGACGCTGACGGCGTCGTTGCCGGCGAGAAGGTTGCGGGCATAGCCGCCGGGCTTGCGCAGCAGCGGCAGGCGCTGGACCAGATCGGGGACGGCGACAAGCTCGCGCAGGACATTGCGCGCCGCCGCCAGATAGTCGCGCGAACAGGTGCCCTCATGGGTCCGCAGATCGCGTAGCACCGCCCCGCGCCGCTCCTCGCTGAGGTAACCCTGCATGTCCTGATCTCCCCGGTCTCGAACGCCAGGGCATGATAGGTCGGGCTCATGGGGAAGGATTTGCTACCTGGCGCCAAAATCCATGAAAATTGAAAACTGATGCCAACAATCAAATTGCAACGAGCATCAGATTCTCACACAAGTAATTTCAGACACTTTTCATTCCAGCCTCGGAGAATCCCCTTGGCCAAGCTCGACAGCTTCGATCTGCGCATCCTTGCGCTGCTGCAGGCGGATGCGAGCCTGCCACTGGCCGACATCGCCGAAGCCGTGGGGCTTTCCTCGACGCCCTGCTGGCGGCGCATCCAGAAGCTCGAAGCCGCCGGCTATATCAGGCGCCGCGTCGCGCTGCTCGACCGCGACAAGCTCAGCGCCGGCGTCACCGTCTTCATCGCGGTCAAGACCTCCAGGCATTCGATGGAATGGCTGGAGCGCTTCCACACGGCGGTGCACGATCTGCCGGAGATCGTCGACTTCTACCGGATGAGCGGCGAGATCGACTATCTGCTCAAGGCCTATGTCTCCGACATCGCCGCCTATGACGCGCTCTACAAGAAGCTGATCTCGCGCATCGACCTCAGCGACGTCACCTCGATGTTCGCGATGGAGGAGCTGAAATCGACCAGCGCGATCCCGCTCGGCTTTGCTGCCGAGGGACGCTGAACCCGGCTCAGGCCACCAGCCCGTCGGCCGCCGCGACCCGCCGCAGATGGTGCGGTGTGTCGCCGAACAGGCTCTCGATCATGGTCAGGCGCTTGAAGTAGTGGGCGCCGATATACTCCATGGTCATGCCGATACCGCCATGAAGCTGCACCGCCTCCTGCCCGACGAGGCGGCAGGAGCGGTTGATCTGGACCTTGGCCGCCGACAGCGCCGCGGCGCGCTCCTGCGCGTCGGGATGCTCGACCATCATCGCGGCATAGAAGGCCATGGAACGCGCCTGTTCGAGCGCGATCAGCATGTCGACGGCCCGGTGCTGCAGTACCTGGAAACTGCCGATCGGCATGCCGAACTGCGTGCGGGTCTTGAGATAGTCGACGGTCAGCGCGTGCAGGGCCGCCATCGCGCCGACCGCCTCCGCGGCAAGCGCCGCGATCGCGTATTCGGAGAGGCGCTGCAGCACCGGCAGCCCCTTGCCTTCCTCCCCCAGAAAATCTGCATCGAAGACCCGCACGCCGGAAAAGCCAATCTCGGCGGCGCGCCCGCCATCCTGCGTCGGATAGCCGGTGATCCGCAGGCCCGGCGCATCGGCCGGCACCAGGAACAGGCTGATCCCCTGGGCATCGCGGCGCGCGCCGGAGGTACGGGCGCTGACCACGAGGAGGTCGGCGCTGTCGCCGCTCAGCACGACGCTCTTGGCGCCATCCAGCACATAGCCGCCCTCGACCTTGCGTGCCGTCATGGCGATGTCGTTGAGATCGTAGCGCGCCTGTTTCTCGGTCTGGGCGAGCGCGAGCCGCAGCGAACCGTCGACCACGGCAGGGATCAGCCGCTGCTGCTGCTCGGCCGAACCGGCGAGCCGCAGGGCGCCACCGCCGAGCACCACGCTCGCAAGGTAGGGTTCCAGCGCCAGCCCCTTGCCGAGCGCCTCCATCACCACCAGCGTCTCGACCGGCCCGCCACTGAAGCCGCCCTCGGCCTCGCTGAACGGAATGCCGAGCAGGCCCATCTCGGCGCACTGCGCCCAATTACGTTCGGAGAAGCCGAGCGGCTCGCGGGCGAGCTTCTGGCGCGCCTCCAGCGAAGGATAGTTCGCCGCGATCAGCCGCTCGACGCCGTCCTTGAGCTGCGCCTGTTCGGGAGAGAGGTCGAAATCCATGGCGGTTTCCTGTCAACGGCCGGAATCACCAGCCCTCATTCTGAGGAGCCGCGTGGCCGCGTCTCGAAGGATGCCTCCAGAGAACACTGGAACATCCTTCGAGACGCGGGCGAAGCCCGCTCCTCAGGATGAGGGCTGAGGCATGGTGGCTTCACAATCCCAGCACCGCCTTGGCGATGATGTTCTTCTGGATCTCGTTCGAGCCGCCATAGATCGAGACCTTGCGGTTGTTGAAATAGTTCGCGGCGGCCGCATCGGCCCATTCATAGTCGAAGGGCCAGTCATTGATCGGCTCGGCGCCGCGCTCCGGCGCCGCCAATGCGAAGGGGCCGGCGACTTCGAGCAGGAGTTCCGTCGTCGCCTGCTGCAATTGCGAGCCCTTGATCTTGAGGATCGAGGAGGCCGGGTCCGGCCTGCCGGGATCGCGTGCCTGGGCCGCGACGACCCGCATCTGGGTGATCTCCAGCGCCTTCAATTCAATCTCGACGCCGGCGAAGCGCTCGCGGAAGTCGCGATCATCCCACATCGTGCCCTCGCCCGCCGGCATCTCCTGCGCGAGACGCTTGATCCTTGCCATGCGCTCCTTGGAGAGGCCGATGCGCGCAATGCCCGCGCGCTCATTGGCGAGCAGGAACTTGGCATAGTCCCAGCCCTTGTTCTCCTCGCCGACGAGGTTCTCGACGGGAACCCGGACCTTGTCGAAGAAGACCTCGTTGACCTCGTGCCGGCCTTCCAGCGTGATGATCGGCCGAAGCGTGATGCCCGGCGTCTTCATGTCGATCAGCAGGAAGGAGATGCCGGCCTGCTTCTTCGCAGCCGGATCGGTCCGCACCAGGCAGAAGATCCAGTCGGCATGCTGGCCGAGCGTCGTCCAGGTCTTCTGCCCGTCGACGATGTAGTGGTCGCCCTCGCGCACCGCCTTGGTCTTGAGCGAGGCAAGGTCGGAACCGGCGCCGGGCTCGGAAAAGCCCTGGCACCACCAGTCGTTGAGATTGGCGATGCGCGAGAGATGCCGCTCCTTCTGCGCCTGCGAGCCGAAGGCTGCGATCACCGGCCCGACCATGTAGCAGTTGAACTGCTGCGGCAGCGGCACGGCGGCGAGCAGCATCTCCTCGGTGAAGATGTAGCGCTGGATCGCCGTCCAGTCCCGGCCGCCCCATTCCCTCGGCCAGTGCGGCACCGCCCAGCCCCTGGCGTTCATGATCCGTTGCGAGGTGACATAGTCCTCGCGCGTCAGCCCTCGCCCTTCCGAGACCTTGCGCCGGATCTCGGCCGGGATCTCGTTGCGGAAGAACCGGCGCACCTCGTCGCGGAAGGCCAGTTCCTCGGGCGTGAAGCGCAGGTCCATGGGTATCTCCCGTAAACGGCTCTTGGCATTCTGCCCGCAAGCAGGCGGTCATCCCGGACAAGCCGCGTAGCGGCGCCGATCCGGGATCCATTCCTGAAGCGTTCCGGAATGGATCCCGGGTCTCCCTTCGCTCGCCCGGGATGACGGCGGGGATTCACGATCCTATGCGGGATTGATCTCGAACAGCCCGGCGCAGCCCATGCCGCCGGCGACGCACATGGTGACGACCGCGTAACGCGCCTTGCGCCGGCGGGCCTCCAGCAGCGCATGGCCGACGAGCCGCGCCCCGCTCATGCCGAAGGGGTGGCCGATCGCGATCGCCCCGCCATTGACGTTGACCTTCTCGGGATCGATGCCGAGCTGGTCGCGGCAGTAGAGCGACTGCGAGGCGAAGGCCTCGTTCAGCTCCCAGAGATCGATGTCGGAGACCTTGAGACCGTTGCGCTCGAGCAGGCGCGGCACCGCGAAGACCGGGCCGATGCCCATCTCGTCGGGCTCGCAGCCGGCAGCGGCGAAGCCCCGGAAGATGCCGAGCGGCTCCAGCCCGCGGCGCTTCGCCTCCTGCGCCGACATCACAACGCTGGCCGAGGCGCCGTCCGAAAGCTGGCTGGCATTGCCGGCGGTGATGAACTGGTCCTCGCCGCGCACGGGCTTCAGCTTGGCGAGCGCTTCCAGCGTCGTGTCCGGCCGGTTGCCCTCGTCCTTGGCCAGCGTCACCTCCTCCTGGCGGACCTCGCCGGTCGCCTTGTCGGTCACCGCCATCACCGCGCTCATCGGCACGATCTCGTCGTCGAAGAGCCTGCGCTGCTGGGCCGCCGCGGTGCGGCGCTGGCTTTCCAGCGAAAAGGCGTCCTGCGCCTCGCGCGAAATGCCGTAACGCTGCGCGACATTATCGGCCGTCTCGATCATCGTCGTGTAGATCGAGGGCTTGTTGGCGATGAGCCAGTCGTTCATGGCGAGATCGCGCCTCGTCACCGGCTGCACCAGCGAGATCGACTCGACGCCGCCGCCGACCGCGACCGGCACGCCGTCCATCACGACGCGCCGCGCCGCATGGGCGATCGCCTCCAGCCCCGAGGCGCAGAAGCGGCTGACCGTGACGCCGGCCGACTGCACCGGGATCCCGGCGACCAGCGCGGCATGGCGCGCGACGTTGAGGCCCGTCGCGGCCTCCGGATAGCCGCAGCCCATCACGACCTCCTCGACCGCCTCCGGCTCGAGCTTCGCCCGCGCCATAGCATGACGGATCGCATGGGCGGCCATGTCGGCGCCCCGCACCTGGTTGAAGGCGCCGCGATGAGCCTTGCCGATCGGCGTGCGGGCGGTCGAGACGATGACGGCTTCGGTCATGGGTTCAGCGATCCTCTATGGTCGTAACGCAGTATTCTTCGATCGAGCTCACCGGCCGGCGCCTCGCCACGGTCGCCCGGGACGGCACCCTCGATCAGGCCGCCTTCAGCGCCGCAAAGCCCTTGCCCTCGGCGGCGAGCCTGCGCAGCAGCGGCGCCGGCTCGAGCGAGGCATCGCCGCTTTCCGCCGCCTGCTCCTCCAGCCGCCGGACGATCACGTCGAGGCCGACGGCCTCGGCCCAGTGCATCGGCCCGCCCCGCCAGGCCGGCCAGTTGTAGCCGGTGAGCCAGACGATATCGATGTCCCCGGAACGCGTCGCGATGCCCTCTTCGAGGATGCGTGCGCCCTCGTTGACCATCGGGTCGAGCAGGCGCGCCAGGATTTCCTCGCTGGTGAAGCTGCGGCGGGCGACGCCCTCCTTCGCCGAGACATCGGCGATCAGCGCCTCGACCTCCGGGTCGCGCTGCCCGGCGCGCGCGCCTTCCGGATAGAGGTAATAGCCGCGGCCGGTCTTCTGGCCGAACCAGCCGCGCTCGCAGATCGCATCCGCCACGGCCGCCTTCTTGCCGCGCGACTTGCGGCTGCGCCAGCCGATATCGTTACCGGCGAGGTCGGACATCGCGAACGGCCCCATCTTGAAGCCGAAGCCGGTCAGCGCCGTATCGACCTCGTGCGGCAGGGCGCCGGCAACGAGCAGCCGCTCGGCGGCGCGGGTGCGCTGCTCCAGCATGCGGTTGCCGACGAAGCCGAAGCAGTTGCCGACCACGACCGGCACCTTGCCGAGCCGGCGCCCGAGCGCGATCGCGGTTGCCACCACATCGGCGGCGACACCTTCCGGCCGCACGATCTCGAGCAGCTTCATCACATTGGCCGGGCTGAAGAAGTGCATGCCGAGCACATCGGCCGGGCGCGTCGTCGCCGCGGCGATCTCGGTCAGGTCGAGATAGGAGGTGTTGCTGGCGAGGACCGCGCCGGGCTTGGCGACCTTGTCGAGCGCGCCGAAGATCTCACGCTTGACGCCCATCTCCTCGAAGGCCGCCTCGATCACGATATCGGCCTCGGCGGCGGCAGCGATACCGACCGCCGGCGTGATCAGCGCCATGCGCTGCTCGCGCGTGGCCGCGGTCATCGAGCCGCGCTTCACCGAGAAGCCATAGGTGTCGCGGATACGGGCATGGCCCTTCTCCACCTGCTCCTGCGAGGTCTCGATCAGCGTCACCGGGATACCGGCATTGGCGAAGCACATGGCGATGCCGCCGCCCATGGTGCCGGCCCCGATCACCGCCGCGCGCGCAATCGGCCGCGGCTTGACGCTGTCGTCGATGCCCGGGACCTTGGCCGCCTCGCGCTCGGCGAAGAAGGCATGGCGCAGCGCCTTGGAGCGCTCGTCGACCACCAGCCTGGCGAACAGGGCCCGTTCATTGGCGAGGCCCTCGGCCAGCGGCAAGGTGAAGGCGCCGCGCACCGCCTCGATCAGCGCCATCGCATTCGGCATGTCGCCCGATTTCGCGGTCGCGTCCTTGGCCAGCGCCTCGAAGGCCTCGCGATCGGCCTGCGTCAGCTTTTCGGCGATCTCGCCGGTCTTGCGCGGCCTGCCCTTCGCGGCGAGCTCCTGCGCCAAGCCTGCGGCGGCCGCGACGAGATCTCCCTCGACCACCCGGTCGACGAGGCCGAGATCGAGCGCCTTCTGCGCCGCGACCGGCTCGCCCGACAGCATCATCGGAAAGGCCTTGGTGGCACCGATCAGGCGCGGCAGGCGCTGCGTGCCGCCGGCGCCGGGAATGATGCCGAGCTTGATTTCGGGCAGGCCGAGCTTGGCCGACGGCAGAGCGACCCGGCCGTGGCAGGCGAGCGCGACTTCGAGCCCGCCGCCAAGCGCGACGCCCTGGATCGCCGCGACCACCGGCTTCGATGCATTCACGATGAGATCGAGCACCTCCGGCAGGATCGGCTGGGCCAGAGGCCTGCCGAACTCGCTGATATCGGCGCCGGCGATGAAAGCCCGGCCGGCGGCTGTGAGGACCAGGGCCTCGACCTCAGAATCTGCCATGGCCTCGGTCACCGCCGCGGCGAGATCGCGGCGCAGGGCCGCGCCGAGCGCATTGACCGGCGGATTATCGATGGTCGCCACCGCGACGGAACCTTGGCGGGCGATCCGGACGGTCTGCATCGGTTGGCTCCTCGGTCTTGGCCTCAATTCCGCAATGCGGAATATTCTTGCGCAAACGGCCCAGCTAGGGAGCGGCAGCGAACAGCGTTGTCAAGCGCCGATCATCGAGTCAGGTCGCAAAGCCATGACACATTCCGCATCGCAGAATTATTGCCGGCAACGCTTGACCGTCCGCGACCGCTCGAACATCGTCGGTTCAAGCTGTCCGCCGCAACCGCCTGCCCAAGAGCCGTCCGCATGTCCCTCCCGCCTGGCCTCGCGCAATCGCTTTCGCTGCCGGTGATCGGCTCGCCGATGTTCATCGTCTCCGGCCCGGAACTGGTGATCGCGCAATGCCTCAACGGCGTGGTCGGCTCGTTCCCGGCGCTGAATGCCCGCCCGGCCGACCAGCTCGACATCTGGCTGACGCGCATCAAGGCCGAGCTCGCCGCCGCCAAGGCGGCCGACCCCGCCCGCAAGATCGCGCCCTTCGCCGTCAACCAGATCGTCCATGCCTCTAACGACCGGCTCCAGCACGACATGGAAGCCTGCGTCCGCCATCAGGTGCCGATCGTCATCACCTCGCTGCGCGCGCCCGATGCCGTGGTCAAGGCGGTGCATTCCTATGGCGGCCTCGTCTTCCATGACGTGACCACGATCCGCCATGCGGAAAAGGCGCTGGAGGCCGGCGTCGACGGGCTGATCCTGGTCTGCGCCGGCGCCGGCGGCCATGCCGGCACGCTGTCGCCCTTTGCTCTGGTCGGCGAGGTCCGGCGCTTCTATGACGGGCCGATCATCCTGTCGGGCGCGATCGCCAGCGGCGGCGCCATCCTGGCGGCGCAGGCGATGGGGGCGGACCTCGCCTATATCGGCACCCGCTTCATCGCGACCCGGGAGGCGAACGCCGCCGAGGGCTACAAGGAGATGATCGTCGGGGCCTCGGCTGCCGACATCGTCTACACCCCTTATTTCACCGGCGTGCCCGGCAATTACCTCAAGCCGAGCATCGCGGCGCAGGGGCTCGACCCCGACGACCTGCCCCATGCCGACAAGAGCAAGATGAGCTTCGGCTCCGGCTCGGCCAAGGCCTGGCGCGACATCTGGGGCTCTGGTCAGGGCGTCGGCCTGATCGACGACGCGCCGCCGGTGGCCGAGGTGATCGCCCGCCTGAAGAGCGAATACGATGAGGCGAGAGCCCGCCTGCTCTGACCGATACCGCAACGCGGCCGCCGGACGTACGCGGCCCTGCCCGCCCCTTGAAAACGAGAACAGGACAATGACCGAGACGGTGCTGAGCGAAGACGTTGCCGAGGGCGTGCGGCAGATCACCATGAACCGGCCGGACCGGCGCAATGCGCTCGACCGGGCGACCTATCAAGGCCTGATCGATGCGCTCGCCGCCGCCGATGCCGATGCGGGCGTGCGCGCCATCGTCCTGACCGGCGCCGGCGGCTGCTTCACCAGCGGCAACGACATCAAGGATTTCGCCGCCGCGGCCGCCACCGGCGTCGGGGCACGCGTCGCCATCGACTTCCTCGGCGCGATCTCGACCACGAAGAAGCCGATCGTCGCCGCGGTCGAGGGCTTCGCCGTCGGCATCGGCACGACCATGCTGCTGCATTGCGACCTCGCCTTCGCCGGCAAGGGCGCGAGCTTCCGCCTGCCTTTCGTCGCGCTCGGCCTCTGTCCGGAGGGCGGATCGAGCTATCTCCTGCCGCTGATCGCCGGCTCCAAGCGCGCCGCCGAACTCCTGATGCTCGGCGAGGTCTTCAGCCCGGAGGTGGCGCAGGAGGCCGGTCTCCTCAACGCCGTCACCGAAGCCGGCGAGGCGCTGCCGCTGGCGATCGAGAAGGCGAAGGCGCTCGCCGCCCTGCCGCCGCAATCGGTCGCGCTGACCAAGATGCTGCTGAAGCGCGGCAGCGCCGCCGCGACCGCCGAGACCATCGCCACCGAAGCCCGCCATTTCGGCGAGCGCCTGATGTCGGCGGAAGCGCAGGCCGCCTTCGCCGCCTTCCTGATGAAGCGCTGAGGCGATGCCCGCGTCCGCTCCTCAGCTGCGTGCGAGGCCCGGGCGGCCGGCCCGCGCGGCCGCGAGCGAGGACCGGCATTTCGTCACGGCGCTGGCGCGCGGGCTCGAGCTGCTCTCCTGCTTCCGGCGCGGGGAGGAGGCGCTCGCCAATTCCGAGATCGCCCGGCGCTGCGGCCTCGCGCGCTCGACGGTCTCGCGTCTGACCCATACGCTGACGCGGCTCGGCTATCTCCAGGCCATGCCGGAAAGCGGCAGCTACCGGCTCGGGACCGCGACGATCGCGCTCGGTGCCACGGCGCTCGCCGGGCTCGACGTGCGTCGCATCGCCCGGCCGGGCATGCGCGAGCTCGCCGCCTTCTCCAACGCCTCGGTCGGCCTCGGCGTCCGCGACCGGCTCGGCATGCGCTATGTCGAGTGCTGCCGCGGCGAGGCCGCGATCGCGCTCAACATCGATGTCGGCTCGCGGCTTTCGCTCTGCCGCAGCGCCATGGGCCGAGCCTATCTCGCCATCTGCGACGAGGCCGAGCGCGAGGCGATCCTCGAAGATGTCCGCTCGGTCGACGAGACCGCCTGGCCGCGCCTGCGCGAAGGCGTCGAGCGGGCCCTGGCGGAATATCGCGAGACCGGCTGCGTGCGCTCCTTCGGCGAGTGGCAGCCGACGGTGAGCTCGATCGCGGTCGGCTTCCGCCCCGGCGGCGGCCTGCCGCCGATGTCGATCAACTGCGGTGCGCCGACCGTCATCCTCGACGAAGGCTTCCTGCTCGATGAGGTGCGCCCGCGCCTGATCGCCTTCGCCGCCAGCCTGGAAGGCGTGATGGGCTCATGAGCGAACTCGACCTGCCGCTTGCCGGCATCCGCGTGCTCGATCTCTCGCGCATCCTTGCCGGCCCCTGGTGCGGCCAGGTGCTCGGCGATCTCGGCGCCGAGGTGATCAAGATCGAGCATCCCCTGCGCGGCGACGACACCCGCGACTGGGGCATCCGCGTCGGCGGCCGCAACACCTGCTATTTCAACAGCGTCAACCGCAACAAGCGCTCGGTCGGCGTCGACCTCGCCCAGCCCGAGGGCCTCGCCATCGTCCGCGCGCTGGCGGCGAAGTCGGACGTCGTGATCCAGAACTTCAAGACCGGCGGCGCCGACAGGCTCGGCCTCGGCTATGCCGGGCTCAGCGCCGAGAATCCCGGGCTGATCTATTGCTCGATCGCCGGCTATGGCTCGGACGGGCCGGAGGCAACGCGACCGGGCTACGACCTCGTGATCCAGGGCGAGGCCGGGCTGATGGCGCTGAATGGCGAGCCGACCCAGCCGCCGCTGAAATTCGGCGTCGCCGCCGTCGATCTCTTCACCGGGCAATATGCGGCGCAGGCCGTGCTCGCCGCGCTCGTCCAGCGCGGCCGCACCGGCAAGGGCCGCCATGTCGAGCTCGCTCTGTTCGATTCCGGCATGACCATCGGCGCCTATTACGCGCTGGAGGCGCTGGCGCTCGGCGAGGACCCGCCGCGCTATGGCAACGCCCATCCCTCGATCGTGCCCTATGGGGTGTTCGAGGCGGCCGATGGCGCGCTCGTCGTCACCGTCGGCAACAATGCCCAGTTCGAGCGCTTCTGCCGGCAGGTGATCGAGCGTCCCGATTTGCTCGAGGATGAGCGCTTCCGCACCAATCTGCAGCGCACCGTGCACCGCGCCGCCCTGATCATGGTGATCGAAGCCGAACTGCGCGCCCGCCCCCGCGCCGAATTACTGGCGCGGATGAGTGCGCATGCGATCCCCTGCGGCGAGGTTCTCGGCCTGCACGAGGCACTGCGCTCGGCCCGCGCGCGGCAGGCTGGCATGGTGGTTGAGAGCCAGCGGCCAGACGGCAGCGCCGGCATCGTGCTCGCCCCGCCCTACCGGCTCGACGGCGAGCGCGCCCCGGTCGGCCGTCTGCCGCCGGATCTCGGCCAGGATACCCGGGAGGTGCTCACAGCCGAGCTCGGGCTCGCCGCTGAACGCCTCGCCGCCCTGCAGAACGCCGGCGTTATCGCCTGATCGCCTGGTGCCCCCTGCTCAAGACGGGGAGGCGACGGCGCTCAATCGTCATAGTCATCATAATAGCGGCGCCGGCGATCATAGCGCTCACGTTCGCGCTGCCGCCAATATTGGCGCTCGCGCTCCCGCTCCCGCCAGTAGCGGCGCCGGCGGCTGCGACGATCGTCATCATCATCGTCGTCGTCATCGTCCGCCCGTGCCGGCGCACTGCCGATCACCGTCGCGAAGACGGCGAGCAAGGGCAATCCGAACAGGCCACCGCGCAGCAGGCGGCGCCGGTCGAGATCGGTTTCGGCCATGGTTCACACGCTCCTCGAAGGCCGGCGAGTGAATGCCGGCCGATGCCCAACGCCCCAGCCGGAGGATTATTCCCGTCGTTCACGCTTTCGTGAAGTCCCCGTGAGCGACGGAGGACATCCGGCGCCGGCTCGCCCGCCAGAGATTGGCTGCCAGTGCCAGCGCGAAGAACCCGCCCTGGACGACGACGATGCAAGGGCCGGTCGCGGCATCGAGATGGAAGCTGAGGATCGTGCCGAGCACACTCGACAGGGTCGCCGAGGCGATCGCAACCAGCAGCATCACGTCGAAGCGGCGGCTGGTCAGGTAGCCGATCGCGCCCGGCGCCACCAGCATGGCCACGACCAGGATGATCCCGACCGCCTTCAGGGCCGCGACGATGGTCAGCGCAAGCAGCGCAAGCAGGCCGAAATGCAGCGCCCGGACCGGCAGGCCGATGGCGCGGGCATGGGCGGGATCGAAAGCGTGCAGCAGGAAGTCGCGACGCTTCAGCAGCATGATGGCGGTGACCGGCAGCGCGATCAGCGCGGTTTCGGCGATGTCGGCCCAGGTCACGCCGAGCATGTTGCCGAACAGGATGTGCATCAGGTGCTGGTCGCTGTCGACCTTGACGAAGAGCACCAGCCCGAGCGCGAACATGCCGGAGAAGACGATGCCCATCACCGTATCCTCCTTCACCCGGCTGTTCTCCTTGAGATAGCCGATGCCGAAGGCGCAGCCGAGCCCGGCGGCGAAGGCACCGAGCGCCAGCGGCAGGCTGGCGATATGGGCGAGCACGATGCCGGGCAGCACCGCATGCGAGACCGCATCGCCCATCAGCGACCAGCCCTTGAGAACGAGAAAGCAGGAGAGCACGGCGCAGACCACGCCGACCATCACCGCGACGATCAGGCCACGCTGCATGAACTCGTGCACGAACGGGGCGAAGAGCCAGGTTTCGAGCAGGTTCATGCGGAAGCCCTCGCGCTTGCCGCCCGCCGCGCCGCCAGCCGGCCATGCTTCGGCGCGAAGACGAAGGCGGCGAGGAAGAGCAGGGTCTGGAAGACGACGATCAGTCCGCCGGTCGAGCCGTCGAGGAAGTAGCTGGCATAGGCGCCGACCGCCGACGTCGTGACGCCCATCGTGACCGCGATCGCGATCAGCCGGCCGAAGCGGTCGGTCAAAAGGTAGGCGGTCGCGCCCGGCGTCACCACCATGGCGATGACGAGACAGGCGCCGACCGTCTGCAGCGCCGCGACCGTGCAGGCGCTGAGCAGCACGAAGAACAGGATCTTCAGCCTCAGCGGGTTCAGCCCGACGCTGCGGGCATGGTTCTCGTCGAAGAAGACCAGCATCAGGTCCTTCCAGCGCGCCAGAAGGATGGCGAGCGAGACCAGCGCGATGATCGCAACCTGGATGACATCCTCGTCGGAGATGCCGAGGATATTGCCGAGCACGATCGACTGGACGTTGACCGAGGTCGGGTTGATCGAGACGATCAGCAGGCCGATGGCGAAGAAGGTGGTGAAGACGATGCCGATCACCGCATCCTCGCGCAATTGCGTGCGCACCCGGACCAGCGCCATGGCGAGCGCCGCGAGCAGACCGGAAAAGAAGGCGCCGGCGGCATAGGGCACCTTGATCAGGTAGGCGAGTGCGACACCGGGCACGATAGCGTGCGCCAGCGCGTCGCCCATCAGCGACCAGCCCTTGAGCATCAGATAGCAGGAGAGGAAGGCGCAGACCCCGCCGACCAGGGCCGAGACCCAGATCGCCTTGACCATGTACTGGTAGCCGAAAGGCTCGAGCAGGAGCTCCATCATGGCTGCTCGTCCTTACGACCGGCGGCGGGCTTCTCATGGTCGCGCTCGCCATAGAAGACCAGCGGGCGCTCGTCGTCGGTGATCACGGTGACGCCGCGGTCGTCGGCATCGGCGTGCAGGCTCGCGCCCTCCAGCCGGAAATGCCGGAGCGCGCCGCCGAAGGCCCGCTGCAGGTTGTCCTGCGTGAAGGTGGTCTCGGTCGGCCCGGCCGCGAGTACGGTCTTGTTGATGATCACGACCTGGTCGCAGAAATCGGGGATCGAGCCGAGATTATGGGTCGAGACCAGCATCAGGCGCCCTTCGGCCCGGAGCTCGCGCATCAGTCCGACGATCTGGTCCTCGGTCTTGACGTCGACCCCGGTGAAGGGCTCGTCGAGCAGGATCACCTGCCCGCCCTGCGCCAGAGCGCGGGCGAGGAAGACGCGCTTGCGCTGCCCGCCCGAGAGCTCGCCGATCTGGCGGCGGCGGAAGTCGAGCATGTTGACCCGGGCCAGAGCCTGCTCGACCGCGTCGCGATCGGCCTGCCGCGGCAGACGCAGGAAGCCCATATGGCCATAGCGGCCCATCATCACGACATCGTCGACCAGCACCGGGAAGGTCCAGTCGACCTCCTCGGCCTGCGGGACATAAGCGACGAGGCCGCGCTTCAGTGCCCGATGCACCTCGAGCCCGGCGATCCGCACAAGGCCGGAAGCCGGCTTCAGGAAGCCCATCAGCGTCTTGAAGATCGTCGACTTGCCGGAGCCGTTGATGCCGACAAGCGCGCAAATCGTGCCCGGTCCGAGCGCGAAGGAGGCGTCGTTCACGGCGGTGACGCCGTTGGCATAGCTCACGGTGACGCCCTCGACCGTGATCGAGGGCGCGCCTTCCGCCGCAAACAGCGGCGCGGCCGGGCGGTGCAGGTTCACTGGCCAAATCCCTTGGCGATGGTGTCGACGGTGACCTTCAGCAGCTTCAGATAGGTCGGCACCGCCCCGCGCGCATCGGAGAGCGAGTCGACATAGAGCACGCCGCCATATTTCGCCCCGGTCTCGCGCGCGACCTGCTTTGCGGCCCTGTCCGAGATCGTGCTCTCGCTGAACACCGCCGGGATCTTGTTCTTGCGGATGAGATCGATCAGGCGGCGCACCTGCTGCGGCGTGCCCTGCTCGTCGGCGTTGATCGGCCAGAGATAGGCTTCGCGCCAGCCATAGTCGCGCGTGAGGTAGCTGAAGGCGCCCTCGCTGGAGACGAGCCAGCGCTTGTCCTCCGGCACCTTGTCGAGCCTTGCGCGCAGCGGCGCGTCCATTGCCTTGATCTCGGCCGAATAGGCGGCGGCATTCTTCGCATAGGTCTCGGCATTGGCCGGATCGGCCGCGGCGAGCGCCTTGCGGATATTTTCGACATAGATCAGCGCGCTTCCCGTCGACATCCAGGCATGCGGGTTGGGCTTGCCCTCATAGGGGCCCTCCTTGATCCCCATCGGCACGATGCCCTCGGTCACCACCGCGCTCTTCACGTTCTTCACATTGTCGAAGAAGCGCTCGAACCAGCGCTCGAGATTCATGCCGTTCCAGAGCACGAGGTCGGCCGACTGCGCCTTGACCACGTCGAGCGGCGTCGGCTGGTAGTCGTGGATTTCCGCGCCCGGCTTGGTGATCGACTCGACGATCGCCGCTGTGCCGGCGACGTTCTGGGCGATGTCCTGGATCACCGTGAAGGTGGTGACGACGCGCAGCGGCTTGCCGGGCGCGGGCTGAGCCAGTGCGGCTTGCGGAATGAAGGCGAGGCCCAGCGCCAGCGGGGCGGCAGCGATCAGGCTCAGGAAACGGCGGCGCGGGGACATGCTTTCTCCAGCGTTCGATGGCGCATGTCCGAACGCTATTGCAAACCACTTGCATCTGTCAACGCTATTGCAAACGATTTGCGATAGACTGTTTTTGCAAATGCCTCTCAGCGTTGCTACCTCTCTGCCATGAAGGGAATCGACCAGCGCGTGGAGGCTTTCGAGGGCCAGCTCCGCAAGGCCGGGCTGCGGATGACGCAGCAGCGCCGTCTCATCCTGCGCGTGCTCGCCGAGGCCGACGACCATCCGGATGCCAAGGGCATCTTCACCCGCGCCTTCGCCCATGACCCGACGCTCTCGCTCTCGACGGTCTACCGCACGATGAAGGTGCTGGAGACGCAAGGGGCGATCGAGCGTCACGCCTTCGAGGATGGCGTCTCGCGCTATGAGCACGCCGACCAGGCCCATCACGACCACCTGATCGACATCGAGAGCGGGACCGTGGTGGAGTTCTCCTCGCCCGAGATCGAGGCGCTGCAGGCGAAGATCGCGGCCGAGCTCGGCTACGAGATCGTCCGTCACCGGCTGGAGCTCTACGGGCGCAAGATCAAGGCGCCTCGCCGCAAGGCCGGCAAGAAGGACGCCTGAGGCGCTCGCGACAGCCTCGGCCGCCGCCCGGCAATCGCGACATGAGAAACAAAAAAATGGCCGGATCGGATCCGGCCATTCTCCTTGTCGCTTTCGAGGCTCAGCCCGCCTTGCGCTTGTTCTGGCGATTGGCGACGAGGTCGTCGACCACGGCCGGATCGGCCAGGGTCGAGGTGTCGCCGAGCGCCCCGAACTCGTCCTCGGCGATCTTGCGCAGGATGCGGCGCATGATCTTGCCCGAGCGGGTCTTGGGCAGGCCCGGCGCGAACTGGATCAGGTCCGGCGAGGCGATCGGGCCGATCTCGTTGCGGACGTAAGTGACCAGCTCCTTCTTGAGGTCGGCCGAAGGGTTCTCGCCCGCCATCAGGGTGACATAGGCGTAGATGCCCTGCCCCTTGATGTCGTGCGGATAGCCGACGACAGCCGCCTCCGAGACCTTGGGATGCGCGACCAGCGCCGACTCGACCTCGGCCGTGCCCATCCGGTGGCCGGAGACGTTGATCACGTCGTCGACGCGGCCGGTGATCCAGTAATAGCCGTCGGCGTCGCGACGGCAGCCGTCGCCGGTGAAGTACTTGTTCGGATAGGTCGCGAAATAGGTCTCCTCGAAGCGCTTATGGTCGCCATAGACCGTGCGCATCTGGCCGGGCCAGCTCTCGGAGATGACGAGATTGCCTTCGACCGCGCCTTCCAGCACCTTGCCCTCGGCGTCGACGATCTCGGGCCGGATGCCGAAGAAGGGCCGCGTCGCCGAGCCGGGCTTCAGCTTGGTCGCGCCGGGCAGCGGCGAGATCAGGATGCCGCCGGTCTCGGTCTGCCACCAGGTGTCGACGATCGGGCACCGCCGCTCGCCGACGACGCGGTGATACCATTCCCAGGCCTCGGGATTGATCGGCTCGCCGACCGAGCCGAGCAGGCGCAGCGACTTGCGCTTGGTCTTGGTCACCGCCTCCTCGCCGGCGCCCATCAGCGAGCGAATCGCCGTCGGCGCGGTGTAGAAGATGTTGACCTTGTGCTTGTCGATCACCTCCCAGAAGCGGGAGATCGTCGGGTAGGTCGGGATGCCCTCGAACATCAGCGTCGTCGCGCCATTGGCGAGCGGCCCGTAGAGGATGTAGCTGTGGCCGGTGACCCAGCCGACATCGGCCGTGCACCAGTAGATGTCGCCGTCATGATAGTCGAAGACGTATTGATGCGTCATCGAGGCATAGACGAGATAGCCGCCGGTGGTGTGCAGAACGCCCTTCGGCTTGCCGGTCGATCCCGAGGTATAGAGCAGGAACAGCGGGTCCTCGGCCTTGACTTCGACCGGCGGACAATGACCGGAGACCTTGGCGGCCTCGTCATGATACCAGACGTCGCGGCCTTCCTGCATGGTGACGTTGCCGCCGGTGCGCTTGACGACGATGACGGTCGCGATGCCACCCTTGACCTTGGGGTCGGCCGCATCGACGTTCTTCTTCAGCGGCACCGAGCGGCCGCCGCGCAGGCCTTCATCGGCGGTGATCACGATCTTCGAATCGGAATCCTCGATGCGGCTCGCCAGCGAATCCGGCGAGAAACCGCCGAACACCACCGAATGCATCGCCCCGATGCGCGCGCAGGCGAGCATGGCATAGGCCGCTTCCGGGATCATCGGCAGGTAGATGGTGACCCGGTCGCCCTTCTTGACGCCCTTGGCCTTCAGCACGTTCGCGAACTTGCAAACCTCGGTATAGAGCTGGCCGTAGGTGATCTTCTTCGACTCGGAGGGGTCGTCACCCTCCCAGATGATCGCGGTCTGCTTCGCCCGCGTCGGCAGATGCCGGTCGACACAGTTGTAGGCGACGTTGGTGGTGCCGTCCTCATACCATTTGATCGAGACCTTGCCGGGCTTGTAGCTGGCGTTGCGGACCTTGCTGTAAGGCTTGAACCAGTCGATCCGCTTGCCCTGCTCGCCCCAGAACTTGTCGGGGTCCTTGATCGAGGCCGCGTACATCTTCTTGTACTTGGCGTCGTTCAGATAGGCCTTCTTGGCCCAGCTGGCCGGCACGTCGTAGATCATCTCGGTCATATCAGGCGTCTCCCCAGACTTCGGCCGTCGGCGTGAGCCGGAGGGCGGCTCGGGGCGGCATGGTGCCGTGGTCGCATTCCGACACGGCTTCTTTCAAGTTCGTCGCATCATAAGACGCAAGCCATTGGCGACAAGCGCCGCCGGCTCGCACTTTCGTTGCTGCGACTTTCGGCGAGGGCGTGGCGCCGAGCGGTTCCGCCCGGCATCTCGGCCGCCCCCATGACGCGCACTCCGCCTGCCTCCAGGCGGTGGCCCGCGAAGGTGGCTTTCAGAGCCCGCCCATCTTGCAGACGAGGGCCCATTCCTCGTCGGTCACCGGCTGCACCGACAGGCGGAAGGACGTCACCAGCGCCATCTTGGCGAGCCTCGGCTCGGCCTTGACCGCCGCCAGCGTGACCGGTTTCGGCAGTGGCTTCACCGCCTTGAAATCGACCAGCACCCAGGGCGGTCCGGCTTCCGTCCAGGGATAATGCTCCTTGATGACCTCGACGATGCCGACGACCTCGAGCCCCTCGTTGGAATGATAGAAGAAGACCTGGTCGCCCTTCTTCATCGCCATCAGGTTGAGCTTGGCGGTGTGGTTCTTGACCCCGTCCCAATGCGTTCCCTTGGCGCCGGCCGCGACCTGCTGGTCCCAGGACCAGACCGAGGGTTCCGACTTGATCAACCAGTGCGCCATCAGGCCTCGTCCTCTTCTTCCTTCAGGGGCGCCGGCGGCCGCGATGCCGCCTCGCCCTGTTCGTTCCAGAACCGCACCATCTCGCGGGTCAGCGCGGCGTAATCCTGCGGGCTGAGCTCGATCCTGGTCTCGCCCTCGCCGAAAGGCAGGATCAGCACGAAGCGATGCGTATCCTCGCGGCGCCGGCGACGCAGTTCGATCACCCGCCCGGCGATGCGCCCGGCGAGTGGCACGGGCTGGCTTTCGGCCACGAGCTCGGCGCCGGTGGTCTTGCGCACCTCGGCGATCCCGCGGGCGACGCGTTTCGTCAGGTCGGACCAGTCATTGGCCATCGCTACACCTCGCCGGTCATAATAGAGCCCTCATCCTGAGGAGCGCTCGCAGAGCGCGTCTCGAAGGATGCCTCCAGCGCACACTGGATCATCCTTCGAGACGCCGCTACACGGCTCCTCAGGATGAGGGCTGGAAGGGCGGTATCCACTCTCAATTCTCGGCCCGGATCGGCCGCGCCAGCAGCCCGGCGACCGCCTCGCGGACGCCAACCTCGCCGGCGATGATCGCCGCCACCGCTTCGGCGATCGGCGTCTCGATCTGCCGCGCTTGCGCCATCTCCGCAAGGATCGCCGCCGTGAAGGCGCCTTCGGCGAGCTTGCCGCCGGCGGCCTCGTCCGGGCTGCGCCCCTGCCCGAGCGCCAGCCCATAGGCGAAATTGCGCGATTGCGCCGAGGCGCAGGAGAGCACGACGTCGCCGAGCCCGGAAAGCCCCATCAGCGTCTCCGACTGCGCGCCGAACGCCTCGCCGAAACGGCGCAGCTCGGCGAAGCCGCGCGCCACCAGCGCCGCCCGGGCGCTCTCGCCATAGCCGAGCCCGATCGCGATCCCGGCCGCGATGGCGAGCACGTTCTTGGCGGCGCCGCCGATCTCGACGCCGCGCGGGTCGTTGCTGTGGTAGATACGCAGCGAAGCCGAGCTCAGTACCTCGGCGAGGTCCTGCGCCAGCGCGGCATCGCTTGCCGCCAGCGTCAGCGCCGTCGGCAGGCCGCGCGCGATGTCGGCCGCGAAGCTCGGGCCCGACAGGATCGCCGGCACGGCACCCGGCCAGAGCTCGGCGACGATCTGCGTGGTGAAGAGGCCGCTCTTCTGCTCGATGCCTTTGGCGGCAGAGATCGTCGGCAGTCCGGCCGGCAGGGCGCGCGCGAGATCGGCGCAGACCGGTCGCAGCGCCTGGGTCGGCACCGCGAGGATCAGCGCCCGCGCCTGCGACAAAGCCGCCATCTCCGCGATCGGGGTCACGCTTTCGGGCAGGGTCGCGCCCGGCAGCCGCGGCACCGCGCGGCTCTCGCGCATGATCGCAACCGCCTCGGCATCGCGGGCCCAGAGGATCACGCGCCGCCCGGCGCGCTCCGCGGCAAGCGCGAGCGCCGCGCCGAAGGCGCCGCCGCCGACGACGCCGATCGTGGCGAACCGGTCGGAAGGCGTCATCCGGCCGCCTTGATTTCGTCGAGCGGCCAGCGCGGACGGGCGAGCGCCCCCATGTCGTCGATCAGCCCGAGGCGCAGCCGCTCCAGCCCGGCCCAGGCGATCATCGCGCCATTGTCGCCGCAGAGCGCCAGCGGCGGCGCCACCATCGGCAGTCCGGCTTCGGTGGCGAGCCGCGTCAGCCCGCTGCGGATCGCCTGGTTGGCGGCGACGCCGCCGGCGACCACGAGCGTCGACGGGCTGATCCCGGCCTCGCGGCAGGCACGCAAACCTGCACGGGTGCGGTCGACCAGCACATCGACCACCGCCGCCTGGAAGGAGGCGCAGAGATCGGCGACGTCGCGGTCGGAAAGCGGCGCGATCCGCTCCGCCATCAGCCGCACCGCCGTCTTCAGGCCCGACAGCGAGAAATCGGGCTTGGGCCGCCCGCTCATCGGCCGCGGAAACTCGAAGCGCTCGGAATCGCCGTTCAGCGCCTCGCGCTCCACCGAGGGCCCGCCGGGATAGGGCAGGCCCAGCATCTTGGCGATCTTGTCGAAGGCTTCGCCGACCGCGTCGTCAATGGTCGTGCCGAGCCGGACGTAGTCGCCGACGCCGCGCACCGCGAGCAATTGCGTGTGACCGCCCGAAACCAGCAGCAGGAGATAGGGGAAGGCGACATCGTCGGTCAGCCTTGCCGTCAGGGCGTGGCCCTCGAGATGGTTGACCGCGATGAAGGGCTTGCCGGTCACCAGCGCGATCGCCTTGGCGCTGGTCAGGCCGACCATCACGCCGCCGACCAGCCCCGGCCCGGCCGCCGCCGCGATCGCGTCGATCTCCGAGACCTTGAGCCCGGCCGTCTCGAAAGCCCGCGCCACGATCCGGTCGATCGCCTCGACATGGGCGCGCGCCGCGATCTCGGGCACGACGCCGCCATAGGCTGCATGCGCCGCGATCTGGCTGAGGATCTCGTTGGAGAGAATCTTGGCCTCGCCGGCACGATCGACGCCGACGATCGCGGCCGCCGTCTCGTCGCAGGTGGTCTCTATGCCCAGAACACGCATGGCCGGTCGGTCGAAAGGCTCGCTGGTTTAAGGTCCCGGCGGCGGGGCCGCTGCCGGGTGCGCGGTTTCGCGCGGGGATTTCCTTCGTATAGTGCTGCAAGAAGAAGAAGGCCAATGGCGCGGGCGAGCCCCGCGCCGGAACCGGAGAATTTGCGCCGCATGAGTCAGCAGCCCACCCCGCCACGCCAGCAGCGCCTGCCCGGCCGCTTCGTCATCGGCACGCGCGCCAGCCCGCTGGCCATGGCGCAGGCGCGCGAATTCGCCGGCCGCCTGATGCAGGCCCATGGCTGGGCGCAGGACGAACTGCCGCTCGACGCCATCGTCACCACCGGCGATTCGATCCAGAACCGCTCGCTCGCCGAGGCCGGCGGCAAGGGATTGTTCACCAAGGAACTCGACGTCGCCCAGCTCGCCGGGACGATCGATTTCGCCGTGCACTCCTCCAAGGATCTGCAGACCCGGCTGCCGGATGGACTCGTCGTCGGCGGCTATCTGCCGCGCGAGGATGCGCGCGACGTTCTGATCTCGCGCGGCATCGCGAGGGTCGCCGACCTGCCGCAGGGCGCCGTGATCGGCTCGGCCTCGCTGCGCCGCCAAGCGATGCTGCGCCGTTCGCGGCCCGATCTCCAGGTCGTGCTGCTGCGCGGCAATGTCGCGCGGCGCATGGAGAAGGTCGCCAGCGGCGAGATCGATGCGACGCTGCTGGCGCTCGCCGGATTGCGCCGGCTCGGTCTGGAGGACAAGGCGAGCGGCATCCTGTCGATCGAGGAATCGCTGCCGGCCGTCGGCCAGGGCGCGATCGGCATCACGATCCGCGCTGACGATGCCGCCGCCATCGTCGCCCTCGCCCCGGTGATCTGCCGCGATACCGGCTTCGCAGTGACGGCCGAGCGCGCCTTCCTGGCCGAGGTCGACGGCTCCTGCCGCATGCCGATCGCCGGCCATGCCGTCGTCACCGGCGACCGCGTGCATCTGCGCGGCCTCCTGCTCTCCCCCGACGGGTCGGCGAGCGCCGAGGGCGAGCGCCATGGTTCCGTCACGGACGCCGCGAAACTGGGAGCCGATCTCGGACGCGAGTTGCGCGCCCGCGCTCCGGCCGGCATCTACGATCCGGCCTGAGCCTTCACGACCGGCCGAAGCGAGGAGACGACATGCGCGTTCTGGTGTTGAGACCGCAGCCCGATGCCGAGCGCACCGCCAAGGTGCTGATCGAGCGCGGCCAGGAGCCGGTCCTGGCGCCACTCTTCAGCATCGTCCCGGGCACGGAGCCGGCGCCGAAGGGCCCGTTCGACGCGCTCGTCCTGACCAGCGCCAATGCCGTGCCGGCGCTGGAGCAGCTGCCGAAAGCCTGGCGGAAATCGCTTCCGGCCTTCTGCGTCGGCTCCCGCACCGCCGAGGCGGCCGGAGCGCTCGGCTTCGCGACCCGCAACGCCAAGGGCAATCGCTCCGATCTCCTCGCTTTGATCGCCGGCGAGCTGCCGGAACCCAGGAAGCTGCTCTTCGTCGCCGGTCAGGATCGGCATGACGACCTGCCCGAGCAATTGCGCGCCGCCGGCCATGCGGTGACGGTCTGGACCGCCTACGAGGCGAAGGCCGTCGATGCGCTGCCACAGCCTGCGGCCGAAGCCCTGCGCGGCGGCACGGCTGATGCCGCCCTGCACTACTCACCGCGCAGCGCCCAGACCTTCCTGGCGCTCGCCGACGCGGCCGGCCTCACCGAGCAGGCGCTCGCCTTGCCGCAGGTCGCGCTGTCGGCCGAGATCGCCGCACCACTGATCAGTGCCGGCGCCGGCACCGTCCTGGTCGCCGAGCATGCCGAGGAGGCCGCGCTGCTCGCCGCGCTCGACCATCTGCCGGCTCGCATTCTGCTCGACGGCGATGCTAGAGAGGAAAAGGCGGCTCCCGAACCGGCCGCGGAGATGGACAAGGACGCGATGAGCGAGCCGAGCAGCGAACAGAGCCCGGCCGCAAAGCGTCGCAGCCGGTCGGGACGGACACCGCCGACCATCGAACTCGCGCCGCAGGCCGAAGCGGCCACGCCGGCCTCCTCCGAGGCGCAGGCGCCCGAGGCTGCAGCACCAGAGCCGGAGACTACGGCGAGCAGTGCCGCCGCGGCCGAACGCACCGAGAGCGCGGCCGAGGCGATCCTGCCGAGCGAAGCCCTTCCACGTGAATTCGAGCCGCCGCCGGCGCCTCCGCCGCAGCGCCGCGCCGGCCTGCCGGCTCTTGCTCTGGCCGGACTGGTCGGCGGCGCGGTCGGCGCCGGGCTGGTGCTGCTCGGCCTCAAGCTTGCAGGCCCCGACGACGCCGCGCGCCTCGCCGAGCTGAACCGCCGCATCGAGGCGCTGCAGGCGCAGAGCGCCGCCTTGCCCAACCGCGCCGCGCTCGAAGCGATCGACCGCAAGGCGAGCGCCGCCGCCGACAGCGCCGCAAAAGCCGACGCCGCGGCGCAGAGCAATGCCAGCCGCCTCGCCGAGCTCGCCAAGACCGTCCCGGCGGTCGCAGCGGGCGATGCCGCCGCGCTGGCCCAGGTCAGCGAAAAGCTCACCCAGGCCGACAGCAACGCCGCTGCCGCCCGCACTGCCGCAGCTGAGCTCGAGCGACGTCTCGGCGAGACCGGGCAGCGCCTTGCCGCGGTCGAGACCACCGCCAAGAACGCGCTGGTGCCGAGTCGCCAAGCCCTGGCCGCCGCCCGCATCGTTCTCGCCGAGCGCGTCCGCGACGCGATCGCCGCCGGCCGCCCCTTCCAGCAGGATGTCGCCGCGCTCGCGGCGGGCGGTATTCCCGCGACGGAGCTGACGGCGCTCGAAGCGGTCGCGACCAGCGGCGCGGCGACCCGCGACGCCCTGCTCGCACAGTTCCGCAGCCACCGCGCTTTGTTCGCCCGCGAGAGCGCTCCGCCAGCCAGCAGCTGGGAAGACAAGCTGCTCGGGCTCGCCAGCCGGATCGTCACCATCCGCCCGGTCGGCGATACCGGCGCGAATGATCCGGCGACGCTGCCGATCCGTCTGGAGAACGCCCTGGTGCAGAACGACATCGCCACTGCGGCGACGCTCTGGGCGCAACTGCCGGAACCGGCGCGGCGCCCCAGCGAGGCATTCGGGGCGGCGCTGAAGCAAAGAGCGGCGGCCGAGGCCGCCATCGCCGGGATCGCGCGAAACGCTGTTGCGGCACTGGGTTCGGCAGGCTGAGGAAGGTTATCGGTCCATGGTTCGCGTACTGACCTATCTCCTCGTCATCGCCGCGCTGGCCGCCGGCGCCGTCTGGCTCGCCGACCGTCCGGGCGAGGTCTCGGTGCTCTGGCAGGGCTACCGGATCGAGACCAGCGTCGCGATCGCCGCGATCGGCGTCATCCTGCTCGCCTTCCTGGCGCTGGTCGTCTGGGCGGTGCTGCGCTTCGTGCTCGGCCTGCCCTCCGCCTTCAGCTTCGCCTCGCGGGCGCGGCGCCGGGCGCGCGGCTTCGAGGCGGTCTCGCGCGGCATGGTCGCGATCGGCGCCGGCGACCCGATCGCCGCCGGCCGCCATGCCCACGACGCGCGCAAGTTCGCCGCAGAAGAACCGCTGACACTCCTGCTGGAGGCTCAGACCGCGCAGCTCTCCGGCGATCGCGGCCGGGCCGAAGCCGCCTTCAAGGCGATGCTCGACAAGCCCGAGACGCGTGTGCTCGGCCTGCGCGGCCTGTTCGTCGAGGCGCGCCGCCGCGGCGACATGGCCGCCGCCCGCGCCTTCGCCGACGAGGCGGTGCGGCGTTCGCCGTCGCTGGCCTGGGCCAATGACGCCCTGCTCGACTTCCACACCGGCGCCGGCGACTGGCAGGCGGCGCGCACCGCCGTCGAGCGCCGCGCCGCCTTGCGCCTTGCTGACAAGGCCGAGGCCAAGCGCCAGCGCGCCGTGCTGCTCGCCGCCGAGGCGCTCGAAGCCAAGGGCCGCGAGCCCGAAAAGGCGCTCGCCGCCGCGCTGGAGGCGGTGAAGCTCGCCCCAGGGCTGACGCCGGCCGCGGCACTTGCCGGCCGCATGCTCTCCGAGCGCGGCGACATCAAGAAGGCGGCCAGGCTGCTCGAAACGGCCTGGAAAGAGGCCTCGCATCCCGACATCGCCGCCGCCTATCTCGACGTTCGCCCCGGCGACAGTGCCCGCGACCGTCTCGGCCGCGCCGAAACGCTTACGAAGCTGCGCCCGGCCGATCCGGAAGGCGTGCTGGCCCTGGCCGGCGCCGCGATCCACGCCCAGGATTTTGCCCGGGCCCGCGCGACGCTGAAGCCACTGCTCGCCGGCGGCGCCTCGGTCCGCGTCTGCCTGCTGATGGCCGAGCTCGAGGAAGCCGAGCACGGCGCTGCCGGGCGGGTGCGCGAATGGCTCGCCCGCGCCACCCGCGCCCCGCGCGATGCCGCCTGGGTCGCAGACGGCCTCGTCTCCGACCATTGGCTGCCGGTCTCGCCGATCTCCGGCCGCCTCGACGCCTTCGTCTGGACGGTGCCGCCGGCGACCCTCGGCCGCCCGACCGCCGACCTCGACGACGTGCTCGCCGATCTCGATGAATCCGCCCCCTTGCTCGAAGGCCGGGCCGAGACCGCGGCACCGGTGGAGGTGGTGCCGGAAACCGCCGCCGCCCCGACCGCTACCGTGATCGAAGCGGTGCCGGTCGCGCCGGCACCCGCGCCACAGCAGCCCGCGCCCGGGGCCAAGCCCGAGATCAAGGCCGAGGCCAAACCCGAAACCAAGCCGGAACCGGTTGCCGAGCCGAAGCCCGAACCGGCAGTCGCCACGCCGGCCGAGGCAGCGCCGAACTCCGGCAAGCCGGCAGCGCAAGGCCGGCCGGCGCCGGTGGTCTTCCCGGTCGCCCACGCGCCCGACGACCCGGGACCGGAGCAGGCACCGCCGGAGGAGCCGAAGGGCCGCTTCCGCCTCTTCGGCTGATACGGCGCAGCGCATTGGGCAGAGAGAGCTTATCGCCAGCCTGCGTCCGGCAGGATGCGATCTGTCGCCGTTCTCGGCCACGACGCAACGAGCCACCCGAGAGGCCCGGCTCGAGCCCGAGCGCAATCCGCGATCTGTGGGTGCGATTTTCTTCCCTTGCGCCTATAGACGGGGCATGAACGCGCCCCACCCCATCGACACCCCGACCGAACTCGTGATCACCGCCGAGCATGCCGGCCTGCGCCTCGACAAGGCGCTCGCCTTGCTCGCGGGAGAGATTTCCCGCGCCCGGCTGCAGCAGGTGATCAAGGAAGGCGGCGTCAGCATCGACGGCGCTGTCGTCGCCGATGCCAGCCGCAAGGTCGTCGAGGGGCAGCGTCTGGCCTTGATCATGCCCGAAGCCAAGCCGGCCGCGCCGATCGGCCAGGCGATCCCGCTCGATGTCGTCTTCGAGGACGAGCACCTGATCGTCATCGACAAGCCCGCCGGCCTCGTCGTCCATCCCGCCGGCGGGCATGAGGACGGCACGCTGGTCAACGCGTTGATCGCCCATTGCGGCGCGAGCCTTTCGGGCATAGGCGGCGTGCGCCGGCCCGGCATCGTCCACCGCCTCGACAAGGACACCAGCGGCCTGCTCGTCGTCGCCAAGCACGACAAGGCGCATCAGGGGCTGGCCAAGCAGTTCGCCGACCATGGCCGCACCGGGCCGCTCGAAAGGGCCTACCTCGCGCTGGTCTGGGGCGCGCCGCGCCGGCAGACGGGGACGATCGACGCCCCGATCGAGCGCTCCAACCGCAATCGCGAGAAGATGATGGTGGTCGGCGAAGGCCGGGGCCGCGAGGCGATCACCCATATCGAGTTGATCGAGCGCTATCCGCCCCTGCTGCGCGGCCATGAGGAGCTGGAAGCGCTGGCGAGCCTGGTCGAATGCCAGCTCGAGACCGGCCGCACCCACCAGATCCGGGTGCATATGAGCCATATCGGCCACCCGCTGCTCGGCGACCAGCTCTACGGCTCGGGTTTCATGACCAAGGCGAGCCGCCTGCCGGAGGGCGCCCGTGCCGCGCTTGCTGCTCTCGGCCGGCAGGCGCTGCATGCGCGGCTGCTCGGCTTCGCGCATCCGGTGACCCGCGAGGAACTCCGCTTCGAGTCGGAACCTCCGGCAGACTTTGCACGTTTGCAAAGTGAACTCGCGATCCTGTGACGGTTTTTTGCTGCGCCGCCCACTTTCGGTCACTCTCGCATTGAATATACTGCACTGCGAAGCGGATGGCTAAAGGGGCGCCGCTGGGTGTGCTGCCCGCGAATTGACGATGGTCTTCGTGGCGGCGCGCCGCACAATCCTGCCCGAAGGACACTCGGGTGGTCGGCTCGCCGCGGAGCGGGAGCCTGGAGAGGAGTACGAGCATGGCGATTGCGTCGCTGCCCGTCATGTCCGCCGAGGGCGGACTTTCACGTTACCTGGAAGAGATCCGCCGGTTCCCGATGCTGGAACCGAACGAGGAATTCATGCTGGCCAAGCGCTGGCGCGAGCATGGCGACCGCGATGCGGCCCATAAGCTCGTCACCTCCCATCTGCGTCTCGTCGCCAAGATTGCCATGGGCTATCGCGGCTACGGCCTGCCGATCGGCGAGGTCGTGTCCGAGGGCAATGTCGGCCTGATGCAGGCGGTCAAGCGCTTCGAGCCCGACAAGGGCTTCCGGCTCGCGACCTATGCGATGTGGTGGATCAAGGCCTCGATCCAGGAGTACATCCTGCGTTCGTGGTCACTGGTGAAGATGGGCACCACCGCCAACCAGAAGAAGCTGTTCTTCAACCTGCGCAAGGCCAAGAGCAAGATCTCGGCGCTGGGCGAAGGCGATCTGCGGCCCGAGCAGGTCAAGACCATCGCCACCAAGCTCGGCGTCAACGAGCAGGATGTCGTCGACATGAACCGCCGGCTCGGCGGCGATGCCTCGCTCAACACGCCGCTGCGCGAGGATGGCGAGGGCGAATGGCAGGACTGGCTCGTCGATGACAGCGAGAGCCAGGAAAACCGGCTCGCCGAATCCGAGGAAAGCGACAACCGCCATTCGGCGCTGCGCGAGGCGCTGAACGTGCTCAATCCACGCGAGCGCCGGATCTTCGAGGCGCGCCGCCTCGCCGAGGACCCGATCACCCTCGAGCAGCTTTCGGAGGAGTTCGGCGTCTCACGCGAGCGCGTCCGCCAGATCGAGGTCCGCGCCTTCGAGAAGGTGCAGGACGCGGTCAAGAAGGCGCTGGTGCGGATCGAGGCGCCGCGCGCCGCGATCAGCGCCGCCAGCGGTCAGTAAAGCGGTCGCAGCGGTTGCAGAGGCAGCCGCAGCGGCCCGAGGAAGACCCTGCCTTCGCGCAGGACGATCGGCGGCAGCGGCGTGAGCCCTGCCGCCGCATTGCTTTGCGCGGCATTGGCCCGCCCGCCCAGCAGCGCGCCGAGCCCGGCCGTCAGGCCGCCGACCCTGATGCCGGCGACGCGCTCGATGCCGGCTACGGCAGCGTCGAGCTGGCCCGCCGGCCGGTGGGCCTCGTCGAGTCCGAGCCGGCCGGAAGCCTCGAGTCGGGCCGAGCCCTTGAGCAGGCCGAGCCGCGTGATCTCGATCCCGCCATTGGCCGTCCGCCAGCTTTCCAGTGCATCGGGATTGAAGCCGCGGCGGAAGGCGAAGGACTGCGAGATGGTCGCCTGCACGTCGAGATCGCTCGGCGCGCCGTCGCCGAGCAGACCGTCGAG
The DNA here is from genome assembly GCF_058797755.1 of Allobosea sp. GW823-FHT02B03. Classification (NCBI taxonomy): domain Bacteria; kingdom Pseudomonadati; phylum Pseudomonadota; class Alphaproteobacteria; order Hyphomicrobiales; family Alloboseaceae; genus Allobosea; species Allobosea sp. GW823-FHT02B03. The sequence continues at coordinate 328,078 of NZ_JBXAJY010000004.1, read as the reverse complement.
CACCGGCATCACCGCGCCCTTCGTGCTCAGCGCGACATCAATCGCCTGCTGGCTGGCATAGCCCTGCTGATTCGGCCGCAGATGCGCCTCGAACAGCGCCGAGCGAAGGCTCTCGGTCCGCAGGCTGCCATCCGCCCCGTCGGGCGTGCGCAGCGTCGCGACCGGCTCCCGGACGACGAGCGAGATCCGCTCGAAACCGCTGGTAGTCAGGCGCAGGCTGGCTTCGAGCGCGCTCCAGCTGAGATCGGCGCTCTGCTTGGCCGGCAGCGTCGCCGTCAGCGGGCCGGTCGCCTGCAGGATCAGATGTCCGGGCGCGGTCGCCTGCGCGACGGCGACGGCCGGACCGGTCTCGATCTTGACCTCGTCGCCCCAGCGCGAGGACACCAGCGTCACCCCGGCGCAGCGCACCTCTATCCGGAACGGATAGCCACCGATGCTGCGGTCGCGGCAGGTCCAGTTACGTCCGGCGGCTGCCTCGCGCGCAATGCCCGCGTCGAGATGCTGCTCGACCTTGCCACGCGCCATGAACCAGAGGGCGGACCAGCCCGCCGCCAGAAGCGCGAGCAGGCCGAACGGAGCGTAAAGCCAGAAACGGCTGTTCCGTCGCGCGGTGGTGGCGGCAGGCATGCGCGGTCGCTCCCTTGCAAGGATTTCGGCGGATTGATAGCGACCGGGGCGGCAGGAGGCCAGCGCCGATCGTCTTGCGGATCGCGGCGTCCTGTCTGCCGAGGCAAGCGGGCCAAATTGTGAGGGTGCGGATGACGGAAGCGGCGACGCCGGACGATCTCTGGGTCTTCGGCTACGGCTCGCTGATCTGGCGGCCTGGCTTCGATTTCGCCGAGCGCGCCGGAGCGCGGCTGCACGGCTTCCACCGCTCGCTCTGCATCTACTCGCATGTCCATCGCGGCACACCCGAGACGCCGGGGCTGGTGCTGGGGCTGGATCGCGGCGGCATCTGCCGCGGCGTCGCCTTCCGCGTGCCGGCGGTTCAGGCCGAGGAAACCATCGATTATCTGCGAGCCCGCGAGCAGGCGACCGCGGTCTATCTCGAAAGGCGGCTCGCCATCCGCCTCGACGATGGCCGCCGCTTGAATGCGCTGACCTACATCGCCGACCGGGCCCATACCCAGTATGCCGGCCGCCTGCCGGAAGCGGCCGTGCTCGGCCTCGTAAGGCAGGGCAAGGGCGTCTCGGGCGAGAATCCGGACTATGTCCGGCGCACCCAGGAGCACCTGCACGAAATGGGCATTCACGACCCGCTGCTGACCCATCTCGTCACCGAGCTCGACAGGATCGCGAGCCCCGCCTCGACCTGAACCTCAGGCCTCGGGCGTCAGATCGGCGAGCGCGGCGCGCCGGCTCTGGCTGTCCTCGGCCAGCAGATGCACATGGATCTCGCAGGCGCCGGCCATGGCGGCCGCGTCGCGCCAACGCGTCAGGGCCGCGTCGATGCCGAAGGCGCCGCTGTCGCGCGCCGCGACGATCGTCCGCTCCGGCGACACGGCGAGCAGCACCGCATCGGTGAAGTTCAGCGCATGCCCGTCCTGAACGGCGAAGACCGAGGCGACATAGCGCCGCCCCGAACGGCCCCGCCATGCGGTGAAGCGACGTTCGGCGAGTTGCGCCGCGCCGCGCAGCGGAGCCTCACGCGCGGCCCGCACCGGGCGATCCTCGCAAGGCGCAGCCAGAAGAGCGAGAGCAGCCATCCGTTCCTCCTTTGTTCCAGAACGAAATCAGAACATAGTGACGCTGCTGTCAAGTTCAATCAGCTCTTCTGTGCGGCCTCCTGCCGCGTGTTGGCAGGAGCGGGCACGCCGAGACGGGCAAGCTCCGCCCTTCCCTCGCTGACCAGCCGGTCGGTAGCGGTCTCGATCTGCTCCTGCAGCAGGGCGTGGAAGGTCTTCTTGTCCATGCCGGGCGGGATCGCCGGCAGGATTTCGACGCGGATCGTCCCCGGCCTGCGCAGGAAGGAGCGGCGCGGCCAGAACAGGCCGGCATTGAGGGCGACCGGGACGCAGGGCACGCCGAGCTCGCCATAGAGATGGGCGACGCCGAACTTGTAGTCGGGCGGAGCACCGACGGGACGACGCGTTCCTTCCGGGAAGATCAGCAGCTGCCGGCCCTTCTGCCCGAGCTCGACCTTGGCGCGTCGCGTCGCCATCTGCAGCGCCCGGCTGCCGGCGCCGCGATTGACCGGGATCATCTTCATCTTCAGCAGGGCCCAGCCGAAGAAGGGCAGCCAGGTCAGCTCGCGCTTCAGGATGTAGACCGGATTCCGGAACACCGTGATCAGGGCGAAGGTCTCCCAGGCCGACTGGTGCTTCGCCGCCATGATCATGCCGCCCTGAGGGATGTTCTCGACGCCGCTGATCTCACAGCGCGTCCCGACGATCACCCGCATCAGCCAGAGCGTGCTCTCGGCCCAGTTGAGGGCGACGGCGAGCAGAAAGCGCTGCGGCAGTACCAGGGTCACCATCGCGCAGACCAGCCAGAAGGCGAGGTTCAGGTAGAAGGCGATATTGAAGAGGAGCGAGCGGAGAACGAGCATGGCCGGCAAGAACCCTGCCACCGCGCGCCCGTCAAGAGCGCCGGCCGCCTCTTGCCCATGTTCTCAGGCGCCGCGATCCTGGCCGAGGACGCGCGAACGCTTCTCGTGCTCCGGGCCGATCTGGTCGCCCGACTTGGGTGAAACCGGCTTGCGGCCGCCGATGATCACCGAGAGCCGCGAGGTTTCGGGATCGTCCTCGACGAGGCTGCGCAGGTTGGCGACGAGATATTTGGCGTATTCGGGCACCAGCAGGCGGATGGTGTGCCAGTCCTTCCACCAGGCGGTGACGTCGACCTGGTCGGTCACCACCGGGTAAGGCACGATGCGCACGCCGGGCATGGCGTGGTTGAACTCCAGCATGGTGCGCGGCATGTGGTAGTTCGACGTCACCAGCAGCAGCGAGCGGAAGCCGTGCTGACGAACCCAGCGCCGGGTCTCGATGGCGTTGCCGATGGTGTTGCGGGCGCGATAGTCGAGATCGACGCAGCAGGCCAATGCCTCGCGCGCCTTCGGATTGAGCTTGGCGAGCTCCTCGCGCCCCGTGCGCTCGTTGACGCCGCTGATCAGTAGGCGCGAGCCGCGATCGGCATGCAGCAGGCCAATAGCATCTCCGACGCGCTGCGCACCGCCAGTGACGACCACGATCGCGTCGGTCCGCGGCGCGCTCGCCTCGTTCAGCGCCAGGCGGGACGCGAAATTGATGTAACCGCCGACGAGCACGACCACGCCACCCAAGGCGAGCCAAAGCAGCGCACGCCCGGCTCTGCGCCGGAACGACGTCCTGGTCACGATGGGGCGCGCATCGGCCAAATCGCCCTCAGCACGCGTAAGATGAGTCGGCCTCGCTGCGGTCATCACCATGACCACCGCAAGGTAACCGCCCAATCGGGCACAATAGCGGCATGATCGCTGCGTTCCCCCCGCAATGCATCACGACATCGCCTTCAGATAATTTCGCACGGTAACCCGCGAGACGAGACCAGCGATAGCCGCCACGATGACCGCCACCAGCACGACGACCCCATAGCCCGACCAGCCGATCTCGAAGGCGCCGAACATCGCCTGCAATTGATCTGCCTCGGGCGTCGCGCTCCAGGCCGAAGCCAGCCAGCCGAGCAGCGCGATGGCGATGACCGCAGCGAGGCCGCCGGCTCCGCCGCCACGCAAGCCGAGCGTGATGAAGCGGTTCTGGAACTCGCGCGCGATGAATTCGTCATCGGCACCGACCAGATGCAGCACCTCGACGCTGTCGCGACTGCCCGCCATGGCGCCGCGCGTCGCGAAGGCGACCGCGAGCGCCGCCGCGAGCAGCACGAGCATGACGACCGCGACGCCGGCGACGATGATGGTGTTTGCCATGGTTGAGAGCCGGCGCAGCCAGAGACGGTGATCGTCGAGCGTGGCCGTCGGCACCTCGCGCCGCAGGGTCTGGCTGAAGGCGACGAGGTCGTTCGCCACGGTTGCGTTGAGGCGCAGCACGATCAGCCGCGGCACCGGCAGCTCGATCAGATCGAGTCCCGCGCCGAGCCAGGGCTCCAGCAGCTTGTCAGACTCCGCCCGCGGCATGGCGCGCACCTCGGCGACGCTGGGCACGGTGCGGGCGAGTTCCACGGCTTTGGCGAGATCAGCCTCGATATTGCGGCGCGGATCCGGCCTGACCTGGATCGTCATCTCGTTGGCGACCGCACCGCGCCATTGCTCCGAAGCCCGCGCCGCCATCAGAGCGCCGCCGGCGCTGAGCGCGGCAAGGAAGGTCAGGATCGCGATCACCACGACCAGAGCGCGGCCGGCGACCGTATCGACCGGGACCAGCGGCTGATCCCGGCGCAGATTGACCGGCAGGCGGGGTTTCGGCTGGACGAAGCCCTCATCATCCTCATCCTGCTCCGCCGGCTCGGCGCGCCAGTCAGGCGTCGACATGGAGATGCCCGTCGGCAAGCACGAGGCGCGGCGCGTCGTACTGCTCCATCAGCGCGAGATCATGGGTTGCGATCACCACCGCGGTACCGAGCGTCTGCAGCTCCATGAACAGGCGCAGCAGCCGCCGTCCGAGCCCAGGATCGACATTGCCGGTCGGTTCGTCGGCGAGCAGCAACTGCGGGCGCGAGATCAGCGCCCTGGCGATCGCCGCGCGCTGCTTCTCGCCGCCGGACAGCACCGACGGCACCGCATGCATGCGCTCGCCGAGCCCGACCCAACGCAGCAATTCGACGACCTCGGCGCGATAGCCGGCCTCTTCCTTGCCGAGCACCCGCAGCGGCAGGGCGACGTTTTCGTAGACGGTGAGGTGATCGAGCAGACGGAAATCCTGGAAGACGACGCCCATCTTGCGCCGGAAATCGGTCAGCGTCGTCGCCTCCAGCCGCGAGACGTCCTGGCCGAAGAGGTGGACAAGCCCACGCGTCGGCTTCAGCGCCATCAGGACCAGCCGGATCAGCGTCGTTTTGCCGGCGCCGGAAGGCCCGGTCAGATACTGGAACGAACGCGGCGCGATGCTGAAATTGATATCTTTCAGCACCTCCGGCCCCATGCCGTATCGCAGCCCGACATTTTCGAACCGAACCAACTCTGCTCCTATCTCGCCACGCCCCGAATCGGGCTTCGCCGGCCTCACCGAGCCGCGATCCTACACCCGGAGCGCCCGCCCGCGGGAAGGGTCATGCCGTCGCTCCCCGCAATTCTTCCCGTAGAAGCACCGGCTTTACGCGACGTTAACCATAAATTGCGCCAATGGCTGGACGAACCGCCTCCCGGCATGGCTGCGCTGGCGCACCGCCGGGAACCAAGAGGTTCGGGCACCATCGCCGCGCCTTCCAGCCGGCCTTAGACCAACACTGCGCGGAGCGACCACCCGAAGGCCATGCTGATCGTCTGCCCCTCCTGCGCCAGCCGCTACGAGCTCGACGAGGCCAAGATCGGACCGTCCGGTCGCAAGGTCCGCTGCGCCTCCTGCCAGACAGCCTGGCAGGTCGAGGCGCCCGCCCCGCTTTCACCGATCGTGGAGCAGGAGCCGGACGAGCCGCAGCCCGCCATCGACGCGATCGCGGAGCAGGAATTCCCAAGCGCTCCGAGCGAGGACGAGACCAACGCCCTGCTGGCGGAAGAACTGCGCCGCGCCGCCGAGATCGAGGAAAGCGTCTCGGCCCTCGCCGCCGAGCGCAACGATGCGGTGGCGGCGACGCCGGCCAAGCCACGTAGGCCGGCCAAGCCACACAAGCAGGCGCGCGCGAAAGGCTGGATGGCGGCAATCAGATCGCCATCACGCCTGCCGATCAGCACCCCCGCCGCAATCGTGCTTGCCGGCCTCGGCCTGCTCGGCCTCGCGCTCTGGCAGCGCAATGCAGTGGTCCGAACCGTGCCGCAATTCGCCGCGCTCTATGAAAAGCTTGGTCTGCCCATCAATCTGCGCGGGCTTGCCTTCAGCGCCGTCGAAAGCGAGCTCGTCCAGGATGCGCAGGGCCGTTTCCTGGTGGTCGAGGGCGACGTGACCAACATCGCCCGGACCAAGACGAAACTGCCGCCGATCACGGTCGCGGTGAAGGACGAAGCCGGGCAGGTGCTCTACACTTGGACGGCCGAACCGCCCCGGCCGGTGCTCGAACCGGCCGAGCTGGTGCGCTTCCGGGCGCGGCTGGCGGCGCCGCCGGAAAACGGCCGCTCCGTCCAGGTTCGTTTCGGCGCGGCCGCGCAGGCGACTCTCGCCAACGCGAACTGATACCCCCATAGCATTACGGCGGCGGTCTTCAATTGTCCGTCCGCCGGGGTTATCGATAGTGCCAGTTTCAGCCGCGATCATGGGGCGGCGCTAACGGGCGCCGGAGCCCGGAAGGAATGCCAGACGATGCCCCAATCCCAGCGTATCCGGGTCCTCTACGACGAAGCCGCCATCGCCGCCCGCAATGCCGAGATGGCTGCGGAGATCGCCGCCGATTCGCCGCCTGACCTGCTGGTCGTCGCCGTGCTCAAGGGCAGCTTCATGTTCGTGGCCGACCTGATCCGGGCCATGCACCGCGCCGGCATGGCGCCGCAGGTCGAGTTCGTGCATCTCTCGAGCTACCGCGCCGCCACCATCTCCTCAGGCCAGGTCGAGATCCTGCGCGACGTGCAGAGCGACGTCCGGGGCCGGCAGGTCCTGCTGGTCGACGACATCCTCGAATCCGGGCGCACCCTGGCCTTCGCCAAGGACCTGCTGGCGGCGCGCGGCGCGGCCAAGGTCTCGAGCGCTGTCCTGCTTGAGAAGCCGGCCAAGCGCGCGGTCAACATCGAGGCCGAATATGTCGGCTTCGAATGCCCGGACTATTTCGTCGTCGGCTACGGCATGGACGTCGCCCATTCCTATCGCCAGCTCCCCTATGTCGGCGTGATCGAGACCGCCGACCAGGCCGGCCTGCCGGGGATCTGAGTCGATGTCCCGCATCCTGGTGGTCGATGACGAGGAAACCCTGCGCGTGCTCGTCGCGCGCGGCCTCGCCATGGACGGGCATGATTGCATGATGGCGGGCGACGGCGCCGAGGCGCTGGAGGTCCTGATGGCGGAGAAGGGCCGCTTCGACCTGCTGCTCACCGATATCCGCATGCCACTGATGGACGGCATCGCGCTCGCCCTCGCGGCGAAGCGCGAATTCCCCGACCTCACCATCATGCTGATGACCGGCTATGCCGAGCAGCGCGAGCGCGCGAAGAGCCTGGAGACCATCGTGGCCGAGGTGATGGCCAAGCCGTTCACCATCGCCGAGCTGCGCGAGACGGTGATGCGGGTGATCGAGCGCTCGATCGGCTGAGGCCGCCCTGCGCCCTCAGCGGTTCAGCCACCAGATCGAGAGATTGAGCACCGCCGCGAACGAGACCCAGGCGAGATAGGGGGCCAGCAGCCAGGCCGCGAACCGGTCCGGCAGGGCCGCGAAGCGCCTGATCGTCCAGATGATCGCCGCGATCAGCAAGGCGATGACGACGAGCCCGCCGGCCGGGCTGTTCAGCCCGAAGAAGACGCAGGACCAGGCGAGATTGAGCGCGAGCTGGACATGATAGGCCAGCAGCGCCCGGCCGCGGCCGATCGTGTCGGACGGGCGGCGCAGCACGCGGAAGGCGGCAAGACCCATCAGCGCGAACAGCGTCGTCCAGACAGGCGCGAACAGCCAGTTCGGCGGATTGAACGGAGGTTTCGCGAGCCCTGCATACCAGCCCGGGATCTGCGGCACGGTCGCCGCGCTGCCGACCAGCGACGCTGCGACCACCGGCAGGATGGCGATGAGAAGAGCCAGCCACACTGCCGGCTGACGATCGGAGCTATCGGTCTGCGTGCTCATGCGGCAAGGATGGGGTGTCCCTGCGCTCCCGGCAAGACGGGCCTCTTGCGCTGCAGCAATCATGGTGAGATGAAACGTCTCACATAGTGGAAATCGGATCGCCCATGACCAAGCGCCCGCTGCATCCCCGTTCGCTCGCCGCCCAGGCCATGGGCAAGATCGACCCGCTGACCAAGGGGGTCGTGCCGCCGATCCACGTCTCGACCACCTATATCCGCGACGAGGACAACGCCTACTCCTCGGGCTTCATCTATGGCCGGCCGGACAATGAGACGGTGCACGAGGCACAGGCCGTGCTCGCCATGCTCGAGGAAGCCAAGGCCGGCGCCCTGCTGTTCGGCTCCGGCATGGCCGCCGCGACGGCCGTGTTCCAGGCGCTCTCTCCGGGCGACCATGTCGTTGCTTCCAAGGTGATGTACTGGGCGCTGCGGGCCTGGCTCCTGACCGAGGCGACGCGCTGGGGGCTGAAGATCGAGTTCGTCGAGACCGATGACCTCGTCGCGCTGAAGGCCGCGGTGAAGCCCGGCGTCACCAAGCTCATCTGGGCGGAGACGCCGTCGAACCCGCTCTGGACCATCACCGATATCGCCGCCGTCGCCGAGATCGCCCATGCCGCCGGCGCGAGGCTCGCAGTCGACTCGACCTGCGCCTCCCCGGTCCATACCCGCCCGCTGACGCTGGGCGCCGACATCGTCATGCACGCCGCGACCAAGGTGCTGAACGGCCATTCCGACGTCGTCGCTGGCGCGCTCTGCGCCCGCGAGGACGACGAATTCTGGGCCCGGATCAAGACCGTCCGCAAGGGACAGGGCGGCATTCTCGGCCCGTTCGAGGCCTACCTGCTGATGCGCGGCATGCGCACGCTCCATGTCAGGCAGGAGCGCCAGTCGGCCTCGGCCATGACACTAGCCCAGAAGCTCTCGGCCCATCCGCTGGTTTCGCGCGTGCTCTATCCCGGCCTGCCGCAGCATCCCGGCCACGATATCGCGGCGCGCCAGATGCAGGGCGGCTTCGGCTACATGCTCTCGATCCAGGTCAGCGGCGGCGAGCAGGCCGCGATCAAGGCGGCGGCCCATGTCGAGCTCTACAAGCGCGCCACCTCGCTCGGCGGCGTCGAGAGCCTGATCGAGCATCGCGCCTCGATCGAGGGCGCCGGTTCGCCCTGCCCGCCCGATCTGCTGCGCCTTTCCACCGGCATCGAGGATGTCGAGGATCTCTACGCCGATCTCGACCAGGCGCTGAAGGCCGGCCACGGCTGAGCAGCGCGGCCGGCTCGCATCGCCTTTCGCGCTAGCCGACCTTGAGTCGGACGAGCTCGGCAGCATCGCGTCGGCCCTCCGCCGGCGGCCAGCTATGGGCCAGGAGTTCCGTGTCGTCCGTGCTGACGGCGACCCGGTCGCGACCGTTCCGCTTGGCTGCATAGAGAGCCTTGTCGGCGTCGTGCAGGAGCGTGTCGAAATCGATGACGCTTTGCTCGGACCAGGCGACACCGGCACTGACAGTGCTCGTGAACGAACCGCCATTCCCGCTGAAATGGCGCTTGGCGAGGCGCCTGCGCACGCCATCGGCCAGCTTTGCCGCCGTGACCAGCGAGGCACCTGGCAGCAGCAGCGCGAACTCCTCGCCTCCGAGCCGCGCTGCGAGCCCCTTTGATCGGGCGGACAGCGTCAGGATCTTCCCGAAGCTTCGCAGCACCTCGTCGCCTGCCAGATGACCATGGACGTCGTTGGTCGTCTTGAAGTGGTCCATGTCGAAGATGATGAGCGCGGCGGGGCCTTTGATGTCTTCGATACGGCTGAGCAGCGCCCGCCGGTTGAGCAGGCCGGTGAGCGGATCGATCTCGGCATCGCGCTTGTGGCCGCGCGCCAGCCGCGCCTGGTTGAGCGCCAGGGACAGCGCGCCGATACCGGAAAGGGTGAGCAGGCAGACGACGATGTTGAGGTCTTCGGCCCAGTTCGATGGAGCCTGCGACAGGCGCCACTCGCCATCCAGCAGCAGCAGGATGGCACAGGGGACGAAGGAAAGCCCCGTCACGGCGTAAAGAACCGTCAGCAGCGGGATGGCCAACCGGGCTTCGGCGCGCCCGAGCCAGTAATCCCAGGCCGTGATCAGGAGGATGATCGTCGCCGCCACATTGAGCATGACGATGGCGACGCCATTGTAGCCGGCCAGCATCGGCACGGCCATGGCGAGCGACGAGACGATCGCCATGACGGTCATGCTGCGCCAGGGCAGGATGCCAGTGCGGAACTCACGGCCGGCGCCGAAGACGAAGGCGAGGCCGGTCAGCAGGATCGTGTATCCGGCGGCGCCGACAGCCGGCGACATGGTCTGGGCGTACCAGCTGTAGATCAACACGCCGAGCGCCATGAACGCCACGCCGAAAGTCCAGGCGATCAGGAATCGTTCCGTCCTGGAGGCCAGCCAGCTGACGAAGAAGGTGATCGCCAATCCGCAACCGGAAAGCGCAAAGGCCGTCAGCAGCGAATTGTAGTCCAGCGGCAAGGCATACTCTGCGGCAGGTGGCGAGCGGCGCGCCCGTTATGGCCGCCTGCCGTTGCGAAAGGTTTAAGCCGATCGGGTGAATTCCGACCTATCGCGGCCGACGGGTGATCCGGATCGATTTCGTCCCCCGGGCAGGCCGCCCGATCTAAACCCAGATGCCTTTCGCCGTCGCCAGCAATTGCCGGCGGTCGGCGAGGCCGTTGGCGCCGCCATTGATCAGTTGCGTGACGCGCGCCGCGTCGTCGCGGTCGGCGGCGGCGTTGAGATTGCGGTCGCGCCAATAGGCGAAGGCGATCTGGATCGAGATCCGTGGATCCAGTGCGAGTTCCGGCCGGCCCTCGAGATCGACGTTCAGCATCCGGCCATAGCGCCGGTAATTGGCCCGGCCGGTGAGCTGGAAGACGCCGCGGCCATGATAGCGCGCCCCGTCGCCGGGCTCGGTGTTGCCGAGATCGGCGCGCCCCTCATAGCGCGCGAACTGGGCCGGACCGCCCTGCTCTTCCAGCGTCCGGAAACGGTCGGTCTCATGCGCCGCCTGGGCCAGGAAATGGCAGACCCGCAACCGCGTCGTCACGTCGGCCTGGGCGGCGAGCCGCTCGAAATGCAGGGCGATGTTCGCCATGATCTCGGCCTTGCCGACCGGGGCGAGCCGGGCGAGCCGCGCCACGGTCACGCCGAGATCAGGCTCGGCGACCAGCACGTCCTTGGCCGGAACCTCTTTGGCCGGAACCTCTTCGGCCGGCACCGGCGCGGCGGGCTTCTTGCGGCTTCGCGATCCCTTCATCGACATGACGGCGCTCCCCATGGCTGCGGGCATCATGCACCGGTTTTCCGGAACGGGGATAACTCGGCGCGGCATCCCTGCTGATCTGCCGCCAGGCCCGAGCAGGAGGCTCGCCGTCATTCTCGGACGAGGCGAAGCGCAGACCCGAGAACCTCCCGACACGAGGCCGCCGACCCACGCCTACTCCGGCCCGAGATGCCGGGGTCGAGCCCGAGCGTGGTGCGAGGCTGGCGCTCAGTTCCGCCGCAGCAGGCGCTCGAGATAGTCGAGCTCTTCCAGCGGTCGCGAGGGATCGCCGAGGCGGCGGCGCAGCTCTTCCAGGATGCGCCGCGCCCGCTGCGTCGCGCTCTCGTCGGCGCCGGGCACGCGGACCCGGCCATCGGCCCAGTCGCGCTGGCGCTGCGGCCGGCCGAGCGGATCGTCGCGGGTGCGCTGCTGAGCCGAAGGCCGCCCCGCCGGGCGCCCATCGGGCTCACCATAGGCGTTCTCATTGCCCTCGCCCTCGCCGGGCTGGCCCTGCATCTGCTGGGCGAGGTTCTGGCCGCCCTTGCGCAGCGCGTCGAGCGCCCGCCCCTGTGCATCGACGGCCTCGCCCTCCTGGCCCTGGCCGAGCTGCCCCTCGGCCTCGCGCATCGCGTCCTCGGCCTCGCCGAGCTCGCCCGGATCGGCGCCCATGCCGCGCATGCGCCGCTGCAGCTCCTGCAGGCGCTCGCGCAGGGCCTGCTGGCGCTGCGACAGGCCCTGCCCCTGGCCCTGGCCGCCCTCAGCGTTCTGGCCGTCCTCGCCCTCGCCATCCTCGCCTTGCTCGCCGGGTTGCTGCCCCGGCTGCTGGCCGCGTTGCCCGCGCTGGCCCTGCTGCCCTTGCTGGCGCTGGCCCTGCTGTCCGGGACGGGCCTGCTGCTGGCCCGGCCGCTGGCCGCGCTGCGCCCGATTTTGGCGCTGCTGGTCCTGCTGATAGGTCTCGTCGCGCAATTGCTGCTGCTCGCGCGTCATCCGGTCGAGATCGCCGAGCGCCTGGTTCATCTCGCGCTGGCGCTGGTCCTGCTGGCCGGGCCGCGCCGTCTTGAGGTTGTTGAGGAGGTTGTTGAGCTCCTCCATCAGGCGCTGCGCCTCGGCCATGTCGCCCCGCCTCGACAATTCCTCGATCCGGTCGAGCATGTTCTGCAGGTCGCGCGGCGTCACCGTGCGGAAGTTCTCGGGCAGCTGCGCCTGGTTCTGCTCGCCATTCTGCTGCTGGCGCTGCATCTGCTGCGCGAGCTCGCGCATGTAGCGATCCATCGCCCGCCGCATTTCCTCGGTGAGCTTCCTGATCTCCTCCTCGGAGGCGCCACGCTCAAGCGCCTGCTGCAGGTTCTCTTGGGCAGCGCGCAGTGCCTTTTCGGCATCGGAAAGATCGCCATCCTCGAGCTGCAAGGCGAGGCCCCACATCAGATCGGCGACTTCGCGCAACTGGTCGTCGCTGCTGGCACGGCGCAGGCGCTCGCTGATCATCCGCATGGCGAGATAGACCCCGGTCTCCTTCATGAAGCGTTCGGGCTCGATCATCAGCGCATCCATGGCGAGCTGCACGCGCTTGCGCGTCTCGACATTCATCACCAGCCGGCGGCGCTCCTCGACCAGCGCCTTGGCCAGCGGCTTGCTGAAGACGCGCTGCGGCAGCACCACTTCGAGCGTTTCGCTGCGTCCTTCCTGGCCGGCCTCGTCGCGCGCCAGCAGGCTCATATTCACCTTGGCGCCGGCCCAGGGATGGGCCGAGAAATCGACCGTGCTCTTCATCTCCTCTTCGCCGGAGGCGGAGGACGGCGCCGGCAGCGTCTGCTTCGGCGCCTCGACCAGCGAGCGACCGGCGGTCAGCGGTCCGGCCCGCGAGACGATCACCTCGACGGCGGAGACCCCGTAATCATCCTTGGCGCGGTAGCCGATGCCGAGCCCTCCCTGCACGCCGCTCACCGGCTTGGGGGCTTCCACGAAGGCGATCTCGGGCTTGGCGTCGATCACCGCGTGCAGGCTCAGCGTCTGTTCCGGGGCGCCGCTGCCAGTGATGCGCAGCGTGCCATCGCCGGCGAGGAGATAGCGCTTCTCGAGCACTGCGACGGCCGCCTCCGACGGCTTGCCGGCTCCCGCCGGTGCTGCCTTGTCGTCGGCCGGCAGCGCATCGAGCCGGCCGGTGGTGGCGACGTCCATCGCGCTGCGGCCGGCGATGCGCACGACCACAGTCGACTTCTCGGGAACGTTGAAGCGCGGGCTGGCGAGCCTGGAGAAATCGATCAGGATCGGTGGCAGGCGCGTATAGGCCGGCGGGTCGATCCAGGCGTCGATCCGCACCGGCGCCGTCGCCGCAGCCGGGCCGCGCCAGTCGAAGGCCGCCGAGAGCCGGGGCCAGACCTCATGTCCCGCGATGAAGAAGCCGGTGACGGCCGCGAGCAGCGGCACGGCGCGCAACGCCAACCGGTCACGCCCGGCCATCAGCGGCCGCGGCGCGCTCACCTTCAGCGCCGCCACATGCTCGCTCTGGCGTTGCAGGTGCAGCTTCCACAGCGCCTGCGAAACTGGATCGCGCCCGCCCACGGCGAGGCTGTCCTCGAGCGCGGTCGCCGGGCGATGGGCACCCGCCATCGAGCGGTCGAGTCGCGCAAGCGCCTCGCGCCGACTCGGCCAGCGGTCGCGGATGATCGGCCAGAAGCTCGCGACGAAGGCGGCGGCGAACAGCACGGCACCGCCGGCCCGCCCCCACCAGGGCAGGTGCAGCCAGAGGCCGAACCATGAGACTGCGAGGAAGAGCAGGACGACGGAAATCGGCGCCCAGAGCCGCGGCCAGAGCCGCTCCCAGGCCAGCGACAACCGCGAACCGGCCGCGAGGCGTTCGAGCCTCCGGCGGATCAACGCGACCGGGTCGAGCGCCGTGCGGCGCGGCTTATCATCCATTCCGACGCTCCGAGCCGCGCCTCGCGGCTCCATGCCTCTCAGACGACAGCAAGGCTAGCACGGGAATGTGGCATGACCAGCGCGGAAGCGCGGCATCGCCCAGGCGCTCCGGGAATCGTGAAGCTGCGTCAGGAGAGCCAGGGCGGGGACCGATCGGTGCCGATCAGCTCCTCATAGCTCTGCCTTGGCCGCGTCACCGCGAACTGATCGCCCTTCACCAGCACCTCGGCGACCAGCAGGCGCTGGTTGTAGGTCGAGGACATGCTGGCGCCATAGGCTCCGGCGGTCATGAAGGCGATCAGGTCACCGGGCTTCTGCTGCGGCAGTTCGCGCCCGGTGGTGAAGGTGTCACCTGATTCGCAGATCGGCCCGACCACGTCATAGGCGACCGCAGCCGTGCCCGGCGCCGGCTCGGCGACCGGCCAGATCTCGTGATAGGCCTCGTACATCGCCGGCCGCATCAGGTCGTTCATCGCCGCGTCGACGACGAGGAACTGCTTGGTCGGGCGCGGATTGAGGTGCAGCACCCTGGTCAGCAGGATGCCGGCATTGCCGACGATCAATCGGCCCGGCTCGAAGCCGAGCTCGACATCGAGCCCCCCCGTCAGCTTCCCGACCATGCCGGCATAGGCCTCGATCAGGCCGGGGCCATGGTCGAAATCCCGCGGGACTTCATAGGGAATGCCGAGACCGCCGCCGAGATCGAGCCGGTCGACCCGGTGCCCCTCCTCGCGCAACGCCAGGACGAGGTCGCGCATCTTGGCGTAGGCGGCCTCGAAGGCGCCGGTCTCGCGGATCTGGCTGCCGATATGCACGGCGAGCCCCATGATCCTGACGCCGGCCATGTTGGCCGCGCGGGCATAGAGCCGGTGCACGTCCTCGAAGGAGACGCCGAACTTGTTGGCCGAGGAGCCCGTCGTGATCTTGGCGTGACCGCCGGCCCCGATATCCGGGTTGACGCGGAAGACCGCCTCCTGACGCCGGCCGAGCCGCTCGCCGACACGGGACAGCAAGTCGAGCTCGCTCTCGCTCTCGATATTGACCTGGTAGATCCCGGCCTCGACTGCGAAGGCAAGCTCGCCCTCGCTCTTCCCGACGCCGGAGAAGACGATGCGCTCCGGCGGAAAGCCGGCCGCCAGCGCCTTGCGGATCTCGCCCTCGGAAACGGTATCCGCCCCTGCCCCCAGCGCCGCCAACGTCTTCAGCACGCCGAGATTGCTGTTCGCCTTCATGGCGTAGAAGACATGCGGCTTCCGGCCAGGCGTGATCGACGCCATGGCCTGCTCGTAGAGCCGGTAATGCCGCTCAATCGTCGCCGAGGAATAGACATAGACGGGGGTCCCGACCTTCTCCGCGATCTCGCGCAGGTCGACATCCTCGGCGAAGAGCGCGCCGTCGCGATAGGCGAAGTGATGCATCGTCAGCTCAGAGCAGGGGGTCGAGCACGAAGGAGGATTCGGGAACCTGGATCACCTTGTTCGTCTTCGCCGGCTTGCCGAGCGGCGAGGCGTCCATGGCGGTCGGCGGTGTGTTCTCGACGGCGCCGATCTGCTTGTCCGGCAGGGCGATGGCGTTCTTGGCGTTCGGAGGCGGCTCGAGCGGGCCCTTGCGGCCGCAGGCTGAAAGCGCAAGTCCGAGCAGGCTGGCCAGCAGAACGGCACGGCCGAGTTTCAGGCGGGAATGCGGCACGAAAGAAAATCCTCGGACGGTGTTCGGACGGCAGTGTAGCGAATGGCGCCGCGGCTTGCGAGGCTCATGGGGCGTCATTCTCGGGCGCAGCGAAGCACCGGCCCGAGAATCCCCTTCAAGTGAGGCTCAGGTCAAGCCCGGGCAGGCCGGGCTCCGTCCTTCGCCAGCTGCTTCAGCCAGCGCTTGGCCTGCCGCTTCACATTGGCGGGAGCGGTGCCGCCATAGCTGACCCGGCTCTTCACCGACTGCTCGACGCCGAGCACCGCGAAGACCGCATCGGTGATCGTCGGCTCGACCTCTTGCATCTCCGCCAGCGAGAGCTTCTCCAGCCCGACGCCCTTGGCCGAGGCGATGCCGACGAGGCGCCCGGTGACGTGGTGCGCGTCGCGGAACGGCATCTTCAGCACCCGCACCAGCCAGTCGGCGAGGTCGGTCGCGGTCGCGTAGCCGAGGCCCGCCGCCTTCTTCATCACCTTGAGGTCGGGCTGCATGTCGCGGACCATGCCGGCAGTCGCGGCAAGGCAGAGCGACAGGGTCTGGACCGCGTCGAACGTGCCTTCCTTGTCCTCCTGCATGTCCTTGGAATAGGTCAGCGGCAGGCCCTTCATCATGGTCAGCAGCGCCTGGAGCGAGCCGAAGATGCGCCCCGCCTTGCCGCGCACCAGCTCTGCAGCGTCCGGATTGCGCTTCTGCGGCATGATCGAGGAGCCGGTCGAGAACTTGTCGGAGAGCTTGACGAAGCCGAATTGCGGCGTCGCCCAGAGCACGATCTCCTCGGCGAAGCGCGACAGGTGCATCGCGCAGATCGAGGCGGCTGACAGGGTCTCCAACACGAAATCGCGGTCCGAGACCGAATCGAGCGAATTCGCCGTCGGGCGCGCGAAGCCGAGCGCTTCTGCCGTCATGTGACGATCGATCGGGAAGGAGGTGCCGGCGAGTGCGGCAGCACCGAGCGGACATTCGTTCATCCGCTCGCGGGCATCCTTGAGCCGGCTGCGATCGCGCGCCAGCATCTCGACATAGGCGAGCAGGTGATGGCCGAAGGTGACCGGCTGCGCCGATTGCAGATGGGTGAAGCCCGGCATCACCGCACCCGCATAGATCTCGGCCTTCTCGGCGAGGGCGAGCTGGAGATCGGCGACCTGCTCGTCGAGCTGGTCGAGCGCATCGCGCACCCAGAGCCGCATATCGGTCGCGACCTGGTCGTTGCGCGAGCGCGCCGTGTGCAGGCGCCCGGCGGCAAGGCCGATCTGCTCGCGCAGATTGCCCTCGATGTTCATGTGGATGTCCTCGAGCGCGCGCGAGAACGTGAAGCGTCCGGCCTCGATCTCGGCCTCGATGCCCTTGAGTCCCTTGGCGATGACGTCCACGTCGTCCTGCGTCAGGATCCCGGTCGCGGCCAGCATGGCCGCATGCGCGAGCGAGCCCCTGATGTCCTGCCGCCACAGGCGCTGGTCGAAATCGATGGAGGCGTTGATCTCCTCCATGATGGCGTCTGGACCTGTGGCGAAACGCCCACCCCACATGCGGTTGCTCACGGCGATCTTTCCTGCTCTTGAGGACGCACGATGACGTCTCGTTCGAAAATGGCGGTGGCCCTCGGCGCGCTGGTTCTGGTCGCGCTCGGCGGCGTGGCCGCCTTCTACTCCGGGCAGGGCGGAGCCGGCAATTCCACTTGCAGCGCCGCGACGACGAAGCTCGCGCAGCTGCGGCCGCTGGTGAAGGGCGAAGTCGCCGGCATCCAGGTGCCGCAACGGTCGGCGCCCATGCCGGACCTCGCCTTCAACGGCCCCGATGGCAAGCCGACGAGCCTCTCGGCCATGCGCGGGCGCACCGTGCTGGTCAATCTCTGGGCGACCTGGTGCCCGCCCTGCCTGCTCGAGATGCCGGCGCTGGCGAAGCTCCAGAAGACGCTCGGCGGACCGGATTTCGAGGTCGTCACCGTCAACATCGACACCCGCAACCTCGACAAGCCCAAGGAGTGGCTGGCGAAGAAGGACGTTGTCGGCCTCAGCTACTATGCCGACCCCGAGGCCAAGGTCTTCCAGGACCTGCGCGCCGCCAAGAAGGCGGAGGGCATGCCGGTGAGCCTGCTGGTCGATCCGCAGGGCTGCGAGCTCGCGACATTGCAGGGGCCCGCCGAATGGGCCGGCCCGGACGCCCTGGCCCTGATCCGGACGGCGCTCGGCCGCTGATTCCCGCGGGGCCTGACCGGTCCCAACATTGCCTCTGCCGGCCCGGTGCTCCATAAACCCGTCGGCATGACCTACACGATCGGCCTCGCCACCACCTTCCACGACCCCGCCATCGCCATTGTCGGCCCGGATGGCGAGGTTCTCTTCGCGGAAGCCGCCGAGCGCTATCTCCAGTACAAGCGCGCGCCCAATTGCGAGCCGGACACCACGGCGCGGATGGAATCGCTGCTCAGGCGCTACATTCCCCGCGGCGCGGAGATCCGCCTCGCCACCAGCTGGGGCGCCGAGTTCACCGACTTCCTGGCGCAGATGGACCGCAGCGGCGCCTTCACGCTCGATGCCCTGCTCAAGCTCTCGCCGGAGTTCAACCGCTCGATGGTGCAGGAGCGCTCCGAGCGCGCCTTCATCGCCTCGCTGCATCTTGCCCAGCAGCGCGCCGGCCGCGGCACGTTGATCGGGCTCGACCGCGCCTTCGGCGAGGCCAGGATCACCGGCCTGTCGCGCCATGGCCACCATCTCAGCCATGCCGCCTATGCCTGCTGGTCCTCGCCCTTCCGCGACGCCGCCTGCCTGGTCGTCGACGGCATGGGCGAGACCGGCGCTTCGGCGATCTTCGCGCTCAGGGACGGTGAGATCACCGAGCTCAAGCGCCATAGCGGGCGCGCCTCGATCGGCTTCTATTTCGGCTTCGTCACCGATCTTGCCGGCTTCGACCAGGCCAAGGGCGAGGAATGGAAGATCATGGGGCTCGCCCCCTATGGCCGGCAGGACCCGGAATTGCTGGCGCTGCTGCGCCGGCTCTACCGGATCGAAGGCACAAAGCTCTCCTTCGCCGATGCCGCGACGGTCCGGGAGGTCGGCGCCGAGATCCTCGCCCGCCGCCCGGCCGATGCGCTCGACCAGGGCTGGGCCGACCTCGCCCGCTGCGGCCAGGACGTCTTCGCCGAGATGATGGCCGCGCTGCTCGCCGAGACCGCGGCACTCTGCCCTTCCGAGAACCTCGTCCTCGCCGGCGGCTGCGCCCTGAACTCCTCCTTTAACGGCAAGATCGTGGGCCGCCACGGGTTCGCCCGCGTCCACGTGCCCTCGGCCCCGGCCGATGACGGCAATGCGCTCGGCGCCGCCTGGCTCGCCTACGCCGAGGCCAACCCCGGCTGGCGCCCCCCATCGGGACCGCTGAGCCCCTATCTCGGCTCGGCTGTCTCGACTGAGCCTCTCGAGCGGATGGCCGCCTGGGAGCCGCGCCTGCGCAAGCTCGAGGTCGACGAGATCGCCCCGATAACCGCAAGCCTGCTCGCCGAAGGCAAGCTCGTCGGCTGGGTCCAGGGCTGCGCCGAATTCGGCCCGCGCGCCCTCGGCAACCGCTCGATCCTCGCCGACCCGCGTCCGGCGAACGCCAAGGACCTGCTCAACGCCAAGGTGAAGTACCGAGAGGCCTTCCGGCCCTTCGCCCCCTCCATCCTGGCCGAGCACGGCCCGGACTGGTTCGAGGACTATCAGGACTCGCCCTATATGGAGCGCACCCTGAGCTGGAAGGAAGCCGTGCGCGGACGCATCCCGGCCGTCGTCCACGAGGACGGCACCGGCCGGCTGCAGAGCGTCACGGCAGAGCGCAATCCGCGCTATCACGCGCTGATCTCGGCCTTCCACGATCTCACCCGAGTGCCGGTGATCCTCAACACCTCCTTCAACATCATGGGCAAGCCGATCCTGCACACCAGCGAGGATGCGATCCTGATGTTCTACACCTCGGGGCTCGACGCGCTGGTCGTCGACGACTGGCTCCTGGTGAAGTGAGCCAGGCGTCACCCGCCGGCACCACTGCCGAACCTCGCGTCACAAAGTCGCCCTAGGCCAGCCGGTATCAAGGGCAGAACGGACCGACCGGGCCGCCACCTGCTTCGGCCTTTCGGAAGGAGACACAATGCGCTCGACTTCGACACGGCACGCCATCCTCACCGGTGCTTTCGCGCTCTTCGTGGCCTTCGCAGTCCCTGCTTTCGCGCAACAGAAGCAGGCCGTCCCGGGCACCACGGTCTCGCTGGTCGCGCCCGAGGGCTTCACCGTGGCCAGCGGCTTTGCCGGCCTCCAGAACGAGAAGACCAAGGCCTCGATCGTCATCGTCGAGATGCCGGCGGAAGCGCATGCCCAACTCAGCGCGCTCTTCGCCAATCTCGAATCGGCCAAGGCCAATTTCGCCCGCCAGGGCGTGGAGCTCGAAGACCGCGACGAGGTCGAGACATCGGCCGGCAAGGTGCCGCTGCTCAGCGGCACCCAAAAGGCCAATGGTGTGACCTTCGCCAAATGGATCGCCCTGCTGAAGGGCGTCAAGACCGTCCTGGTCACCATTCAGTCGCCCGAGGACGCCGATTTCGACGGCGACGATGCCGAGACCCTGCTGAAATCGATCAGCCTCGGCAGCGAGCCTAGCATGGCCGACAAGATCGGCGCCCTGCCCTTCACCGTCGCGGCCGCCGAACCCTTCCGGGTCGTGGACACTCTCGGCGGCTCCGGCATCCTGATGACCGTCGGGCAGCTGAATGCCGATCCTTCCGGCAAGCAGCCGATCCTGATCGTGGCGGGACAACTCGCCGCCACTCAGGGCCTTACCATCGAGCAATTGTCGGAAACGCTGCTGAGACAGACCCGCGGCTTCGGCGGCCTGACGATCTCAACGCGCGAGAAGCGCCCCTTCGCCGGCACCGAAGGCTATCTGCTCGCCGGCGACGACGGCGCCGGCAAGCGCTTCGAGCAATATCTGGCGGTCGGCCCCGATGGCCGCTTCGTGCGCCTGATCGCCATCGCCGATGCCGACCAGTTCGACAGCCTGAAGCCCGGCATCGCCAAGGTCGCCGGAAGCATCGCCTTCAAGCCAGCGAAGTAGCCCAAACGAAAAGTCCCGCGGCGCTGGCGCCGCGGGTCTTTTCTTGAGACGGATGAAGTTCAGCTCGCCTGCTTGACGGCGATGCCCTTCTCTTCCAGCAGCGCCTGCAATTCGCCGGCCTGGAACATCTCGCGGGTGATGTCGCAGCCGCCGATGAACTCGCCCTTGACGTAGAGCTGCGGGATCGTCGGCCAGTTCGAATAGGCCTTGATCCCTTCGCGGATCTCCTGATCCTCGAGCACGTTGACGCCCTTATAGGGCACGCCGAGATAGCCGAGGATCTGGGCGACCTGGCCCGAGAAGCCACACATCGGGAACTGCGGCGTGCCCTTCATGAAGAGCACTACGTCGCTGGACTTCACCTCGGCGTCGATGCGGGCATTGATGTCGGTCATGTCCTGATCTCCTGGGGCGGGTTCAAGGCCCGCTGGATGCATTCGTTCTAATTCTGGGGAACCGCCGTCGTCAGCGCAAGGGCATGCAGCACGCCTCCCATGCGGCCTTGCAGCGCGGCATAGACCATCTGGTGCTGCTGCACCCGGCTCTTGCCCTTGAACGCGGCCGAGGTCACCGTCGCGGCGTAGTGGTCGCCGTCGCCGGCGAGATCCTTGATCTCGACCACCGCATCCGGCAGCGCCGCCTTGATCATGTTTTCGATTTCGTAGGCGTCCATCGCCATTGCTGATCTCCTCAGGCGGCCTTGCCGGCCATGTAGTCCGGCAGCCAGCTCTCATGGGTCTTGCGCAGGTCAGCGATGGAGAGGGCAGCCTCGCCCGGCAGGGCAAGCACGCTGCCACCCGTCTTGCCAATGATCTGCGCCGGCACGCCGGCCGCCTTCGCCTCGGCGACGACCGCCTCGGCGGCATCGGCCGGCAGCGCCAGCAGATAGCGGCCCTGGTCCTCGCCGAACAGCACGGCATGAGCCGGGCCGGCCGGCAGTGCCGTGATGTTGGCACCGATGCCCTTCGCCATCGCCATCTCGGCGAGCGCGACGGCAAGACCACCATCCGACAGGTCATGGCACGCACTGAGACGACCAGCCGTGATCAGCGAACGCACGAAATCGCCATTGCGGCGCTCGACGGCGAGGTCGACCGGCGGCGGCGCGCCCTCCTCGCGGCCGCAGATCGTCGCGAGATAGGCGCTCTGGCCGAGCCAGCCCCTGGTCTCGCCGACCAGGATGATCGCCTCGCCCTCGGCCTTGAAGGCGACGGTCGCATGCTTGGTCACGTCGGCGAGCACGCCGACGCCGCCGATGGTCGGGGTCGGCAGGATCGAGACGCCGTTGGTCTCGTTGTAGAGCGAGACATTGCCGGAAACGACCGGGAAATCGAGCGCACGGCAGGCTTCGCCGATGCCCTTGATGCAGCCGACGAGCTGGCCCATCACCTCTGGCCGCTCCGGATTGCCGAAGTTGAGGTTGTCGGTGACGGCGAGCGGCGTCGCGCCCACCGCGCTCAGATTGCGCCAGGCTTCGGCGACGGCCTGCTTGCCGCCCTCGAACGGGTCGGCCTCGCAATAGCGCGGCGTCACGTCGGCGGTCATGGCGAGGCCCTTCGGCCCGTCCTCGACGCGCACGATGCCCGCGTCCCCGCCCGGCGTCACCGCCGAATTGCCGAGGATCAGGGTGTCGTACTGCTCCCAGATCCAGCGCTTCGATGAGAGATCGGGCGAGCCGACCAGCTTGAGCAGGGCCTCGGCATTCGACATCGGCTGGATCACGCTCGCCGCCTCGACGACCGGGCGCTTCGGCGTCTCGACCCAGGGCCGGTCGTATTCGGGAGCCTCGTCGCCGAGCTCCTTGATCGGCAGATCGGCCATCGTCTCGCCGTCATGCTTGACGACGAAACGCAGCGTGTCGGTGGTCTTGCCAACCACGGCGAAGTCGAGCCCCCATTTGCGGAAGATCGCCTCGGCCGGCTCCTCATGGCCGGGCTTGATCACCATGAGCATGCGCTCCTGGCTCTCCGAGAGCATCATCTCATAGGCGCTCATCTGGGCCTCGCGGCAAGGCACCGCGTTGAGATCGAGCTCGACGCCGAGATCGCCCTTGGCACCCATCTCGACGGCCGAGCAGGTCAGGCCGGCGGCGCCCATGTCCTGGATCGCGTCGACATGGCCGGCGGCCATGATCTCGAGACAGGCTTCGAGCAGCAGCTTTTCGGCGAAGGGATCGCCGACCTGCACGGTCGGCCGCTTCTCCTCGGCGCCCTCGTCGAAGGCGGCCGAGGCCATGGTCGCGCCATGGATGCCGTCGCGGCCGGTCTTGGAGCCGAGATAGACGATCGCCTTACCGACGCCGGAGGCCTTGGCGTAGAAGATCTCGTCGGCGCGGGCGAGTCCGACGGCCATGGCGTTGACGAGGATGTTGCCGTCATAGCGCCGGTGGAAGCCGGTGGCGCCGCCGACATTCGGCACGCCGAAGGAATTGCCATAGCCGCCGATGCCGGCGACGACGCCGGAGACCAGATGGCGCGTCTTCGGGTGCGACGGGTCGCCGAAGCGCAGCGCGTCGAGCACCGCGATCGGGCGCGCGCCCATGGTGAAGACGTCGCGCAGGATGCCGCCGACGCCCGTCGTCGCGCCCTGATAGGGCTCGATGAAGGACGGGTGGTTGTGGCTCTCCATCTTGAAGACCACGGCGAGCCCGTCGCCGATGTCGATCACGCCGGCATTCTCGCCCGGGCCCTGGATCACCCAGGGCGCCTTGGTCGGCAGCGTCTTCAGATGGATCTTCGAGGATTTGTACGAGCAGTGCTCGTTCCACATCGCCGAGACGATGCCGAGCTCGGTGACCGTCGGCTCGCGGCCGATCAGGTGCAGGAAGCGCTGGTACTCGTCGGGCTTCAGCCCGTGCTCGGCGACCAGCTGGGGAGTGATCTTGATGTCGTTGGGAATCACGCGGCCTGTTCCTGACGGACGGGGCGAGCGGAACGCTCATTAAGGGCGGGGCATAGCCCGAAGCCGGCGGAGAAACAACTTTTGCGGCCCGGCTTTCAAATGCTGAGCCCACTCATCGCCGCACGCAGCTTCTCCGGGATCGCTACAGGCGTTTGGGGGCCGCGCTCGACGTAGACATGCGTGAACAAGCCTTGCGCGGCCGTCAGATCCGCGCCCTGCCGGAAAATCCCGATGCGGTAGGTCACCGAGGAGCGCCCGAGCCTTTCAACCGCGAGCGCGCCTTCGACCACCTCGGGAAAGGCGACGCTCTCGAAATAGTCGCAGCGCGTGCCGACCACGAGGCCGACGACATCGCTCTCCTTCACGTCGAGAAAGCCCTGCTCGATCAGCCAGGCGTTCACCACCGTGTCGAACCAGTTGTAGTAGACGACATTGTTGACGTGGCCGAAGACGTCATTGTCGGCCCAGCGCGTCGGGATCTGCCGGAACAGGCGGAAATCGGCCCGCCCCAGCCGCACCGGCTTGTCGCTCATCGCTCTCCCTCTCCGCCCGGCTTCTCGCCGGCGCCGACTTCCGTCACGCCGAGCGCATCCGCCAGCCGCGCCTTCGCCGAACCCGGCCGCAGCGGCTTCTGCTGGCTCTCATGCGGCGCCCAGCCCGAGAGCCAGACGATCTCGAAACTCGCGCGCAGCCGTCCATCCGGATCGGAGAAGCGCTCGGCGTAAAGTTCTGCGGCTCGCAGCAGCACGGCCCGCCGCAGCGGCTTGCGGCTCCGTTCCAGCAGCACATTGGCCCAGCCCATCGCGCGCAGGTCGCGCAGCAGGCCGAACAGATCGCCATAGCGCACGGTCACGAGCTCGCTATCGACGACCGGCAGGGCGAAGCCCGCCCGCTGCAGCAAGCTGCCGAGATCGCGCAGGTCTGCGAAAGGCGCGACCCGCGGGCTCGCCCCGCCGCTGACCTCGACCTCCGCGGCAAGCAAAACCTGGCGCAATTCGGTCAGGCTCTGCCCGGCAAGCAGGCAGCCGATGAACAGCCCGTCCGGCCGAAGGCTGCGCCTGATCTGGAGCAGCGCCCCCGGCAAATCGTTGACCGCATGCAGGGCGAGCAGCGAGGCGGTCAGGTCGAGCGAGGCGGCCGCGAAGGGCAGCGCCTCGAGATCGCCAACGAGGTCGGCGCCGGCACTGGGCGCCTCCGCCAGCCGCAGCAGGTGCTCCGCCTTCTGCCGCAGCACCGGCGCCGCCAGCGGCAGAGCCGAGCCGAGATCGGCCGCCCGCTCGAAGCGCCGCAGCACCGCCGAGAGCCGCTCGTCGAGATCGGCGGCGCAGCGCGCCAGCAGAAAATCGGGATAGCCGGCCGCGAGCGCCGCCGCGAGGCGGCGCCGGTAGAGCGCGCGGTCGAAGACCAGAGAGCTCACGCGCGCTCCTTTCGCTATTCCATGCCCTCGAGCTCGATGATCAGCCCCTCGATCATGTTGAGGCCGATCTGCCAGAAGGCCGGGTCGCGCGCATCGAGGCCGAAGGGCTTGAGCAGCTCGGAATGATGCTTGGTGCCGCCAGCCGAGAGCAGCGCGAAATAGCGCTGCTGAAAGCCCTCGGCCGAGTTCTGGTAGACGCCGTAGAGCGAGTTCACCAGGCAATCGCCGAAGGCATAGGCGTAGACGTAGAACGGCGAGTGGATGAAGTGCGGGATATAGGCCCAGAAGGTCTCGTAGCCCGGCCCGAGCTTGATCGCGGGCCCCAGGCTCTCCGACTGCACGCTCATCCACAGCTCGCAGAGGTTTTCCGCCGTCAGCTCGCCCGAGCGGCGGGCTTCGTGGACCTTCCGCTCGAAGGAGTAGAAGGCGATCTGGCGCACGACCGTGTTGATCATGTCCTCGACCTTGGCGGCGAGCATCGCCTTGCGCTGCTTCTTGTCGACCGTCTCGTTCAGGAGCTTGCGGAAGGTCAACATCTCCCCGAAGACGCTCGCCGTCTCGGCCAGCGTCAGCGGCGTCGGCGCCATCAGGGCGCCATTCGGCCCGGCCAGCACCTGGTGCACGCCATGGCCGAGCTCGTGGGCGAGCGTCATCACGTCGCGCGGCTTGCCCTGGTAGTTGACCAGCACATAGGGATGCGCCGACGGCACGGTGGGATGGGCGAAGGCGCCCGGCGCCTTGCCGGGCCGCGCCGGCGCGTCGATCCAGCGCTCGTCGAAGAAGCGGCGGGCGATGCCGGCCATCTCCGGCGAGAAATCGCCATAGGCGGACAGCACGGTGTCGCGCGCCTCGGTCCACGGAATCGTGCGCTGTTCGACCTTGGGCAGCGGCGCGTTGCGATCCCAGTAGTCGAGCGCCTCGCGCCCGAACCAGCGCGCCTTCAGCTTGTAGTAGCGGTGCGACAGGCGCGGATAGGCCTCACGTACCGCCGCCACCAGCGCATCGACCACTTCGCGCTCGACCCGGTTCGCCAGATGCCGGGAATCGGCGACATCCTCGAACTTGCGCCAGCGGTCGGAGATCTCCTTGTCCTTGGCGAGGGTGTTGGTGATCAGCCCGAAGGTCCGCAGATGCTGGCGGAAGACCGTGCCGAGCGCCTCGGCCGCCTCCTTGCGCACTGCCCCGTCGGCATCCTGCAGCCGGTTCAGCGTCAGTTCGAGCGTCAGCTCCTCGCCGCCGGCCTTGAAGCGCAGCGAGGCGATGGTCTCGTCGAAGAGCCGGTTCCAGGCGCCGTGCCCGGTCACCGACTTCTCGTGGAACAGCTCCTCGATCCGGTCCTCGAGCTGGTGCGGCTTGTCCTTGGCGAGGTCCTCGATCCACGGCTTCCAGTGGCTGAGCGGCGCCTGCGCGGCTGCCTTGGCCAGCACGGCTTCGTCGATCCGGTTGAGCTCCAGCCCGAAGAACAGCAGCTCGGTCGAGATCGCCGTCACCTTGTCCTGCGTGTCGCCATAGAACTTGGCGCGCTGCGGATCGGTGGTGTCGCCGGAATAGACCAGGCCGGCATAGGACATGATCTTGCCGACGAGATCCTCGAGCTTCTCATAGGCAGCGACCGCCTCGGCCAGCACGGTGCTGGCATCGGCACGCTCAGCCAGCGCCGCGAGCTTGCCGCGGTAGAGCACCGCAAAGCTGCGCGCCTCGGCCAGGGCCCGCTCCAGATCGGCGGCGAAGGCAGGCGAATCCATCGCCGGATAGAGATGCGTCAAATCCCATTCCGGCAGGATGCCGAGCGCCTTGGCGGCCTTGGAGGCGCCGGCCTCGGCGCTCCGCGCGACATTGGCGTTGGTCGTCCCGGCGAAAGCGGTCGTCATGTCTAAGGCACCTCTCTGGTGAAACCATTCCCTCCCATATGCGCGGTCGAGGCCTCGCGATCAACGCCGCGCACGGCCGCAGCCGCAAAGCGGCGCGTTCCACGCGCGGCGCATGAGGGGCATTCGCGCGGGCTCGAACGCGTTGACTTTCCGTAAGGGCTCCCACTACCCAAAGGCTGAGACCGGCCCTCGCAAGCACGCGTCCCACCGCGGAATGGTGGAATGGACCACGCCTATCTTCTGACCGCGATTCTGCCCGTCATTGCCGCGGTGCTCTGTGCGACCCTCTATTCGCTCTGGTTGAAGCAGAGGGAGCGCCGCCATGTGCTCAACTGGTCGCTCGCCTATGCCTGCGCCGTCCTGGGCTCCGCGCTCAGCCTTGCGCGCCTCGTCATCGAGAACGCCGCGCCCTTCTCCCTGATCGCCAACGCCTTCCTGGTCGGCGTCGCCTTCTTCGCGGCGCGCGGCGCGCTTCTTCTGCACGGCGGCAGGGCGGCGGATCGCATCACCGTGCCGATCCTGCTCGCCACGATCGTCGCCGGGCTCTGGTTCGGCTTCGTGAGCCCGAGCATCTTCTGGCGCGGCACCACCGCCAGCGTCGGGGCCGCTGTGATCTTCCTGATCGCCGCGCGGGCGATCGTACGGAACCCGGGCCGCGACAGCATCGACCGGCTGACCGGGCTGGTCTTCGTGCTGACGGCGGCGACCCTCGTCGCCCGCCCCGCCCTCGCCTTCGCACTCGAAGGGCCGATCGAGAGCGAGGCGGAAGTGACCAGCGCCTTCTGGGGCGTCAGCTTCCGGATTTTCGCCATGCTGAGCTGGTGCGCCATGGCCGTCCTCTTCCTGCTCAGGACGACGAGCGATCTGATGGCGGAAGCGACCGCCCAGTCGCTGACCGATCCGCTCACCGGGATCGGCAACCGCCGCGGCTTCTTCAGCGCCGCCGAGACCGTGCTTGCCACGGTCGATCCGCAGGAGCCGGCGGCGCTCCTGCTCTGCGACATCGACGCCTTCAAGCAGGTCAATGACAGCTACGGCCATGCCACCGGCGATCTCGTCATCCAGGAACTCGCGAAGGTCCTGAGCGAGGCAGTCGAGGGAACCGGCGCCGTCCTCGGCCGCCTCGGCGGCGAGGAGTTCGTCGTCCTCCTGCCAGCGACGCCGCTCGAACCGGCCGTCACGGTGGCTGAGGCGATCCGTGCGGGCTATGCGCGGCGCTCGCGCGCCATCGCTCCTTTGCAGGGCCCGGTCACCGTCAGCATCGGCATCGCCGAGACGGTCGGCGACGAGGAGGTGGAAGCCGTGATCGAGCGCGCCGACGCAGCGCTCTACCGGGCCAAGCGCAAGGGCCGCGACCGCGTCGAGGTCGCGGGCCTGGCGGAAGGTGCGCCGGAGACACCGCCGCGAGGCACCTCGCATAGTCGGCGCTATCGGCGGGCTTTCACAGCGCCGGAAGCGCGGACCCGCACGCGCCCCTGAATGCGAACCGGCCTCTCGCCTTAATCGCGGCTTAACCCTTCTCCGCGACAGTGCCCCGAAACGGAACACCGCGTCCGCCTGACTCGCCTGCCTGCCGAGGGTCCATGTCCGCCACCATCCTCGTCGTCGATGACGATCCCGTGCAGCGCCGCCTGCTCGACGCGATGCTCAAGCGGTTCGGCTATGAGGTTCTGACCGCCGAGGGCGGCGACCAGGCGCTCGCTCTGCTCGGCGACGAATCGCAGCATATCGACTGCCTGGTGCTCGACCTCGTCATGCCCGGCCGCGACGGCATGGCGGTGCTCGCCGCCCTGCGCGAGCGCGGCATCGCGACACCGGTGATCGTGCAGACGGCGAACGGCTCGATCGAGACCGTGGTTTCCGCCATGCGGGCGGGCGCAGTCGACTTCGTGGTCAAGCCGGTCGGAGCCGAACGCCTGCAGGTCTCGCTCAAGAACGCCCTCAAGCTCGGCGCGCTCGAGCATGAGATCCGCTACATGAAGCGGCGCTCGGCTGGCCAGCTCGGCTTCCGCGACCTCGCCAGCAAGAGCGCCGATATGGGCCGGGTCGTGCAGCTCGCCGAGCGCGCCGCCAAGTCGAACATCCCGATTCTCGTCGAGGGCGAATCCGGCGTCGGCAAGGAGGTGCTCGCCCGCGCCATCCAGGGTTCCAGCGACCGCCGCGGCAAGCCGTTCGTCACGGTCAATTGCGGGGCGATCCCGCATAATCTCGTCGAGTCGATCCTGTTCGGTCACGAGAAGGGCGCCTTCACCGGCGCGACCGAGCGCCATGTCGGCAAGTTCGTCGAAGCCAATGGAGGCACGCTCTTCCTCGACGAGGTCGGCGAACTGCCACTCGACGCCCAGGTCAAGCTCCTGCGCGCCATCCAGGAGGGCGAGGTCGACCCGGTCGGCGGCAAGAAGTCGGTCCGCGTCGACATCCGCATCGTCTCGGCGACCAACAAGAGCCTGCTCGACCAGGTCAAGCGCGGCGAGTTCCGCGAGGACCTGTACTACCGGCTTAACGTCTTTCCGATCACCTTGCCGCCGCTGCGCCAGCGCCGCGAGGACATCGCCGACCTCGCCCATGGCTTCCTTGCTCGCTTCGCCGCCGAGGAGGGCAAGAAGCTGCGCGGCATCAGCACCGAGGCGCTCGGCCTGCTCGGCGGCTATGACTGGCCGGGCAATGTCCGCCAGCTCGAGAACGCGATGTTCCGTGCCGTGGTCCTTGCCGATGGCGACGAACTGACCATCGCCGAATTCCCGCAGATCGCCGCGCAGATGCAGGGCTTCGACGTCCGCATCCCGCCAGCGCCGCCGTCCATCGCGGGCGAGTCGCGCGAGGACACGCCACCGCGCATCGTCCAGGTGCCGGTGCGCGACCCCAACGCGCTCGATCTCGTCGCCGGTTCCGACATGCGCAGCCTCGACGAGCTCGAGCGCGAGATCATCAAGTTCGCCCTCGCGCATTATCGCGGCCATATGTCCGAGATCTCGCGCAAGCTCGGCATCGGCCGCTCGACGCTCTACCGCAAGCTCAAGGATTACGGGCTGATCGAGGGCGAGGGCGACGCAGCAGGGGCTGACGCCGCCTGACAGGCGGATATGCACAATTTGCTCTGGAGCCGAGAGGGGCCGGCTTCGGGGAGAATGGGCGCCGCTGTTGCAGGGCGGCACTAGTCGAAGCAGGGCGGCTCACGCAGTTATCGGCGTGCATCCGCAGGGATCCGGGGAATCAGCATGCGCCTTCGCCGTCTGGCGGAATCAGCTTCCGCCGCCGTTCTGGGCCTCGCATTGGGCGTCGCCACCGCCCTCGCGCAAGGCGCGGGGAACGAGGCCGCGACGCTCGATCTGCCGCCGCCGGAAGCACCGGCCCTGCGCATCCTGGCCGGTGACGCCACACCGCCGCAGCTCGACATTCCCGCCCCACCCGAAATGGTGCTCGATCTGCGCTCGCCCGGCGCCGACGACGAGCCGGAACTCGCCGCCCCGCATGACGCGCCCGGCATGACCACCGGGGCGATCTCGGTAACGCCGCAGCCGGATGGCGATGACGCCTTCCTCGGCATCACCGTGCCCGAACTGCCGCCGGTCGATCCTTCGCTGCTGGCCCGTCCCGCGCCCGAAGGCGAACCGCAGCTCGCGCGCCCGACCGAGCCGCTGATCGCTCCGCCCGCCCTGCCCGAGGTGGTGGTCACGCTGCCGACCGGCCTCGAGCTTTCGGCCCGCATCGCCGCGCGCGCCGAGGAGGCCCTGTCGGTCCCGCGGCTCGCCCAGCGCGAGCGCGCCGACATAACCGCGGCCTATGCCGCCAACGAGAACCGGCCGTTCTGGATCGACGGCAAGGGCTGGAGCGCCGCCGGCAAGCTGCTCGTCGCCCAGCTCGGCCGCGCCGGCCAGGACGGATTGCGGCCGGCCGACTATGCCGTGCCGGCCTTCGAGGCGAGCGACAAGGACGGCCTCGCCGAAGCCGATGTCAGGCTCTCGGCCCTCGCCGTGCTCTACGCCCGCGACGCCCGCGGCGGCCGGATCGACCCGCGCCGGCTTTCCAAGATGCTAACCCCGGTGCTCGACCTGCCTTCGGCGACCGAGGTCCTTTCCGAGCTCGCCGGCGCCACCGACCCCGGCGCGGTGCTCGCCGCCTATAATCCGCAACACGAGGGCTATCGCCGGCTCAAGGCCAAGCTCGCCACCCTGCGAACGAACAAGGACGAGGCGCCGTCGGTCCGCATCCCCGCCGGCCCGCCGCTGCGGCTCGGCATGCGCGACCAGCGCGTGCCGCTGGTCCGCGCCCGCCTCGGCCTCGGCGCCAGCGAGGAGCCGGTCTTCGACCGCTCGACCGCGACCGCGCTGGCCGAATTCCAGAAGCAGGCCGGCCTTCGCGCCGACGGCGTGCTCAGCAACCAGACGCTGGCCGCGCTCGGCTCTCCGCCGGCCGCGCGGCTGGAAAGCGACATCGTCGCGCAGATGGAGCGCTGGCGCTGGCTGCCCGCCGATCTCGGCGCCAGCCACGTCATGGTCAACGTCCCGGAATTCCGGATGCGCATGGTCCATGACGGCAAACTCGTGCACGATACCCGCGTCATCGTCGGCAAGCCGGAATCGGCGACGCCGATCTTCTCGCACAAGATGGAATACGTCGTCGTCAACCCGTCCTGGTACGTGCCGCCGTCGATCCTGAAGAAGGAATTCCTGCCTGGGCTCGCGGCCGATCCGGACTATGCGGCCAAGCGCGGCTATGTCGTCACGCGCCGCGGCAATTCGATCTCGGTGCGCCAGCCGCCCGGCGAGCGCAACGCGCTCGGCTGGATCAAGTTCATGTTCCCCAACGACCACGCGGTCTATCTGCACGACACGCCGAATCGGCGCCTCTTCGCGGGTAACAAGCGCGCCCTCAGCCATGGCTGCGTGCGCGTCGAGAACCCGTTCGCGCTCGCCGATCTGGTGCTGGGCCCAGAATGGACGCATGACCGGCTGAAGCGCCTGATCGGCTCGGGCGAACGCACGATCAGATTGCCGCAGCCGCTGCCGATCCATCTGGTCTATAATACGCTGGTGGTGAACGAGGCCGGCGCGATCACGACCTATGACGATCTCTACGGCTTCCACCGGTTGGTCCGCACCGCCCTGGAGCGGCTCTCCTAGGCCGCTTTGCGGCGGCGGCACGGTTTTGCCACGATCTGTGGGTAGCCAGCTTCTCGCTTGCCGAAATTCAGGCGGGATGGTTGTGCCGCCGGTAACCACCCGTTAAGCCTTCTCGGCAACTGTTCCTTGACGTTTACCGCACCGGCTCGCCGGCGCTTCGAGACGGGTCAGGTGAGAGTGAGCTGGTCGAAAGCCGAGACGACGAGACGGCTGCCGCGTCCTTTGGGGCGCCTTGCGCATGCCGGCGCTGTCCTCGCGACGAGCCTTGTTGCCCTGTGCGTCGGCATTCGCGGCACCCAGGATGCCGTGGCCAACGGCGATACCCGCACCATCACCATCAAGCATATGCACACCAAGGAGGAGACGACCGTCACCTTCAGGCGTGACGGCCGCTACGACTCCGCGGCGCTTGAGAAGCTCAATTGGGCGATGCGCGACTGGCGCACCGACGAGCCGATCCGGATGGATCCGCGCCTGTTCGATCTCGCCTGGGAGGTGCACCGCAAGGTCGGCTCCGACCAGCCCTTCCACGTCGTCTCGGCCTATCGCTCGCCCGGCACCAATTCGATGCTGCGCCGGCGCTCACGCGGCGTCGCCAAGTCGAGCCAGCACATGGTCGGCAAGGCGATGGATTTCTATCTGCCGGACACACCGACCGCGAAGATCCGCGAAGTCGGCATGCGGCTGCAGCGCGGCGGCGTCGGTTTCTATCCTGGTGCCCACACGCCCTTCGTCCATCTCGACGCCGGCTCGGTGCGCTCCTGGCCACGCATGACTCGCGACCAGCTCGTGCGCCTGTTCCCGGACGAGAAGACCGTCCACCTCCCGGCCGACGGCAAGCCGCTGAGCGGCTACGAAGTCGCCAAGGCCGAGATCCTTTCGGGCGGCGGCTCGGTGATGGGCTATGCCGCGACCGACTTCGACGAGGGTGCGATCATCGCCTCCGGCAGCGGCGGCAAGGGCTTCTGGGCCGCGCTCTTCGGCGGCGACGACGAGGAGGCCGATGCCCGCCCGAGCCGCGGCCGCGCCGCGGCCCGCCGCGCGCCGACACCGCAGCCGACCGTCATGGCCTATGCCGGCGACAGCAACAGCGGCGATGGCGGCCGCTTCGCCGTCTTCAATGCCCCGGCCGTCCAGCCCGAACCGTCCGGCCGCGCTTTGATGCGCGAGCGCTCGAACCGCGCGACGGCGCCGTCGGCTCCCGCGCCGGAGCCGGCGGAAACCCAGGTCGCGGCACTCGCGCCGCAGCCGGCCGAGCCGCCGAAGCCCGCCCCGATCGCGACCGCGCTCCCCGTCGCGCGCCCGGCGAGCCTGACCCTGCCGACTCCGCCCGCCGGCTCGCCGCAGCTTGCCGCGCTCGCCGCCGAAGCCTCGGCCCTGCCGCTGCCGCAGGCCGAGCAGAAGCTGATCCTCGCCTCGCTGCCGCCACGCCGCCCCGGCGACCTGCCGGCTCCCGTCATCGAGAACGTCGTCGCCGGGCGGGCAGTCTCGGCTCCCCTGCCACCGACACGCCCGATCGTCCTCGCTCGCCTCTCGCCCGAGGCCGCGAGCCAGGAGGCCGACGAGCAGGATGCAGTACCCGCCGGCGCTCGCATGGTCAGCGTCTCGCACCCGCCTCCGCCGATCCGGCCCCGCGCGCCTGGCGAGCCGCAGCGGCGCGCCGTCGAGGTCGCCACGACCGAGACGCGGACACCGCTGGCCGCCGAATACGATGCCGATCGCTCCGGTCTGGATTCGCTCTTCGCAGCCGTCGCCCAGCAGCCGGCCGCCCCGCGCCGCACCGGCGTCGCCACCGCCAAGGCCAAGGTCACCGACCCCGCAGCCAGGGGCTGGGTCGCGGGGCCGAGCCCGGCCGCAGCGCTCGGCTTCAGCAACGGCGCCCCCACCGATCTCAAGACCAGTGGCTTCAGCGGCCCCGCCGTCCGCGCACTCCCGACCACATTCGTCCAGAACTGACCGACGCGCTGACGGACGCTGCGGCAGCGCCCGTCATGATCTTGTCGGCATGGCGCTGCACCAATAAAACGCGCACAGTGCCGTCGCGTCATGATACGCGTCGTGGCAGGATGCGGACGATGCCTACGGGAGTCTTGGTGATGCGCGCTCAGCTTGCGAAAAGTCCGGCTCGCCGGCCGCGGAATGGAGCGACCTTCCTGCTCCTGGCCGGCCTGACCCTGCTTGGCCCCTCGCAGGCCGCCCTCGCCCAGCCGGCCCAGCCCGGCCAGCCCCAGGCCATACCGGTCGGCACCACGCCGGCACAGAAGCGGCCGATCGAACGCACCGCCGACTTCGTCGGCCGCATCGAGGCGGTCAACCGTGTCGAGGTCCGGGCCCGCATCACCGGCTTCCTTGAGGCCGTCCTGTTCCGTGACGGCGACAGCGTCAAGGAAGGCACGCCGCTGTTCCGCATCGAAAGGGCACCGTTCGAGGCCGCCGTCCAGCAGGCGCAGGGCGCGCTCGAGAGCGCCCAGGGCACACTGCAGAACGCCACCGGCCAGCGCCAGCGCGCCGAGGATCTGCTGCGCACCAATGCCGGCTCGGTTGCGGTGCGCGACCAGCGCGTCGCCGAGGAGACGGCAGCGCAAGGCTCGGCCACCACCGCCGCCGCCGATCTGAAGACCGCGGAGATCAATCTCGGCTATACCGAGATCACCTCGCCCATCGCCGGCCGGATCGGCCGCACCAAGCTGACCAAGGGCAATGTCGTCTCGCCCGACAGTGGCTCGCTGGCGCTGATCGTCAGCGAAGACCCGATGTATGTGAACTTCCCGGTCAGCCAGCGCGAATTCGTCACCTTCGGCCATAATCGCGTCGATGCCGGCACCACCGGGCCGAAGGTCACGCTGCGCTTTTCCGACGGCTCCACCTATGACCAGCAAGGCACGATCGACTTCGTCGACGTCTCGGTCGACCGCTCCACCGATACCGTCCTCGTCCGCGCCATCGTGCCTAATCCGAAGGGCAGGTTGATCGACGGAACCCTGGTCAATGTCGCCGTCCATGCCGAGAAGCCGGTGGACAAGGTCCTCGTGCCGCAGGCGGCGCTGATCGCCGACCAGCAGGGCGCCTATGTTTTCGTGGTCGAAGACGGCAAGGCCGTGGTCAAGCGCCTGCAGATCGGCGCCGAGGCCGGCGCCTATGTCGTGGTCGACAAGGGGCTGAACGGCGGCGAGCAGGTCGTGGTCGAGGGGCTTCAGGGCCTGCGGCCCGGTACGCCGGTCCTGGCCTCTCCCGTCACGGCGCCTCCGGCCGGCCGGAGCTGAGGCATGTTCACCTCCGTCTTCGTCGACCGGCCACGCCTGGCCATTGTCATCGCGGTCGTCACGGTCATCGCCGGCCTGATCTCGCTCTTCGCGATTCCGGTCGCGCAGTATCCGGATATCGTGCCGCCGCAGGTCTCGGTGACGACCTCCTATCCCGGCGCATCCGCAGCCGTGGTCGAGGCGACAGTGGCGCAGCCGCTCGAAGCCCAAATCGTCGGCACCGACAAGATGCTCTACATGAAGAGCGTCAGCGGCAATGACGGCAGCTATTCGCTCAAGATCTCGTTCGAGCTCGGCACCAACCCCGACATCAACACGGTCAACGTCAACAACCGCGTGCAGATCGCGCTGTCGAAGCTGCCCGAGGAGGTCAAGCGCAACGGCGTGACGGTCAAGAAGCAGTCCTCGGCACTGCTCGGCGTCATCGCGGTCTATTCGCCGAAGAAGACCTACGACAACCTCTTCGTCTCGAACTACACCACCATCAATCTGCTCGACGCGGTCCGCTCGACCCCCGGCGTCGGCGACGCTTCGCTGTTCGGCGCTCAGGACTACTCCATGCGCGCCTGGGTCCGCACCGACGCCCTGACGGGGCTCGGGCTGACCACCGGCGACATCATCAGCGCCATCCAGTCGCAGAACACCCAGGCCGCGGTCGGCCGCATCGGCGCGCGCCCGATTTCCGACGACCAGCAGCTCCAGCTCAACATCCAGACCAAGGGTCGGCTGAGCTCGCCGCAGGAGTTCGAGAAGATCGTCGTGCGCACGAACCCGGACGGTTCGGTGCTGCGCCTTTCCGACGTCGCGCGCATCGAGCTTGGCGCCGCCAATCTCGACCGCGAGACCCGCCTCAACGGCGGCCCGGCCGTGCTGATCGGCATCTACCAGTCGCCCGGCGCCAACGCCATCGCGGCGCTCGACGCGGTCAAGAAGACCGTCGGCGACCTCGCCCGCAACTTCCCGGAAGATCTCGCCTGGAAGGTGACCTACGATCCGACCGCCTTCGTCACCGCGACGATCGAGGAGGTTCAGAAGACGCTGATCGAGGCCTTCATCCTCGTCATCGTCGTCGTCTTCCTGTTCCTCGGCAGTTTCCGTGCCACGCTGATCCCGACCTTCGCCGTCCCGGTCAGCCTCGTCGGCACCTTCATCGTCCTCAACGCGATCGGCTATTCCGCCAACACGGTCTCGCTGCTGGCGATCGTGCTCGCCATCGGCATCGTCGTCGACGACGCGATCGTCGTCGTCGAGAACGTCGAGCGCGTGATGGAGGAGCATCCCGAGCTTTCGCCGGCCGAGGCGACAAAACTCGCCATGGGCGAGATCGTCGCGCCGATCATCGCGATCACGCTCGTCCTGCTCTCGGTCTTCGTGCCCGTCGCCTTCATCCCCGGCATTTCCGGCGAGCTCTTCCGCCAGTTCGCCGTCACCGTCGCGGTCGCGATGCTGATTTCGGCGATCAACGCGCTGACCCTGTCGCCGGCGCTTTGCGGCGTGCTGCTCAAGCCGCATCACGGCCCGCGGCGCGGCCCGATCGGCCATGTCATGCGTGGCATCGACTGGACGCGCGACCGCTATGGCGACACCGTCGCCCGGCTGGTGCGCATCTCGGTGATCAGTCTGGTTCTGACCGCCGCCTTCGGCGCCGCGATCTATGCCATGGGGCGGATCACGCCGACCGGCTTCCTGCCGGAGGACGACCAGGGCGCCTTCTTCGTCGTCGCGCAGTTGCCCGACGGCGCCTCGGTCGGCCGCACCGCGGCCGTCGCGGCCGAGGTCGAGACCATCCTCAAGGCCGAGCCCGCGGTCGAGGACTACTCCACCATCATCGGCCTGAACTTCATCGACGGGAACTCGCAGTCGAATTCCGGCTTCTTCCTCGTCTCGCTGAAGCCCTTCGCCGATCGCAAGGGCGCTGACCAGAGCGCGAACGCGATCATTGCCCGCGTCTCGCAGAAGCTGCGCGCGGTGCGCGGCGGCGCCGTGGTGCCGATCGCGCCGCCGCCGATCGTCGGCCTCGGCACCGGCGGCGGCTTCACCTATGTCCTGCAGGACATGGGCGGCTCCGATCCCAAAGCGCTCGCCCGCACCCTGCGCGGCCTGACCATCGCAGCCAACCAGGACCCGCAGCTGCGCCGCGTCTTCTCGACCTTCTCGGACACGACCCCCTCGGTCTATCTCGATATCGACCGCGACAAGGTCCAGATCCTCGGCGTCGATCTCAGCAGCCTGTTCCAGTCACTGCAGGCCTCGCTCGGCGGCTATTATGTCAACGACATCAACCTGTTCGGCCGCACCTGGCAGGTTCAGGTCCAGGCCGACGGCATCGACCGGAAGTCGATCGACGACATCTACCGCATCAATGTCCGTAGTCGCGACGGCAGCATGATCCCGCTGCGCAGTCTGCTCGAGGCACGCATCGTCGTCGGGCCACAGGCACTGATCCGCTACAATAACCGCCTCGCCGTGACGGTGCAGGGCTCGGCCGCGCCGGGCGTTTCCTCCGGACAGGCCCTGGCGGCGATGGAACAGGTCGCCGCGAAGACGTTGCCCGCCGGCTATCGCGGCGACTGGACCGACGTCTCCTTCCAGGAGAAGCGGGCCCAGGGGCAGACGGGCATGATCCTGGCCTTCGCCCTACTCTTTGCCTATCTCTTCCTGGTCGCGCTCTATGAGAGCTGGACGATCCCGGTGCCAGTCCTGCTCTCGGTCGCGGTCGGCGTGCTCGGCGCCTTCGTCGGCATCGTGGTCGGCGGCTTGACGCTCGACCTCTATGCCCAGATCGGCATCGTCGTGCTGATCGGCCTTGCCGCCAAGAACGGCATCCTGATCGTCGAATTCGCCAAGGAGCAGCGCGAGAAGGGGCTTCCGCTCCTCCATGCGGCGACGCTCGGAGCGCGGCTGCGCTTCCGGCCGGTGATGATGACCTCGCTCGCCTTCATCCTCGGCCTCTTGCCGCTGGTGATCGCGGAGGGGCCCTCGATGCTCGCCAGGCGCAATGTCGGCACACCGGTCTTCGGCGGCATGATCGCCGCCGCGGTGATCGGGATTTTCCTGATTCCGGCGCTCTATGTCGTCTTCCAGGGGCTGCGCGAACGTTTCCGCCCAGCGTCCAGGCCGAAGGTGGAGCGCGAACCCGACCCGGCGCAGTAGCGCCGGGCCTCACTCCCGGTCGATCGGCCAGGCCTTGAACACGTCGAGCGCCTCGCAGGCCCTGGCCTGCGCGGCGAGCGCCGGCCAGCGGTCTTCCGGGACGAACTCCGGAATGACGAAGCGGCAGAAGCCCCAGGCGATCGCCGCCGCGATGTCGCCCGGCCGCAGCTCCGGGCCGGCTGAGAGCTCGCCGCGCTTTGCCGCCTGGTCGAGGAGGTCGAGCGCCGTATGGAGCTGGGTCAGGATGCGCTCCTGCCAGTTGGCGTAGCGCCGTTCCTCGGGCCGCTTGCGCTCATATTCGACCGAGACCGCCTTGTCGGCCGCGACGATGCCGATGCCGGTCAGGCTCAGGTCGCGCACCCGCGCGCCAGCCTCCGTCGGGCGCAAGGAGCGTCCGGCGACATCCTCGAAATGCTGGATGATCAGCAGCGATTCGCTGATCACGGTGCCGTCATCGGCGACCAGCGTCGGCGCCTTGATCAACGGGTTGATCTTGCTGAATTCCGGCATGTGCCGGAACACCGAGACCGAGCGATGCTCGAACTCGAGCCCGAGCAGGGTTCCGGTGATGGCGGCGCGCCGCACATAGGGGCTGTCGAGCATTCCAACCAGCAGCATGGCGATCTCCCGTTTCGATGGCCGCAACACTGCCTTTGCGGCAAGCGGCTGACACGCGAAATCGGGTGAAGTGCGAGTTCACGCAGCTTGATGCTCGTCCTCGCCGGGCACGCCCCTGCCCTGCCCGGCTGCGGCCGCCTGCTCGGCCAGAGCCTTCTGGCAAGGATCCCAGGTCGCGGCGGAGCCGAAGCGCTCGACCAGGAGATCGGTGAGCACGCGGACCTTGCCCGAGACATAAGCCCCCGGCGGACGCACGACATAAAGTCCGCTTTCCGGCAGCGGGAATTCCGCCAGCACCGGCTCGACCCTGCCGGCGCGGATCGCTTCGCCTGCGATGAAGCTCGGCAGCAGGGCGAGCCCCAGCCCCGCTTCGGCCCATTGCAGCAAGGTGTCGCCACTGTCGGAACGCAGCCGTCCGCTCGGCCGGACCGAGACGACCCGCCGGTTGACCTTGAAGTTCCAGTCGGGCGCGGCGCCGCCCGTGTAAATCAGGCATTCGTGGCCGCTGAGTTCGGCCGGCGTCGCCGGGCGGCCATGTCCAGTGAAGTAAGCGGGACTGCCGACGACGATCCCGCGCACCGACGCGATCCGCCGCGCGACCAGGCTGGAATCCTTCAGCACACCGATCCGCACCGCCATGTCGAAGCGCTCGCCGATCAGGTCGACCTGACGGTCGCTAGCCTCGGCGTCGATTTCGAGCCGCGGATGCCGGCGCGCCAGTTCCGCCAGCACCGGCGCGACATGGTGGATGCCGAAGGAGAGCGGCATGCTCAGCCGCAGGCGCCCGGCCACACCGCCGGCCTGCAGCGCCACCGCCTCGCGCGCTTCGGTCAGCTCCGCCAGGATGCGCTCCCCGCGCGCCTTGAATTCGAGCCCAGCCTCCGTCGGGCTGACGCCGCGGGTCGTGCGGCTCAGAAGCCTGGTGCCGAGATCGGCCTCCAGCCGCGCCACACGCCGGCTGACGATCGATTTCGACAGGCCGAGGCTGCGCCCGGCCCGGCCGAAGCCTCCGGAATCGACGACGGCGACGAAGCTTCGGATATCGTCGAGCTCTGACATGCAGGCGTTCCCCTATGAGCAACAGATTGGTGCCCAATATGGGCATTCCGATGCCGCAAGTGAACCGCTACCTCTCCCTCATCAAGTCCCGCTTTCGCTGGGACGGCGCCTTCGGAGGCGCTCCGGGAAAACCGTCCTGTCTCATCGGCCCAACCGACGTGACATGCGTTAGCATATGAGGAAGCCATGCTCGACAAGCTCAAGAAGCGCCGCACGCAATATGCGCTCGGCAAGAATCTGCCGATCCCCGAGACCCAGGTGGATTCCCTGATCAGAGAGGCGATCCGCCTTTCGCCGTCCAGCTTCAACTCGCAGAGCTCGCGTGCCGTCATCCTGTTCGGCAAGGAGAGCGACAAGTTCTGGAACATCACCCGGGAGGCCCTTCGCGCGGTCGTGCCGGCCGCCGATTTCGACGGGACCAGCAAGAAGATCGACAGCTTCGCCAACGGCGCAGGGACCGTGCTGTTCTTCGAAGATCAGGAGCCGGTGAAGGCGCTGCAGGCCAATTTCCCGCTCTACGCGCACAACTTCCCGATCTGGTCCGAACATTCGACCGGCATCGCGCAGCTGGCCGTGTGGGCCACGCTCGCCGACGCCAATATCGGCGCGAGCCTCCAGCATTACCATCCGCTCGTCGACGCGGAAGTCGCCAAGACCTGGAACATCCCTGCATCCTGGAAGCTCACCGCCCAGATGCCTTTCGGCTCCAATGAAGCGGCCTTCCCGGAGAAGACCTTCATGGATGATGGGCTCCGTTTCCGCACCCATAGCTGAGCGGAGCTCGAAATCAGGCGGCCCGGAGGGCCTGTTCGCCGGCAAGTGCACCATCGTGAACGCCGGCTGCGAGGCCCGCGAGGAGACGATCGCCGCCGCGGGCCGCCGAGCCCAAGCTGGTCGCCTGACGCGACACCAAACGCCGATTTTCCAGAACAGCGCCGGCCTCGGTCATCCGAGGCCGGCGTTTTTTGATTTTCCCGTTCGTCCGCGGCACTTGGCAAGCCATCACATGCCTTGCAAGCTGCGGCCGACCTCTTGCCATGGAGGCCGGCATCGGATGGAGGTTTCCGGCACGGCCTGCGAATCGCCCGCGGCTTGCCGGCACCGTGCGGAATGAGATGGCCACAGCTACCGCTCTGTCGGAGGCGGGCCTCGATCGGTCCGGGCCTGCACGCGTCGCAGGCGTCTTGAGGAGAACCGGATGGCCGATAGCGGGACGCCCCTTGCCTTCACCGGTGTCACGCTCGGCCGGGTCGACATCCTGGCCCTGACCGCCAGCGACTTGCCCAGCCGGCTTTCTGCCTGCGACCTCCAGGAGGTCGACCTGTCGCGGCTGGATCTTTCCGGGTGGACGTTCGAGCGCTGCAATCTCCAGCGCGCACAGCTGAAGGGGGCCAATCTGGAGCGCACCAGCTGGGTATCGTGCGGCGCCGCCTTCACCGACATGACCGCAGCGGACCTGACCGAGGCCAGTTTCACCTCCTGCGACCTCAACAATGCCAGCCTGCGCGGGGCGAAGCTCACCTCCGCATCGTTCATCGGCTGCAAGCTGACCGGGGCGACCCTGACGGAAACCCGGGCGCTCGACACCTGCTTTCGCGATACGCTGCTGGTCTACGCCAAGCTCCGCGGCATGTCGTTTCGCGGCATGCGGCTCGCGGGCGTGGACTTCTCGCAGGCGGATCTCGGCGGTTGCGACTTCCGCGACGCCATCTTCGAAGGAACGAGCCTGCGCGAGGCGTCCCTGAAGGATGCGCGCTTCCAGGGCGCTGATCTGCGCGGCGCCGATCTGGGTGGCCTGCGGATCGGCGATGCCGCCGTCTTCAAGGGTGCCACGATCTCGCGAGAGCAGGCCGGGCAATTGCTGCGGGAGTTCGGGCTGAACGTCCGGTAGCTGGCAGTGCCGCCGGACTGCCTCCATCGCCTGGCGACGGGGGCAGTCCGGCTGGCAATAGGCAGGTTGGCGCTGGGCGCAACAACCGGATCAGGGCGTCTCGCCGACGGCCTGCAGGTAGAGGTCGAGGATCGCCTCCTCTTCCTTGCGCTCGTCGAGGTCGCGCTTGCGCAGCGCGATCACCTTGCGCAGCACCTTGACGTCATAGCCATTGGCCTTGGCCTCGGAATAGACCTCCTTGATGTCGTCGGAGATCGTCTTCTTCTCTTCCTCGAGCCGCTCGATGCGCTGCACGATGCTAAGCAGCTGATCGCCTGCAACCGGATCGTCCATTCTCAAACCCTTCTTCGAAAATTGGTCGCAGGGGTTCGCCCGGATGGGCGGCGAGGTCAAGCGGGAAGCGGCCGGATTTCACATTTCTCGCGCGACTGCGAGGCTCCCGGGCAACAGCCGAGCCAGCCGCCTGCCCCAGGCGCGGGCCGCGTGCGGCTCGCCGATCAGGTCCTGCCGGATCTCGATCAGTGCGTCGAGCAGGCCGCGCCGCGTCGCATGCCGGTCGATGGTGTCGCCGGGCAGGCCGCCCCTGTAGGGCTCGTTGTCGCCGACGATCAGGTCGCCCTCGTTCTGCAGGGCAGCGATCAGCGCCTGCGCCAGCCGGCCCTCCCGGTCCCAGAGCACCCCGGCATGCCAGGGACGGGGCACGCCCTTCCAGAACGGCGTGAAGGAGTGCACCGAGACGATCGCCGGCGGGTGGCCGGCCGCAATCGCGGCCTCGACCGCAGCATCGATGGCGGCGTCATAAGGCGCGTAATAGCGCGCGATCCGCTCGGCGATGCCGGCCTCGTCTATCCTGGCATTGGCCGGCACTAGCGCACCATCCGAGATGCGCATCACCAGGGTCGGATCGTCGCGCCCGCGATTGGGATCGATCAGCAACCGCGAGAAATTGCTCAGTATCGCCGGCGCGCCGAGCACCTCGGCCATCGCACGGGTCATCTCGGCCGCGCCAATGTCATAGGCGATGTGGCGCTCGAGCTGCTGCGCCGGCAGGCCGAGCCCGTCGAGCTCGGCCGGGATCGCATTGGTGGCGTGGTCGCAGAGCAGGAGCACGCCGCTTGCCGGGTCGCCCCTGATGATTTCGACCTCGCCCGGCCGCAGCGCGGGAGCTCCGTTCGGCAAGGCCATCTGCGCACCCATTCCGCCCTCGGAACCGCTCAGCAAATCGCGGGTGACGCCCGCGCGCCAGCGACATAGAAGGGGCTGAGACGAAAGTCGATCAGCATGATCGGGATTCGCGGGAAGGCGGGCGATTTGCAACAGCTTGGCAATGCAATCGAACAGCGGCGCAAGGTGGCACGCGCGATCTTCGACGCCGCCGTGGCGCGCGCTCATCCGAGCAGCTGGCTCGCCGGGCACCTGCCGGCGCCGCCGCCCTCCGGCCGGCTGATCCTGCTCGCCGCCGGCAAGGCCGCCGGCAGCATGACCGCGCTCGCCGAAGCGCATTACCTCGATACGCTCGGCCTCACCCCCGAACGCCTGCTCGGCCACGCCGTCGCCCGCCACGGCTACGAGACCACGACCAGGCACATCCCGATGGTGGCCGCCGGCCATCCGGTGCCGGACGAAGGCAGCATCGCCAGCGCCACGCGGGCACGGGAACTCGCCCGCGCCGCGACCGCCGACGACCTCGTCCTCGTCCTGCTCTCCGGCGGCGGCTCGGCCAACTGGGTGGCGCCGGCGGGCACGCTTGCGCTCGCC
Organism: Allobosea sp. GW823-FHT02B03; assembly: GCF_058797755.1. Lineage (NCBI taxonomy): Bacteria > Pseudomonadati > Pseudomonadota > Alphaproteobacteria > Hyphomicrobiales > Alloboseaceae > Allobosea > Allobosea sp. GW823-FHT02B03. The sequence goes on along the minus strand of NZ_JBXAJY010000004.1, from coordinate 284,188 downwards.
GAGAAGCAGGCCGTCAACAAGGCGCTGCTGCGCTCGGGCGCGCCGATCGGCGAGATGAACATCGTCCGCAAGCGGCTCTCGCGCATCAAGGGCGGCAGGCTCGCTCTCGCCGCCGCCCCGGCGCGGCTGCTGACCATCGCCGTCTCCGACGTCCCGCATGACGACCCTGCCGCCATCGCCTCGGGCCCGACCGTGCCCGACCCCAGCACCATGGCCGATGCCCGCGCCATCGTCGCCCGCTACGGGCTCAAGCTGCCGCCGGCCGCCGAGGGCCTGCTCGCCGACGATGCCAGCGAGACGCCGAAGCCCGGCCACCCCGCCTTCACAAACAGCGAATACCGCATCGTCGCCCGCCCGGCCGACGCGATCGCCGCGGCCGTGGCAGCCGCTCGCGCCGCCGGCTACGAGCCGATCGATCTCGGCCCCGATCTCGAAGGCGAGGCCCGCGAGGTCGCGCAGGCTCAGGCACGGCAGGCCCTGGCGCTGAAGGCGGAAGGCCGGCGCGCGGCGCTGATCTCCGGCGGCGAATTGACCGTCACCATCGCCGGCAAGGGCCGCGGCGGCCCGAACCAGGAATTCGCGCTGGCGCTCGCCATCGCGCTCGCCGGCGAGCCGGGCATAATCGCCTTGGTGGGCGACACCGACGGGACGGATGGCGGCGGCGGCGAGGCGAGCGATCCGGCCGGCGCGATCATCGACGAGACCACGCTGGCGCGCGCCCGCGCGCTTGGCCTCGATCCCGCCCAATCGCTGCGCGACAACGATTCGACCGGCTTCTTCGAAGGTCTCGGCGACCTGCTGCGGACCGGCCCGACCCTTACCAATGTCAACGATTGCCGCGTGATCCTGATCGACCCCACCCCGGCCGCCCCATGAGCCTGAGCGCACGCTTCGCCCGGTCCGTGCTGCGCCTCGCCGCGCCCGCCGCCCTCTTCCTCTTCGCGGGCGCCGTGCCGGCCCTGGCGGATCTGCGCATGTGCAACACCACCGGGAGCCGCGTCGGCGTCGCCATAGGCTATCGCGACGCCCAGGGCTGGGTCACCGAAGGCTGGTGGAACATCGCGCCGCGGGCCTGCGAGACGCTGCTGCGTGGCACGCTGGCGGCGCGCTTCTACTATGTTCACGCCGTCGACTACGACAAGGGCGGCGAATGGACCGGCAAGTCGATCATGTGCACGCGCAACAAGGAGTTCACCATCCGCGGCATCGAGGACTGCCTGTCGCGCGGCTATGACCGCTCGGGCTTCTTCGAGGTCGACACCGGAGAGCAGAAGGGTTGGACGATCCAGCTGACCGATACCCCGGGCGCTGCGCCGCCGCGCCCCTGAGTGGCGACATAGTCCCAGAACCAGACAAGGGCACGCCTCCGGTCGCGAGCTTGCCCCGCGGCCGCGAATAAGCGACGGAACATCGAGGCGCGGAGCAGGCTGCGCCAGCGTGAGGAAAGGCAAAGCGATGAGGCGGGAACGACGGATCAAGATCATCGCGACTTTGGGGCCCGCCTCCTCCACCCCGGAGATGTGCGCCAAGCTGTTCCAGGCCGGCGTCGACGTCTTCCGCATCAATATGAGCCATACGCAGCGCGAAACGCTGCCCGAGCGAGTGGCGATGCTGCGCGCGCTGGAGACGCAGTTCCGCCGTCCGGTCGGCATCCTCGCCGATCTGCAGGGCCCGAAGCTGCGCGTCGGGCAGTTCGGCGGCGATGGCGGCGCGATGCTGGAGAAGGGCGAGCGCTTCGTGCTCGACTCCGACCCGGCGCCCGGCTCGGCCAAGCGCGTCTACCTGCCGCATCCCGAGATTCTCTCGGCGCTGGAGCCCGGCCACAACCTGATCCTCGACGACGGCAAGATCCGGCTGGTCGTCGAGAAGGCCTCGCCGAAGCAGGCCGTCACCCGGGTGACCGTCGCCGGGCGGCTTTCCTCGCGCAAGGGCATCAGCCTGCCCGACACCACGATCGCGGTTTCGGCGATGACCGACAAGGACCGCTCCGATGCCGAGGCGGCGGCGGAGGCCGGCGTCGACTGGATCGCGCTCTCCTTTGTGCAGCGGCCGGAGGACATGGCCGATCTGCGCAAGATCGTGCGCGGCCGCGCCCTGGCGATGGCCAAGATCGAGAAGCCGCAGGCGCTGCTGCGCCTGGAGGAGATCATCGAGGCCTCGGACTCGATCATGGTCGCCCGCGGCGATCTCGGCGTCGAAATGCCGCTGGAGAAGGTTCCCGGCACGCAGAAGCGCATCACCCGCCTGTCGCGGCGCATGGGCAAGCCGGTCGTGGTCGCCACCCAGATGCTCGAGAGCATGATCACCGCCCCGGTGCCGACCCGCGCCGAGGTCTCCGACGTCGCGACCGCCGTGTTCGAGGGCGCCGATGCGGTGATGCTCTCGGCCGAGAGCGCCGCCGGCGAGTATCCGGTCGAGGCGGTGACGATGATGAACCGCATCGCCGAAGAGGTCGAGAACGACTCGACCTATCGCTCGATCCTGGACGCGCAGCGCGCCGAGCCGGAAGCGACCGGGGCCGACGCCATTGCCAAGGCCGCCCACGAGATCACCACCGCACTGAATCTCAAGGCGATCGCGGCCTGGACCTCCTCGGGCTCGACCGCCTTCCGCCTCGCGCGCGAGCGGCCGAATTCGACCGTTGTCGCGCTGACGCCGAACCGCTCGACGGCCCGCCAGCTGACGCTGGTCTGGGGCGTGCACGCCGTCGTGACCAAGGATGCCAGCGACATCGACGACATGGCCTCGCGCGCCTGCAAGTTCGCGGTTCGCGAAGGCTATGCCGCGCTCGGCGACCGGATCATCGTCGTCGCCGGCGTCCCCTTCGGCACGCCGGGCGCGACCAACATGGTCCGCATCGCCTTCGTGGCGAAGGAGCATGTCGACCAGGCGTGAGGTTGGCTCTGCCCCGGACCAAACGGCAATCTCACGGAATGGTGATCGTCCCGGGCGACTGAAGGGAGACCCGGGACCATGCCGGACCATCGTCGATAAAGGCTCAGGCATGGGTCCCGGATCAGCGCCGCAATGCGGCTTGTCCGGGACGACCCTGTTTGCATTGGAAGTGCACGGCGAGCACCCGCCATTCCCCTGCGGCCGCCCCTGCTCTACTGCTTGAGTTCCCGCTCCCGGCAGCCTGCGACCGCCATGGCCATCACCGACATCGCCTCACGGACCTACAACCACAGCTGGCGGCTCGACCCGATCGTCCGCAGCCTGCTCGACACCGATTTCTACAAGCTCCTGATGCTGCAGATGATCAGGAGCTTCCACCCAAAGGTCGAGGTCACCTTCGGGCTGATCAACCGCAGCAAGGCGATCCGCCTCGCCGAGGTGATCGACGAGGGCGAATTGCGCGCCCAGCTCGACCATGCCCGCGAACTGCGCTTCACCAAGAAGGAACTGATCTGGCTCGCCGGCAACAGCTTCTACGGCAAGACCCAGATGTTCACGCCGGACTTCATCGCCTGGCTCGCCGAGTTCCGCCTGCCGGAATACGAGCTCCGCAAGGTCGACGGACAATATGAGCTGACCTTCGCCGGCCCCTGGACCCATTCGATGATGTGGGAGATCCCGGCGCTCGCCATCGTCAACGAGCTGCGCTCGCGCCAGGCGCTGAAGGGCTGGGGGCGCTTTGCGCTCGACGTGCTCTATGCCCGCGCCAAGTCGAAGCTCTGGGACAAGGTCGAGCGGCTGAAGAAGCTTCCGGACCTGCGCATCTCCGATTTCGGCACGCGCCGCCGCCATGGCCATCTCTGGCAGCGCTGGTGCGTCGAGGCGCTGAAGGAGGGCCTCGGCCCGACCTTCACCGGCACCTCCAACGTCCTGCTCGCCATGGAAAACGATCTCGAGGCGATCGGCACCAACGCCCATGAGTTGCCGATGGTGCTCGCCGCGCTGGCCAATAACGACGAGGAACTAAGGGCCGCGCCGTATCGCGTGCTCGACGAATGGCGCCAGGTCTATGCCGGAAACCTCCTGATCGTGCTGCCAGACGCCTTCGGCACCACCGCTTTCCTCGACGATGCTCCCTCCTGGCTTGCCGACTGGACCGGCTTTCGCCCCGACAGCGCCCCGCCGATCGAGGCCGGCGAGCAGATCATCGCTTGGTGGCAGGCGCAGGGGCGCGATCCCCGGAGCAAGCTGCTGATCTTCTCCGACGGCATGGACATCGACTCGATCGAAGAGGCCTATCACCATTTCCACGGCAGGGTCCGCACCAGCTTCGGCTGGGGCACCAACCTCACCAACGACTTCGTCGGCTGCTCGCCTGACGGCACGCCCGATCTCGACCCGATCTCGCTGGTCTGCAAGGTCGTCAGTGCCAATGGCCGCCCGGCGGTGAAGCTCTCCGACAACCCCAACAAGGCGACGGGAACGCCGGAGGAGATCGCGCGGTATCTCAGAGTGTTCGGCGGGGCGGACCGGAAGGCGAAGGCGGTACGGGTCTAAGTGCGGAGGCGTGAGAAAAATCTCCGCCCTCGCCCCGTTGCGGTTTTTTTGATGTGGCTGCAACATTTTCCGCATGATGAAAAAGCGGCCTGCACCTTGGCCCCTGATTGAAATCGCGATCGAGCCGAAGTCCAAGGCCGACCGGGAGAAGCTGAGCCTCGCCCTGTCCAAGCTCGCGGACGAGGATCCGTCCTTCCGCGTTTCTGTCGACCATGAGAGCGGCCAGACCATCCTGAAGGGCACGAGCGAGCTCCATCTCGACATCAAGGTCGAAACCCTGAAGCGCACCGACAAGGTCGACGTGAATATCGGCGCGCCGCAGGTCTCATATCGCGAGACGATTACCAGGAAGGCCGAGATCGACTACACCCTCAAGGGGCAGACCGGCGGCATAGCCCAGTTCGCCCGCGTCAAGCTCGTCGTACAGCCAAGCGAGACCGGCAAGGGCTTCACGTTCGAGCCGAAGATCACTAGCGGCGCAGTGCCGAAGGATTACATTCTCGCCGTCGAGAAGGGTCTGCGATCGGTGATCTCATCGGGTGTTCTCAGCGGTTTCCCGGTGATGGACGTCGAGGTCCAACTGATCGACGGTGCCTTCCACGAGGTCGAAGCCTCGGCCATGGCCTTCGAGATCGCGGCGCGTGCGGCGTTGCGCGAAGGTCTTCAGAGGGGCGGATCGATGCTGCTCGAGCCGATCATGAAGGTCGCGGTCTCGACCCCGGAAGGCTATATCGCCTCGGTCATCGGCGACCTGAACTCGCGTCGCGGCCAGATCCAAGGCCAGGACACGCGCGGCAACGCCGTCGTGATCAATGCGCTTGTACCGCTTGCGAACATGTTCGGACTATCGGACACACTTCGCGCGCATTCCGAAGGGCAGGCGACGTTTACAGCGACTTACGCTCATTACTCTCCTGTATCGCAGCCGGACGATCCCGAGCCGCCACCGGCTATGGCTGCTGCCTTGCGCGCCTAAGCTGCTATCCACCTCAACCCGACCGTTGCGCTCGCATCTCGCACCGCCCTCCCTACCCTGGAACGGTCCTCGAGCCACTCCGGAAGCAGACCGGCTCTACGCAACGGTATCAGGACCGAAAACGGCCCAACCGCACCCTTCGCCCCCGCCCAGTGAACCGACCTGACCTTCCGTAAGACACAAACATTCGGCATCATCCGACGTTGCTACCCCAGAACAGTGCTTCATAGGGCGCCGACCAGCGCGGAATGACGCGCAACCGGATGGCCAGGCGCTCCCCACGTCAGTAAGGGAGGCATCTCGATGAATATTCGGCCTGATCCAACATTTCACCCATCGCCGAAGCTCGCAATGGAAGCCCCGGCCGAGAATTTTGCCTACACGCTGTTGCTTAGCCCCGACTTCTCGAAGCCTGACGCCCTTGCCGTCGTCGACGTAAAGCCCGGCTCGCCGACCTACGCGCAGGTCGTGCATACTGTGGTGATGCCCAATAAGGGAGATGAGTTTCATCACTTCGGCTGGAACGCCTGCTCCTCCTCGCTGTCGCCCTTGACCGGCCACGCCTTCCTCGAGCGGCGCTATCTGATCATTCCGGGAATTCGCTCCTCGCGCATCTATGTGATCGACACCAAGCCGGATCCGACCAAGGCCAGCATTCACAAGATCATCGAGCCCGAGGAGGTATTCAGGCGGACAGGCTATTCGCGCCCGCACACGATCCATTGCGGGCCGGAAGGCATCTATGTCAGCACGCTTGGCGGCGCTGGCGAGCGGGGTACGGACGGCCCTCCCGGCGTCTTCATCATGGATTGCCGGACCTTCGACATTCTCGGCCGCTGGGAGATCGATCGCGGCCTGCAGGACAAGCACTATGATTTCTGGTGGAACCTGCCGCGCGACTACATGGTGTCGAGCGAGTGGGCGCTGCCGCCGCAATTCGAGAACGGCATCGTCCCCGAGGATCTTCTTTCCAACAAATATGGCCACCGGATCCATTTCTGGGATCTGCGGCAGCGCCGCAACGTGCAGACGATCGATCTCGGCGCCAACCACCAGATGGCACTCGAGGTTCGTCCGGCCCATGATCCCAGTCGCGAACACGGCTTCCTCGGGGTGGTCGTCGACACCACCAATCTCGAGGGCTCGATCTGGACCTGGTGGCGCGAGGGCGGCAAGTTCCATATCGAGAAGACGGCGACCATCCCGGCCGAGCCGGCGCAGAAGGACGATCTGCCCCCGCTTCTGCAGGGCTTCGGCGCCGTGCCGCCCTTGGTCACCGATATCGACCTCTCGATGGACGACCGGTTCCTCTACGTCTCCTGCTGGGGCACCGGCGAGATGCGCCAATACGATGTTTCGGAGCCGAGGAAGCCGAAACTGACGGGCTCCGTGCATATCGGCGGCATTGCGCGGCGCACCCCGCATCCAAATGGCAAGGCCTATCGCGGCGGGCCGCAAATGGTCGAGATCAGCCGCGACGGCAAGCGGGTCTACTGGACCAATTCGCTCTATTCGACCTGGGACGACCAGTTCTATCCCGGCGGCGTGCCGGCAGCGCAGGTCATGGCTGTTGCCGGCCCGAATGGGGGCCTCGAACTCGCCCGCGACTACTGGGTCAGCTTCCCCAACGGCTACCGGGCGCACCAGATCCGGCTCGAGGGAGGCGACTGCTCGACCGACTCGTTCTGCTATCCGTCGGTCTGACCTTGGGCGAGCTCGACTGGGGGCGAGCCGGCCTATGGGCCGCGGTGGTGCTGAGTGGTGCCTATCACGGCGTCAATCCCGGGATGGGTTGGCCGCTTGCCGTCTCCGCGGGCCTCCTGGAACGCAGCTCGCGCACATTATGGGCAGCACTCGGCTCGCTGGCGCTTGGCCATTTCCTTTCGATGCTCGCGGCGATCCTGCCCTTCGCCTTGCTGGCCAGCCTTCTGGACTGGCAGCGCCAGATTCAGCTCGGAGCCAGTCTGCTGCTGATCGGTTTTGGCGGCTTTCTCCTCATCCGGCCAAGGCACCCGCGTGCCTTGGCGCGAATCCCGCCATCGCAACTCATGCTCTGGTCCTTCGCGGTCGCCATCGCTCACGGCGCCGGCCTCATGCTCGTGCCGATCTACCTTGGCCTTTGCCGCTCCTCCGACATGGATGGCGGGCACCGCGCGGCCAATGTCCTGATCAGCTCCAATTTCGACACCGCCTTGCTGGTCGGCCTGGTCCATACGCTCGCACTGCTCGCCGCAGCCGGCGCGTCGGCATGGCTGGTCTACCGGTATCTCGGACTGAAATTCATCTCGCGAAGCTGGTTCAACCTCGATGCGATCTGGGCACTGAGCCTCGTCGCGATCGGCTTGCTTTCGCTTCTCTGAAACACCGCGGCAAGGCTACGATCACCGGGGTCCGAGGACCCCGGAGGCCGCTCCGCCTCAACGCTGCGCCGACACCAGCAGCATCATCGGTCGCTCCAACTCCTCCGCCAGTTCCGGCTGCTCTGCGATCTGTGCTGCCGCGGGCGCGAACTCCTCGACATGGCGGATCGTCCAGCCCGCGGCGATCAGGCTGTTCAGCGTCGTCCCCAGCGTCCGGTGATATTTGAGGACGCCGTCGGTGAACCAGTTGGTGCGGCGCTCGCCTTCCAGTGCATAGCGGTTCACCGGCCAGGTCTTGCGCCCGTCCTCGTCAGGCCACCAGCGCGGATGGGCTGCCGCCATGTAGATCGGGTGCTCGATCGTGAAGACGAACTGCCCGCCCGGCCGAAGAGCCCGGTGCAGCATGCGAACGAGCCGCCCGAAATCGGCGATGTAGTGGAAGGTCAGGGCACTGTAGGCGAAGTCGAACGCGGCCGGCAGCAGTTCCAGCGTCTCGATATCGGCGATTTCGTAGGTGATCGCGGCATCGGAGCTCTGCGCCCGGGCACGCGCGATCATCTTCTCCGAGACGTCCAGCCCCACGACGGCCTCGGCGCCCTGCTCGCGCGCCCAGCGCGCGAACCAGCCGAAGCCGCAGCCGAGGTCGACGACATGCTTGCCCTTCAGATCGGGGACAAGCGCGCGGATGGAAGGCCATTCTGGCGCGCCGGCGAGGCCATGCACCTGCCGCGGAAGCTGGCTGTAGCCGGCGAAGAATTCGGGGTTGTCATAGATGTTCTGTGCCATGAGGGGGCTCCATCGGTCATTGGGATGGACGAGGCACAGGCGGCAAGACAGCCTCGTCCGTTTCCGGCGAGGCTGCGGGTGCGCGATACGCTTGGACTAACGCGATCGATGCCCCGGCATCCCGCCTGTGGGGATGCCGGCGAGCCGGGAGACAATCAGCGTGTCCTTCTCGATCATGCCGACATTATTCGGGGAGGCCCGAGGCCTGTCAACGAGGCCCGGTGCCCGCCTGCTACCAGCTGGCGCGCAGCCCGGCGGTGACGGCGTGGGCGGTCGCATCGCGGTTGAGGCGCACATCGTAGTCGGCGAACAGCGTGAGGTTCCGGCCGGCACGGGCCGAGAGGCCGACGCCGAGGATCGCGCTGTCGCGGGCGACCCGCGGGCCGCGAACCGGGAAGCTCGCTGCCGGCGCCCCGATGAAGGCGGTGTCGACCACCACGGCATCGTCGAGGAATTCGTGCTGCCAGCGGCCTCTCGCCTCGACCGCGAAGCGGCCCTCGCCAAGATCGAACTCCCGCATCAGGCGCAGCCCGATGCTGCCGAGCAGGCTCGAAGCCGACTGTCCGGCCGCGGCCAGGCCGATGCTCTGGGCCCCGGTCTCGCTGAAGCTGCCCTGCCTGAGGAAGGTGTAGCGCAGCCCCAGAAGCGGCTCGACCGTCGACCAGCCGAGATCGAAGGCGTAGCCGGCTTCCAGCGCGCCGGTGAAGCGGTCGCCGTCATAATCGGCCTTCGCCTGTCGCGACAGGCCACCGAAGCCGATGCTGCGCTCGCTCTCGAAATTGAGGCGGCCATAGCCGAGAAGACCGTCCAGGCGCAGCTTGCCGCTGGCATAGCTGCCATAGAATGCGCCCTCATAGGCGTCGATGCTGCCCTTGCCGGAGTGACGGCGGAAATCGGCGTCCGTGCTGGAATAGCCGAAGCCGAATCCGGCCAGGAAGGAGGGCGTGATTTGCCGGTCGAAGCCGCCGATCACGCCGCCCCCGCGATAGCTCGCGCCGCCGGCATTGGCGTCGCTGCCGAGCCTGCCGGTGAAGCCGTAGCCGCGCGCCCAGGCATTGTTGTTGGCGGTGGCCTGCGCAGGCAGCCGCATCAGCATCGCCGCGGCCGGATTGGTCGCCGCGCTCGCGGTATAGGCCAGCGGCAGATCGGCGCTCGTCGCATCTGCCTGGCCTGAACGCAGGGCGCCGAGGCGCTGGGAGATCATGCTGCCGAGCTGTCCGGCGCCGCCGAGGGCAAGGGTGGAAAGGCCCGCATGCACCTCGCCGGACAGGCTGGCAAGCGCGCCGCGTGCCCCCTCCCGTGTTCCCGCATGCTGCAGCAGAAGCGCGACGTCGCGCAGATCCTGGTCGGCGCTGGCCAGCCCGCGCTCGAGCGCCCCGCCGACCGCGCACTGATTGGCAGAGGCGCAGACGCCGGGCGTATCGAAGGGCAGCCCCTGGAGATCGAGATAGGCGGTGTTGGGTTCGTAGCGCAGGCTCGCCCGGATGAAGGGCGCGGTGCCGTCGCCGAACGGCCCCTCGACTCCCGCGAAGCGACCGGAAATACCCCGATCGGCGGTGAGCACCGCCATGGAGAGCTGGCGCGGCAGGAACTGCCGCTCTCCGGCCAGGGCAACCCAGCCTGCGAGCCCCGCCGTGCCGGTGACGGCGAGGTGGTTCTGGCCTCCTTCCGGCCCGAACTGCTGCACCAGCAGGCCGCCCGCCTCCTGCACGAAATTGCCGTCGATCCTCAGCGTGCCGACGCCGTTCCGGTCACCGGCCCAGATTGTGCCGGCATTGCTGACATTGCCGGTGATCAGACCGGTGCCAGCGAGCGTGCCCGCTGCGGCGACGCTGGTCGGCGAGGCGATGCTGCCCATCACCGACAGGAAGCCGCCCTCGACGCGCGTCGCCCCCGCATAGGCGCTGTTGCCGGTGAGCACGAGCTCGCCGGCACCGCGCTTCACCAGCCCCCCGGCCCCGACGATGTCGTTTCCGAAATGGGCGACACCGCCGGGCTGCTCGACGACGAAATCGCCCCAGTCGAAACGGCCGGGGCCGAGCACGGCCTTGCCGACATCGAGCAGGCCGTAGCCATAGATCTCGTCCACGCCGGGCGGGCCGATATCCCGGGCGGTGCCGAGCAGGGTCTGGCGCACCTGGTCGGCACTGAAGAACGGGAACATCTGCCAGACCAAAGCCGCCGCGCCCGTGACATGGGGAGCGGCGAAGGAGGTGCCAAACGTCTTGGTGTAGCCGCCGTCCTTGTCGGCGACGACGATGGGATCGTCTGGATAGGGATTGGGGAACCACCAGTCGCCGCCGCCGGGCGCAGCCAGGCACCAGTTCTTCGCCACGCCGCACCGGTTGGTGTAGAATGGTTCATAGCCCGGCCCAACGGCCGACACCGCCAGCCAGCCGCGCTCCAGTTCGGGGAAGAGGTGAGGCAGGCCGGCATGGACGCTCGATTGATCCAGACCCTGGTTGGCCGCGCCAAAGACGTTGAGAACTCCTGCGGCGACAGCGCGCTGATAGACAGCCAAGCTTGACGCATCCTCTGACAGGAAGCTGCCCGGTGTGAACGCTGTAACCGGGCGGTCATCACCGTAGCTGTTGTTGATTACACGGACGCCGCGCGCGATCAGCGCGTTATAACCCCTGATGATGAAATTCGCGTCGAACATTCCCGTGCCGTCGTCGACGCCGGCCATGATGACCGTCGTCCCCGGAGCCACGCCGTGCACGCCGACGCCGTCCCTATTGGCCGCGATCACCGAGGCGACATGGGTGCCGTGCCCGAAACGATCGATCGCCCCCGCCGTCTCAGTCAGATAGTCGTAGCTACCGCCATAGCGGCCGGCGAATTCGGGATGCGCCGCGAAGATGCCGGAGTCGACCACCCCGATGAGGACACCGGTACCATCGACGCCCCGCGCATAGGCGTCCGCGGCGCGGATCGTCTCGAGCCCCCATTGCGCCCTGTACTCGGGCGTCCGCCAGCTGTCGGGATCGGTGAGCAGAGGGCCCGTTTGAGCGACGGACGGAGTGACGAGAGCCGTCGACAGCAGAAGAGCCGCGACGCTAGGCACAAGCAGGAATTTCACGCAGCCCCCAAGGCAGGAAGGCGAGTCGCCCCCCGCGATCTCGCCGGCCGCAACCCTGCCGCCGCGGCGCCGAAATGGTCAATACGGAACACGCGTCGGGCGGTCGGATATCCGCCCTTGGTTCGGTGCTTCCGAACGGCGAATGCAGTTCTTGCTGCCCGAACGGTAAATCGGAAAGCCGGCTTTCGACCCATGGGCCGTCTAAGAGTCGGCGGGCTCGCCAATGCGAAAAACCTTGCCGGTTCCGGCCTCGCGATAGAGGTCCACGCGCGCGCCATCCCAGTGATAGTCGAGATGCCGGCCCTGCACAGGATCGCGCGCAAGGTCCGGCCAGAACAGCCCGACGCATTCAGCGCCCGGCCGGCGCACGCTCGGATAGACGACGCCGTCGGCGCCCTCCGCCCGGAGCCGCGCGCCCAGCGCCTGCCCGGCCTCGTAGCCCTCCCCGAGCAGCAGCGGACTTGCTCCGACCGTCTCGCCGCGCAGATCGTGCAGCGAGCCTTGGACCGAGAGGAGGATCTCGCGGAACTGCGAGCTCCAGCCCGGCGGCTCCCTGGTCCGCGCCATGAAGCGCGCATGATGGTGGATCGTCTCGAAAAGGGCGGTCTCGAAGACATCGCCGACGTAGAGCACGCCATAGGAGCCATCGCTGAACCGGCTCGGCCGGTCCTGGCTGACATGGGTGAACGGCGCCATCAGCAGGCTCGCCCCCGGGCCGGAGACACGGCGGCCCGGGGGCACCAGATCGAGATTGCCGATCGTCTCCATCAGTCGCGGATTGGTCTTCATCTCCGCCGAGATCAGCAGCGGCCAATCGGCGGGGTCGGCGATGTCCTCGAACAGGTCGATCGGCGGGAAGGCGCTGCGGATGATGCGGACCGCCGCCGGCCACGCGACCGGCGCGATCGGAAATTCGCCGGAACTCACCAGAGCCCGCGCTCGGCGTCGAGATAGCGGCGCACCCGCATCAGATCGGTGAGTTCGCCGCCGAGCATGACCGCGAGCGCCGACCTGCCGCCGAAGGCGTCATTGCCGGCCTTGATCCAAGCATAGCCGCGCTGCGGCTCACGGAAGATCAGGCGCAGCGCCTTGTGGATGCCCATCAGGTTGGAAAGGCGAGCCGCGCCGTCGCGGTCGATCCGGCCAATCTCGCCGGCCTTCCAACGCCGGTAGCTGCGCACCGGCTGGTCGAGCAACACGGCGGCCTCCTCATCGGTGACGCCCCAGAGCCGGAACAGATTGACCGCCGCCCGGAACATCGCCGCCGCCTCCTCCTGCGTGATCGCGGCGGGAGAAAATGGCGCCGCGGCGGTATCGACCGGTGAGAGCGCAGTCATGACATAACCTCCATATGGCATCATATGGATAAATTCATGCCATTTGGCAAGATCAGCCCGGCGATTGGCCGCTCAGGGTCGGTCGCGCGCCGCTCCGAACATCGCGTCGACGGCCGCGGCGATCAGCTCCGGCGCGGCATGGTGCGGCATGTGCCCGACGCCCGGCAGCAACACCAGCCGGCCTTGCGGCGCCTCGCGCGCGATCGCCGCAGAATGGATCGCCGGCGGAACGATGGTGTCACGGTCGCCGGCGATCGCCAGCACCGGCAGTTCGAGGCCGCCATAGCGCGGCGCCTGCGCGGAGAGGAAATCGTGGGCCGCCGCCATGTCCTCCGCGTTGGATTGCTGGATGTCTGGACGCAGCAGCAGGCGGACCTCGCCTGCCGCCTCATGGCAAGGCCTTGGCGCAGTGGCCTCAACTGCCGTGCTGTCGCCGTCGCCGAGCCGATGGCGCGCCAGGGGCACGGCAACGACCCGGCTGTACAGCGGCCCGATCCAGGGCATGGCGGCGATGCGCTGCGACCAGGCGATGCCGCCCGGCCAGGGATGGCTCATGGCGCCGAGCAGCACGAGCCCCTGCAGGCGCTCCGGCCGGTCGAGCGCAATCCGCGACGAGAGCGCTCCCGCAAGCGAATGAGCCACGATCACGAAGCGCTCCGGAGCGATCTGGTCGAGCGCCTGCATCAGCGCCTGCGCCTGCCGGCTGGGATCGGCCATCGCCCGCCCGGCCAGCCGCTCGCTCCAGCCATGGCCGGGACGATCCAGCGCAATGACGCGATAATCGGAAAGTTTCGGGCCCAGTCTCGCGAGCAGATCGGCATGGTTGTCATAGGCGCCATGGACCAGCACCACCGTGCCGCGCGGCTCGCCTGCGGGCCGGCACTCCCGGTAATGCAGCCGCCCGCCCTCGACGCTGGCGAAGGCTCCCCGGGGCGGATGGCGTGCCTCGACCCGGGCGCGGGTGACTTCACTGAAGAGGGCGAGCCCGACTGTGACCAGGAGGATGGCTACGAGGACGAAGCGCAGCATCGCCAATCCATCTCGGGCAGCGGAGCCCGGTCCCGATGCGCCGCTCAGGCGTCGCGGCCGTCGACCTCGATCTTGAGCGCCTCGACGGCTTCCTTGACCGCTTCGAGCTCGGGATAGATCGCGAGCACCTGACGGTAGGCGACCATGGCGCGCTTGTCGTCGCCCTGCTGGCGCAGGATCGTGCCGAGCCCCATCATCGCGCCGTAATGGCGCGGTTCGCGCTTCAGCGTCTCGCTGATGTCGTACAGAGAGCGAATCGGGTCGCCGAGCAGGAAGAGCGCATTGGCCCGCTGATTCCAGCCCTCGGCCCAGTCCGGCTCCAGCGCGATCACCCGGTCGAGCAACTCGATCGCCAGCGGCAGCTCCTGGGCCTTCACCGCCTGCTGCGCCCGGCTCATCAGGAGATCGGCGGTGTCCGAGCCCGAGCGGGCCCAGCGGCGCTGGATCAGATTGGCGATGCCCTTGGCTTCTTCCGGCGTCTTGGCGGCGGCGAGGCGCTCGAACAGCTTGTCGAGCGTCGCGGCCGGGCTGCGCGGCGCGGGCGCCTCCGGCTGACTGGGCTTGTCGTCCATGTCCGCTGGCGGCACCGCGCCGTCGCGTGAAGGCGGCACCGGCTGCGCCCAAGCGGACAGCGGCGCCGTCACGGCGAGCGACAGCGGCACCAGCGCCAGGCGGAGGAAACGAGCGAGCCTCATGCCCCTGAATGTAGGCGGCATCCGGCCGGCGTCAATTCACGGGACGGCGAGACCGCCGGCAGGTCGCAACCGGCCAAGCCAAAAAAGCGGGCCGCACCGAAGTGCAGCCCGCTGATCTTGATCATCTGGCAAGGTGCCGGTCGCCGCGGCGCAAAGCCGCGAGCGAACTCAGCCCTGGCGCGCCTTGAAGCGCTTCTGGACCTTGTTGATGATGTAGACGCGGCCCTTGCGGCGCACGAGCTGGTTGTCGCGATGACGGGCGCGCAGCGACTTGAGCGAATTGCGGATTTTCATGGTCCGGACTCCCATCGGCTCGCCCTGCGGCGAAACCGGTCAAAAATTTCTGGCGCGACGCGAACCGTTTGACCGGCCCTCATCGAACAAACGACAGCGCGCCTGATGCGATGGCGGCTGTATAAGGCCTTTGACGCCGAAAGCAAGGGCAAAGGCGCCGAAATCATCGCCTTTGTCGCAACCGGCCGCCGCCATCCTCCCGCCGTTTTCGCATGACCCGTCTAGCGGCCACAGAAAGCGGTGCCTAGAGTGCGCCGCCGCCCCGGCATGCCTTCCGAAGGAGTCCTTCGATGTTCAACGCCAAATCCCTTCTCGATGCGCTCGTCAGCGCCGGCAACCAGATTGGTGCCCAGGGTGGGCAGCAGGGTGCGCAGGGCGGCAGCGGTGGGCTGGGCGGAATGCTCGGCAATATCGCCCAGCAGGTCCAGCAAGCCGGCGGCGCCGGCGGCCTCACCGGCATGGCCGGCCAGATCTTCGGCCAGGCGACCCAGGGCGTCCAGGACGCTGCCCAGAAGACCGGGCTGCAGCAGGGCGCGACCGACATCGTCGGCCAGCTCTCCGGCGGCAAGACCCCGGAACAGCTGATCGCCCAGGCCAAGGGCATGATCGGCAACAACCAGCTCGCTGCCGGCGCCCTGCTCGGCGGCCTCGGCGCCCTGATCTTCGGCACCTCGGCCGGACGCTCGATCGCCGGCTCGGCGGCCAAGGTCGGGGGGCTCGCCCTGGTCGGCGGCCTCGCCTACAAGGCCTATCAGAACTATCAGGCCGGCAAGCCGCTGCTCGGCGCCGAGCAGCAGGCGCTGCTGCCCGCTCCCGCCGGTTCGGGCTTCGAACCGGAAGCCGCGAGCGATGCCAATGCGCTGATCTTCATCCGCGCCATGATCGCCGCCTCCGCCTCCGACGGCCATATCGACGATGCCGAGCGCAACGCCATTCTCGGAGGCCTGCGCGAGGCCGGCTTCGATCCGGAGGCCAATACCTGGCTCGCCAACGAGATGGCCAAGCCCGCCTCGGTCGACGAACTGGTCGAGGGCGCTGAATCGCCGGAGCTCGCGGCGCAGATCTATACGGCTGCCCGCATCGCCATCAACCCGGACAAGCCGGCGGAGAAGGACTTCCTTGCCGGGCTCGCCGGCTCGCTCGGCCTCGATGCCGAACTGGTGGCGAACATCGACGCCGCCGCCAGCGCCGCGAAGGTCTGAGGCCGACATTCACCATCCGCCGGCGCAA
Source organism: Allobosea sp. GW823-FHT02B03 (assembly GCF_058797755.1). Classification (NCBI taxonomy): domain Bacteria; kingdom Pseudomonadati; phylum Pseudomonadota; class Alphaproteobacteria; order Hyphomicrobiales; family Alloboseaceae; genus Allobosea; species Allobosea sp. GW823-FHT02B03. The sequence goes on along the minus strand of NZ_JBXAJY010000004.1, from coordinate 267,947 downwards.
TCAGTGCCGGCGGGTGGGCCGGTCGCTCAATGGGCGACCGATTTCGAGAAGGCGTTGATCACCACGACGCCGCCGACGATCAGGCCCATGCCGATCACTGCCGGCAGGTCGAGCTTCTGCCCGAACAGCACCAGTGCGATCAGGCTGATCAGCACGATGCCGACGCCCGACCAGATCGCATAGGCGATGCCGACCGGCACGGTGCGCAAGGTCAGCGACAGGAAGTAGAACGCGCTCGCGAAGGCGACGAGGGTGATCAGCGAGGGCACCGGCCGGCTGAACTGCTCGGACGCCTTCAGGGCCGAGGTGCCGATCACCTCGCTGACGATCGCGATTGCGAGATAAAGATAGCTCATGCGGTCAGACTCTTCCTTCGCCCCGGCCCTCGGGAGAGCCGGCAGACGCGCTCGCCATATCTGCCGGCTTCAGGGCGCGCGACGCGCGCCCTTGTCGTCCTCGAAGACCGGCCGGAAGAACGAGCGCTCATAGCTGATGATGAAGCGGTGCTTTTCGTTCAGCGCGACGGCCGCCAGGCACTCCTCGTCCTTGAACGAGGCCTCACGGTATTCCTCATAAGCGGCCAGCGACGGAAAGCTGAACATCGCCAAAGCGACGTTCGAGGTCCCTTCCGACGGCATGAAATAGCCGTGATGCTTGCCGCCGAACTTCTCGACCAGCCTGATCCAGAGCTTGCCGTAATGCTCGAAGGCCGGCAGCTGATAGGGATCGACGACATAGCGCAGATGGCAGGTGATCATGCTCAGGCCGCCTTCGCGCTCTTGAGGAACTCGCCCATCCGGCCGAGCGCCCGCTCGATATTCTCCAGCGAGTTGGCATAGGAGAGGCGGATATAGCCCTCGCCGTGCACGCCGAAATCCGGCCCGCCGATGGTCGCGACGCCGGTCTCCTCGAGCAGTGCCGAGGCGAGCTTCTTCGCCTTCCAGCCGGTCTGCGAGACGTTCGGGAAGGCGTAGAACGCGCCCTTCGGCTCGATGCAGGAAACGCCCGGCAATTCGTTCAGCCCGGCGACCACTGCCTTCCGGCGCCGATCGAACTCGGCGAGCATCATCGCGACCGCGTCCTGCGGGCCGGTCAGCGCCGCGAGCCCCGCCCATTGCGCCGGCGCGTTGACGCAGGAATGCGAGTTCACCGCGAGCTTGCGGGCATTGTCGTAGAGCGGCTTCGGCCAGACCGAGAAGCCCATGCGCCAGCCGGTCATGGCATAGGTCTTCGACCAGCCATTGAGCAGGATCAGCCGGTCGCGGATCTCCGGATAGCTCAGCAGGCAGACATGCTTCTCGCCGTCATAGAGCATCTGGTCGTAGATCTCGTCCGACATCACGGCGACATCGGGGAAGTTCGCGAGACCGGCAACGAGCTTGTCGACCTCGGCCTTCGGCGTCACGCCGCCGGTCGGGTTCGCCGGCGAGTTGACGATCAGCAGCCGCGTCTTCGGCGTGATCAGGGAGAGCGTCTCCTCGGCCGAGAAGGCAAAGCCATTTTCCTCGCGGATCGGCACCGGGATCGGCGTCGCGCCGGTGTACTCGATCATCGAGCGATAGATCGGGAAGCCGGGATCGGGATAGAGGATCTCGGCGCCGGGTTCGCCGAACATCAGGATCGCCATGAACATGGTGACCTTGCCGCCCGGCACGATCATCACCTCTTCCGGCGAGACGTTCACGGCATAGCGCTTGTGCAGGTCGGCCGCGACCGCCTCGCGCAGGGGCAGGATGCCGTTGGCCGGCGTGTAGCCATGATGGCCGTCGCGCAGCGCCTTCACCGCCGCCTCGACGATATGCTCCGGCGTCGGGAAATCCGGCTGGCCGATGCCGAGATTGATGATGTCCTTGCCCTGGCGCTGCAATTCGGTCGCCCGCGCCAGCACGGCAAAAGCGTTCTCCTCGCCGATCCGGGCGAAGGATGGGACGACCTGGAGCGTCATGGCTGTTTCCTCTTGCGCTTGTTGTCGCACCCGTCCCGCGGGCCGGGCCTGCCTTCTGCGCCTGTCTTGGCCGCAAAGCCGCGCCCGGGCAAGCCCGCTCTGGACCCCGGCACCTGCGCTCCGGGCCGGGCTGGGCCGCATTTGGAACACTTGCAAACTGCGCCGCCGCGACCTTTGCTGGTCCCGGGCGCGCATTGACGATTGGCAGGCCGCTCAAAGCTGCTGTATGCAGAATACAGCAGCTGCGGCAAGCTCCCTTGCCGATCTGTCCGGACCGGCATGACCTGTCGGTCAAATCGATTTAAAGACGATGCCGAAGCGGCTCGAAGGCCGCCTGGCCGCGAGAGGAAACGACGGGATGGCCAAGAGCCCCACAGGCAAGACTCCGAACGGCAAGAAGCCGGTCCGCAAGATCAAGCCGGAGCAGCTCCGCTCCAAGGCCTGGTTCGACAACCCCGCCAACGCCGACATGACCGCGCTCTATATCGAGCGCACCATGAACTTCGGCCTGTCGCGCGAGGAGCTGCAGTCGGGCCGCCCGATCATCGGCATCGCCCAGACCGGCTCCGACATCGCCCCCTGCAACCGCCATCACCTCGAGCTCGCCAGCCGCGTCCGCGACGGCATCCGCGAGATGGGCGGCGTGCCCTTCGAATTCCCGATCCACCCGATTCAGGAAACCTGCAAGCGGCCGACCGCCTCGCTCGACCGCAACCTGCAGTACCTTTCGCTGGTCGAGATCCTCTACGGCTACCCGATCGACGGCGTCGTTCTGACGACGGGCTGCGACAAGACCACCCCGGCCCAGATCATGGCGGCGGCGACGGTCGACATCCCGGCGATCGCCCTGCCGGGCGGCCCGATGCTGAACGGCGACTTCCGCGGCGAGCGCACCGGCTCGGGCACGATCGTCTGGAAGGCGCGCCAGATGATGGCCGCCGGCGAGATCGACTATCGCGGCTTTGTCGACCTGGTCGCCTCCTCGGCGCCGTCGGCCGGCCACTGCAACACCATGGGCACGGCCTCGACCATGAACGCGCTCGCCGAGGCGATGGGCATGACCCTGCCCGGCGCCGCCGCGATCCCGGCCCCCTACCGCGACCGCTACGAGATGGCCTATCTCACCGGCCGCCGCATCGTCGAGATGGTCTGGGAGAACCTGATCCCCTCGAAGATCCTGACGCGCGAAGCCTTCGAGAACACCATCGTCATCAACTCGGCGATCGGCGGCTCGACCAACGCGCCGGTCCACGTCAACGCCATCGCCAAGCATATCGGCGTGCCCCTCGACAACGAGGACTGGACCAAGATCGGCTACGACACGCCGCTCCTGGTCAACATGCAGCCGGCCGGCGAGTATCTCGGCGAGGACTATTACCGCGCCGGCGGCCTGCCCGCCGTGATTGCGGAGCTGCTCGAGAAGGGCAAGCTCAAGCCGGCGATCACCGCCAACGGCCGCACCCACGAAGAGAACTGCAAGGGCTTCTTCGCGATCAACCGCGACGTCATCAAGAGCTATGACGAGCCGATGAAGAAGGAGGCCGGGTTCCTCAACCTCTCCGGCAACCTGTTCGACTCGGCGATCATGAAGACCTCGGTGATCACGCCGGAATTCCGCAAGCGCTATCTCGAGAACCCGAAGGACCCGATGGCCTTCGAGGGCCGCGCGATCGTCTTCGACGGACCGGAGGATTATCACCACCGCATCGACGATCCGGCGCTCGCCATCGACGAGCACTGCGTCCTGTTCATCCGCGGCGTCGGGCCGATCGGGTATCCGGGCGCGGCCGAGGTCGTGAACATGCGGCCGCCGGATTACCTCATCAAGAAGGGCGTTTCCGCGCTGGCCTGCGTCGGCGACGGCCGCCAGTCCGGCACCTCGGGCTCGCCCTCGATCCTCAATGCCTCGCCGGAAGCGGCGACCGGCGGCGGGCTCGCCCTGCTCAAGACCGGCGACAAGGTCCGCATCGACCTGAGGAAGCGCACGGCCAACATCCTGATCTCGGACGAGGAGCTGGCGCAGCGCCGGGCCGAGTTCAAGGCCAATGGCGGCTACAAGTATCCGAAGAGCCAGACGCCCTGGCAGGAGATTCAGCGCAAGATCGTCGGTGAGCTCTCCGAGGGCATGGTGCTGAAGCCGGCGGTCAAGTACCAGAAGATCCACAAGAAGTTCGGCGTGCCGCGCGACAACCACTGATCGCGCGACTGCCTTCCTGGCTGTCAACCCGGCCGGACAGTAGCGACGGGATCCATCGCAAGGCGCCGGCCTTTGCGATGGATCCCGGATTTGCGCAGCTTCGATGGTTGTCCGGGATGATGGCAAAGCTACTGCGGCAAGACTTGTTCCGCTTCGCGCGTCCGTCCTTTAGGCTTTGAGCATGGAAGCGCTCTCGGGGCAGCTCTTGCTGGCGCAGCAAACGAACCTGACGATGATGGCCGCGGCCATGGCGGGCACTTTGCTCGGCGCGGCCATCGCATACTGGTGCCGCGGGCCGCGCATGGTCAGTGCTGGTGCGATCATAGGCGCCTTCGCATTGCCCCTCTCCGTTCTCGCCCTGGCCGCTCTTGTCCAGAGCAGAATGCTCGATTGAGACCTTCCATCAGTTTCCATACCGCAGACGCATTCCCGCTCGCCGGCAGATGCGCGTGAACGGGGCTGACAAATCGGCGCAAGAACGACAGTATGGCGCCCCTAAACCGTTTTGAAACGATTTAAAATGGCTTACAGCCCGCAGGTCGAGACCTTCCGAAAGCTCCATGAAGCCGGCTGCTTCGTCATGCCCAATCCCTGGGACGAAGGTTCGGCCCGCTGGCTGCGCGGACAAGGTTTTCCGGCCCTGGCCTCGACCAGCGCCGGCTTCGCCTTCACCAGGGCCCGCGCCGACCAGGACGTGCCGCGCGACATGATGCTGGCGCATCTCGCGGAGCTGGTGAAGGCAGTGCCGGACCTGCCGATCAATGCCGATTTCGAGAACGGCTATGCCGACACGGCAGACGGCGTCGCCGCCAACGTCAAGCTCTGCATCGCGACCGGCGTCGCCGGCCTCTCGATCGAGGATGCGACCGGCCGCACCGAGGACCCGCTCTATCCGTTCGAGCTCGCGGTCGAGCGCGTCCGTGCCGCCCGCCGCGCCATCGACGAGACCGGTTCCGGCGTGCTGCTGACCGCCCGCGCAGAGTGCTTCCTGACCGGCCATCCCGATCCGCTGAACGAGTCGGCACGCCGCATCAGCGCCTATGCCGAGGCGGGCGCCGACGTGCTCTATGCCCCCGGCCCGAAGACCTCGGCCGATATCGGCACCATCGTTGCCGCAGCCGGCGGAAAGCCGGTCAATGCGCTCGTCTACGGCGATTTCGGCCTCAGCGTTTCCGACATCGCCGCGGCCGGCGCCCGCCGGATCTCGATCGGCGGGGCCCTCGCCCGGGCCGCCTGGGCGGCCTTCATCGAGGCCACCCGCCTGATCAAGGACGAGGGCAGTTTTCGGGGCTTTGCCGGCAATGGCGCCTCCGCCCCGCTCAACCCGTTCTTCCGCGACGATCTGAAGGCACGCTCGTGACCGACAAGCTCGTCATCGCGCCTGAATGGCTCGGCCGCAGCGGCCTCTGGCTGATCGACGCCAAGGGCAAGCGCAAACCGGTCGACGCCGAGGATATCGGCCTGTCGGACGCTCTCGCCGACCGGCTCGAAAGCTGGATGGACTCCTTCGACGCGATCTATGACGAGACGAACGAGGCCGCCTCCGATTTCGGCAATGCGGTCGAGCGGCTCGCCTGGGAAGCCGAGGGCGCCGCGCTGGCAGAGGCCATCATCGGCGAGCTCGGCTCGGACTGGGACGTCACGCAGGATCTGAACGGCTGGCGCGGGAAGGTGGCGAAATGAACCCGGTTCTGGACTGGACACCCCCGCCCTTCCCGCCTGCCAAGGTCCTTGATGGCCGCTATTGCCGGCTCGAACCGATCGATCCGGCCAAGCATCTCGACGACATCTGGGCGGCGATGGCCGGCCATGACGACCTCTGGGAATGGATGCCGGCCCATCCGCCCAAGGACAAGGCGGCCTATGGCGAGCTGCTGGCGACTATGGTCGCCAAGCCCGGCATCGTGCCCTTCGCCGTGATCGACAAGGCCGACGGCAAGGCCAAGGGCCATCTCTGGCTGATGGAGATCCGCCCGGAGCAAGGTGTCTTCGAGGTCGGCTACATCACCTATTCGCCAGCCTTGCAGCGCACCCGGGTGGCGAGCGAGGCGATCTATCTCTGCGGCGCCTATGGCTTCTCGCTCGGCTATCGCCGCTATGAGTGGAAATGCAACAATCTCAACGAGCCCTCCAAGCGCGCCGCTCTGCGCTTCGGCTTTCAGTATGAGGGGCTTTTCCGCCAGCACATGGTGGTCAAGGGCCGCAACCGCGACACCGCCTGGTTCTCGATCACCGACGGCGAATGGCCGAAACGGGCCGAAGCCTTCAAGCGCTGGCTCGCGCCGGAGAATTTCGATACGGCAGGCCGTCAGAAGGCGACGCTCGCAAGCCTGATGCAGAACGCGGAAGCGGCCTGACATGTCCCTGCGCCGCGCCTCGACGGACGATATCCCGGCGATCGTCGCGCTGACCGAGGCCGCGTACCTGCCGAATGAGAGCATCATCGGCGTGCCCTCGCTGCCGCGCATCGCCGACTACACGAAGGTGCTGGCGGAGCATGAGATCTGGCTTGCCGAGACCGGCGCAGAGCTCGACGGCGTGCTGGTTCTCGAGGAAGAGCCGGCGAAGTTCACGCTCTGGAGCATCGCCGTGGCGCCTGCCGCCGCAGGCCGGAAGATCGGCTCGACCTTGATGACTTTCGCCGAGGAGCGAGCCCGCGCGCTCGGCCACGACGCCGTCCACCTCTATACGCATGCCAGGCTTGCCGAGCGCATCGGCTGGTATGAGCGGCTGGGCTACCAGACCACCCATTTCGAGGATCTGCCGGACCGCCGGCTGATCCATATGCGCAAGAACCTCCGATAGTCGGAAAGTACAAGGAAGAAGCACAATGGCTGGACGTTTGAAGGGCAAGGTTGCGGTCGTCACCGCGGCTGGGCAGGGCATTGGCCGCGCGATCGCCGAGGCCTTCGTCGCCGAGGGCGCGACCGTCTGGGCGACCGACAAGGACGTCGCCTTGCTCGAGGGCATTCCGAAGGCCAAGAAGCGCAAGCTCGACGTGCTCTCGACCAAGGCGGTCGAGGCCTTCGCCGAGAAGGTCGGCACCATCGACATCCTCGTCAACGCCGCCGGCTTCGTGCATCACGGCACTGTGCTGGAATGCGACGACAAGGCCTGGGAGTTCTCCTTCGACCTCAACGTCAAGTCGATGCACCGCACGATCAAGGCCTTCGTCCCCGGCATGCTCGCCGCCGGCAAGGGCTCGATCGTCAACATCGCCTCGGGCGCCGGCTCGGTGCGCGGCATCCCGAACCGCTATGTCTACGGCGCGACCAAGGCGGCGGTGATCGGCCTGACCAAGGCGGTCGCGGCGGACTACATCAAGAAGGGCATCCGCTCGAACGCGATCTGCCCCGGCACGATCCAGTCGCCCTCGCTCGACCAGCGCATCATCGAGCTCGCCAAGGTCACGAACACGACCGAGGCCCAGGCCCGCCAGGCCTTCATCGATCGCCAGCCCATGGCCCGTCTCGGCACCGCCGAGGAGATCGCCTGGCTCGCCGTCTATCTCGCTTCCGACGAGGCGAGCTACACCACCGGCCAGATCCACCTCGCCGATGGCGGCTTCGCGCTCTGAGCGCGCCTTCCGCCCGGCCCGGCCGGGCGGAAGAAATTCTCATAAGGTCAAAAGACCGGGCATGGTCCGCGGGAGTGGCGTCCACTCCTGCGGGCCATGCTGCAGCGACGGGAGAGACGCCATGCATGTCCTGATAACCGGCGCCGGCGGCATGATCGGCCAGCGCCTTGCCGCGCGCCTGGCGCGCGAGGGCAGCTGCAACGACCGGCCGATCTCGCGCCTGACCCTGACCGATGTCATCGCACCGCCGAAGCCGGCCGGCTTTGCCGGGCCGATCGAGATTCGCACCGAGGATGCCGCCGAGCCCGCGGTCGCCGAAGCCCTCGCCGCGCTGCGGCCCGACATCATCTTCCACCTCGCCGCGATCATCTCCGGCGAGGCCGAGCGCGATTTCGACAAGGGCTACCGGATCAATCTCGACGGCATGCGCAACCTGCTGGAGGCGATCCGGCAGGAGGGCATCCGCAACGGTCCCTATGTCCCGAAGCTGGTGTTCTCCTCGTCGAGCGGCATTTTCGGAGCCCCCTTCCCGGCCTCGATCTCCGACGAGTTCCACGTCACGCCGCTGACCAGTTACGGCGCCCAGAAAGCGATCGGCGAACTCCTGCTCGCCGACTACAGCCGCCGCGGCTTCGTCGAGGGCGTCGGCGTCCGCTTCCCCTCGATCGTGATCCGGCCCGGCAAGCCCAACGCCTCGGCCGGCGGCTTCTTCTCCGGCATCATCCGCGAGCCGCTGCAGGGGCTGGAGGCACTGCTGCCGGTCGAGGACAGCGTGCTGTTCACCCATGCAAGCCCGCGCTCGGCCGTCGGCTTCCTGATCCACGCCGCCGGCCTTAGCCGCGAACAGCTCGGCCCGCGCATCAATCTCAGCATGCCCGGCGTCTGCGTCACGGTCGGCGAGCAGATCGAGGCGCTGCGCCGCGTCGCCGGCGAGAAGGCGGTGAAGCTGATCCGGCGCGCGCCCGACAAAGCGGCCTCCGATATCGTCAAGGGCTGGCCGACCCGCTTCGACGCCGCCCGCGCCACCGCTCTCGGCTTCAAAGCCGAGAAGGATTTCGACGAGATCATCCGCATCCATATCGAGGACGACCTCGGCGGCCATCTCCCCAACTGACCAATCAGACAATCGAGGAAACACCCAATGCATGTTCTCGTTCTCGGCGGCGCCGGCATGGTCGGCCGCAAGTTCATCGAGCGGCTGGCACGCGACAAGCAGCTCGGCGGCAAGCCGGTCGACAAGGTCACGGCTCAGGACATCTTCCCGGCCAGCCCGCCGGCCAACGCCCCCTTCGCCTTCGAGACGCTGACCTCCGACCTGTCACAGCCCGGCGAGGCCGAGAAGCTGATCGCCTCGCGCCCCGAGCTGATCGTCCATCTCGCCGCCGTCGTCTCCGGCGAGGCCGAGGCCGATTTCGACAAGGGCTACCGCATCAATCTCGACGGCACGCGCTATCTCTTCGAGGCGATCCGCCATGCCGGCGACGGCTACAAGCCGCGTGTCGTCTTCACCTCCTCGGTCGCCGTCTTCGGCGCGCCCTTCCACGACAAGATCGAGGACGAGTTCTTTACCACGCCGCTGACCAGCTACGGCACCCAGAAGGCGATCGGCGAGCTCCTGCTCTGCGACTACAGCCGCCGCGGCTTCTTCGATGGCGTCGGCATCCGCCTGCCGACCATCTGCGTGCGGCCCGGCACGCCGAACAAGGCCGCGTCCGGCTTCTTCTCCAACATCATCCGCGAGCCGCTGAACGGTCAGGAGGCGGTGCTGCCGGTCTCCGACCAGGTTCGCCACTGGCACGCCTCGCCGCGCTCGGCCGTCGGCTTCCTCGTCCATGCCGCGACCATGGACACCGCCGCGATCGGCCCGCGCCGCGCGCTGACCATGCCGGGCTATTCCTGCACCGTCGCCGAGCAGATCGAGACGCTGCGCAAGGTCGCCGGCGACAACGTCGTCAAGCGCATCCGCCGCGAGATCGACCCGGTGATCGACAAGATCGTCGCCGGCTGGCCGCGGAACTTCAACGCGCAGCGCGCGACGGCGCTCGGCTTCAAGGCCGAGGCGAACTTCGAGGAGATCATCCGCGTCCATATCGAGGATGAGCTCGGTGGCAAGTTCGTCGCGTAAGGACCGAAGGCCGAACTCCTCCACCGTCATGCTCGGCCCCGTGCCGAGCATCCACGTCTTGAATACCGCACGCGATCAGCAAAGACGTGGATGGTCGGGACAAGCCCGACCATGACGAGAGAGGCCCTTTGGGCGGAAAGCTGGCCTGTCCTAAGGCAGCTTCTTCAGCAGCAATGGCGCCCCGACCGCCGGGTCCTTGCGCCATTGCCCGTCCTCGAAGACGAGCTCGACCTTGTGGCCCTTGCGGGCGATCAGCTCGAGCCGGCCGGCGACATAGCGCCAGGCCACGGGCGAGAAGATCGTCAGGCCGGTATCGGCACAGCTGCCTTCGAAGCTCGCGACGGTGGCGCCTGCGGTCTCGGACGGCGTCGCCGTCAAAGCGAGCTTGCAGACCTCCCTCCCCGGCTGGCGCATCACTGCATAGCGGCCCGCCACGCTCTCCGGTGCGGGGGCCTGGGCGGGGTCGACCGCCGTGCGGCGGGTGGCGGCAGTCGCAGCCTGTTCGGCGGCGCTCGGTGCCGGGCGCGCCGCGACGCGGGCATGCCCCTTCGGATCGAGCCCGTATTGCGCCCCGTCGCTTCCCTTGCCGCGACGCCCCGCGCCACTGGCCTTTTCATCGAAGGCGACCAGCACCTTGCCGCCCCCATCGACAAGGCGTGGAACGCCAGCGGGGCCAAGATCCCAGCCGACAGCATCGTTCAGGATCGGCAACGCCCGCCGGCAGGTTGCAGGAAAGCGCAGCTGCCAGCCTTTCGCAGCCGCTTCCGAGCCGAAAGTGACGGTGCAGCTACGCGACGCGCCGACCTTCTCGACATCCCAGGCACCGATCAAGGATTGCGGCGCGGCCGCCGGCCGACCATGCGCCGGGGGCTGCCCCTGCGCCATGACCGGTCCGGCGAGCAGAAGGAGCCCGGCGGCGAGCGCCGCGAGCCCCTTCGCGTTGCGGGTGGCGATCAGGCCTTCTTCCATGGCGTCTCGACGACCGGCGTCAGCGGGCCTTTGCCATCGAACCATGATTTCAGATTGTCGACCAGCAGCTGGCCCATCTGCTCGCGGGTGTGCACCGAGGCCGAGCCGACATGCGGCAGCAGCACGACATGGTCGAGCGCGATCAGCTCGGCCGGCACGCGCGGCTCGTCCTCGAACACGTCAAGGCCGGCCGAGAGGATGGTCTTGTCCTGCAGCGCCTTGATCAGCGCCGGCTCGTCGATGACCGTGCCGCGGCCGACATTGACGACGATGCCGTTCGGCCCGAGCGCCTTCAGCACCTCGGCATTGATGATGCGGTAGGTCGAGTCACCGCCCGGCGCGACCGAGACGAGCGTATCGACATCCTGGGCCATCTCGACCAGCGAAGGATAATAGCGGTAGGCGACGTCAGCCTGGCGCGAGCGCCCGTGATAGGCGATGTCCACACCGAAGGCCTCGAGGCGATGCGCCACGGCCTTGCCGATCCGGCCGAGCCCGACGATGCCGATCTTGCGCTTGCGCAGCGAGGTGGTCAGCGGATAGGCGCCGGTGAGCCACTTGCCCTCGCGAAGATAGCGGTCGACCTGCGGCAACTGCCTGATGGTCGCGAGCAGGAGCCCGATGGCGAGGTCGGCAACCTCGTCGGTCAGCACGTCCGGCGTATTCGTGACGATGAGACCGCGCCTGCCAGCCTCGGCCGCGTCGACATTGTCGTAGCCGACGCCGAAATTCGAGACGACCTCGAGCTTCGGCAGGGCGTCGAACAGGGCGCCGTCGATCTTGATATGCGCGCCGCCGCCAGCAACGCCGCGCACCCGGTCCTTGAGCTCGGCAAGCGCCGCTGCCTTGTCCTGCGCCTTCCAGAGCTCGTGCACGGTGAAGCGCTCTTTGAGCTGGTCGGCGGCATAGGCCATCAGCGGCCCGGTCATGATGATCTCGATCTTGTTCTGCGCGGTCATGGCCTGTGCTCTCGTGGACGTGAACGGATACCCGTCTCCGGGTTGATTTCAAAATATTAAAACGATTAAATAGACAGTAGAGGTTCAGCGCCGCTCCGCAAATCCGGACCAGCGCATTACCGGGTCGCCCGCAGAGCAGGAGGCGACGAACTCTGCTCGCCGCCCGCGAGCCGGGACCGCATCAGTTTATAGTATGATTTAATCGCGGGCTGAGCTCGCGTTTTCCGATGTGCGGCCGGCAAGCAGGCGCAGAGTGCTGTTCAGGCTGTCGATCACCAATCCGCTCATCCGGGCGGCGGCGAGATCCCCGTCGCGCTGGCTGATCGCATCCAGCACCCGCTCATGGTCGACCAGCGAAGCGGTGAAGAAGAAGCGGTCGTCCGGGGCCTTGAGGAACAGCGACCACTGGATCGTGGCGCAGACCGCAGGCGCCAGGCATTGCAGCGGCGGATTGCGCGTCGCCTCGAAGATCGATTCGTGAAAGGCAAGGTCGGCCTGCACCGTCGGCTCGGCATAGGGCGGATTCACGGTCATGCCGCGATAGGCTGCCGCGATCTTGGCCAAATCCTCCTCGCTGCGCCGCTGCGCCGCCAGCCGCGCCGCACTTGGCTCGACGAAGAGCCGCAACTCGAAGAGATCGCGAATGAATTTCTCGTTCGGATCAGCCTCGAAATGCCAGGCGAGGACATCGGGATCGAGCAGATTCCAGGAATCCCGGGGCGCCACGCGGGTGCCGCTCTTCGGCCTCGCCTCGACCAGACCTTTGCCGGTCAGGAACTTCACGGCCTCTCGATAGGCCGTGCGTGAGACGGAAATCTCGCTGCGGATATCATCCTCATTCGGCAGCAGCTCGCCGGTCCGCGAGGCGCCGCTGATGATCGAGACCGCGAGCTTGTGCGCGACCTGCCCGAACAGCCGGTCGGGACTGAGCATCCGCGCCCGCGAAGTATCGCGCATCCGCATCCGGCTTGGCTTTCCTCCGCGCCGCGCCGCCTTCCGGTGACGCCGGCTCCCATATGGCGGGGCGCTTGACACGCCCGTTTCTATCGTATGACTTTATCCGGGAACGGGAGCGACGCAACAGGCGAAGACCTTGCCTGCACTGCGGCGCGCCATGGTCATCGGCCTCAGAGAAGCCGAGGCCGATGGGATTGCGGCCATGCCGCCGGGGTGCGATCACTCGTCCCTGAGGAAACGAACGACCGGGAGAAGCCAAGATGGCCTCAGTCCAGATCGCGGATGTGCGCAAGGCCTATGGCTCGACGCAGGTCATCCATGGCGTCGACATCGACATCGACGATGGTGAGTTCGTCATCCTGGTCGGCCCTTCCGGCTGCGGAAAGTCGACCCTGCTGCGCATGATCGCCGGCCTCGAGAACATCACCGGCGGCGAAATCCGCATCGGTCCGCGCGTCGTCAACGACGTGCCGCCGAAAGAGCGCGATATCGCCATGGTGTTCCAGAACTATGCGCTCTACCCGCATATGACGGTGGCCGACAACATGGCCTTCTCGATGAAGCTGCGTAAGGCGCCGAAGGCCGAGATCGACGAGCGCGTCAGCAAGGCCGCCGGTATTCTCGGCCTGGAGAAGCTGCTCGACCGCTATCCGCGCCAGCTTTCGGGCGGTCAGCGCCAGCGCGTCGCCATGGGCCGCGCCATCGTCCGCAACCCGCAGGTCTTCCTCTTCGACGAGCCGCTGTCGAACCTCGACGCCAAGCTGCGCGTGCAGATGCGCACCGAGATCAAGGAGCTGCACCAGCGCCTCAAGACCACCACGGTCTACGTCACCCACGACCAGATCGAGGCCATGACCATGGCCGACAAGATCGTCGTGATGCATGACGGCATCGTCGAGCAGATGGGCGCGCCGCTCGACCTCTACGACAATCCGGCGAACCTCTTCGTCGCCGCCTTCATCGGCTCGCCGTCGATGAACCTGCTCAAGGGCACGATCCGCGCAAACGGCTTCGAGACCGAAGGCGGCGTGATCTGGCCGATCGGCAAGCATCCGACCGATTCGAACGACCGGGCCGCCGTGCTCGGCATCCGTCCCGAGCATCTCATGCTCGATCCGAACGGCCTGCCGGCCGAGGTCGTGGTCATCGAGCCGATGGGTTCGGAGACCCAGGTCGTCGTCCGCTGCGGCGGCCAGGACCTGACCTGCATCTTCCGCGAGCGCATCACCGCCAAGCCGGGTGAGAACATCCACATCCGGCCCGACACCTCGGTCACGCATCTCTTCGACGCTGCCACCGGCAAGCGCATCTGAATATACGCCGCTCCGCCCAATTGGGGGCGCCGCCCCCGGGGCGGCGCCGCGCATCCGCCGACTACAAACCCTGACGAGGCTCCCATGTAGGGCCTCGCGGTCCAACGGAGGAGCAACCCATGACGATTTCCAGACGTGACGTATTGATCGGCGGCGCCGGGCTCGCCGCCGGTGCCACATTGTCGGCGCCGTCGATCGCCCAGACGGCCAACATCGAAAAGGGCGCGACGCTGCGCGTCCTGCGCCCGACCAAGTTCGTCGACCCCGACCAGACGATCTTCAACGAGAACACCGAAGCCTTCACCAAGGCGACCGGCGTCCAGGTCCGCGTCGACTATGCGAGCTGGGAAGACCTGCGCCCGCAGACGGCGGTGACCGCCAATACCGGCGCCGGCCCCGACGTCGTCGTCGGCTGGGCCGACGATCCGCACATCTTCGCCGACAAGCTGGTCGACCTGACCCAGATCGCCGAGGATCTCGGCAAGAAGTATGGCGGTTGGTACCCGGTCGCCGAGAAATACGGCAAGAAGGACAAGACCAACCAGTGGATCTCGATCCCGATGGGCGGCTCCGGCGGCCCGGCGGTCTATCGTGAATCCTGGGTCAAGGAAGCGGGCTTCGACAAGTTCCCGACCGACCATGCCGGGTTCCTCGACCTCTGCCGCAAGCTCAAGGCCAATGGCCACCCGGCGGGCTTTGCCCTCGGCAATGCCGTCGGCGACGGCAATGCCTTCTGCAACTGGCTGGTCTGGTCGCATGGCGGCTACATGGTCGACGAGAACAACAAGGTCGCGATCAACTCGAAGGAGACGATCGAGGCGCTGAAATACGCCAAGGCGCTCTACGAGACCTTCATCCCCGGCACCCTGTCCTGGCTCGACATCAGCAACAACAAGGCGCTGACGGCCGGTGAAGTCGGCCTGACGCAGAACGGCGTCTCGCTCTACTTCTCGATCAAGAACTCGAAGGACGAGAAGATCGCGGCGATCGGCAAGGACCTCAACCATGCCCCGATGCCGGTCGGCGCCGGGGTCGGACGTGCGACCGAGACGGCGCTGGTCATCAACGCCATGGTGTTCAAGCACACCAAGTTCCCGAACGCCGCCAAGGAATATCTCCGCTTCATGATGGAGAAGGAACAGTACGACAAGTGGCTGACCGGCTGCTTCGGATACTGGACCCAGCCGCTCAAGGCGTACGCCAACAGCAAGGTCTGGGAGAGCGATCCCAAGATCCTGGTCTATCGCGACACCTGGGAACGCGCTCTGTGGAGCGGCTACAAGGGCGCGATCACCGAGGCTGCAGGCACCGTCAACGCCGAATACGTCATGGTGCAGATGGTCGCTTCGGTCTGCGCCGGCCAGGCGACGCCCGAACAGGCCGCTGCGGAAGCCGAGCGCCGCGCCAAGCGCTACTACCGCACCTGATCCGTCACGACCGCGCCGCCGCCATCGCGGCGGCGCGGCTTCATTACGGGAAATCGCGCCATGACGATCGCGGCCGAGGCACGGGCCGGCCACCAGTTCTCTCACGGCTGGCTGACGCGCCTGTTCGACTACAAGCCATTTCTGGTTTTCATCTGCCTGCTGCCGGCCCTGGGCCTGCTGCTGGTTTTCCTGAGCTACCCGCTCGGCCTCGGCGTCTGGCTCGCCTTCACCGACACCCGCATCGGCCGCGCCGGCTATTTCATCGGCTTCGAGAACTTCCAGTCGCTCTGGCACGATCCGGTCTTCATCACCTCGGTCTGGAACACGCTGCTCTATACGGGCGTCGCGACGGTCGGAAAATTCGCGCTCGGCCTCTGGCTGGCGCTGCTGCTCAACAACCACCTGCCGTTCAAATCGCTGCTGCGCGCGCTGATCCTGGTGCCCTGGATCGTCCCGACGGTGCTGTCGGCGATCGCTTTCTGGTGGATCTATGATCCGCAGTTCTCGATCATCTCATACATCCTGGTCGACGTGCTCGGCTGGCGGGACACCTATATCGACTTCCTCGGCGCCCCCTGGCCTGCCCGCTGGTCGCTGATCGCCGCCAATATCTGGCGCGGCATCCCCTTCGTCGCGATCTCGCTGCTCGCCGGCCTGCAGACCATCTCGCCTGCGCTTTACGAGGCGGCGATGCTCGACGGCGCCAATGCCTGGCAGCGCTTCCGGCATGTGACGCTGCCGATGCTGATGCCGATCCTGGCGGTGGTGCTGACCTTCTCGGTGCTGTTCACCTTCACCGACTTCCAGCTCGTCTACGCCATCACCCGTGGCGGGCCGATCAACTCCACCCATCTGATGGCGACTCTCGCCTTCCAGCGCGGCATTCCCGGCGGCCAGCTCGGCGAAGGCGCGGCGATCGCCGTGGCGATGATCCCCTTCCTCGTGATGGCGACGCTGTTCAGCTACTTCGCGCTCGCCCGCCGCAAATGGCAGCAGGGAGAAGACAATGACTGATCAAGCTGCCGCGGCGCGCCCGCAACTGGTCGAGAAGGAGCAGACCGGGGTCATCGACTGGTCGTCGGGCCCGCGCCGCTTCATCACCCTCTACCTGCCGCTTTCGCTCTTCGTGATCGTGCTGCTGTTCCCGTTCTACTGGATGGCGATCACCGCGATCAAACCGAATGCCGAACTCTACGACTACAAGAACAACAACCCGTTCTGGGTGAAGTCGCCAACGCTCGAGAACATCAACAAGCTGCTCTTCCAGACCGACTATCCGCAATGGCTGCTGACGACGATGACCGTCGCCACGGTCGCGACGGCCCTCTCCCTGTTCTCCAGCGTGCTCGCCGCCTATGCGATCCAGCGCCTGAAGTTCAAGGGCTCGCAATATGTCGGGCTCGGCATCTACCTTGCCTATCTCGTGCCGCCCTCTATCCTGTTCATCCCCATGGCGACGCTGATCTTCCAGCTCGGTCTGTTCGACTCGCAATGGGCGCTGATCCTGACCTATCCGACCTTCCTGATCCCGTTCTGCACCTGGCTCCTGATCGGCTATTTCAAGTCGATCCCGTTCGAGCTCGAGGAATGCGCCATGATCGACGGCGCGACCCGTTTGCAGACGCTCTGGAAGATCACCCTGCCGCTGGCGCTACCGGGCCTGATCTCGGCCGGCATCTTCGCCTTCACCCTGTCCTGGAACGAGTTCATCTACGCGCTAGCCTTCATCCAGTCAGCGGAGAAGAAGACCGTCCCCGTCGCCGTGCTGACCCAGCTCGTCGAGGGCGACGTCTACCATTGGGGCTCCCTGATGGCCGGCGCCCTGCTCGGCTCGATCCCGGTCGCCCTGCTCTATTCCTTCTTCGTCGATTATTACGTGGCGTCGCTCACCGGTGCGGTGAAGGAATGAGTCCCTGCCGGGCCCGTCCAGGGGCGGGCCCGCTATCAGCATAAAGGTTGGTTTTGTGAGTTCGATCGCCTTCGTCGGGCTCGGCGCAATGGGTGCGCCGATGGCCGAGAATCTCGTCAAGAAGCAGTTCCGCGTAACCGGTTTCGACATGCGCCCGCAGGCGCGCGACGCCTTGGCGGCGGCCGGCGGCCATGCCGCGGCGAGCGCCGGCGAAGCGGCGCAAGGTGCGGATGCCCTGGTCCTGATGGTCGTCAATGCCGCGCAGGCCCGCGCCGTGCTGTTCGACGCCGGGGCGCTCGCCGCCCTCGCACCTTCCGCGACCGTCATCCTGATGGCGACCTGCCCGCCCGGCGAGGTCGAGGCAATCGCCGCCGAGGTCGAGAAGAGCGGCCGCCGCTTCGTCGACGCGCCGGTTTCCGGCGGCGTCAATGGCGCGCGCGGCGGCACGCTGACGATCATGGCCGGCGCCGCGCAGGCGGATTTCGATGCCGCCAGGCCGATGCTCGACGCGATGGGCGACAAGGTCTTCCATGTCGGGCTGAGGCCCGGCCAGGGCGCGACCGTGAAGACCGTCAACCAGCTGCTCTGCGGCGTCCATATCGCGGTGGCGGCAGAAGCGCTCTCGCTCGCCCAGAAGGCTGGAATCGACGGCGCGCTGCTGCTCGAGATCATGGGCGGCTCGGCCGCCTCGTCCTGGATGCTCCGGGATCGCGGACCGCGCATGCTCGACGACGAGCCGCCGGTCGCCAGCGCGGTCGACATCTTCGTCAAGGATCTCGGCATCGTCCTCGATGCCGGCCGGGCCGCCAAGGCCTCGCTGCCACTCGCGGCCGCCGCACACCAGATGTTCCTCGCCGCTTCGGGCCTCGGCCATGGCGGGCGCGACGACTCGCAGGTCGTCCGCGCCTATCGGGCGCTGAACCCCAAAGCGGCCAACGATGCCTGACTACGATCAGGAACGCGCCGCCTGCGGACAGAACGGTCTGCAGGCGGGGAATGCGGCCGTGCGTAATGAATCGAAGTGTCGGCCTGTGCTAGCGCTTGCGCGGCGGAGCCGTGGTGCCGCGCACCACGAGATCCGGCTTCAGCACGACCCGGCGCGGAGGCGCAGCCGGTTCAGCGATGCGGCGCAGCAGCATCTCGGCCGACTGGCGCCCCATATCGTCCTGGAAATTCTTGATCGTCGTCAGCGCCGGATACCATTGCGCCGCCTCCTGGACGTCGTCGCAGCCGACGAGCGAAAAGTCCTCGCCCGCCTCCAGCCCGCGATGGCGCAGGCCGAGCATGGCGCCGAAGGCCGTGAGATCGTTGAAGCAGACCGCGGCCGTCGGCGGGTTTTCGGCGTCGAGAACCGTCTGGACCCCCTTCAGCCCGGTCTCGCGGGTTCCCCAGCCGGAATAGACCAGCGCCGGGTCGAGCGGCAGGCCGTATTTGGCGAGCATCTCGGAATAGCCGCGATAGCGGTTGCAGCCGGTCGAGATCAGCTTGCTCTGCCCGAGAAAAGCGATGCGGCGGTGGCCGAGCTCAAGCAGATGCTCCATGGCGAGCACCGTGCCATGCCGGTCGTCCGAGCCGACGAAGTCGAGGTCGACGCCGTCGATCTCGCGCGAGAGCTGGACCAGCGGCACCTGCGCCGCCATCAGATGCGCCAACGTCTCTGCCGTCGTGCCGCCGGCCGGGCAGATGATCATGCCGTCGGGCCGGTACTCCTTCAGCGTGTTGAGCACGCGGTCCTGACGCTCGAGATTCTCGGCATAGGTGCCGAGCAGGATCGACCGTCCATGCGCCGCCGCCGTCTCCTCGATCGCCGCCAGCAGCTCGGCGAAGTACGGGTTGGTGATGTCGTGGAAGCCGACGCCGAGGATGTTGGTCCGGTCGGTCCGCAGCGAGGCCGCGCTGCGGTTGTAGCTGTAGCCCATTTCGCGCGCCATTTTCTGCACGCGTTGCTTGGTCGCATCGGCGACCAGCGGGCTGCCCCGCAACGCCAGCGAGACCGTCGCGGTCGAGACGTCGAGATGGTCGGCAATGATCTGCAAGGTAACGCGGCCCCGCCCTCCCAAGCGTTCCCGAGGCACCGCTGCGCCCTTCCCGAACGAAGAAGGGTCACGCAGGTTTCCGTCACCAGCCATAAAGCGCTTCTCCTGAAGCGGGTTAACCACGGCCTTCAACCAGTTCTTGGTCAAATCGTTCCGCATGTTCACAGTCCATCTCATATAATACGGAGAAACTGAAGATGAGCGCTCAGAAAGAATCGATCGGCTTCATCGGCGTAGGCTTCATGGGTCAAGGCATGGCCTCGTGTATCCTCGCCAAAGGCTTCCCCTTGACCGTCATGGGGCATCGCAACCGCAAACCAGTCGAAGAACTCAAGGCTGCTGGCGCACAGGAAGCCGCAACGCCGCGGGAACTTGCCGAAAAGGCCTCGATCATCTTCCTTTGCGTCACCGGCACGCCGCAGGTCGAGGCCGTGGTCAACGGTCCCGACGGCATCGCAGCCGGCGCCAAGCCCGGCACCATCATCGTCGACTGCTCGACCTCGGATCCGAGCTCGACGGTCAGACTGGCAGCCCAACTCTCGGCCATTGGTCTCCACCTCTGCGATGCTCCGCTCGGCGGCACGCCCGCGCAAGCGGCTCTTGGCCAACTCTCCACCATGATTGGGGCGGACAGCGAGGTTTTCGCGCGGATCAAGCCGGTCTGTGACGCATGGGCACAAAAGGTCGTGCATCTCGGCCCGGTCGGCGACGGCCACAAGATGAAGCTGCTCAACAACTTCCTCTCGATGGGCTATGGCGCGATCTATTCCGAGGCGCTGACGCTGGCGCAGAAGATCGGTATCACGCCCCAGACTTTCAACAGTGTGATCTCCGGCGGCCGGATGGATTGCGGCTTCTACCAGACCTTCATGCAGTACGTGCTGCAGCGCGACCGCGACGCCCACAAGTTCACCTTGTCGAACGCGCTGAAGGATGTCCGCTATCTCGAGACCGTCGCCAACGATGCCGGCGTACCCAACCCGGTCGGCAACGCCGTCAAGAACGTCTATGCCCAGGCCGTCGCGGCCGGCAAGGGCGATGACTTCGTGCCGATGCTCTCTGATTTCGTGGCGTCGCAGAGCCGCCTCTCGCTCGCCGACAAGGGCTGAGCGAGGCGTCCCCTAGTCCAGCCGGGCCGAGCCTTCGGGCACGGCCCGGACCCGCTCGCGATAGAGCAGATAGAGACCAGAGGCGATGACGATACTGGCCCCGATGAAGGTGTAGCGGTCGGGTATCTGGCCGAAGACGAACCAGCCGAGCGCGACCATCCAGACGATCTGCGAATAGTTGAAGGGCGAGAGCATGCTCGCCGGCGCGCGCTGATGCGCCAGGATCAGCAGCCAGTGACCGAGGGCGCCGAAAAGCCCGGTGCTGAGCATCAGGAGCCAGCTCAGCCCGTCGGCCGGCCAGGACCAGAACAGCGGGACGAGCGGCACCATCACCACCGCGCCGACCATGCCGGAATAGAACATCGTCGTCTCCGGGGAGTCGCTGGCGGCGAGCATCCGCGTCGATATGCTGTAGAAGGCGTAGCAGAAGCAGCCGCAGACGGTGAGCAACGCCGCAGGGTGCAGGCCGCCGAGCCCGGGACGGGTGATCACCAGCACGCCGACGAACCCCACCGCGATCGCAATAAGCCGGCGCGGCCCGGCCCATTCGCCGAGGATCGGCCCGGCCAGCAGCGCGACCAGGAACGGCGTCGCGAACATGATCGAGACCGTCTCGGCCAATTGCAGGTACTTCAGCGCGAAGAAGTTCAGCGCGGTCGAAGTCAGCAACAGCAGCGAGCGGATGCCCTGCAGCCATGGCCGGCTCGTCTTGACGATGCCGGGCCGCGACCAGGGATTGAGGATGATCGAGACCAGCGCCACGCTGATGATGTAGCGCGCCGAGACGACCTGCCCGGTGTGCATCGAGCTCCCGAGCCACTTCGCCGAGGCGTCGAGCAGCGAAAAGCACAGAACTGCCGCGCACATCAACAAGATGGCAGTCAGGCGATTCCGGCTTGTGTCCGGGTGCGGAGCAGGTGCGGCCGACAAGCGAGACGTCTCGTCATGCTCTGGGGGAATGGCCAGAGATCAATGAACCGATTTAAAGACTGAGACCAGCCCGGTGGCGCATGCGCGCCATGCCGCAGAAGCGTCCGGCCAGGTTAGGCCGCGTCGTCCACGTCCTCTTCGGGATCGTCGAGCTCGGCGCCGGCCTGCGAAAGCCCCTTGGCGACCTTGCGCAAGAGCTTGCGCAACTGCTTGCGCTCCTTGGAATCGAGCTTCTCGAGCAGCTCGTCCTCGACCTGGTTCCAGACCGCGTCGAGCGCCGCGGCAGTCCTCTGGCCGTGTTCGGTCAGCGCGACCTGGACGAGCCGACCATCGCGGCCTCCACCCTCGCGGCTGACGAGACCCTGCAGCGACAGCCGGCCGATCGTCTTGGAAACCGTCGGCGGCTTGACTCGCAGCAGGCTGGCGAGCTCACCCATCGTCATCGGCGCGGCCTGCAGCGCCTTCAGCGCCTGCTCCTGGCCGGGAAAGAGCCCGAGCGCGTTGAGCCGCTCGCCCATCCGGGCCCTGTGCAGCCGGGCTGCGACCAGCAAGGCCCGGCCGACGCTTTTCTCGATCGTCTTGGTCATGAGCCGGCCCCCCGAAAAGATTGCTCATCCTTTTCGCCGGCTCTGCAATCGCCTGCGATCATGACAGGCAAATGACAGTCTTTCGACGCTCACCTAAAATTGCGCGGTCATTCCCTGAATTCTGCGCAGAAAGCGCTCGCGGCTGTCTGGAGTCGAGCGGTTCATGTCGTAATGCGCCTGGTAGCTGAGGCGGGCGGTGGGATGGCAGACCGCCCGCAGCGAGCGGCAGACCAGCTTGCGCGGCGGGTCCCCCATCAGCATCGCCCGCCAGCGCGAGCCGCCATAGGTGGTGACCGCGGCAAGCCGGCGAATATTCCAGAGGCTCGGCTGCGCCTGTCCTTCCACCAGCTTGAACGAGACGCCCGGCAGGAAGACCCGGTCGAAATAGCCTTTCAGCATGGCCGGGTAGCCAAAATTCCAGACCGGGAAGCAGAGGACCAATGCCTCGGCCGCGCGCAGCCGCTCGACATAGCCGGCAACCGAGCGGCCATTTTTCGCGGAATCGAGGTAGTCGAGACGCTCCTGCCGGCTCAGCACCGGCTCGAAGCCCTCGGCATAGAGGTCGCAATCGTCGACCTCATGGCCATGTCGGCGCAGCCCGTCGACGGCAGCGGCGTGCAGCGCCGCGCCGAAACTCTCGGGATTGGGATGCGCGTAGACGACGAGGACGCGCATGCTCAGCCGCCGGCCGCTTCACCCAGGCTGCGGAACAGGAAGGTCTTGCCGGCGCGGAAGTCATAGGCCGGGTCTTCCCAGGCGACCATCTTGCCGGGGTTGAGCAGGCCCTGCGGATCGGCCTCGCGCTTGAAGGCGAGCTGGACCTCGTCGGTCTGCTTCATGCCGCCCTCTTCCAGCGTGTAGCGATGCGGGTTGAAGATCGGCGCGCCCATCTCCTCGTGGATCGCCATGATCTCTTCCAGCCGCTCCTCGGTGGTGAAGCGGACCAGAGGCAGGCCGAAGCAGGTGATCTTGCCGTCGAAGCGGACGAATTCGAGATGGCAAGTCAGCTCGTCGCCGAAACGCTGATGGATCTTCTCGACCAGCTCGACCTGGTTGGGGAAGGGGTAGAGCACCTGCAGATAGGTGATCGACGGATCGACCCTGAGCGCCCGCAAGGTGGTGTGGTTCCAGGCCAGCTCGAAGGAAGGCGGCAGACCCTTCGCCTCCTCCGGCGTCAGCTTGTCCGAGCGCATCAACAGTTCGGCGCCGCGGAAGCGGCGGGCATAAGCCAGCGTCGATTCCACCGCGAAATCCGCGACCATGACGATGACGCAGTGGCTGTCGCGCGGTAGGAACTTGCGATGGCGCAGGAAGTAGTCGTGCGGCGCCGGAGCCGCGACGACGGCGAGCTCCTTCAGCGCCAGCCCGTCCTGCTCGCCCAGCGAATTGGCGAACTCGGTGGCGCCGCGCAGGCTGTCGAACCCGATGATGACGTCGACCCAGTTATAGGCCGGCCCGAGCGGCATCTCGACCTCGGTGATGATGCCGTTCGTGCCATAGGCGTGCGAGACCTTGTGCAGATCCTCGCCCTGCAGTTCGAGGATGCGCGGCTGCGCCTCCATCGTCGCGACACGCAAGCGGATGATGTTGCCCCAGTCGCGCAGGCCGCCCCACTTGATCGAGCCGACGCCGCCGGAGCCGCCGGCGATGAAGCCGCCGACCGAGGCCGTATGGTAGGTCGAGGGGTGCAGGCGGATCTCCTGGCGCGAATGCGCCCGCGTCTCCTTGTCGATATCCGAGAGGATCGCGCCGGGCTCGGCGACATAGCGGCCGGGCTCGATCGCCTTGACCTTGTTGAAGCCCGAGAGATCGAGCACCACCCCGCCCGAGAGCGGCATCGCCTGGCCGTAATTGCCGGTGCCGGTGCCGCGCGGCGTCACGGGGATGCCGAGCGCATGGGCAGCGGCGAGCACCTCCAGCACCTCCGCCTCGCTGGTCGGCGAGACGATGATGTCGCCGGTGACCTGGTCGAGCTGGCGCTTCAGCGTCGGCGAGTACCAGAAGAAGTCCCGGCTCTTCTGCTTCACCAGCGCGGGATTGTCCTCGCTCTTGATGCTGCCGAGGCGGGCCTTGAGGGCGGCGATGTCGTACTTCGTGCTCATGCGTCGGTGCTCATCAGATGGTCGAGTTCGCGATAATCGGGCAGCGTGCGGTCGATTGCCTTGCCGCAGATCAAGACGGTGCGCTCGGCCTGTGGCCGGGCGAAGAATTCGGTCCAGTCCCGTGCCCGGGTCAGGATCATGTCGGCTGGGCCGCCGACACTGAGCCGTCCCTGTCCGGGCAGGCCCATCAGCGCAGCCGGGGTCGTCGCGATGCTCTGTACCCAGTCATGGCCCGAATGGTCCAGCTGGAGAATGCGCGTTCCCTCGCGCAGCACCTCGATAAGGTCGAGATCGCCATAGGCGTAGAAGGGATCGCGGGTGTTGTCGGAGGCGATCATCACCGGCACGCCGGCAGCATTCAGCTCGTGCAGCGCGGTAACGCCGCGCCAGCGCGGCGTGCGGCCGGCCTGGCGGTCCTGCAGGTACATGTTGCACATCGGCAGCGAGACCACGGCGATGCCGGCCTCGGCGACCTTGGCGATGATACGGGCCTCGTCAGCCGGCTGCTGCAGCGCCAGCGAGCAGCAGTGACCGGCGAGGATCTTGCCGGTGAAGCGATGGCGCAGCGCCGCGTCCGCGATATGCTCCAGCGAGCGCGCCGCCGGATCATTGCTCTCGTCGACGTGGAAATCGAGGTCGAAGCCGTTCTCGATCGCGGTCAGGAAGATCGTGTCCAGCGCCCTGTCGAGCTCCGGGATCATGTAGGTGACGCAGCCGAGCAGCCCATCGCCATGCGCCCTCACCGCCCGCGTGATCGCCTGCATATGGGCGTCGTCGGCGACCGCCTCGACGCCGAACAGCGGCGAGCCCTGCAAGGCGATGCGCCCAGTCCATTCCGCCCTGAGCTCGGCCAGAACCTGCCAGGAGATGCCGATCTGCGGACCGAGCGAGTCGATATGGGTGCGGATCGCCGCCGTGCCATGCGCGAAGGCGCAGCGAAGGCCGAACTCCATGCGGCTACGCACGTCCCGCGCCGTCCAGTTCGCCTCGCGGTCGGCACCGACGCTGGTCAGCGCCCCCATGAAGCTGCCATCGGGATTGGGCCGACGCGGCCAGATATGGCCCTTGTCGAGATGGGTATGCACGTCGACGAGGCGCGGCAGGACGATGCCACCGTCGAGATCGAAGGCCGCCCCGGCGTCGAGGCCGGGCATGCCGGCCGGCAGGAGCGAGGAGACGACGCCGTCCTCGATCGCGAGATCGAGCGCGGCGAAGCCATGCCGGTCGCTCGCAATGGTCTCGGCCGAGACCAGGCAGGCCGGCACCCGGGCATTGTTCAAGCGATAGCTGCCCGAGGCCGGGATTGCTGCAAAGCCGGTGGTCACGTGGTTCTCTCCGGCTCGCCAAACGCCGCCTGAATCGGGAGGCGCGAAGATGAGGGCTCGGCGCGCCGCGATCAAGCGGCTCGTCGCGCCCCCCAGGCAATCAGAGCTTGAACACCTGCCGCGCCGTCTCGTGAGCCCGGATGTAGTCCCAGTCATAGGTCACGCCGAGACCAGACCCGGTCGGGACCGGCACCGTGCCGTCCTTGTCGACGGCATCGATCTGGTCGGAGTAGCCGCAGGTGTAGACCGGCGGCACGGCATTCGGGCAGTCCGGGCCGAGCAGCGCGATCTCGTAGAAGTTGGTGTTGCGCGTCGCCGCCATGCAGTGACGATGCGCCGGGCCGCAGGCATGGATCTCGACATCGACGCCGAAGGCCTCGGCGAGATGGGCGATCTTCATCGCCCCGGTGATGCCGAGATCGTATTCCGGATCAGAGCGCAGCATGTCGGTGCCGCCCGCGATCAGGAAGTCGGCCTTGGTCTCGAAGCCGCGCAGATATTCCGTCTGCAGGATCGGGGTCTTCAGCATCTCGCGTAGCTTCTTGTGAGCGAAGGCCGAGACGCCGCAATCGCGCATCGGGTCCTCGTACCAGAAGTAGTTGCCCTCGTCGCAGGCCCGTCCGACATAGAGCGCATCGGCGAAGGTTCTGAGCTCGTTGGCCGGGTCGAGCATCAGCGTCATCCGGTCGCCGACCGCCTTGGCGACATGGAGCACGTTGCGCGCCTCTTCCTTGGCATCGCCCTCGTGCCAGCCATGAACCTTGTAGGCACGGTAGCCGAGTTCGTAGCAGCGCTCGGCGAAGTCGGCGAAGGCCTGTGGCGAGTCGAGGCCGCCATTGCGGTCGCCGTGATAGGTCGATGCGTAGGCCTTCAGCCGCGTGCGGTAGCCTCCGAGCAGCGCCGAGACCGAGGCGCCATAGCGCTTGCCGGCGAGGTCCCACAGCGCGATGTCGATCGGGCCAATGCCCATGCCGTCATGCTGGCGCAGTTCCCGCTTCATCTCGTTCCAGATCAGCTCGCGGTGATCGGGATCGCGGCCGAGCAGGCTCGGCGCCAGCGAGAGCGTCTGCGCCATGGTCGAGCGGCTGCCGCCCCAATGCATGACGTACTCGCCCTGCGCCCCGTCATCACTGCGAATGACGATCGCGAACTTGGTCAGCTCCAGCGAGGAGTTGGGCTTGTAGCCCATGTTGTAGATCGCCCGCAGCTTGTCGGAGGAGACCCCGAGATTTCTCGCCGTGAACGAGAACTCGGTGATCTCGACTTCGGTGATGGTGGCCATGGAGTGTCCTCTTCAGAAGCCGGCGATCTTGGGGAGCCAGAGGCTCAGGGCCGGGACATAGGTGATGATCGCAAGCGCAAGCACGAGCGCGATCAGGAAAGGCCAGAGCTCGCGGATCAGCGGCCCGAGCTTCTCCTTGGTGATCGCCATGGCGACGAAGCAGAGCACGCCGACCGGCGGCGTCACCTGGCCGATCACCAGATTGACCAACAGGATGATCCCGAAATGCACGAGGTCGATCTGCAGCGAGGTCAGAAGCGGCAGCAGGATCGGCACCAGGATGATCATGATCGCGATCGTCTCCATGAACATGCCGGCGATCAGCAGGGCGATGTTCAGGATCAGCAGCACGACCAACGGGTCGGTGGAGATCGAGGTCATGAAGTCGGTGACGAGCTGCGGCGCCTGCTCGATCGCGAGGATCCAGCTGAACGGCGATGCCGCCGCGACGATGGCGATAATCACCGCCGTCTCGCGCGCCGTGCCGACCAGGATCGCCGGCAGATCGGCGAGCCTGATCGAGCGATAGATGAACATGCCGACGACCAGCGAATAGGCGGCGGCGACGCCGGCGATCTCGGTCGCGGTGAACAGCCCCGCCCGGAAGCCGACGATGATCAAGACCGGCATCAGGAGCGCCAGCGAAGCGTGGCGGAACTCGCTCCAGAGGGTGGCGAGCGAGAAGGCGCCGGCCGGCCTGAAGTCGCGTCGCAGCGCCTGAATCGCGATCGTTCCCATGATGCAGCCGGCCATGACCAGCCCGGGGATGATGCCGGCGACGAAGAGCTGGCCGAGCGAGACGTTCGCCTGCCAGGCATAGACCACCATCAGGATCGAGGGCGGGATGATCGGCCCGAGCGTGCCGGCGACCGCCGAGAGCGCCGCGCCGAAGGCGCGGGGATAGCCCATCTTCTCGAGCTGGGGCACGAAGACCCGCGCCGCCGCGGCCGTGTCCGCGACGGACGAACCGGAAATGCCGGAGAGGAAGACCTCGCCGACGACGAGCGTATGCGCCGGGCCGCCGCGGATATGGCCGACCAGCGCCTTGGTGAAGCTGAACAGCCGCTCGGAAATGCCGGACGCGTTCATCAGCGAACCGGCGAGCGTGAACAGCGGGATCGCCAGCAGCGGGAAGGACTGGACGCCGGCGACCATGCGCTGGGCGGCGACGGTCAGCGGCACGCCGTCCATGAAGATCGTGAGCAGGGCCGAGCCCGCCATGGCGATCCAGATCGGCGTGCCGACGACGAGCAGCGCCGCGAAGGTGAGGAGGAGGACAAGCACCATGCCGGGTCACTCGCGCGTGGTGATGTCGGACCAGAGCGCGCCGGTGACGCCCTCGTCGATCAGATTGCGCAGGAGATGCAGCAGCGACAACAGGCTGCCGATGAAGAGCGGCGCGATCGCCCAGCCGGCGGAAATGCCGAGCATCGGGGTGAGATTGGGCATCTCGCGCTGCAGATAGAGCCAGGAATACCAGGTCAGGACGCCGAGCACCGCGGCGGTCACCGCCAGTGCAAGAACACCGAAGGCGAAGCAGAGCCAGCGCGGCGCGAACAGCACGACGACATCGATGATGATGTGCGTGCGGGCATGGAAGGCGTTGGCGATGCCGAGGAAGATCATCCAGCCGAAGAGCAGGAGGATCAGCTCCTCCGACCAGGTCAGTGGATCGTTGAGCACGTAGCGGAAGATCACGGCCGCGCAGACCAGCGCGGCGATGATGCCGTGCAGGGCTGCGAGCGCGAGGTTCTCCAGGCGGCTCGACCAGTCGTCGAGCCGCCGGATCAGGTTAAGGCCCGCCATGGCGGGGTCAGCGCTTGCGCTGGGCGTCGATCGCCGCCTGCACGCGCTCGACATGGGGCTTGCCCCAGCGGCCTTCCATCGCCGTCGTCACCACCTTGGCCTTGGCCGCGAAGGCGTCGCGGTCGACGTCCTCGACGATCTTCGAGCGGCCGGACTTGCGGATGTCCTCCAGCATCGAGGCTTCGCGCTTCTGCTGCAGGTAGGTGTTCATCGCCGAGGCGCGGGCGGCTTCCGCGAACAGCACCTCGCGATGCTCGGGCTTCAGCTTGGCGAGGCTGTCCTTGTTGATGACGATCATGTTGTTCTGGAGCATGTGCTTGGTCATCGCGACATAGCCCTGCACCTCGTAGAACTTGCGCGAGAAGATCGTCGGGATCGGGTTCTCCTGGCCGTCGACGGTCTTCTGCTGCAGGGCGGTGTAGACCTCCCCGAACGGGACGGGTGTCGGCGCGCCGCCGAAGGCCTTGATCATCTCGACCCAGACCGGGCTTTCCGGCACGCGGATCTTCAGCCCCTGCACGTCCTCGGGCTTCTTCACGGCGCGGTCGAGCGTCGTCATGTTGCGCCAGCCCCAGTACCAGATGCGGCTGACCGGCACGATGTTGTGCTTGTCGCGCAGCTCGTCGAAGATCGGGTCGAAGGCTTCGGAGCGGATGATCGCCTCGGCCTCGCTCCAGTCCTTCCAGAGGAAGGGCGCGCTCGGGATTTCCAGTGCCGGAACGAGCGAGGAGGCTGCGGCCATGGAGGGCGCCGAGATGTCGAGCGCGCCTTCCTTGACCTGTTTGAAGAGGTCGATCTCCTTGCCGAGCTGCTCAGCCGGGAAGACACGGACCGTGACCGCGCCCTTGGTGCCCTTGTTCACGCGATCGGCGAATTCGGCGAAGAGCTCGCCGGCGATCTCGCTCGTGGTGTTGGCGTGGCCGAAGCGCAGCGTCTGGGCCTGCGCTGCGCCCATCATGAAGCTGCCGGCGATCAGCGCGGCGGCGATGCGTTTCAACATGTCGGTCCCTCCCTCGGGTCGAAAGCCGGGCCGTTTTCGGCCTCGGCGGTTGGCTATTTGATCAGTCGCTCATAGGAGCCTTGCAGATGCCGGCGCATCGCGTCGGCGGCGGCCTCGGGGTCGCCGGCCTCGAGCGCATCGACGATGGCGTAGTGCTCGCGATGGGTCGGGCCGACATCCTGCTCGCGGGTCAGGTAGAGGCGCGAAATGTGCAGGTGGAAACGCAGATCGTCATAGCTCTTCAGCGCGACCTGGTTTCCGGCCAGCTGCAGGACGATGCGATGGAACCGGTCATCAGCCTCGGTGAAAGCGCGATGGCTGCGGTATTCGCGCGATGGCTCGCCGGCCATCATCGCCGCGACCGCCGCGCGCAGCCCGGCGATCGCCTCGGGAGCCGGCTGGCGCCGTGCTGCCTCGGCCGCCGCCCAGGGCTCGATCACGCCGCGGAAACTGTAGACGTCCTCGTAATAGCGCTGGTCGGGCACCGGCGCGGTCGTGAAGCCGATGAAGGGCTCGGCGCGCACCAGCCCCTCGGCTGCGAGCCGCATCAGAGCCTCGCGGATCGGCGTCGAACTGACGGCGAACTCGCGCACGAGCGCGTCGATATTGAGCCGCTCGCCGGGCACATAGGCCTGGTCGAGAATGCGTTCCTTGATCAGCTCATAGACCTGCTCGGCCAGAACGACCCGGGACGGCTTACGGAATGAGGGCTCGGCATGCATCATGGATCGTGCATGATTTTGACATAGACCAAACTAAGTCAAGGCCTTCCGGTCATGCGGCCTTGTTTGCGCTGCAGCAATCGCGCATGAGAACGGCTCGCGAGAACGCAAGGACGAGCACATGCCGGCACAAGCGCGCATCATCGACGGCAAGGCGGCGGCAGCCGAGCTGCGGGCGGGGATCGGCCGAGAGGTCGCGGCGATCAAGGCGGCCAAGGGCCTGGTGCCCGGTCTCCATGTCGTCCTGGTCGGCGACGATCCGGCGAGTCGCGTCTACGTCGCCTCCAAGGAGAAGCTCGCGGCCGAGATCGGCATGAACTCCGTCGCCCACCGCCTGCCCGCCGAGACGACAGAGGCCGAGCTGCTCGCCAAGATCGCCGCGCTCAACGCCGACGACGCGGTCGACGGTATCCTGGTCCAGCTGCCCCTGCCCAAGCATATCGACACCGGCCGGATCATCGACGCGATCGACCCGGCCAAGGATGTCGACGGCCTGCACCCGATCAATGCCGGCCTGCTCGCCGGCGGCAAGAACGGCCTCGTGCCCTGCACGCCGCTCGGCTGCATGCTGCTGCTCAAGCAGACCCTGCCGTCGCTTTCCGGCCTTGATGCCGTGGTTGTCGGCCGTTCGGAACTGGTCGGCCGCCCGGTCGCGCAGCTCCTGCTTCAGGCCGACTGCACAGTCACCATCGCCCATTCGCGCACCCGCAACCTCGCCGAGGTGGTGCGCCGCGCCGATATCGTCGTCGCCGCGGTCGGCCGCCCGCTGATGATCAAGGGAGACTGGATCAAGCCCGGCGCGACGGTGATCGATGTCGGCATCAACCGCATGCCCGACGGCAAGCTCGCCGGCGATGTCGACTTCGCCGAGGCGGTCACGGTTGCCGGCGCGATCACGCCTGTCCCGGGCGGCGTCGGCCCGATGACCATCGCCTGCCTGCTGCGCAACACGCTGACCGCATTTCACGCGCGGCGTGGCTAGCAAATGCCGTCATGGCCGGGCTTGATCCGACCATCTCAGGACGAGAAGGCGCCCTTGCTCCGACCGTCCCCGAAAGCAAGACGCCCGGCTACTCGCCGGGCGTTTTTCGTTCTGCCCAAGCCTACAGGCCCGGGCTCCCTTGGCGAGCGAGGCCAATCACATATGGATCGGGCGCTTGTCGACGGCGAGCGCCGCTTCCTTGACCGCCTCGGCCAGCGTCGGATGCGCATGGCAGGTACGGGCGAGATCCTCGGCAGAGCCGCCGAACTCCATCAGCACCGTGACCTCGGCGATCAGGTCGCCGGCATGGGGCCCAATGATGTGGCAGCCGAGCACCTTGTCGGTCGTCGCGTCGGCGAGGACCTTCACGAAGCCGTCGGTATGGCGCATGGCGCGGGCCCGGCCATTGGCGGTGAAGGGGAACTTGCCGACCTTGTAGGCGATGCCCGCGGCCTTGAGCTCCTCCTCGGTCTTGCCGAGCGCGGCGACCTCGGGGGCGGTGTAGACGATGCCGGGAATGGCGTCGTAGTTCACATGGCCGTGCTTGCCGGCGATGATCTCGGCGACCGCGACGCCCTCATCCTCGGCCTTGTGCGCCAGCATCGGCCCGCGCACCACGTCGCCGATCGCGTAGATGCCGGCGACATTGGTCTTGAAATGATCGTCGATGACGACGCGGCCGCGCTCGGTCGCGACACCGGCCTTGTCGAGGCCGAGCCCGTCCGTGTTCGGCCGGCGGCCGATCGCGACCAGCACGATGTCGGCATTCAGCGTCTTGGCCTCGCCGCCGGCGGCCGGCTCGACCGTGACGGTGGCGCCGCCCTTCTTGCCGATCTCGACCTTGGTGACCTTCGAGCCGAGATGGAACGCGAAGCCCTGCTTCTGCAGAATGCGCTGGAACTGCTTGGCGATCTCGTCATCCATGCCGGGCAGGATGCGGTCGAGATACTCGACCACCGTGACCTTGGCGCCGAGACGGGCCCAGACCGAGCCGATCTCGAGCCCGATCACGCCGGCGCCGACGACCAGCAGCTCCTTCGGCACAGCGGTCAGCTCGAGCGCGCCGGTCGAGGTGACGATGGTCTTCTCGTCGGTGGTGACGCCCGGCAGCGCCGTCGATTCCGAGCCGGTGGCGATGACGATGTTCTTGGTCGTCAGCTCCTGCGTCTTGCCGTCCTCGGCGGTGACGACGACCTTGCCGGCAGCCGGGATCGAGGCGGTGCCGTGGAAGGGGTCGATCTTGTTCTTCTTCAGCAGGAAGGCGACGCCGTTGACGTTGGCGTCGACCGTCTCCTGCTTGTGGACCAGCATCTGCTTCAGATCGAGCTTGGGCGTGCCGACATCGATGCCGAGACTGGCGAAGGTGTGGCCGGCTTCGGCGAACATCTCAGAAGCGTGCAGCAGGGCCTTGGAGGGGATGCAGCCGACATTCAGGCAGGTGCCGCCATGGGTCTTGCGCTTCTCGACCACCGCGACCTTGAGGCCGAGCTGGGCGGCGCGGATGGCGCAGACATAGCCGCCGGGGCCGGTTCCGATGACGACGAGATCGTAGGACATGGTCTCTCTTTCGTTCAGACTTTACGATTGCTGTTGCGCCAGAGGCGCGTTGAAGGCCCAGACATGGCCGAAGGGATCGCGCAAGCGGCCATAGCGGGCGCCCCAGAACACATCGCTCGCCGGCATGACGACATCGGCGCCCGCAGAAGCTGCCCTGGCGATGGCGGCATCGACATCGGCGGGCTGCGGCAGGTTGATGCTGATCGTCATGCTGGCGCCGCTCCGCGAGCTCGGCGCCATGATATCGCCGCCGAACTCGGGAAATTCGTCGTGCAGCATCACCTCGCTGCCGAACATGGCGAGATTGGCGTGCATCACGCGCTTGCCGTCCTCAGCCATCGCCCTGAAGGTGCACTGCGCGCCAAAAGCCTTCTCGTAGAAGGCGATCGCCGCGTCCCCGCCCTTGACGCAGATATGCGCCTGGATCGGTGGTGGGTTAGGTCCGAAAGCCATGCTCCCTCCTCCTTCCGGGGTCAGACCAGCAGGCGGGCCGCCATCAGCGCCAGGCCGATCGCGGCGGCGAGCCAGACGAGGCTGCGCCAATACGGGACGCCGGCGAGGTAGAGCGGCAGGTAGACGATACGGGCAGCGAGCCAGAGACCGCCGCCGATCAGGCCGACGCCATCGGCCCGGCCGCTGGCGATCAGCGCCACGGCCAGCACCGCGAAGGCCGGATAGGTCTCGAGATAGTTGCGCAGCGCCCGCTCGGCCCGCCCGGCAACGACACCTTGCGGCCGCTCGCCCGCGTCACGCGGCCCGACATTCCAGGCGGAGCCCAGCTCGCTGGTCGCCGCGATCGCCTGCGCTCCGATATGGAGGAGGAGCAGAGCGACACTCGCGACGATCAGCGAGAGCATGGACCGGCAGCCTCAGAGGTCGAGGACGAGACGCGCCGGGTCCTCCAGCGCCTCCTTGATGCGCACCAGGAAGGTCACGGCCTCCTTGCCGTCGATGATGCGGTGGTCATAGGAGACCGCCAGATACATCATCGGCCGGATCACGATCTGGCCGCCGACCACCATCGGCCGCTCCTGGATCTTGTGCATGCCGAGGATCGCCGACTGCGGCGCGTTGAGGATCGGCGTCGACATCAGCGAGCCGTACACGCCACCATTCGAGATGGTGAAGGTGCCGCCCTGCATGTCCTCGATCTTGAGGGAGCCGTCGCGCGCCTTCTTGCCGAGGACGCCGATCTCCTTCTCGACGCCGGCGATCGAGAGCTGGTCGGCATCGCGCACCACCGGAACCACCAGGCCCTTGTCGGTGCCGACGGCGACCGCGACATGGTAGTAGTTCTTGTAGACGATGTCGGTGCCATCAATCTCGGCGTTGACCGAGGGGATCTCCTTCAGCGCCTGCACGCAGGCCTTCACGAAGAAGCCCATGAAGCCGAGCTTCACGCCGTGCTTCTTCTCGAAGACGTCCTTGTACTGGTTGCGCAGCGCCATCACCGCCGACATGTCCACCTCGTTGAAGGTGGTCAGCATCGCTGCGGTATTCTGCGCTTCCTTGAGGCGGCGCGCGATAGTCTGGCGCAGCTTGGTCATCTTGACGCGCTCTTCGCGCGAGGCATCGTCCGGCGCCGAGGGAGCGCGCATCTGGACGGGCGCGGCCGGAGCCGAAGCCGCGACGGCCGGGCCGGTCGCGATCGCGGCGAGCATGTCACCCTTGGTGACGCGGCCATCCTTGCCGGAGGCTGCGACGCTCGACGGATCGACGCCGCTCTCGGCAGCAAGGCGGGCGACGGCCGGGCCGGAATCGGCGGCCTTGGTCGCGGCGCCGGAGGCGGCCGGTGCGGGCGCGGCGGCAGCCGGCTTCGGAGCCTCTGCGGCCGGCTTCGGCGCCGCAGCCGCGGCAGCACCACCGGCGGTGATCGAGCCGAGCAGGGCGTTGACGCCGACCGTCTCGCCTTCCTTGGCGACGATCTCGCCAAGCACGCCGGCGGCCGGGGCGTTGACCTCGAGGGTCACCTTGTCGGTCTCGAGCTCGACCAGGGGCTCGTCTGCCTTCACCGCCTCGCCGGGCTTCTTGAACCACTTGCCGATCGTCGCCTCGGAAACGGATTCGCCGAGGGTGGGTACGCGGATTTCAGTCGCCATGTCAGGCCTCTTCTCGTGTCTTGGTCTCGAACCCGGTGCCGAAAGACGGGGCGGTCTTCGGGGAACACCGGGCTCCGGCGATAGCGAAGCGATCAGGCCGCGAAGGCCTCATCCAGGAATGCGTTGAGCTGGGCGAGATGCTTCGACATCAGGCCGGTCGCCGTCGCGGCCGAGGCCGGCCGGCCGACATAGCGCGGCCGCTTCGACTTCGAGCCGGCATGGCCCAGCACCCATTCCAGATAGGGCTCGACGAAGGTCCAGGAGCCCATATTCTTCGGCTCCTCCTGGCACCAGACCACGTCGGCGCCCTTGAAGCGCGACAGCTCCTGCGCCAGCGTCTTCAGCGGGAACGGATAGAGCTGCTCGACGCGCATCAGGTAGACGTCGTCGATGCCGCGCTTCTCGCGTTCCTCGAGCAGGTCGAAATAGACCTTGCCGGAGCAGAGCACGACCCGGCGGATCTTCGAATCCTTGACCAGCTTGGTCGTCGAGTTGCCGCGCTCGGCATCGTCGTGCAGCACGCGGTGGAAGGTCGAGCCCTCCGCCAGTTCGTCGAGCGTCGAGACGCAGCGCTTGTGACGCAGCAGCGACTTCGGCGTCATCAGGATCAGCGGCTTGCGGAAGTCGCGCTTCAGCTGGCGGCGCAGGATGTGAAAATAGCTCGCCGGCGTCGAGCAGTTCGCGACCTGCATGTTGTCCTCGGCGCACATCTGCAGGAAGCGCTCGAGACGGGCCGAGGAGTGCTCCGGACCCTGGCCCTCATAGCCATGCGGCAAGAGGCAGACCAGGCCCGACATGCGCAGCCACTTGCGCTCGCCCGACGAGATGAACTGGTCGAACACCACCTGCGCGCCATTGGCGAAGTCGCCGAACTGCGCCTCCCACATCGTCAGAGCGTTCGGCTCCGACAGGGTGTAGCCGTACTCGAAGCCGAGTACCGCCTCTTCCGAGAGCATCGAGTTGATGACCTCGTAACGCGACTGGCCCTCGCGGATATGGTTCAGCGAGGTGTGACGAGCCTCGGTCTCCTGGTCGATCAGCACCGAATGGCGCTGCGAGAAGGTGCCGCGCTCGCAATCCTGGCCGGAGAGGCGCACCGGGTTGCCGTCGAGCAGCAGCGAACCGAAGGCCAACGCCTCCGCCGTCGCCCAGTCGATCCCCTGCCCGCTCTCGACCGCCTTGCGGCGGTTGTCGAGGAAGCGCTGGATCGTCTTGTGGACGTTGAAGCCTTCCGGGACCTCGGTGATCTTCTGCGTGATCTCCTTGAGCACGGCTGCCGGCACGCCGGTCGCGCCGCGGCGCGGATCGTCCTCGTCGGCGCGCATCGCCTTCATGCCGGCCCAGCGGCCGTCGAGCCAGTCGGCCTTGTTCGGCTTGAAGGACTGGCCGGCGTCGAACTCGACCTCAAGCTTGTCCTTCCAGGCCGCGCGCATCTGGTCGAGCTCGCCGGGCTGGATCACGCCCTCGGCTTCGAGCTTGCCGCTGTAGAGCTCCAGCGTCGACTTGTGGCCGCGGATTTTGCGGTACATCAGCGGCTGGGTGAAGCCCGGCTCGTCGCCCTCGTTGTGGCCGAAGCGACGATAGCAGAACATGTCGATCACGACCGGCTTGTGGAACTTCTGCCGGAACTCGATCGCGACCTTGGCGGCGAAGACGACCGCTTCCGGATCGTCGCCGTTCACATGGAAGACCGGAGCCTCGACCATCTTCGCCACATCGGACGGATAGGGCGAGGAGCGCGAATAGCGCGGATAGGTGGTGAAGCCGATCTGGTTGTTGATGATGAAATGCAGCGAGCCGCCGGTGCGGTGGCCCTTCAGCCCGGACAGGCCGAGGCACTCGGCCACCACGCCCTGGCCGGCGAAGGCGGCATCGCCATGGATCAGCAGCGGCAGCACCTTGGAACGCTCGACGATGTCGCCGAACTGGTCCTGCTTGGCGCGCACCTTGCCGAGCACGACGGGGTCGACGATCTCGAGATGCGAGGGGTTCGCGGTCAGCGAGATATGGACGTTGTTGCCGTCGAACTCGCGGTCCGAGGAAGCACCGAGATGGTACTTGACGTCGCCCGAGCCCTCGACGTCGTCGGGCGCGAAGGAGCCGCCCTTGAACTCGTGGAACAGCGCCCGGTGCGGCTTGCCCAGCACCTGGGTCAGCACGTTGAGGCGGCCGCGATGGGCCATGCCGAAGACGATGTCGCGCACGCCGAGCGCGCCGCCGCGCTTGATGATCTGCTCCAGCGCCGGAACCAGCGACTCGCCGCCATCGAGGCCGAAGCGCTTGGTGCCGGTGAACTTCAGATCGAGGAACTTCTCGAAGCCCTCGGCTTCGACGAGCTTGTTCAGGATCGCGCGCTTGCCCTCGCGGGTGAAGGCGATCTCCTTGTCCGGCCCCTCGATGCGTTCCTGCAGCCAGGCCTTCTGCTCGGGGTCGGAGATATGCATGAACTCGACGCCGACCGTGCCGCAATAGGTCCGCTGCAGGATCGCCGTCATCTCGCGGATGGTGGCGAATTCCAGGCCGAGCACGTTGTCGATGAAGATCTTGCGGTCGAGATCGGCCTCAGTGAAGCCGAAGGCGGCCGGCGAGAGCTCCTCGATGTCCTTGATGCCCTCGATCCCGAGCGGGTCGAGCTGGGCATGCAGGTGGCCGCGCATGCGGTAGGCCCGGATCAGCATGATGGCGCGCACGGAATCGCGCGTCGCCTGCTGGACGTCGGAAGCCGACAGCGTCGTGCCGGCCGCCTTGGCCTTGGCGCCGAGCTTGTCGCCGATCACCTTCTCGACCACGGCCCAGTTGCCGTCGAGCGCCGAGACGATCTCGCCGCCGGCCGGGATCGGCCAGTTCGGCTTCTTCCAGGAGGCGCCCTTGGCGTTGTCGATGATCGCCTGGCGCTCGTCGTTCAGCCCGGCGAAGAAGCCCCGCCACTGCTCATCGACCGACTTCGGGTCGGCCTGATAGCGGGCGTAGAGATCCTCGATATAGGCCGCGTTGCCGCCGTAGAGGAAACCCGTCTGCGCGAGAGCCTCGTTGATGTCCTGGCGAGCCATGTCGTCCTGCCTTCTTCCTGCCTAGCACATCCGGATCGGCCCCTCGCCGACCCATCACTTGTCATTCCAGCGCCGCAACTTGCCGGCCGGGCCCCTGCCCGGCCGGCTGTCGCGACACTCAGCCCTTCAACACGTCCACCAAGGTCTTTCCAAGGCGCGCCGGCGAGGGCGAAACCCGGATGCCGGCGGCTTCCATGGCAGCGATCTTGTCTTCCGCGCCGCCCTTGCCGCCGGAGATGATCGCGCCGGCATGGCCCATGCGGCGGCCCGGAGGCGCCGTGCGGCCGGCGATGAAGCCGACCATCGGCTTCTTGCGGCCGCGGCGAGCCTCGTCCTTGATGAACTGCGCCGCATCCTCTTCGGCCGAGCCGCCGATCTCGCCGATCATCACGATCGACTTGGTCTTCTCGTCTGCGAGGAACATCTCGAGCATGTCGATGAACTCGGTGCCCTTGACCGGGTCGCCGCCGATGCCGACCGCGGTCGACTGGCCGAGGCCCTCATTCGTGGTCTGGAACACCGCCTCATAGGTCAGCGTGCCGGAGCGGGAGACGATGCCGACCGAGCCCGGCTTGAAGATGTTGGCCGGCATGATGCCGATCTTCGACTCGCCGGCGGTGACGACGCCCGGGCAGTTCGGCCCGATCAGCCGCGACTTCGAGCCCGAGAGCGAGCGCTTGACGCGGACCATGTCGAGCACCGGGATGCCCTCGGTGATGCAGATGATCAGCGGGATCTCGGCGTCGATCGCCTCGCAGATCGCATCGGCCGCGCCCGGAGGCGGGACATAGACGACCGAAGCCTCGGCCCCGGTCTTCTCGCGCGCCTCGGCGACGGTGTCGAAGACCGGCAGACCGAGATGCAGGCTACCGCCCTTACCGGGCGAGGTGCCGCCGACCATCTTGGTGCCGTAGGCGATCGCCTGCTCGGAATGGAAGGTGCCGTTCTTGCCGGTGAAACCCTGGCAGATGACCTTGGTGTTCTTGTCGATCAGGATTGACATCGGTTTTCCTCAAGCCTTCTTGATCGCGGCGACGATCTTCTGCGCCGCATCGTCGAGATCATCAGCCGGGATCACATTGAGCCCGGACTCGCGGATGATCTGCTTGCCTTCCTCGACATTGGTGCCTTCGAGGCGCACCACCAGCGGCACCTCGAGCCCGACCGACTTGACCGCTGCGATCACACCGCGCGCGATGACGTCGCACTTCATGATGCCGCCGAAGATGTTGACCAGGATGCCCTTCACCTTCGGGTCGGCGGTGATGATCTTGAAGGCCGCCGTGACCTTCTCTTCGGAGGCGCCGCCGCCGACATCGAGGAAGTTCGCGGGCGATTCCCCATAGAGCTGGATGATGTCGAGCGTCGCCATGGCGAGGCCGGCACCGTTGACCATGCAGCCGATCGTGCCGTCGAGCGCGATATAGGCGAGGTCATACTTCGACGCTTCGATCTCCTTGGCGTCCTCTTCCGTCTCGTCGCGCAGTTCCATCAGCTCGGGATGGCGGTAGAGCGAGTTGGAATCGAAGGAGACCTTGGCGTCGAGGCACTTGATCTGGCCCTGCGTCGTCACGATCAGCGGGTTGATCTCGAGCATCGCCATGTCCTTGGCGACGAAGGCGGCGTAGATCTGGTTGAGCACGGAGCCCGCCTGCTTGGCGAGGTCGCCGGAAAGGCCGAGCGCCTTCGCGACGGTGCGGCCGTGATGCGGCATGATGCCGGTAGCCGGGTCGACGGAGAAGGTCAGGATCTTCTCGGGCGTGTCATGGGCGACCGCCTCGATGTCCATGCCGCCCTCGGTCGAAACCACGAACGCGACGCGCGAGGTCTCGCGGTCGACCAGCGCCGAGAGATAGAACTCCTTGGCAATGTCCGAGCCGTCCTCGATGTAGAGGCGGTTGACCTGCTTGCCGGCTTCGCCGGTCTGCGCCGTCACCAGCGTGTTGCCGAGCATTTCCTTGGCATGAGCCTCGACCTCTTCGACCGACTTGGCGAGGCGGACGCCGCCCTTGGCGTCGGCGGGCAGCTCCTTGAACTTGCCCTTGCCGCGGCCGCCGGCATGGATCTGGCTCTTCACGACATAGAGCGGGCCGGGCAGCTTCTTGGCCGCCTCGACGGCTTCCGCCACCGTGAGCGCCGGGAAGCCGGCGGAGACGGGCGCGCCGAACTCCTTGAGGACCGCCTTGCCCTGATATTCGTGGATGTTCATGCCTGATGTCCTGTTTGAAAGGGTCGGATGGCGACGATGGCAGGCGGGCAATGCCGAGAGGCGGGTGACGACGCAAGATCGTCATCCGCCAGGTTCGGCCTCGCCGCCCGCTCTATCTCACGCCAGTGACGGATCGATGGCCTTGCAGGCGTCGATCAGGCTCTGCACCGAAGCGACCGACTTGCCGAGCATCTCCTTCTCGGCGCCGTTGAGGCGGATCTTGACGACGCGCTCGACGCCCTTGGCGCCGATCACCACCGGCACGCCGACGAACATGTCCTTGACGCCGTACTGGCCCTTCAGCGCAGCGGCGGCCGGCAGGACGCGCTTCTGGTCCTTGAGGTAGCTCTCGGCCATGGCG
Source organism: Allobosea sp. GW823-FHT02B03 (assembly GCF_058797755.1). Classification (NCBI taxonomy): domain Bacteria; kingdom Pseudomonadati; phylum Pseudomonadota; class Alphaproteobacteria; order Hyphomicrobiales; family Alloboseaceae; genus Allobosea; species Allobosea sp. GW823-FHT02B03. The sequence goes on along the minus strand of NZ_JBXAJY010000004.1, from coordinate 227,412 downwards.
ATCGCCGAGGCGGCCGGGGCGTAGAAGGCCGAGCCGGTCTTGAGCAGGTTGACGATCTCGCCGCCGCCCTTGCGGGTGCGCTCGACGATGGCGTCGAGGCGCTCCTGGGTGGTCCACTTCATCTTGACGAGGTCGGGCAGCGGGATGCCGGCGACGCCGGAATAACGGACCAGCGGCACCATGTCGTCGCCATGGCCGCCGAGCACGAAGGCCGAGACGTCCTTGACCGAGACCTTGAACTCATCGGCGAGGAAGTGGCGGAAGCGGGCGGAGTCGAGCACGCCGGCCATGCCGCAGATCATGTTCGGCTTCAGGCCCGAGAACTTCTGCAGGGCCCAGACCATCGCGTCGAGCGGGTTGGTGATGCAGATCACGAAGGCCTTGGGAGCATACTGCTTGATGCCCTCGCCGACCGACTTCATCACCTTGAGGTTGATCCCGATCAGGTCGTCGCGGCTCATGCCGGGCTTCCGCGGCACGCCGGCGGTGACGATGATGACGTCGGCGCCCTTGATGTCCTCGTAGGAGTTCGTGCCCTTGTAGCCAGCGTCGAAGCCGTCGACCGGGGCGGACTCGGCGATGTCGAGACCCTTGCCCTGCGGCGTGCCCTCGGCGATGTCGAACAGGACGACGTCACCGAGCTCCTTCAGGCCGGCGAGGTGAGCCAGGGTGCCGCCGATCTGTCCGGCGCCGATGAGGGCGATCTTCTTGCGGGCCATTGCCTAGTCCTTGTCCTTGGATACGTGAACCGGAAAACCGTGGGTTCTTTGGCCCAACCCGGCGTGGGGCTCAACCCTGCGCAGATTATGGCAAATCCGTGAATTCAGGCACCAAAATCGGCCATTTTCCGGCGAATAGCAAAGGAAATCAAACTATTACAAACTTGGCCGGCGCGCCCTTTGCCTGAGCCGGTCAAAAACCGAGCAATGACATTTTACAAATTATGTCATTTTCTTTTGGATTTTAGATCACGCCGGTCGCCAATGTCCGAAGCGCGACCCTGATCAGCGTCGAAAGCCGTGCATCGACGGACTCCTGGGGGACGTCCGCCTCGAGCTCGAGTGCCGCCGGATGGATGAAGCGATGGGTCGCGTCGATCACGAAGGCAATCGCCCGGTCGCGGTCGCGCGGCTCGAAGGCGCCGGTGGCGATGCCGTCGTCGATGACGCGCTCGAACAGGGCGCGGACCCGGGCGCGGTTGCGCCGGCTGATCGCATGGCGCTTGGCGACCGCCTGCGACAGCGCTGCGAAGAGATGCGGGTCCTCGTGCAGCAGGTCGCGATTGGCCTTGGCCAAGGCCAGGATCAGGCGCTCGAGCTTGTCCTCCGCAGGATCGGGGCCATCCGCGATGTCGGCGAGCCTGCGTTCGGTCGCCTTGAGCCAGACATCGACCACGGCATCGACCAGCGCGACCCGCGAGGGGAAATAGCGATAGACATTGGCATGGGTCATGCCGGCCTCTTCCGCCACCGCCACGACGGTGAAGCGGCGCAGGCCGTGCAGCCTGAGATGCTCGCTGGCGACCGAGAGAATACGGGTCTCGCTCGGCTCGCGCGCGACCATGGCTCAGGTCTCCACCAGCCCGGTCGTCTCGCCGCTCGCGGCGGAATCGGCGCGGCCATGCGGCAAGGCGAGATACTCCTCCGAGCGCATCTCGATCAGGCGCGAGACGGTCCGGTCGAACTCGAAGGCCTCGCGGCCCGAGCGCGCCACATAGAGTCCCGTCGGCTCAGCGGCCGCCGAGGCGACCAGCTTCACATGACTCTCATAGAGCGCGTCGATCAGGATGATGAAGCGCTTGGCCTCGTTGCGCCGGTCCATGTCCATCACCGGGATGTCGTCGAGCACCAGCGTATGGAAATCCTGCGCCAGTGCGAGATAGTCCGAGGCGCCATAGGCCTGGGCGCAGAGATCGCTAAAGCTCGCCCGCGCCACGCCCGCCGCGGCCTGCGGCAGCTTGAGTTCGTGCCCCTTGATGTCGATCGTCACCGGCGCGCCCCTGGCGACGCCCGAGAGCTTGAAGAAGGCCTTGTCGAGCGCCGCCCCCGCCGCCGCATCGGCCGGCACGTGATAGGTCGGCGCGCCGCCGAGCTTCTCCAACCGGAAATCGGTGCGCGCATCGAGCCGGATCACCTCGACCTTGCCGGCGAGCAAGCTGATGAAGGGCAGGAAGAGCGCGCGGTTGAGGCCGTTCTCATAGAGCCGGGACGGCTCGACATTGGAGGTCGCGACCACCACGACACCGGCCGCGAACAGCGCCGTGAACAGACGGCCGAGGATCATCGCATCCGCGATGTCGGTAACCGTGAACTCGTCGAAACAGAGCAGCGTCGCCTCGGCCGCCAGCGCTTCCGCGACCGGGCCGATCGGATCGGGCTCCTTGACCCTGCCGGCCTTCAGTTCCTGCCGATAGGCATGGATGCGCTCATGGACGTCGGCCATGAAGGCATGGAAATGCACGCGCCGGCGCGAGGCCAGCGGAGCCGCCTCGTAGAACATGTCCATCAGCATGGTCTTGCCGCGGCCGACCGAGCCCCAGATGTAGAGACCCTTGACGCTTTCCGGCGGCGGTTGCTTGCGGCCGAACAGCCAGCCGAGCGCGCTGCTCTTCTTCGCCAGCCGGCGGCTGGCGAGGGTTTCGGTCAGCGCCTGCAGGCGATTGACGACCGCGACCTGCGCCGGGTCGCGTTCGATCGCACCGGATTCGACGAGGGCGGCATAGCGTTCGGGGAGCGTAGCGGACATGGCCTGGAGGCAAAGGAGGAGCGCCTGAGGGTTACGGCAGGCCAGCCCGGCCCGCAAGCTTCAGCCGATTCCGGCCAGGCCGGCACCACCTCCCGACCCTTCGAAACGCCGAGGATAATTCCACTGCATCGCGGCGCCTGCTCAGCAGATTTGCCCATTATTCCCGCATTTAGCGGTAATTTGCCGCAATCCGGTCTCTTGTATTCCGCATTCGCGAGCGCATCTTCAGCGCCGAGTTAGGGAAGAATACGCCTCCTGGTTGGCAGCGTGTCACAGCGCTTTATCAGGAGCTGCAATTGAATCGTTCGATGAAACCTGGCGCGAAAGCCAGGCACGGCGAGGTCAGGCGTCTCTGGCCTACCGAGCGCGACCTCTTCACCGCCCATCTTCTGCGCCTCGACGCCGCGACCCGGCGCGAGCGCTTCGGCACGGCGGTCAATGATGAATTCCTCGTCGACTATGCCGAGAGCACCTTCGGCATCGGCGGGCTGGTCTATGGCTATGTCGAAGAGGGAGAAGTCCGCGGCGCCGCCGAATTGCGCGGCCTGGAGGATTTCGTCGTGCAGACCGGCGAGGCCGCCTTCAGCGTCGAGAAGGGCCGGCGCCGGCGCGGCATCGGCGAGGCGCTGTTCGGACACCTGATCACCGCCGCCCGCAACCGCGGCATCCGGACGCTCTACATGACCTGCCTTCCCGAGAACATTGCGATGCGCAATCTCGCCCGCAAGTTCGAGGCGGAACTCGTCACGGGCTACAGCGACGTCGAGTGCCGGATCTCGACCGGCGCTCCCACGCCCTTCACCCTGCTCGACGAGGCGCTCAACCACGCCCAGGGCTTCGCGGCGATGTCGCTCGCCCTGCAGCGCAAGCTCTGGCAGCCGGCGCTTTTCGGCGCGACCGGCGGGCGTCATTGATGTCTGGCGGAGCTCTCAGCGATTGAGCGAGAGCGCCGCTCCCGACTTGGTGACAGCACCGTTCATCGCGCCGCTGCCGGCGACGCGCAGCCGCGCCACCACCGAACCGCCACGCTGGTAGAGATAGACCTCGCCGTCCCGGTAATCCCAGGCATTGACCTGCTGCAATTCGCGATTGGAGCAGCCATTGGCGCTGGCGCGATAGAGGTCGAGCGAAGGCGCGCTCGAGAGCTGCACCCGGCAGGAGCCCCCCGTCGCCTCCTGCGCCGTCCAGCTGCCGACGACGGCATCACGCGAGGAGCCGGCGCTGCGTGCCGGGGCCGGCGTCGGACTGGGGTTGGCGTTGGCGACCTGGCCGCGCAGCTGCGGCGCCTCGGTCACGCGCTCGACCGGCTGCTGCCCCTGCGGCGCGGTCTGGGGATCGAAGAAGGGATCGTTCGACGGCGGCAGGCCGGCTCCGCCTCCCGGAGGCGCCGAGGCGACGGGATAGCCGCCCGGCGGCGGCAGCGGCTCGGACATGACCGGCGCCGAGGAGATCGGCGGGGCCGACTGGACCGGCTCGCTGTAGACCGGCCCGCGCCCCATCCCAGGACCCGGCCCCGGACCGGAGAAGCGCTGCGAACCGGCACAGGCCGCCAGTCCGAGCATCGGCAGGAGGCCGGCGAGCCGCAGCAGGCGCGGCAGGGGAAGCATCTTCGGATTCATCTTCGCCATCTCGATTGCTCGGCCACCCGGCGACACCGCCGACGCAACCTTCCTTGCACCCTAGATTTCCTGCCTGAACAAGGCATGACCGCGTTCAAGGCGGCAAAATCCGCGCAGGTCAAGCAATCTCACGGTTTCGCGGGCCCCCGCGCCATGGCAGAACCTGCCGTATCGACAGTCTGGACCAGCCGATGAAGCCGCTCAGCCCCGCCACGATTCGCCCCCCCTTCGCCCGCTACAGCCACGGCGTCGAGCTCCCGGCCGGGCAGCGGCTGGTGTTCTGCTCCGGCCAGCTTGGCATCGCCGCCGACGGCACGATCCCCGAAAGCCCCCGCGAACAGGCCGATCTCTGCTTCGCCAACATCGCTGCGATCCTCGGCGAAGCCGGCATGACCCTCGCCGACATCGTCCGGGTCAACGCCTATGTCACCGACCGCGCCCATATGAAGGGCTATATGGAATCGCGCGACGCCCATGTCGGGACGCCGCCGCCGGCCTCGACCTTGATGATCGTCTCCGGCTTCACGCTGCCGGAGTTCAAGGTCGAGATCGAAGTCGTCGCCGCGGCGCCGGAAAAGCGGCGCAAGACAGCGCGCAGCATCACCGCCCCGAAATTCTGAAGCCGGGCCGCCGGCTCAGGCCGGCTCCGGCGCGCGCCAGGGATAGGTCCAGGTCTCGGTCAGCGCCTTGTCGCCGGAGCGCAGGAAGGCGCGCAGATCGGCCATCTGGCCGGGCTCGACGGCGATGTCGAAGAAGGCGCGGAAGCCTTCGGTCTTGCGGTTCGGCACGATGAATGCACGCACGATCCGCCCGTTCGAGATCGAGGGCACGATCTCGACCTTCTCCGGCTGGTTGAGGTGGTAGGCGAGATCGCCACCGGAGAAGTCGATGATGAAGCGCCGCGCCCCGTCCGGCACCGGCTCGCCCGAGCCCAGCGCCTTGGGCCGCGCCTGATAGGTGTTGATCGCCCGCCCGCCAGGGTGCAGCTCGTCGGCATCGAGCATCGCCGAGAGCTTGTAGCGGAAGCTGAATTCGCGGCCGGGCTCCAGCGGGTTCTTCGGCGCCCAGAGCGCGACCACATTGTCGTTGGTCTCGTCGGTGGTCGGCAGTTCGATCAGCTCGACATGGCCCTCGCCCCAGTCGCCCTCCGGCTCGATCCAGTAGGAGGGCCGCAGTTCGTAAGCGAGGTCGAGGTCCTGATAATGCTCGAAGACGCGGTCGCGCTGGATCAGGCCAAAGCCGCGGACATTGCGCTCGACGAAGTAGGACGAGGCCTGCTCGCGCGGATTGCGCAAAGGGCGCCAGATCCACTCGCCGCTGCCGGAATGGATCATCAACCCGTCGGAATCGTGCAGCTCGGAGCGGAAGTCGTCGTGGAAGCGCCGGTCGTTCTCGCCGGTGAAGAACATCGAGGTCAGCGGCGCCAGGCCGAGCCGTTCGATCTTCTTCCGGGCGAACAGCGTCGCCGAGACGTCGAGCACGCTGTCCTGGCCGGGATAGATGTTGAAGCGATAGGCGCCGGTCGCCGAGGGCGAATCGAGCAGGGCGTAAACCGTGATGCGTTCGGCATTGGCCGCCGGCGAATCGATCCAGAACTCCCGGAAGACCGGGAACTCCTCGCCATCGCGCACGCCGGCGCCGATCGAGAGCCCGCGCGCCGAGAGCCCGTAGCGCTGGCCGCGGCCGAGCACGCGGAAATAGCTCGCGCCGATGAAGGAGATCAGCTCGTCGAAGACGCGCGGATCGTTCAGCGGATAATGCAGGCGGAAGCCGGCGAAGCCGAGATTGACCGGCAGCGGCTTTTCGAACTTGGTGCGGCCATAGTCGAAGAGATTGGCGGCGTAGGGCACCGGCGTCGGCACCCCGTCGCGAATGACGTTCACCGTCACCGGCCGGGTGAAGAGGAAGCCGGGGTGGAACATCTGCAGGCGGAAGCCGGTGTTCGTCTGCGCCAGCATGGAACGCTCGGGCCGGAAGCGGATCTCGCGCCAGGCGTCGAAATCGAGCCGCGTCAGCGCCTCCGGCAGGCTCGGCCCCGCTTCATAGGGCGCCAGCGAGATTTCACGGGCGCGGCGCACCACCTCCTCGAAGCCGAATCGCGGTTGCGGCGGCGACGCCTCGGGCTGCTGGGCCAGCAGCGCCTGCGGCGCGGCCGCGGCGCACAGGGCGGCGCTCAGCCCGGCCAGAACCCGGCGGCGGTCAGTCACGGTCATGATAGAAGCTCGTCCCAGTCATAGGCGCCCTTAAGGCGCTTTCCGACAATGACTTAGGGGATGAAATGGGGCCGGTCTAGGGCCGGATCCGGCCGCTGCCGCGGCGGTCATCGCGCTCTGGCGGCCACTCTTTGGAATCTTGCGCCGCGTTCGCCAAAAAAACCGCGTCCGGACGTAAGAAAAAACTTGAAGCCGGGGCCACCCATCCGTATATGGGCCTTACCCAATTCGCACGTGCCTGTGGCCGCGTGCCGGTCGGTGGGCATCCGGACAAGAGGCCGGACAGCCGCCAGGGATGGGAAACGGATGGAGGGGGATGGATATCCCCTCAAATCACGCTCCCGGTCTTCGCAAGGGGACCGCTCCCGAACAGCGACTGGCAGCCGGAGGCGAAACCGGCGAACCCCGAATCTCCACGGGGGACGCAGCTTAAAGCAACGACGGAGCGGGCTTTTTTGGTCTCGTTGACCCTCCAAAGGTCAACACCGAAGAGGCTTGTCCTTCATTGCCGGCCGTGCGGGGATAAATCTCCCAATCGACGGTGTTTTCGGGTCCGGACGTTTCGTCCGCTGTCCTTGGCGTCTCCATCGCGCCTCGGATCGCGAACGTTTCAACCGGCTACACGTCGTATCGGCGCCGCTTGCGCCGAAGAGGAGTCGCGCCGATGACCGAGCGCATCCGTGCATTTCTGCGTGACCGCCGTGAGGATGGTCCCTGCGTCGTGATCGACCTCGAGGTCGTGCGCGAGAACTATGTCGCCTTCTCCCGGGCGCTGCCGGACACCCGCGTCTTCTACGCGGTCAAGGCGAACCCGGCGCCGGAAGTGCTGCGCCTGCTGGCCAAGCTCGGCTCCTGCTTCGATTGCGCCTCGGTCGTCGAGATCGAGCTCGCGCTGTCGGCCGGCGCCACGGCGGACCGCATCTCCTTCGGCAACACCATCAAGAAGGAGCGCGACGTCGCCCGCGCGATGGAGCTCGGCGTGCGCCTGTTCGCCGTCGACTGCATCGCCGAGACCGACAAGATCGTCCGTGCGGCCAAGCTGACCGGTACGCAGGATGCGAGCATCTTCTGCCGTATCCTCTGCGACGGTGCCGGCGCCGACTGGCCGCTCTCGCGCAAGTTCGGCTGCGTGCCCGAAATGGCCGCGGACGTGCTCGAGCATGGCCATCGCAACGGTCTGCGCGCCTATGGCATCTCGTTCCATGTCGGCTCGCAGCAGGCGAACGTGCACGCTTGGGATTCGGCCCTGGCCTCGGCCTCGGCGGTGTTCAAGGAGTGCGCCACCCGCGGCATGTCCCTGTCGATGGTCAATCTCGGCGGCGGCTTCCCGGCGCGCTATCTGCGACCGATTCCGGGCGTTCCGGCCTATGGCGATGCGATCTTCCAGGCGCTGTCGAAGCATTTCGGCAACCGCCTGCCGGAGACCATCATCGAGCCGGGCCGCGGCATGGTCGGCGAAGCCGGCCTGATCGAGGCCGAGGTCGTCCTGATCTCGAAGAAGAGCGAGGACGACCAGGTTCGCTGGGTCTATCTCGACATCGGCAAGTTCAACGGACTGGCCGAGACGATGGACGAGGCGATCCGCTACCCGATCCGCACGGAGCGTGACGGCGACGCCACGGTGCCTTGCGTGCTGGCCGGCCCGACCTGCGATTCGGTCGACGTGCTCTACGAGAAGACGCCTTACATGCTGCCCTTCTCGCTCGAGATCGGCGACAAGGTGCTGATCGAAGGCACGGGCGCCTATACGACGACCTATTCGGCCGTCGCCTTCAACGGCTTCCCGCCGCTGAAGCAGTACGTCATCTGACGTTCGACGGGGGCACTGACCGCCCCTTGTGAATCGGGTCCGGCGAAGCGCCCTGCCAGGATCGGCAGGCCGCCCGGGAAACCGGGCGGAGCGTTCGTGCCTCCAGAATGGAGGGCGCGGGCGTGGCTCCCGCCGGACCCAGTTTCCCCATTCCCTGACATAGAGGCCGCGTTCGCGCGGCGCCGGGAAGGTCCGCGGAGGCGCGGGTGCTCCGGCCGGAGGTGCGCCATGATCACGATTCGCGAGGAAATCGCCGCGGATGTCCCGGCCCGCGAGCTCCTGCTCGACCGCTGCTTCGGCGAGCGCCGCACCGCCAAGTCGAGCGAGCGCCTGCGCGAAGGCCGTCTGCCGGCCGAGGGCCTCGCCCTCACCGCCGAGCGCGATGGCGCCGTCATCGCGACGGTCCGCCTCTGGCATGTCGAGGCCAATGGCCGGCCCGCGCTGCTGCTCGGCCCGCTCGCGGTCGCGCCCGAACTGCATGGCGAAGGCCTCGGCGGCACGATGATGCGTGAGGCGATCGCCCGCGCTGCCGATCGCGGCCACGGCGCGATCCTACTCGTCGGCGACGCGCCCTATTACCAGCGCTTCGGCTTTTCGGCGGCGCCTATGGCCGAGCTTGCCATGCCCGGCCCGGTCGAGCGCGAGCGCTTCCTCGGCCTCGAACTGCGCGACGGCGCCCTCGCCGGCGTCAGCGGCGTGCTCAAGCCCACCGGTGCGCTCGTCGCGACCGGGGAAATGGACGGTCTCCGACGTCGCGCCGCCTGAAACCGGGGAACAGCAATCCTCGTCGACGGGCAGGCCATAGGCCTGCCCGTTTTCGTTTGCGCCGGCGCTCCCGGACGTTTCCGGGCCAGCTTCATCCGGCCGTCATCTCGATGGGCGAGCGTCCCGGCGCAAGCGTCCGGAAATCGCGGCCAAACGCCTGCAAAGGCGAGGTTTTTGCCTCTCAGCATTGACGTGGGGGTCCCAACCCCATACGAGCCACGCTTCAGTTGAAAATCTAACCCAGGAGTTGAAAAGAATGATGGATTGGCCCGTACACGGCGAGATCACCGGCCCGATCGTGATGATCGGTTTCGGTTCGATCGGCCGCGGGACACTGCCGCTGATCGAGCGGCACCTTAAATTCGACAAGAGCCGGTTCGTGGTCATCGCGCCCGACGACGACAACCGGGCGCTTCTGGACGAACGCGGCATCCGCTTCATCCACGAAGCCGTGACGATCGACAACTACAAGTCCATGCTCGGGCCCCTGCTGACTGCGGGCGGCGGGCAAGGCTTTTGCGTCAACCTGTCCTGCGACACGGGTTCGCGCGACCTGATGGAATTCTGCTCCAGCCTCGGAGCCCTCTATATCGACACGGTCAACGAGCCCTGGCTCGGCTTCTATTTCGACCAGAGCAAGGGCCCGGCCGAGCGCTCGAACTACGCGCTGCGCGAGATGACGCTCGCTGCCAAGCGCGCCCGCGCGCCCGGCTCGACGACCGCTGTCTCCTGCTGCGGCGCCAATCCCGGCATGGCCTCATGGCTCGCCAAGAAGGCCCTGCTCAACCTCGCCGCCGATCTGCGCCTGAACGTGCCGGAGCCGAAGACCCGCGAGGAGTGGGCCGCGCTGATGCAGCATGCCGGCGTCAAGGGCATCCACATCGCCGAGCGCGACACGCAGCGCTCCCGCAACCCAAAGCCGCCGGGCGTCTTCGTCAACACCTGGTCGGTGGAAGGCTTCATCTCGGAAGCCGTGCAGCCCTCCGAACTGGGTTGGGGCACCCATGAACGCTGGATGCCGGACAACGCCTTCACCCATGAGACGGGATCGCAGGCCGCGATCTATCTGATGCAGGCCGGCGCCGAGACCAAGGTCAGGAGCTGGTGCCCGACGCCCGGCCCGCAATACGGCTTCCTCGTCACGCATAACGAGTCGATCTCGATCTCGGACTACTTCACCGTGCGCGACGACAGCGGCAAGGCGATCTACCGGCCGACCTGCCACTATGCCTATCACCCGGCCAACGACGCCGTGCTCTCGCTGCATGAGATGTTCGGAAATGCCGGCCGTCCGCAGACCGAGCACCACATCCTCGAGGAGAACGAGGTCGTCGACGGCATCGACGAGCTCGGCGTGCTGCTCTACGGCCACGCCAAGGGCGCCTACTGGTTCGGCTCGCAGCTCTCGACCGAGGAGGCGCGTACCTTGGCCCCCTACCAGACTGCGACCGGTCTGCAGGTGACCTCGGCCGTGCTCGCCGGCATGGTCTGGGCGCTCGAGAACCCGAAGGCGGGAATCGTCGAGGTCGAGGAGATGGACGTCAATCGCTGCCTCGAGATCCAGCGGCCCTATCTCGGCCCGGTCGCCGGCTACTACACCGACTGGACCCCGCTCGACGGCCGCCCGGGCCTGTTCCCGGAGGACATCGACCCGTCCGACCCCTGGCAGTTCCGCAACATCCTGGTGCGCTGACCAGCGACGCAAGCAAAAAGGCCCGCCTTCCGGCGGGCCTTTCTCATTCGGATGCCTGCAACCGGCGTCAGAAGCCGGGGGTCGAGAAGGTGTTGGCGAAGGGATTGCGGCCGCCGCCGATCCGGGGCGGCAAGGTGGCCTCGCCATAGAGCTCGCCAGCAGCCGAATAGACCGGGCTGGCGATGATGTTCTGGGTCGCGTAGCGGTTCATGCTGCCGACCGCGACGACGTTGCCGGCATCGAAATAGCTGCGCTTCTGCACGGTGATGCGCAGCGGCCGCCGCTCCTGCGCCTCGGCCAGCGAGACGACGAAGGTCGTGGCGGCGAGCGAGATGGCGAGGCCGGCGGCTAGACGCGAGAACGAACGCATGGGAGGTCTCCTGAGGCGGCTGCCCCGCCGGGGCTGATGTCCAATCGGTGACGCAACGGTACAACGCCAGAGTTAATGTTTTTGTTGCGCCTTGCTAGGGGTGGACCGGGGTCACGACGCCGTTACCGCGCATTTCCCTGCTTGCCGGACGTCGTCTTCAGGGCCGGGGCCTTGCCGTCGGCATCGAGCCCGGCGCCCTTGCGCCCAGCCGCCGCCTGACGCGGCACCGAACAGCCCGGTCTGCGGTGCGGCTCGGCCTTCGCGAAGAGCGCCCGCAGCTCAGGATCATCACCGGCGCTGAGCAGCTCGATCCGATCGAGCATGCAGGCGAGCTGGGCCCGATCGGCCGGCTTGCCCTCGCCACCGCACCACCAGCCCGAAAAGGAGAGATGCGCCGATCCGACGAGATGTCGGAAGCCGATGCAGGCGCGTCCGGCACTGCCATCGTTCAAGCTGATATCGGCGGTCTCGACCATGCCGAACTTGGTCTCGACCGGGATCGTCGCGCCGCTGCGCCCGACCGAGAGCCCGCGTGCCGCGCTGTCGCGCACCAGGGCGATCACGAAGGGCTGCGACAGCCCGGCCGGCGCGGCCTGCGCCCCGCCCTCGCGGTTGGCCTGCAGCTTGAGCGCAAGGAACGGCTTGTCCTCGCCGAACTCGCCGAAGCTCAGTATGTCCTCGCGCCGCGTCCCGTCCTGGCTGCGCCGCGCCTCGTAGCCGGCGCGCTTGCCGAGCTCGGGCGTCTCCAGTCCGAAGAGCGCGACAGGCCGCGCGATGCTGATCCAGCCATCTTCGCCGAAGGCGGCCGGAACCGCCTGGATGCGCACGTCGCGGATCGCAGGCGCGGCCGGCGCCTCGACCGGTATGATCGTCGCCAGAGTCGGTAGATCGACCTCGCTCGGGCCGGAGGAGAGCCCTGCGACCAGGGTCGCCGTCAGTCCGATGCCGGTGGCCGCCGCGGCACCGCGCCAGACCAGGCCGCGCGTCAGCCCGAAGCTTCCCGAGCGCAGCAGGCGCCCCAAGGCGCGCATGAAGGCCGAGAAGCCCGCTTCCAACCTGTCGGCGAGATCGATCAGCATGGTAACGGGATCGATGCGCCTTGACGGCGCCGTCCTCGCCTCGCCGGCCGGCGCCGGCCTGCCCAGGCGCGACGTGGCGGCCCGCAGCCATTCACGAATGGCGGTTATGAAGTCCCCTGACACGGCACGAACCCGACCAATTGCGGTCCCAGGCGGCGGCATGGCCACCCGCTTCCGCTCCTCACCCGCGGAAAGCTTCGACGAGCTGCGTCAGCGGCTCGTTACCGGCGGGGCGCGATCGCGAAACAGGGTCAACGCCGGGTAAGGAGGCAGGGTTAACGCCGCCCCGGCGGCCCTTCGCCGGCCGACGATTTGACTTTTTCCCGGCGGCGGTGTTTGGGAGGACCTGCTGGAAGCTGCTATCCTTCCGGCTTCGCGATGATGCTCAGCTTTGGGTTGGCTCTGTGACCTTCCGTCCGACGACGAAATTCACGACCAAAACGGCGACCGGGAAAACCCGGACGCTGCGCTGACGCTTCGCCTCGATTCCGGGTTCTCCCCCCCGGCCGGGGTCAACGGCCGGAACCGCGATCGAGATCGGCGGTGAAGGCTTCCCGGGGAGGCTGAACCGGTTTTCGCCAGAAGGAATTCCAGCATGAGCTTCAAGGTCGCGGTAGTCGGCGCCACGGGCAATGTGGGCCATGAGATGCTCGACATCCTGGCCGAGCGTGCCTTCCCCGTCAGCGAGGTGGTGGCGCTCGCCTCGCAGCGCTCGGTCGGCACCGAGGTTTCCTTCGGCGACAAGACGCTGAAGGTGAAGGCCCTCGATCACTACGATTTCTCCGACACCGACATCTGCCTGATGTCCGCGGGCGGGGCCGTCTCGAAGGAATGGTCGCCCAAGATCGGCGCGCAGGGCGCCGTCGTCATCGACAACTCCTCGACCTGGCGCATGCATCCCGACGTGCCGCTGATCGTGCCCGAGGTGAACGCGGCCGCCGCCGCCGGCTTCGCCAAGATGAACATCATCGCCAACCCGAACTGCTCGACCGCGCAGCTCGTCGTGGCGTTGAAGCCGCTGCACGAGCGCTTCGGCATCAAGCGCGTCGTCGTCTCGACCTATCAGTCGGTTTCCGGCGCCGGCAAGGAGGCGATGGACGAGCTCTTCAACCAGACCCGCTCCGTCTTCTCGGCCGGCGAGGTCGCCTCCAAGAAGTTCCCCAAGCGCATCGCCTTCAACCTCATCCCGCAGATCGACGTCTTTATGGAGGACGGCTTCACCAAGGAAGAGTGGAAGATGATGGCGGAGACCAAGAAGATCCTTGATCCGAAGATCAAGCTGACCGCGACCTGCGTGCGCGTGCCGGTCTTCATCGCCCATTCCGAGAGCGTCAACATCGAGTGCGAGAAGCCGGTCACCGCCGAGGAAGCGCGCGAGATCCTGCGCACCGCCCCGGGCATCCTCGTCATCGACAAGCACGAGCCCGGTGGCTACATCACCCCGCATGAGGCGGCCGGCGAGGACGCGACCTATATCTCGCGCATTCGCGAGGACAACACGGTCGAGAACGGCCTCGCCTTCTGGTGCGTCTCCGACAATCTGCGCAAGGGTGCGGCCCTGAACGCGGTCCAGATCGCCGAGGTTCTGGTCAACCGCAAGCTGATCCAGCCGCGCAAGCAGGCGGCCTGAGGCGAACTCCCATCGATAGCGCGTCGCGGCGAACCCCGCCGCGACGCGGAAATCCTTCGTCAGCTCAGCCGGCCATCTTCCGGCAGCTTTCGGCGCAGGCCCGGCAGGCCCTGACGCAGTCCTCCATCTGGCCGACCCGCTCGCAGTCGCGGGCGCAATCCTCGCAGATCTCGGCGCATTCGGCGCAGAGATGGTGATGATGCGGGGTGCCGAGCAGCATCAGATGCGCGGCGCTGCGGCAGACCTCCGAGCAGGCGAGCATCAGCTGGATATGTGCCGGCTTCGCATGCTCGCCGCCGAGCTCGAGGCAATGCGAGGACGCCATGTCGAGGCAAATCCGGTAGCAGCGCAGGCAGTCGTCGATGCAGGCCTGCATGGCGGGACTCGTATGCATGAGCAATCTCCTTACTGGGAAAGGGTCAACCCCTGCCCGAGCAAGTCCTCGAACTGGCCGAAGTTCCCCGCTGCAACATGATGTAACAATCGCGCGGGTGGGCGAGCCGCCGTCGCCCGCGCGCATGCCCGCCTTTCCGTCTTAGCGCGGGCGCTGCCCGGCGAACCTGCTAGGCTTGCCGCACCGTCCTTCCCCGCAGCGGACCGCGTGCGACAGTCCACGAGCCCTGACCCGCAGCCCGCACAGAGCGGGCAGCAGCCCGCTCCGCGGCGCGAGAACTCGCTGCGCGGCATCGGGCTCGTGCTGCTCGGCGGCGCCTTCCTCTCCAGCGCCGACGCCGTCTCCAAGCTGATGGCCGAGACTGTGCCGGCGCTCCAGATCACCTGGCTGCGCTATGCCGCCTTTGCCCTCATCATGCTCGCTATCACCCTGCCGGGCGGCATCGCTATGCTGAAGCCCCGGCGTCCGAAGCTCCAGCTGGCGCGCGGCATCGCCGTCACAGTCTCCTCGGTCCTCTTCGTCTCCTCGCTGAGATACCTGCCCATCGCCGACGCCACCGCGACGAGCTTCATCTCGCCTCTCTTCGTCACCGCACTTTCGATCCCGCTGCTCGGCGAAAGGATCGGCTGGCGGCGCTGGACGGCGACGATCGTCGGGCTGATCGGCGTGCTGATCGTGGTGCGGCCCGGCGGTGCCGGCTTCCAGCTCGCGGCCTTGCTGCCGATGCTCTCTGCCTCGTCCTGGGCTTTCGCGCTGATCTTCACCAGGATGATGAGCGCGACCGAGAACCCGGTCACAACCCTGACCTGGTCCGCCATCATCGGATTCGTGCTGCTGAGCCTGCTGCAGCCTTTCGGCTGGCAGCCGCTGACCGCGCAGGCGATCTGGCTCGGCGTCTTCGTCGGCGTCGCCTCGACGATCGGCCACTGGTTCGTGATCCTCGCCTTCAGGCATGCCGATGCCTCGCTGCTGGCGCCCTTCGCCTATCTGCAGCTGCTCTGGGCCTCGATCTTCGGCTACTTCATGTTTGCCGCTCTGCCGGACCGCTTCACCTGGCTGGGAGCGGTCATCATCAGCGCCTCCGGCCTCTATATCGCCCATCGCGAACGCCTTCGCGCCCGCGGCCCCCTCGCCCGGGATTGACCGTCGGACCTAGCCCGGCATCTTCACCCCGTACTGCGCCAGGAACATCGTCACGGCCGAGGCGACCACCCGCGCGATCTCCTCGTCCTCCGGCGGCATCGGCACCGCGTTGAAGAGGCGGGGGCGCGTCAGCGTCGACTGGCAGAGATCGATGAACTGGGCCGCGGCCAGCGCCGGATCCTCGATCGCAAGCTCACCGAGTTCGACGCGCCGCTGCAGGAAGGCGGCGAGGCGTCGTGTGCCTTGCATCGGGCCGCGCTCGTAGAATTCGCGACCCAGTTCCGGCATGCGCTCGGCGACGCCGAGCACGATGCGCTGGGCGCTCAATGCGAATCCGCCGGTGATCAGCCTGACCAGCCTCTCGCCGAAACGGGCGAGGGCCTGGGCGAGATCGGGGATATCGGCAAGCGCCTCGTAGATTCCCTGCTTCTGCTTTTCGCGCTCGCGTTCGATCAACGCGATGAACAGATGCTCCTTGTCCTCGAAATAGACGTAGAGCGTGCCCTTGGAGACATTCGCCGCCGCGGCGATGTCGGCCATGCTCGACGC
This sequence comes from Allobosea sp. GW823-FHT02B03, assembly GCF_058797755.1. Taxonomy (NCBI): domain Bacteria; kingdom Pseudomonadati; phylum Pseudomonadota; class Alphaproteobacteria; order Hyphomicrobiales; family Alloboseaceae; genus Allobosea; species Allobosea sp. GW823-FHT02B03. Next base: position 211,402 of record NZ_JBXAJY010000004.1, on the reverse strand, counting down.
GTCGAAGCCGCGGGCCGTGAAGACCGCGTGCGCACCCTCCAGAATCTGGTGGCGCTTGTCGGGGTCCGCGCCGGCGACGCGCCGGTTGCGGGCTCGGGGTCTGGCTGGCTGCTCGGCTATTGCAGTCATCTCGTTCCATCCGCGGTGCATCTCGCACCTGCAAAATAATCGAACCATCTAGTTCGATTTGCCCTTGATATGCCTCTTTCCTGGCGTTATCTCAAGCCCTCATCGAACTGACTGGTTCGAATTGAAATCGTCAGGGCAACACATGACGGCCGAAACCCTCACCGAGAAGCATTCCGAGGTCCGCCGCGACCGGCTGAAGCTGGTCGATGCGCGGCTCGAGACGGCGCAGCCGCCTGCCGAAGCGCGCAAGCCGGAGGAATCAGCGCCGGGCAGCGAGCAGAGTGCAACCGGCTCGTCGCCTGCCGGCCGCAAGCCGGTCAAGCGCATGGCGCTGATCCTCGTGGCCGGGACCATACTCGCCGCCGGCGGCTGGTTCGGCCTCGACTGGTGGCGCAATGGCCGCTTCATCGTCTCGACCGACGACGCCTATGTCGGCGCGGACATGGCGACGATCTCGGCCAAGCTCGCCGCCAATGTCGCGACCGTCTCCGTGACCCGGAACCAGGAGGTCAAGGCCGGTGATCCGCTGGTCGGCCTCGACGATGGCGACCAGCGCATCGCGCTCGAAAGCGCGCAGGCGAAGAGCGCGACCGCCGCCGCGACGCTCGCCCGCATCGACGCCCAGACTGATGCCGCCCGCGCCAGCCTCTTGCAGGCCCAGGCGCAGGCGACCTCGGCCGAGGCAGCCGTCACCCGCAGCCTCGCGGATTTCGAGCGGGCCAACAGCCTCGCCGCCAAGTCCTATGGCTCGCAGGCGACGCTCGACGCCGCCACCGCGGCGCGCGACCAGGCCGCCGCCGCGCTCGCCAGCGCCCAGGCCGGCGTCGCCCAGGCCAAGGCCAATATCGAAGTGCTGCAGGCGCAGCGCATCGAGGCCGCACGCCAGGCCGACGAGCTCAAGGTCGCCGAGGAAAAGGCGGCGCGCGACCTCTCCTTCACCAAGATCGCCGCGCCGATCGACGGGCTCGTCGCCAACACCAATGTCCAGCTCGGCGACCTCGTCAGCGCCGGCAAGCGGCTGATGTCGATCGTTCCGCTCGACCAGGTCTATGTCGACGCCAATTTCAAGGAGACGCAGGTCGGCCCGCTGAAGATCGGCGACAAGGCGACGATCACCGTCGACGCCCTGCCCGGCCAGGTCTTCCAGGGCACGGTCAGCGGCATCGCCGGCGGTACCGGCTCGGTCTTCTCGCTGCTGCCGGCCGACAATGCGACCGGCAACTTCACCAAGATCGTCCAGCGCGTTCCGGTGCGGATCGCGCTGGCGCCCGAGGCGGTCGCCCGTCACACGCTGCGGCCGGGCATGTCGGTGGTCGTCAGCATCGATCCGCGACCGCAGAAGCACTGACCCGGACAGCACACCAGCCCTCATCCTGAGGAGCCGTCCCGCAGGGGGCGGCGTCTCGAAGGGTGATCCAGCGCCCCCTGGAGCCATCCTGCGAGACGAGGCCTGACGGCCGCTCCTCAGGATGAGGGCTGCGAAGAACCGAAGCCAGGGAGGCCATGATGGCCACCGCGACCCTTGCAGGCCCGGCCGGCGCTCCGCCGGCCTCCGACGCCATTCCGGCGAGGCGGATCTTCGCCTTCCTCGCCATGGTCTTCGGCATGTTCATGGCGATCCTGGACATCCAGATCGTCTCGGCCTCGCTCGCCGAGATCCAGGCCGGGCTGTCGGCCTCGGCCGACGAGATCGCCTGGGTCCAGACCGCCTATCTGATCGCGGAAGTGATCATGATCCCCCTGTCCGGCTATCTCAGCCGGGCGCTCTCGACCCGCGTCTTCTTCACCATCGCCGCCGCCGGCTTCACCGTCGCGAGCGTGCTCTGCGCGATGTCGTCCTCGATCAACGAGATGATCCTCTGGCGCGCCGTGCAGGGCTTCATCGGTGGCGGCATGATCCCCGGCGTCTTCGCCGCCGCCTTCACGATCTTCCCGGCCTCCAAGCGCCCGATCGTCTCGCCGCTGATCGGCCTGATCGCGACGCTCGCCCCGACCATCGGCCCGACCATTGGCGGCTATCTCAGCCATGCCTTCTCCTGGCACTGGCTCTTCCTGATCAATGTCGTGCCCGGCATCGGCGTCTCGATCGCCGCCTGGACGCTGATCGACTTCGACAAGCCCGACCATAGCCTGCTCAAGCGCTTCGACTGGCTCGGCCTCGCCAGCATGGCCGCCTTCCTCGGCAGCCTCGAATATGTGCTGGAAGAAGGCACGCGCCTCGACTGGTTCCAGAGCCATGAGATCGTGTTCTTCACGGGGCTGATGCTCGTCGGCTGCGTGCTGTTCTTCTGGCGGGCGCTGACCCGCGAGGACCCGCTGGTCGACCTCTACGCCTTCAGGAACCGCAACTTCGCGTTCGGCTCGCTGTTCTCCTTCACCATGGGCATCGGCCTTTATGGGCTGACCTATCTCTACCCGGTCTATCTCGGGCGCATCCGCGGTTATGACGCGCTGATGATCGGCGAGACCATGTTCGTCACCGGTCTCGCCATGTTCCTGACCGCGCCCATCGCCGGGCGCCTTTCGGCCAAGCTCGACCCGCGCATCATGATGATGATCGGCTTCGGCGGCTTCGCGCTCGGGACTTATCTCGCCTCCTTCGTCACCGCCGACTGGGACTTTCACGAACTCTTGATCCCGCAGATCCTGCGCGGCTGCTCGCTGATGCTGTGCATGGTGCCGATCAACAATCTCGCGCTCGGCACGCTGCCGCCGCAGCAGCTCAAGAACGCGTCGGGCCTCTACAACCTGACCCGCAATCTCGGCGGCGCCGTCGGCCTCGCCTTGATCAACACCTTCCTCAACAGCCGTACCGACCTGCACATCGTCCGGCTGCACGAGGCCGTTGCTGCCGGCCGGCAGGTGGCGGAGGAGAATCTCGCCATGCTGACCCAGCGCTTCGCCGATTATGGCGACGCGGCCGAGTCGATGGCGCTCGCGCTGATGAACCAGCGCGCCCACAAGCAGGCGCTGGTCATGGCCTTCGGGGACATCTTCCTCGCCCTGACCTTCGTCTTCGCCACGCTCGTGGCGCTTGCCCTGTTCATGCGCAAGCCTGCCCAGGCCGCGCCCGCAGATGCCGGTCATTGATCTCGCCAGCGGTTCGGTCTGCGCCGTGGACAACCCCCTGATGCGACTTGCCGCAGGCCCTCCGGAATTGACACGCGACCCGTACAAGGGCAAAAATGACAATGATATCAGTAGTTTAGATGAATTCTAAACTACGTGAAGTTGAGCTTACGAGTTTGGAAGGCGTTTCATGAGCATTCTGTCTCTGAGGGATGGCGCGACGGCGCGCAGTCAGGCGGACCAGATTCCGTGGCCCCAGAAGGCCCCGGCTGCCTGCCCGATCAGTGCCGTAAAAGCCCGCCTGCGCAGCGTCGGCCTGCGGCCGACCCGCCAGCGCATGGCTCTGGGCTGGCTGCTCTTCGCCAAGGGCGACCGCCATGTCAGCGCCGAGATGCTCTACGAGGAAGCGCTGCGCGCCCGCGAGCCGCTTTCGCTGGCGACCGTCTACAACACGCTTCGGCAATTCTCCGAGGCCGGCCTGCTGCGCCAGGTTTCGGTCTCCGGTCCGAAGACCTTCTTCGACACCAACGTCTCCGAGCATCACCACTTCTATCACGAGGATGACGAGACGGTGGTCGACATCCCCGGTTCGGAAATCCAGGTGACAGGTCTGCCGGTCGCGCCCGAAGGCATGGTCGTGTCCTCGGTCGAGGTCATCGTCCGCCTGCGCCGCGCCGATGGACAGGAGAGCGTCGCCAAGATCGCCGGAGGCGGCCGGGCGTGATCGTCTGCTCCTGCAACGTTTTATCCTGCCGGCAGATCAAAGGTACCATCGCCCCCGATGGCTCAGGGCCGAAAACCGCGGGCGAGGCCTATGACTGCCTTGGCTGCAGCCCTGATTGCGGGCGCTGCGCCCGCGAGGTGCGCAGCCTGCTGGCGGAGGCGCGCGCCGCCTGCGCCAGCCAGTGCAGCAGCTGCGCCAGCCGCGAGATCGACTGCGCGGTGCATGTCTCGGTTGGGCTGATGCTCGCCGAGATCGAGACCGTCGACGAGCGCGAGGCCGCCTGAGCCTCGCTGCCGCGGCCGGGTGTCGCCCGCCTGAATTCTGCGCTTCCCTTTTGAGAAGGCTGGACCTACATTAGGATCATTCTAATGTGGGCATTGCGAGGGAAGCTGCCATGAAGGGCGACAAGAAGGTCATCGAGTACCTCAACAAGGGCCTGCGCTCCGAGCTCACGGCCATCAACCAGTATTGGCTGCACTACCGGATCCTGGACAACTGGGGTCTGAAGGACATGGCCAAGACCTGGAAGAAGGAGTCGATCGAGGAGATGGTCCATGCCGACCGCTTCGTCGACCGCATCCTCTTCCTCGAAGGCTTCCCCAACATGCAGACGCTCGATCCGCTGCGGATCGGCGAGAACGTCAAGGAAGTGATCGAGTGCGACCTCAAGGCCGAGATCGAGGCCCGCGCGCTCTATCAGGAGGCCGCCAAGTACTGCCGCGAGGTCGGCGACTACCCATCCGAGGACCTGTTCAAGGCGCTGATGAAGGATGAGGAAGGCCATATCGACTTCCTCGAGACCCAGCTCGAGCTGATCGGCCGCATCGGCCTCGAACTCTACACCCAGAAGCATGTCGGCGGCCTCGAAGGCGACGATCACTGAGCTTCGCCAAAAGAGGCAGTAGCGTCATCAGGCCGGCCCGAGCGATCGGGCCGGCCTTTTCCTTTCGCGGGGGCGCGGATCGGCTGCTCAGCCTTGCAGCATAGCCTGTCCCCGCTCGCACTTGCCGTCCGCTCGTGGCAGAGAGGCGCCGTCAGCGCTGGAGGGATTCGCCATAAGCCCCATGATCGTCGCAGTCAGCCGGGATGAGCAGCATCGCTTCAGCAAGCCCACGCTCCCCGTGATCCGCCTGCTCACAGGCCTCGGCGTCGAAGGCGATGCCCATTGCGGCGAGACGGTGAAGCACCGCTCCCGCGTCGCCGCCGACCCCAGCCAGCCGAACCTGCGCCAGGTCCATCTGCTTCACACCGAGCTCTTCGACGAGCTCGCCGGAGCAGGCATTATCCTCAGCCCCGGCGAGATGGGCGAGAACGTCACGACGCGCGGTATCGCCTTGCTTGGCCTGCCCGTCGGCGCCCGGCTGCGGCTCGGCCAGGATGCCCTGATCGAGATCACCGGCCTGCGCAATCCCTGCGCCCAGATCGAGAGCCTCCGGCCCGGCCTGCTCAAGGCCGTGCTCGGCCGCGATGCGCAGGGAAATCTCGTCCGCAAGGCCGGCATCATGGGCATCGTGCTGGCAGGTGGCGAGGTCAGGCCGGGCGATCCGATCTCGGTGACGCTGCCGGCCCTGCCCCACCGCCCCCTTGAACGTGTTTGAGGCGGCGCGCCTCTCGGCACGCCGCCTCAAAAACCTAGCCTGAAGCGCAGAAGCGCTCAGATGTAGCTGACGTTCGCAGCTTCCGGGCCCTTCTTGCCGGCGCGGATCGAGAAGCGCACGCGCTGCCCGTCCATCGGCGGCTGCAGGCCGCTGCGGCTCAGCGAGCTGACATGCAGGAACACGTCCGCACCGCCCTGGTCGGGCGCGATGAAGCCGAAGCCGCGATCCGCGTTGAAGAACTTCACGGCGCCGTCATAGGGGCCTTCCATCGGCGCGCTCGCGCCGCGGTCATAGCCACCGGCGCCGCCGCGGTCGTAACCACCGCCGCCGCCACCGTAGCCACCGCGGTCGTAGCCGCCACCGCCGCCACGATCGTAACCGCCGCCGCCATAACCGCCGCCGAAATCATCGCGCGGCGGGCGCGGCGAGAACGGGCGGGCGCCGCCACCGCCGCGCGGAGCGGCCGGCGTCGCGGTCGAGGCGTCGATCTCATGGACCGCGACGACCTGCAGGCCGCGCCGCCCCTCGCCGAGATCGGCGATGATGGTGGCACCGGGCTGAAGGTCCTGGGCGTCGAGCGGCCCGATGGACGAGACGTGGACGAAGACATCGCCGGAGCCGTCCGACGGAGAAGCAAAGCCGAAGCCCTTCTCCGGGTCGAACCACTTGATCTTGGCTTCGATGTTTTCGTGCGTGACGAAGGGAGCGGGGGCGGCGGGCTTGCGTCGATCGAACATGAAACTTCAGGAGGCTTGTGACCGGGAGGCGGCAATCTAGCGCAACCGATACGTTTCGTCATCGGCCCGCGCAGCAAAAATTATCGAGCCCGCCGACCATACCGCCGGCACCTCGTTGCCTGCTTCCTCTCCCCTTCCGCGGGGACAGAAAGCGAACCTCAATCGCGGATCGCTCCCCAATCTCGGGAGCAGGACGTCGCTTCGACGAGCAAACGCCCTTTCACCCGGGCTAGCAAGCCGGGCCCGGCACACAGCTGTGCACGAATTCGTAAACGGAGCGCGCTTTTACGCCGCCTCTCAGTCGCAGCGGATCGTCTGGACCTTCTTCGGCATCTCGCCGACCGCCGGAATGAACTGCCCGGTCTGCGGATCGAGCACCATCAGCGTGCCGGTCGCGACTGCGAAATAGGCGCCGTGCAGATGCAGGCGGCCCTTCTCCTCGAGTATCTTGATGCAGGGGAAGGTTCGCAGATTGTCGAGCGATTGCTGGACCGAGGCCAGCGCGAGCCGCTCGACATAGCCCGCGAAGTCCTCGTTCCGCCCGCGGCCGCCCGAGCGCCGGGCGGCAGGCTCGATCAGCGTGATCCACTTGCCGATGAAGTCGCCGGGCGAGAGCGGGCCCTGCGCATCATCGGCGAAGGCGCGGATGCCGCCGCAGCGGCCATGGCCGAGCACGACGATATGCTCGACCTTGAGCGCCTGCACCCCGTATTCCAACGCCGCCGAGGTGCCGTGCAGCTGATCGTCCGGCGAGAAGGGCGGCACGAGGTTGGCGACGTTGCGGACGACGAACATCTCGCCGGGGCTGGCGTCGAAGATCACCTCAGGAGACACCCGCGAATCGCAGCAGCCGATCAGCATGATCTTCGGCGTCTGGCCGGATTCCGCGAGCTGCTCGTATCGGCTCTGCTCGCGTACGAAACGGTCGTCGAGGAAGGCACGATAGCCTTCGGTCAGGCGTTCGGGGAATGGCGACGAAATTGTTGGGTCCATGCCGCAGTTGGGACAGAAGGCGCGTGCCTTCGTCAAGAGCGGAAACGCAGGTTTCTGCTGCGACGCAGCATCAAATCGCGCAGAACCGGCTCTGCAATTGCGCCGCCAGCGCCGCCGCATCGCCTTGGACGATGACGCGCTTCAGGCGCGCGCTGGCGCCGGCGGTCAGCGAAACCTGCGAACGGGAGACGCCAAACTCCTTGGCCAGCAGCGCGACCAGTGCCGCGTTCGCCTCGCCTTCGGCCGGGGCCGCCCGGACCCGCGCCTTCAGCACCTGCCGGCCATCGGCCAGCATCTCGACCCCGTCGAGACTATCGCGCCCGCCACGCGGCGTCAGGCGGATCGCGATCGCAAGCCCGTCCGGCGTGACCGACCAGGCGGCCATCGAGCTAGAAGACGTTGGGGTAGATGTAGCGCTGGATCACGCTCTGGATGAAGAAGATGCCGAGCAGCAGGATGATCGGCGAGATGTCGATCCCGCCGAGATTGGGCAGCATGTTGCGGATCGGCCGCAGCGCCGGCTCGGTGACGCGGTAGAGGAAATCCCAGACCGAAGAAACGAACTGATTGCGCGTGTTGACGACGTTGAAGGCGATGAGCCAGCTGAGCACGGCCGAGGCGATCAGGATCCAGACATAGAGGTTCAGCGCCAGCATCACGACATCGAGAACGGAACGCATCAAAGGACCTCTCTGAAAACCGTCCGGCGCGCTGATCGCCCGCCCGAAGAATGTTCCTGTCGGAAGCGATTGACAGGAACGCGACGCAGGGCCTAGAAGGCCAGCGCTTCGGGGCTGTAGCTCAGTTGGGAGAGCGCTGCAATCGCACTGCAGAGGTCAGGGGTTCGAATCCCCTCAGCTCCACCACCTTGCCATGCGCGTTGAACTTACGCGAGGCAAGGTGGTGGTTCGCAACCGCCACCACCTTGCCGATCGCACCATTTGAAGCCCGCAACGCGCTGTGACGCGCAGAGGCGGCCTTCCTTCCCGAACTTTCCGATTTCACGGTGTCCGGCAATCCGGCGACAAGCCGGATCTGCTTCAGATCGAGCTCCTGATCCTGTTTGCGGTCTATCGACACATTCAGGATTCCGGCGAGATCGCCGTACACATCGATCAGCAATCCATCCGACTGCGAATCAGGCGTCAGCTCGATCCGGTCGATTAACGAACGGATCAGGTCAGCTGCCTCGTTGCGGTGATCGTCTTCGTTGAGGGAACGCACCAGCGCGACGACCTCCTCCCGATAGCGCTGTGCCATGTTCGGGTGGAAAAGGACTGGCGCCTCGTCTGTCTCGGAGATCAACCGAACGAGCTCGTTCTGCCGTGCGACCAGCCGGTCCATCTCCTCCTTTAGCTGCGGAGACGCGAACCCTTCCATGATCGCGCGGACCATCTGCTTATCCCGCCTGCGCAGCTTTGCGAGTTCGGCGTGATAAGCGTGGATCGACGCGTTCTGCTCCATCCGGAGCTTGTTGATGTGCGCCGTGTACTCCTCGCAGAATTTCTCAACGAGACCAGGGTCCATCAGGCTTTCCTGGAGGACCGTCAAAACGGTGTGTTCCAGTTCCTCCTGCTTTATGGTGCGGCGATTGTCGCAAAGAGCCTCGCCCTTGTTGCGGGCGGTGCTGCATCCGTAGCGAGCCGACGACATCTTGCACATGCCGCCGCCGCAGCAGCCGCACTTGAGGAGGTATGAGAATAAATATTTAGGTCTTTGATGTTGCCAGAACTCGCTGGACTCCAATCGTCGCCCTTTTTGAAGTTGTTTGACGTTGTCCCAGAGTGGCTGATCGATCAGCCGCATTTCGGGGACTTCAGTTCGTATCCAGCTCTCTTCCGGATTGAGACGCGAGACCTTGCGACCGGTACTCGGTGATTTCGGATAGGACACCCGGTTCCAGATCAGCTGTCCGATATATAGCTCATTGTTCAGGATGCCCGTACCGCGGCGCCAGTTGCCGTTAATCGTGCTGGGGCTCCAACCCGTCGCGGTTGGACCGGGGACGCCTTCGGCATTGAGGCGCGCTGCAATCGCTCGCGGAGACATGCCGCGCTGATACTCATTGAAGATGCGCACAACGATCGCCGCCTGCTCGGCATTGATCGTGCGATCACCCCTGACAAGTTCGCCGCGATGGTCGAACTGGCGGACGACATCGTAGCCGTAGCAATTCCCACCACCATTTTTGCCGTGCTCGATACGGCCGCGTTGTCCCCTCTTCACCTTCTCGGCCAGGTCTTTGAGGAAGAGCGCGTTCATCGTGCCCTTGAGACCGATATGGAGCGTGCCGATCTCGCCTTCCGAGAGCGTGATGATTTTCACGCCTGCGAACTGAAGCCGCTTATAGATCGCGGCGATGTCTTCCTGATCGCGCGAAAGGCGGTCTAGCGATTCTGCCAGCACAATATCGACACTGCCTACCAGCGCATCGTGCATCAGCGCCTGAATGCCCGGACGCAGAAGCATCGACGATCCTGAGATCGCATGATCTGCGTAGCATTGGGTCTCGTGCCAGCCCTCTTTCGTTATTTTCTCGCGCAAGAGGCGGACCTGATCCTCGATTGAGGCGTCCTTCTGGTTCTCACTGGAGAAGCGTGCGTAGATTGCAGTCCGGGTCATCGAATCCTTCCCTTGTCGCCATCCGGTGGCGGCGCCCGGCGCGACTTCTCGACCATCTGTGCAAAGTCCCGTTCAGCCGCACGCCGAGCCAGAAAACGGACCAAGCGCTCAAGACGAAGGTCCGGATGCGCCGGGAATTTGCGCACCTGTTCTCCTGTAGTGTCGTCCCTGTTTTCGCTGTCGGTCAACGTTTTCTTTCCTTTTTTTGCGGTTTCGTCATGATTTTGTGCAGTGTAACATAAATAGAACGAAATAGGAACAAGAATAGGATGGTATTCCTATAGTTTTATGATAGACAATATCAGGCCATGATTTGCTTCAACCTTCCGCAATATCGAAATTAAATCCGCGATCTGCGTCACGCGCTTCGCGAATTGCCTGGTAGACCGCTTGAATGCGGCGGCGGCGACCGAAAATCATCGCGCCTGCATGCCCTATTGCCGCAATCCGCAGGATCGCAATCTCCCGGCCGAGCAGCAGGAAAGCCGCGCTGACGACCACCAGAGCGATTTGCTCATGAAGATGAAGGAGGTCGCCATAAACCGCCAGGCAAGAGCCGGCGAGGAAAGCGGCCGCTACGGCCGCCCAGAGCGGATCGCGCCGGATGCTCGCCGTCGTATGGGCGAGCGGATAAAAGCGGTGCGGTGTCGAAACGAGTGCAGCGGTCACCGTATAGACGCCATCATCGTAAAGCGGCTTGCCCATCGCTCACCCCAGCTTCCTGAGCGAGGGGATCGCACCGCAGGCGCCCGACATCACAACGCCGATCGTTCCTGTGCCAAGACCAGCAAGCGCGCCCGGCTCGATAATGCGAAACGAGGCCGTGTGTACCGCGTATTCAAAGCGCAGGCCGCGACCCGCGGCCTTCATTGCGCAGACGCAGAGATCGCGCTTTTCCCCGTCAGACAGAAAGCGCGGCTTCGCAAGCTTCAGCACCTCCCGTTCGATCTGGTCGAGACCTGGCATCCCGAGCACCGCGCCGAGACCGATTGGCGCCAACTGCAGGCCGCGTTCGTGGCGCTGAAGTGCGTCGATACATGAGGGGGCTGCAACCGCGTGGTCTTTGGCCATCGCGCGTTCTGCCAAAATGGCATAGTTCGCACCGAACCAGAGGCCAGCGGCAACGACCGCGCCTGTCAAGGAATCGGGAAGCTTATCGATCCAGTCGATCATTGCGTCCTCCGGAATCGCTGACGCTGCACCTTCTCGGGAGCCGCGTGATTAAAGGCGCGATGAAGCGAGACCTCTTCCGTGTTCCTGCTGACGGCGTTGCTCATGCGGGTCTGAATGGCGTTGATTTTTGCCAGGCGCGCATTCGTGCGGGCTTGCACGTTGCGCGACGCGTTTCTCATCATCGATTCAACGGTGACACCGCGGCGCACGCCGGGCGGAGCAGGATGAGCTGCGCTCTGGCTGGTATGTTGTAGAAAAAGCCGCATCGCCTCCTTTGCAGTCCAGCGATCCTCGAAGCGCTTGTAGTGGTCGATCGCGCGCTGACGGGCTTGCTCGCTTCGTTTTTCGATCCCGCTGAGGATCTGGAACGCCGCCGGATTCCGCGCGGCCTTCAAATATGCAGCCGGTGTCGTCAGATCGAACGCCTTGGTGATTGAGCGCGGCGGGCTCTTGTCGTCCCTGCTCATGGCTCAGCGCTCCGACGCCAGGTGCGCGAGGACGACGAGCGGGCACTTCCCGTCGACAGGGCGAACGTGGAACGAGCTGACGCCCCAGTACTCGCAAGCCTGATAAAAGGGCGCGGCAGCGCGGCCGTTCCAAGTATAATTCACACGCAGATGCGGCGTACCCCAGAGAACCGTAGCGCCCCAGGCCAAGCCGACGACAGGCACCCAGAGCAGGTTGCTCCGGCGAACCCAGGCGACAGACGGCTTGCTCTCGTCACGCGACATCGCTCTTCTCCTGCTGAGGGTAGTTGACGGTGAGAACGGTCTTTGCGTGGAGACGCGAGCCGGTGATCGGGCTCGGATCGACCCACTGATTCCAGGGGGCGACTTGCGCGTAGGACAGCATCGTCAGGCGCACCGGATGCATCCCGTTCACGAAAGCCCAGGCATGGGGCTTCTCCATCGAGAGGACTTCATCAGGCGTCATGAGCGGCCGAGCGATCTCGCGGCTGGCGATGCCGACATCCTTCACGGTGTCCTGATAGGAAATGTCCTGCCGCTGGATCGTCGCGTTCGACAGCATTGCAGCTACGTGCTTCGCCTCGGACAGGTCGTTCAGCGCGGCATAAATGCGGATGTCGGCATAAGCATTGATCGCAGCCGCTGCGGTCTTGCCGTAGTGGCGCTCCAGGCCGGCCTGTGACTGGATATAAAGGTCCACGGTTACGCGGAACTGGCGTAGCGTTTCGAGATCTGAAACGAGGTCGGCGAAGCGATAATTCAGGGCCTCTTCGCCGACGATATGAAGCGGATGACCGTCCGGCTTGGCTTTTACGGCCGAGACAATTCCGTGATTGATCAGCGAGATCGTGTCGGCGAATTCGCGCATGGCGCTGAGCGGCGTCATGATGAAGATGATGATCTGGCGATCGCGGATGCTGCTCAGTGAATGGATCGCTCCCGCGCCATAATCGCCGAGCATCCCCGACGGGGCGAAGGACAGGAATTTCTGGCTTGCACCTTCAAGGAAGGACGCGAAGTTCTCTTCGTTCTTTGCCGCGCGATGGAGGAGGTTGCGGGCCTCCCTCTTCAGATCATCAAGAACCAGGTCATCGCCTTTGAGGTTCTGATATTTCTGGATCTTGCGGCAGAGCCTCAGCAGCAGCGCGGGATCGGCAAGGATTCGGTACACTGCCGTTGGCGTGCAATCCGCAGGATCGAGATAGCAACTGATCAGGATCGCGACGACGATGACGCGTTTCGACCCGTATGCGAAGTAAGGGTTCTTCTCCTCGTTCGTCATCGGGTGATGGAGTGCCGCATAGTCGGCGGCCAGCTTCAGTGCCAACTGGCGCTGATCCTTCTCGGCATAAACAGCGTCGATGATTGGCTGGTACAAGCCAACCTCAATACTGCCTACCCGGTCACTGTGGAGGCTGGCCGGGTTGATGCACCAGACCTCGAAGCCGAGCTTGCGCAGCCATCTGGCCAGCATCGGAGCCAGGTCGGCCTTTACGTCCGGAACAACCACACTGTGCCCGAGCATTGCCCGGTGCAGGATCGACATGATGACGAAATAGATCGTCTTGCCGCCGCCGGGCGGGATAGTGACCAGCATCATGAACGCGTTGAGCGGGCGCCAGACAGCATTGCCGTTATCGTCGAGTCCGAGAAGCTCACCGTGCTCGTGGGTATTCATGCCCCTTGCGGCGCGCTCTTCCTTCGTCGACTGACGAGCCGAGCCGTAATCCTCGCTCGGCATTTCACTGATCGCGACCGCCAGGCGCTGGCGATAATCCCGCCGCAGCGCCTTGACTGTCCGGGCGATCAAGGCGGCAGACAGCACCGCATTCAGGGCAGAGAAGCCGAGCTGAAGTCCGTCGCCATCGAGGCCAGGCCAACTCGCCCAGGAGAGTGTGACCATGCCGCAAGCCACGCTCATTGCGCGGTTTACATGCGGGCGGGGGATACGCACCTTCACCCGGTAGCCGCGGCGAAGGCGCGAGATGGCGCTCATGTCGCGTCCCCGTCCGCAGGCAGGCCCTTCAGGATGATCGTCGTGAAGCGGCGGGCTACGGTTCCGGACCGCGCCGGCTCCTTCCCGAACACGCAGTGCTTCCGGGCGATCTCGGAAAGCGACTCCGGCGTCTCGCCGAGCACGGCCAGCTCAGTGGCAGAAAAGTTAGAGAGATCGTTGTATGTCGGCGGCTTGCGGCCATCCTGCGTCGCGAGTTCGATCTGACGCGGAACGCCGCCGTCCGAAGGGCGGAGCGTCGTATAGCACCAGGCCGACTTCTGCTTGCCTGCCGCCAGGTCTTCGGGTGTTGCGAACGAGACGCCCATCGTGATCGAGAACGGGCGGCCTTCGACCTTGACCGTCTTGAAGAACGTCAGGTCCTTGGTACCGGCCAAGCGATCCTCAATCCGCGACTTCTCGCGAGGCTTGGTCGCAATCGCCCAGATTTTCTGCACCTGCTCGCCTGCGACGTCGGCCAGCATGACGCCTATTGCTGCGGATGCGGCCACCAGCGACACGATGCAGACGCCCACAATAAGAATGATGCGGCCGATCATTTGTCCTCTCCATCGTCGTTGTCGCCCAGGGATTCAGCTTCGCGGCGCGCCGCGATTTGCATCAGCAGGAGGCACAGCGGCCCGGCGAGCGTGACCAGGATGGCCGCGGTCCATTCGGGCAAAAGCTCGCGCCAATACGTCCGGATCGCTTCGGAAGCGTTTTGCGGGCGTACCGCCTTCACCGCCGCCATCGCGGGCGGCTGAAGACTATCCAAAGCCTCGTGCAGCGCGGCAGCGATTGGCTTCGTCATCGCGGCGATCTGCGCGATCGCCTCGTGTTGGCGACGCTCCAGCGGAGTCCGTGCCGCAGCCTGCGGCACATCCGAGAGCAGGCCTTCGATGCTCTTCAGTGTGGCCCGGATCGAGACAGTGAGGTCCTGCCGGGCCAGCTTTCCGAGCTGCGTGTCGACCTTGTCCGCTGCAATGGACGCAAGCTCGATACGGCCGCGCAGCGCGCCCTGCACATAGACCTGGCGCTTGATCTCGCGGATCGCTTCCGCGATCGCCTCCTGTAATGCCTCGGCCTTGCCAGCATCGTTTTCGATGTCGTCCGCGAGGCTGCCGAGCAACGAGGCGATGCGGCCAAATGCGGCTTCGACCTTGCCGGGACCGCGTGCACCCGACATCGCGCCGGTTTTGAACTCATGTGCCTGCTGGTCGGCAAAGAGCTTCGCGTTGGCCCGAAGGCCCGTGAGCAGTTGCCGGGCGATACCGACGCGCGCGAATACGACGCGCGCCTGATCCTCGCAGAAGGTAGCCGTGCCCTCGATCGACATGCGCACCGCCGTGCCGCCGGCGAGGCCGCGCATGTTGAAAGGAGCATCGATTGCCGAGATTGCAACGAGCAAGGCAATGCCGCCGGCCATTGCCTTCATGAGGAACCGACCGCGCAAGCGGTCGACCAGCCCGAACAGCGTAAAGTTCGCAAGAAAGCAGAGCGTGCCGATACCGAAAGAAAAGAGCGCTGCTTCAGTCTTGGTCCTGAGTGTGGCGCCGGCCTCTGCCAGCCCGTCCGACACGCCGCTGTACGTTAGGAGAACTGTGGCGCTGGCGGGGATCAGCGAGAGGATCGTCGTGATCACTTCTCGCAGATGAAGGCGTGACAGGAGGTCACCCCGCCGCGTGGGGCGAGGTTGGTCAGAGCGCCGCGTCAGTTTTCCGATCGCGGTGAGAAAGTAGAACATGATCGCGATAAGCGAGCGTCGACCTATCGCGCCAGTGCCTACGCGCGCTGGAGCGTGCTGGTGCGTGGAAGGTTCGCGATCGAACGGCTCCCTGCGCTTTCTAGGCTTAGGCTCGTCACGCATGATCACAGATCTCCACGATCGTTGAGAAGCAGGCAGCGGCGGGGCTCGATCGCTTGCGACCGAGCCCGTCCCGCGATCAGCGCAGGTGCGATTTGAGGTAGGCGGCTCCGTCGAAGCTGACGTCAGCGCTGAGCAAAATTTTGAGCACCTCAGCTCGGGCCAGCGCTTCCGCGTAGTCATGGCCTGAAGTGGCGACTGCACGCTGATACCGGTCGGTAAACTCGCGCTCGACATCGTCGCGATCGGGCGCGTCGGTCGCGCGGATTGCCATTTCAAAAATTTTTAGATTCCCGCGAGTACGCAAATTTGTCACGAGTGACAGCCCTCCCTAAGATGGCCACGGCACGCTGCGTCGCTAAGGAACAGCGTTGCTGTGCGTGGTGGGAGAGCAAAAACAGTTCAGAAATCAGGACGCAAAATGCGGAAGGCATCTATGGAAGACAGTATGATCATAAAGTCCGATTTTTTCCGATTTTTGCTTCGGTGATCATTTTTCGATGCCTATTGACTTGGCCTCACGGCTACCGCCGGACTTCAGCTTCCCAGTCCATGAGGAGGAACGCCGGCTCATTCGAAGGATGCTCGTGCGCTACATGCGAGCTCACGAGCCTGCCCCAAACACGCGCTACACCGAGGAGCAGCTATCGACTGCCATGGAGCTTTGGTTTGGAAAGGACGTTGCCCCGTCCCAAACGCCAATTAGGTCATTCTTGAAAGGCGAAAAGGTCGCGACGTCCTCGACGACGGTCCGGCTACTCAAGCAATTCATGATAGATGCGAAATTCGCGAAGCCGTCGGATTTTGAAATCGATAGACATGGCGAAAGATTTATTCAAGCGTATCAAGATTTTATTGGCGCAAATACGTCAAATATATTTGGAGATATATTTACAGCAAAAATTAAGTTCGGTGACTCGAGATCTAAGTCGAGTGATTTTGTGTCGTATTGGGCATTTGAAAAATATAGCAATGAATGCTTTAAGCTAACAGAAATGGAAGGTTCACGAAACGCGGAGCGTATAAGCTCTCCTCGGTCTGGATTTTGTCTTTGTTACAAGCCGGGTGTATTAATTGGAAATTTAGTTGATTCTGGAAAGTTTTCTCGATATATGTTTGATCTTCGTGTAAATGGTTACTCTATCGATAATTATGATCTATCGGGGACTTTTACCATTTTGAGTGCCTCGGAGAAGAGTACGCTAAAGCATAGTCCGATCAGCGCGGTAATTGCCCGGGTAAAGGGCACTTCAAATGGTTAAGAAGCCAACGGAAGAGAGTGCTAGACAGCGGATTGATAACGCCAAGGTGGCAGCAAAGGCTCCGGCTGACGGAGCCCAACGAAGGAGGCGTTCGCATTCCAGTGGAGCGCTTGAAGAGTATATGAATGATTTCTTAAGTTTAACGCATATATTATTGCTCGAAGAAGCTAATTCTTTGCCGGTTTCCGTGCGCAAACTTTCGATATCCCCTCTATTTAAAGCAGCAATTCTTAACAGTTCTGCTGATATAGAGCGGGCGGTATTGTCGAATAGCGCGGACCCAAATGGAACTGACGAGCTAAATAACACGGCTCTCCATTATGCGGCGGCGGCTGGTTCGGATAGGGCCGTTGATAGACTTCTTAGTTTTCCTGGGATCGATCCATCTATACGAAATACCCAGGGAGATACAGCATTCGATGTTGCCTTGAAATCCGGAAAACCAGGATGGTTTCAAGATAAGTTATTAAATTCTGAGGTTGAGTTCCTAATGAACGAGCCTGCAGTGAAAAAATTGGGTTAGGATTGGTCGGCAAGGAGTATGGTTCGCGGCCTCAGCCAACGTGCTCTCTATTGCTGTATGCTCGCTTTTACCAAATTTGCGGGTGGCTTTTCGGGCGCGCGAGGGATGATTCTAAGTTAGTTTAATCGCCGTAGCGCCCGCGTTAAGCTCCATGGCCTCATACCAAGATCGGCCGCTACGCTTTTCACGGTCACTGATGGAACACTGAGCCGCTTCTTGGCGTCTGCCAACTGATCCAATGTCAGTTTGGGAGGGCGCCCAAGCCGAACCCCACGCTTACGGGCCGCAGCCAGCCCTTCACGCGTTCGCTTGATAAGAAAAGCCCGCTCGAATTCGAAACCCGCAGCCTGGATCTGATAGACATACATCCCCTCGGGAGTAGCCGTATCGATCTTGAGATTGACGATCTCGAACGACACCCCCCGCTTCCGAAATTTCTCGGCCTCTACAATCGCATCGAGCGTCGACCGAAACGCTCGATCGATGCTTAAAACGACAAACGCATCTCCCGGCTTTAACCGCCGGATGAGCGCCTGATAAACTGGCCTTTTACGCCCGACGGCCGACCCTGTTTCGATATGGAGTTCGTCGCAGAGCGGCAGAAGGCCATCCACCTGCCTGTCATGAGACTGGTCCGCCGTCGAGACTCGAATATATCCGTATTTCTTCATACAATTCAGCCACTTAACTCGATATGCGCAGCACACATAAATGACCGTTTGTGTGCGCTCATCTCGCATCGCCTTCTCGGGTTATTTTCCAAATCGTAAAGTAATAACTTTAAATAAATCTTAGCACAAAACTATATCTTATGGAAATATCAACATAAACGGTCGATTCTGAGGCTTTTCGCAGCAATTAAACGCTCTACATTTGGAGCGTCGATCATGGCTTGCGCGAGTGTTGCTGCTAATGATGCCTCCGCGCAAACCATGACGTCGGGCGTGATCATGCAGAAGATGCAGGGCGGTGATCGCTATACCTATGTCGCGGGCATTGTCGAAGGCCTAGCGCACAGTCGGTTTGTGAAGGATAGCAAGGACCCCAAGGGGCGCGCCTGCATCTATGAGTGGTTTTTCGAGGACAAGGCCACCATTCAGAAGATCTACGCGGCCTTCGAAAAATACCCGGACGCGATGCCCGGCGCGGTCGTCGGCGCCCTCGCCGCTACGAAATGCGGGGCCTGATGGAAACATTGGTACAAAAATCCGCCCGGTTGGAGTTTGCTCGCAGAGCCGAGATCAGCGCGGATTTGCGCCAGCGCCTCCTCCTGGAAATGAACACCCGCGTTCGTGCCGAGCAGGACAAGACGGCGCGCGAAACCGAACGCCGCCGCGACACCGAATTCGTCATGGCGCTTCAAGGTGCGCTCGCGCCGCCCCAAAAGATCGCCGAATTCACGGTCAAGCTTGATCGCTACGATACCGCGACAGTGCAGGCCCTCATGGACAATGAGCGCGACATCCTCGATGTCCGTGAGAAGATCGACGGCATGCTGCTGAAGGCACATGTGCTGCCGGATGGGCGCCGGGCGTTCAAGACGGAAGACGGCACCCGCGTCTTCGACGAATCCGGGGTGGAGCTCAAAGCCGACGAGATCACGCCCGACGCGATCGATAATGCAAAGCCCCGTTGGGAGGTTTTCTCGGCGGCGCGCGACGAGGAAAAGCGGCTCGTGCAAGAGCGCAAAGACCTCGGCGACTATCAGGAGAAACTCGACCGGGCACGCGAGCGCACGAAAGATCCGAAGCTTACCGAGGATGAATTGTCAGCGCTCGACAAGGAGCTGGGCAATGCCATGCCCGAGCGCGTGCGCAAACTCACCGGCGAACAAAAGCCCGATCAGCAACGCGATCTCGCCGCCAACGCTGCGCCTCACACTGCACCACCGACCACTGATCCAAACCGGGCCTCTATGACACCGGCCACCTTCCAGCCTTGATCTGGGGGAAGCTACGGCAATGGGCTCCCGCTTCCCCTTCTGAGGCAACCCAACTGATGTGCAACGCTCACCGGCAGCTTGCCGCTTTCCCGCTGGAAGTCCTGCGGACTGACTTGCGATTGGCGACCGCGGCAAACTTCCGCTGAAGACTGCGGGTATGCCCCCGTTTAGGGATCACGCTTGTTCTGTGCGCTTCAATCCCGGCCAGCGTGCGCTCACGGTTCATCGTAAGTTCGAGTTCGGCAAAAGCGGCATAGGCTGCGTAGAGCGACGGACCGTCCGCCTGGCCGATGTCAATCGATGAAGCTGCCCCGGTCAGCACTCGAAGCCCGATGCCGCGCGATCTCAGCACGTCAAGGACGGCAAGCAACTCACGCATGTTACGGCCGAGCCGGTCGAGCTTCCACACCACCATCCTGTCTCCGCGCCGGCAACTACCGATCGCGGCAAGAAGTCCCCGCCCTAGGCTAACGCCGGACAGCCGCTCCGAAATCACGAGGTCGCATCCAACCGCCTCCAGCGCCTTCCGCTGGAGGTCGAGCCTCTGCCTTTTCGTTGATACCCGCGCATATCCGATCAGCATTCTGCCGCCGGAATCTACGCGTCGCCGCACACTTTCGCTCATCGCCCCCGTCATTGCTAAACGCTCCGGCCGTCACTGTCGTGGATTCGCCTGCTGCGCCGCAACGAAAAGGCTTTCGGCATACGATCGTAGCGGCACTGCCGCGGGGTTGTTCGAGAAACAATGATGGCGCGATACGCCATGGCACGGGGTTGTGCTTCCCGGTTACCGCCCGCCCAGGCTGATGATTCCTTGAACGCGGCGGCGCAGTCCAACTAGGTCAGGAGGGCATGCGCTGCCCTAATAAGATCACGAACAAACGAGCTAGAGTTGAATCGACACCTGCCAATTGGTTGACCGCGCCCGAGCTATAATTTCGGGCACAGTGGTCCACAGCTTTTCGTTAGAAATCGCGTTGTGAAGCAATACCTGATGCTGGCTCCCCAACGCTTCTGACGCCAAGATTTCTCCTTCTGTGAAGGCAAAAAAGAAACCTCCGAAGTTAGGTTGGACACGGCTTTGATTCGATGTCTTAATCTCGATGAACAGCATGCTGGATAGATATTTTCTAATGCTATCGATGTCGGAAAAATCTACTTCGCAACCCTCGGGTAAGGCTATGGCGTCGAAGCTAGCTTTCCTAATGACGATACCGACTTCTTGCAGCGCGGTCATTAGATTGCGCAGACCCATCCCCTTCGGACGCGGCACATAGTGCCGATGGACCGTCAGCATCGCAGTTTCGCCGGCTGCCCCGTTTTGGTTTGCAAGCCGTTTGATGTGCTCGCGCTTGAGGTTGATAAGATCAATGACGTTCTGCAACGGCCTCTCCCACAGCCAATCGGCGTCTGCGATCCTGGCGACAATCCAGCATCAGGGGTGGCTGATGTTACAGGTTGATTGCGCAAATCAAACGGGGGAGCGGACGGCGACGTTCGCGTCCGGCTGAAGACTTCCGCTTGGCGCCGTCAGTCCACTCCGGGGGCGCCTATCCTATCCGACCGGGCCTGCTTCCCGATGGATTGGAGCGCTTCGGTAATTAAAGCAGCGCGCGCATCCTCATTCTCGCTGGCGAGCGCCTTTTCGATCAGCATCTCTGCGTATGCGGCGCCGCTGTGGAAATTTTCCTTCAATTCCATAATGACATCACGGACCGCGTACGCACGCTCCTGCCCCTGAAGGTAAGCAGCCAACGTCTTTTCCGCGTAAGCGAGCACCGCACGGCGCACGAATTCGTCCTTATTGGGTGTAAACGCCATATGGCGGTAGGTGCGGCTGAAATAGGAGGGCATAACCCCTTATACATGAAAAGGGATTAAATTCCTAGACAATTCGTGATTGGTGGCTTCCATCGGAATGCCTGAGAACCACGCCCCCCTTGCAACAGACGCGCGAAGGTGATGCGGCTTTTCCTTGAAGCGCCGAGCCGTCTCCGCAATTTTTGCGGACCGCGCTCTATTCACCGAACCCGTAACGGTTTCGGCCCATGCGGGTGACGATCGCTGACGTGAAAGCTCTCTTGGGCGTCTGAAGCCGCAGGGTCTTCAAAAAGCGCGCGGGCCGCGCGCAGGAAACCCTCGTTCAAGCTTACATCGACACCATCGGCGTTTTCCAATGACCGAAGTCCGGTCTGCCCGCTCCATTCGGGCAGACAGCTGGCGCTGGTCTGCCCTCCCGTGTTGCCCTGACCGCGAAGACGCGCCCCAAGGGGTTCGGTCTTGGAGCCGCTGCCTTTCGATCGAGACGTCCTGGCGCCTGTCGGCGCCCTAAGTCAGGACGCTCGGCGCTTGCCAAGGTTTCATGCGCAAGGCTCAAACAAGAACAGAGCTTTCGCTAGCAACCCAAGCGAAAGGCAACCAAAATGAAAAAGGACATTTATCAGACCATTACCGACCGTATCATCGCCGACCTTGAAAAAGGCGTGCGCCCGTGGATGAAACCATGGAGCACCGAGAATGGGACGGGACTTATCTCACTTCCCTTACGCGCCAACGGCATTCCCTATCGCGGCATCAACATTCTGATGCTGTGGTCGCAATCGATCGAGCAGGGCTTTAGCTCCGCCCACTGGTTGACGTTCAAGCAGGCACAGGAGCTTGGCGGGCATGTCCGGAAAGGCGAGCGCGCAGCCCAAGTGGTTTATGCCAACACACTGAGCCGCACCGAGACCGACGAGAAGACCGGCGAGGAATCCGAGCGCAATATCCCCTTCCTCAAATCCTATGCCGTGTTCAATACCGAGCAAGTGGAAGGTTTGCCGGAACGCTTCACGCAGCTACCGGAAAAGGCACTGGAGCCGGTGCAACGCATCGAGCGCGTCGAGGCCTTCATCCGGTTAACGGGGGCAGACATCCGGCATGGCGGCGGCAAGGCCTATTACCATGTTGTCGATGACCGCGTGCAGATGCCGCTGTTCGAAACGTTCGACGCGCCCGAAAGCTATTACGCGACCCTCGCACACGAGCTCACGCACTGGACGCGACACAAGACGCGACTGGATCGGGATTTCGGGCGCAAGCGTTGGGGCGATGAAGGATACGCAGCCGAGGAGCTGGTCGCCGAGCTGGGTTCCGCCTTCCTCTGCGCGGATCTGGAGCTGACGCCCGAGGTTCGCGAAGATCACGCGGCCTATATCGCCAACTGGCTCACCGTGCTCCGAGGCGACAAGCGCGCGATCTTCACTGCGGCAGGGCATGCACAACGAGCCGCGGACTATCTCAACGCGTTCAGCGCACCGGCTGCGCAGGAAGCGGCCTAGCGATGAATGTCCCGGATCACACAATCCAGTGGCAAGGCATGGCGGTCACCATCCGCCATGTCGCCAACTGGTCGGGCACCGGCTTCGATCATATCGAGGTTCAGACCGTTACGCCGGCGAGAGCCCCGCTCCCGATCACCGAGACCGGCTATCGTTCGCACTTCCTGCACGGCGAGGATCTGGCAGGGTACGGGGGCGCAGTAGCCTTCGTTACCAACTGGCTCGATCACGAAGCCCGCAGCGCGGTATGGCAAGAGCATCAACGGTCATCCGCACAGCTGTCCCTCTTTTGAGGGGCAGTTGCATCCGCCTAGGCGAACGCGATTCCGCTGTGCTCGCCTCCCCGGGACCCCGCCGGCGCATCCTTGTCTTCCGCGCTTTTTCCAAACTACAAAACAGTGTATCAACAGCGAATGTCCGAGATATTTGATCTTATTAAATGGAGAGCCTCTTCGAAGGCAGAAGTCATCCAATGGCTCAAGCAAAGCGAACGCACTGAAAAAAGATCTCGTGATTTTCTGGTTGTTCGAACCCAATTGCGACCCGTCGACGTTTATTGTTACTTAGTTGCGCGCTTCGGAAGGCCAAACGGTTTCCAGAATTTTCTGCGGCGTGATGACAGCGACAACTGGATACATTGGGATTTTAATATCAAATCCGGCGATAAAGACATATATTTCGCGGGTACTTCGCGTGAAATCCATATTGGAGTGGGAAGCCAGCTCAGCAGCCTCGAATGGAAATCCCTCATTCTCGCAATTAAAAATGATTATGCTCGGGTGGGTCGCGAAAAGTCGCAGGTGCTTCACTCCCTAGAAAAGTACATCGTATTTCAAAATAAGTACGTCACCTTGGCGAATTTGTGCGCGGACATGCATGCAGAAATTGTTGATGCCGGTCGGCAAGAAAGAATGCCAACAGGATCAAAAAATTACGAAGACAATATTGAATTATTTAAGGAAACAATGAAACGAATATCAGAAAGAGCGACGAGCTTGTACGGACATAGCCTCAAATTGAGATTGATTACGCCCATCATGGCAGAAGCATTTTTGAATATGATAATACTGATACTGTGCAAAGACGACATAAGAGATGATGAAGATAGATACCAAGCATTTGTGCGGGCAAGGATTCCAGACAGGCTTCGATTGCTAAGCGAAAATTGTGATGGGTTTGCGCGCGCGGTTGATCCTTCAACCGAATCATACGCCAAATTCATGCGGATGATCGACAAAAGGAACTATGCTCTTCATGGAAATGTAAATCCTGTGAAAGATAAAATTGAGATTGTTTATTTTGACAGCAGACGACCGTTATTCAATACACCTGGACACAATATCGAAAGATTTTTCGAGCATCTGGAATTTGTTAATGATCCTAAGTCCGTTATCGCGGACTACGAAGCGACACACGATTTTCTTTTAGAGATTTTAGAGTGCATGAAAGAGCCCGTGCGAAATTTTGTGCAACAAGTTATAGATGATTCCTATCCAGGATATGAAGTCAAGAAACGTCGGGTGACAAAGATACTTCCGTCAGCTGTAGTGACTGGCTTTATGCAAAGCACGAGATATGACGACGAGCTTGATGTTACTTGGTAGCGCGTGCCACGTGCGGTGAATCAATTTTAAGGCCCTACGCAGCTTCGAGATCGTTAGGTCCGAGGTAGGTCACATCAATGAAATCTTCATTGTCGGCAACGACCGCCTGAACCAAGCCGCACCGCATGGGGTTCAGCGGCACTCTCAGGACCCCTAGGCGTGTAAAGTCGGCATCGAGAACGAGGGTTTTACCGTTGTCGTCCCGAAGTCGTACTGGTGTGCCCGTTTCGACCCAGATATCGTCCCACGCGACTGCAAAGACTTGCTCTTGCTTCCGCCATTTACGGCGCCGTGCCGGCGCAAGGCTTTCGATAAATTGCAGCCAAAGACCATGAGTATGGGGGGTGGGCCAGTCCGGATCTAGCGTCCCCTCTCTCACGTCATCACTCCGCAGCCATTGCCGGAGTTCGTTCATGCTGGTGAAATCGGCCTCAGTATCGGCCACTACCTGTATCGCGGCCATGCGGGAACTGAAGCCGGCGTGCATCAGGATCGCGGCAGAACGGTTGAGCGTGCCACTCTCTACAGCGGCAACGGCGACGCCAAGCTCGAGGTCATCCATCGTAACGCCGTTTTCAAGGGTATCGCCATTTGCGATAGCGCGCACCCTGACAGCCTCCATTGCCCACGGAAGGCGATAGACGAGCGACTGTTCGACGAACTGAAGGACCTCGTCCTCCTGATTTATCGTCATGCTTGCGATGGCTTCCCCTCCGAGCCATGCGCTCAGGATAGCGCGCCAGCCTGCCGGAAGGTTGTCAGGTGCAAACGGTGAGATCGCAAACGCTTTCTCGGCGAAGGCTGTAATCGTTTCAATGGCCAGATCATTGTCGTTGGACAAGATTGCACCGTTCGCTGTGGCGAGGAGCTGATTGAGTTCGGCCGCGTCGGCATCGAGAGCCTCTCCCGTCCCAAGCCCCACACCTGCGAGAAAATAGCCGCGACGCTGCAGTGTTGACGTCCTGCTCCAGATATAGCGCGCACGCGCTGTCAGGCCTGCCTTCAACTTTTGCCGAACGATGTCATTCCGGCGCAAGAGTCTGCGCGACCAGAGCGAAGACGCCAACACCTCGTCAAGCGTTGTTTCAATGTCCTCATCGGCAACATCACGCTCACCGAGCATGCTTAGGATTGCCGTATCAAGTGTAGTCAAAAATCCGGCCCACCGGTTACGCTCCAACTCTCGCTCAGCGAGCGATTCTCCCGGCAGTACAGGAAAATTCCAGGCTGCATTGCCGGCGAGATATGCGACCATTGTATCAATATCTGCAAGTTTATGCTTTTGCGCCATACGTTGAAGCAAGGTCCCGACTAAGCGAAGCAACCCGCTTTCCATCTCCTTGCCCTTCGCGTTCGCGATCATCCGGCGCCACGAAGCGCGACGCTTCGGGATTTCGTCAAACATTGGGCAGAGTGCTAATCCCTCAACATCGACATACGCACGTCCTGCGCGGCCCACGACATTTCGAAATTCCGCGATATCGATGTCCTCGCGGTTTCGCACAAGGCCGTGGAAAATGAGTGTCGTGGCGGAAAGGTTGAGGCCCTGCGCGAGTGTCGGCGAGGACACAGTCACTTTGAGCACTCCGTCCCGAAGTAGACGTTCGACCTCTTTGCGAAACGGAGTTGGCAATGCGCCGTGATGGATCGCCACGCCGAGGCGAAGGCACTTCAGGATGGGGCTATTCTTGCCCAGCCATTCAGCGCCGATTGCCAGGGCGTTGTCGAGTACAGAGGGATCGTGCTCGAGAACTGACGAAAGCGTGCCTCGCTTCGCAAGGTCGACGATTCTTTCGGCAAAGGGCTCAACCGATTTACGCAGGGGACAAAAGATCAGCACTGAGTGTTCGTCAGCCAATAGTGCCCAAGCGGTCGCGATACATAATTCGCGTTGATCGCACGGATAAAGCCTAGTTTTTCTACCTTTTGGTAAACTCGATGTAATAAATGTTTCGATCCAAGGTTGCTCCTCACCAATTGAGATGTCCAGACGCGCGTGGTTACCTTTCCACGTGACTTCACCATAACGAAGTCGCGTGGGCCGCCAGTCTTTCTTTACCAATCCGCTAGGCTGGTCGGCCGTCAACCAAGCCGTGAAATCATCGAGTTGTTTTCCATCGGGAAGAATGGCAGACAAGCAAACTATTCTTCTGCCCGCTGCATCGCTACGACGAAGGAGGCGCTGTATTTGAACCTCATAGCGAACCTCCCGCTCCGTGAGGCCGATCATGTGACCTTCATCGAGAACAACAAGACCGACATCGTTCAGAAGATCGGGGTCATTGCGCAGCGCGAAGTCCAGCTTCTCCGGCGTGGCGACAATGATATTACTCTCCCGAAGAAAATCTTCATCGACCTCACTGACGCCGATCGCGCCGTACAAGCTCGACACCGTCTTACCAAGCGGCTGGAAGGTCCGCTGCAAAGACACCTCTGTCTGGGCAGATAGCGCGCGAAGCGGCGTCACGAACACTACACGGCGGCCAGCGGCCAGGCAGGCAAGGATGCATAGTTCTGCGATCCTTGTTTTACCCGCGCTGGTCGGAAGTGAAACCACCATATTATCTGAGAGATCCAACGCTCGGGTTGCAGACTCGATTTGCGAAGGCCAAAGATCGATCTCGGCACGCCCCCGCCGCATCAACGTCGCAATGAAAAGCTCGCGATATTCAGCCCAATCGGCGTGACCATCGACGAGAGGCATGAGCGGAAGCCGCTCGTGAAAGCTGGATGACCAGAGGTCGTTCAGAAGATGGATCGTCAGACGGTGACACCACCATTGCGGAACGAGATTCAACTCTTGTGCTGATGTTTGGCCAACGCGAAGGCGCGCAATCGCAGTCCCTAGCAGTTCGCGCTCGCCACGCTCAAACGCAAGCATCGCGATACCGAGTGCGCTCATGAAATGATCAGAAAGCGCGATATCAACGACGCCAATGAGCTTCTCTTCGGGCTCCTCGTCACCGGCAACATCGTCGTCAGTTTCGATATCGGACAGCATGTCAATGAGAGTGTCGTCGCTGGCGAATTCACTCAGCCTATCCTCGGCGATCAGCGCTTCGAGGCCGTCCAGATCCCGTAACATGAGAAGAGAGAGTGCACGCTCCGGGTGACTAAGATTGGCTTCGCCCAACCCCTCGTGAAGGAGTGAATAGGCGCGGGCTGAATAACGGGCGAGATGATAGCAGGCGCCGGCCACCAGTCGGTGAAAATCCCGATCGTTGCTGACCGGTCCACGCGCGATCACTGCTTCGATCGCAGATGCGGCGTTCTCAAAGGCGCTTCTTGCGGCCTCCGGTTCGGCCTCTTGGTCAAGGAGGCGTAATCCCTGCGTCATCAGCCCATAGGCATAAGACAGCAGATCGTAGCTCATCACGGGCGAAAATTGAGGGGCATCGTCTGGCAAATCGCCATCGCGCCAGATCATGGAGCGAGCTTGCCCCTTCGCCAGCAGGTCGTTCCGAAAGCCGGGCGCCGTTGCGTCACGGATCAGTGCTGCGATCTCCTCAGGGCTTGTTGCCATCGGCGATCACCTTGTCGAAAATCTGTTTGATGAAATCCTGATGCGTCGTAACGCGTAGACCGATGGAAAGCTGCGGGATTTTCCCAGCGTAGGCCGTTAGATCGGCAGTCAGGAGCGCACAGGGGTTGGTTCCTGTGAACATAAACATCAAATGGGATAACTGCTCGATCTTGATCCGCTTCTTGAGGGAATATTCGTCTATCAGATCCGAGAGATCCGTTTCGCCGATTTCGAATAACCGATCCGACACGAACGCGAGCGCATGGGGCGTCGGCCGGCCATGGCTTGAGAGCAATGCACCTCGAGCCTCGACGACAGTCTTCTTGCCAAGGTTCGCGCGGCTCTTCACTTCGCCCTTTAAAAAGCGGGCGCCGACCTTTGGATCGAGACGCACGGCCAATATGTCGTCACCGCGCATGGCCATTTCGCGATGATCCGCCCAACGCAATTTAAGCACTCCAATTTTGTAGCCCGTAAATTCATTGACCCAGCTTGAAGCCAGAATCTCGCCGATATCGCCCGAACGGCTTTTGGGACCCGTAGGCAGTTTCGTGGCGACGTATTCCGCCGCTTCAGCCTTACCCAGCTTCTTCAGGATACGAGAGACGCGAGCGGCAGCGGCGTAATGGCCAGGCACAATCGCAGAGACATTTGTAATCGCATCCGAAAGCTTTGCCGCATCGGCCTCGAAATACAGCAGGTCGTGAGACTTCACCTTGATATCGGTGCGCTTGCACCACTCTTTTATTCTTGCCAATTCCCGAGCCCCCTAGCAGCGCTCAGCCTAGTGCAAATGCGGAGGGAAAGCGACCAGTGTTTGCAATCGGGGGTGGCAGACGATAGTCGGGGGTATGGCCGATAAAGCCACCTCGCTGTCGGCCAACGTCACGTAAATCTTGAAATTCCGAGCTCTGCTCGCAAGCTGTGTAATGTAAACACATTACGAGCTTGGGAAGGGGGCCCGCTGCGCGCCCCCGTTCCATCCCCCCAGCCATTGGCCCGGATTTCGGCCTTGAACCTACACCGAGCCAGCGCACCGTTCCGGCGGTGCATCCCGGGTCAGCGGCGCGTCCCTGCTCCCCCGACACCACCATGACCAAGGAGACCCGGTCTCCCTGGACCCAGCGATAAACAGCGGGTGGTAGTTGCTAGCAATCCTTTTCCAAAGCTCGATATGAAAATACGAGCTTGTGCGCGGAATTTCTGGCAATTTGGGGCAAATTCTGGTAGAATCTACGTATGGAATTAGATCAGCCAAATAGCTCAACAGACCCTTTGACGCTCGCAGAAGCGATGCATCTTCAGGCCGTTGAAAGCAACCCGCTCGACCCCCAGCAGGCAGCGATGTTCCGCATGTTCGAGCGCGAAGGCTGGTCGGCTGAGGAGCGAATTGCTTATCTTCGGAAGCGTGTGCTCGAGCGCATTGGTGCGCCCGCCGCCGAATGAGCGACGAGGCCTATTGCTACCCTCCTGATTTTGCCGTCCTTCGCAATCGCTTCGGCATCCGCGACTCCATACTGCTTGACGAGATTGAGCGTGAGTTCGTCACGCTGCGGATGCTGGAGCCCGCTCCTAGCGGGCGCTTTGACCTCGCACACCTGCGTGCAATCCATCGCCACCTGTTCCGCGACGTCTACGAATGGGCGGGCGACCTCCGCACCGTCGAGATTGCGAAGGAAGGGTCGCAGTTCCAATTTCGCCGTTACATCGAAACGGGGATGGATCACGTCCACCGCCGGCTCGTGGCGAGTAATTATCTCCGCAGCTTGTCTCGCACAGAGTTTGCTAAGGGCGCAGGCGAGATCTTGGGCGACGTGAACTACGTCCATCCATTCCGGGAAGGCAACGGGCGGGCGCAACTCATCTATTTGCGACAGCTCGCCGAACAGGCTGACCATACGCTCGACTTGTCGCGCCTTGACGCTGAGGACTGGATGGAGGCGTCACGCAGCGCACATCAGCATGATTTTGCGCCCATGGGGCGTTGCATCGCTAAGGCCTTGGTTGACTTGCGACCCGAGCGCGACGGCCGGCCGCGCAGAAGGACGCGCCGCAGAGAGTAAGATGCCGCACGTGACGCTGAAATCGAGATCGGCGGCTCGGCAGGCTGATTACTGACCTTTTCTCTTTAGGTACAGGTCGTTAAAAACTCGATCCGCACCCCAGGCTTGTGCCGATGTGAATGCAAGCTGCCTAAGCTCATCGCTTTCTAGAGGTTGCTGTCCAGGCTTATATCCGAGATCGTGGTTGGCCTCTGACCAAGCGTGTTGAAACAACGTCTTGATCTGCAGTTCAAAACAATAGGGCACAAAACTTTTATCCAAGTCGGGATCAATAAGGTCCGGCAATAACATAAGGACATGATGATTCCCGAAATAGCCGAATTCCCACTCGCTCTCGGGCAACATATCTTTGGACTCGATTGCATGAAAGTATCTCTGCACCTCCGCAGAGATACTATGCACGTCGTCTTTATAGAAGGTGATGATGCGTGCGCCAATCTGGTCCTGTATCTGATGGAGCGGGTCGTCGTACTTGGGCTTTCCATCTTTGACAGCCATTGCCTTTTCGACGAAGCGGTCGACCGACTTGGGTCGGGTCGAAATCCGATCGATCCGAGGCTGCCCGGAAAGGATCTCATGTAGCAACACCGACAGTTTATCCGCGATGGGAAAAAGCACGGTGTCGTATCTCGCCCGATACAGTGCTTCGACCGTCATCGACCTTTTTCCAGTTTTTCGCTAACCACTGAACCCACCGTGCTGTAGCGGATCTTATGGGCGGCTTTGTCGACGGGCTGGTGCTCAAAAACCTTGTCGAATGAGGCTGCGTCGGCCGTAAGCATGGCGCCGTTGTCGAGCTCTACAGTTCGATAGGGCAATTGCTTCGTGAACTCAGCGGCATCGAATTGAAAGTTGTCGGCTGAGAGGTCGGCGCGATCGAGCTGCTTTACGACGGCTGCCTTGGCTTCGTCAGTGAAGCCATATCGATTGCAGAACCCCTCGACACTTATCGTTTCCTTCCCCAATCCGCTGGCAAGGGTGGCAGCCGCTGTGATCTGGCGTTTGGTCTCGAGATCGCTGGTGGCCTTGATGGCTTTTTTTAACGCAACGGCGAGACGACGGGTGCCGAAGGCAGCGCTCGTCATAAAGTCTGACAGAAGGAAGTCTTTCACCCAATAATCCGAGGATTCCAAATCCTGACTGTTGATCTGCTTGTCGACGGCCATCCCGCTCCAGAATCCTCCTTGAAGCGACTGATGCCTGTAGACCACCGCCTTGTACGAGTGCGCGTTCTTCATGAAGACACGATCAATGAATTCCACCGTCAACATGTCTGCGGCCTCGTTGACGACCACGCCGTTGTTGGCCCGGAAGCGCGAGATCACCACCTTATGCTCGGCGGCTTCCGTGCCCTTGATTAGGAAGAGCAGACCCAATCCCGAGCGGCGTGTGGTTACCTTCGCCAACTCGTCAGCTAGCGCACGCCCTGGATCAACGCCGGGAGCACCCGCATAGTTGATCAACATGTCCCGGCGACCATTGACCTGGGCGCCGCCAGCGGCCTTGCTGAAGGCGATTCCGATGTTGCACTCGGTATCAGCCTTTTCGTAGACGCTCTTCATCAGCGCGAACATGTCGCCCTCGTGCGGCACTTCGCTTCCCATGATTGCAGACGGCTCGGCGGCTCCCTTATTCGGATACACCAAGTACGTGTGTATGCTTTCGATAGGCACGTTGGTCCTCCCCCCGGCACCTGCAGCTTGTTTAGCAGAGCTACGACTTTTGCGAAGAGTAGGATAATTTAGTGGTGAATTCCGATCGCACGGGTGCCGATGAGCTTCGTACTTTTGTCTTACTTATCGCGGAGCGGCGTCGATTGTGGCCATCACGTGCCTAGGACTGAAGCGCGGCGATTTCTCGCTTCTTCATGCATATTGACTGGAGTCGCACCGAGGACACGCAAGACCATCGCCGCAAGAAATCGTCCAGGTGAAAGCTCCGCCGGAGTACGATCAACGAGAATAGCTACCTTCGGCAGACGCTTGAGCGTTTGATCAAGGGTATCATCCGGGGGCGCGGCTGGCGCAACTTCTTCCTCGTCTTCAAGCCCAAGCTCAGGTTCCAATATTCCTTCCGGTGGCGGTTCCGCATCGGCGCCCGGCGGAACGACGTCGTCCGCGTAGTCCATCAGAACGAGACACGTAGCGTGGTACGCGTCGTCTTCCCGCCCAAGTTTGACGAGCAGATCGAAAATCCACTCCGCTGTCCTAGACTCCTTAGCCAAAATGTCCGAGCGAAGTCCAAAGACGAAACCGAGCGCTGCGAGCGGATGTCGAAGTCGCAGATTCTTGGCGTCGCCATAGGATTCCTCGACCCTGTTAGGCGCATTCTTACCGTAGGACGAGTCCATACGCTTGGTAGAGACAAGCAATTCCGGTCCGGTCAACCCATCTGTAATAATAACATCGACCTGCTTGAAATAATTCTTGCCAAGGATGGCTGCCGACGATGAGGTAACACCCGGTATAGAAGTCTTAGTCTCAATAATTTTGGTGACCTGCTCTCGAAGTTTCCCCGAAAGCAGATTCATCAAAGCTGCCACCGGAGCAGGCAGAACACGTGGATTGTTGGGCTTCGGCCACACCTGATCTGATCTAAAGCCCGCCCTACGCAATTCGTAGCTGAGCCACACATCGAGGGCGAGCGCCGGAACTCCGGACTGAGTGGGCGCCTTCAGATGCAGGGGTACGCCTAGCAGGAGTTCCAGCGTACCGTAGTCGGGTTCGAAGCGCAGCTGACCTTCTGGATCTTTAACCCAGGGGTTGCTGTGAATCCCGTCCGGCGTCGCCTGCTCGACGATATAGTCAAAAAGTCTCCACGCATCACTTTTTGCGGATGGTTTGGCAGCCACGGGCGACTCTCACAGCAAGGCAAGTGGCATGCGCGACTTACGCTTGCCGTAGGGCGTGGATTTATTTTTCGAAAATGGCACCGGAGCTAGGCTGCTGGGAAGCCAATATGCCAGTTCAGTCAGCATAGTGGCGCCAGCGCTGGAGGGATACAATAGCGCCTTCAAGTTCGTCGTCTCTCAACTTCGCAGCGGTCGTAGCCGACGGAAAGAGAATCCGTGCTGCTTCGCGGGGCTCAAGCTTCAACATACCGCCTCCGAGCGCATGACCTTCGAGCTCGCAGCTCAATCGAACGAAAGGTGACGACCATCCCGGCAACAGCTTGTTCGCGAGTGCCTTATCGCGCACCCGCACCGAGTGGACACTATTGGTGCACGATACGCCGGCGACGTTCCTCACAAGGTTCACATTTCGCCCGGACATATAGCTCATCATGAAGTCGGGAATCTGAACATCAGGCACAGCGTACCAAGGTGCCCGGTTACGGCACTTGTACCCTTGCCGGGCCTCCTGGCCGGCACTGCTGTCGAGATAATTGCGCACCGCCACCGGGAGATTTTGATCGCGCTCCAGCCGTAGCAGCAGCACCGGATCGTCGCCCCGTGTCCATTTCTCGACAGTAGCCCTGGTAATTTGCTTGTCCGGCATTGCTCGGCCGTTACGCAGCGAAGGCTGCAAAAAGGCGGACGGTATTTTCAGCCGCTTTGCGTCGGAGGGCCTCAAATGAAAGAAGTCGTTGTCTCCGCTGACGTAACCAATTCCCACGGCCGCGAAATCAGCAAGCCGATGCGTGTGGGGATCAAGCAGCGCTGCCGCGTATACGCCGCGTAGAGACGCGGGCAGTAGATAAGGACGCAAGCGCCGGTTCCAAACGGCGCGCCATTCTGCAAGGTCTATCTTGACGGTTGGCTTGGGCGGTGCGCTTTGCGGCGCGAACTCATCGACTACCGTCAGGTCGATGGTGTCGGCTTTGCCCCCAAATCCGTCGGTATAGAGAAGCCAGCAATCTTCCGAGAGTGTCGGGAACAGCTTTTTGCGAACTGCAACGATCTGCACCGTCGAAAAGGACGCGACAAGGTAGTCGAGTAGCGGCGCGGCATAAGGCGCATGTCCAATCTCCGCCGGCACGACAAAACCCATTCGACCGCCACGCTTCAACAGGCCGGCGGTCGCTACAAGGAACGGCGCCCACGAGGAAGTTAGCCCCGTGAAACGGACGCCGAGATCCAGGCAAAGGTCCAGTGCCCGACGTCGCATTTCGTTCTTGAACGTTTGATACCGAATGAAGGGTGGGTTGCCCGCGGCACACTCAAAGCGCTCGCGGGTTTCAACGGCCCACGTAAAAAAATCGCCCTCATGCACCAGAGCGCCTGGTGCGCGCTCGATCGCGCGATGCGCAGAGATAGGGTTCTGTTCAATGCCAACGCTATTGCGGTGGAGTGCCAGAAACTGGCCGTCGCCACACGATGGATCGATCATCCGGTCGGCGGGTCCGCGGCACACCCAAGCGACCAGC
Source organism: Allobosea sp. GW823-FHT02B03 (assembly GCF_058797755.1). Classification (NCBI taxonomy): domain Bacteria; kingdom Pseudomonadati; phylum Pseudomonadota; class Alphaproteobacteria; order Hyphomicrobiales; family Alloboseaceae; genus Allobosea; species Allobosea sp. GW823-FHT02B03. The sequence continues at coordinate 177,431 of NZ_JBXAJY010000004.1, read as the reverse complement.
GCCTGACTTACGTCATCTGGCGTAAAAAAAGCGCCCGACCGCTTCTGAGAATATTCCGGAGATCCGCCCGCCATCGCGCTCACCTTAGTCAGATCGGCTTCTTTCGCAACCGCGCGGACTGGAACATAATAGGAACAAACACCGCCGACTAATGGGCGCTCGCATATTTCGGAATCACGCCGACGCATCGCTCACATCGAGAGATTTCGATATGGGCTGCATCGCGGGGAAGCGGGACGCGGGCTACCAATTTCAGGTGCACGATCACGAGGCCGGCTACCCGTCGTTTGCAACGCAATCAATTCGGCTTCGAGGCGCTTTTCGTGATCCATTATCTGGCGGTGCAACGCGCGGCGCTCTCCAAGCTGGCGATTAATTAAAGCCTGCCGCTCGGCGTTATCACGCACCAGCGCTATCGCTAGCTCTTCTTCGTTCTGCCTGCGAACTGCCGCGTGTTTCCCCGTTATTCGATCCCACAGGCTCCGTAAAAGACCTTGTCTGAAGCGCGCGTATCGAACTCTGGTTTCCTCAACCTGCCGCACCGCCAGCACGTCATTAAGAAGCTGCCGTTCGTGCCGCTGCCAGGCGACAAGTTTCTTTCTTTGCGCCTGAAGGCCAAGCCTCGCCTGATCGAACTCGCCCTTCACTTCTGTTGCGAAGCGTTGCAGCTTGGCTCCGACTTCCCGCGCCAGCCGGATCTTCAGGTCGTCGACACTCGGAAAGGTCGCGGGATCGCCCATGCGTGCATTGACGTCCTTGGTGCGCACACCGGCCCAGCGTGCGATTGCATATACCTCGCCGGTGTGGTCGACGGCGGTGAACGCCCTTCGGTCCCCGCGCGCGATATAATAGCCGCGTGCTTCCAACGCCTGCGCGAACGCCTTCCCCGAATCTGAAATCGCCCAGCAATCCTGAAAGATCGCTTTAACGGTCCGTGGATCGCGATTAACACGCTTTGCCTGTTGCCACTCCGCGCGAGAAAAGTTGAGCGGATTGCGCTCTTGGCTAATCACCAACCCAAGCGGCATCTTCCAGCCGTGCTTGATGTAGAGCTCCCGGCTGAGATCGCGCAGCTTGAACTTGAAATGCGGAAGGTTCACCGCCCGCATCTCGTCGGATTTGATGCGCGACCAGACGCAATGGGCATGGCGCCTGCCATTCTTCTCGTGGAAGACGATCACCCGCGGCTGACCGGTGAGCCCGGCACGCTGCTCGACCGTTTCGATCGCAAGCTCGAAATCCGCGACCGTGGCACTCTCCCCTTCAGGGGGATTAAAGCTGCACGAAAACAGAAATTGGCGGCATTTCGTGCCCTTGCTGATCGCATAGGCTTCGCGAAAGGCGCTCACGACGTCTTCGCCCACGAAGCCCCGCACCTCGTGCACATGGACGTGATCATTCTCGTCATCGCGCATCAAATGCACGGCGAGAGCCTTCCCACCAGCACGTTGGGACGCCTTAATAATCATCGGCAGCATCTTCGATCAGGCCGAGCGCAGTCATCAGACGCCGCCGGATTTCCAGCACCGCGTCACAGGCAGCCTGAAGAGCCTCTTCGGTCTCTTTTGATACGGGCAGCGCACCAACGCGCGCCGCCTTCAACATCTCGCGGAGCATCGGAGCGAGATCGGACTGCCCGAGCATGCCTAGCACATGTGCAAGCTGGCGGGCGTCGGTGGTCGGCTCCTGCCAGCGACGGGGGCGGTTCTGGCCGTCGAAGAGACGCGTGCGGATATATTCGCCCAGCGTCCGCTTCCCGGCTTCTGCGAGAAGGCGGCTCCGCTCGCCTTCCGTCAGCCTTACAGCGACAGGTCGTGTCGGCTCTTTGCGCGGCGCCTGCTTTTCACTTTCCTGCTTTCCGAGGTCCATGTCCTGCCGTTTCCGGACAGGCACCGAGCAAACGGCTTCCCGCGCCCTGATCGCAGATCAGAGGTCAAATTTCGGGGGCTGTTTGGGCTTGATGCCGGTCGCTTGAAATAGCAAGGCAAGCGGGTTGAGGGTCAGCTCCACCAAATTTCCTGCCTAGCGCATTGGAATTGGTGGATTTTTCCGAGCACCATCAATCTTCATCAGGCCCATAGTCCCTCGGCTGAGGTTCGCGGCCCGTCCCAGCGGGGCTGAGATTCGACCGGGCAACGCCGCCGCCCGGCCTGCCGGCAGGCTGCGAAGTTCGGCCCCACCGTCTCGGGGCACCTCCCTGGCAGCAAGGCCGCCCCCCGATCGGCGACACGCGCCCGTACGTTGCCGTAGCGCAACAACGAAGCGAAAAGCTGCGAAATCGAACCAATTCCTGCGACCGGCCGGGTGTACGCGAATCACCTGCCGCCCCACAGTGAACGTTGCGTCACCGCCCTGAAGGTGGCGGCCGACGCCTGCCGAGGACCGATGCCTGCCCATTTGAAGCGCGCCCTGCGCGACACGACCGCTCTCGTTACTTCCCGCCTCCCTCCTGCAGCGAACCTGCTGGCGACCGGCGTCATCACGGGCGCGCTGCTGCTCCAACCGGGCCAGGCGCTGGCTGCGGATCAGACCTGGAACGGCCCAGGCGTGGACTTCAACGCCGGCGCGAACTGGGTTTCCGGCGTGGCTCCGGGCAGCAGCAGCGACACTGCCGTCTTTGCCGGAACGACTGCGCCGCGCGCATTGTCGACCTCGCTGAATACTTCCCTTGGCGGGATAAGATACGATGCCGGAGCAGCCGCGTACACCATCACGTTCGGCCAGGACATGCAGGTATTCGGTGGTATATCAAACGATTCCACCAACACGCAGACTATAAACGTCGACAATTTCGCCTTGTTTTTCTACGGAACGTCGGCGAGCGGCAACAACGTCACCTACAATCTGACGAACGGCAACATCCAGTTCCGTGACAATTCGGTTGGCGGCCTCTCGCGCTTCAATACCGGCAGCAGCGGGCAGCTCGCCCTGTTCGATACGGCGAACGCCGTCACCCTGGGCTCGCTGAGCGGCGGGGGGATCGTCTCGAACCAATCCGTCAGCAACAAGACGCTGACCATTGGCGGCCTCAACGAATCGACCACCTTCTCTGGCGTGATCCAAACAGCCGGGGCCAATGGCACGCTGGCCGTCGTGAAGGAGGGCACGGGCACGCTGACGCTCACCGGCGCGAACACCTATGCCGGCGGCACCACGATTTCGGCGGGCACCCTGCAGATCGGCAATGGCGGCACCACGGGCTCGGTCACCGGCAATGTCGTGAACGACGCCGCCCTGGTCTTCAACCGCTCGGACAGCGTGACCTATGGCAGCGTCATCAGCGGCTCGGGCAGCGTTACCCAGTCGGGCGGCGGGACCCTGATCCTGACGAACACGAACATCTACACCGGTGGAACGACCATCACGACCGGCTCGACGCTGCAGATCGGCAATGGCGGCACGACCGGCACACTCGGCACCGGCGCGATCATCAATGACGGCGTCCTCGCCTTCAATTTCGTATCGATCGGGATCAATCATACCGTCACCGACACGATCAGTGGCACAGGCTCGCTCAACGTCATCGGCGGCGGCATAATCCTGACCGGCACCAACACCTATTCCGGCACGACGACCATCGCAGCGAACAGCGGTCTCGCGATCGGCAATCACACTTCGACCGGGACGCTTGGGACCGGCGCGGTGGTGAACGGTGGGGAATTGGTGGTGGCCCGAACCAATCGGCACGTCATCTCCAACGATATCAGCGGCAGCGGCGCGCTTCGACAGCGCGGCAATGGCACGGCGGTCCTGACCGGCACCAACACCTATACCGGCGCGACGACCATCGATTTCGGAAGGACGCTGCAGGTCGGCGATGGCGGCACGACCGGCACGCTCGGCACTGGCGCGGTCACGAACAACGGCACCCTGGCCTTCGACCGAACCGACAGCCATGTCGTTTCCAACGCGATCACCGGCTCGGGCAGCCTGACGCAAACGGGCGGCGGCACGCTGATCCTGACCGGAGCGAATGGCTACACCGGCCCGACGACCATCGCCGCCGGCTCGACGCTGCAGCTCGGCAATGGCGGCACGACCGGCTCGCTCGGCAGCGGCGCCGTCACGAATAACGGTGTCCTGACGGTCAATCGAAACACGCTTGGCGGCCCGCTCACGCTCGCCAACGCGATCGGCGGCACCGGCTCGCTCAACGTCGTCTCCGGCGGCGTTTATCTGACCGGCGCCAACACCTATGGCGGCACAACGACCATCGGGCCGAGCGGCGGCATCCAGCTCGGCAATGGCGGCACGACCGGCAGTCTAGGCACCGGCGCGCTGGCGAATCACGGGCTGCTCTACCTGAACAGAAGCGATACGCACGTCGTTTCCAACGCGATCAGCGGCAGCGGCGAGCTTCGCCAGCTCGGGACCGGCACCGCGATCCTGACCGGCAACAACACCCGAACCGGCATAACCACCATCGACAGCGGCAGGACACTGCAGATCGGCGATGGCGGCACGACCGGCACGCTCGGCAGCGGTGCCGTCACGAACGGCGGCGCGCTTGTCTTCAACCGCACCGGGCAGGTGACGCAGACGGGCGCGATCTCCGGCTCCGGCACGCTTCGCAAAGAAGGCACGGGCGAGCTCGTCCTCACCGGCAACCATGGCTATACCGGCGCCACCACGGTGAATGCCGGCACCTTGTCGGTCAACGGCGTGCTCAGCGCCTCCTCGCAGGTGACGGTGAACCCCGGCGGAACGCTGGGTGGCGTGGGCACGGTGACGACCACCCAAATCAATGGCGGCACGCTGTCCCCCGGCAATTCGGTCGGCACCATCGCCATCAGCGGCAACCTCGCCTTCGCGGCCGGCTCGACCTATCGCGCAGAGATCCAGGGCGCGGCCGCCGACCAGGCCAATGTCACGGGCACCGCGTCGCTCGCCGGCACCTTGCAACTCATCGGGCTGGGCGGTGCCTATCGCTTCTCCTCGCCCTATACGCTTCTGTCCGCCACCGGTGGGCTTGGTGGCACGCGCTTCGACACCATCGCCAATCCCTTCGGCGACGGCGTGATCGTCACCGTCGGCTACACTTCGGGCGACGTCCAACTGACCCTGGCTCCCAAGCCGCTGACGCCCGTCGAGCCCGGCCCCGATGTCCCGGTCACCCCGCCCGAGCCCACACCACCTACCGTCGAGCCATCCCCCCCACCGCCCCCGCCGGCCGGACCGCGGATCATCGGCGTCACCGCGCCGGCCAACGCCTATGCGATCGCGAAGTCCATCGACAAGGCGATCGCCAATGGCGGCGATCCGTCCTCGCTGTTCGGCATCTACAACCTGCCGGCGGCATCGATCCCGGCTGCGGTGAACAGCCTCTCAGGCGAGATCCACAGCGCTGCGCCCGCAATGGCGCATATCGCCTCCGACCAGTTCTTGCGCACGATGCTCGATCCGATGGCCGGCGGCCGGCTCGTGGCCGGAAATGCCGGGCCGGGCGCCGCCGCCTTCTCGGGCCTCGTGCGCAAGGGCGACGACCAACCCGCCGCCCCCTCGCGGCTCGACGCCCCGTTCTACTCGGTCTGGGGCTCGGCCTATGGCTCCTACGGCGCAGCGGATGGCAATGCGGCGGCCGGTACCGCCAAGCGGACCGTCGACAGCGCGCATCTGGCCACCGGTCTCGACATCAGGCTGATGCCCGGCACCGTGGCCGGCATCGCGGTCTCCGGCGGCAAGGCGCGCGCCTCGCTGCCCGGCATCCTCGGCAGCATGGATGCCGACGTGTTCCAGGCCGGCCTCTACGGCGTGACCCGGCTCGGCCCGGTCAAGCTCGGCGGGGCGCTGAGCTATGCAAGGCTCGACAACGATGTCCGGCGCAGCATTCCCGCGCTCGGCTCCAGCCTCGCCTCCTCCTATGACACCACCGCCTGGAGTGGGCGCCTGCAGGCGAGCACCACCTTGCTCGCATGGAACGGGCTTTCGTTCTCGCCGCTGGCCGCGCTGCAGGCGACACGGGCGCGCAGTCCCGCGGTGACAGAGGCGAACTGGGCCGGGGCCAATGCCGGCGCGCTCGCGCTGACCAGGCGCAGCGACGTGACCAGCCGCAGCGAGCTCGGCCTGCAGCTCGATGCCGACAGCCTGCTCGCAGGCGTGCCGGTCACCGGCTATGTCCGCGCCGCCTGGGCGCACTATTTCCAGCGCGATGCCGGACTGACCGCGAGCCTTGTCGGGCTTCCGGGTGCGAGCTTCGCCGCGACGGGCGCCGAGATCGGCCGCAACAGCGCGCTCCTCAGCGCCGGTGTCGCGGCAAAGCTCAGCGAGCGCGTATCGCTCGGTCTGAACCTCGACGGGGAGCTCTCCGACCGCGGCAGCCGCATCGGCGGATCGGCCCAGCTCAGGATCAGCTTCTGATCTTGGGCCGAGGCCGCGCTCACTCGCAGAGGACAGCGCCGCCTGCGCCTGGCCGCGGTCGCTTGCTGCCCCAGCAGGCGATCCAGGAATTGCCCTGCCCGGCCGGTGTCGAGATCACCGCGGACTTGCCGGCCGGGATCTGAACCATGCAGGTCTCCTTGCCGGGCCCGCAGGAGAAATCGTCGCTGTAGCTGATGGTGACGCTCCGCCCGCAGCTGTTCACCAAAGTCTTGTTGCCGGTGAACGAAGGCTGGCCGGCGCGGACGCAGTTCGCCTGCCCCACCGCTGGCGAGGCCTGCGTGAAGACAAGCAGCCCGAGGACGACAAGAACCGGCGTCATATCCCACCCCCAATGGCGCTGCGGCTGTGCAGCCTTCTCGCCGCCAGTCTGGCCCCGCATCGCTCGCGCCGCTTCCCCCGTTCTGGTGAAGCGCAACGCGGAGACAGCGGCTAGCTCTGTGGACCGCCGACCATGGAGTGACCGATGAAACCGACCAGATCGCCCCGTACCGCCCGCTCCCTATCCTGCGGCGCGCTTCTCACCGCCGCTGCGCTGGCATTGGGTGGCCTCGTCCTGCCCGGCGAGGCCAGCGCCCAGATCAGGCTGAAGCAGACCCAGCAATGGCGGCCGACCTCGACGGCGCCGAGCCGGAGCTACAATGTCCGCGACACCCCGCGCTACAGGGGCGAGCAGGCCTTTGCCAGACGCAACGCGGAGGATAGGCGCCGCATGGAAGCGGATCGCAGGCGCTACGGACCCGCAATCCAGTTCGGCAACTCCCGCCCTTCGTCACGCAGCGGCAATACGAGATGTTGCAGCGGCGTGTCGCGTTAGTTCCGACACCGTTCGCGCAAGGGGATCAGCGAATTGCGACGCCGATCCCGACAAGAAGACATCGGCTGCAAGCGATCTGTTAACCGCTGCGACGAAAACGGGGCAGGTTTCGGCTCGCACCGACGCTCGCCATGCTGATTTTCACGTCTGCTTAGGAGCGTATCCGCCATGGCAGCCTTCAGGTTGGCATGGCGGGTACATAATCTTGGCGAATTTCCCTTCTCTCGGCGTATTGGCTGCCGGCCTCGCGATCACCTTCTCCATGCTCGCTCCGGCGCAGGCGATCGAGGGCAGACCCGATCCAAAGGCCGCCAGCTCCGTCTGCGACAATGACGATGACGCCCCAACCGACGCCTTCGGCTTCACCGACGGCTCCGGCATCGCCGATCTCGGCCGCGGCAGTCTCGGCCTGACGCTCAATGCCGATGGCGGCGTCCGGCGCGGCCGTTCCATGGGCCGCGGCGCGATGCTGCAGGGCTCCTATGGTCTGCTGCCCTGCCTGGAGGTCAGCCCCTATCTGCTCGGCGGCACGACGCGTTCGCAGATCGAGCGCCAGGGGCTCAAGGACAAGGCCTATGGCGGTGGCTTCGAGGCGCGCTACCGCCTGCTCAGCCATGGCCGGCACGGCCTCGGCCTGACCATGGGCATCGATGCCGGGCTGGAGCGCAACGAGAGCCATGGCGAGGGTCGCTTCTCGACCTACAACACCACGATGCGCCTGCTGGCCGACAAGGTCCTGATCCCCGACACGCTCCATGCAGCCTTCAACCTGTCGCATAATCTGATCTGGTCCGGCCCCTCCCCGCATGAGCGGGCCTCGACTTTCGTCATCGGCGGCGCGCTCGCCTGGCAGGTCGTCGAGAGTGTCTATCTGAGCGGCGAGGTCCGCCATATGCGCCAGCACGACACCCTCGGTTTCGGCAAGCTCGCCGGGCACGCCACCTTCGTCGGCCCGGGCATCTACTGGCAGGCGACCGAACAGCTCGCGGTCTCTCTGGCCTACAACGTCCAGGTCTATGGCGAGGAGAAAGGCCAGCCAGGCCGGCTCGACCTGACGAATTTCAGTCGCCACCTCGTCCAGCTCGACATCGGCTGGACCTTCTGAGCGGCGCATGCCGAGCGGGACAGCTGCCGGCTCGTCGGCGCGTCGCCACATCCTCGGCTCGATTTTCTGCCCCGCTCCTGCTTCGCTGTGCGGCGATTCGCGGGGAGAAGGCTGAAGATGCACGACATCGATCGCGGCGCTCGAGCCGAACCCCACCGGAGCTGCATCCCTCGATCGCGTAGCTTCGGGCCCATGTTCGGCGCCTCTCGCAGATGACCGGCAACCACGGATCGGGCGAAGCATCGTGAACGAGATGAGCAGCGAAGACGCCTCCGGCGCCAAGGGCCTGACGTCGCGCCAGCAGCAGATTCTTGCGATCGTCCAGCAGGTCGGCTTCACCACGATCGAGACGCTTGCCGAGCGCTTCGGCGTCTCCGCCCAGACGGTTCGCCGGGACATCATCCAGTTGCAGGCCAGCAACTATCTGCAGCGCTTCCATGGCGGCGCGGGCCTTGCCTCCGGCGGCTATCGCTCGGCCTATGCCCAGAAGCTGATGGTGGCGCCGCAAGGCAAGCAGCGCATCGGGGCGGCGGTCGCCGAGATCGTGCCGCCAGGCGCCTCGATCTTTCTGGATGTCGGCACCACGGTCGAGGCCGTGGCGCGGGCCCTGCTGAGCAAGCCCGGGCTGCGGGTGGTCACGTCCAGCGTCTCCGTTGCGCAGATCTTCTGCAATCACGGGATTTTCGACGTCGTGGTCACCGGCGGCAGCACCCGCGGGGCCAATGGTTCGCTGGTCGGCCAGGCGGCGGTCGCCTGCATCATGGGCTTCCGCTTCGACTACGCCGTACTGGGCCTCAACGGCTTCGACGACGATGGCTCGCCGATGGATTTCGACCTCGAGAAGATCGCGGTGCGCCAGGCCGCGATCAGCCGCTCCGGCCAGGTCCTTGGGGTCGCGGACAGCTCGAAATTCGACCAGACCAGCACGGCGCGGATCGCGGCTCCAGGGGCGTTCCGCATGATCGTCACCGATGCCGAGCCGCCGGCACGCCTGCGCGAGGCCTGGCAACGCACAGGAATCGCCTGCCTCGTCGCGTAAAGCCTTGCTTAGCCGGCCAAGGTTGATCAGGATGTAAGAAATCTTACATGCGCCCGATCAACGGAGCGCCGCTTCCAGGGAGGTTGCCATGCTGCGCGCCAAGATCGCGTCGCTTTGCCTGATCGCGCTCGGCTTCGGCCTTGCCAGCCCGGCACAGGCGCAGACCTGTCCCAATCGTGGCACGCTCGACGCCCGCTATTGCGACGCCGATGGCGATCTGCTCGCCGACATCCCGTCGGACAAGGCGCGGCAGAAGGACCCGGACACGCTGATCTTCTCCTATACGCCGGTCGAGGACCCGTCCGTCTACGAGAACGTCTTCGCCGACTTCCTGGCCCATCTCACCAAGGTCACCGGCAAGAAGGTCAAATGGTTCGGCGCCGAATCCTATGCGGCCCAGGTCGAGGCCATGCGCTCCGGCCGCCTGCACATTGCCGGCGTCGCCAGCGGGCCGACGCCCTTCGCGGTCAACCTCGCCGGCTTCCGGCCGATCGTGGCGATGGAGAAGCACGACAACTCGATCGGCTACACCCTGCAACTGATCGTGCCGAAGGGCAGCGCGATCCAGTCGATCGCCGACCTCAAGGGCAAGCGCGTCGCCCACGTCGCGCCCTCCTCGAACTCCGGCGACACCGCGCCGCGCATCCTGTTCAAGGAAAAGGGCATCGTGCCCGGCAAGGATTACGAGGTCCTCTATTCCGGCAAGCACGACAATTCGATCATGGGCGTGGTCAACAAGGACTATGACGCGGCCCCCGTCGCCTCCAGCGTGCTCGAGCGCATGGCCGATCGCGGCATGTTCAAGCGCGACGACGTCCGCATCGTCTACGAATCCGCGCCCTTCCCGCGCACCGCCTTCGGCATCGCCCACGACCTCAACCCGGAGCTTCAGGCCAAGATCAAGGAAGCTTTCCTGTCCTTCGACTTCCTCAAGTCCGGGCTCGCCAAGGAGTTCAAGGACACCAAGGGCTTCAAGGAGTTGAGCTACAAGGCCGCCTGGTCGGACATCATCGTGATCCAGCGCGAAAGCGGTATCACCTATACCCAGGACGGCCTCGCCAAGCTGAAGGGCGACTGATGTCTGACGGCTTCCATGCGGCGACGGGCGGCTCCTCGCCGCTCCTCGCCGTCGAAGGGCTGACCAAGGTCTACCCGACGGGCAAGAAGGCACTCGGCGGCATCGACGTCGTGATCGACCGGCCGCAGCTCGTGGCGGTGATCGGCTCGTCCGGCGCCGGCAAGAGCACCTTTATCCGCTGCATCAACCGGCTGGTCGAACCGACCGCCGGACGCATCCTGCTGAACGGCGAGGACATCGTCGCGCTCGACCGCAAGGGTCTGCGTACCACCCGTCGCCGCATCGGCATGATCTTCCAGGAATACAACCTGGTCGAGCGGCTGAGCGTGATGCAGAACGTGCTTTCCGGGAGGCTCGGCTATGTCGGGCTCATCGCCTCGCTGCGCTGGCGCTTCCCGCCGGAAGACATCCAGGCCGCCTTCGCATTGCTCGACCGTGTCGGGCTCGACGGCTACCACAACCAGCGTGCCGATGCGCTTTCCGGCGGCCAGCGCCAGCGTGTCGGCATCGCCCGCGCCCTGATGCAGCGGCCGGATCTGCTCTTGCTCGACGAGCCGACCGCGAGCCTCGACCCCAAGACCTCGCGTCAGATCATGCGGCTGGTGCGCGAACTCGTCGCCGAGCGCCAGACCCCGGCGATCATCAACATCCACGATGTCGCCCTCGCCCGCGCCTATGCCGACCGCATCATCGGCCTGCGCGACGGCATCGTCGTCTTCGACGCCGAGGCCTCGGCGCTGACCGAAGCGGCGCTGACCGAGATCTACGGCGCCGAGGACTGGGCTCCCGCGCCGAGCGAGGATGACGACGAGCCCGCGCTGATCGGCATGCGGCCGTGAGCGCACCGGCTTCGTACCATCCGGCGCACTGGCGCGCGCCGAGCATCTTCGGCAGCCCGGGGCGCCGCCTCGCCTTCTGGTTCGCGCTCGCGGCCTATCTCACCTGGTCGCTGTCGACGTTGAACGTCGATACCGCCCGCATCCTCGCGGGCCTGCCGCGGGCCTGGAACATCCTGGAGCGGATGGTCCCGCCGGATTTCAGCCGCTGGCAGCTGCTGCTCACCGGCATGGTCGAGAGCGTGCAGATCGCCATCGCGGCGACGATCGTGGGTGCGGTCCTCTCGATCCCGATCGGCATCGCCGCCGCCGCCAATCTCTCGCCGCGCCCGCTCTACCTTGCCGCGCGCGGGCTGATCGTGGTCGGCAGGACCTTTCACGAGGTCATCATCGCGATCTTCTTCGTCAAGCTCTTCGGCTTTGGCCCGGTTGCCGGGCTGCTGACGCTCGCCTTCTCCTCGGCGATCTTCCTCGGAAAGATGCTGGCCGAGGACATCGAGAACATGAAGCCCGGCCCGGTCGAGGCGATCCGCGCCACCGGCGCCAGCTTCGGCCAGATATTCGGCTATGCCGTGGTGCCGCAGGTACTGGTCAAGACGCTGGGCGTGCTGATCTACCGGCTCGATTCCAATCTGCGCCATTCGACCGTGATCGGCATCGTCGGCGCCGGCGGCATCGGCCAGACCCTCTCGGCCTCGTTCTCGCGCTATGATTTCGATTTCGCCAGCGCCATCCTGCTGACCATCGCCGCCATGGTCGCCTTCGGCGAATGGTTCAGCGACTGGGCACGGCGGAGGCTGAGATGACCGTGCATCAGCCCGAGCCGCGCGGCACGCCCGTGCCGGCCCGCCTCTATCCCGACAGCTGGGAGCGCTACTCCTTCAAGGAACGGCTCGTCCACTGGCTCTGGCTCGGCGGCATCGCCTTCGCCGCCACCTGGTCGGTCTCTGCGCTCGACATCGAATGGGCCTTCTTCGCCGATGCGCATGAGCAGGCGGCCGACCTGATCAAACGGATGTGGCCGCCGCGCTGGTCCTATTTCCCGCGCATCGTCCAGCCCCTGATCGAGACGCTGCATATCGCGACGCTCGGCACGATGATCGCGGTGCTCTTCGCCCTGCCGGTCGCCTTCCTGGCGGCGCGCAACACCACGCTGAACCAGGGCACCTGGCTGATCGGACGCGCCATGCTGGTGCTCTCGCGCTCGATCAATACGGTGATCTGGGGTCTGCTTTTCGTCGCCATCTTCGGGCCGGGCCCGGTCGCCGGCATCTGTGCCGTCGCGGCGCGCTCGGTCGGCTTCATCGCCAAGCTCGTCGCCGAGGCGATCGAGGAGGTCGATGCCGGCCAGATCGAGGCGGTCGAGGCGTCCGGCGCCCGTACCTTCCAGGTCTATGCGGTGGCGATCCTGCCGCAGATCCTCCCGGTGCTGATCGGCACCACGATCTATCGCTGGGACATCAATGTCCGCGAATCCAGCGTGCTCGGCTTCGTCGGCGCCGGCGGCATCGGCCTTCTGCTCTATGCCTCGATCAACCAGTTCGCCTGGTCGCAGGCCATCGTCATCCTGATCGCCATCCTCGGCATCGTCATCCTCAGCGAAGCGCTCTCCGCCTATGTCCGTTCCCGCATCGTCTGAGCGGCGCAGCCTCACCGATTTCCCAGCCGGCATCCGCGACCTGATCTCGCGCTATGACGGCTTCCTGCTGGACCAATGGGGCGTGCTGCATGACGGCAGCCGCCCCTATCCGAAGGCGCTGGCCTGCCTCGAGCGGATGCGACAAGCCGGCAAGGCGGTGATCATCCTCTCTAACTCCGGCAAGCCCGGCAGCGAGAACGAGGCGACGCTTGCGAGACTGGGTTTTCCGCGGGCGCTCTACGACCATCTGGTCTCGGCCGGGGACGATGCGCGCGACGCCCTGATGGCCGGCGGCGAGCCGGCCTATCGCGGACTCGGTCGCGACTGCCTGCTGCTGGTGCGGCCGGGCGAGGAGCGCCTCGCCGACGGCCTCGGCCTGACGCCGACCGACGATCCGGACGCCGCCGACTTCATCCTGCTGATGAGCATGGAGCCGCCGGCCCAATCCGCCGCCGGCTGGCGTCCCTTGCTGGAACGGGCCGCCGCCCGCGGCATCCCGATGATCTGCGCCAACCCCGACCGCCACCGCGTCCATGCCGACGGCCATCTCCACGAGGCGCCGGGCCTTGTCGCCCTCGCCTATGAGGAGATGGGCGGGACAGTGCATTACCACGGCAAGCCGCATGCGCGGATCTACCGGACCTGCCTGCGCCTGTCGGGCCTCCCGGCCGCCCGATTGCTGGCGATCGGCGACTCGCTCGAGCACGATGTCGCCGGCGCGGCGACGGCCGGGATCGACGCCACCTTCATCGCCGGCGGCATTCATCGCGGCGAACTGCGCTGGTCGGCGGCTGGCGAGATCGAGCCCGAGAGCTGTCGGCGCCTCTTCGCACGCGAAGGCCTGGCGCCGCAGTTCGCACTGCCCTGGTTCCAGTGGGACTAGAGCCCAGGCGCCGCAGAGCCGCAGTCTCCTCGCGCAGAGCCGCAGTCTCCTCGCCCAGCCGGAAACGCTTCACCCCCGACGCAAAGCGCCGGGGGTGAGATCATAGCCGATGCGATTGGCCGGGAATGCGCTGACGCTCAGCTCTTCAGCTTGGCGTTGCACTGGCTCCAGTAGCCGCCGCCCTTCTCGATCCATTTCAGCTCGCCATTGGCGTTCGCCGTCTTGTTGGCGTTGTACTGGTCGGCGCAGGTCTTGAGGCGTGCCTTGCCGGCCGTCTCGTTGCTGTACTTCGAGGCGACCGCCTTCGGGAACACCGCTGCCTTGGCCTTGCCCATAGGCTTGGCCGGAGCGCTGGCGGGAGTGGCGGCCGGGGTCTCGGTCACCGCAGCGGCGGCATCGGCATCGGCCGCGTCGTCATCGCCGCATTGCGCCTTGCGGAAGTCGTTCCACTTCTGGCCCTTAAGCGTGTTCGCCTTCTTCGCGTCCTGATACTTCGCGCTGCATTCCTTCATCGTCAGCGCCGAGGCCGGCGCGGCCATGAAGCCCACGGCGAGGCATGCGAGCGCAGTCGAAAAGACGAGGTTTCTCATGGGAAGTCTCCTTCGGGCGATGAGTCGCACTCACCAGCGCGAGATTAAGCCGCGATGCGTCATCCTGTCATCGCCATGCAGGAACTTCCTCGCTCACGATGCGTTCCCCTCGCCGCAATCTTTCGGGAGCATGAGATGAACCGGCCTGCTGCCTTCATCACCGCCGTGAGCCTCGCGCTAGCACTGGCCGCCTGCAACACTGTCGAGCAGCGCGTCGGCGGCGCGGCGGTCGGCGCCGGCACCGGCGCGGTCGTCGGCGGCCCGGTCGGCGCGGTGGTCGGCGGGGCCGCGGGCGCGGTCAGTGCTCCGACCGTCGTCCGTGCGACCCGGCGTGCCACCCGCTGAGCGGAAAGGCGTCTGCTCGCCTCACTCTTTCTGGTCTTCGAACGGAACCCTGCCGTCGCAATCTCGTTTCGACAGGGAGCCCCGATACGAGCGATGGAGTTTCAAGCCATGGACAACGACAAGCGCATGCCGCCGGACGTGCCGCGCAGCGGCAGTGAGGCCAGGGACGAGATCGAGCGCGCCGCCAACGGCGTCGCCGAGCGGGCGAGCGAGCTCGCCAACCGCACCGTCGATAGCGTCAAGGGCAGCTATGAGCGGGCTCGGGAGAAGGTCGCCGAGATCGATCCGCGCGAAAGCCTGCGCGATGCCGGGCGCTATGTTCAGGAAACCGGCGAGGCTGCGGTCGAGACGGTCGAGCGTCATCCCCTGGCGGCCTTCGCGCTCGGCGCAGTCAGCGTCGGCCTCATCGCCTGGGCGATGACCGGGCGGCGCTCGACGAGCTGGCAACCGGACACCAGCAGCTGGAGCCGGATGCTGCGCGATTATGGCGACGACGCGCTGCGGGCGGGCCGCCAGTTTCTCGGCAATGGGCGTGAGCAGCTCGATCAGGGCCGCGACTACCTCGCCCGGGGCCGGGACTATGTCGACACCGGTCGCGACTATGCCCGCGAGGGCGGGCGGATGCTGGTGCAGCGGACCGAGCGCGAGCCGCTCGCGGCGGTACTAGGCGTCGGCATCGCGCTCTATGTGCTCGGCTCGCTCTTCACCGGCAGCAGCACGCCCCAGCCGGCGAAGCGGCGCGCGGCGAAGCGCTGAGCCCCGAAGACAAGGTCGGGCGCGGGGACTAGCCGCCCTTGCGCCCGGACTTGTCCTTGCCGGCCTTCTCGACCGTCGGTTTTCCAGAACGCACGATCGACGAGATCGCCAGGCTCGGCTTGCCGGATTTCTCCGCGATCACGCGATCCTGCTCGATGATCGCGTCGCGCGCCGGCTCGTCGCCGTCGAGCCCGCCGAGGAGATTGCTCGGCACGCGCCGGTTCGAGGTGCGCGAGCCATCCTCGTAGAACACGTCGAACATGACGAATTCTGCATCGAGCGGCTTCGATTTCTTGCGGGACATACCAAATCCTGTTCGTCGGTTGGACGCTCGGCGGTCGCGACGCGCCGGGAATTCCTTGACGCGCATGGGCGCGGGGCCGCGTCTGCGGCCGTCAGCAGGGCAAGCGAGCGATCACCCAGCGAGGTAGAGGCCATTTACCGACAAGGCAAGCCCTGAAGGCATGACGCAGGGCCAGCTTGCCCATGCGGCAGCGCTAGGCGCATAACTGCGCGGCTCGCAGCTGCAGGAAGGATACGATGGAATTTCGCCCGGATATCGGCACGCTCTCCCCCGCCACTCGCGAGCACCTGGCGCCCGGCAACATGCTGCGCGCCGGCATCAACCTCTCGAACTTCCTGCTGGTTTCGAGCCGGTCCCCGGAAGGCGAGCCGCAAGGCGTCTCGCCCGATCTGGCGCGCGCACTGGCCGCACATCTCGGGACCGGCCTGCGCTATGTCCCCTATGCCAATCCCGGCCTGCTCGCCGATGCGGCTCTCCGCGACGAATGGGACGTCGGGCTGATCGGCGCCGAACCTCAGCGCGCCGAGACCATCGGCTTCACTCCGGCCTATGCCGAGATCGAGGCGACCTATCTCGTGCGGGACGCCTCGCCGCTGCGCCGGATCATCGATGTCGACGCGGATGGCGTCCGCATCGCCGTGACCGGGCGCGCCGCCTATGGGCTCTGGCTCGACCGGCATATCCGCAAGGCGACCCTGATCCGCTCCGGCACGCTCGACGAGGCCGCCGTGGATTTCGTCGAGCAGAAGCTCGAAGCCCTGGCCGGCCTGCGGCCACGCCTCATTTCCGACCGCGCCGCGATCCCCGGGACACGCCTGCTCGACGGCCATTTCATGACCGTGCAGCAGGCGATCGGCGTGCCCCGGCCGAAGGCCGAGGCGGTGGACTATCTCACCCGCTTCGTCGAGGCGGCGAAGGCGTCGGGCTTCGTCGAGGCCCTGATCCGCAAGCACGGCGTCGAGGGCCTCAGCGTCGCGCGCTGAGGCTCAGGCGCCCGTCCCGTCCGTCCCGGCGCCGCAGACCAGCGCGCAGACCTTGCTGCCCGGTTCCGGGACGAAGCGCTTCGATTGCAGGGCTGCGACCGCCGCCGCGCCAGAGAGATCGGCCGCAAGACCGAACTCGAACCAGAGCGAGCGTGCCGCCGCCTCCATCTCCTCGTCGCTGACCAGCACGATCTCGTCGACATTCCTGGCGGCAGCCTCGTAGATCGCCTGGTCGGTCTGGCGGCAGGACATGGTGGCGACCCGGGTCTCGAGCTTGTCGAGCGTCACCAGCTTGCCGGCCGCGAGGCAGGCATGCAGCGTCGGCGAGCCATAGGGTTCGATGCCGATGATGCGGGTCTTCGGCCGGAGCGCCTTCACGGCAGTCGAGAGGCCGGTGATCAGGCCGCCGCCACCGATCGCGACGAGGATGACGTCGACTTCGGGCATCTCGTCGAGGATATCGAGACCGAGCGTGCCCTGGCCGGCGACCACGACCGGGTCGCTGAACGGATGGGCATAGGTCGCGCCGGTCTTCTGCGCATGGGCGAGCGCCGCGGCATTGGCGTCGTCCCAGACCGCGCCGACGATCTCGACATCGGCGCCCCACTTCTTGAGCTTGGCGACCTTGTCGGCGACGACATTGGACGGCAGGAAGATCTTGGCCTTGGCGCCGAGCACATGGGCGGACCGAGCGATGGCGAGGCCGTGATTGCCGCCGGAGGCGGTGACGACGCCGGCCTTGAGCTGCTCGGCCGAGAGCGTCAGCAGGCGGTTCATCGCGCCGCGGCCCTTGAACGAGCCTGCCGCCTGCAGCAATTCCAACTTCAGCGTGACGCTGCCGCCGAAATCCTCGCCCGTGCTGGTATGGGCGTAGGGCAGCAGCGGCGTCTTGCGGATATGCGGCGCGATGCGCCAGCGCGCATCCTGGATGTCTTCGAGGCCGATCACGACAGCGTCCCCCGGTAAGGCGCCGCGACGATCAGGCAGCAGTTCCCCGGCTTGACCCGGCCCGGCTGGCGCCGGCCATAGAGGATGCCGTCGGCTGCATAGTGCAGTGTCTCGGGCGGGCGCGTCGGGTCCCAGGTGCAGTGGATCCGCCCGGCCGGCTGGCCGGCGCTGACCTTCTCGCCATTGGCGTGGAAGGGCTCGAAGACGCCGTCGGCGGTGGCGTAGACATAGGCGGCCGTGCCCGGCAGTTCGAGCACCTGGGCGTCGCCGCGCCGCGGTTCGCGCTTTTCGAGCGCGACGATGCCGAGATGGTCGAGCACATTGGCGACGCCGCGCCGGCAGACCTTCAGCGCCTCGAGCGAGACCGTTCCGGCGCCGGCCATCTCCGTGCCGACCGTGACGAGCCCATTGCGGCAGGCTGCGGCGGTGGCGGTGCGCGGCTCGCCGAGATTGGAGATCACCACCGTCATCGGCGCATCGAAGGCCTGGACCGCCGCGACATTGCGCTTGTGCAGTTCGGGATCATCGGTCGGCTCGACGATCGCGCTCGGGATGATGTCGAGCGAGGAGCCGCCGGAATGAAGGTCGAGGAAGGCGTCGCCGAGCGGCATGATCTGGTCGTTGACGAAGGCCGAGATCTGCTGGGTGATGGTGCCGCGCGGATCGCCCGGGAAAGTGCGGTTGAAGTTCAGCCCGTCGACCGGAGAGGTGCGCTGTCCGGCGATCACTGCATGGACGTTGTTGGCCGGCATCAGGATCAGCCGGCCCTGGACACGGCCGGGATCGAGATCGCGGATCAGCTCGCAGATCGCGATCGGCCCCTCGTATTCGTCGCCATGATTGCCGCCTTCGAGGATCGCGGTCGGGCCCTCGCCGTTCTTGATCACCGCGACCGGGATGCGCGTCGCGCCCCAGGCGTCGTCATGCGGCGAGTGCGGGATCATCAGGAAGCCGACCTGCTTGCCGTTCTTCTCGGGATCGACGGTCAGGAAGGCCGAGGACGGGCGTGGGGCGGTCTTCTGGCGGGAATTGGTCATGGCGGGCTCGCGGACGCGAAAGGGCGATCGGGGCCGATCAGCCCCGTGGTTTCGCCGGAAAAAGAAAGGAGGCCAGGCACGGAGTGCCTGGCCGAAGAAGGAAAGCTGCTCAGAGGGTCGGCAGCGGATCCATCGGCATGTCCAGATACTTCTTGTGCAGCCGGTCGAGCTCGCCGTTCAGGCTGTTGAAGAAGATGAAGCCGTCGAGCCAGCGCACCAGATTGTGCTGGTCCATCTGCACGCCCATATGGGCCGGGCTGCGGCGGATGGTGAACTTGCGCTCGAACTCCTTGTTCGGGTTCTGCTTGGCGAGCGCCTGGGCGACGATCGAGTTGGTGGCGAGCAGATCGGCCTGGCCGGTGATGTAGGCGGCCGCCGCAGTGGCGTCGTCCTCGGTGCGCATCACGTTCGCCTTCGGGGCGGCTTCGGTGATGGCGAGTTCCTGGGTCGTGCCCTTGGCGGCGGCGATGCGGGCCGAGCCGAGCGTCGCCGCGCTGTTCACCGTCGAGGATTTCGGCCCGTAGACCGCAAGGAAGGTGTTGGCGTAGGGCGCCGTGAACTGGATCTGGCGCGCGCGCTCGGGCGACAGGCCCATCACCGAGATGACGATGTCGACCTTGTCGGTGAGCAGGAACGGAATGCGGTTGGCGCCGGTGATCTGCTGCATTTCGAGCTTCACGCCGAGGCCCTTGGCGACCATCTCGGCGAACTCGATGTCGAAGCCGATCGGCTTGCGGTTGGCGTCCTGCGAGCCGAAGGGCGGCGCGTCGAGCGGCACGCCGATGCGGACCACGCCCTTGGACAGGATGTCCTGGAGCTTGTCGGCGCGGGCTTCGGCGGCGCCGAAGGCGGCGATGGCCATGGCCGCAAGCCCCGCCAGGAATGTTCTGCCTGCAAACAGCTTACGCATGTGTCTTCTCCCCTCGTGGACCGGAACTGGTTTCTTCGCCTCAGTGCAGAACGGCGCTGAGGAAGGTCTTGAGCTCGGGCGTCTGCGGCTCGGCGAGCACCGCCGCGGCCTGGCCTTCTTCGTGGATCCGGCCCTCGTGCATGAACACGACGCGCGAGCCGAACCGGCGGGCGAACCCCATCTCGTGGGTGACGAGGATCATGGTCATCCCCTCCTGCGCCACGGATTCCAGTACCTTCAGCACCTCGCCCGTCAGTTCCGGGTCGAGCGCCGAGGTCACCTCGTCGAACAGCATCAGCTTGGGCTGCATGGCGAGCGAGCGGGCGATGGCGACGCGCTGCTGCTGGCCGCCGGAAAGCTGCGACGGGAAAGCGTCGAGCTTGCCTTCGAGGCCGACGCGGCGCAGCACGTCGCGGGCGATCTCGCGGGCCTGCTCCGGGGCCTGCTTCTTCACCACCCGCGGCGCGAGCGTGATGTTGTCGCAGACCGAGAGATGCGGAAACAGGTTGAAGCTCTGGAAGACGATGCCGACCTGCTGGCGCAGCTTGCGCAGATCGGTCGCCGGGTCGTTCACCTGGACGCCGTCGACACGGATCGTGCCGGCCTGGATCACCTCCAGCCCGTTGACGCAGCGTAGCAGGGTGCTTTTGCCGGAGCCTGAGCGGCCGATCACGGCGACGACCTCGCCTTTGGCGACATCGAGCGAGACGCCCTTCAGCACCTGGACGGCGCCGTAGCTCTTGCTGATCTCCCGGATTTCAACGAGCGACATCGAGCTTCCGCTCGAGCGAGCGGCTCCATTGGGTCAGAGGGAAACACATCAGGAAATAGATGCAGGCGACGGTGATGTAGACGGCGAAGGGCTTGTAGGTGCCCGCCGCCGTCAGCTGACCCTCGCGGGTCAGCTCGACGAGGCCGATCACGGCCGCCAGCGAGGTGTTCTTGATCAGCTGGACCAGGAACCCCACGGTCGGCGGGATCGCGACCCGTACCGACTGCGGAATGATGACGTAGCGCAGCTGCTCCGCCATGGAGAGGCCGAGCGAGGCGCCGGCCTCCCATTGCGTCTTGGCGATCGAGACCAGCGCGCCGCGCCAGATCTCGCCGAGGAAGGCGCTGCCATAGACCGAGAAGCCGACGGCCGCGGCGAGCCAGGGGTTGACCGAGATTCCGATCAGCGGCAGCCCGAAGAAGATCAGGAACAGCCAGACCAGCAGCGGCGTGCCCTGGACGATGTGAGTATAGCCGGCGGCGATCCAGCGCACCGGCGCGAACGGCAGGATCCGCGCGATCGCGATCGCCAGGCCGAGGACGGAGGCGCCGGCGAAGGCGGTGACGGTCAGCAGCAGCGTCCAGCGCGCCGCGCCGACGAGGTACATCACGTCGATGAAGCCGAATTCTCTGATCATCGCTGCACGAAAGCCAGGCGGTAGATCACCGCGAAGAGGCCCCGGAAGGCGAAGGCGAGCGAGAGATAGAGCACGCCGATGACGGTATAGACCTCGAAATCGCGGAAGGTGCGCGACTGCACGATCGAGGCGGCATGGAACAGGTCCTGCACCGAGATCTGCGAGACCACGCTGGTCGCCAGCATCATCAGCACGAACTGGCTGGCCAGCGCCGGGAACATCGCCTTCAGCGCCGGAAAGACCACGATGTAGCGGAAGACCTGCAGGCCGGAGAGCCCGAGCGAGTGGCCGGCTTCGATCTGCGCCTTCGGCACCGCCTCCAGGCCGGCGCGCACGATCTCGGTGGTGTAGGCACCGAGATTGATCACCAGCGCGATCATCGCCGCGGTCAGGCCGTCGAGCCGCAGGCCGAGGCTCGGCAGGCCGAAGAAGATCAGGAAGAGCTGTACCAGCAGCGGGGTGTTGCGGATGATCTCGACATAGGCGCCGACGAGGCGGCGCAGCCAGCCCGGGCCGTAGACGCGCGCCGCGGCGCAGAGGACGCCGATCGCCAGGCCGCCGACCATGGCGACCCCGGAGAGCAGCAGCGTGATCCAGACGCCTTCGAGGATCGACTCCCAGGCGGCGAAGACGTCGCGGAACTGAAGACCGTACTTCATCGCGTCAGGCCCACCAGGCCCGCGGACCGGCGGTCCGGTGCCGAAGGACTGCCCACGCTTGCTGCGGCAATGGCGTCATTTCTCTCCCTCTTTACGGGGAGGCTAGATTGGCTTCTTATTTGATGTCAAGCTTCATATATGAAACCAACCCGGTATGGGCGTCATGAGCGATCCCGTCGAAGCCGAACCTGACGACAAGGCCTCCTACGCCGCGCCGGCGCTGGAAAAGGGCCTCGATATCCTCGAGCTCCTGGCCGAGGTCGGCGAGCCGCTCTCGACGCGCACGATCGCCGAGCGGCTGCGGCGCTCGAAGAGCGAGATCTTCCGGATGGTCTTCGTGCTGCAGCAGCGCGGCTATCTCGAACGCGAGGCGGGAACCGACCGGCTCGGCCTGTCGCGCCGCCTGTTCGACCTCGGGATCAGGACGCCGGGCGGCAAGCAGCTGACCTCCGCCGTGCTGCCGCTGATGGAGCGCTTCAGCGAGGAGAGTGGCCAGGCCGCCCATCTCGTCGTCCTCAGCCGGGCGCAGACCGTGGTGCTGGCGACGACGGCCGGCCATCTCGATGCCAGCGTCATCGTCCGGCCGGGCTATGGCAGGCCGGCGCTGGAAGCCAATTCCGGCCTGCTCATCCTCGCCTTCCAGTCGGAGGCGCGGCGGCGCGCGCTGATGCGCGAAGCCGAGCCGGAGTTCCGCCAGCGCCTCGACCTGCCGGAGACCGAGGCGGTCTTCGCCGAAATCCGCGAGCTCGGCCACCGCATCGCGCCGAGCCGCGACATCCTCGCCGTCACCGACATCGCCTGCCCGGTGGTCGGCCTATCCGGCTATGCCGAGGCGGCGATCCTGGTGCCGTGCCTGCAACGCCACGGCGTCGACACGGACGTGGGAGCAATCCTGCTGACGCTCAAGGCCTGCGCGGCCGAAGCCGGGCTGCGCCTGCCCCTCGGCTGAGCCGAAAGCGAGAAAGCCGCCGATATTTGCCTCAGGGATACCCTGCCAACGCCACAAGCTCTCCAAGATTGCTCGCGATTTTCCCCCTGACCGCAACAAACGGCACGGAGGAGGACCGTCAATGGCCGAGACCGCGACGAACACGCAGGCACCCGTGATGACCGATCCCGAGTGGATCGCGCTCGAGAGCATCAACGAAGAAACCCGCCGCTTCATCTTCGGCGAAGCGATGTTGCGCCTGCTTCAGGGACGCGGCCTGGCTGAGCCCGGCGACGAGCGCTGGAACGTGACCCAGGAAGGCCAGCAGGCTCTCCAGGCCCATAGCAACTGATCAGCCAGCCGGCGCCGTGCGCTCCGCCCCGCTGGAACTGCCCGGCGGGTTGCAACTGCGCGCGGCGATGCGCATCTCTGGGGCAGCGACAGCCCAAAGGCATGAGCCGGAGCCGCCGATGATGAAACGCCCCGTCACCATCACAGTTTCCCACACGCTCGGGCGTGAGGCCGCCCGGGCGCGTCTCCAGGGCGGAGTCGACAAGGTCCGTGACAAGCTCGGCACGCTGCACATGCAGCTCACGCAAGAGGATTGGCAGGGCGATACGCTGCATTTCGGCGTCGCCGCCCTCGGCCAGACTGTGAACGGCAAGCTCGATATCGAGGACAGCCTCGTCCGCGTCGAGGTGATGCTGCCCTGGATGCTCGCCGTCTTCGCCGAGAAGCTGCGTCTCGGTGTCGAGAAGCAGGGCCAGATCCTGCTGGAGCACAAGCCGGCCAAGGCTTGAGCGCGCCGGTACTAACCCTCGCCATCCATCAGCGGGTGCAGGTCGCGCACCAGGCTCTTCAAGCGCTCGTCGAGAATATGCGTGTAGATCTGCGTGGTGGCGATGTCGGCATGGCCCAGCAATTCCTGCACCACGCGCAAATCCGCGCCGTTCTGCAGGAGATGGCTGGCGAAGGCATGGCGCAGCACATGCGGGCTGACCTTGGCCGGTGACAGCCCCGCCGCCGCCGCGAGCGACTTGAGATCGCGCCCGAAGGCCTGCCGCGTCAGATGCCCACTCTCGCCATCGGAGGGAAAGAGCCAGCGCCCGCCGGCATCGCCCTGCTCGCGCAAGAAGGCGAGATGCGCGGCGGCCGCCAGCCGAGCCGCCTCGTTGAGCGGCACCAGCCGATCCTTGTCGCCCTTGCCGCGCACCACCAGGAAGCGCTCGCGCGTCGTCGCGGCCGAGAGCGGCAGCGCGATGAGCTCGGAAACGCGCATGCCGGTGGCGTAGAGCATCTCGATCAGGCAGCGCATCCGCAGGCTGCGCGCCTGTGCCGCCGGCGACTGGCCTTCCCGCTCCGCCGCCTGATGGGCGGTCGCGATCAGCCGGTCGACCTCGGTAACCGACAACACCTTCGGCAAGGGCCGCCCGAGCCTGGGCCCCTCGATCGCCGCGGTCGGATCGCTGCCGACGAGGCCCTCGGTGTAGAGAAAGCGGTGGAACTGCCGCACCGCCGAGAGCCTCCGCGCCGCCGAGGAGGCCTTCAGGCCGCGCTCGGACAATTCGACCAGGAAGGCCCGGATATCGGCGGCTGCGACGTCTGCCGGGCCGCCATGCCCGGCGGCGAATTCGAGATAGTCGTCGAGATCGCGCTGATAGGCCTCGATCGTGTTCTTCGCCGCGCCGCGCTCGGCAGCGAGCATGTCGAGGAAGGCGTTCACCCAGGCGCGCGCTTGCCGGGTCATCCGCGGCTCATTTCTGCAGCTTCGAGGGCGGGATCACCTCGACCATCTCGCGCGGCTCCGGCTTGACGAAGGTGACGAGCGCGACCATGCCGCCGAACACCAGCCCGCCGATCACGGCGAGGAAAGTCAAGAACTTGAACAGCGTCGGCACGGCCGGCGATTTCCTTGTTAACCCTGTCGGTTATTCCCGATCCGCCACCGCAGATGCAAGCCTTGGATCGTCGGGGATCAGGCGCGCCTGCCGCAGGCCGCGAAGGCTGCTGCCGACGAACCAGCGCGCCTCGCCTGCCAGATCCTCGATCCGCAGCGCCGCTTCCCGTGCCCTGCCGGCCTCCAGCAGCTCGCGCCGCAGCACCCCCGGCAGCAGTCCATGGGCGGCCGGCGGCGTCAGCAGCAGCCCGTCGCGCTCGAGGAAGACGTTCGCTCGGCTCGTCTCGGTGACGAAGCCCTGGCGGTTGAGCAGGAGCGCGTCGTCGCAGCCTTGCGCCTCGGCAGCGGCAAAGCAGCGCTCATAGCGCGCCCGGCGCGTCGTCTTGTGCCGCGCGAACGGGTCGGCGGCATCGGCGCGCTCCGCCGCGATCGCGATCGTCAGCGTCCGCTCCGCCTCCCTTGGCAGCGGCGCATGCCGTAGCATCACCGAACCGTCGCGCTTCAGCTCGAAGCGAACACGCTGCTCCCTCGCGTTTCCGAAGCCGGCGGCGAGCGCGGCCAGTTTTTTCGTCAACGCCTCCCGCTCGAAGCGAAAACCCAGTTCAGCAGCCGAGTTTCCGAGCCGCTGGAGATGCAGATCGAGCCGGCGATAGCCCGTCTCCGGCGACCAGAGCAGCGTCTCGAACAGACCGAAATCCTCGGCGAGATCGGTCAGGACCCGGGCCTTCAGCCGGCATTCCGCGAACTCGCTCGCAGCCTCGGAATCGACGACGATGCCACCGCCCACCCCGTAGACGCCCTCGCCGCCGGGCAGCAGCGTCGCCGTGCGGATCGCGACGTTGAAGCGCAGATCGCCATTCGGCGCGATCGCGCCGATCGACCCGGTATAGGCGTCGCGCGGCCAGGCCTCGAGCTCGCGGATGATCTCCATGGCGCGCAGTTTTGGCGCGCCGGTGACCGAGCCGCAGGGGAACATCGCCCGGATCAGCTCGCCCGCCGAGAGGCCGGGCCGGAGCCGTCCCGTCACCTCCGATGTGAGGGTATGCAGCGTCGGATAGGTCTCAACGCTGAAGAGCTTTGGCACAGCGACGGAGCCGATCTCGCTGACCCGGCCGAGATCGTTGCGCAGGAGATCGACGATCATCAGGTTTTCGGCGCGCTGCTTCGGGTCGGCGCGCAGGGCCGCCATCGCCGCGGCGTCGCTGGCCGCATCCACGCCGCGTGCGACCGTGCCCTTCATCGGCCGCGTCGTCGCCCGCCCGCCTTGCGTCTCGACGAAGAGCTCCGGCGAGACCGAGAGGAGCGTTGCCGCGCCCATCGCGACGATGCCGCCATGGGCGACCGGCTGGCTCGCCCGCAAGGCACCATAGAGCGCCAGCGGGTCGCCTTCATAGCGGAAGCGGACCGGGAAGGTCAGGTTGACCTGATAGGCGTCGCCGGCCCGTAGATAGTCCAGGACCCGCCCGACGGCGGCGGCGTGCTGCTCGGCGTCGAGCCCGAATGCCAGATCTTCCAGCGGCGGCGGCGCGGCGAGGCTGGCGAACTGCTGGTCGAGCGCGGCGCCGTCCAGCGCGAGCGGTTCGCGGAACAATCCGATCCAGAGCAGCGGCAGGGCCCGCCCCTCCGGCATCCGCCCCTCGAGACGCCGCTCGAAGGCATAGCCCAGCTCATAGGAGAGGAAGCCGGCGGCGTGCAGCCCCGATGCCAGCCCGGCCTCGATCCGGGCGAGCGCGGCGGGAACCTCGGCGAGGCCATGCGCTTCGACCAGCTCCACCGGCTCGGCATAGAGCAGCGCCGAACCCGCATCCGCGCTCCGATCATCGAGCAGCACGAAAGGCGCGCGCAGGGCAGCGATCTCGACCTCCTGTCCCGGCCTCGGCATGCCGCTTTCTCCTCACCCCTGCACCGGCCGGTAGCAGTCTGACTCGCTCCGGCAGGTCAAGGCGCAACCGGGATTCTCCGGCGCATCAGGAGGACGTGGCGGCAAGGCATCGCACATGCTAGAGCGGCAAGAGGAAACATTGCGATGCTGATGGCGGATACTGTCGAAACCCTTGATGTCGCTGCCCTGCGCGCCGCGCTCGGCCAGCGCTCCGTCGTGCTCGTCGGCATGATGGGATCGGGCAAGAGCTCGGTCGGCAAGCGGCTCGGCGCGCGTCTCGGCCTGCCCTTCGTCGATGCCGACACCGAGATCGAGACGGCGGCCGGCATGTCGATCCCGGACATTTTCGCCCAGCGCGGCGAGACCGAGTTCCGCGACGGCGAGCGCCGCGTCATCGCCCGCATCCTGACGACCCGGTCCCCCCTGGTTCTCGCGACCGGCGGTGGCGCCTATATGAACGCCGACACCCGCGCCCGCATCGCCGAGCTCGGCATCTCGGTCTGGCTCAAGGCCGATGTCGACGTGCTGATGCGTCGCGTGCGCAAGCGCAGCAACCGCCCGCTGCTGCGCACCGCCGACCCGGAAGGGACGATGCGCCGCCTGCTCGCCGAGCGCGAGCCGGTCTATTCCCAGGCCGACATCACCGTTATTTCCAGCGACGACCCGCATGAGGTCGTCGTCGAAGCCGCGCTCGCCGAACTCGAGCGTGCAACGAGCAGCCGATGACCAAGCAAGCAGCAGATGCCGCGCGCGCCGAGCGCATTCTCGTTCCCGTTCCGCTCGGCGAGCGCGCCTATGACATCCTGATCGGGCGCCACCAGCTCTGCGAGGCTGCCGGCGTCATCGCGGAGCTCGCCCCCGGTGCCCGCGCCGCTATCGTCACCGACGACAATCTCGCCGAGCTGCACGCCCCGGCCCTGGAAAGCTGCCTGCACCAGGCCGGCATCGCGACGACCCGCCTGACCATCCGCCCGGGCGAGGCTTCGAAATCCTATGCCTGCTTCGTCGAGCTTTGCGACGGGCTGCTGGCAGCCAAGATCGAGCGCAACGACATCGTCATCGCGCTCGGCGGCGGCGTGGTCGGCGATCTCTCGGGCTTTGCCGCCTCGGTGCTGCGGCGCGGCGTGCGGTTCGTCCAGATCCCGACGAGCCTGCTCGCCCAGGTCGATTCCTCGGTGGGCGGCAAGACCGGGATCAATTCCGGCCATGGCAAGAACCTGATCGGCGCCTTCCACCAGCCGGCGCTGGTGATCTGCGACACCGCCTTGCTCGACACGCTCAGCGAGCGCGAGTTCAAGGCCGGCTATGCCGAGGTGGTGAAGTACGGGCTGATCGACGATGCCGCCTTCTTCGACTGGTGCGAGGCGAATTGGCGGCGCGTCATCGCCGGCGGGCCGGAGCGCGACCATGCCGTCGCCACCGCCTGCCGCGCCAAGGCGGCTATCGTGGTGCGCGACGAGCGCGAGGACGGCGACCGCGCCTTGCTCAATCTCGGCCACACCTTCGCCCATGCGCTGGAGCGGCTCACCGCCTATGATTCCAGGCGCCTCGTCCATGGCGAGGCGGTCGCGATCGGCCTCGCGCTGGCCTTCCGCTTCTCGCAGCGGCTCGGCCTCTGCCCGGGCCAGGATGCCGGGCGCGTCGCGGCGCATCTTGGCGCGGTCGGCCTGCCCTCGCGGCTGCAGGACGTTCCGGGCGGCGCCGGCAGCGCTGCCGAGATCGTCGAGGCGATGACCCAGGACAAGAAGGTGAAGCGCGGCGCGCTGACCTTCATCCTCGCCCATGGCATCGGCAAGAGCTTCATCGCGCCGGGGGTTCCCGCCGACGAGGTGCGCCGCTTCATCGAAAGCGAACTCGCGGGAGCCTGATCGCACGCCAATGGCCGCGCTGGTCCCCATCGATCCCTGGCTGGCGGTCGCGGTCGTCGTCCTCGGCCTGCTGCTGACCGGCTTCCTCTCCGCCAGCGAGGCCGCGCTCAATGCGACCTCCCGCGCGCGCCTGACGGCGCAGGAGAAGGCCGGCAGCCGGCGCGCCGCGATCGCGTTGCGCGCGCTGTCGAACCGCGAGCGGCTGAGCGGCGTACTCCTGCTAGCACGCACGCTCGTGAAGACCGCGACGGCGGCCTTCGCGACCTATGCGGCGGCGGTTTCCCATGGCGCATCGGGCGCGCTCTGTGCCGCCGCGGTCGTCGCGCTGCTCGCCATCGTCTTCGGCGAGCTTGCGCCCCGCATGGTGGCGGTCGCCAAGCCGGACCGCACGGCGCTGTTCTTCGTCCGGCCGGTGGCGCGCCTGCTCGCCATCCTTGGGCCGCCGCTGCGCCTGCTGCAATGGCTGGCGCGACGCAGCATCGGCCTGTTCGGGCTGCGGATCGATTCGCAGCGTCCGGTGCTCGCCACGGATGAGCTGCTGCGTGACCAGGTCGAGCTGATGCGCCAGCAGGGCACGGTCGAGAAGGCCGATGGCGACATGGTCAGCGGCCTGCTCGACCTGAAGGACCTCGAAGTCGCCGACGTGATGATCCACCGCACCAAGATGCGGACGATCAATCTCGATCTCGGCCCCGAGGCGATCGTGCGCGAGGTGCTGGCCTCGCCCTATACCCGCCTGCCGCTCTGGCGCGAGAAGCCGGAGAACATCGTCGGCATCCTGCACGCCAAGGACCTGCTGCGCGCCCTCGATGCCGCCGGCGGCGATGCCGGCAGACTCGATGTCGGCGAGATCGCGCTTTCGCCCTGGTTCGTGCCGGTGAACACATCGCTGCCTGAGCAGCTAAAGGCCTTCCTCGCCCGCAAGACCCATTTCGCCCTCGCCGTCGACGAGTACGGCGAGGTCATGGGGCTGGTGACGCTGGAGGACATCCTCGAGGAGATCGTCGGCGACATCCGTGACGAGCACGACATCGCCCTGCCCGGCCTGCGCCAGCAGGCCGACGGCTCGGTCATCGTCGAGGGCGGCGCGCCGATCCGCGATCTCAACCGCGCCATGGACTGGAACCTGCCGGACGAGGAGGCGACGACGGTCGCCGGTCTCGTCATCCACGAGGCCAGAGCCATTCCCGATGCCGGCCAGGCCTTTACCTTCCACGGCTTCCGCTTCGAGGTGATGCGCAAGAGCCGCAACCGCGTGACCTCGCTGAAGATCGCGCCGGTCGGCAATGGCGATACGGCACCGCCACCCGCGGCCTGAAGCCGATCAGCTGAGCTTCGCCAGGAAGTCGGTCGCCCGATAGCCTTCCGGCGCGCCAGCGACGATGAAGGCGGCGCTGCGGGAATTACGGGTCCTCAGCGGCAGGATCGCCTGATAGCCCGGCGAAGCGTACCAGGCCTGCGCGGCCTCCGGATCCGGGAAGGCGATGACGACGAGATCGCCCTCCCAGGGCCCCTCCAGAACCTCGGGCGTCACGCCATGGATCAGGAAGCGGCCACCGAAGGGCACGAGGGTCTCGTCGATGCGCCGGATATAATCGGCGATCTCGGCGTTGAGATCGACGTCGCGCAGATGGGCGATGGCGTAGGCGGTCATGGTCCGATCCCCTTTCGAAGCGGGCCTCGCCCGCGATGCCAGGGACCATGCCTCGCAAGGGGCAGCGGGTCGATTACCTCGCAGGTAACCGAAAGCGTCCCGACTTCACCCGTCGACGATGCCCTTGCTGGCCAGCGAGGATTCCCTCGCCTCGGCCGGCTTGTCGGTGACGAGATACTGCGCCCGCGCCAGCGCCGCGAAGCGGCCACCCTTGGCGACCAGCTCCTCGAAGGAGCCCATCTCGATCACCCGTCCCTGCTCGAAGACCAGGATCCGGTCGGCATTGCGGATCGTGGCGAGACGGTGGGCGATGACGAAGGTGGTGCGCCCCTTCATCACCTCGTCGAGCGCCTTTTGAAGTTTGACCTCAGTGGCTGCATCGAGCGCCGAGGTCGCCTCGTCGAGGATCAGGATCGGCGGATTCTTCAGCAGGGCGCGGGCGATCGAGAGGCGCTGGCGCTCGCCGCCGGAGAGGGTGCGGCCGCGCTCGCCGACGATGGTGTCGAGCCCGTCGGGCTGGCGCGCCATCACCTCTGTCGCCTGCGCCCGGTCGAGCGCCTCCATCATCTCGGCATCGGTCGCGTCCGGCTTGCCGACGGTGAGGTTCTCGCGGATCGAGCGGGCGAACAGCATCGGCTCCTGGAAGACGACGCCGATGTTCCGGCGCAGCGAGATCAGCGAGATCTCGCGGATATCCCGGCCATCAGCGAGAATCCGGCCCGATTGCGGGTCGAAGGCCCGGTGCAGCAGGCCGAGCGTCGTCGACTTGCCCGAGCCGGTCGAGCCGACGATGGCGATGGTCTCGCCGGGCATGACCTCGAAGGAGACGTCGGCCACGGCGGCGCGCTTGCCGTCATAGGAGAAGGAGACGTCGTCGAAGGTGACGCGGCCTTGCAGACGGCCGGCATCCGGGGCACCCGGCAGGTCGCGCACCGCCGGCAGCGTGTCGACCACCTCGAAGAACTCCCGCATCTTCGGCGCCTGCATGAAGATGAAGTTGACGAAGGCGACGATCTGCTCGAGCCGGCCGACCAGCATGGTGGCAAAGCCCATGAAGGTGACGATCTCGCCGACCGTGGTCTGCCCCTGCATCAGGAGCCAGGTGCCGACGACGAAGATCGAGAGCACGGTCAGCGTCGCCGAGGCGCGCGTCGCCACCGTCGCTACCGCCCACCAGGTCAGGACCGGGATCTGGGCTTCGAGCAGGCTGGTGATGGTGTTGCGCAGGCCGCGCACCTCGGCCTCGATCCGGGTGAAGCTCTGGATCACCGGGACGTTGCCAAGCGCGTCCGAGGCCCGCTCGGCGAGGCTTGAATGATAGCTCTCGACATTGCTCTGCAGCTTGTCGGTCTTGCGCAGCACATAGGCCGTCAGTGTGCCGAACAGCACGACGAGGCAGATCAGCAGCAGGCCGAGCTGCCAGTTCTTCCAGAGCGTGAACGGCAGCAGGATGAAGAGGGCGACGAAGCTCGCGCAGTGCTCGCGGAAGAAGGAGAGCCAGAGCGCCCACATGCCGCTGGTGCCTTCCAGCATCACCTTGAGCACGCGGCCGGAATGGGTCTGCGTGTGATAGGCGAGCGGCAGGGTCAGCGCGTGCTCGAAATAGTTCGCCATCACTGCGAGGCGCCGGCGATGGGCCAGGCGGTCGGCGAACAGCGCGACGAACACCCCGGCGGCGATGTTGAACAGGCCGAAGCCGACCCAGGCGGCGATCAGGAGGTTGATGTCGCTCCAGGTCGGCTTGCTGCCAGAGTTCTGGACGCTGGTCAGCTTGTCGATCAGCGCGCCGAACAGCATCGGCTCGGCGAAGGCCGCCGCCGCCAGCGCGATGTTGGCGAGTGCCAGGATCAGCCCCAGGCGCCTCTCCGGGCCGAGTTCGCCGAGCACGCGGGCATAGAGCGCAAACAGGGACATCGCAGGACCTTAGAGCATCGGCGCGGGGACGCGACTCTGGTTGTGCTGAAAAGCCGGCGCGAAATCAAACGGGCACCGCCGGCTTTCGCGAAAGCCGTATCCCGCTACCAGCCCCGCCCGTCGCCGTGAGCAATTTCTCAACCTTAACGCTTCCTTCAACCCGCGGCCCCTATCCTCGGCTCCATGCGAGAGGCCGGACGAGCAGCGTCGGCGGCGGCGCGCATCAGGATGGCCTTTCATGGATATCGCGACCGGCGCAGGCATTATCGGTGGCATCGCGACCGTCGTCGCGCTGATCATGATCGATGGCGGCAATTTCGCCGCCTATTGGGACAAGCACGCCGCGATCATCATCTTCGGCGGCGCCTCCGCCGCGACCATGCTGCGTTTCCCCTTCTCGGTAATCGCGCATGGCCTGCCGATGGGCATCCGCTTCGCCTTCACCATGCGCTCGACCCATCCGCGCGAGCTGATCGACGAGATCACCCGCGTCGCCGAGATCAACCGCAAGAGCGGCCCGGTGGCCTTGGAAAACGTCGAGGTCTCCGACCCGTTCCTCGCCCAGGGCCTGCGCTACATCGCCGACGGCTACGACAAGGACTTCATCCGCGACACGATGGAGCGTGACCGCGACAACTTCCTGCAGCGGCTCGACGAGGGTTCCAAGGTCTACCGGGCGATCGGCGACTGCGCGCCGGCCTGGGGCATGATCGGCACTATACTCGGCATGGTCACCATGTTCGCCAACATGTCGGACCCCTCCAAGCTCGGCCCGGCCATGGCGACGGCGCTCCTGGCGACGCTCTACGGCGCCATGGTCGCCAACATGTTCACCCTGCCGATCGCCGACAAGCTGCACATCAAGCTCGAGGAGGAGGAGATCTCGCGCACGCTGATCATCGACGGCGTGCTGCAGATGCGCGACGCCAAGAGCCCGACCCTGGTGCGCGAGATGCTGCTGGCCTATCTGCCCGATCATCATCGGGCCGAGATGGCGCAAGCCAGCTGAAGGGCGGCTGAACGATGGCCAAGAAGAAGCGCGGCGGCCATGGCGGTCACGGCTGGTTCGTGACCTTCGCCGATCTGATGGCGCTGCTGATGGCCTTCTTCGTGATGGTCGCGGCCTATTCGAGCCAGGACAAGCAGAAGCTACAGATCGTCGCCGGCTCGATGCGCGACGCCTTCGGCTCGCAAAGGGACGTCCGCCTCGCCGGCATCGTCGAGGTCGACGGCATTCCGACCAAGACCCACATCAAGAACGCCTATGTCCGCCCGATCGAGGACGCATCCGACAACACCGCGCCGAACCACAACCAGCAGAAGGAAGACGGGCTGATCTCGGCCACGCACGACCGCGGCTTCGCCCTCGCCGCCGCCTCGCTGCGTCAGGCCCTGCGCGAGATGCCGGAGATCGGCGAGCTCTCGCGCAACATCCTGGTCGAGGTCTCGGAGACCGGCCTCGACATCCAGCTCGTCGACCAGGAAGGGCGCGCCATGTTCGACGAAGGCTCGGTCCAGCCCAATGCCAATATGCGCAAACTGCTGGCCGCCATCGCCCCGACGCTGCGCCGCATGCCCAACAAGATCGCCATCTCCGGCCACACCGCGACGCCGCGGCCGGGCACACTATTGCCGAGCAATCCCTGGTCGCTCTCGGTCGGCCGCGCCTCGGCGGTCCGCGAGATCCTCGGAAGTGCCGGCGTGCCCGACGAGCGCTTCGCCTCGGTCACCGGCAAGGCCGACACCGAGCCGCTGATCAAGGACAATCCCTATCTGCCGTTCAACCGCCGCGTCGGCATCGTGCTGAAGGCCGACGCCCCGCCCTTGCCCAACGGCGCCAGGCCCTGACGCCGGCCCTGAGCTAGCTCAGGGCGCGACGATCAGCGCCCAGTAGACCTGATACTTCGAGCCCGGCGCATAGGCAGAGGCAATGCCCATCCGGGTCGCGTTCGGCGCCTTCATGACCCGGTCGTGCTGGGGCGAATCGCGCCAGCCGGAAAAGGCCTCGGCCAGCCGCCGATAGCCGGCCGAGAGATTGGCCTCGGCTCCGGGCTGGCCGGCGCGTGCGAGCCGCCCCTTCACCGCGTCCGCCTGGGCCGGCTTGTCGGCCGCCGCCATCGCCGCCGCCTCCTGCTCGGCCGCCTGCATCAGCTCCGGATCGAGCTTCAGCGTCGCGAGCCCGGCATTGAGGCGATAGGCCGAGATCGTCGCCCGCGCCGCCTCCGCGTCGACGCGGGCCGAAGGCGAGCCGAGATCGCGGTAGAAGGCCGGCTGGGTCCGCACCGGCTCGGTACAGCCGGCAATGTTGAAGAGCGCCAGGGCGCCGGCCAATGCGGCAGGGCAGCTCATAGCGCGCCCGCGGGCCGGACGAGCGGAAAACGAAAGCATCGCATCATTCCTTGTTGTCGTCCTTGCCGCCGGCCTCGTCCTTGCCGGCATCCGGCGCGGAGCCGTTCTTGGCGGGAACCGCTTCCTCGGCTTCTTCCATCACGGCGTCGTTCGCCGCGCGGGAGCGGCTCGCCTTCACCTTGCCCGCAGCGGAGCGCGGCGGCGCCTTGCGCTCGCCGGCTACCGCGGTTGCGATGCTGCCCAGCGACTGCTCGATGCCCTCCAGGCCCTTCACCGTCAGCTCGGCCGCCGCAGCCGGCTTCTCGAGCTCGGCGAGGCGCTTGTGGATGACATAGTTGAGGTCGCTGGTGACGCGCCCGACCTGGTCGACGTCGCCGACCACGCAGATCAGGTCGAAATCCAGGGTCGCCGTGCCGATCTTCTTGAACAGCACGTTCGGCGGCGGCTTCTTCAGCACGTCGCCATGATCCGCGCCGGCTTCGGCCAGCACGGAACGGACCTCGGTCGGGTCGAGGGTGCGCGGCACGCTGATCGAGATCAGCACGCGCCCGGTCCGGTCGGAGCGGACGCGGTTGCGCACGACGCCCGAAACCAGGTTCGAGTTCGGCAGGATCACCGTCGAGCGGTCGAAGGTCTCGATCTCCGTCGAGCGCACATTGATGCGCTTGACGATGCCCTCGGCGTCGCCGACCAGCACCTGGTCGCCGACCCGGATCGGCCGTTCCCAGAGCAGGATCAGCCCCGAGACGAAGTTCGACACCACCGATTGCAGGCCGAAACCGATACCGACCGAGAGCGCCGAGGCGACCAGCGTCAGCCGCTCCAGGCTGAAGCCGAGGGTGGAGACGGCGAGGGCAACGGCCGCGGTGTAGCCGAGATAGCCGGCCGCGGTGGTGATCGAATTGCGCAGGCCGGTGTCGAGCTTGGTCGTCGGCAGGAACTTCTCGTTCAGCCAGCCCTGCAGCGAGCGCGTCGCGGCGAGCCCGAGCGCAAACATCAGCGCGCCGAAGAAGATCGAGGACAGCGAGACGGTGACGCCGCCGATCTGGAAGCCGAAGAACGCCGCCCGCAGCGAAGTCAGCAGGTCGGTCGATTCCAGTCCCCAGGGCGCCAGGACCAGCATGATCATCACGACGATCAGCACGATCTTGAGCACGCCGGTCAGCACCACCGCGATCTTCTGCAAGGTCGCCGCCCGCAGGCCGACCCCCGCCCGCAGGCTCAGCGCAAACCGTCCGTCACCGGTCAGGAGATTGCCGATGCCGAGCTCGATGAGCTGCATCAGCAGCACGAAGAGGCCGGCGAGGATGCCAAGCCAGAGGACCTGCTCGGTCAGGAAGGTGGCGAGCACGACATAGCCGAGAAGCACTGCCAGGATGATGGCAAGCCCGACCACCCAGGACAGGATGCGGACCGGACCGAGACTGGCGCCATCGACCGGGACATAGGGACCGAGGCAGGCCTCCTGCTCGATCTCGTCATTGTCGCGCAACCGGTAGAGCCCGACGACCAGCGTCAGCGCGAAGAAGGAGGCGACGACGCTGCGCACGATGATCGACAGGGTCAGGCCGGCGGCGATCGCCTGCAGCCACGCCTCCAGGACCTTGCCGACGCCCATGACGATGGCGAGCCAGCCGGCCATCCAGACCACGGTCCGGGCCGTCGATTCCATCACGCTGACCAGGCGGCGCTGCGGCTCTCCCGGGGCGAACAGTGCATCCGCCAGCGCCTGGACGAAGGCGAAGAGCGCAAGCCCGTAGACGATGGCGAGGATCACCGGCTGGATGCGCGGCGGCAGCAGGCCGGCCGTGTTGAACGCGGCATAGATCAGCCAGCTCGCCAGTGCCGGCGGCGCCGCGCGCGCGATCAGCCGGACCAGCGCGCTGTAAAGGCAATGGACTCCGCTGTCGGTCTCGCTGGCGGCAAGGCGCCCGCTCAAGCGCGGCAGATAGCGCGCGCGGGCGACATAGAGGCCAATCGCGCCGATGAAGCCGAGCAGAACGATCACCCCGCGCGGGCTCAGCAAGGCGTCGCTGAAGACCGAAAGCCAGTCTCCGAAGACAAGGTGCGAGGCCCGCAGGTCGGACGGCAAGGTCGTGACCGTCGCGGTCCAGGTCTCGGGGCTCAGCGGCGAAGGCCCTGGCGCGAACAGCATCTTGGCGAAGCGCTCGCGCCTGAGATCGCTGATCGAGGTCTGCAATTGCTCGGCCTGGAGCACGGTGGCGCGAGCGAGCTTCAGCAGTTCGTCGGCTTCAGAGAAGCCCTTCTCCCGGGCTTCGCGCTCGCGGGCGACATCGGCCGTCTCCGGCGGGGCCTTGGCGTCGGGCTTCGGACCGAGCTGGTCGAGCCGCGTCTTCGCCTGCTCGAAACGCGGCGCCTGCTCGTCGGCCAGGATGCGGATCTGTTCCAGCAGGGGCTGCAGACGCAGCCTTTGCCGCTGCAACTCCGCTTCAGAGGCGGCGGGGTTGTTGAGCACCGTCTCGATCTGGGTCAGCTCGCCCCTGATCGAATCGACCTTGGCGCGGGCGGAGGCCGGGTCGGCCGGCTGTGCCAGCGCCGCCAAAGGAAGCAGCAGGAACAGCGCTACCAGCAAGGCGCCGAGCCGGCCGGCCAGCGGGACGAAGGCGTAACGGGCTTGCGACGTCACTGGCATTCCGATCCCGCCGGGCTGATTCGCGTCCTTGCGCAGCCTCGCCACCGCCGCGCGGCGAAATCAAGCATTCCGAAGGAAAGCGGTTGCAGGCCGGCGTCGCGGCGAAGCCGCGCCGGATGGCGAGGATCGGACAAGAGCATCACATTCCCGTGAAAGCGAGCCGGGTGGCTGCGGTCATGCAGCGCCTTTTCCGCAAGAAACCGGACAGCATGATGGCGGAACCCCGTCGCCTGCGCGATTTGCGCCGGCCTCGCGCGCCCCGCGAGACCGTGATCGCCGCCATGCCGCAGGGGCACTGGCGCTCCCTCCCCAACTGAGTTTGTATTTCGACCAATATAAATCCGGCTCTGAAGCGGCCGGGCGACCGAACGGCGAGGCGCGCTGGCTCTCTCGCCAGCTCTGGAATCGAAACCGGGAGGTTTGCGATGGCTAAGCTTACCATCAATGGCAAGATGATCGATGTGGAGGTCGACGGCGACACGCCGCTGCTCTGGGTTATCCGCGAACAGATCGGCCTGACCGGCACCAAATATGGCTGCGGTGTCGCCCAGTGCGGCGCCTGCACCGTACATATCGACGGTGTCGCCACTCGCTCTTGCTCGATGCCGGTTAGCGCCATCACCGCCGAACAGAAGATCATCACCATCGAGGGGCTGTCCCCCGACGGCAACCATCCGCTCCAGAAGGCCTGGATCGAGCATGACGTGCCGCAATGCGGCTTCTGCCAGAGCGGCATGATCATGGCCGCCGCCGCCATGCTGCAAGCCAACCCGAAGCCGTCGGAAGCCGATATCGCGGCCGAGATGACCAATATCTGCCGCTGCGGCACCTATAACCGCGTCAAGGCCGCCATCCAGCAGGTCGCCGCCGGCGGCGAACTCGGCCGCGGCTGACCCCCTCTTTCCCGTTCACAGCGCCGGGCTCGATCGCGATCCGCCGAATGGCCGTTCGCCTCGCCCACGCCGACCAGATTCTGGAGGACGCCATGACATCCGCCTCTGCCGTCGAGATGAAGCTCTCCCGCCGCAGCCTGCTCGCCGGCTCGGCCGCCGCCGCCGGTGCCTTCACCTTCGGCTTTTCCGTGCCCTTCGCCGACGAGGCCCACGCCCAGGGCGCGACGCCCGAGATCAATGCCTGGGTCGTCGTCCAGCCCGACGACAAGGTGGTGATCCGCATCGCCCGGTCCGAGATGGGCCAGGGCACGCTGACCGGCCTCGCCCAGCTCGTCGCCGAGGAGCTGGAATGCGACTGGGCCAAGGTCACGACCGAGTATCCGACGCCCGGCCAGAATCTCGCGCGCAACCGCGTCTGGGGCAATTTCTCGACCGGCGGCAGCCGCGGCATCCGCGAATCCCACGACTATGTCCGCAAGGGCGGCGCGGCTGCGCGGATCATGCTGGTCCAGGCAGCGGCCGCCGAGTGGAAGGTTCCGGCCGCCGAGTGCAGCGTCAGCAAGGGCGTGATCAGCCACAAGGCCTCCGGCCGCTCCCTGCGCTATGGCGAGGTCGCGGCCGCCGCCGCGAAGCTCTCACCCCCGACCGAGGTGCCGCTGAAGGATCCGAAGGACTGGACCATAGCCGGCAAGCCGCTGAAGCGGCTCGACACCGCCGACAAGACCAACGGCAAGAAGATCTACGGCATGGATTTCAAGCTGCCGGGGATGCTCAACGCCGCGATCAAGGACTGCCCGGTCTTCGGCGGCAAGGTGAAGAGCTTCGACGCCGCCAAGGTCAAGGACATGCCGGGCGTGAAGCATGTCGTGCCGGTCGGCGACAGCGCCGTCGCGGTCGTCGCCGACACCTGGTGGCGCGCCAAGACCGCGCTCGACGCGCTGCCCATCGTCTGGGACGAGGGCGAGCACGCCAAGGTCTCGAGCGAGAGCATCGCCGCCTGGCTGAAGGAAGGGCTCGACGCTCCGCAGGCAGCAGTCGGCAACCAGGTCGGCGACGTCAAGGCGGCGATCGCCGGCGCGGCCCGGACCGTCGAGCAGGTCTATTCCTACCCGTTCCAGAACCATGCCTGCATGGAGGTGATGAACGCGACGGCGCTCTACACGCCGGAGCGCTGCGAGGTCTGGACGCCGACCCAGAACGGCGAAGCTGCGCTCGCTGCGACCTCCGAGGCCTCCGGCCTGCCGCTGGCGAAATGCGAAGCCTACAAGATCGACCTCGGCGGCGGCTTCGGCCGACGCGGCGCGGTGCATGACTGGGTCCGCCAGGTCGTCGCCATCGCCAAGCAGATTCCCGGCACGCCGGTGAAGCTGATCTGGTCGCGCGAGGAGGACATGCTGCATGGCCGCTTCCACCCGGTGACGCAGTGCAAGCTGACGGGAGCGCTCGACAAAGACGGCAATCTGACCGGGCTGCACATGCGCATTTCCGGCCAGTCGATCGTCGCCGGCATCTTCCCGCAGAACATCCAGAACGGCCGCGACCCGGCCGTCTTCCAGGGCCTCAACCCGCCCGGGCCGGAGGCTTCGATCGGCTACACCGTCCCGAACCTGCTGATCGACCACGCGATGCGCAACCCGCATGTGCCGCCGGGCTTCTGGCGTGGGGTCAACCTGAACCAGAACACGATCTATCTGGAGTGCTTCATCGACGAGCTCGCCCATGCCACCGGCAAGGACCCGCTCGAATTCCGCCGCGCGCTGATGAAGAACCATCCCAAGCACCTCGCCGTGCTCAATGCCGTCGCCGAAAAGG
Source organism: Allobosea sp. GW823-FHT02B03 (assembly GCF_058797755.1). NCBI lineage: Bacteria > Pseudomonadati > Pseudomonadota > Alphaproteobacteria > Hyphomicrobiales > Alloboseaceae > Allobosea > Allobosea sp. GW823-FHT02B03. Next base: position 137,868 of record NZ_JBXAJY010000004.1, on the reverse strand, counting down.
CCGGCTGGGGCACGAAGGCGCCCGATGGCGTCCATCGCGGCATCTGCCAGACCATGGGCTTCGGCTCCTATGTCGCGGCGGTCGCCGAGGTCTCGGTCAGCCCCGAGGGCAAGCTCAAGATCCACAAGATCACTGCCGCGACCGATCCGGGCCATGCCGTCAACCCCGCGCAGATCGAGCGGCAGGTCGAGGGTTCCTTCGTCTACGGCCTGTCCGCCGCGCTCTTCGGCGAATGCACGGTCAAGGACGGGCGCATCGTCGAGGAGAATTTCGACAGCTACCCGGTGATGCGGCTGGAGGACATGCCGGCGGTCGAGACGGTGATCGTGCCCTCCGGCGGCTTCTGGGGCGGCGTCGGCGAGCCGACCATCGCGGTCGCGGCCCCCGCCGTGCTGAACGCGATCTTCGCCGCTACCGGCAAGCGCGTGCGGTCCATGCCGCTTCGCCACACCGATCTGCGCAAGGCGTGAGGTTGCGCGACACTGCGAGAGGCAAGCTGCCATTCGCAAGATCACGAGGTCATCCCGGCCGGAGCGAAGCGAAGAGCCGGGATCCATGCCCGAAGGCTGACCTGACGTGCTCAGGCATGGCTCCCGGGTCGACCTGCGGTCGCCCGGGACGACTGGCGCTTGTCCTGGCAACGCTTCTCGCTGCTCCCGCGAGCGCGCTTGAGCCCTATGCGATCGCCGGCGACGCCATCCCGGCCGCGCTCGGTGGCGTCTCCGGCGATGCCGCCCGAGGGCGGGCGGTCGTGCTCGACCGGACGCGCGGCAACTGCCTGATCTGCCACCATGTGCCGGAGCCGGACGAGCCTTTCCAGGGCACGATCGGCCCGGCGCTCGCGGGCGTCGGCGCCAGGCTCGATGTCGGCCAGCTGCGGCTGCGCCTCGTCGATGCCAGCCTGCTCAACCCGGAAACCGTGATGCCGCCCTATTTCCGCACCGAAGGATTGCGAGACGTTGCCCCGCAATTTCGCGGTCTGCCGGCCCTGAACGCCCAGGAGATCGAGGATGTCGTCGCCTATCTCGCAAGCCTGCGCACGCCGTGACACAGGCCCCTCGCGCCGCGATCTGCTCGCTGCCGGCTCCGGCGGGCTTGTGCTCGCCGCCCTGCCCGGCGCGGCGTTCCCCGCCACGCAGACGCCGCTGGCCGACCTGATCGCCCGGGTGACGGAGGGCGCGACGCCGGTTCGCAGCGGCATCGTCTTCGATATCCCGCAACTGGTCGAGAACGGCAATTCGGTCGATGTCGCGATCGGCATCGACAGTCCGATGACCGAAGAGGACCATGTCCGCTGGATTCATGTCATCGCCGAGAAGAACCCCTATCCCGACGTGGCGCGTTTTCATCTTTCGCCGCGGAGCGGGCGTGCCCGGATATCAGCGACCTTGCGTCTCGCGACCTCGCAGAAGGTCGCGGTCGTCGCCGCCCTCAGCCGCGGCGGCTACATCATGAGCGATGCCGATATCGTGGTGACGCTCAGCGCCTGCATCGACGGAGGCTGACTTCATGTCGACGTTCAACGCCCGCATCACCATGCCCGCCGAGGCCAAGGCTGGGGAGATCGTCGAGATCCGGGTGCTCGTCAGGCATCCCATGGATCGCGGCGGCCAGGTCGATGCGGAAGGCCGCATCGTGCCGCGCAAGATCCTCAACCGGCTGACCGTGACCTATGCCGGCGAACCGGTCTTTCGCTACGACATGCACACCGGCGTCTCCGCCAACCCCTTCGTCAGCTTCACCACGCGCGCCGTCGAGACCGGCGACCTCATCTTCGAATGGCGCGAGGATGGCGGCGCGGTCTTCACCCGCACCGCGCGCCTCGTCGTGACGTGAGGAGCCAGTGACGACACGCGCAGCCCTGTTCATCGGTCTGTCGCTCGCTGCCACTGGGGCCACAGCTCAGGAAATCAAGCCGGGCAGCGCCTTCCTCTCGCCGGAGATGCGCCGGCAGCAATCCGACGAGGCCCGCAATCCCGGTTTTCTCTGGGTCGAGCAGGGCGAGGAGCTGTTCAGCCGGCGCAGCGGCGAGACACCGGCCTGCATTGCCTGCCATGCCGATCCGGGGCGGAGCCTGAAAGGCGCCGCGACCCGCTATCCGCAGGTCGATGCCGGCAGCGGCAAATTGCTCAATCTTGAAGGACGTATCGAGCAGTGCCGGACGCAGCGCCAGACGCAGGCGGCCTTTGGCTATGAGAGTCCCGAACTGCTCGGCCTCACCGCCTATGTCGCCTCGCTCTCGCGCGGCCAGCCTATGAGCGTGACGACCGATGGCGCGGCGAAGCCCTATCTCGAAGCCGGCCGGGCCTTCTACGAGCGCCGGCAGGGCCAGCTCAACCTCTCCTGCCGACAGTGCCATGACGATCTCGTCGGCGAAAAGCTGCGCGGCGATACGATCAGCCATGGCATCGGTACCGGCTATCCCGCCTACCGGCTCGAATGGAACGGCGTCGGCTCGCTGCACCGGCGCCTGCGCGCCTGCTCCCTCGGCGTCAGGGCGACGCAGTTCGACTATGGCGCGCCGGAATATCTCGCGCTGGAGCTCTATCTCGCCGCACGCGCCAAGGGCCTGCCATTGGAGAGCCCGGGACTGCGGCGCTGACCGGCCGGATCTGGCTTGGCCCGGTGGACCGAAGCCGTCACGATGCCGGCACATTCCTGTCGGAGATGCGGCGGATGCTACGCCTGCCTGCCTTGCTCGCCATGCTGTTCTGCACCGCCGCTGCGCTCGCGCAGCCAGCCGCCGAAACGCAGGCTCCGGTCGCCGCGGCAAGCCCAGCCGCCACGAATGCGGCCGCGACCAATGCAGCAGCTCCCCCCGCTATCGCGAATCCCGCCCCCTTCGTCCTGAAGGACACCGAGGTCAGGACGATCCGCGCCAAGGCGCTGCAGCGCGACTACGAGATTTATGTCAGCCTGCCGCCATCCTACCATTCCTCGCCCCGGCGGCGCTTCCCGGTGCTGTTTGTCAGCGATGGCGACTATTCCTTCCCGCTGGTCCGCAGCATTGCGCAGCGCGTCGGCAACCGCGCCCAGGGGCTGGAGGAGTTCATCCTCGTCGGACTTTCCTATGCGGTCGGCGACACCAGGCAGTTCAGCCGGCGGCGCGACTACACGCCGACGCCGAACGGCGAGAAGACGAGGGACGAGTCCGGCCGCCCGCCGGTCTTCGGCGAAGCGGAGGAGTATCGCCGTTTCCTCGCCGACGAGCTGATGCCCTTCGTCGCCGCGACCTATCGCACCGACACCAATCGCAGCATCTATGCCGGCCACTCCTATGGCGGGCTGTTCGGTGTCCACATCCTTTTGACCGAGCCGAAGATGTTCTCGCACTATATCCTCGGCAGCCCCTCGCTCTGGTTCGACCAGAAGGTGATGTTCGCCCGCGAAAAGGCCTATGCCGACGCCAACAAGGACCTGAAGGCGAATGTGCTGATGGCAATCGCCTCCTACGAGACGATCAACAAGGCCTCGAACGACCCGCGCTTCAGCCGCAACCTCGACATGATCGCCGACATGCAGGAATTCGAGAAGGCGCTGCGCTCGCGCGACTATCCCGGCCTGTCGCTGACCAGCGAGATCATCCCCGGCGAGGATCACCTCACCGTCTTCCCCGCGATCATCACGCGGGGCCTGATGTGGGCCCTGCCGGCGAGGCGGGACTGAGGATTACTACGCAGCGTGTACCGTCATCCCGGACAAGCCGTGAAGCGGCGCCGCTCCGGGATCCATGGTCGAGCGGAGTGCCCTATGATGGATTCCGGCGCTCCGCTTCGCTCCAGCCGGAATGACGGAGGCCAGGACGGACAGATCAGTCCTTCTTGCCCTTGCCGGCTTTCTCTTCCGCGTCCTTGCCCCTAGGCTTCTCCCGGTTGCGGTAGCTCGCATTGCCGAGGCCGGTGCCGATGGTCAGCACGGCCCAGTTCTCGACATCCTGCATGAACGGCATGTCGCTGAGGCCCTGCACCACCGCGTCGTTGTGCATCACCACCACGGTCTCGTGCTCGCCGATCTCCGGCGCCATCTCGCGAATGCTCTCGACCAGGTTGAAGCGGCTGCTCGACCAGTTGCCCGGCAGGTTCTGGGCGCCACGGTCGATCGCGCCATCGGCCTCGATCCAGCCGGGGCAGCCGACGCCGATGAACGGCGCGACGCGCAGGCCCTCTTTCTCGGCCTGCCTGATCTGCTCGCGCAGCATCTTGCCGAGCTTCTTCACCGCCTCCTCGCGGCTCGGCTCCTCGTCGGCATGGCGCCAGAGCTCGGATTTCCAGACCCGCGCCTTGGCGAGGTCGGGCGCCTTGTCCTGGCGCAGCTCGACGATTCCGGCCCGGATGTTCGAGCCGCCGATGTCGACCGCGGCCAGGCTGTCATAGGCCTCGAAGATCCATTTCGGCGCCAGATGCGCACTGCCGACCAGACCGGCCTCATCGGGATGGTGGCGGACCGGCACCAGCTCGATCGCATGCCCTTCCGATTGCAGGATGATCCCGGCCCGGGCGATGGCGAGTTCGCCGACACGGCTCTGGCGAAAGCCGCCGCCGACGACGATGCGCTCGACCGGAGCCCACGCCTTCTGCCGGAGGAAACGGCGGATCACGAAGGACAGAGACTGGGCGAAGCGCTCGACCGCGGAGAGCACCAGCGCGGCCTCGCGCGCCTCGCCATTGGTGATCAACTCGTCGAGCTCGGACTTGCTCGGGGCCGCGTCGGTGTCGCCGAGCGGGTCCTCGCCGTTCTCGGCGAGATGGCCCCGCAATTCGGCGAGATGGTCCATAAAGGCGCCCCGGCTCGCCTTGTCGCCGATGAAGCCGTCGCCATCGCGGATTTCGAGATTGTAGCTGGTGACGGTGACCGAGGGCAGTTCCTCTGCGCCATGTCCGCCCTTCGTGCCCGCCTTCGCCGCCGTCGCAACCGCCATCGCTCGCTCCCCCTGCCGTCCCGGAGGAAACGAATGGTGCCGCCCCAGGTTCCGCCTGCGACCGATGGCCCATGCCTGGCGCATGCCGCCCCTGCGCCGGCAATGGGGATGATGCCTCCCTTTTCGTTGACCTCGTCCCTCGCTTTCCCCTCCATAAGACTCGCTTGGGGACGCGGCCTTCGGGACCGCTCGGAGGGGTGAAGCATGTTCGAATTTCTCGGCCGCGCCATCGTGATCGGCGTCGGCGCCACCGCCATTCTCGATCTCTGGGCCCTGTTGCTCAACCGCACGCTCGGCATCCCGCTCGCCAATTGGTCGATGGTCGGGCGCTGGTTCGCCCATCTGCCGCGCGGACGCTTCATGCATGACCCGATCTCGGCCTCCGAACCGGTGTCCGGCGAGCTCGGCATCGGCTGGATCATGCACTACGTGGTCGGCATCCTCTTCGCCGCCGTGCTGCTGCTGATCTGGGGGCTCGGCTGGGCTAAGGCACCGACCCTCGTGCCGGCGCTGATCGTCGGCGTCGTCACCGTCGGCTGCGGCTGGTTCGTCCTGCAGCCCGGCATGGGCTTCGGCGTCGCGGCCTCGAAGCGGCCGAACCCCGGCCAGGTCCGGCTCGTCGGCCTCGTCAACCATGTCGTTTTCGGCCTCGGTCTCTACCTCACCGCATTGCTGACCCGCTGACCGGCGGACGGTCCGACATTCGCCAAGCTCGGCCGGCTGCATTAAGAGCCCCTGACCGGCCTCAGCCGGACAGGAACGCAGCAGGAGTGCAGGCCATGGCGCATTGGACGCAGCTCGACGCCGCGCCGATCCCGGGCGGCGGCACGCTGAAGCTGCTGCAACGCGGCGAGAGCGAGTTCTCAATCACGCTCGGCCATAACGAGCTGATGAATTCGCGCCTGCGCGGCTCGGAGGAGGCGCTGGCGACGCTCGCCGCCGAGCGCCTCGGCAAACGCCCGCGGCCGCGTTTCCTGATCGGCGGGCTCGGCATGGGCTTCACCTTGCGCGCCGCGCTCGCGGTTCTGCCGGCCGATGCCGAGATCACTGTCGCCGAGCTGATCCCGCAAGTGGTCGCCTGGGCCCGTGGCCCGCTCGCCGCGATTTTCGCCGGTTGCCTCGACGATCCGCGCGTCAGCATTCGCGAGGCCGATGTCGCCTCGCTGATCCGCGCCGGCAAGGCCGGCTATGACGCGATCCTGCTCGACGTCGACAACGGGCCGGACGGGCTGATGGTCGCGGCCAATGACCGGCTCTACGACTTCGCGGGGCTCGCCGCCGCGAAATCCGCGCTGCGCAAGGGCGGCGTGCTCGCCATCTGGTCAGCAGGGCCCGACCGCTCCTTCACCGAGCGCCTGCGCATGAGCGGCTTTTCGGTCGAGGAGAAGAAGGTTCGCGCCAATGCCTCCGGCGGCGGCGCGCGGCATGTGGTCTGGCTGGCGACGGCAGCCGCCGCCGATCGCGACCGGAGCCCGCCCGAAAGTGCCCCCTCCCAGCGCGGCCCGCGCAGGCGCTGAGGCCTGCTGGAACCATCGTGCCGGCCTCCGGTTGATCGGGCATCCCCGACCTTTTTGGAGAAGGAGGCCAGCCATGCCCGCAAAATCCAAGGCACAGCAGAAGGCCGCCGGAGCGGCCTTGGCCGCCAAGCGCGGCGACATCCCCAAGAGCGATCTCAAGGGCGCGTCGAAATCGATGGAGCAGTCGATGACCGAAAAGGAACTCGACGAGTTGGCTTCGACTAAGCGCAAGGGCAAGCCTGAGCATGTGACCAAGCACTGAGCCGGGCGGGGCCGGCTTGGCTGCATTCCAAGCCTGTCCGCACCATGACCGCATCGGAAAGGCGGGGAGCGCGGGCCCGGTCGCGAGGCAGATCGTCCACCGACGGGTTGCCCGCTGCCAAGCCCGCTGGTGACAATTCCGCCCACGCTCCCCCGGCTGCTCAGTTCCGCCAAAATTTGCGCGGCTTATCGGGACGGACATGCTATCCCTGCCGATGCTTGCATTGGCCGGCTATCGATTTCGCGAGAACGCCGTCGTGACCCAGAATCCGTTCTCGCCCGGCCGATCAGCCTCCCCGCGACCGCTCGCCTGCACGGCGCGGGCTCGCTCGTGAGCGACGGGCCGAAACCTCAGTCCGGCTCGGTCGCAGCGCTAGGCGCGATCGTCACCGGCGCGCTGATCCTGCAGGTCGCCAGCACGATCATGAACACGGTCGTGCCCTTGCGCATGGCCCTGGAGAAGCAGCCACTGCTGCTGATCGGCCTGGTCGGCTCAGCCTATTCGGTCGGATTCCTCGTCGGCTGCTTCTGGATACCGGCGCTGATCCGGCGAGTCGGACATATTCGCGGCTTTGCGGTCTTCGCCTCGCTGCAGGCGGCCCTGACGCTTAGCTTCCCGGTGCTGCCGGTCGAATGGTGGAGCCTGACGCGCTTCGTCATGGGCGTCGCCGCCGCCGGCCACAGCATCTGCATCGAAAGCTGGATCAGCGGACAGGCCCGATCGAGCCATCGCGGCCGGATCTTCGGCATGTACCAGATCCTGAACCGGCTGGCCCTGATCGGCTCGCAGGTCGGCATCGGCTATGTCGCGATCCAGACCCATGACGTCTTCCTGATCGCCAGCATCGCCTTCTCGATCGCGCTGATTCCGGTCAGCCTCACCCGGGCGAAGGGCCCGGAATCGGCCGAGCTGGTCTCGGTCCGCCTCAACACGCTCTGGCAGCAGGCGCCGGCCGCGGTGATCGGCTGCCTCTATGTCGGATTGGTCAGCGGGCCGCTGACCAATGTCGTCCCCGCCTATGGCATCCTGATCGGGCTCGGCCAGAGGCGCGCCATCCTGCTGACCGCGGTGATCCAGCTCGGCGCCCTCCTGCTGCAATGGCCGATCGGCTGGCTCGCCGACCGGGTCGATAGTCGCCGCGTCCTGCTCGGTGCCGCCTCTGCAACCGTCCTTTCCACCGCGGCACTCGGCGCGCTCTTCTTCTCGGGCGCGGCGCAGCGCGAATGGTGGCTCTACACCCTGTTCGCGCTGACCGGCGGCTTCAGCGTTCCGCTCTATACGGTGGCGGTGACCCACGCCTATTTCCGGCTCGGGCGCGACCAGGCGGTCGGCCTCTCGGCCGGCCTGCTCTTCCTCTGGAGCGTCGGCGCGACGATCGGCCCGCTGGTCGCGACCGGAGTGATGCAGATCGTCGGGCCGCAGGGGCTGCTGCTCTATATCGGACTCCTCTCGCTGGCGGTCGCGGGCTATTTCGCGATGCGCATCCTGACCAACCCGATTGCGCCCGAGGCCTCCGCCGCCCGTACCCCCGCCGAGACCTCTCTTCCCGAGCTCGGGCCGCGCCCGAGACAGGACGCGACCTGAGCGAGCGCGAACGCGCATCCGCCACGATCGGCAGGCTGGACGCCGGCCCTCGGCCAGGATGATGATGGCGCGAACTCCGACGACGATCTGGAGGGGCGATGCATCGCGGGATGATGGGCTGGTCCGCTTTCGCGGCGTTGCTGCTGCAGTGCCTGCCCTCCCTCGCGGAATGCCGCGTCACGGGCCCAAAATGGTACCTGCACACCAATGACAAGGTCACGCTGAAGGCCGAGATGGACTCGCAGGGTTGCGGCCACAGTTTCGGCGTCGCCGGCACCTGGAGAATGGAAAAGCTCGTCGCGCTGAAGCCGCCTGCCAACGGCTCGCTGCGTCAGATCGGCGAGGTGACCTATTATTACATCCCGAAGCTCGGCTTCAGGGGCCACGACAACTACGTGATCTATATCTGCGGCAAGGATACCTGGGGCTCGGGCTGCGCCAGGCTCAACTTCGAGGCCACGGTCAGATAAGCGAGCCGACCTTGCGGCGCTGCCGCGTCAGTTCGCAGGCGTTGCCGCGCAGGCCGAAGCGGTGTGGGAGGCCGGCCAGCTCTCACGGATTCTCCGTTTCACCTCTTCGATATCGTGGCAACGTCCGAAATCGGCCGAGGACAGGCGCCGACGCCCCGACATCGCCCAGTGCCAGCGCGGCGCGCCGTTCGGCGCGTATTTGTCGTGCGTGATGACGGCGATCCGTTCGCCGCCTTCAGCCTCGACATGAAAGAGGTGGTCGATCTCAGGCCATGTCCGCCGAATCCGCATCTGCATCGCCCGCTCACCTCCTAGTTTCGTTGTTCCTATTTTGTTCTATCGAAATTGGCAAGGCACATCTCCTCCCAGATGGCGGGGGCCAACACCGGTGGCGAAAAGAACGAGAAACCTGCGCAAAGCTCCGCGCAGGCTTTTTCCGGCCGGCGGGGCCGTCAGGCACAGGCCGGCCAAAGGCCGTTCGGGCGGATTGCTTGCGGAAGAAATGGCGTCCCGGAAGGGATTCGAACCCCTGACCTACGGTTTAGGAAACCGTTGCTCTATCCTGCTGAGCTACCGGGACGCACGCGATTGCGTTTAGCATAAAGCAGATGCGCGTGAAGCCTTCCTTTATCGTGATTGCGGGGCTCGCTGCGATTTCTGCGGCGGCGCGCCTCGCTGCCGCCGAAGACTGCGTTGCACCCGAGGAAACCCGCAAGGTCCGGCTGGCCGGGCTCGACCGCCATGGTGATCTCGTTCTGGCGGACGGAACTGTCCTTCGCTTGGCCGGGCTCGCGCCGCGACAAGGCAAAACGGAGCGCGAGCGGTTTTCAGCTGCGCTCCAGCCCTGGCTGGGCAGCGAGTTCGAGCTTGCGGCTCTCGGCAGCGCCGATCGCTGGGGCCGGGCTCCGGCGCGCCTCCTGCTTCCGGCGGGCGCGGCCGAGAACAATGCCAAGCGCGACCTTGCCGGCCTCCTGCTGGCGGCCGGAGCGGCGCTGCACCTTCCAGAGCCCGGCCTCGGTGGCTGCAACGCGCTCTGGCGCACGGCCGAGCCCGGAGGCATCGCCAAAGCGGTTGCCAATCGTGCCGATTCCGCCACGCCGGCAACAAACCTTGCCTTTGCAGGCCTGCCGGTGGTCGACGGCCACGATCCCGCCGCGATGAAGGCGCAGGCGGGCCGGATCGCGGTGGTTGAGGGGCGCATCGCAGCGGTTGGCGAACGGGCTCAGCGAACCTATCTCAACTTTACGCGCCGTCGCGGAGCGGGCGGCAGCATCGTGCTGTCGCGATCCCTGTGGCGGGAATTACAGCGCGGCGGCTGGACCGCATCCGCGCTGACCGGTAAACGCGTGCGCGTGCGCGGCGTGATCGAGGGGCGCGACGGCCTCCTCATTGCGATCGAGTCGCGCGCCGCCCTGGAGATGGTCGACTAGGTTGATGCAGGCAATGCAGCGATATCGACAGCCAGCCCGGGGGCGCCTCGTCGCCATGGCGCTGCCGGCTCTGCTGCTGGCCGCCTGCTTCGGCGACCAGAGTTCCCTGCTGCCGCCGCTCGATCAGCCCGGCGGCGAGGCGGCTCCGCGCGTCGCCAGCCTGCAGCGCGGCACGGACCGCGAGCATCTGCGCCTGCTCCAGGCTTTCGGCGGCGAGTACCGCTCCGCCAATGTCCGCGCCGTGCTGGAGGAGATCGTCACCCGCCTCGCCAAGGCCAGCGACGGGCAGATCGGCAATTACGAGATCACCATCCTGAACTCGCCGATCGTCAACGCCTTCGCCTTGCCGACCGGGCGCCTCTACGTCACCCGCGGCCTGCTCGCCCTCGCCAACGACACGTCCGAGATCGCCTCGGTGATGGCGCACGAGATCGCCCATGTCACCGCGCGCCACGCCACCGAGCGGGCCGAGATGGAGCTCGAATCGGCGCTGGTCAGCCAGGTTGTCGCCCAGGTGCTGAACGACCCGACGACGGGCGCGGCGGTCCAGGCGAGTTCGAAGCTGACGCTGGCGAAATTCTCGCGGCAGCAGGAACTGCTCGCCGACCAGATCAGCGTGCGCAACATCGCCAAGGCCGGCTACGACCCTTACGGCGCCGGCCGCTTCCTCGTCTCGCTCGGCCGCAACACCGCCTTCCGCGCCGGGCGCGAGGGCGGCGGCGACAAGAAGCTCGACATCCTTTCCAGCCACCCCTCGACGCCGGAGCGTGTCGCGGCGGTCACTTCCGGCGCGCGCCAGATCGGCGCCCCCGGCATCGGCGAGCGCGAGGCCGGACGCTGGCTGACCGCGATCGACGGCATCGCCTTCGGCGACGACCCGGCCGACGGCGTCGTCCGCGGCCGGCGCTACCTCAACAGCGCCCTGCGCATCGCCTTCACCGCGCCCGAAGGCTTCGAACTCGAGGCGGCGCGCGAGATGGTGGTCGGCGTCGGCGGCGACGGCGCCCAGGCCCTGCGCTTCGACTCGGTCGCGCTCAAGCCCGGGCAGACGCTCGAATCCTATGTCGCCTCCGGCTGGATCGACGGCGTCACCACCGGCACGGTCGAATCCGTGACGGTCGGCGGCCTGCCGGCTGCCGTCACCACCGGCAAGGGTACCGATTGGCGCTTCCGGCTGGCCGCGATCCAGGCCGGCTCGCGCGTCTATCGCTTCATCCTCGCCGCCAAGGGCGAGACCGATCCCGAACGCGGCATGCGCGCCGTGCTCGACAGCTTCCGCAGCCTGACTCCGGCCGAGGCGCAATCGGTCAAGCCAATGCAGATCCGGCTGGTCAGCGCCGCCGAGGGCGAGACGCCGGCGGCCCTCGCCGGGCGGATGGCGACTCATGATCGGCCGCAGGAACTCTTCCTGATCCTGAACGGTCTCGAACGCAGCGCCAGGCTGAACCCCGGACAGCGTTACAAGATCGTGACCGAATAGCCTGGTTTCAGGCGGCCTTGCGCCGCTGACCAGCCATCCCGGCTCGTGCTAGCGTCCCGCGCCAATGACGGTCCCCCGAACGGACGGGCCGCTGACAGGTGGCGGCGGAACGCCGCCCGATCAGGGAGGCGACCATGGCACTCGACCGCCGCATCGTCGAACTCTACGACGAGTACACCCACAAGCCGCTCGACCGACGCAGCTTCATGAACCGGCTGGTCACGCTCGCCGGCTCGGTCGCGGCGGCGGAGGCCGCGCTCGCGCTGCTCGAGCCGAACTACGCGCAGGCCCAGCAGGTCGCCCCCGACGATGCCCGGCTCGAGGCACGGCGCATCGCCGAGACCGTCAATGGCATCGCGCTGAGAGGCTACCTCGTCGCGCCGAAGACCCCCGCCAGGCGTGGCGGCGTGCTCGTCATCCATGAGAATCGCGGTCTCAACCCGCATATCGAGGACGTCACCCGCCGCATGGCGCTGGCCGGCTTCACCGCGCTCGGCCTCGACTTCCTGACTCCGCTCGGCGGCACGCCCGCCGATCCCGATGCCGCCCGCGCGCTCTTCCCGCAGCTCAAGCCGGAGGACGTCGTCGCCCAGGGGCGGGCAGCGCTCGCCTTGCTCGCCGCCCGGCCGGACGCGACCGGAAAGGTCGGCGCCGTCGGCTTCTGCTGGGGTGGGGGCGCCGTCAACGACCTTGCCGTGGCGGCGCCCGAGCTGACTGCCGGCGTCGTCTTCTACGGACGCTCGCCGGACCTCGCCAAGGTGCCGCAGATCAAAGCCCGGCTGCTGATCCAGCACGCTGCGCGCGATACCCGCCTGGTCGAGGGGTTGCCCGCCTATGAGGCCGCGCTGAAAGCTGCCCATATCCGCTACCAGGCGATCGTCTATCCAGATGTCGACCACGCCTTCCACAACGACACCAGCGCCGAACGCTACAATGCCGCCGCCGCCAGGCTGGCCTGGGAGCGCACGGTCGCCTTCCTCGCCAGCGAGACCGGAGCGGCTTGACGGCCCGGGAGCGGCCCCCCCGCCGGGCGATCAAGGAAAAGGCCCGGCGGATCGCTCCGCCGGGCCTTTTCCATATCCGGTCTGGGGAAACCGCCTCAGGCGGCCTCCTCCTGCAGGTCCTCGTCGCCTTCCTCGGCCTCGGCGGCCTCGGCCTTGCTGGCCCGGCGCGGCGACTTGGCGAGCTGGGTCTCGATCTTCTTCAGCGCCTCGGTCTCGGTGATCTCGTCGACCGCCGCGATCTCGCGCGTCATCCGGTCGATCGCCGCTTCATAGAGCTGGCGCTCGGAATAGGACTGCTCGGGCTGCGCCTCCGAGCGATAGAGGTCGCGCACCACTTCGGCGATGGCGACGAGATCGCCCGAGTTGATCTTCGCTTCGTATTCCTGGGCGCGGCGCGACCACATGGTGCGCTTGATCCGGGCGCGGCCGGTCAGCGTCGCCAGCGCTTTGGCGACGATCTCGCCATCGGCGAGCTTGCGCAGGCCGACGCTCGCCGCCTTGGCGGTGGGCACGCGAAGGGTCATCTTGTCCTTGGCGAAGCTGACGACGAACAGCTCGAGTTTGAAGCCAGCAACCTCCTGCTCCTCGATCGCCGTGATCTGACCGACACCATGGGACGGATAGACGACGAACTCGCCAGTCTTGAAACCCAGGCGCACAGCAGCTTTCTTCGCAGTGGTCATGCCGTTTCAACTCCTCATCGGTCCGCAATGTGCGGAGACGCGACTTTCAGTCGCTGGTCGGAATAACCAGCGCCACTCTGCCGGACGCGACGGATGCGACTTTGAAAGTCATCTCCAGGCGCGACACGCTCCCTCAGCCGATTGTTTCTTGATGGCCACCGGACACGAAGGTCGCACAGCCCCGGACTTGGTGCCGGTAGCTCTGCGGACTGCGCTTATGGGGGCGCCCCATTCATGAATTCTCGCAGGGGCAGGCGGAACGAACTCGACTGTGGCAATTGTATACCACAAAAAACCCGCCGAATCAAAGGCAAACGGTTTTCGCGCCTGCCAGCGGGCCCCGCCGGCCCGCCATGGTCGACTGCGTAGGGGGCATGCCCCAGGGGCAGGTTCAGTCGCCTTCGCCGGGGTTCGCCGAGAAATGCGCCTCGAGCTTGCCGGGCACGCCGTCGAACTCCTTGGCGTCGGCAGGCGGCTCTTTCTTCTGCGTGATGTTGGGCCAGCTCGAAGCATATTTCGAGTTGAGCTGAAGCCAGCTGTCGAGGCCGGGCTCGGTGTCGGGCTTGATCGCCTCGGCCGGGCATTCCGGCTCGCAGACGCCGCAGTCGATGCACTCGTCGGGATGGATGACGAGCATGTTCTCGCCTTCGTAGAAACAGTCTACCGGACAGACCTCGACGCAATCCATATACTTGCACTTGATGCAGTTCTCGGTGACCACATAGGTCATGGCGCTGTCCTTCCGATCGACCGGCGCATCCTTAGAACCGGTCGAGAGAGTGTTTCAAGGCCGCATTTAGGCCGGAAACGATAAAGAAGTTCTGCCGAAACATCCGTTTCGGAACATTCCTTGCAGGCCGCGCCAACGCCGGCCGCACGATCCCGAGCGCTTATCCCTTCGGTTCCCCCGGCGCAAGCGACGCATCGCCGCGCTGATCGCCGCCGAGCACCTCGTAGAGCGTCTGCGCCTGCTCGTAGGAGCCCCGGCGCTCGCCGAGCGCCCGCAGCTTCACGACCAGAGTCGCGTGCGGCAGCGCCAGCGTCAGGACATCGCCGAGCTTGAGCCCCTGTGCCGGATTCTCGATCCGCTTGCCTGCGACCCGGACATGGCCGTCCTCCACCAGGCGCACGGCGGCGGGGCGGTTGCGCGCAAAGCGCGCAAACCAGAGCCATTTGTCGAGACGCTGACGGTCTTCCCGCAATCGGACCTCGTGCCTTGGCGCCTCAGCCCTTGCGCCCGTCGCCGCCTTCGAGCTGCGCCTTCAGGGCGAGCAGCTTGGCGAAGGGCGAATCCGGATCCGGCTGACGCTCGGCGGGACGCGGCTTGGCCGGCGCCTGGAAGCGCTGCTCCTTGCCGCCGCGCTCGTCACGGCGCGGACCACCGCCCGGCCGGCCCTCATTGCGCCGGAACTCCGGCCGCGGGCCGCGCTCCTGGCGATTGCCGCCTTCCGGCCGGCCACCGCGACCCTGCCGCTCCGGCGCGCCGCCCGCCGCGTCCCCTGCGGCAGCCTGCCCGCCGGCCGCCGGGCGCTGGCCGTTCCAGCCGCCTTCGCGCCAGCGATTGCGATTTGGCCGCGGACCACCTTCCGGACGCGCACCACCAGCCTCTCCGGCCGGCGCAGCTTCACCCTGATGGCCGGGGCGACGGTCGTTACGACGCCCGCGAGCACCCTGCTCCGGCCGCCTTCCGCCCTGATGGCGATGCGGCCGCCAGACCTCGATCAACTCCGGCTCGGCCGGCTGGGCCGGCTCCTCGGCGGAGACGGCGGTCTCGGCAGCGGCGACGTCGGTTACCGGCTCGGCCAGGGCCGACATCGCATCGGCCGGGACCGGCTCGGAGACGGCCGGCTGGTCGGCCTCGGCGGCGACCACGGGCGCCTCATCCGGCGCAATTGCGAGCTCGGCCTCGGTGAGCACAGGAGCGTCCGGCGTTTCGGCGGCGGCAGCTTCGGGCGCTTCGCTCTCGGAGGCCGCAGCCTCGGACGGGGCCTCCGCATTCAAGGCGTCGAGGTTCTCGGCCGCAACGGCCTCGGCCGCGGCGTCCCCCTCGCCCGCAGGCGAGGCTTCAGCCGTCGGGGTAGCCACGATCGGCTCCGGCGTCGCAGCGAGCGGCACGGTGATCGCAGGGCCCGGCCGCTTCACCGAGACATAGCCGAGCGAGCGCAGGATCGAGGCGAAATCCTCGCCGGCACAGCCGACGAGCGAGGTCATCGCGCCGGTGGCGACGAAGCCGTCCTGGTCGGCGGCGCCCGCCGGCGGTTGGCCCAGCGTCATGCCGGGGCGATAGGCGATGGCCGGACGAATCAGATCGGCAAGGCGTTCTAGGATGTCGACGCGCACAGCACGCTCGCCGCAGACGCGATAGCCGGCAGCCCTGTACAGCCCCTTCGGCACGTCCTTGTTGGCCGGGAACGAGGTCCGGCCGGACGAGGCGAGATGGGCGATGTCGTCGAGCCCGCCCTGCTCCGGGCCGCCATGCTTCAGCGCCCACAGCTGCGCGGCGAGCGCCCGCGGCGCCGGCTTCAGCAGGGCCGGAACGTAAAGATGGAAGGCGCCGAAGCGCATGCCGAGCTGGCGCAGGCCGGCCCGCCCCTCCTGGTCGAGCGTCTTCATCTCCTCGCCGACCTTGGCGCGCTCGAGCACGCCGAGCGCCTCGGCCGCCTGGAAGGCGATGCCGCGGGCGATGCCGGTCAGGCTCGCTGCCTCCTCCAGCACCTGCAGCGGCCCGAGCAGCTTGGTGATGTGATTCTTCAGCCAGAGCGTCAGACGGTTCTCGACCTGCTCGCGCGCCGGCCCGGTCAGGTGCTCCTCGACCAGCAGGCGCAGGCGCGGCTCCAGCACCTTCTCGCCGGCCACGAGGCGTGCCACGGGCTCGCCGATCCAGCGGATGAAGCCGTCATGCGACAGGACGAAGGCCTCGTCGCCTGCAAGCACGACGCGCGAGGCGCGCGCTTCCATCTCGCTGGCGAGCGCCTTCATCGCGGCGGCGTTCAGCGCCTTGGCTTCGGGGCCGCCGGCCTTGGGATCCGCCGTGAAGCGGAAACCTTGCAGCAACCCGACATGCTGGCCCTCGACGAGCACGTCGCCCGCCGCAGTGACCTCAGCTTCCAACATCGCATTCTCCCGCAGGCGACGCATCAATACGCTCGTGCGCCGATCGACGAAACGGCTGGCGAGCCTTTCGTGCAAAGCGTCCGACAGCTTGTCCTCTACAAGACGCGCCACCCCCTGCCAATGCTCTGGATCAGGCAACCAGTCGGGACGGTTCGCAACGAAGGTCCAGGTCCGGACCTGCGCGATACGCGCCGACAGCGTGTCGATCTCGCCATCGGTGCGGTCGAGCGCATTGAGCTGCCCCCGGTACCAGTCCGGATCGAGCCGGCCGTGCCGCATCAGTCGAAGATACAGCATTGTCGCGAGGTCCGCATGCTGCATCGGCGCGATCTTGCGATAATCTGGCAGACCGCAGACCTCCCAGAGTCGCGACACGGCCGGCTTGCCTTGTGCCAGCCTCGCGACGTCGTGGTCGCGCGCCAGGATTTCCAGCGTGGTCATGTCCTCGGCGATCAGCGCGCGGGTCATTCCCTGTTCCTGCGGCTGCTGGTTGAGGCTGTCGAGCAGCCCCGGGACCGAGCGCAGGTCGAGATCGGAATTGCGCCATTGCAGCTGGCGAATCGGCTCGAAGCGGTGATTCTCGATCGCCTCGACCAGTTCGGCATCGAAAGGCGGCGCCCGACCGGTGGTGCCGAACGTCCCATCGCGCAAATGGCGACCGGCCCGGCCGGCGATCTGGCCGAATTCCGCCGGATGCAGCTTTCGGAAATGATGGCCGTCGAACTTGCTGTCCCCGGCGAAGGCGATGTGGTCGACATCGAGGTTGAGCCCCATGCCGATCGCGTCGGTGGCGACGAGATAGTCGACATCGCCGGACTGGTAGATCTCGACCTGGGCATTGCGCGTGCGCGGCGATAGCGCGCCCAGCACCACCGCCGCCCCGCCCTTCTGCCGGCGGATCAGCTCGGCGATGGCGTAGACCTCCTCGGCCGAGAAGGCGACGATCGCCGAACGGCGCGGCAGCCGGGTGATCTTGCGGTCCCCGGCGAAGGTGAGGCTCGAGAGGCGCGGCCGCGTCACCACATTGGCGCCGGGGATGAGCTGCTCGATGAGCGGCCGCATCGTGCCCGCGCCGATCAGCATCGTCTCGGCCCGGCCGCGATGATTCAGCAGCCGGTCGGAGAAGACATGGCCGCGGTCGAGATCGGCGGCGAGCTGGATCTCGTCGACGGCGACGAAGTCGACGGCGAGGTCGCGCGGCATCGCCTCGACCGTGCAGACCCAGAAGCGCGGCCGCTCCGGCTTGATCTTCTCCTCGCCGGTGACGAGCGCCACCGCCTCAGGACCAACCTTCTCGACGACACGCTGATAGACCTCGCGCGCCAGAAGGCGCAGCGGCAGGCCGATCATCCCCGTGGGATGCGCGATCATCCGTTCTATGGCGAGATGGGTCTTGCCCGTATTGGTCGGGCCGAGCACCGCCGTGACGCCGCGTGCGCGGAGCGAAGGCGGAAGGGAGCGGGGTTGGATCAAGACGCTGGAGCTTTCCTGCAGCCTGCGCGGCGAAATACCGAGCCAGCCCTACCGGTTCGGGCGCCCCAAGGGCAACCCGGGCCGTGAACAGAACGAGTCCGGAACGAAGCGAGGCCGAATCGCTGACTCCCGCAGAATCAGGTTTCGTTCACGGCGAGATGTGGCGGCAAGCGATTCAAAAACCACAAGATTTTGAATCGCCCTCGGTTTCCGTCCCTTCGCCGACTTGCGCGAGGGGCGCTTTCGCTCATGTAGGCCTCCCGCGCGGGAAGGCGAGAGGCAAAAGCGAAAATAGTCGCGCACCCGACAGCTCAGTCGCCGAAGACTTCGGCGAACACCTCGGCCGCCTCGTCCGGCGCCTCGACATGGACGAAATGACCGGCGTCCTCGCAATAGGTCACTTCGACGTCGTCGAAATAATAGGACAGGAAGGCGCTCCATTCCGTCTTCAGGACCGGGTCGTGTCGGCCCCAATGCACCCGCGTCGGCTGGTGGATCGGGACGGAGGGCGTCGGATGACCGTCGATGGCGGCGATCCGCGCCGCATTCTGGCTGCGATACCAGTCGAAGCCGCCGCGCAGATTGCCGGGTTTCAGGAAATTCTCGACCCAGCGGTCGAAGACCGGCGCGAAGGCGTCCTTGCGATGGCACCAATGCGTCAGGAAATGCCCGAGATAGAGCGCGCAGGCCTCGCGGCTGGAGCCAATCAGCTGTTCGGCCAGCGGCAATTGCTGGAAGGACTGGTACCAGATCTCGTTGACATGGCCCTCGCGCACCCAGGCCGAGCCGACGCTCGGCGTCGGGCAGTTGAAGAACAAGAGCTTTTCGACCCGCTGCGGATGGCGCCGCGCCAGCCCCTGGGCGACATAGGCCCCGACATCGTGGCCGACGACGCCGACCGGCCCGGTCCCGAGCGCCTCCAGCAGGGCGGCGATGTCGTCGGCATGGCTGTTGGCCCCGACATCGCTGCGCGGCGCGGGCGATTTGGCGCTGTCGCCGAAGCCGCGCAGATCGGGGGCGATCAGGCGGAACTCGCCATGCAGCCGGTTCATCAGCGGCAGCCAGGTCATCCAGAATTCCGGCCAGCCATGCAGCAGCAGCACCGCCGGCCCGTCGCCGATCTCGGCGACATGCAGGACGGTGTCGCGCACCACCACGTCGCGGCGCCGCAATCCTGGCGGCAGTGAAAAATCGCCGGGCATGTCGGCTCCAGGGTCGAATCGCGGCGAAAGGCTAGCCCTCCCACCGCCGATGCGGCAATCCGCCGAACGGCAACGCCTTCATGCGCTGGGAGGAGAGGAAGCAAGGATAAGCGACGGCGGCGACGCCCTTCCCACTCGAACGCGCCGCGGGCGCCTGACCTCAGTTGCGCGAGGTCGCCGCCGTGACGCCGGGATCGACCTTGAAGCGCGAGGCCTCGATCACCGCGGTGCCGATCATCGTCTTCACCGAGATCCGCACCGGCAGCATCATGCCCGTACCGGCGATCGGGGCGAGCCAGGTCGAGATTTCCTTGTTCTCGGCCATGAACTTGGTGCTCGGCCGCAGCGCCCTGTGGCCGGAGATCGGCACGTAGCGTGCCTGGCAGATCGAGACCGGGCCGCTATAGCCGTCGAGCTTGACTTCGCGGGTGCCGGCAAAGCTCAGCTTGATGTCGTAGCGCGCGGCGCCGTCGAAGATCGGCAAGGTGCGGTTGCAGGCCGCCGCGCCCGAGTTCCGCCCGCCTTCGACCGGCATCAGGAAAGCGCTGATCGGGTCCATGACATTGCGGCGATGGGCGTCGCTGATCGGCACCCGGTCCGGCTTGGCATCGATCGGCGGTTCGATCTCGACCGCCCGCACGGCGTTACCGTCGAGCGCCATGCGCACGGTCCGGCTCTCGCTCGAGCTCGCCGAGGAGATCGCGAAGGTCGCCGGTGCGAGCCGGCCTGAATTGAGATTGCCGGTGGCGACGCCCGATCCGCGTCCGCCGGTGAAGCCGCCGACGAGCCCCGTCAGCTTGGCCTGAACGTCGAGCTTGTAGCGGCTGCCCTCGATGTCGCCGCTGAGGCTGGCCTTGCCGAAGGTCATCCCGAGCAGCGAGACGTCATAGGCCGCGTCGAGCGAAGCCGCACCCGCAGGAACCACGCCCGCAAGCAGCAAAGCTGCCAGGGACAGCCCGGGCAGGGACGGCGTGAGGGCGGGCTTCATCTCGATGCTCCGGGCGGCGCGACCGTTCGACAGCTCGCTTGCACTGCGAATCGGTCCGAATCGTGACCTGATTAACGGAGTCTGACGAGAGGAGGTTACCGAGATGTTTCCGTCGCGCCGATCGGCACATCGCCTTGACGTGGGTCTGGCGCTTGGTTATAGACCCGCCACTTCAATTTGACTTCCGGTGCTCGCCTGCCGGCACGTCGCGTGTCGGCGTTTTGTTTTGGGCACCCCGGAAATTTTGGGAACGATATCATGGCCCGCCGTTGCGAACTGACCGGGAAAGCCACCCTGACCGGCCACCTCGTCAGCCACTCGAACCGCAAGACCAAGACGGTCTTCCGGCCGAACCTGGTCAACGTCACCCTGCAGTCCGACACGCTCGGCCGCTCGGTCCGCCTGCGTGTTTCGGCCAACGCCCTGCGCACGGTCGATCATCGCGGTGGCCTCGACGCCTTCCTCGTCAAGGCTCCGGCCGGCGAGCTCTCGACCGGCGCGCTCGCCCTGAAGCGTGACATCGAGAAGAAGCTCGCCGCCAACTGAGCGAGCTTTTCTTCGCGCGGGTCTCCCCTCGCGATTGAATGAAGCGGCCGCGAGGCCGCTTTTTTCGTTTGCCCTTCCGTCATGGTCGGGCTTGTCCCGACCATCCACGTCTTCCTTCGACGAATCCGGTGTTCAAGACGTGGATGCTCGCCACAAGGGCGAGCATGACGGCTGAGCCTCATCCGGCCTGAGAAGCTCGGGTCAAGCCCGAACATGACGCGCGCTGCTATTGCGCCAGCTCGAACTCCAGCAGTACCGTCCGCTGCAGGAAGGTCGAGAAATTATCGTCCGAGATCAGGGTGATGATGGTCCGCCCGCCTTCCAGGTGGACGGCCATCCCCTCCATGTTATCGATCTCCTGGCCGAGATCGGCCTCGATCAGGATCGGTCCGTCCAGCCGCGCCCCCGGTCGCAGCGCAGTGCCGGCGATTCGGCGGATGCGCATGCCGACCCCGCGCAGCGGCCGGTACCACCTCTCCAGCAGCAGCATGTCGCCACCGGGCAGGAAGGCGAGGTCGGTGATGTCGTAGCCATTGCGGCGCACGACCTGGAAATTGCCTGGCTGGCGTCCGCCGATGATGAAGCCGGTCGTCGGCT
The DNA here is from genome assembly GCF_058797755.1 of Allobosea sp. GW823-FHT02B03. Lineage (NCBI taxonomy): Bacteria > Pseudomonadati > Pseudomonadota > Alphaproteobacteria > Hyphomicrobiales > Alloboseaceae > Allobosea > Allobosea sp. GW823-FHT02B03. The sequence continues at coordinate 116,600 of NZ_JBXAJY010000004.1, read as the reverse complement.
CGTCCTCCGAGCCGGAGCGCTCCGAGATCGCGACGAGGGCGCCCGCCAGTGGCTGGCCGGCCGGGACGACGCCGAGCGCCTCCAGCCCGCGATTGCTCGGCAGGCGCTTCACGGCGGCCGGAACCGGCACGATCCGCGCCCGTGCCTCGACGCCGTACCGTCCCCAGTCGAAGCGCAGGATGTCATGCGTGCGTTCGACGGCGAGATAGGCGACGCCGTCCTGGATCGCCAGTGCTTCGGTATCGTAATAGCGCGAGCGCGAGAGCGGTCGGCCGGAGACACCGAGCACCGGGGCGATCTCGGCCTGCTCCAGCCCGGCGAGGCGGCCATCACGCCGCACGAGCCGTCCCGTCAGCCAGGAAGCCTTGTCGCTCACCGCCACCAGTTGCGCACCGTCAGGCGAGCGCCAGAGCCCTGAGAAGCCGCCGAAGCGCGGATGGCTTCCGGTCAGCACGAGCCCGCTGCGGAAGACGAGCTGGCCGAAGCGGGTCTTGGCCTGATTGCCCGGCTCGAAAGCCGTGATCGGCCGAGCGGAAACGCTGACCGGCGAGCGGCCGGGCTCGATCGTCTCAGCGCGCGCGGGCGGCGCCAGCGCCGCCGCGCCGAGGCCGGCGACGAAAGCCCGTCTGCTCTGCGTCATTGCAGGCGGCGCGAGACGCGTCCGCCCGAGGCGGCGCCGGCATCCTCTTCGAAAAGCTCAGCCAGCTTCTCGGTCATCACCCCGCCAAGCTCCTCCGCATCGACGATGGTGACGGCGCGGCGGTAGTAGCGGGTGACGTCGTGGCCGATGCCGATCGCGATCAGCTCGACCGGCGAGCGCGTCTCGATCTCGGCGATGACATGGCGCAGATGCCGCTCGAGATAGCTGCCGGCATTGACCGAGAGCGTGGAATCGTCGACCGGCGCGCCGTCCGAGATCACCATCAGGATCTTGCGCTGCTCCGGCCGGGCCAGCAGGCGCTTATGCGCCCAGTCCAGCGCCTCGCCGTCGATGTTCTCCTTGAGCAGCCCCTCGCGCATCATCAGCCCGAGATTCTTGCGCGCCCGGCGCCAGGGTGCGTCCGCCGCCTTGTAGATGATGTGCCGGAGGTCGTTCAGGCGGCCGGGATTGGCCGGCTTGCCCGATTGCAGCCAGGTCTCGCGCGAGAGCCCGCCCTTCCAGGCCCGCGTGGTGAAGCCCAGCAGCTCTACCTTGACGCCGCAGCGCTCCAGCGTCCGCGCCAGGATGTCGGCGCAGGTCGCCGCCACCGTGATCGGCCGCCCGCGCATCGAGCCGGAATTGTCGATCAGCAGCGTCACCACCGTATCGCGGAAATTCGTGTCCGATTCCTGCCGGAAGGAGAGCGGCTGGAACGGGTCGATGATGATCCGCGGCAGGCGCGAGGGATCGAGCGCGCCCTCCTCCAGGTCGAACTGCCAGGAGCGGTTCTGCTGCGCCATCAGGCGCCGCTGCAGCCGGTTGGCGAGGCGCGCGACGACGCCTTGAAGATGCGCCAGCTGCTTGTCGAGATAGGCGCGCAGGCGCGTCAGCTCCTCGGCGTCGCAGAGTTCCTCTGCGGTGACCGTCTCGTCGAACTTCGTCGTGTACGCCTTGTAGTCGGTCTGCGGCCGGTCATTGGCGCGACTGTCGCGCGGGCGCGGCGCCTCGCCGGCTTCCTCGGCCTCGGAGCTATCGTCCTCCTCGTCCCAGTCGCCGGCCGGCGCGTCGGCGGCCTCGGAGGCCCCCTCCTGCATCTCCTCGGCGGCGTCCTCGCTGACCTCGGTCTCGGAACGCTCGCCCTGGCTCTCCTGCTCGGCCTCGCCTTCCTGCTGATCCTGATCCTCGGAGGACTGGTCGTTCTCGTCCTCGTCCTCTTCGTCGTCCTGGCCCTGGCTGGTCTGCTCGGCCATGTCGAGCGAGGCCAGCATGTCGCGGACGGTGCGGGCGAAGGCACGCTGGTCCTCGACCGATTTGGCGAGCCGGTCGAGATCGGCCCCGGCCTTGCTCTCGACATCGTCGCGCCAGAGCTCGACCAGCTTCTGCGCCGCCTTGGGCGGCTTGAGGCCCGTCAGGCGCTCACGCACCATCAGCGCCAACGCGTCCTCGAGCGGTGCATCGGCGCGGTCGGTGATCTCCTCATAGCGCCCGCCGCGGTGATATCGGTCCTCGAGCATGGCGCCGATATTGCCGGCCATGCCGGCCATCCGGCGCGAGCCGAGCGACTCGACGCGGGCCTGCTCGACGGCGTCGAACACCGCCCGGGCAGCATCGCCCTCGGGCGCGGCCCGACGATGGACCGAGGCGTCATGACAGGCGAGGCGCAGCGCCATCGAATCGGCATGGCCACGCAGGATCGCGACGTCCTGGGCGGTGAGCTTGCGCGGCGGCTCCGGCAGGCGGGCGCGCTCGCCGACCAGCGAAGGCTTGTCCGCGGCGAAGACGATTTCCATCTCCGGCTTGCGCGCAATCGCCTTCATCGCGCCGGAGACGGCGCGCTTCAGCGGTTCGGCCGGCGCTTCCTTGGGCGTGCCGGGCTTGCGGTTGGAGATGGACAAGGCCTTGCGGTCTCCCTGGCTGCGTTCAGCGCGAGCGCCCGTCATAGGCGGTGCTGTTGAGCTCCGCCGGCTCGACGCCGGCGAGGCAGCGGGCGTTGATCGCGACCATCTGCGAGCCGTCCGGCGTTTCGCCGCGCGCGAAGGATTCGATGCCGCAGCTCTCGCAGAACAGATGCTGGATCTTCTGCGTGTTGAAGCGGTACTCGGTCAGCGCGTCCTCGCCCTTCGTCAGGGTGAAGTTCTGCGCCGGGGTGAAGGCCAGCACCGAGCCCCGGCGCTGGCAATAGGAGCAGTTGCAGGTGATCGTCTGCCCGAGATCGGCCTCGACCTCGTAGGCGACCCGTCCACAATGGCAGCTGCCTTGGTAACGCGCCATCACCTGCCTCCTCCGCTTGGGCCTGCCCCGCCGCGGACCTGCGGCGGCGGCCCCGATTTCCCTCGCCTAGCTCAGGACGACGTTGACGGCGCTCTCGGGCAGATCCTTGCCGAAGGAACGCTGGAAGAACTCGGCCACCAGCGTCCGCTCCATCTCGTCGCACTTGTTGAGGAAGGTGACGCGGAAGGCGAAGCCGACATCGCCGAAGATCGCCGCGTTCTCGGCCCAGGTGATGACCGTACGCGGGCTCATCACGGTCGAGAGATCGCCGTTCATGAAGGCGTTGCGGGTGAGGTCGGCGACGCGGACCATCTTGTTGACGATGTCCTTGCCTTCCGGCGAGGTCTGGTAGTGCTTCGACTTGGCGAGGACGATCGCGACCTCGTTGTCATGCGGCAGGTAGTTCAGCGTGGTGACGATCGACCAGCGGTCCATCTGGCCCTGGTTGATCTGCTGGGTGCCGTGATAGAGGCCCGACGTGTCGCCGAGGCCGACCGTGTTGGCGGTCGCGAAGAGCCGAAAGGCGGGGTGCGGGCGGATGACGCGCTTCTGGTCGAGCAGGGTGAGCTTGCCCGACTGCTCGAGCACGCGCTGGATCACGAACATCACGTCCGGGCGGCCGGCATCGTACTCGTCGAAGACCAGCGCGATGTTGTTCTGCAGCGCCCAGGGCAGGATGCCGTCCTGGAATTCGGTGATCTGCTTGCCTTCCTTCAGCACGATCGCGTCCTTGCCGACGAGATCGAGGCGGGAGACATGGCTGTCGAGGTTGACGCGCACGCAAGGCCAGTTCAGCCGGGCCGCGACCTGCTCGATATGGGTCGACTTGCCGGTGCCGTGATAGCCGGAGATCATCACGCGGCGGTTATGGGCGAAGCCGGCGAGGATGGCGATCGTGGTGTCGCGGTCGAATCGGTAATCCGGATCGAGATCCGGCACATGCGCCTCGGTCTGCGAATAGGCCGGAACTTCCAGATCGCTGTCGATGCCGAAGACCTGACGAACCGACAGTTTCATGTCCGGCATGCCGGGGGCGGCGGTATTCGCTGCTGTCATCATTCTTCTCCGGGCGCAGGACAGGCCCGGCGAACACCCGGTGTCCTGGAGCCGACCGAAAGGGAGGCGTGTGCAACCTCATTAGAGCGAAAGCGCCGTAGCGGCAATTCGCATGAGGTATTCGTGGGAGGCATGCCGGCGCTTTGCCGCAGCGCATGCGCGCACGGATCAGGGGTTGCGGGCGCGAAGCCGGGCAATCGCCGCGACCGTTCCCGCCGCCCCGTCGAGCGCGACCGCCAGCGGCGCCGGCCGGCCCGCCTCCAGTGCCCTGGCGATTGCGGCAGCCAGCGCCTCCGGGCCCGCTTCCGGCCGTATCGCGCGAGCGAGCCCTGCCCGCTCCAGCGCCGCGGTGCGGATCGCCTGCTCGGTCTCGTTCCCGGCATCGAAGGGCGCAACCAGAGCCGGCCGACGCGCCTGCACGAGATCGAGAACCGTGTTGTAGCCGGCAAGGCTGAGGCTGAGCGCGCAGCCGCCCAGCAGGACCGGAAAATCCGGCCGGGCGCGTTCGACCATGGCATTGCCCGGCGCCTGCCGCACCAAGCCGGCACATTCGGTTTCCGCTACGCCTTGGCCGACGAGGATGCGCCAACGCCGCTCCGGCAGCAGCCCGGCGGTCGCGAGCGCGAGCCGGAAAAGCGGCAGCGCCGCGGCGGAGCCGCCGCCGGAGACGAGGATCTCGCCGTTCTCCTCCTGCTCGGACGTCGAGGCCGCGGGCGTCGCGAGATAGCCGGTGTAATGCAGCCTTTCGGCGATCGCCGGGGTCACAGGCCAGGAGGCTTCGAGCGGCAGGAAGCCGCGGTCGCCATGGACCAAGACCCCGTCGAATAGCGCGACGATGCGTCGCTCGGCTTCCGCAAGGCGGTCGGCGCGCTGCGGCGCGACCAGGACGTCGCGGATCGAAGACAGGACGAGCGCCTGCGGCCGGGCCTCCCGCACCGCCTCGATCAAGGCCAGGAATTCCCCGGCAAGCTGGCGCCTGCCGAAAGGAAAATGCTCGGTGATGACGACATCCGGCCGCAGCTCTCGCGCCAGCGTCGCCAGCCCCGCCGCGCGCGCCGACAGGCGCTCGGGCGCGGCCGGTTCTCCCGCCTCGTCGAGCAGGTTGCGGAAATCCGTGCCCTCGACCCGCACCGACGGCAATTGCACGAAGCGATAGCCGCTCGCAGCCTTGCCATCCGGCATGCCGCCGCTGGCGAGCGTCACCGCGTAGCCGGCCTGCGCCAGTGCTGCCGCGAGATGCCGGGCCCGGACGAGATGGCCGACCCCGAGCAGATGCGTCACCGCGATCAGGACCTGACCGGTCATGACGCCGACTCGCGCTCGACCTCCGACAGCAGGGCGGCATGGATGCGCGCCAGCCCCGCCTGCGCCGAGAAATCGCTGTGCAGACGCGCATGGGCCGCATTGCCGAGCGCCGCCCGGCGCTCCGGATCGCCGGCCAGCGCGGCGAGCGCCGCCGTCAGCGCAGCGATATCTCCGGGCGCGACCAGGAGCCCGTCGGTGCCATGGCGAATGAACTCCGGAATCCCGGCGAAATCGGTCGCGACGATCGCCAGACCCTGGCTCGCCGCTTCCATCACCACATTTGGGAGGCCGTCGCGGTCGCCATTCTCAGCCTGCTTCGAGGGCAAGACGAACAAGTCGGCCTCGCGCAGCGCCGCGATCACGCCGTCCTGGGCGAGCGCCCCGCGCCACTCGATGCGGCCTGCGAGCCCGAGCGCCTCTGCCTGCGCCTTCAGCCCCTTGAGCATCTCGCCGCCGCCGATATGGACGAAGCGCCAGTTGAGATCGCCCGGCAGCGCGGCGAGCCCATTGAGCAGGTCGTCGAACCCCTTCTTCTCGACCGCGCGGCCGACGCTGACGAAACGCACGGGATCGCCGGCATCCTTGCCGTCGCGCGCGGGCCGCGCCGGCGGCGCCGGGAAGCGGGTGAGATCGAGCCCGTGATAGAGCAGGCCGACCTTGTCCGGCCCATCGGCCAGCCGGGCAAGTTCGGCATGGCCGTCGCGTGTGCAGGTCACGCCCCAGCTGGCATCGGCGATCTTCTCGCGCTTCTCCCAATCGGGCGTCGTCCAGATGTCCTTGGCATGGGCCGAGAACGACCAGGACAGCCCGCGTATGAGCGCCGCATAGCGGATCACCGAGGCCGGCGTGTGCAGATAGTGGACATGCAGATGGCGCGTGCCCGCGGGAAGCTCGCGCGCCATCACGCAGGCCTGGCCGAGCCGGCGCAGCCGGTTGCGTGTCGGATCGCGTAGGAAGTCGCGCAGGAATACGCCGAGCAGCCGCAGGGTCGCGGGCCGCGACAAGGCGCGGGCGAAACCGCGCAACACGCGCGGCCAGTCGTCGTGCAGATATTCCGGCAGGTAGTGCAGCGGCGCCGCGATCTCCTTGTGCATCAAATGCCGCGCCGCATCCGTCGGATGGCGCAGCGACCAGATTGCGAAGGGCAGGCCGAGCCGCTGCAGACCGAGCAGTTCCTGGGCGATGAAGGTCTCCGACAGGCGCGGATACCCCTTCATCGCGACGACGAGCGCCGGCCCGGCCGGTTCCTCGGCTTTCATTTGCGGCCGATCAGCATGAAGCGGGTGTAGTTCTTGGTCGGCAGCGCCCCGGCGAACAGCAATTCCGACAGCCCCGCCTGCGCCTTGAACGCCTCCAGCGACGAAACGCAGGAGCGATGGTCCGGTTCGCGGAAATAGTCGTTGGATTGCAGCACCAGCGGCAGCCCCGCCGGCAAGCTCGCCAGCCAGCCCCGCACGTCGTCGAGGTGCTCGCAGCTGGTGTTGACGACGAGGCCCGGCACTCCGCCCGTCGCCTCGGTGAAATCGAGGGCCATCATGTCCGCCGTCACCGACCGGAAGCGCCCGGAGGCGACATGCCGATGGTTCAGGACGGCCGCTACCTCGGCGCAGCGCGGGTCGAGATCGAGGCTGACCACCTGCGGGATCGACAGCCGCTCATCCGCCAGCAGCATCGCGCCGAGGACGCCGTGCCAGGCACCGAGCACCCAGACCGGCCCCTCCGGCCGCGGCATCACTTCGGCCAGGCTGTCGACGAGCCAACGCTTCGAGGCGATCTGCTTGTGATTGAAGGCGATCGAGAGATCGTCCGGCGCGCCCTTGCCGACGAGCCGGGCGAGATCGGCGGCGATCGGGTTGCCGGTCAGGGCTGCGACCCCGCGCAGGATGTCGTAGAGAGCGTCGGCGGGCTGCGCGGCGGTCATGCAGGCGATCGGGAGAGGGTCAAGGGGATGGAACGGGCCGGACCATATTCACAGTCGCCGGCAAAGGCCAGCATCGCGAAGAGCGGCATAAGGCTGCCCCATCTTGCCGGCATGGCGGCCGAACTGCGCCAGGTCCTGGCCGCCCACGCGCTGCGCGGCTGCGAGCACGTGATCGAGATCGGCGGCGCCGGTCTGCCGATCACCGGCTTTCTGACGCACCGGCCGGCCTCCGTCACCGTGGTCGACCCGAAGATTCCCGCTTTCGCCGACGAGACCCTGAACGGCGCGCCCTGCCGCGTCCGCCATATCGCCGCGAAGCTGCAGCAGGTCGATCTCGCCCCTTCCGCCGGCCGGCTCGGCCTCGTCCTGCTCGGCCTTTCGCTGAAACCCTATGGCAGCGCGCCGGCACTCGGCGACGAACTGCTCGCTCTCGCGCGGCGCGCCGAGGTGCTGGTGATCGACTACGCGCTGACGCTGGAGCGCGCGCTGGGACAGATCGAGCCCCTACTGGCGGTCCGTGACGAGCCAGCCACGATCGATGTCGAGCTCAAGCTCAACGACCCCGCCCTTGCCGAGGCCGGCTTCGATCGTCGGCGCTTCCTCGTATTCGACAGAGGCTAAGAGGCTACCGTCAGCCGGTGTTGTCGTCGGCCTCGGTTTTGTCCGATCCAGCCTTGGCGACCTGCTTCAGGCGCGGCGCATTCTCCTCCGGCTTGCTGGGCACCACCTTCTCGGGCACGCCGCCGAAGCCATAGACCTGCATCGGCTTGTCGCGGCCCTTGATCGCGATCTTGTAGGAGGTGATGCCGGGGAAGCTGCGGCCGGTCGCGGCCACCGTCTCGGCCGAGACGATGATGTCGGAGAGCAGCCGACGCGTCGCCGCCTCGAGCTGGCTGGCGATCATCACCGTCTCTCCGACCGTGATCTCGCGGCGCCCCATGCTCTCGTTCTCGACCGCCCCCATGATCGCCTGACCGCCATGGATGCCGATACCGATGCGAAGCGGCAACGGCAGCGCGGTCGCATATTCGCGGTTGAGCGCCTCGACCGCCCGCAGCATGTCGCCGGCGGCGGCGATCGCCGCGGACGCGGCCCGGCCGGGCGTGGCATCGAGGCCGAATACGGCCATCAGCCCGTCGCCATAGATCGCCTCGATGCGCCCGCCATGGGCGGCGATCGCCTGGGACATCTCGTCGTAGAAGCGGTTGAGCAATGTCAGCAGCTCCCGCGGAAGCTGCCGCTCCGACAGGGCCGTAAAGGCGCGCAAATCCGCGACCATCACGGTGAGCCCCTTCCTGGCGATGCCGGAATCCGGGTCCAGCGCCCCGGAAGGCCCGGCGCCGCGCTGCCTTGCGGCGAGCAGGATCTGGACCTGGAGATCGTGCTTCGGCCGGATCTGGCAGGCGAGACGGACATTCTCCCCGGCCGAGATGCGGCGCAGCAGCCTCGCCTCGTTCGGCCCGGGCGGTGGCAGGTCGGCGGCCCCGTCCAGCACCAGGACGCGACAGGTCGCGCAGCGGGCCCGGCCACCGCACAGCGCCGCATGCGGGATGCCGAAACGCCGGAAGATCTCGAGCAGGGTGAAGCCGGGCACCACCTTGCGCACACCATGGCCGACAAAGCGCACGGTGATCGCGCCGACCGCCCGTGCCCTCACCTCCCGGATCGCGACGAACAGCACGAACGCACCAACCAGACCGAAGAAGGCGCGCTTCGCCCAGGTGACATGCAGGTTGAAGGAATCGACCTGCTGAGCCGTGCTCAGCTCCGGCGGCAATGCCATGAGCCGCGCCTCTCGGCCTGCGACTGCGAAGCCGATCAGCGCCAGCAGCGGCACCAGAATGGCGGCGAGCAGGAACGGGTCACGCCAGCGCGCATAGCTGTCGCGGGAGCGGAAGGTGAAGTGCAGCCCGATCACGCCATGCGTCCAGACCAGCAGCAGAAGCAGGCTCTGCGACAGCGCGAGATTCGGCCAGAGCCGGCGCAGCACGGCGTGATAGCTCTCGTCCTGCATGAACAGGGTGCCCTGCACCCGCGTCGCGACGATATGGTCGATCAGGAGCAGCGGGATCGCGACGCCGAGCGCGATCTGCAGAACCTCGCGCATCGGCATCCGGAAGGTCCGGCGCTGCGCCACGCGCAGCAGGGCGAAGACGGGATGGACGATCAGCGCGCCATAGAGCAGCACCGAGCCGATCTTGCTCTCCCAGAAGCCGTGGCGCCAGAGCTGCATCGCCTCCATGGCAGGAATGCCGAATATCCCCACCGCGTGATTGAGGAAATGCGTGGTCGCGAACAGCATCAGGACGCAGCCGGAGGCGAAGCGGACGTCGCGGCTCCAGGAATTGACCTGCTCGAGGCCGGAGGCGCCGGCCCGGCCACCCGGTAGGGATGGACCCGAATTCGGAATCGAGCTCATCTGTGCCCTCGCGAGATCACTGCGTCTTCTCGCCGCGCAGGACGGCACCGGCGACCCGGTACAGCCGCGAGGCGAGGTCGCGCGACAGCGCCACCGCAAATTCGGGAATGCTGTCGAGCAGCTCGAAGAACAGTTCGCGCGGCAGCCGCAGCATCGAGACATCGGTCTTGGCGGTGATCCGGCCGACCGTCGGCTCGTTGCAGAGCAGCGGCACGTCGCCGAGGAGGCTTCCCGTCGCCAGCCGGAACGAATGCGCCTCGCCGCTCGCCCGCGGGTGCGAGATCTCGATCTCGCCGTCGAGGATGCAATAGACCTCCTGCGGTCTCTGACCTTCTTCGCTGATCAGGGCCCCCGCCGGGAAATGCCGCCGCTCCCCCATCAGCGCCAGCAGCTTGAGACGCGATGCCGGCAGGCTCCGAAACAGCGGAACCGCCTTCAGGCAGCTGATATCGCTCTCGAGCGTCATGTTCTCGCCTCGATCCGCTCGGCGCCATCCACCGGCGGCAGCGCAGTGTCCTCGTCGCCCTCGCTTTCGGCCTCGTCCGCACCGGGAACCAGCCCGGCGGGCCCGCGAAAGACCACCTTCTCTGAGATATCGGCAGCCAGTTGCGGGTCGGTCAAGAGCACGAACAACGTCTGTTCCCGGCAATGGGCGACGATGCGCGAGACCAGAGTGGCCGGATCGTTGCTCACCGCCAGGAAGCCGTCGAGATCGAGCACCAATATGTCGGGCCGCTTGATCAGCGCCTGGGCCAGCGGCACCATCAACCGCAGCCGCAGCGGCAGATGGCGGCCGCGCGGCCCGACATCGGTATCGAGCCCAAGCCGATAGGCGGCCGCGTCGAGCCCGGCCCGCGTCAGGGCGCTGCGCACGATCTCGGCCACTTTCTCCCCGGCATCGGCACCGAAGCCGAGACGTCCGAAGAACAGGTTGTCGCGTACGCTGGCGCCGTGGATGACATCGTCGGGATCGTAGAACTCGACCTCCTCGCTGCTCTCCGGCGGCAGATAGGTCTTGAAGGTCTGGCGGGCGCGCAGGATGCGACGCTGCAAGGCTCCGTCCAGCAGGTTCAGCCGGTGCTTCGGCTCGATATAGCGCAGCGCAAGCCCCATCACCTCGCGCTGCGTCATCGGGTCGAGCGGTCCGCGCATGTCGTGCCGGCGCAGGGCCTCGGCGAGCTCGTTCAGCTTCTCGAGGTCGAGGTCGCCGTCGAAGCCATAGCGCGCGAACAGCGTCTGGCCGTGCGCCATGCCCGCGAAGATCTCGAACAGGGTGTTGACGATGCGGGTGCCGATCTCCGCCAGCGGCTCCTCGAGCGCTTCCGCCTGCAGCACCGAGCGCGCATAGGGATCGTCGAGCAGGAGCTCCGCTGGGCGGCGGCCATTGCGCACGGCGCCGAAGACAAGGTTCTCCGCGATCGTCGCATTGGCGTTGTAGCGCTCGGGATCGAACGTCTCGATCAACCCGCCGAGATTCGATTTGGCGAGTTCCGCCGAGACCACCTGGCGCGCCTCGATGATGCGCTCGGCGGCGCCCTCCGGCAGCGGCGCGTTCACCTTGGCATCGAGCCCGAGCTCGTAGATCTCCTCGGAGCAGCCGAGCATTTCGAGCACCGCGAGCACATGGGCCTCCAGCGCCTCGGCCCCGTCTAGCCCGACACCTTCATAGTCGTTCCAGTCGGCAGAGAAGGGCAGCGGCGTATTGCCGGCACGCAGGGCCTCGATGAAGCGTCGATGCTCGGCCGGATCGATCGCCCGGTCCGGGATCGACGGGCGGCGGCGCTTCAGCGGCAAAAGCACATTGTCGCGCAGACGGCCATTGATGATCTCGGTGTCGGGCCCGGCATAGCCGATGAGATGGCTGGCGCTCTCGACGCTGAAACTGCTGAGCGGGTGACCGTCGATGAGCACGCGCCCCTCATAGCCCATGCTCTGGCGGCCGAGGATGCGCGCCAGCGTGTCGCGCCCGCTGCCGGCCGGGCCGATCAGGGCGACGCAGCCGGGACGCCGGATCGCGAAGGAGAGCGGCAGCAATAACGGCTGGCCGCGATTATCGGACATCTCGACCTTGTCGAGTTCGATCTCGCCCTGCTTCGGCAGGCTGGCGACCCCGTCCTTCTCCTCGAGTTCGAGCGTCTCGCGCGGGTTGAACTGCGCGATCACCTGCTCGTACTTGATCATCACGTCGTTGCGCTGCTGATCCCAGTCGATCAGCTCCTTCACCGGCGGCGGCAGGTCCCGATAGGCCGCGATCACGGCGACGAGCTGGCCGATGTCGAGCCGCCCCTGCAGCGCGAAGAAGCCGCCGATAGCGTAGAAGAAGAATGGCGTGATCTGCGCCAGCAGGTTGTTCAGGAACTTGACCGCGAATTTGCGCTTGTAGAGGGCGTAGCGGATGTCGAACAGCGTGCCGAGCCTGCCGGCGATATCGGATTGGACATAGGAAGCCGCGCCATGGCCCTGGATGGTCGGGCCGGCATCGACGATCTCGCCGATCCGCCCGGCGAGCTGGCGCGACGCGATCTGGCGCTCGCGGCCGAGGCGCAGCTGCTCGCGGCGCAGGATCGGGATGATCACCGCCTGCATCAGCACGATCAGAAGCGCGATCGAACCGAGCCAGACGCTCTGCATCATGATGAAGACGAGCGCGGTCAGGGCCTGGCTCAGAAGGAAGGCCGGCTGGATGAAGGCGTCGCCGACGAAGGCGCCGATCGGCTCGACCTCGTCCTTGATCATGCTCGCGACTTCGGCCGGCTTAGCCGCGCGGATGTCTTCGGGCCGGAAGCGCATCAGCTGGGCAAACAGGTCGTAGCGCATGCGCCGCAGCATGCGCTCGCCGAGAATGCCCTTGCGCACGTTGATCGCGTATTTGAAGCCGCCATTGATCAGCACGAGCACAAGGAAATACAGGCTCAGCGTCAGCAGCAACCCGTATTGGCTGACCTGGAAGCCGTCGAAGAGCTGGAAGCTGCCGCCACCCAGGAACTCCGGCAGATGCAGCGTCCAGTCGAAGACGGTCACGCTCGTCCGGCCGTCCCTGAAGGCCCCGCCCTGGATCGCATCGTTAACGATACGCTTGGGGACGTCGAACGATGCCCAGTTGAAGGGTATCGAGACGAGGATGATCAGCAGGACGATGATCTGCTCGGCGCGGCTCTTCTGCCAGACATAACGGAAGAGGCTTGTCTCCAAGGGGCGATCCCGTTCTCAGGCCTCGAGCGCCGGGATTCGGGACCGGCGCAGGGCCCCATATGTGGGCAGTTCCCGCCGCCGCGCAATGCGCGCCCGCCCGGCGTCGGGACTCGACAAGCACCGGTATTTCAAGTTCGGTCGCTGCGGAAGCCCCGGCCCGCACGTCGGGATAGTTGGTCACGGTGACCTTGCGCAAGAGCGACGTTGCGCGGACGTCATCGAAGCGGAAGAATGTCCCGCAGGCGTAACGAGGCGGGTTCGGACGCCGGCAACGCATGCACTGCATCGTCGGAGTGGCGTCTGCGGCGCCCGCATGGCCGGGTACACGGCTCGGCAACCAAATAGGGGATACGGCGTTCGCCGCTCATGAACATTCTCGAGATCAACGACCTGCGCATCGGCTTCACCGTCCACGGCCTCGCTCGCGATGTCGTGAAGGGCGTTTCCTTCCGGATTCCCGCCGGCAAGACGGTGGCTCTCGTCGGCGAATCCGGCTCCGGCAAATCGGTGATCTCGCAGGCGATCATGGGACTTCTGCCGCGGGCGGGCGGCGTCACCGGCGGCGAGATCCTGTTCCGCGATCCGGAGGCCCCGGTTGCGCCGATCGACATCGCCTCGTTGCCGTCCGAGGGCAAGGAGATCCGGGAGCTGCGCGGCGGGCGGATCGGCATGATCTTCCAGGAGCCGATGTCCTCGCTCTCGCCGGTCCACACCATCGGCAACCAGATCGAGGAGGCCCTGCTCCTGCACCGGCCGATGCCGAAGCCGCAGGCCCGCGAGCTGATCACCGCGATGCTGAAGCGCGTCGGCTTCAAGGACCCGGTGCGCGCCTATAGTTTCTACCCGTTCGAGCTCTCGGGCGGCCTGCGCCAGCGCGCCATGCTCGCCATGGCCCTGATCTGCGAGCCGGCCCTGCTGATCGCCGACGAGCCGACGACCGCGCTCGACGTCACCATCCAGGCCCAGGTGCTCGACCTGATGCGTGAGCTTCAGGCCGAGATGGGCATGGCGATCCTGCTGATCACCCATGATCTCGGCGTCGTCGCCAACATGGCCGACGAGGTCGTGGTGATCTACCATGGCGAGATCATGGAAAGCGGCACCGCCGAGGACATCTTCCGCCGCCCGCAGCACCCCTATCTCAAGGCGCTGCTCAACGCCTCGCCGCATTTCGACATGCAGGAGGGCGAGCGGCTGGTGGCGCTGCGGGAGGCGCGCCCGCGCGCCCCGGCAGCGCCGAAGCAGGAGCCGCCGCGCCGCGCCGGTGCGCAGGAAGAACCGCTGCTGGCGGTGCGCCATCTGCGCAAGACCTACACCACGGGCTCGAGCCGCTTCTTCGGCAAGTCCACGAAATCGACCGTGCTGGCGGTCGACGATGTCAGCTTCGACATCAGGCGCGGCGAGTGCCTCGGCCTCGTCGGCGAGAGCGGCTGCGGCAAGACCACGGTCAGCAAGTTGATCATGCGCGCGGTCACCGCGGATTCGGGCGAGGTCTGGTTCGACGACGGCAGCCGGCGCATCGACGTGCTCGGCCTGAAGGGCGAGGAGCTGCGCAACTTCCGCACGCGGATCCAGATGATCTTCCAGGACCCGGTCTCCTCGCTCTCGCCGCGGATGACCGTCATGAACATCCTGCGCGAGCCGCTCGCCATTCATGACCGCGGCGAAGGCGCCGAGCAGAAGGCGCGGGTCAAGGCACTGATGGAGGATGTCGGGCTCGACGCGCGCTTTCTCAACCGCTACCCGCACTCTTTCTCCGGCGGGCAGCGCCAGCGCATCGGCATCGCCCGGGCGCTCGCCCTCGATCCCGAGCTGATCATCTGCGACGAGCCGGTCTCGGCGCTCGACGTCTCGGTCCAGGCCCAGGTCCTCAACCTGCTCAAGGACCTGCAGGCCGAGCGCGGGCTGACCTTCCTGTTCATCTCGCACAATCTCGCCGTGGTGAACTACATGGCCGACCGGATCGCGGTGATGGCCAATGGCCGCATCGTCGAGCTCGCGCCGCGCCACATCCTGTTCACCGCGCCGGTGCACCCCTACACCAAGGCCCTGCTGAAATCGGTGCCCTTCGCAGATCTCGACCGCAAGCTCGACTTTAAGCTGGCGGCGCCCGGCGGCGCCTCCGACATGCGCCACTGGCCCGCCTGCTTCAGGCCGGAGGACGATGGCGAGCGGCTCGCCCATCTCGATCTCGGCTCCGGCCATCTCGTGCTCGCCCGCCAGGGCGCAGACGTCAGGGAGCTGGCGTGATGACCACCCGGCGCGAAACCCTCCTGATGCTCGCCGCGCTGGCGGCGCAGAACCTCCCGTTCGCCGGCTCCGCCCAGGCCGAGGGCTTCATCGACAGCCCCGCCCTCGCCGCGCAGGTCGCGGCCGGGAAACTGCCGCCGATCGAACAGCGCCTGCCGGCAAATCCGCGGGTCATCGATGTCGGCGCGATGGGGCGCGAGCCCGGCCGGCACGGCGGCACGCTGCGCGTGCTGATGGGCGACCAGCGCGACATCCGCATGATGACGATCTACGGCTACACCCGGCTGGTCGTCTACGACGACAAGCTCGAGCTCGTGCCCGACCTGCTCGAGGCCATCGAGGTCGAGCGCGGCCGGGTCTTCACCCTGCGGCTGCGGGCCGGCCATCGCTGGTCAGACGGGCACCCGTTCACGGCCGAGGATTTTCGCTACTGGTGGGAGGATGTCGCCAACAACAAGCGGCTCTCGCCGGGCGGGCCGCCGCAGGCCATGGTCATCGCCGAGGAGAAGGCGACCTTCGAGGTCCTCGACCCGCTGACCGTGCGCTATTCCTGGTCGAAGCCGAACCCGGTCTTCCTGCCGGCGCTGGCCGGAGCGCAGCCGCTCTACATCGCGATGCCCGCCCATTACCTACGGCAGTTTCACCATCGCTATGCCGACAAGGAAGCGCTGGCGCAGAAGGTGCGCGAGATCCGCGTCAAGGACTGGGGCGCGCTGCACGAGCGGTTCTCCCGCCAGTACCGGCCGGAGAATCCCGACCTGCCGACGCTCGACCCCTGGCGCAACACCACGCCGATCCCGGCCGAGCAGTTCGTCTTCGCCCGCAATCCCTTCTTTCACCGCGTCGACGAGAACGGACGCCAGCTGCCCTATATCGACGCGGTGACGATGACGATCGGCACCGCCTCGCTGATCCCGGCCAAGACCGCAGCTGGCGAGAGCGACCTGCAGGCGCGCTATCTGCGCTTCGACAACTACACCTTCCTCAAGGAAGCCTCGAAGCGGATGAACTTCGACGTCAGGTTGTGGAAGCGCGCAGAAGGCGCCTATTTCGCCCTGATGCCGAACTTCAACGCCGTCGATCCCGCCTGGCGCGCGCTCAATCACGATCTGCGCTGGCGCCGCGCGCTCTCGCTCTCGATCAACCGCAAGGACGTCAACCGCGTCATCTTCTTCGGCCTCGCCAAGGAGAGCGGCAACACCGCGTTGCCGGAGAGCCCGCTGCATGACCGCGATCTCGCCGATATGTGGATGAAGCACGATGTCGCCGAGGCCAACCGCCTGCTCGACGAGATCGGGCTCGGCAAGCGCGATCTGGAGGGCATCAGGCTGTTTCCCGATGGCAGGCGCCTGGAGTTCACGATCGAGACCGCCGGCGCCTCGACCGAGGAGACCGACATCCTCGATCTGCTGAAGGAGGATTTCCGGGCCATCGGCCTGAAGATGCACCCGCGCTCCTCGCAGCTCGACGTCTTCCGCCGCCGCATCATCGCCGGGCAGACGGTGATGTCGGTCTGGACCGGCATGGACAATGCGCTGGTGGCAGCCGAGATGGAGCCGGACGCGCTGGCGCCAACCTCGTCGAGCCAGTTCAACTGGCCGCGCTGGGGCCAGTACTACGAATCCGGCGGGCGGGAGGGCGAGGCGCCCGATCTGCAGGCGGCCAATGAGCTGGTCCAGCTCTACATCGCCTGGCGCCAGTCGGCGACGCATGAGGAGCGGAAGGTGATTTGGCAGAGGATGCTCAGGATCAACGCCGAGCAGCTCTTCTCGATCGGCGTGGTCAACGCCACGCTCCAACCCGTCGTGGTCTCCAGGAACCTGCGCAACATCCCGGAAAAAGCTCTTTACAGCTTCGAGCCCGGAGCCTTCTTCGGTCGCTCGCTGCCGGACACCTTCTGGTTTGCCGACGCGCCGGCAGCAAAGCGGGAGCCGTGAGACCGTGCTGCTGAACTACATCTTCAAGCGCATCCTGGTGATGATCCCGACGCTGCTGATCACCAGCGCCCTGATCTTCACGGTGATCAACCTGCCTGAGGGCGACTATTTCGAGACCATGGTCGCCGAGATGCAGGCCCAGGGCGAGAAGGCGGACATGAGCCGCGTCGAGTTCCTGAAGAAGGAGTACGGCTTCGATAAGCCGCCGCTGGAGCGCTATTTCTGGTGGGTCGCCGGCCTGCTGCGCGGCGACATGGGCTACTCCTTCGAATACCAGCTGCCGGTGCGCGACATCGTTGGCGACCGCCTGTTCCTGACCATGGTGGTGTCGTTCTTCACCATCATCTTCACCTGGGTGGTCGCCTTCCCGATCGGCATCTATTCGGCGACGCACCAGTACAGCTGGGGCGACTACGGGCTCTCCTTCATCGGCCTGATCGGCCTTGCCGTGCCGCACTTTCTGCTGGCGCTGATCTTCCTCTACTTCGCCAATGTCTGGTTCGGCACATCGATCGGGGGGCTCGTCGACCCGCAATATCTCAACCAGCCGATGAGCTGGGCCAAGTTTAGATCGGTGCTGGAGCATCTCTGGATACCCGTGATCATCATCGGCGCCGGCGGCACAGCCGGGATGATCCGCTCGGTGCGCGCCAACCTGCTCGACGAACTCCAGAAGCAGTACTACGTCACCGCCCGCGCCAAGGGCTTGCCGCCGGGCAAGGCGCTGCGCAAATACCCCCTGCGCATGTCGCTGAACTTCTTCATCTCCGATATCGGCGACATCCTGCCCTCGATCGTCTCCGGCGCCGAGATCGTCGCGATCGTGCTCTCGCTGCAGACCACGGGGCCACTGCTGATCCGGGCGCTGCAGAGCCAGGACATGTATCTCGCCGGCTCGTTCCTGATGTTCCTGTCTTTCCTGACGGTGATCGGCGTGCTGATCTCCGACATCGCGCTCGCGATCCTCGACCCACGCATCCGCCTGCAGGGAACGGCGACCAAGTGACCACATCGCCGCCCCCCGCCTCCGAGCCCGCCGCGCTGCCGCATCGCTGGTCGACCGCGCCGTTCGAGCCCTACGCCGTCGAGAAGATGTCGCCGGAGCAGGAGCGCGTCTATCTCGCCTCGCAATTGCAGCTGATGTGGTGGAAGTTCCGCCGCCACAAGCTCGCGGTGATCTCCGGCGTCGTCATCCTCGTGATGTACGCCTCGATCGTGATCTGCGAGTTCCTTGCGCCTTATCACTACACCACCCGCGATACCGACTTCATCCGGGCTCCGCCGCAGCGCGTGCACCTCTTCCACGAGGGCACCTTCCTCGGCCCCTTCGTCTATCCCTATACCCAGCGCCTCAACATGGAGAACCTGAAGCGCGAATACGACGTCGACACATCGCGGCCCCAGCAGATCCGCTTCTTCTGTCGCGGCGACGGCTATTATTTCTGGGGACTGGTGCCTGGCAATCTGCACCTGTTCTGCCCGCCGGAGGGCGGCACGCTCTTCCTGCTCGGCACCGACCGGCTCGGCCGCGACATGTTCTCGCGCATCCTCTATGGCGGGCGCATCTCGCTGACCATCGGCCTGCTCGGCGTCATGGTCTCCTTCGTGCTCGGCGTCATCATCGGCGGCATTGCCGGCTATTACGGCGGCAAGGTCGATCTCTTCGTCCAGCGCCTGATCGAGATCGTGCAGTCGCTGCCGCATATCCCGCTCTGGCTGGCGCTGAGCGCGATCATGCCGGCCTCCTGGAGTCCGCTCCTGGTCTATTTCGGCATCACCCTGATCCTCGGCCTGATGGACTGGACCGGGCTGGCGCGCGCCGTGCGCTCAAAGCTGCTCTCGCTGCGCGAGGAGGACTATGTCGTCGCGGCCCAGCTGATGGGCGCCAAGCCCGCCCGCATCATCGGCCTGCATCTCGTCCCCGGCTTCATGAGCCATCTGATCGCCGCCGCGACGATCACCGTGCCGAAGACCATTCTCGGCGAGACCGCGCTCTCCTTCCTCGGCCTCGGCCTCAGGCCGCCGATCACCAGCTGGGGCGTGCTGCTCAACGAGGCCCAGAACATCAACGTGGTGGCGCTCTATCCCTGGCTGCTCTTTCCATGCGTGCCGGTCATCCTGATCATCCTCGCCTTCAATTTCCTCGGCGACGGCCTGCGCGACGCGGCCGATCCCTATCGCTGAGCGCGTGCCTCGGCCGGACTGCCTTCAAATGCCTGCCTTGAAGATCGCCTTCCACACACCGCTGAACCGGTACGGCGACGGTGCCCTCTCCGGCGACCGGCGCATGGCCCGGCAGCTGGTCGCGCTGCTCGAGCGCCTCGGCCATCGCGTCGAGATCGTGCCGGCCGAGCGCAGCTTCATGCGCGAGCCTAACGAGGCCGAGCTCGCCGCCCATCAGGTGGCGGCGCGGGAGGTCATCAAGCGGCTTGCGCGAAGCTGGCAGGATCCGGCCGCCCGGCCCGACCTGTTCTTCACCTATCATTGCCACTATCGCGCCCCGGACCTGATCGGCCCCGCTTTGGTCGAGCGCTTCGCCCTGCCCTATCTCCTCGCCGAAGCCAGCGACGCCCCCAAGCGCTTCGAAGGCCCCTGGGCGACGGCGGCAGCGCTGGCCCGTGACGCGATCCTGCTGGCCGATCTGCAGCTGTGCATGACGGCGCGCGATCGCCAAGGCCTCGCCAAGCTGCTCCCGGAAGACGTCCCGCTCATGGACCTGCCGCCCTTCCTGCTCGCGGATGGCGAGCGGCCGGTCCGGAGCGGCGTTGTGCGGCCAGCAGGCGAGCCGGTTCGCCTCATCGTCGTCGCGATGATGCGCAAGGGGACCAAGGAGAACAGCTATTTCGCCCTGGCCCGGACCCTCGCCGGGATCGTCGACAAGCCCTGGACGCTGACCCTGATCGGCGACGGTGCCCAACGCGCCGCCGTCGAGGCCGCCTTCGCCGGCTTTTCGCCGGAGCGCCTGCGCTGGCTCGGCCGGATCGGCAATGCCGAGACGAGGGCCGAGCTTGCCGCTCATGATCTCTTCGTCTGGCCCGGGCTCAACGAGGCCTATGGCCTGGTCTATCTGGAGGCTCAGGCCGCCGGCCTGCCGGTCGCGGCGCTCCATAGCGGCGGCGTGCCGGCGGTGGTCGAGCCCGGCCGGACCGGCCTTCTCGCCGCGGATCATGACGAAGCCGTCCTGGCCGATACGATCGCGACCCTGATCGACCAGCCCGCCTTGCGCGAACGCCTCGGCGCCGCCGCCAAGATTTTCGCCCGGCAGGAGCGCAATGGCGAGGCGGCCTGCGCCATACTTGGCGCCGCCCTGGAAACCGCGCTGCAGCGCCACCGCTCCCGCCATTGCGGAGCAAGCCGATGAGCGCGCGCGCGGATTGGCCCGACCTTCTCGCCGAGCTCGACGCCTGGGCACTCGCCGGCCGACGCATCGCATTCTGGCTGCGCGACGACGATGCCGTCGCCCCGAGTGTCCAGCTCGACCGGCTCGCCGCACTCACCGAACGCTTCGGCGCGCCCGTGCTGCTGGCGACCATCCCGCTCCTCGCCAAGGAAGCACTGGCCCGGCGGCTCGAAAACGCGCCGCTGCTCTTCCCCTGCCAGCACGGCATCCGGCACGACAACCACGCGCCGGCGCCTCAGAAAAAGGCCGAGGTCGGCAGCCATCGGCCAACGACGGTAGTGCTCGCCGACATCGCGCAGGGCTGGCAGCGTCTGCGCGAGCTGTTCGGCGCCCGCGCCCTGCCCATCTTCGTGCCGCCCTGGAACCGGATCGATCCCGGCATCGCTGCGGCCCTGCCCGAAATCGGGCTCGCCGGCCTGTCCTGCTTCCGCAAGTTCAGCCTCGGCGCTCCGGGCGGTCCGGTGCTGGTCAACAGCGATCTCGACCTGATCGACTGGCATGGCGGCCGCGTCGGCCGCAGCGCCGAGGACCTGCTCGCCGAAATGCTCGCTCTGCTCGTCCAACGCCGCACGCAGACCGAGGGTGGGGCCCAATTCGGCCTGCTGCTTCACCATCGCGACCATGACGCGACGACCTGGGCCTTTCTCGAGAATCTGCTGGTCCGGATCGGCGGCCATGCCGCTATCGATTTTGTGCGGCCGCCGGCGCTTTTTGCGCTGCCGGTGGACTTGGAGCACGCCTCCGGCAGCGCTATGGTCGCCGGCAGTATCGGTGCGTTCTCCGTCCCCAGGAGGCCGTCTGACCCTCCAGCAGAGGACGCGACGCGGGATGTCCCTCAGCCTCATCGACGATAGCGGGACGCGTCGCCCGCCCGCCGGTCCCCATGCGCCGCGCGTTCTGATCTACAGCCACGACACCTTCGGACTCGGCCATATCCGCCGCTGCCGCGCGATCGCCAATTCGCTGGTCGCGAGCTACCCTCATATATCGGTGATCATCGTCTCCGGCTCGTCGGTGATCTCGAGCTTCCAGTTCGGCGACGGCGTCGACTATGTCCGCATTCCCGGCATCGAGAAGCAGAGCGATGGCCGCTACTTCCCGCATCACCTCAATCTCGACCTCGGCGACACGATCCGTCTGCGCACCGAGATCATCAAGCAGGTCGTGCTCTCCTTCGACCCCGATGTGGTGATCGTCGACAAGGAGCCGCTCGGCCTGCGTGGCGAGCTCGCGCCCTCGCTGGAGATCCTGCGCCGGCGCGGCGCGCGCATCGTCCTCGGCCTGCGCGACGTGCTCGACGAGCCCTGCAAGCTGAACGAGGAATGGCGCCTGAGCGGCGCGGTCGACGCCCTCGCCCATGTCTATGACGACATCTTCGTCTACGGGCTGGAGAGCGTCTACAACCCGCTGCTCGGCCTGCCGAACCAGCACCTTTTCGCCGACAAGGTGCGCTATACCGGCTACCTCAAGCGGGCCGTACCCTCGCCCATGCCGCCGAACCGGCATCCGCGCATCACCAAAGGGCCGTTCATTCTGGTGACACCGGGCGGCGGCGGCGACGGCGCCGGCGTGATCGACTGGGTGATCTCCGCCTATGAGGCCGATCCGACGATCGAACTGCCGGCGCTGATAGTCTTCGGCCCCTTCATGTCGCGCGAGAAGCGCAAGGAATTCACCGACCGCATCGGCCGCTTGCCGAAGCTGGAGAGCATCGGCTTCGAGCCACGTCTCGAACTGCTGATGAACCGCGCGCACTGCGTCGTCGCCATGGGCGGCTACAATACGTTTTGCGAGATCCTCTCCTTCGACAAGCCGGCGCTGATCGTGCCGCGGGTCAAGCCGCGACGGGAACAGGCGATCCGCGCCGAGCGCGCCGACAGCCTGCGCCTGATCGACGTGCTGCACGACCCGGTGCAGAACGGCGACGGTCCGCGCGACCCGATGCAGATGGCCAAGGCCCTGCACGCGCTGCCGAAGCGCCTGCCACCATCGCAGGCCTATCTACCGGACCTGCTCGAAGGCTTGCCGGCGATCAGCCGCGCGCTCGCCGACGAGCTTTCGAGCCCTGTCCGCAGGCGCGCGCTGACGCAGAACGCGATGGCCGCCGGCTGAGCAGGTGAGCGCGGCCACGGCCGGCGCCATCAGGCTGACGCGGCAGCAGCAGCTCTGGGCTATCCTCAACGCTTCGAGCCGTCCGGAGAACGATCCAGCTTCGGCCGGCTTACGCCGGCACCGAGATCGCCATGCCGTCGCGCTGCGGGTCGGCGCCGCCGGTCGCGCGCCCGTCCTCGATCTTGACGCCGTGGAGGGCGGCGAAGGGATAGCTCTGGGCCGAGCGCTTGACGTCATAGCCCTGCGCCTTGAGCTCGGCTTCGACGCTGCGGCGGATGCGGTTGCTGATGTCGATGGAATTCGAGACGCCCATCACGCGGGGCGCCGCCACCGCCTCCAGCATCGACATCTCGAAGTCGATGACGTTGCTGATGCCTTGCGCCATGGCCGGGGCGATATAGCTGCCGCCCGGCGCGCCCATGACGATGAAGGGCTTTTCGCCCTTGAAGACGATGGTCGGCGCGGCCGAGGACGAGCGGCGCTTGCCGGGCGCGATCGAGCCGGCGCGGCCGGGGCGCGGATCGAAGCGGCTCATCGTGCCGTTGTAGATGAAGCCGAGCCCCTCGGTGATGGCGCCGGACGGGCTGCCGAGCGTATGGGTCAGCGCCACCGCATTGCCGTGCCGGTCGACCACGGTGACATGGGTGGTCTCGCGCGAGGATGAGCGCTCCAGGCGCTTGACGTCGGCGCGCTCGCCGCGGCGGATGCTCTCAGCCTGCTCGGCCGCGTGCTCCTTCGAGATCAGGCGCTCGACTGGGACGTCGACATAGGCTGGGTCGCCCATGAACTGGTCCTTGTCGATGGTCATCCGCTTCATCGCTTCGGCCAGCAGGCGGACATGCTCGGTACCGCCATGCGTGAGCGATCCGATATCGAAGGACTCCAGCATGTGCAGGATCTGCAGCATCGACATGCCGCTCGCTGGCGGCGGCGAGGTCGAGATGCGGTGGCCGCGATAGGAGCCCCAGATCGGCTCGGCGACGGAAAGCTCGTAGCGGGCGAGGTCCTCGCGCGAGATCAGCCCTCCGCGTGCTGCGAAGTCGGCGGCGATCTCCTCGGCGAGCTCGCCATGGTAGAACAGGTCGGCGCCGCCCTTGGCGAGCCGCTCCAGCGTGTTGGCCATGTCGGTGTTGACGATGATGTCGCCGGGGCGCTTCGCGCTGCCATCGGGACGGAAATAGAGCGTCTTGCCGGTCTTGCTGTAGCGCAGCTTGTCGGATGTGTTGACCTGGCCGGAGCCGCTCTGATCCTGCGTCCAGAACCAGTGCATGTGCGGGCGCACCAGCACGCCCTCGCGCGCCTGCCGGATCGCCGGCGCCATGACGTCGGCCCAGTCCATCGTGCCGAAGCGCGACAGCACATAGTCATAGCCCTTGACGCTGCCGGGCGTGCAGACGGCGAGATGGCCGAACTCGTTGATGCCGCCTTCGAGCAGGAAGGCGAAGCCGTCGCGCGACTGGCCGCGCAGTCTGTCCTGCCACATGTCGGGCTTCGCGGAATAGGAGGCGCGGGCATAGAACTCGACGATCTCATGGACGCCCTTGCCGGGCATGTAGAGCTGCATCGAACCGAAGCCGCCAATGCCGGACATCAGCGGATCGACCACGCCTTGCATGAAGGCGCAGGCGATCGCCGCGTCGATCGCATTGCCGCCGCGCTCCAGCACGGCCGCGCCGGCCTCGACCGCTTCCGGCTGCGGGGCGACGATCATTCCGTTCTTCATGGCGAAGGCTCTTCAGTTCGCATTGCACGTCCCGTCATGGTCGGGCTTGTCCCGACCATCCGCGTCTTTGCTGCTCGAGGGCGTGTTCAAGACGTGGATACTCGGCACGAGGCCGAGCATGACGGCTTTGGTCATACCGGTTCCGGCTCGCTCAATCTCCAGAAGAGCCGGACGCCGCCATCCTCAGTGCTCTCCAGCCCGGGAACGGCCGAGAGGAGCTTTCTGGTGTAGTCGTGCTTGGGTGCATCGAAGATCTGGTCGCGGCTGCCTTCCTCGACGATGCGGCCGTCCTGCATGACGACGACCCGGTCGGAGACCTGCTCGACCACGCCGAGATCATGGCTGATAAACAGGCAGGAGAAGCCGTGCTTCTTCTGCAGTTCCGCGAAAAGCTCCAGCACCTGCGCCCGCACGGTGACGTCGAGGGCCGAAACCGGCTCGTCGGCGATGACGAAGCTCGGCCGGCGGATGATGGCGCGGGCGATAGCGACGCGCTGACGCTGGCCGCCGGAGAGCTCGTGCGGGTAGCGCTCGGCAAAGCCGTCGCCGAGGCCGACCTCGCTCAGCACCTCCTGCAGGCGCGCCTTCTTCTCGGCCGAGCCCATGCCGTTCACCAGCCGCAAGGGCTCAGCCACGAGCGCGCCGATCGTCATCCGCGGGTCGAGCGAGGAATAGGGGTCCTGGAAGACCATCTGACAGTTCAGCCGGTAGTCCCAAAAGGCCGCGTCGCTCCTGTCAATCGGCTTGCCGTTGAAGCGGATCTCGCCGCCGCTCGGCTTGATCAGGCCGGCGATGGCATGGCCGAGCGTGGTCTTGCCCGAGCCGGAGCCGCCGACGACGGAGACGACCTCGCCGGGCTTCACCGAGAGGCTGATCCCGTGCAGGGCCCGCTTGCCCTGTTCCTTGCGGAAGAAGCCCTGGCGGCCGCCATAGTCGACGACCAGATCGTTGACCGAAACCAGCGGGGTCGTTGCGTCGGGTAACCTACGCGCTGGCTCACGATGCGGCATCGCGGCCAGGAGCTTGCGGGTGTAGGGATGCTGCGGCCGGGCGAGGATGTCTTCGCTCTTGCCCTGCTCGACGACGTCGCCCTGGCACATCACGACGATGCGGCTGCAATAGCGCGCGACCATGCCAAGATCATGCGAGATCAAGAGCACGGCGGTGTTGTTGGCCTGGGTCAGATCGACCATCAGCTCCATGACATCGCGCTGGACGACGGCGTCGAGCGCCGTGGTCGGCTCGTCGGCGAGGAGCAGCGCCGGCTTCAGCAGCATCACCGAGGCCAGCATGATGCGCTGGCGCATGCCGCCGGAATACTGGTGCGGATAGGCGTTGAAGGCGCCTTCGGGATCGCGGATGCCGACGCGCCTGAGCATGTCGAGGATGAGCTCGCGCCGGCCGGCGGCGTCGAGCTTGCGATGCAGCGCCAGGCCCTCTTCGAGCTGGCGTCCGATCAGCATGGACGGGTTGAGCGAGGTCATCGGCTCCTGGAAGACCATGCCGACACGGGAGCCGCGCATGGCGCGCAGGCGCTTTGGCGCCATGGTCGTGACCTCCTCGCCGTCGAAGCGGATCGAGCCGGAGATCAGCCGTACGGCCGGCGGGATGAAACCCATCACCGCCCGCGCCGCCAGCGTCTTGCCGGAGCCGGATTCGCCGACGATACCGACGATCTCGCCGGGCGAAACGGAGAAGCTGACATCGTTGACGACGGTGCGGCCGGATGAGCCGATCCTGAGGGTAAGGCCGTCGACTTCCAGCAATGGCTTGATGCTCTTGCGTGTCACGTTTTCCTGCCGCGAAACGGTGCCCACCTCGCTCGAAAACACGTTGGTCATCGCGCACCCCTCATCCGCGGGTCGAGCTTGTCGCGCAGGGCGTCGCCGAGCAGATTGATGCCGAGCAGGGTCAGCGAAATGCAGAGGCCTGGGAAAATGCCGAGCCAGACGGCCTGGCCGATGTAAGGCCGCGAGCCCGCCAGCATGTTGCCCCAGGTTGGCGCCGGCGGCGGCACGCCGAGACCGAGGAAGGAGAGCGAGCTCTCAGCCAGGAGGACCCAGCCGAACATCGAGGTCGCCAGCACGGTCAGCGGCGCGATGCAGTTCGGCAGGATGTGGCGGGCCATGGTGAAGCCCTCGGAATTGCCCATCACCCGCGAGGCCGAGATGAACTCGCGTTCGCGCAGCGACAGCACCGTGCCGCGCACGATGCGAGCGACCGAGGGCGCATAAGCGATGCCGAGCGCCAGGATGATGCCGTATTTGTTGGCGCCGACCACGGCGAGCAGGCCGAGCGCCAGCAGGATGCCCGGGAAAGCGAGCAGCGCGTCGTTGAAGGCCATGATGGTGCGGTCGACCCAGCCGCGGACATAGCCCGAGAACAGGCCGATGATCGTGCCGAGGGAGACCGCCAACGCCACCGTCAAAAGGCTGATCCAGACCGAGGTGGCGGCGCCCGCCATCAACCGCGAGAGCACGTCGCGGCCGAACTCGTCGGTGCCGAGCCAGTGCATCGCGGAGGGCGCGGCGAGCTTGGCGCGGAAGGAGAGCTTGAGCGGGTCGAAAGGCGTCCAGACCGAACTGATCGCGGCGACGATGCCGAGGAAGCCGATCAGCGTGCCGCCGACCAGGGCGTTGGGGGCGGGAAGCTTCATTGCGCGCTCACCCTCGGATCGAAGATCGGGTAGCAAAGGTCGATCACGAGATTGACCAGCACATAGGTGAAGGCGACGAAGAGCATGCAGCCCTGGATCACCGGATAGTCGCGGGCGAAGATCGAATCGACCAGCAGACGACCGAGGCCTGGGATGGTGAAGACCGTCTCGACGACTGCGATGCCGCCGAGCAGGTTGCCGAGCACGAGGCCGATCAGCGTCCAGGTCGGGCCGAAGGCGTTCTTGAAGGCGTGGTTCCAGAGCACCGCGCTTTCGGTCAGGCCCTTGGCTCTCGCATGGGTGATGTAGTCGAGCCGGAGCACTTCCAGCGTCGAGGCGCGGGCCATGCGCAGGATCACGCCGATCTCGTGCAGGAACAGCGTCATGATCGGCATGATCAGGTAAAGGATGCCGGCGACGGGGTTCTCGGCGATCGAGACGTAACCAACCACTGGCAGCCATTCGAGCTTGAGGCCGAAGAACAGCAGCAAGAGCAGGCCGAGCCAGAAGGTCGGGATCGAGAGCAAGAGCGTCGCAACGGCGACGAGGCTGAGGTCGAGCGAGGAATCCTGCTTCCAGGCGGCGAGGACGCCGGCCGGCACAGCGACGAGGCTGGCGAGCGCGACTGCGACCAGCACGATCTGCGCCGAGATCCAGAAGCGCGACAGGATCAGCGGCAGCACCGCCTGCTGCGACGAAATCGACTGGCCGAGATCACCCTTGAGCAGGTTGCCGAACCAGATACCGAACTGGACCGGCAGGCTCTGGTCGAGACCGAGCCGCGCCTGCAGGTCGGCGATAGAGGCCGGGGTCGCCAGGTCCCCCAGCATCAGCGAGGCCGGATCCCCCGGAATCAGACGGATCAGACCGAAGACCGAAACCGACACGATCAGCAGTGTCGGTACGGACATCAGGATGCGCGTCAGCGCGAAGCGCAGCATCGGTTTCCTCCCCGGTGCTTGGTGATGTCCGGCTGTGTCAGTTCGCCAGCGTCACTTCCCACATGCGCAGCTTCGACTGCCATGGCTTGAAGCCCTGGATGCGCTTGGCATGAGCGATGATGTCGAGGCCGTTGAAGGCGAAGATCATCGGGACTTCGTCGATGACGCGCTTGTGCAGTTCGTCGACGATCGTCTGGCGCTCGGCCCGGTCGGAGGTGACGAACAGCTTGTCGATCTGCTTCTGCGCCTCCGGATTGTCCCAGACCTTGCGCGGCTGCTTGTCCTTCGGCCCCGAGAACTGCTCGAAGGCGATGGCGGGGTCGAAGCGGGCCGAGAAGGAGAAGGACTGCATCTGGTAGTTGCCCTTGTTGTAGCGATCGAGCTGGGTCGCCCAGTCCAGCACCTCGATCTCGGCATTGACGCCGACGGCCTGCAGCATCTGCTGGGCCACCACCGCCGCCGGGAAGCTCGGCACGATCGGGCGCTTGTTGGCGAGGATCACGATCTTCTCGCCCTTGTAGCCGGCCTCCTGCAGCAGCTTCTTGGCGCGGGCCGGGTCGAAGCTCAGCCCCTTCTTCTCGACCTCGCCGAAATAGCTCGAGCCGGAATAGATCGGCGAGGTGTTGGGCTTGCCGAGGTCGTTGTAGAAGGCGGCGACGATCTCATCCATATCGAGCGCGGCGGCGATCGCCTGACGCAGCTTCTGGTTGCCCATCACCGCGTCCTTGACCTGGATCAGGAAGACGTGACGGACAGCATTGGGCTCGGCCGCGACCGAGAGCTTGGGGTTCTTCTTCAGCTCGGCCGCGTCGCTCGGCAGAATCTCGGCGAGATCGAGCGCGCCGGAGATGAGGCCGGCCTTCACCGTCGCCGGGTCCTTGACGATCAGGAACTTGACGTCCTTGAGCAGCGGGCGCTTGGAGCCGACATAGCCGTCGGCCTTGCCGCCGTCCTTCGGCGACTTGTAGCCCTCGAAGGCGGTCATGGTGAAATACTCGCCGCGCTTCCACTCGCCGAACTTGTAGGGACCGGTGCCGATCGGCTTGTCCCAGGACCCGTCGGCCTTGACGGAGTCCTTATGCAGGATCGCGGTCATCGCGCAGTCGGTGCGCGCGAGCGTGTCCAGGAAGAGCGCGTTCGGCTTGTCGATCTTCATGACGAAGGTGCGCGGATCCGGCGCCGTCGCCTCCTCGACCTTCAGGCCCGAGCGGCCATCGAATTCCGAGGTGCAGCGCCAATCGGTCTTCGGATCCATGTAGCGGTTCCAGCTCCACAGCACGTCGGCCGACGAGAGCTCGGCGCCGTTGTGGAACTTGACGCCCTGGCGCAGCGTGAAGGTGTAGGTCTTGCCGTCGGCGGAGAGGTCGACCTTCTCGGCGAGCAGCGGCGTCGCGACGCCGCCCTCATTGTAGCCGACGAGGCCCTCGACCAGCTGCAGCGCGAAATCGTCGGTGTTGTCGTCGCGATTGACGCCCGGATTGTTGCTGCGGATGTCGGCGGCGACCGCGACCGTGATGGATTGGGCAGCGGCGGGGCTGGCGAGCGCGAGCAAGGCGAAAGCGGAGGCGAGCAGTCGGTTCATCGGCAATTTCCCCTCTTTGTCTTGTTGTCTTGGTTTGTCGTTGCGCGTGCGATCGCCGGGTTCAGGCGGCCCTGGCCGCGCCGGATCGGCGCTTGGCGAGCACGTCGGCGAAAAAGTCCTCGACCCGCGAGACGGCTTTCAGCCCGTCATGCGGCATGTTCGGCACGAGGTCGAAACGCACCTCGATGCCGTGCTCCTCGAAATTGCGGCGCAAGCTGTCGAGCCGCTCCGGGCGGTTCGCGCCGGCATGGTTCGCATCCGGCATCCAGCTGCGGTCACCGGGCTTGTGGGTGATCTCCCAGGTCTCGAGATCGGCGGCGCCGACGATCATCTGCACCGCGACCTTGCGGATCGCCTCGACATCGGGGGCGGAGCCGAAGAGCTCGGCCATGTTGCGGGTGCCGACCCACCAGTCGCGCGTCGGGTCGAGCAGCGTCACCGAGCCCGGCGCGCCGATCGAGGCGGCCCAGAGCCGGTTCGGCTGCAGCATCAGGAAGCGATGAGCGAAATGGCCGCCGCCGGAATAGCCGAACAGGGCGAAGCGATCGAAGCACAGGCCGTAATGCTGGGCGACTTCCTCGACCATGGCGAGCAGGATCTGGTCGTATCTGACCCCGCCCTCGGCCATGTATTTGAAGCCGTTGCGGTTGCCGTCGCCCATCACGCCGATCGGGAAGAGCGGGGCGAGGATGATGCAGTTGTTCCAGCGGCCGAAGGCTTCGAAGGCGTCGCGATAGCCGGTGAAGCCGCGGCCGGTGCCGTGCATGGTGACGACGAGCTCGGGCGCCTGCCCGCCCTTGCCGAGGGTCTTCGGCACATAGAGGCAATAGCTGAAGCGCGGATCGGCCTTGCAGGCGACGACCGGCGTCGGGCCGAGATCGTATAGCGCGCGGGCGATCGCCGCCGCGTCGTCCTGCTTGGCGGGCTTTGCAGCGGGAGCGGTCATGCGGCGTTTCCTGATTGGCTGCAAGATTGGCGCCAATTTTGTCGCATGATATGAGAGGACCTGCAAGCTGGATTCGGCAGGCCCTGTGCCCAAGGCAGGCGAGCCAGCTCGCGAGCATCGCTGCCGCGCCCTAAGTCTTTGTTTTTCATGATTCTTGACGCAAAAACTGCTTCACAGCTCTGCTGAAACTGCTCTAGAGACCCCTCATGGCCAGCCGTCCAAGAACCCGCCAGCGCGCCAAGGGCGAACTCGCCAACGAGATCGCCAAGGCAATTCATATCCGCGCCTATCGCCCGGGCGAATGGCTGCGGCAGATCGATCTGGAGGAGGCGTTCCAGGCGACGCGCTTCGATGTCCGCACCGCGCTCGACGAGCTCGCCGTGCGCAAGACGATCGAGCACGTGCCCAATCGCGGCTACCGTGTCGTCGAGGTCGATCTCGCCACCTACCGCGCGATCCGCGACACCCGCATCATCCTGGAGAGCGCCGCCTGCCGCCTTGTCATCGGCAAGCTGGATGACGAGGCGCTCGCCCGGCTCGATGGACTCGCCCACGAGTTCAGCCGGGCGGTGCAGAGCGGCACGCGCGTCGAGCAGAGCGAGATCAACCGCGCCTTCCATAGCCTGATCTATGTCCATTGCGGCAATCCGGTGCTGGTCGAGACGATCTGGAGCCTGCGCGACCGTTCGCGCGGCTCGGCGGTCACGGTCTGGGCCTCGCATCAGGCCCTGCTCGCCAGCGATGCCGACCACCACGCCATGGTCGCGGCGCTCCGCGCCGGAGACGGCGAGCGCCTGGCCACGCTCACCGCCAACCACATCATCAAGGACCTGATCGAGGTCAACGGCGCGGCCTAGCGATGCTATGACCGACCCATGTGAACCCTCACCCTGAGGAGCAGCCATAGGCTGCGTCTCGAAGGATGCTCCAGTTGGTTCGGGAGCCTCCTCGAGCATCCTTCGAGACGCCGCGGACGCGGCTCCTCAGGATGAGGGCTCAAGAGCAAATACGACCGCCTTGTTACTCGGCGACCGTCACTTCCCAGAGCCGCGGCTTCGACAGGATCGAGGATTTGTAGCCCTTGACCCGCTTGCCATAGGCGCCGGCGTCGATGCCGTTGTAGAGCATCACCATCGGCACTTCGGCGATGAAGCGCTGGTGCAGCTCGTCGAACAGCTTCTGGCGCTCGGCCTTGTCCGAGACGACCATCGACTTGTCGAGCAAGGCCTGCGCTTCGGGATTGTCCCAGACCTTGCGCGGCTGCGTCGCCTTCGGACCGGTCACGGATTCGAAGGAGAGGGCCGGGTCGAGCCTCGCCGAATAGGGGAAGGCCTGAAGCTGGTAATTGCCCTTGGAATAGCGGTCGAGCTGCGTCGCCCATTCGAGCACTTCGATCTGGACGTTGATGCCGGCGGCCTGCAGCATCTGCTGCGAGACCACGGCAGCGTCGAAGCTCTGCGGGTAGCGCTTGTTCGCCAGCATCACCAAGGGCTCGCCCTTGTAGCCGGCTTCCTGGAGCAGCTTCTTGGCGGCCGCGAGGTCGTGCTTGTAGCCCTTGGCCTGGACCGCGCCGTAATAGGACGACATCGCCGGCACGATCGAGTTGTTGCGCTTGCCGAGCCCGTCGGTGACCTGGGCGACCAGTTCCTCGGTGTCGAGCGCCGCCGCGATCGCCTGGCGCAGTTTGACGTTGCCGAGCAGCGGGTCGCGCGTCTGCAGGAGGATGCCGACAAGGCCCATGTTCTGGGTGATCGAGAGCCCGATGCGCTGGTCCTTCCTGAGTTCCTTGACCTCGGCATTGGCGACATCGGGTACGATGTCGATGTCGCCGCGCAGCAACGCCGCCTTGGCGGTCGCGCCGTCCGGAATCACCATGAAGCGGACTTCGTCGACGAGCGGTCGCTTGCCGCCGGTATAGCCGTCCGGGGCGCCCGGCAGGCTGGCATAGGCCTCGTTGCGGGCAAGGCGGATGAACTCGCCGCGCTTCCATTCGGTGAATTTGTAGGGGCCGGTGCCGATCGGCCTGTCGAAGGAGCCATCGGCCTTGAGCGAATCCTTGTGCAGGATCGCGGTCATCGCGCAGTCGGTGCGGGCGATGTTGGCGAGGAAGAGCGAGCTCGGCTGGTCGAGCTTGAAGACGACGGTCGCCGGATCGGGCGCCGTCACTGCCTCGACCTTGGCGCGGCCGCGGCCGTCGAATTCCGACAGGCAGCGCCAGTCGGTCTTCGGGTCCATGTAGCGGTTCCAGCTCCAGACCACATCGGCCGAAGTGAGATCGGCGCCGTTGTGGAACTTCACGCCTTTGCGCAGGGTGAAAGTGTAGCCCTTGCCGTCCGGCGAGACCTCGACCTTCTCGGCGAGCAGCGGTTTCACCGCCGAATCCTCGCCATAGGCGACGAGGCCTTCGACGACATGCAGGACGACTGCGTCGGTGTTGTCGTCGCGATTGACGCCCGGATTGATGCTGCGGATATCGGCGTTGAGGTGCACCTTGATCGTCGGTGCCGCCAGCGCCGGGCCGGCCAGGATAATGGCCAGGGTCGCATAGGCGGCCGTGATCGGTCTCAGAGCCATTTTCGTACCTCCTGTTGTTCTTCCGCCGGCGCGGGCCGCCCTCTTCGGCCTTGCGCGCCTGATCCGTTCGACCGTCCTATTCGGCGGCCTGCGCCAGCGTCACCGGCTCGTCGGTGAGGCTGTAGCGCGTGAAGACTCGGTTCAATGCCGGCAGCGGCGCGACCTCCATCGTGCCTTTGGCCGGCTGCATGATCACCATCGAGACGGTCGCCGAGAGATTGCCGGCGTCGTTCGGGCGCGGCGGCCGGCAGACCGAATGCGGCGTCAGGAAATCGTCGAAGAAGGCTGCCTTCAGATCGTCGACCGTCAGCGCGCGGCCGGCCTCGTTCAGCAGCTTCCTGACGCGCCAGTCGCGGTAGAAGCTCTCGGGCACCCGCGGGATGCCGGTATCGGTGATCTTGGTGAGCGCGACCTGACCGACCCAGTGATTGGCGTGCACGATCAGCCCGTCCTCGGGGTAGAGCGGGAAGGCGGCGTCGGGAGCGCATTCGAAGTCGATGCCGAAGCCGGCCACAGTCGAGAGCATCATGTTGTTCGAGCAGGCCTTCGGCGTCGTCGCGACCGCCTTGATCGCGAAGGCGAAATGCTCCTGCTCGAGCACCTTGCGGCGGATCAGGGCGAGCGGCACGCCGACCTGCGTGAAGTCGCGCTCGCTTTCGAGATAGTTGGCGGTGATCGAGATGCCGGCCGCGTTCATGCCGCAGCGAGCGAGGCCACCCGCCTCGACGAAGGTCAGGAAATCCGGCCCGTCATCGCGGCGCACGCGCAGCACGATCGCCGTTTCCGCGCATTCGGCCTTCCAGTCCCAGTTCTGTCCGTGGATCAGTTCGCCCGTGGCGCTGCGCTCGGGCAGGATGATCGCGCCGGTGCAGCCGTCGTCGAGCTCTTCCTCCGCCCCGACCGGCTTGCTCTTCTCGAGCTTCGCCTTGGCGATCACCTCGGTGCGGGCATTGATCATGATGACGTCTTCGAGCGCAACGCCGGCGCCGTCGGCAATGCCGCGCATCTCTTCGATGTAGTGCGCGCCGAAAGCCTCGATCTCGCGGGCGAATTCGCCGATCAGGCGAGACTTGGCGGCAGCGTCATAGCCGAGATCGCCGAGCTGGCCGCCATAGAGCTCGATCGAGCGCTTGACGCGCTTCGGCACCGCCGCACCATGCTGGCGGCCGCGCTCATAGGGCGTGCCGGAGACATCGACGAAGGGAAAGGGCTCGACCATGGCGGGAACTCCGCATTCTCTCTGGTGCTGCGTCAATCCATAATGTATTTCATTTCGAAATAAGACAATCAAGAGCCTTTCGATGACGACGCCGACACGATTGCAGCAGGAGATCGCCGAGCGGATCCTCCGCATGGTCCGAGAGGATGGGCTCGAAGCCGGCGCCTGGCTCAACGAGAACAGCGCGGCGCGCCGCCTCAACGTCTCGCGCACGCCGGTGCGCGCGGCCATCGACCATCTCGCCCGGCAGGGGCTGGTGCGACGGCATCCGAACAAGGGCGTCGAGCTGCTCAGCGCTCCCGAGGGGCCGGCCGACGCAGGAGCGACCGCCGACGAGACCGAGCTCCTCATGGTCAAGGTCGCGCAGGACCGCCATGGCGGACGCCTGCCCGACGAGATCTCCGAGCTGGAGCTGATGCGGCGCTACGAGCTCGGGCGGCCCGAGGTGCAGCGCCTGATGACGCGGCTAGCCGATCTCGACATGGTCGAGCGCAAGCGCGGTTATGGCTGGCGTTTCCTGCATGAGGCGCGCGACCAGTCGGCCCATGACGAGCGCTACCGCTTCCGCCTGCTGATCGAGCCGATGGTCTTCCTGGAGCCCGGCTTTGCGCTGGAGCAGAGCTGGATCGACGAGATGCGGACCCGGCACGAGCTGACGCTGTCGCAGCCCTGGAAGGAGAGCTCGGCGATCGGCTTCTACGAGATGAACGCCGATTTCCACGAGGGGCTGGCGGCAGCCTCGGGCAACCGCTTCATCCATTCCGCCATCCGCCGGCAGAACCAGATGCGCAGGCTTTCCAATTACGACTGGACCTATGGCTATGAGCGCGTCGTGGTGAACAGCCGCGAGCACCTGCAGATGCTCGCGACGATCGAGGCCGGCGATCTACAGCTCACCAGCGCCCTGATGCGCAGCCATCTCCAGCGCGCCATGCAGTTACGCCGCCCGGACGGGCTGGACTGATCCGAGCCCTCATCCTGAGGAGCAAGCGCAGCTTGCGTCTCGAAGGATGCTCCAGCTGATTCCGGAGCCTCCCGGAGCATCCTTTGAGACGCGCTCCGGCGGAGCGCTCCTCAGGATGAGGGCAGAAGGGATCAAAGCGCCGGCCGCGCTATTCAGGCACTCTCGCTATTGTCTTTTTGATTTAAGAAAGACATCATGCG
The DNA here is from genome assembly GCF_058797755.1 of Allobosea sp. GW823-FHT02B03. NCBI lineage: Bacteria > Pseudomonadati > Pseudomonadota > Alphaproteobacteria > Hyphomicrobiales > Alloboseaceae > Allobosea > Allobosea sp. GW823-FHT02B03. The sequence goes on along the minus strand of NZ_JBXAJY010000004.1, from coordinate 81,292 downwards.
GCGATCCATAGCGAGGACCCGCCGATGACCGCGCATGCATTCGCCGCCGAAAGCCGCCGCGACAACGCTCCCGACGCGTTCTGGATGCCGTTCACGCCAATGCGCGCTTTCCGGCAGGCGCCGCTGCTGTTCGAGCGCGCGGAGGGCATGCACTACATCACACCGGACGGGCGGCGCGTACTCGACGGCATGGCCGGGCTCTGGTGCGTCAATGCCGGCCACGGCCAGGCGAAGATCACCGAGGCGATCCGCGAAGCGGCCGGCCGGCTCGATTTCGTCTCCTCCTTCAAGATGAGCCATCCCGATGCGCAGGCCTATGCGGCGCGGCTCGCCGACTTCGCGCCGGAGGGGATCGAGCATGTCTTCTTCGTCAATTCAGGCTCGGAGGCGGTCGACACCGCCCTGAAGATCGCCCGCGCCTACCATCAGGCGCGCGGCCAGGCCTCGCGCATCAAGCTGATCGGCCGGGCCAAGGGCTATCACGGCATGGGCTGGGGCGGGCTCTCGGTCTCCGGCATCGGCCGCCACAAGGCTGCATTCGGGCCGCTGCTGCCCGATGTCGCGCATCTGCCGCTGCCCTATGACCGCGCCAGCATGGCCTTCTCCCGCGGCCGACCCGAAGGCGGGCTCGCCGCGGCCGAGGCACTGGAAACCCTGCTGCAGGTCCACGACCCGGCGACGGTCGCGGCCGTAATCGTCGAGCCGGTGACCGGTTCCGGCGGGGTCTATCCGCCGCCGAAGGGCTATCTCGAACGCCTGCGCGCGATCTGCGACAGGCACGGCATCCTCTTGATCTTCGACGAGGTCATCACCGGCTTCGGCCGGCTCGGGGCGCCCTTCGCGGCGCAGGCCTATGGCGTCAGGCCGGATCTGATGAGCTGCGCCAAAGGCATGACCAATGGCGCGGTGCCGATGGGCGGCGTCCTTGTCGCCGGCCACGTCTACGAGGCCTTCATGGCCGGCCCACCCGAGGCGATCGAGCTCCTCCACGGCTATACCTATTCGGCCCATCCCCTCGCCTGCGCCGCCGGCCTCGCGACGCTCGATGTCTTCGCCGAGCAGGACATCCTAGGTAGCCTCGCCAAGGTACTGCCGCTCTGGGAGGAGCGGGCGTATCGGCTGAAGGACGCGGCCCATGTCGTCGACATCCGCACCGCCGGCCTGCTCTGCGCGATCGATCTCGCGCCCCGTCCGGGCGCCGAGGGCGTGAGAGGGGCAGAGGCCGGCAAGCGCTGCCTCGATGTCGGCGTGCTGATCCGCAATGCCGGCGACACGCTGGTGCTGTCGCCGCCGCTGGTCATCGCCCCCGAAGAGATCGAGACGATCTTCGCCGCCATCGAAGTGGCATTGGAGCGGATCGCCTAGGCTCAGCCATCGCAGCCAGTTTGATCCTGCAGCGACGCTATCGGTGAACTGTGGCGCTTCGCCGCCAAGTCCCGGCTGGAAAAGTGCCGCGCACGGGACTAAACCCTGACGATGACCTTCTCGTCCGCTCTTACGCCAATCGCGGTCGGCGCCGTCGCCGTCGTGCTTTTGCTTGGCCTGATCAACATGCTGCGCGGCGGCAGCGCCGGCACCTCGCAGAAGCTGATGCGACTGCGCGTCGTGCTGCAGTTCATCGCGATCCTGGTGATCCTGGGCGTGGCATGGTGGCGCAGCGGCTGAGGCCGGATTTGGATAACCGCCTGCCGTCACATTGCGGCCACCACTCTCTGCGTTTCACTATCTTACGATCCGATTAAGAGAACACCGCCCCTCATGGTCCGCGTCGCGTCGATAGCTGTTGCCTTCTCCCTTCTTGCCGCGCCGGCCCTGGCGCAGGGCGAAAGCAGCGTGTCCCGCGCACTGGGCTATGCGCCCGCCGACCAATCGCCCTCCGCCTCATGGGAGGCCCGTTTCGGCGCCGGAGCCGCCAATCCGGGCGGGCGCGAAAGCGGCCTTCTGAATTTCGGCGGCGAGTTGCTGACCCCGCGCATCGCCACCCTCAGCGACCGCATCGCGAATGCCTTCGTGCCGCGCTTCCATCTCGGCTCGAGCCTCAACCTCAATGGCACCCAATACGCCTATGCCGGGGCGACCTGGACAGTCGACATCTCGCAGGCGTTCTTCGTCGAAGCCAGCCTCGGCGCGGCCGTGAACAACGGCAAGACCGCGGGCGTCGTGCCGGAGAACCGGCTGAACCTCGGCTGCAACACTGGCGCGCGCGGCGCCGCCGCACTCGGCTACCGTCTGAACGATCGCTGGAGCCTGATCGCGACGATGGAGCATTTCAGCGCCTCGAACTGCTCCGACAACCTCGCCGCCGGCACCGGCGCCCCGCGCGGCCCGTCGAATTTCGGCGCCCGGCTCGGCTACACCTTCTGACTACCCGATCGGTGCAGATTCGCCTCCCGCTGGAAAAGCGCTGAGCCCGCCTGTCAATCGAAGCCGGAATGGCCGAGAACGGAACGCCGGAGCAACCGGCGACGACAAGCGAGGCGAGGATGAAACTGCACGGCTATTTTCGTAGCTCGGCGGCCTGGCGCGTGCGCATCGCGCTGAACCTCAAGGGCCTTCCCGTCACCCACGTCTCGCATCATCTGCGCAATGGCGAGCAGCGCGCGCCGGATTATCTTGCGCTCAACCCGCAAGGGCTGGTGCCGGTGCTCGAGCGCGATGATGGCAGCGTGCTGCCGCAGTCGCTCGCCATCATCGAATGGCTCGACGAGACGCATCCAGAACCGCCGCTCCTGCCGTCAGACCCCTTTCAGCGCGCGCGGGTGCGCGCCTTCGCCCAGATCATCGCCTGCGACACCCACCCGGTGCAGAACCTCAAGGTGCTCAACCGGCTGCGCGAACTCGGCCATGGCAGCGACGTGGTCCTGGCTTGGGCCGCAGCGGTCAATGTCGACGGGCTCTCGGCCTGCGAGCGGGTCGCTGCGAAAAATCCTGGGCCGTTCTGCTTCGAGCAGGCACCGAGCCTCGCCGATATCTGCCTGGTGCCGCAGCTCGGCAATGCCAGGCGCTTCAAGGTCGATGTCGCGCAGTTCCCGCGCCTGCTCGAGGCCGAGGCCGCAGCGCTCGCCCTGCCGGCCTTCCGCGACGCCGCGCCCGAGAAGCAGGCCGACGCGGAGTGACGAATTTCAGCGTGACCTCACGACAAAACGGTCAGGCAGCCCCTGGCTTTGGGAAAGCCGCTCCCTGAGTTCACACGAACGGAAGCTTCCCGGCGCTGCGCCCTGGGCTTCACCAGCGCCGGTAGGGATACCAGCCCGGCCCATAGAAGCCCGGGCCGTAGAAGCTGGATTCGAGCCGGGCGCGCTGCGACGCCGAACGGTCGAGATCGACCGCCATCAGGCAATTGGCGAACGGGTCGGTGCCTTGCCGGAAGCCATAGGACCGACAGCGCCCCTCATCGGCTGCACGCTGCTCGGCCGGCGTCACGCAGCCGCCGAGCGCCGCGACGAGAATCACTGCAACACACAACTTCGCTTGCATGGCGGCTCTCCGTCCCGGCCGGAATTCGCACGGAATAGGCCCGGAAAACGGCCATTCCGCGACAGCACTCCGGCGCCAGCTGCATTTTCCCTGCCTTTTACCGCGATTGCAATCGATCAGCTGCGATGCAGCCCCTCACTGCCGAGATGCACAGGCTGAAAGCAAAACGGCCACCCCGGAGGGTGGCCGCGGCTCCTTGCGGAACAAGGAGGAAAATGGTGGGCGCGACAGGGATCGAACCTGTGACCCCTACGATGTCAACGTAGTGCTCTCCCGCTGAGCTACGCGCCCTTTCGCCCGAAGGCTCCAGGAACGACACCAGCCCGGGGGCGACGTCGTTGCGAGTGAGGCGGCTATAGCGAGTCGCAAGCCGCCTTGCAAGGCGCTTCGTCGGCTTCTTCCAACGAAACGCACATTGGCCTGTTGATCAGGCGGCGAGCAGCTTCTCGACCTCGTTCACCAGCTCGCGCAGATGGAACGGCTTGGAGAGAACCTTGGCGTCCTTCGGCGTCTGCGAATCCGGGTTGAGCGCCACAGCCGCAAAACCGGTGATGAACATCACCTTGATGTCGGGATCGAGTTCCGTGGCGCGCCGCGCCAGCTCGATGCCGTCCATTTCGGGCATCACGATATCGGTCAGCAGGAGCTCGAACGGCTCCTCGCGCAGCCGGTTATAGGCCGAGAGCCCATTGTCGAACGAGGCGACGTCATAGCCTGCGTTCTGCAGAGCCTTGACCAGGAAGCGGCGCATATCGTTGTCGTCTTCGGCGAGGAGAATCTTCGTCATGGCGCCTGCAATCGTCCGTCTCGTTGCGCTGACGCGCGCCCGGCACGGACTGGAGCCGCACCCGATTCGCTCGCCTCGTCATTCATTGAAACCAGGCCGGCCGTCCCGCCGCCCCGGCCGCCGCCGCCCCCGGCCTGCGCAGCGCCTCTAGCACCCGCCTGCGCCCTCCGGGACCATGCGCTTCCATTTGCGCCCATTACAGTAAACAACCGGTGAATGCGGGCGATCCATCCACAGCCGGCATGCTCTTCAACCTCGGCTCGCTTTGTGCTTCAGTCGCGCGACATGATGCCGCCAGTCGAAATCGCCACCCCGCATCCCGAGAGCGTGATCGCCGAGATCGAACGCCCGTTCACGCTGTTCCAGCCGGCGCTGCAGGTCGTGCCCGTCGTCGTCGACGTCCCCCATGCCGGCCGGCGCTATCCGGCGGCCTTCGTCGAGGGCTCGCGCCTGCCGCTGCGCTCGCTCAGACGCTCGGAAGACGCCTATGTCGACCTGCTCTTCCAGCATGCCGTTGCCCTCGGCGCGCCGCTCCTCATCGCCGAGTTCCCGCGCGCCTATCTCGACGTCAACCGCGAACCCTTCGAGCTCGACCCACGCATGTTCGAAGGCCGCCTGCCCGGCTTCGCCAACACCCGCTCGCTGCGGGTCGCCGGCGGCCTCGGCACCATCCCGCGCATCGTCGGCGATGCGCACGAAATCTATCCCGGGCGCATTCCGGTCGAAGTCGCGCTGACGCGGATCGAGGAGCTCTACCGCCCCTATCACGCCGGCCTGCGCCATCTGGTGAACCGGACCCAGGCGGCTTTCGGCACCTGCGTCCTCGTCGACGCCCATTCGATGCCCTCGACCGGGCTTGATCGCGAAGGCCTCGCCAAGGCGGATGTGATCCTCGGCGACCGCTTCGGCACCAGCGCCGCCGGAATCGTCGTCGAGGCTGCCGAGGAGGCGTTCCGCCGCGCCGGCCTGAAGGTCACCCGCAACCGCCCCTATGCGGGCGGCTTCATCACCGAGCATTACGGCGCGCCCGGCGCCGGCGTGCACGCGCTGCAGATCGAGATCAATCGCGGCCTCTACATGGACGAAACGACGCTCGAGCCGAATGCCGGCTTCGCCGGCCTGCAGCAGGTGATCAACGCCGCCATGGCCGAGTGCTTCGCGCGCTGGAGCGGCTGGATCGACGACTGGCGCCAGGCGGCGGAATAGGCGCAGACTAGGGAAACACCGGAGGAGGGCCGGAGCGACGCTACGGCAGCGGCCAAGAAAAAGGGCCGCTCACTGGCGTGGCGGCCCAAGTCTAGGGAGGAAACGCCCAAGGAGGGCAACGAAGGTTTGAGGTCATCTCCCCTTCGCAGTGCACAATAGGCGCTGCACCGCAAAAACGCAAGCCCGATCGACGAGCCTTACGAGGGGTATGCGCCAGACGCAGATCGAACGCCGCACCGCAATCGCGCTTGTCTTCTCACCGCGCCGCCAGCATGAAGGCAGCGGGCGGCCCCATCGGCCGCGGATACGGGGGATTGGGAATGAGCGCGGTCGATTTCACGGAGTTCGTCGCCGGGCTCGCGACCTCCTCGGGGCAGGCGATCCTCCCCTTCTTCCGCGCCAAGCACACCACCGAGGACAAATCGGCCGGCGGCACCTTCGACCCGGTCACCGAGGCCGATCGCGCCGGCGAGGCGACGATGCGCAACCAGATCAAGCGCAGCTTCCCGGAGCATGGCGTGCTCGGCGAGGAGTTCGGCACCGAGAACGCCGATGCCGAATATGTCTGGGTGCTCGATCCGATCGACGGCACCCGCGCCTTCATCTCCGGGATTCCGGTCTGGGGCACGCTGATCGGGCTGACGCGCAAGGGCGTGCCGGTCTACGGCATGATGAACCAGCCCTTCACCGGCGAGCGCTATTCGGGCGATGGCCGCAAGGCCCGCTATGAAGGCCCGGGCGGCCCGCGCGAGCTGCACACGCGCCAGACCGCGGCGCTCGCCGAGGCGACGCTGATGACGACGAGCCCTCACCTTTTCGCCGGCGCCGAGAAACAGGCCTATGGCCGCGTCGAGAGCGCGGTACGCCTGACCCGCTATGGCTGCGACTGCTACGCCTACTGCATGCTCGCCGCCGGCCATGTCGACCTGGTGATCGAGAGCGGGCTGAAGCCTTATGACATCGTCGCCCTGATCCCGATCATCGAGGGTGCCGGCGGCATCGTCACCTCATGGAGCGGCGGCAGTGCCGCCGAGGGCGGGACTATCCTCGCCGCCGGCAACAAGGCCCTGCACCAGGCCGCCCTCGCCTTGCTCGCCGGCTGAGGCGTTGGCCTCCAGCGTCTCGCCGGGCACGAAGGCGTCGAACGCCGCCCAGAACTGCGCCCGGATCGCGTCACTCTCCATCAGGATCTCGTGGCGCGCCGTCGGCAGCACCAGCGCCGAACCCGTCTTGAGCCGCGCGGCAAAGCGCTCGATCGCCGGCGTCGAGACGACGGGATCGCGCCCCGCCGCGATCACCAGCGTCGGCACGCGTACCTCGAGGGCCGCGCGCGGCGCCGCGAGCCTGTCCATCAGTTCGAAGGCGGCACGGATCCAGCCGACGCTGGGATCGCCGATGGCGAGCTCGCGCGCCGCCGCGGTGAGCGCCGCATTGCGGGCATAGCGCACCGGGTCGCCGGTCAGCCGGTTGCCTTCGAACGGCTTGGTGCCGATCGCCGTCTCGCCGCCGCCGGGCACGAAGGCCCGCCCGAAGCCGAGCCAATACAGCACGAAGGCCAGAATGCGGGCCGCGCGCGGACGCTCGATCATGCTGATCCCGAGCATCGGCGCGAGCGCGACCAGCCTTGCGACCGGCAAGGCGCCGCGCCGCGCCGCATCGAGGCAGAGCGCGGCCCCCATCGAATGCGCCAGCGCGAAATGCGGGGTCGGCAGCCGCGTCTGCATTTCGGCGATGGCGAGAGCGAGGTCGCGCTCATACTCCCTCAGACGCCCGACATGGCCACGCCGCGGCCGGCCAGTGAAGCGCTGCGAGCCGCCCTGCCCGCGCCAGTCGAAGGTGATGACGTGGAAGCCGCGCCGACGCAGCTCGGCGATCGTCTCGCTATAGCGCTCGATGAACTCGGCCCGCCCCTGGGCGATCAGCACCGTGCCCTTTTCCAGCCTGACGGTCGGATGCCAGCTGGCGAAGCGCAACCTTGCGCCGTCGCTGGTCTGCGCAAACCAGACCTTGCCATGGCCGGGAACGGGATAGCCGGCGTCGTGGAAGAATTCGGCTTCGGCCATCGGCTCGTCCAGCTGGCGGATAGGCTGCTTATGCCCCTCTCGCAGGGGTCTTGAAAAGCCCGAAACCCTCCCCCAGATCAGTCATGCGCAGGCCGGAACCGGCTGCGCGAGACTGCAACCGAGGCCCGCGCTCATGGCGAGGCGGGCTCAACACTCTGTCGCTTCCTTTGGAGGACAATTATGCGTTCCTACGATCTTTCCCCGCTCTATCGCTCGACCGTCGGCTTCGACCGCCTGTTCTCGCTGCTCGACCAGGCCACCAGCGTCGACAACGCGCCGACCTATCCGCCCTACAATATCGAGCGCACCGCCGATAACGCCTACCGCATCTCGATCGCCGTCGCCGGCTTCGCCGAGGCTGACCTTGCCATCGAGAGCAAGGAGAACGCCCTCACCGTCCGTGGCGAGAAGAAAGTCGCCGAAGGCGGCGAGAAGCGCGAGGTCCTGCATCAGGGCATCGCCGCGCGCGCCTTCGAGCGTCGTTTCCAGCTCGCCGACTATGTCCAGGTGACCGGCGCGAGCCTCGAGAACGGCCTGCTCCATATCGACCTCGTCCGCGAGATCCCCGAGGCCAAGAAGCCGCGCCTGATTCCGATCGGTGCGCAGGGCGCCAAGGTGATCGAAGCCAAGGTCGCGACCAAGCAGGCGGCGTAACCGCCGGCAGGGCGCAGACCGCGCCCGGCAGAAACAAGAAGGCCTCCCCGGGAAACCGGGGAGGCCTTTTCTCTATGCGGCGCCATCGCTGCGGAGCGCCCGGCCGCCCCTTAGTTCAGCGGCGCGATCGGGACCATCTCGGGCTTCGGTGCCTCGGCCTTGGTCCCCTCGATCCGCACCGGCGGGACGGTGGTGTCGGGCACCGGGATGCCGCTCGGATGGGCGCGAGCTAGCGGCGGCGCCAGCTCCGGCCCGTCGGCATTGCGGACATCCTGGGGATTGACCAGCCCCGGCTTGCCGATCTCCTTGGGCGCCACGGTCGGCACGGCGAGCGGCTTTGCCGGCACCGCCGCCGGGGCGGGAGGAGCGGCTGGCGAAGGCGGCGCCACCGTCGCCGGAGCGCTCGCCTCGGCGGGCGGCTTCAATTCGGCCGGACGTGGCGGCGGGCGCGGAATCAGCCGCTGCGCCGGCCGTTCGATCTGCGGATCGAGCCGGGCGGTACGGGCCGGCGCTCCCAGCACGATCCGGTCGATCAGATCGCCGCTATAGCGGTCGAGGATCAGGCGCACCCTGGCGCCATCGCGGCCCGCGCCGTCGACGACATAGGAGGAGCGTGTCGCGATCGTGCGGTCGACCCGGACGAGCCCGAACTCGCGTGCCGCCAGCCGCCCGATGGCGCGCTGCGGGATCGGAGCAGCCGGAAGCGGCGCATAGTCATAGCGCCGGCCATAGCCGTAATCGCGATCATAGCCCCGGCTGTAATAGGCGTAGCCGCCGCCGTAATCGTCGATCTGGGCCAGCGCCGGGCCGGCTGATGCCAGGGCCGCAGCCGCAATGGCGAGCCCGGCGAGATGGCGACGCAGATCGTGCGGACCCCGCTCGGGCGAAGTGAAAAGTGCCATGGTCCTGTCCTTGTGCGGCAGAATCTCAGGCTTCAGTTCTCGGTAAGGATTACGGCGTGCTTGCGGCACGAATCCGGTCGCAATCCAGTGATTCCCGGGTTTTTCAGGCCTCCGCGAAGATTGCGAGCAGGCGTTCGACATCTTCTGGCCTCGTCGCGAAGGAGCAGACGAAGCGCCCGATCGTCTCTCCCGGCGCCAGCCCCTGCCCTTCCGGCAGCGCTCCATCCGACCAGTCGATGAACTGCACTCCGCGCGCCTTGAGCTGGTCGCGGCGAGCCTCCGGCAGGATCGCGAAGACCTCGTTGGCCTCGCAGGCCCAGGCGAGCTGGGTGTTGCCGAGCGCAGCGATGCCGGCAGCCAGCTTGCCGGCCATGGCGTTGGCGTGGCCGGCGAGCCCCAGCCAATGGCCATCGGCCAGCAGGCCTTCGAACTGGGCGCCGATCAGCCGGCCCTTGGACAAGGTGTGCCCCGCGCGCTTGCGCCGCCAGGGCATCTCGGCCGCGGAGGCGGGTTCGAAGAACACCACCGCCTCGGCCGCGAAGGCGCCGTTCTTGGTGCCCCCGAAGGAGAGCACGTCGACACCCGCCTTCCAGGTGATCTCGGCGGGCGAGCAGCCGAGCGCTGCGACCGCATTGGCGAAGCGCGCGCCATCCATGTGCAGCTTGAGCCCGCGCGGCGCGATCGCCGCCTTCAGCGCCGCGATCTCGTCCGGCCGATAGACCAGCCCGCATTCGGTCGCCTGCGTGATCGACAGCATCTGCGGCTGCACCTGGTGCAGCGAGTCCGGCCGCATGCGCGCCAGCTGGTCCGTGACCAACGCCGGAGCGAGCTTGCAGCCCTCGCCCGGCAGGCCGACGATCTTGGCGCCGCCGGCGAAGAATTCAGGCGCCCCGCATTCATCGGCCGCGACATGTGCCTCGTGATGGCAGAGCACCGCCCCCCAGGGCTGGACCAGGCTCGCCAGCGCCAGCGCGTTCGCCGCCGTGCCCGATGTGACGAGGAAGACCGCGACCTCGCGCTCGAACAGTTCGGCGAACAGGGCCTCGACCCGCTTCGTCCAGGCATCGTTGCCATAGGCGGCGGCGAGTCCATCATTGGCCGCCAGCATGGCCTGCAGAACGGGAGCGCTCGCCCCGGCGAGATTGTCGCTGACGAAATTCATGTCACCCTTCCGCAAACCGGTCCGGAAGCTGTTGTCGGGGATCGACCGATGCTGCGCCATCCTCTCGCCGCCGCACCGCCATGTCGTCACCGCAGTGCACGCCAAGGGCGAAGAAACAACTTCCGGGCTGGCCCGAGGCGGCCAATGATGTGAAAATGTCGAAGCGATCACGCAATTAGCAATAAAATTTCGATGCAGCGCAAAATCGCCGCTTGTGCCCAGATTGGAATTCTGGCAAGTTCGAGACGTTAGGACAGTGATGCTGTCCCATTTTTCACGTGAGCGGCACCCGCGAGCTTGGCCGGGTGATCGCCAAACGATGGAGCGGAGCATGACGGAAGGCATGGCCAATATCGCCGAAGCCATCCGTGCACGCGCCGCCCGTAAAACGTCGGCCTGACCAGGCGCGACTGGGCCTAGCAGCCTGCGCGCCTGCGAAGGGCGCGGGCGCGGGACTAAAAGGCGCAAGCGACCTTCGAAAACGAGACGAAACCGGCCCGGTCCTCGCAAGCGAGCAGGGCTGACCGGTGGCGGCACGGAACCGTGTGAATTTTTGACGGGCGCTGGCGGAAGCCGGCCCCCTTCGGCAGCGGAGTTGACGATGCGCGAACGCGGCGGAGCGAACCTGGTAGTGGCACAGCCCCTGGCCAAAGGCGCCAATGAGCGCTTCCCGGACGTGCGCGATCCCGCCATGCCGGAGCGCCAGGGCCTCTACGATCCTTCCTATGAGAAGGACGCCTGCGGCGTCGGCTTCATCGCCGACATGAAGAACCGCAAGAGCCATGCGATCGTCGCGCAGGGCCTGCAGATCCTGCACAATATCGACCATCGCGGCGCCGTCGGTGCCGATCCCAAGCTCGGCGATGGCTGCGGCATCCTCACCCAGATCCCGCATCGCTTCTTCAAGGAAGAATGCGGGAAGATCGGCATCGAGCTGCCCGAGCCCGGCCATTACGCCATCGGCCAGTTCTTCATGCCGCAGGACGCCGAGAACCGCGCCGTCTGCGAGGAGATCGTCGCCCAGACCGTCGAGGAGGAAGGCCTGATCTTCCTGGGCTGGCGCGACGTGCCGGTCGACAACAGCGACCTCGGCGAAGCCGTCAAGGAAACCGAGCCGACGCACCGGCAGATCTTCGTCGGCCGCCCGGCCGAGATCGCCGACGAGGAGGATTTCGAGCGCAAGGTCTACGTCCTCAGGAAGTCCGTCTCGAACAAGGTCTACAAGCGCCAGGACCGGGCGACCGCGACCTATTATCCGGTCTCCTTTTCGTGCCGGACCATCGTCTACAAGGGCATGGTGCTGGTCACCCAGCTCGGCTCCTACTTCAAGGACCTGACCGATCCGCGTTTCGAGAGCGCGCTCGCCCTCGTCCACCAGCGCTTCGCCACCAACACCTTCCCGTCCTGGCGCCTCGCCCATCCCTACCGGATGGTCGCCCATAACGGCGAGATCAACACGCTGCGCGGCAACGTCAACTGGATGGCGGCGCGCCAGGCTTCGGTCGATTCCGAGCTCTTCGGCGCCGACATCTCGAAGCTCTGGCCGATCTCCTATGAGGGCCAGTCGGACACGGCCTGCTTCGACAACGCCCTCGAATTCCTGGTCCAGGGCGGCTACTCGCTCGCCCACGCCATGATGATGCTGGTGCCCGAGGCCTGGGCCGGCAACCCGCTGATGGATGAGAGCCGCCGCGCCTTCTACGAGTACCATGCCGCGCTGATGGAGCCGTGGGACGGCCCCGCCGCGATCGCCTTCACCGATGGTCGCCAGATCGGCGCGACGCTCGACCGCAACGGCCTGCGTCCCGCCCGCTATCTCGTCACCGATGACGGGCTCGTCGTGCTCGCCTCGGAATTCGGCGTGCTGCCGATCCCGGAGGAGAAGATCGTCCAGAAGTGGCGGCTCCAGCCCGGCAAGATGCTGCTGATCGACCTCGAAGAGGGCCGCATCATCGGCGACGACGAGATCAAGCAGAGCCTCTGCCAGGCCAATCCCTACAAGGACTGGCTGAAGCGCACCCAGATCGTCCTGGAAGAGCTGCCGCCGGTGGAAGCGCGCGCCTCGCGCACCGACGTCGCTTTGCTCGATCGCCAGCAGGCCTTCGGCTACACCCAGGAAGACACCAAGATCTTGATGGCGCCGATGGCGGTGACCGGCCAAGAAGCCGTCGGCTCGATGGGCACCGACACGCCGATCTCGGCGCTCTCCTCGAAGTCGAAGCTGCTCTACACCTATTTCAAGCAGAACTTCGCCCAGGTCACCAACCCCGCGATCGATCCGATCCGCGAGGAGCTCGTGATGAGCCTCCTCTCCTTCATCGGGCCGCGGCCGAACATCCTCGATTTGGAAGGCACCTCGCGGCGCAAGCGCCTGGAAGTGCGCCAGCCGATCCTGACCAATGACGATCTCGAGAAGATCCGCTGTATCGGTCATTACGAGGATCGCTTCGACACCAAGACGATCGACATCACCTATCCGGCACGCGAAGGCGCGACCGGCATGGAAGGCGCGATCGCGCGGCTCTGCGAGCGCGCCGAGGCCGCGGTGCATGGCGGCTACAACATCATCATCCTCTCCGACCGGCAGGTCGGCGCCGACCGCATCCCGATCCCGGCGCTGCTGGCGACGGCGGCCGTCCACCATCACCTGATCCGCAAGGGCCTGCGCACCTCGGTCGGCCTCGTCGTCGAATCCGGCGAGCCGCGCGAGATCCATCACTTCGCCCTGCTCGCCGGCTTCGGCGCCGAGGCGATCAACCCCTATCTCGCCTTCGAGACCATGGAGGCGCTGCTCGAGGCCGGCGAGTTCCCGCCGGAGGTCGACCGCTACGAGGTGGTCAAGCGCTTCATCAAGTCGATCGGCAAGGGCCTGCTCAAGGTCATGTCGAAGATGGGCATCTCGACCTACCAGTCGTATTGCGGCGCCCAGATCTTCGACGCGGTCGGCCTGCGCAGCGAGTTCATCGACGCGTATTTCCGCGGCACCATCTCCTCGATCGAGGGCGTCGGCCTTGCCGAGATCGCCGAAGAGACCGTGCGCCGCCATCGCGACGCCTTCGGCGACTCGCCGGTCTATCGCGATGCGCTCGATGTCGGCGGCGAATACGCCTACCGCATCCGCGGCGAGGACCATGCCTGGACGCCGGAGAACATCTCGCTGCTCCAGCATGCGGTGCGCGGCAACGCCCGCGACAAGTTCAAGGCCTACTCCGACCTGCTCAACGACCAGAGCCAGCGCTTCTCGACCATTCGCGGCCTGTTCCACGTCAAGATGGCCGAAGAGCTCGGCCATCAGGCGGTGCCGCTCGACGAGGTCGAGAGCGCAGCCTCGATCGTCAAGCGCTTCTCGACCGGCGCCATGTCCTTCGGCTCGATCAGCCACGAGGCGCATTCGACCCTGGCGCTGGCGATGAACGCGATCGGCGGCAAGTCCAACACCGGCGAGGGCGGCGAGGAGCCGGAGCGCTTCGTGCCGCTGCCGGACGGGCGCTCGATGCGCTCGGCGATCAAGCAGGTCGCCTCCGGCCGCTTCGGCGTCACCACCGAATATCTCGTCAATTCGGCGATGATGCAGATCAAGGTCTCGCAGGGCGCCAAGCCCGGCGAGGGCGGCCAGCTGCCCGGCCACAAGGTCGATGCCCGCATCGCCAAGGTCCGGCATTCGACCCCGGGCGTCGGCCTGATCTCGCCGCCGCCGCACCATGACATCTACTCGATCGAGGATCTGGCGCAGCTGATCTTCGACCTGAAGAACGTCAACCCGGCGGCCGACGTCTCGGTCAAGCTGGTCTCCGAGCTCGGCGTCGGCACCGTCGCCGCCGGCGTCGCCAAGGCCCGCGCCGACCACATCACCATCGCCGGCTATGAGGGCGGCACCGGCGCCTCGCCGCTGACCTCGATCAAGCATGCCGGCTCGCCCTGGGAGATCGGCCTCGCCGAGACCCACCAGATCCTGGTGATGAACAAGCTGCGCGGCCGCATCGCCCTGCAGGTCGACGGTGGCCTGCGCACCGGGCGCGACGTCGTCATCGGCGCGCTGCTCGGCGCCGACGAGTTCGGCTTCGCCACCGCGCCGCTGATCGCGGCCGGCTGCATCATGATGCGCAAGTGCCATCTCAACACCTGTCCGGTCGGCGTCGCGACGCAGGACCCGGTGCTGCGCAAGCGCTTCAAGGGCCAGCCCGAGCACGTCATCAACTTCTTCTTCTTCCTCGCCGAGGACGTGCGCGAGATCATGGCCGCGATGGGCGTGCGCAGCTTCGACGAGCTCGTCGGGCGCTCCGACTGGCTCGACAAGAAGCAGGCGATCGACCACTGGAAGGCCAAGGGGCTCGACTTCGCCCGCATCTTCCACAAGCCGGAAGCCGGCGCAGGCGTCGCCATCCGCAATGTCGAGCGCCAGAACCATCCGATCGAGTCGGTGCTCGACCGCACGCTGATCGCCAAGGCCGGCGCCTCGCTCGATACTGGCGCCCCCGTGGTGATCGAGAGCGCGATCCGCAATGTCGACCGCTCGACCGGCGCGATGATCTCCGGCGAGATCGCCAAGCGCCACGGCGCGGCCGGCCTTCCGGACGATGCGATCACGGTGAAGCTCACCGGCACCGCCGGCCAGAGCTTCGGCGCCTGGGTCGCGGGCGGCCTGACGCTCGACCTCACCGGCCAGGCCAACGACTATGTCGGCAAGGGCCTGTCCGGCGGCAAGCTGATCATCCGTCCCGATCCGAAGTCTCGCGCCGTGGCCGAGGACGCGATCATCGTCGGCAACACCGTGCTCTACGGCGCAATCTCCGGCGAGTGCTATTTCCGCGGCGTCGCCGGCGAGCGCTTCGCGGTCCGCAATTCCGGCGCGATCGCGGTGGTCGAGGGCACCGGCGACCATGGCTGCGAATACATGACCGGCGGCGTCGTCGTCGTGCTCGGCCAGACCGGGCGCAACTTCGCGGCCGGCATGTCGGGCGGCATCGCCTATGTGCTCGACGAGGACAAGAGCTTCGCCAAGCGCTGCAACCTCTCGATGGTCGATCTCGAGCCGGTGCCGGAGGAGGAGGAGCTGACCCAGCGCCTCTACCATCATGGCGGCGATCTCGAGTTCAAGGGCCGCATCGACGTCATGGCCAACATGTCGGGCTACGACGCCGAGCGCCTGCACCAGCTCATTGCCAACCACCTGAAGTACACCGGGTCGGCACGAGCGCAGGCGATCCTGGAGAACTGGGCGGAGTACCTGCCCAAATTCGTCAAGGTCATGCCGGTCGAATACCGGCGGGCACTAATGGAAATCGAGCGGGCCCAGGCCGGCGTCTCGGTCGCGGCGGAGTGAGACGATGGGCAAGGTAACCGGCTTTCTCGAAATCGACCGGCGCGACCGGAAGTATCTCCCGGCCTCCGACCGGATCAGGAACTACAAGGAGTTCGTGATCCCGCTCGGCGCCGAGGCGACCCGTGACCAGGCGGCGCGCTGCATGAACTGCGGCATCCCGTACTGTCACAATGGCTGTCCGGTGAACAACCAGATCCCGGACTGGAACGACCTCGTCTACAACGACAAGTGGCGCGAGGCGCTGCTCAACCTGCATTCGACCAACAATTTCCCGGAGTTCACCGGCCGCGTCTGCCCCGCGCCCTGCGAGGCGTCCTGCACGCTGAACCTCGAGGATACCCCGGTCACCATCAAGTCGATCGAATGCGCCATCGTCGACAAGGGCTGGCAGGAGGGCTGGATCAAGCCCGAGCCGGCCTCGGTCAAGACGGGCAAGAAGGTCGCCCTGATCGGCTCCGGCCCGGCCGGCCTCGCCGCCGCGCAGCAGCTCGCCCGCGCCGGCCACGAGGTCCATGTCTATGAGCGCCAGGCGCGCGCCGGCGGCCTGCTGCGCTACGGCATTCCCGACTTCAAGATGGAGAAGTCGCATGTCGAGCGCCGCGTTCAGCAGATGGAGGCCGAAGGCGTCGTCTTCCATTACGGCGTCAATGTCGGCATCGACATCGACCCGCAGGAGCTGCTCGCGCAATACGACGCGATCGGCCTGACTGGCGGCGCCGAGAAGCCGCGCGACCTGCCGATCGAGGGCCGCGATCTCGACGGCGTCCAGTTCGCGATGGACTTCCTGCCGCAGCAGAACCGCCGCAATGGCGGCGAGCCGGAAACCACAGGCAACGCCCGCCCGATCCTCGCCGGCGGCAAGCATGTCGTCGTCATCGGCGGCGGCGACACCGGCTCCGACTGCATCGGCACCTCGGTCCGCCAGGGCGCGCTCTCGGTCACCCAGATCGAGATCATGCCGCAGCCGCCCGAGAAGGAGAACAAGCAGCTGACCTGGCCGAACTGGCCGCTGAAGCTGCGGACTTCGTCGAGCCATGAGGAAGGCGCCGAGCGCGACTTCGCCATCGGCACGCTGAAGTTCTCAGGTGAGAACGGCAAGGTGAAGCGCCTGCATTGCGCCAAGGTCGATGCCGGCTTCAAGCCGATCCCGGGCACCGAGTTCGACCTCAAGGCCGATCTCGTCCTGCTCGCCATGGGCTTCGTCTCGCCGGTTCATGACGGGCTCCTCGCCAAGCTCGGCGTCAAGCTCGACGGACGCGGCAATGTCGAGGCCAACATGCTCGCCTACAAGACCTCGGTCGAGAAGGTGTTTGCGGCCGGCGACATGCGCCGCGGGCAGTCGCTGGTGGTCTGGGCGATCCGCGAGGGCCGCCAGATGGCGCATTCGATCGACAAGCACCTGATGGGCGAGACCATCCTGCCGCGCTGAGCGGCGGGCGCTTCAGGCCTCACGAGAACCTCGACGTCATGCTCGCCCTTGTGGCGAGCATCGACGTCTTGGGCACCGAGCCTGACAAGTGAAGCCAAGACGTGGATGGTCGGGACAAGCCCGACCATGACGCGAATGGCATCAGTCGCAGCGGCTCACGCCCCCAGCAGATCGATCAGATGTGGGATCAGAGGCTCGTCGGCCGGTGGCATGGCGAGCTCGCGCAGCTTGCTCGCACGCACCCATTTCAGCGCCTGCCCCTCACGTGACGAGACGGAGCCCTCCCAGCGCCGGCAGATATAGAGCGGCATCAGGAGGTGGAACTCGGGATAGGCGTAGCTGGCGAAGGTCAGCGGTGCGAGGCAGGCTTCCTTGACCTCGATGCCGAGCTCCTCGGAAAGCTCGCGGATCAGCGCCGGCTCCGGCCGCTCTCCGGCTTCGAGCTTGCCGCCCGGAAACTCCCAGAGCCCTGCCAGGGCCTTGCCCTCGGGGCGCTGGGTGACGAGGACGCGGTTATCGGAATCGACCAGCGCGCAGGCGACGACGAGCAGCAGTTTCACGAAGCCTCATTTTCCCGAAAGGATGACCTGCACCGGCTCGGTTTCCTTGCCGGTCAGCGTCACCTCGTCATAGACCGAACCGCCCTCGCGAAAGAGCGCGTCCTCCTCGCCCCAGATCACCTGGGTGGTGACGAAATAGCGGCCCGGCGCCACCTTGTCGAAGGCAAAACGGCCATTCGCCTCGGCCTTGGTCGTACGCGTGTACTCGGCGTAGCGCGGATCCGGTTCCTCCTGCGGGTAGCTGGCCGCTGGGATGAACTTGGCGCGGCCATAGAGGCTGGCGAAGCGCTGGCTCGCATAGGCGGTCGCCGGCACCAGCCGCACCACCTCGCCGGCCGCATTGACGACCTGGCCCTTGGCCCTTGTTCGGAATGCGTGACCGACGATGACCCCGTGCCCCGGCTTGCGGATATAGGCCGCTTCTTCCGCCGAGAAGGACGAACTCGCCATTGGCCGGCGCTCGACGCAGGCCCCCAGCAAGACCGCAAGGCCCAGCACACACGCCGCAGCTTTCATCCCGCTTTCGCCCCCGCCGGCGCCGTCGTCACGAGGAAGACGCCTGCGAGGATGATGACGCCTCCGACGAGCTGCCGCAACTCCAGCGTTTCACCGAGCACCAGCACACCCATGACGGTAGCGACGACCGGCACGAGATAGCCGGTCATCGCCGCCCGCGTCGGCCCGGCGGCGCGGATCAGCCGCATGAAGATCGTCATCGGGATCGCGGTCGAGAGCACGCCGAGCGCCAGCATCGCCTGCCAGTGCGGCTGCAGCGCCGACAGGGCCGCCCAGCCCGAGAACACGAGCGTCAGCAGGAGCGCTCCCGAGCCGGAGACGACCTGCTGGCCGAGCGCGAGGCGGATCGGATCGCCGGCCTTGGCCGGAACCGCGCGGGTGTAGAGATTGCCGACCGCGTAGCAGAGCATCACGCCGACCATGGCGAGCACGCTGAGCGCCGTACCGCCGCCCTCGACCAGCCGCGGGCCGATCAGGATCGCGACGCCGGCCATGCCGACCAGGATGCCGCCGAACCGGCGCCGGCTGAGCCGCTCCTCCGCGAACAGCATATGGGCGAACAGGGCGGTGACCAGCGGTCCCGCCGCCTGGATCATCGCCGCCGGGCCGCTCGCGAGCTGGATCAGCGCATAGGCGACCAGCACGTTCGGCAGCCAGCCATTGGTGGTGCCGAGCACCAGCCAATGGCCGATCTCGTGGCGGCGCGGCAGCGGGCTCTGCCGCCGCGCCAGCACGAAGAGCGACAGCGTCGCCGCGCCGAGCAGACCGCGGCCGGCCGCGATCGCCCAGGGCGCGACGTCGGCCGCCATCAGCTTGATGAACAGGAAGCTGCAGCCCCAGAAGAAGGAGCAGCCGAGAAGGTTGCCGATGACGAAGGCCCGGCTCGGGCCCGCCTGGGCAGCCCGATCAGGAGCGATAGTCACCATTGATCTCGACATAGGCCTTGGTGAGATCGCAGGTCCACACGGTGGACTTGCCCCGGCCGAGCCCGAGATCGGTGGTGATGACGATGTGCTCGCCCTTCATGTAGTTGGAGACGGCGACCTCGTCATAGGACGGTGCGCGGGCGCCCTGCTGCGCCACCATGATCCCGCCGAAGGAGATGTCGAGCCGGTCGCGGTCCGCCGGTTCGCCCGCCTTGCCGACAGCCATGACGATGCGGCCCCAATTGGCGTCCTCGCCGGCGATCGCGGTCTTGACCAGCGGCGAATTGGCGATCGAGAGCGCGACCTTCTTGGCCGAACGCGACGAAGCGGCGCCATGCACCCGGATCTCGACGAACTTGCGCGCGCCCTCGCCGTCCTTGCAGACGAGATGAGAGAGCTCGAGCAGGAGCGCGTTCAGCGCCCGCTTGAAGCCGGAGAGCCGGGGATCGGCGGGGTCCGTGATCTCGGGCACGCCCCGCGCGCGCGCCTTGCCGGTCGAGAACAGCATCAGCGTGTCGGAGGTCGAGGTGTCGCTGTCGACCGTGATCGCGTTGAACGAGCCCTTGACGCCCTTGCCGAGCAGGGCCTGCAGCGCCGGCGCAGCGATCGGCGCGTCGGTGAAGACGAAGGAGAGCATCGTCGCCATGTCGGGCGCGATCATGCCGGCGCCCTTGGCGATGCCGGCGATGATCACCTCATGCCCATCGATCTTGGCCTTGCGCGACACCGCCTTGGGGAAGGTGTCGGTGGTCATGATCGCCTTGGCGGCGTCGATCCAGGGGCCATCCGCGGCACGCCCGGCGCAATCCGCCAGCACGCCCTCGAACTTGGTCGCGTCGAGCGGCTCGCCGATCACGCCGGTCGAGGCGATGAAGACCTGCTCCGGCTTGCAGCCGGCGGCCTTGGCGGCGATCTTCGCGGTCAGCGCCACGGAATCGCGGCCCTTCAGGCCGGTGAAGGCATTGGCGTTGCCGGAATTGACCACCACGGCCCGGGCCGTGCCCTGGGGCAGGTTGGCCCGGCACCAGTCGACCGGCGCGGACGGGCACTTCGAGCGGGTGAAGACGCCGGCGGCCTGCGAGCCCTCGTCGAGCAACACCAGCAGCACGTCGGTGCGGCCCTTGTAGCGGATGCCGGCTTCCGCCGTGGCGAAACGCACGCCCGGCACCGCCGGGACCTTGGGCTGGCGCTTCGGCGCGAGCGGGGAAACGGGAACATCCTTGCCGGCCATCGGTGCGTCTCCTTTTGAGGCGCTTCGATGTGCCGCAGCGGCGTGCGGAAAACAAGCTGGCAATGCCGGCGTGCAGATCATGCCCGGGCCGGCTCCCGGGCATTTCGGGCGCCCCTCTTCCGAGGCGCCCGCTAAGCCTGCCTCAGGGCTTCTTCGGCTCGGCCGGCGCCGCCGGCGCAGCGGCCGGCTGGTCGAGGCGCTCGACCTTGGCCTTGTCGCGCAGGCCGACGATGATGTCCTGCTGCGCCTTGCGGACAAGATACTGCTCGATCTGCGGCTTGACCTCGTCGAAGGTCGGCAGCGGCTTGGTGCGCTTGTCCTCGAGCTTGATCACATGCCAGCCGAACTGGCTCTTCACCGGCTCGGAGAGCTGGCCCTTCTCGAGCTTGAAGGCGGCCTCGGCGAACTCAGGCACCATCCGCTCCTTGGCGAACCAGCCGAGATCGCCGCCTTCCTTGCCCGAGCCCGGATCCTTGGAGAGCTCGCCGGCGACCTTGGCGAAGTCCTCGCCCTTCTTCAGCCGCTCCAGCGCCGCCTTGGCCTGGGCCTCCTCCGGCACCAGGATATGACGGGCGCGCACTTCCTCTTCCGGCTTCAGCGTCTTGACGGTGTCGTCGAAGAGCTTCTTGGCGGCTTCCTGCGTCGCCGCCTTCTTGGATTCGCTCGTCAGATAGTCGTCGAGCAGCAGCTTGTCGCGGCTATAGGCCAGGCGCTTGGCGAATTCCGGGCTCTCGCCGATCTTGGCGGCCTTGGCAGCCTTGGCGCCGAGCTTGAGGTCGACCAGGAAATTGATCAGTTCCTCGCGCTTGCGATCCTCGGGCAGCTGGGCGGTGCGCTCGCCAAGATCGTCGGCCGCGAGTGCGAGCTCGCTCTCGGTGATCTCGATGCCGTCGACCTTGGCGACGACCTTGTCCTGCTGCGCAAAGGCCGGCGCAGCCGCGGCCAGCACGAGGCTGAACGACAGCACGGCGAGACGGGAAACAACCATCGGGTCAGGGCCT
Organism: Allobosea sp. GW823-FHT02B03; assembly: GCF_058797755.1. Taxonomy (NCBI): domain Bacteria; kingdom Pseudomonadati; phylum Pseudomonadota; class Alphaproteobacteria; order Hyphomicrobiales; family Alloboseaceae; genus Allobosea; species Allobosea sp. GW823-FHT02B03. Next base: position 60,055 of record NZ_JBXAJY010000004.1, on the reverse strand, counting down.
TTCGATGAACGGCGCGAAAAACGGATCGGCAGGCTGAGTGCCAGTTGATGAGGGCCTTGGCAAGGCAGAGCGCGTGCACATCAACGCGACCGGCATCGAAGGTTCCGCGGCCTCTCGCCGCTGCCTTCCTCTTGGCAGGCGGGACGCCCGCCCCCACATGCGCAGCGTCGTCTCCGATGGAACGGCAACCTCTTCGACAGCAAGCGCGCGCTGGACCGCGCGCCCGCACGCGTCTAAACACGCGCGTGATTTCAGGATTATCCGCTTTCGGCCACGCCCGCCTCGTGCCGGGTCCCGCAGCCGGAAGCGCCCATGGAAAGACCGGACATGCTTGGCGCGCTCGCAAAGAAACTCTTCGGCTCGTCGAACGACCGGCGGGTCAAAGGCTACCAGCCCCGTGTCGCCGCCATCAACGCCCTCGAAGCCGAGGTCGCGAAGCTCTCGGATGATGAGCTGAAGGCTCGCACGGAAACCTTCCGCAAGCAGATCGCCGAAGGAAAATCGCTCGACGAGCTGCTGGTCCCTGCCTTTGCGACGGTGCGCGAGGCCGCCAAGCGCATCCTCGGCCAGCGCCCCTACGACGTGCAGCTGATCGGCGGCATGGTGCTGCACGAGGGCTCCATCGCCGAGATGAAGACCGGCGAGGGCAAGACCCTGGTCGCGACGCTGCCGGTCTACCTCAACGCGCTCGCCGGCAATGGCGTGCATGTCGTCACCGTCAACGACTACCTCGCTCGCCGCGACGCCGAGTGGATGAGCCGGATCTACAACTTCCTCGGCCTCAGCGTCGGCATCATCGTGCACGGCCTCGACGACGAGGAGCGCCAGCGTGCCTATGCCTGCGACATCACTTACGGCACCAACAACGAATTCGGCTTCGACTACCTGCGCGACAACATGAAGTACGAGGTCGCGCAGATGAGCCAGCGCGGCCATCATTACGCGATCGTCGACGAAGTCGACTCGATCCTGATCGACGAGGCCCGCACCCCGCTGATCATCTCCGGCCCGCTCGACGACAAGTCGGATCTCTACGTCTCGATCGACAAGGTCCTGCCGGGGCTGATCCCCGGCGACTACGAGGTCGACGAGAAGCAGCGCACAGTGGCTCTGACCGAGGCCGGCAACGAGCATATCGAGGAGCTGCTGCGGGCGGCCGACCTGCTCAAGGAGGGCGACCTCTACGATTCCGCCAACGTCACGCTCGTCCACCACGTTAACCAGGCGCTGCGCGCCCATACCCTGTTCACCCGCGACAAGGACTACATCGTCCGCGGCGACGAGGTCGTGATCATCGACGAGTTCAGCGGCCGCATGATGCCGGGGCGGCGTTATTCGGAAGGCCTCCACCAGGCGCTCGAGGCCAAGGAGGGCGTCACCGTCCAGCCCGAGAACGCGACGCTGGCCTCGATCACCTTCCAGAACTATTTCCGCCTCTACAAGAAGCTCGCCGGCATGACCGGCACCGCCGCGACCGAGGCCGACGAGTTCGAGCAGATCTACAAGCTCGAAGTGGTCGAGATCCCGACCAATGTCCCGGTCGCCCGTATCGACGATGATGACGAGGTCTACCGCACCTTCCCCGAGAAGGTGCAGTCGATCATCAAGGAGCTGGAACGCGCCAGCGAGCGCCTGCAGCCCGTCGTAGTCGGCACCGCCTCGATCGAGAAGTCCGAGATGGTCGCCGAGATGCTGATCGCGGCCGGCTTCAAGCAGATCGACTTCACTCAGCCGGGCGCGCTCGACAAGCTCTATTCCGCCGCCCGCTCGGGCAAGAGCTCCAAGCAGTTCGCGGTGCTGAACGCCCGCTTCCACGAGCAGGAAGCCTTCATCGTCGCCGAGGCCGGCGTGCCCGGCGCGATCACCATCGCCACCAACATGGCCGGCCGCGGCACCGACATCAAACTCGGCGGCAATGTCGAGATGCGCGTCGCCCATGAGACCGCCGGCATGGAGGATGGGCCGGAGAAGCAGGCGAAGATCAAGGCGATCGAGGCCGAGGTCGCCCGCTTCAAGGAGATCGTGCTCAACGCTTCCGAGACGATCGAGCTCGAGCCGGCCAAGGGCTCGCGCCCGGCCAAGACGATGACCCGCCCAGGCGGCCTCTACATCATCGGCACCGAGCGGCATGAGAGCCGCCGCATCGACAACCAGCTGCGCGGCCGCGGCGGCCGCCAGGGCGATCCCGGCCGCTCGAAGTTCTTCCTGTCGCTGCAGGACGACCTGATGCGCATCTTCGGCTCCGACCGGATGGACGGCATGCTGCAGAAGCTCGGCCTGCAGGAGGGCGAGGCCATCGTCCACCCCTGGATCAACAAGGCGGTCGAGAAGGCGCAGGGCAAGGTCGAGGCGCGCAACTTCGACATCCGCAAGAACATCCTGAAATACGACGACGTCATGAACGACCAGCGCAAGGTCGTTTTCGAGCAGCGCCGCGACTTCATGCGCGAGGCGAGCGTGCGCGAGACCATCGACGACATGCGCCATGGCGTGGTCGAGGACACCGTTTCGCGCCGCATCCCCGAAGAGGCCTATCCCGAGCAGTGGGATGCCGCCGGCCTGCGCGAGGATGTCGCCAACTATCTCAACCTCGACCTGCCGATCGAGGACTGGGCCAAGGAAGAGGGCATCGCCGACGCCGAACTGCGCGAGCGCATCCGCAAAATCGCCGACGAGGACTACGCCGCCCGCATCGAGCGCAACACCGAAGAGGTGATGACCTATGTCGAGAAGCAGGTGCTGCTGCAGACGCTCGACCATCTCTGGCGCGAGCATCTCGTCACCCTTGACCATCTGCGTCAGGTGATCGGCTGGCGCGGCTATGCCCAGCGCGACCCGCTGAACGAGTACAAGGCCGAAGCCTTCGAGCTGTTCGACGGCCTGATCGGCCGCCTGCGCGAGCAGGTCACCGGCAATCTGATGCGCATCGAAGTGCGTTTCGACGCGCCCGAACAGGGTGGCCCTGGCTTCGATCAGGCCGGAGGCGAACTGCCGCCGCCGCCGGCCGGCCTCTTCGGTGGCCAGTCGCAATTCGCCGCCATCGAGGGCGACCTCGCCGTCGCCGAGCGCGACCCGAACGACCCTGCGAGCTGGGGCAGGGTCGGCCGCAACGAGCCCTGCCCCTGCGGCTCCGGCAAGAAGTACAAGCACTGCCACGGCCAGTTCGTCTGAGCCGTCCCGGCAGCAGCCAGTGACACATGGAAAAGCTCCGGCCGTCGGCCGGAGCTTTTTTCTTGGAGGCTGGGCCTACGACCCCGCCCAGTCCGCGATGAACCGCACCGCTCGGGCTTACCTGCGCTGCGGCAGTCGCGGCAGCAGGATGGTCAGCAGGCCCAGCAGCGGCAGATAGGAGCAGATGCGGTAGACGAAGGCGATGCCATAGGCATCGGCGAAACCGCCGAGCAGGGCAGCGCCAAGACCGCCAGCTCCGAAGGCGAGGCCGAAGAACATGCCGGCGATCAGGCCGACCCGCCCCGGCACCAGCTCCTGCGCGAAGACGACGATGGCCGAGAAGGCCGAGGCGAAGATCAGGCCGATCGCGACGCTCAGCACCCCCGTCCAGAACAGGTTGGCATAGGGCAGCAGCAGCGCGAACGGGATGACGCCGAGGATCGAGAACCAGATCACGAAGCGCGCCCCGAACCGGTCGCCGATCGGCCCGCCGGCGAAGGTGCCGACCGCCGCGGCGCCGAGGAACAGGAACAGCATCAGCTGCGCGTCGCGGAAGCCAAGCTGGAACTGCTCGATGACGTAGAAGGTGAAATAGCTCGATATGCTCGCCATGTAGACATTCTTGGTCGCGGTCAGCAGCACGAGGACGAACAGGGCGAAGGCGACGCGCCGCCCCGGCAGCGGCAAGCTGCGGCTGACGGCCGGGCGTCCCGCCTGGGCCCGGCGATGGGCCGCATACCATTGCCCGACCCGGGTGAGGATCAGCACGCCCGCCATCGCGATCACCGAGAGCCAGGCAACGCTGCCCTGGCCGAAGGGCAGGACGATGAAAGCCGCCAGCAGCGGCCCCAGCGCCGAGCCGAGATTGCCGCCAACCTGGAACAGGGACTGCGCCAGGCCATGCCGCCCCCCCGAGGCGAGCCGCGCCACCCGCGACGCCTCCGGATGGAAGACCGCCGAGCCGAAGCCGATCAGGCAGGCTGCGACGATCAGCACCGTGAAGTTATGGGCATTGCCGAGCAGGATCAGTCCGCCAAAGGTCGAGGCCATGCCCGCCGGCGCCGAATAGGGCATCGGCCAGCGATCGGTCACCAGCCCCACCACCGGCTGCAGCAGCGAGGCCGTGACCTGGAACGCCATGGTCAGCAGGCCGATCTGGACGAAATCCAGACCGTAATTGGCCTTGAACAACGGGTAGAGCGAGGCCAGTAGCGACTGCATGACGTCGTTGAGCAAATGGCAGACGCTGACGGCGAGCAGGATCGAGGTCGTCGCCTTTTCGAAACGCGGGCGGACTTCCGGGGCGACTGCGACCATCGACTTGATCTCCTGCGCGCGGACCGATCGCGCGAGGCTCTTCTACAAAGCTTGCCGATGACCTTCATTCGTGTTTCGGTCAAAAACCTTCGCGTTTGGGCCAAAGATGAGACAATTGCCGCGCCAAAGCCTGGAGGCGCTCGAGGATCGCCACCACCGCAGTCTCGGCTGGATCGCCCGGTCGGAAGCCGATGTGCTGGTCCATAGCTCGGACAATCCCGCCGGCTACAAGGTCCCGCTCCACTGCCACCGTCAGGACCAGTTGCTCTGCGCGTTCTCCGGCGTCGTGCTCGTCGAGACGGAGCAGGGTTGCTGGATGGTCCCACCCGGCCACGCGCTGCTCATCCCTGCGCGCCTGCAGCATTCCGTCGAGATGCTGAGCGATGTCGACATGAAATCGGTCTATCTCCTGCCCGGGCTCGGCGATCTTGCAGCGCGCATGTTGCAGGTACTCGGAATCACCGACCTCGCCCGCGCGCTAATCGACGAGGCGATCCGCCTGCGCAATGCGGAGCCGGGCACGCGCAAGGTCGCCCTCGTGCTGGAATTGCTGGCAGAGGAGATCACAACGCTGGAGGCAAGGCCACTGGGCTTGCCCTTTCCCGCGGACAAGCGCCTCGCCGCGCTTTGCCGAGCGTATATGGCCGCCCCCTCTGTCACCGAACGGCTGGACGACTGGGCCGGCAGACTGGCGATGAGCAGGCGCACCTTCACCCGCTTCTTCCAGAAGGAGACCGGCCTCAGCTTCGTCGCCTGGCGCCAGCAGGCGAGCCTGTTCGCCTGCCTGCCAAAGCTGGCCGAAGGCGCATCGGTCACCGACATCGCCATGCTGGCGGGCTATGACAATGTCGCGGCCTTCACCACGATGTTCAAGCGAAGGCTCGGAACCGCGCCGCGCAACTACATGCGCGCCGCGATGTCGCGATAACCGCTCGCCAGCCAGCGCGACGCGACGGCGGCAGTCTCAGCCGACAGCGAACTGCGCCTCGACCGCGCCGAGCGCCTCGATCTCGACCCGGACGGTAGCGCCCGGCGGCACCCATTGCGTCTTCACCAGGCTGCCGAGCAGCACGGTCTCGCCGGCCCGCAGCGGTTCGCCTCGCGCCAGCGCGTGATCGGCGAGCCAGGCCAGTGCCGTGTATGGGTGGCCGAGCACGTCCGCTCCGACACCGGTGCCGACCTCGACGCCGTCGACCAGCGTGCGCCCATGCAGCCCGGCGAGATCCGGCAGAGCGTCCGGTGCCAGCCCGGCGCCGAGCACGCAGCCGGCGGCGAAGAAGTCGTCGGCGATCAGCATCGGCGTGCCGATGGTCTGCCAGTCGACATAGCGGTTGTCGACGATCTCGATCGCCGCCATCACCGCGCCGACGGCGCCGCGCACGCTGTCCGCGGTCGCTCCCTCCCCGGCAAGATCATGCGCCAGCCTGACCGCGATCTCGCACTCGACGCCTACGCGGACGAAATCGCCATGGCGCAGCACGGCGCCGCTTGCATGGCTCGAGCCGGCGAAGAGCCCGGCGGCACAAGGGTGGCCGATGCCGAGATAGTCCTGCATCACCGGCGTGGTGCAGCCGATCTTCCAGCCGCTCCGCCGGCCGAAGCGCGAGGCTGCCAGCCGCCGATGCACGGCGCCCTGCACGGCATAAGCCCGAGCGACGTCGGGCGGCGCATTGCCTGCTTGCGCCGGCAGCGGCGCGCGCGCAAGCCGGGCGGTGGCGATGGTCTCGGCGAGGGCGTCGATGGCTTCAGTCTCAGGCAAGGCGGTCTCCGGCATTCCTCTAGCGGGAGCCTGCCATAGCCGCGCCCGCTCTGGCCAGCACGGAGCCATCAAAACAGAAGGCCCGCTTGCGCGGGCCTTCCAGGTCGTTTCCAGGGTCCAGACAGCGTTACCTCGGCGCAAAAATGCCGACGCTGCTCGCGGTGATGTCGAAGGACAGCGTGCCGACCACGGTCGGATTGCACCACTTCGATCGGCCCGAGCCCGAGACGATGCCACGCGGATCGGCCGTCAGCGCGAAGCACTCGGTTTTCGACAGGCTGGTGTCGTGATAGCGCACATCCGCCGTCAGGTTCTTCCAGGTGTAGGAGAGGCCTGCGTTCCAGTAGGTGTAGTCGGGCAGGTTGACCGGCGCGGGGAAGTAGATGCTGGCATTCGGCGTGCCGATCCAGTAGCGGCCGAGTTCGCCGGAGATTGCGAGCCCCTCGAGGAAGGGCAGGTTGTACTTCGCAGTGAGCGCGCCATAAGTGCCGGTCGCGCCCGTGCCGAGCCAGTCCCAGGCGTAGAAGAGATTGGCGCCGACGATCAGCTTGTCCTCGTAATTATAGGACAGCTTGCCGTAGACCTCGGTGAAATCGGTGTTCCTCGGCGTCCAGTAGCCACCGGCGAGGTCGATATACTGCTTCTCACCGGGGTAGTAGTACTGCCAGACACCGACATCCACGGTGAAGGGGCCGAATTTCGGCCGGATACCGGCATAGAAGTCGACCTCCGCCGTCGGGCTGGTGGTGAGATCGACATTCGAGGCGTAGACGCCGGCATAGAACAGGTTGTCGTAGAATTGCAGCTCGGCGCCGCCCTGGATCGCCGGCTTGCGGTCGGTCTGCGAGATGCCGCGGAAATTGTAGTCCGTCATGCCTTTGACGCTGACGGCGATGTCGAACCAGGTGATGCTCGGAGCCACGGGCGCCGGCGGCGGCGCCTTCCGGCTCGGCAGGTCGGAGGCCTGCGCCATGCCAGCGGCCGCCAGCGAGATCGACAGCGCCGCGGCGGCCGTCGCAAGCCTGCAAATACCAAAGACCATCGAAAGCTCCGTCGAAGGGTTCCATGCGCGATTCACTTCGCGCATCCGCCTCGATTACGCTTGCGATGCTCCAAAACCGGCAAGATGAGGTTTTTTGCAGCACGCCCAAGGACTAGGCAGACAGGGCTTCGGCAGCTGATTCCGTGCCTAGCAAAACGCCCGCCGCCAGCAATGACGACGGGCGTGATATTTTTATCTCAGCGCGACAGAGCGCCGATGCGGCCTTCAGCGCGTCGCCGGCTGGCTCGCATAGGCCGCATCAGGCTGATCCAGACGCGACGTGCGCAGGGCCGGCGAGCGGCGCGGCGGCAGCGGCGCCACAGTGCGCTGCGGCGTCTCGGGAACGACCGAGGCGATCGGCGCCGTCTCCGCCTTCGGCTCGGACGAGCCGCCCAGCAGCGGCACGAAGCTGAGCGCGCGCTGGTAGAAGGAGGGCTGCTCGGCGCTGGCGGCCGTCTGGATCGGCGCGGGCGTGGCCGCACCGGGCGAGACCTTGGCGACCTGCGTCGCGGCATCGGCCGGCTTCGCAGGGCTGGCGGGAGTGGCTGCGGCAGCGACCGCAGTTGCCGGCTTGGCCTCGGCCGCAGGCTGCTCGGCAGCGCCGCGCACCGCGGCGAGCACCGCGTCATTGTCGGCCGACTCGGCCCGGACGGTGGCCTTCGTCCGGCCCTTGTCGTCGAGGACGACGACGCGCGGGCCGATCAGCGAGTCGACGCGGCTGATGCCGACATCGCGCGATCCCCAGGCGACCGACTTGTTCATCGCATCGGCACCGGACTGCGCCAGCTGGCGCTTGAAGGAGGAATGCTGGTCGCCGTCGTCATAGATCAGCTTGACCGCCGGTGTGCCCTTGGCAACCAGCGCCGCGACCTGGACGTCGTCCTGCTGGCGCTTCTGCGCGACCGCCTGCGAGACCGACGTATTGCCGCCACCATTGAAGACGTAGCGGCCGCCGGACACGCCGACTGCGGGCTCATCCTTGGCGATCTCGAAATAGTCCGAGCCTTCCTTCAGGTTCTTCCAGAACGCCATGTTCGGGTCGAGCCGGTGCTTGGCGAGGTTCTCCGGCGTCATCCGGAACGGGAAGGCCTGCATCTGAACAGCCCGCTGCCCGCCATTATGGGCCTCGCGCACCAGGGCGTAGAGCTCGCCGATCTGGTCGTCGGTCATCGAATAGCAGCCGGCCGAAGAGCAGGCGCCGTGCACCATCAGATGCGCGCCGGTGCGGCCATGCGAGCGGTCATAGGCATTGGGATAGCCCATGTTGAACGAGACGTAGAAGGACGAGTTCGGATTCATCTGCGCCGGGGTGATGGCGTAGAAGCCTTCCGGCGCCATTCGGTCGCCTTCGCGGATCTTCGGGCCGAGCTGGCCGGACCAGCGGCACATCGGGAAGGTCTTAAGCAGCACGTACTGACCGTCCGAGCGCTTCTTCCAGACCTCCAGCTCCGATTCCTTCTTGTAGGAACGAATCACGATCGGCTGGCTCTTGGTCACGCCCTTCTCGGACATGAGCGCATAGGTCGCGGACGGGATCGGAATGTTGTGGCGCTGCGAGCCGCGATAGCGATCCTCCTCGCAGGCGGCCACGGAAAGGGCGATCAGGGCCGTCAGCGCGAGATGTTTCAATGCCACGTCGTCATTCCCATCGCTCGGCCGTCTGACCCGACCATGCATCAGGCATCGCGGCCAAATTATGCCGCTTGCCCGGATTTAGAACCGTTAGGCTTGACCGTTCCTTACCACAGGCCCTGCCGGGATGGCCATATGCTGAAATCCCGGCAAATCAGCGGGCCCGATCGCCGCCGGCTTCAGAGCGAGCGGCCGATCGCGAGGTACTTGTCCGCCCGCCGTTCCACGATCTCGTCAGCGCTGAGCCCGGAAAGATCCGACAGCGCGGCGGCGATCGCCGCTCCGGCGCGCTCGATCGCGAGCTGCGGCTCGCGGTGCGCCCCGCCCGTGGGCTCCGAGACGATCTTGTCGATGATCCCGAACTTCAGCAGGTCCTGCGCGGTGATCTTCATGCCCGTCGCGGCGTCCTGGGCGCGGGCCGTGTCGCGCCAGAGGATCGAGGCCGCGCCTTCCGGCGAGATCACCGAATAGATCGCGTGCTCCATCATCAGCACCTTGCTCGCGGCCGCGATCGCGATAGCACCGCCCGAGCCGCCCTCGCCGATCACCAGCGCGACGCTCGGCGTGCGCAGGGCAAGGCAGGTCTCGGTCGAGCGCGCGATCGCCTCGGCCTGGCCGCGCTCTTCGGCCTCGATGCCGGGATAGGCGCCGGCTGTGTCGATGAAGCTCAGCACCGGCAGGCCGAAACGGTCGGCGAGCTCCATCAGGCGCACCGCCTTGCGATAGCCCTCGGGCTTCGGCATGCCGAAATTGTGCCGGATGCGGGTCTCGGTCGAGTTGCCCTTCTCCTGGCCGATGACGCAGACCGGCTCGCCGCGGAAGCGGCCGAAGCCACCGACAATGGCCTCGTCCTCGCCGAAGGCGCGGTCGCCGGCCAGCGGTGTGAACTCGTCGATCAGCCCGGAGCAGTAATCGAGAAAATGCGGCCGCTGCGGATGGCGCGCCACCAGAGTCTTCTGCCAGGGCGTCAGGGCGCCATAGAGCTCCTTGAGCGACTGTCCGGCCTTGGCTTCCAGCTTCCCGATCTCCTCGGTCAGCGAATAGCCGTCGCCCTTGGCGTCCAGGGCCCGCAACTCATCAGCCTTGGCCTCCAGTTCGGCGACCGGCTTCTCGAAATCCAGATAGCTTCGCATCGACATCCAGTTCTGGTCCCACATCCTGAAGGGAGACGCGTCCGCGCTGCGGCTACGGTCGGGGAACCTAAGAAAAAGCGGCGGACCTTGGCCGCGCCCCGCCGCGATTGTCAACCCGGCGGCGGTGACGCACCACGATCCCGGGTCAGGCGGCGGGACGGCGTAGGCTGCGGCAACAACACCGGCCGGAAGGCGAAACTGCGGCGCGTCGCCCGCAAGGGCGCCTGGCGATAGAACTGTTTGGTCGCGTCCACGACATGCACGCCGGCGAAGGGCAGCGCGAGGCCCGCGCCGAACTTTTCCCAGGCTCCGGCCGAGCGCAGGAACAGGCGCCGGCGCAATGGCGGCACATAGAGCGCCTCGGCCCAGTTCTCCGGCGAGAACATCGCCCGGCGCATCAGGTTCTCGAGCTGGCTGCGGCTGAAGGGCCGGCCATGGCCGAAGGGCGTCGTGTCCATCCTTGCCCAGAGCCCGCGTCGATTCGGCACGATCACGATCAGCCTGCCGCCGGGGTTGAGCACCCGCGAAGCCTCCTCGAGCAGATCCTCGGGGCTCTCGGTCTCCTCGAGCGCGTGCACGATCAGCACGCGGTCGACCGAGGCGGTCGGCAGCGGCAGCAGGGTCGGCTCGACAAGGGCGGAAGCCGAGAGGCCCTGTGACGGCCAGTTCAGCACGCCCTGAGCAGCCGGCATGAAGGCGATGACGCGCTCGGCCTCGCCTCCGATCAGGGGCAGATAAGGCGTCGCGAAGCCGAGCCCGAGCAGGCGCTGGCGCTGGCAATGCGGCCAGAGCCTTATCACGACCCGTCCGACCGCCTGGCGCGCCACATGCCCGAGCGGACTGGCATAGAAGGCACGCAGGTCGACGACATCGAGAGCCATGACCACGGAGATGGCGCAGGCGGCGGGCCAGCGCAAGGGCATCTTACGCTGCGTAGTGTTGGGCTTGGCCCGGCAAAGCCGCTATGAACGGCTCGATCGCCATTGCGGCAGCGACTCGCTGCCCGCGCCCCGGAGCCTGCCATGCCTCTCGACATCCATGTCTTCCGCACGCTCAGCGACAATGCCGGCGCCCTGCTGCACGACCCGGCGAGCGGCGTCTGCGCCGCGGTCGACGTGCCCGATGCCGCCGAGGTCCTCGCCGCCGCCCGCGCCAAGGGCTGGCGGATCTCGCAGGTGCTGGTCACGCATGAGCATGCCGACCATGTCCAGGGCATCCTCACCCTGAAGCAGGCGACCGGAGCCAAGGTCTTCGCGCCCGCGGCCGCCCGCGGCGCCGCGCCGGTCGACGTCGTGATCGGCGAAGGCGACCATGTCGCGCTCGGCGCCTATGATTTCGAAGTCTGGGCGACGCCGGGCCATGCCGAGGGGCATGTCAGCCTGGTCAGCCGGGAAGCCCGCCTCGCACTCGTCGGCGACGTCGTCTTCGTGATGGGCTGCGGCCGCGTCATGCCTGGTCGCATGGATGCGATGTGGGCCTCGCTCTCCCGCATCATGGCGCTGCCGGACGCGACCAGGCTGATCACCGGCCACGACTACACCTTGTCGAACGGCCGCTTCGCCGCGGCGATGGACCCAAGCAATCCGGCTGTCGCCGCCCGCCTCGCCGAAGCCGAGGCCGCCAAGGCCGAGGGCCGCTTCTGGGCCGTGACGACGATCGCCGAGGAAAAGGCGACGAACCCGTTCTTCCGCTCTGGCGAGGATGCGCTAGCCGCCACCCTCGGCATCGTCGGCAAGCCTGCGGGCGAGGTCTTCGCCGCGCTGCGCGAAGCCAAGAACAAGTTCTAGAGGCAGCGATGATCGCACTTCACGGCCTCGATGCGGCCGGCATCATCGCGCTGCTCGAGCTGAAGCCCCATCCCGAGGGCGGGCATTACCGCGAGACCTTCCGCGACCCGCAGGGGCCGGAAGGCCGCGGCTTCTCGACCGCGATCTATTACCTGCTCGATGCCGGCGAGAGCTCGCACTGGCACCGTGTCGACGCGGCAGAGATCTGGCATCACTATGCCGGCGCGCCGCTGGCGCTCAGCCTGTCGCAGGACGGCGCCAGCGCCTCGACCCAGCATCTCGGCAAGGACCTCGCCGCCGGCCAGCGCCCGCAGATCGTCGTGCCCGCGGGCTGCTGGCAGAGTGCCGCCACGCTCGGCGGCTGGACGCTGGTCGGCTGCACGGTCGCGCCGGGCTTCGCCTTCTCGGCCTTCGAAATGGCGGAGCCGGGCTGGCAGCCCAGGGATCACTGAGCATGGACAAGCCCGTCACCGATCTCGCGCTGGTCCGCGCCTGCGAAAGCCGCATCGTCAATGCCTGGCCTGCCCCGGCCACGCTGGTCATCGACGACTGGGTGGTGCGCTTCGCCAACGGCTATTCCGGCCGCGCCAACTCCGCTTCGGCCCTGCAGGCCGACGCCGAGATGGACGATGGCACCCTGGCCTTCATCGAAAAGCTCTATGCCGAAGCCGGCCTGCCGCCGCGCATCCGCTTCACGCCACTCGTCGCCGAAAGCGCCCGCCGGCGTTTCGCCGCGCGCGGCTACCGGATCGAGACCGCCTCCTTCGGCATGGTCGCCGAGCTCGATCCTGCCCGGCATCCGGAAGATCCGGAGATGCTCGTCGATCCGCTGGCGATGGAGGCTTGGATCAGCGGCGTCTGCGGCCACCAGACCGGCAACAAGCGCAACCGCGAGCATCTGTCCGCCATCGTCTCTGGCGTGCGCCTGCCGGCCGCCTTCGCGACCCTGCTGCATGAGGGCCGCCCCGCCGCCTATGCGATGAGCGTCGCCGAGCGCGACATGGCCGAGATCGGCGCGGTGATCGTCGACGAGAGCCTGCGCGGGAAGGGCCTCGGCAAGAAGCTGATGCTCGGCCTGATGGGCTGGGCCGCGGCGCAGGGCTGCAGCCTCGCCTATCTCCAGGTCGACCAGAGCAACGGCCTCGCCTTCGAGATGTATCGCCGGCTCGGCTTCCGCACAGTCTATGCCTACGAGACGCGGGTGCTGGACCGCTGAGGCGGCGTTCCGGCACCCGGGCCGAAGCTCGCGACCAGCGCCCCGACCACGATCAGCACGCAGGACAGGCCGAGCAGCCAGCTCGCCGCCGCATAGCCGGCGAGCACCAGGATGATCGTGGAGAGCACGGGAGCGGCATAGGAGGCGACGCCGAGCAGGGAGACGTCGCCCTTCTTCATGCCGATGTCCCAGCAGATGAAGGCGAGCCCGGTCGAACCGAGGCCGAGCCCCAGCACCCCGCCCCACTCGACGAGGCTCGGCGTCCACAAGGTCTGCTCGAAGGCGAGATGGCAGGCCAGGGCCGCGACTGCGCAGCCGAGCATGGTGACGCCGAGGCTCTCCGAGGGAACGCCGGCGAAGCGGCGCGAGACCACTGAATAACTCGCCCAGACGAAGGCACCGAGCGCCGCCAGCACATGGCCGAGCTGGATGCCGCCACCGCCGGCGCCGAGACTGCCGGAGATCAGCACCGCCGTCGCCACGAGCCCGATCAGCGCGCCGGCGAGATGGCGCAGCTTCAACCCGCCGCCTGGCAAGAGCGCCGCGAACAGCACGATCAGCAGCGGCCAGAGATAATGGATCAGGTTCGCCTCTGCCGGCGGCGCCGTCTTGACCGCGGCGTAGTAGAGTGCGGTGTCGCCGAACGGCCCGTAGAGCCCGAGCAGGAAGGAAGCCGGCGTCGGCCGGGCCAGATGCAGCCGCCCCCGCGCGGCCGCGATCGCGAGGATGAAAAGGCCGCCGATCACGAAGGTCATGGCGACGAGCTGGAAGGCCGGCAGCCGTCCGCTCATCGCCGTGAACAGCGCCAGCGTCGACCAGAGCAGGATGGCGACGAAGCCGGTCGCGGTGGCGGTGCGGGAGGTCATCGGCGTCGAGCTCGGGAGGACGGCGCTCCGCTTAGCAGAGCGGCCCCGTCCTGCCTATGCCGCCTCGTCACCGAAACCGGCGACGCGCCGCCGCGAAGACGGCGCGCCGTGGGGCGTCAGGCCATGTACTGGCCGCCATTGACGGCGAAGGTCGCGCCTGTGGCGAAGGCGCCGTTGTCGGAGGCGAGGAAGACCACTGTCTGCGCGATCTCCTCGGGCTTGCCGAGGCGGCCGACCGGGATGCCGGCGACGACACGTTTCAGCGCCTCCTCGGGCATGGCGGCGACCATGTCGGTGCCGATATAGCCCGGCGTGATCGCGTTCACGGTGATGCCCTTGTTGGCGTTCTCCTGCGCCAGCGCCTTGACGAAGCCGATATCGCCGGCCTTGGCGGCGGAATAGTTGACCTGGCCCATCTGGCCCTTCTGGCCGTTGATCGAGGAGATCACGATGATCCGGCCGAAGCCGCGCCCGCGCATGCCCTCGATCACCGGCCGCGTCATGTTGAACAGCGAGTCGAGATTGGTGCGGATGACGGCCGACCACTGGTCCTTGGTCATCTTGTGGAAGAAGCCGTCCCTGGTGATGCCGGCATTGTTGACGAGGATGTCGACCGGCCCGACCTCGGCCTCGACCTTGGCGATGCCGGCAGCACAGGCGTCGTAGTCGCCGACATCCCATTTGTAGACGGGTATCCCGGTCTCGGCCTTGAACTTGGCGGCAGCCTCGTCATTGCCGGCATAGCTCGCGACGACCGTATGACCGGCCTCCTGCAGCGCCTTGCAGATCGCCGCGCCGATGCCGCGCGTGCCCCCAGTCACCAAAGCAACCCTAGCCATCGTCTGCTCCTCCCTCTGGGCCGGCCCCTCGGCCGCTTTATTGTTGCGAGAGATCGAGACCGGGCTCGTAGGCCCGGTCCACATCCTTGATGACCGCCTGTCCGCAGATCACGCGCCCCGCCTTCTCGTCATAGGTCAGGGTCGGGGGCCCGTAGAGCACCCAGCCACGGCTCAGCGCCTCCGAAACCCGATGACAGAACGAAGCGTCATCGGGCCCGGTCAGGTAGCGGTAGAGCGTGGTCTGCTTGGGCATGGTCGGCGGCTCAGCGCTCCACAGCCAGGGCGACGCCCATGCCGCCGCCGATGCACAGCGTGGCGAGGCCCTTCTTGGCGTCGCGCTTGGCCATCTCGTGCAGCAGCGTCACCAGGACGCGCGCGCCCGAGGCGCCGATCGGATGGCCGATCGCGATCGCGCCGCCATTGACGTTGACGATATCGGGGTCCCAGCCGAGGTCCTTGTTGACTGCCAGCGCCTGGGCCGCGAAGGCCTCGTTGGCCTCGACGAGGTCGAGATCGCCGATCTTCCAGCCGGCCTTTTCCAGCGCCTTGCGGGTTGCCGGGATCGGCCCGGAGCCCATGATCGCCGGATCGACCCCGGCGGTCGCCCAGGAGGCGATGCGGGCGAGCGGCGTCAGGCCGCGCTTGGCGGCTTCCTTGGCGGTCATCACCACGAGCGCCGCGGCGCCGTCATTGATGCCCGAGGCGTTGCCGGCGGTGACGGTGCCGTCCTTCGAGAAGGCGGGCTTCAGCTTGGCCATCGCCTCGAGCGTCGCGCCATGGCGCGGATACTCGTCGGCATCGACGATGATGTCGCCCTTGCGGGTCGAGACGGTGAAGGGAAGAATCTCGTCCTTGAAGCGGCCGGCCTTCTGGGCGGCCTCGGCCTTGTTCTGCGAGCCGACGGCGAAACGGTCCTGCTCCTCGCGGCTGATCTGCCATTTGGTCGCGACGTTCTCGGCGGTGGTGCCCATATGGTAACCGTGGAAAGCGTCCCAGAGCCCGTCCTTGATCATCGTGTCGATGAACTTGGTGTCGCCCATCTTGGTGCCGGAACGCAGATGCTGGGCATGCTGCGACATCGACATCGATTCCTGGCCGCCGGCGACGATGATGTCGGCGTCGCCATTGGCGATCTGCTGCAGGCCGATGGCGACGGCGCGCAGGCCGGAGCCGCAGAGCTGGTTGAGCCCCCAGGCGGTCGCCTCCTGCGGGATGCCCGCGATCATCGCCGCCTGGCGAGCCGGGTTCTGGCCCTGACCGGCGGTCAGGATCTGGCCCATGATCACTTCGTCGACCTCGCCGGCCTCGACCTTGGCGCGCTTCAGCGCCTCCTTGATCGCCGCGGCGCCGAGATCGTGAGCCGGCGTATTGGCGAAGGCGCCGTTGAAGGCGCCGACTGCGGTGCGCGCAGCGCCCACGATCACGATGTCAGTATCAGCCATGGGCTTGTCCTCCGGTTCTCTCACGCCTCCCGCCTTCCAGCGGTCCGGCAAACTCTCTCACGCACCTTCGAAGGGCGCGGCGACGCCGTCAAGCCAGCCATGGGGCGAAGCCTATCATCGAGGCAACGGCCGGCCCTGCCGCAACGGCGCTCAAAAAACTTGCAGCAGGGCGCCGACGAGCTATCGTCTGGCGGGGAACCGTTTTCCGGCTCCGTCCCGATCCCGGGGCGGACGGCCGGAGCAAGGCGCGTGGGTATCTATGGCCAGCGACAAAGAAGCGACCGTCATCAAGAAATACGCCAATCGTCGGCTGTACCACACGGGCACAAGCTCCTACGTCACGCTGGAAGATCTCGCCGGCCTGGTGCGCAACGGTGAGGATTTCGTCGTCTACGACGCCAAGAGCGGCGAGGACATCACGCGCTCAGTCCTGGCGCAGATCATCTTCGACGAAGAGAGCAAGGACGGACAGAACCTGTTGCCGATCACCTTCCTGCGTCAGCTTATCCGCTTCTACGGCGACAGCATGCAGGCCCTGGTGCCGCGCTATCTCGAATTCTCGATGGAGAATCTGACCAAGGAACAGAACCAGTTCCGCGAGCAGATGAGCAAGGCCTTCGGCGGCGGCACCTTCGGCACCGGCGCGCTCGACGCGATCCAGGCCCAGACCCGCGCCAACATGACGATGTTCACCGAGGCCTTCCAGCTCTTCAACCCGTTTGCCGCGGCAGCAGCCAAGGCGCAGGCGGAAGCCCCGTCGGCTGCGCCGGAAAACGCCGAGCTCGGCGATCTCAAGCGCGAGCTCAACGAGATGCGCGAGCGGCTCGACAAGCTCGCCAAGAGCAAGTGAACGGGTAAGAGCGCCAGTCGCGCGAACAGCTATTGCAACGGGCGGCAGCCATGCCGCCCGGATGCTTCAGACGGCTTCGCGCAGCGGCTCCGCCTGCGCCCGGTCGGGCTGCCAGAGCTCCGCCTTTCCGACCAGGTGACCCTGTAGATAGGTCACGCCCCAGTCGCGCAGCATCGCGGCCTGGAGATCGTCGTCGACCCACTCCGCCACCGTCTCGACTTCGAGATGGCGCGCCAGTTCCAGCAAGGTGCGCACGAAGAACCGGTCATCGGTCGAGCGCCGCAGATTCTGGGTAAAGGCGCCGTCGAGCTTCAGGATGTCGATCGGGAAGGCGCGCAGATGCCGCAGCGAGGTGTGGCCGGCGCCGAAATCGTCGATGGCGATGCGCGCGCCCTGCTCCTTGATCCGCGTCAGCAGCTTCACCATCCGCGCGGAATCGTCGATCGTCGCCGTCTCGGTGACCTCGACGATCAGCCGCGAGGTCTCGGCGCTGCGGCCCCCAGTGCAGGCTAGGAAGGCATCCAGCCATTCCGGATCGGCGAGCGAACGCGGCGAGACATTGACCGAAAGCACCATCTGCGGCTGCTCGGACAGCAGGGTCATGACGAGCTCGAGCACGCGATGGTCGAACAGCCTGATCAGACCGCGCCGCTCGAGCACCGGGATCAGCTCCGGCGTGGCGAGGAAGCCCCCGCCCTGCGCCCGCTCGACCCGCAGCAGCGCCTCATTGAAGACAGGCACGCGGGTGGCTGCGCTGACCACGGGCTGCAAAGCGAGCCGGACCCGGCGTTCGTTGAGCGCGACCACGGCCTCGATGTCATGGCTCACAGTCCCGCCACGGGATTCGCGCACGACGCTGCGCCGGGCTATCACAGCTTCGTCGACCGCCCCCGCCTTGGCCCCGGCAAGGGCATTCTCCGCAGCCGCGACCAGCACGCCGCCCTCCCGTGACAGGTCCGGCGCGACCGCCGCGCCAACCCGCAGCCGCGCCAGCGCGATGCCGCGCGAGGTCTCGATCGCGGACTGGGCCACGGCCTTGATGAAGCGCTGCGCCGCCACCTCGACCTGCGACGCCGGGCAGCCCGACAGCAGGATGGCGAAGCGATTGCCGGAATAGCGCATCAGGTGGTCGCGCCGGCGCATCACCGAGCGCAGGCGCTCCTGCACCTCCTGGATGATCTCGTCGGTCGCCTCATGGCCGAAATCGTCGTTGAGGCGGGCAAGCTCGTCGATCGCGCCGATCAGGACGACGAGGCCTCGCTCGGCGGGCAGATGCTCGGCCAGTGCCGTCTCGACATGCTCGACCAGCGAGGCGCGGTCGCAGAGATCGTGATGCTCGGCGCCGAGCTCCTCGGCGCGCACCGCCCGCTCGAGCCGCAGCACGCCGCGCGCCCGGGCCGGCCTACCGTCCATGCCGACGAACCAGCGCCCGGCATCCTCGATCCACATCTTGCGACCGGCGAGATCCGCCGCATAGCGGGTGCGGTAGACCACCCCATCGCCGAAATCGTGCCCCCCCACCGAATAGATCGCATCATAGCGGCTGCGCCCGCTACCGGGCTCCACCAGCCCGGCGAAGGCGAGGCCCCGCGCCAGCACCGCCGGCGCGACCGGGCCGAGCACCTCGGCGACGTTCGGGCCCCATTCCAGGGCGTCGGTGGCGATGTCCCAGGTGTAGACCACCTCCCCGATCGAGGAGAGCAGGCTGCGCGGATCGACAATTCTCTCGTCGCGGGAGCCGAAGATGGAAGGCGCGGGCATCGGACAGCGGCCTCGGCGACGGAAAGGGGCCGTCGGACCCGGATTCGAGAGGGCGGAATCTGTGCCGAAACGATGCATCCGACTGCGTTAACGCACGGTTAAGGCCGGCCCCCCGCTTGCAGCTTCGTCCCCCGAAAAGCCCTGGCGTTTCGGAGCGGAACAATGGCGGGAGAGATTTGGGACGGGGTTCGGGAACGCCGCAGAACCGAGCGGCGCAAGCCGCCGACCGCGCTCGTCCCGGCCGCTTTCCTGGTCCAGCTCGCCGCCAGCCATGCCGGCATCGGCCCCTTCGCCCGCCGCGACCGTGAGACGCCCGCCGCTGCGACCAGCCTCTACCGCAAGGCTGCCGGCGCCCCGCGCCGCACGCCCCGGATCGCGGCGCGTCTCGCCTGAACATCACTGCGAACGCGAAAAAGCCGGCCTGGCGGCCGGCTTTTTCCGAATCTCTCTGGACGGTCGGGGCTTCGAGCCCCGCCCGTTATCAGGCCTCGGTCTTGGCCTTCAGGACCTGGCGGCCGCGATACATGCCCGACTTCAGGTCGACATGGTGCGGACGGCGCAGTTCGCCGGAGTTCTTGTCTTCGATGTAGGCGGGCTGCTTCAGCGCATCGGCCGAGCGGCGCATGCCGCGCTTCGACGGCGAAGTCTTTCTCTTCGGAACGGCCATGGTACTCTCCATCATGCCGTCGCGGAACGCGCCGGGCTCTCGCCCGCACGACCTGTGCGACGACGTCACATTCGTGAGGTGGCAGGCCTTTACACGCTTGCGCGCGCTCTGGCTAGAGCATCCGGCCGAAAATCTGGCAAGGCCGCCGCCCTCCGGCGCGGCAGCGCACAGTCGCCGAGCGGCCCGAGCTGCTGCATGCGCCGCTGCACCCGCCCAGCCGCAGCCTGCAGGCCACGGTTCGGCCGGGCGGGATTTCGCACGATCGGATTGGGCAGTGCCCCGGCGAGCCGCGCCGCCTCGGCCGGCGTCAGCTTCGCGGCGGGCTTGCCGAAATAGAGCTGCGCTGCCGCCTCCGCGCCGAACACCCCCTCGCCCCATTCGGCGACGTTGAGATAAACCTCGATGATCCGCTGCTTGGGCCAGGCGAGATCGATCGACAGCGCCACGGGCAGCTCCAGCGCCTTGCGCAGATAGGAACGCCCCGGCCAGAGGAAGAGGTTCTTGGCGGTCTGCATGGTCAGCGTCGAAGCGCCGCGGCTCGGCCCGTCCTCGTCCTGCAGCACCGCGTTGAGCTCGCCCCAGTCGACACCGGCATGGCTGCAGAAGCGCTGGTCCTCGGAGGCGATCACGGCACGGACCAGATGCGGCGAGATCTGCTCCAGCGGCACCCAGTCACGATTCACCTCGCGAAAGGTCAGCCAGCGCCCGAGCATCAATGTCGATGGCGCCGGGACGAAGCGATAGAGCGCGAGCGCCACGCCGAAGCTGATCGCCAGAACCAGCATGGTCATCGTCAGGATGCGGATGATTCGCGTCACGAGGCCGCTGCGCTTCGGACCCGGATTGCCTGCCATTCCTGTCATGCCCCACGCTTGACGATGAAGCCCGCCTCCTGCAAGCCCCAAAACGCTGGGCACCGGCCCGGCGAGCGAACGCAAGAGGGCTTCATGAGTTCCGCGCAACCTGCCTCCGAAGAGGCTCTCGCCGCCGGCCTTGCCGAGACCGCCGATGCCATCGAGGCGCTTCTCGCCAGCCTGTTGCACGACGAGCCCGAGGCGGGCGAGATCCACCGGCCGGCCCGCCTGCTGGCGGCGATGCGCCATGGCGCGCTCGGCGGCGGCAAGCGCCTGCGCCCCTTCCTGGTCGCCGAAACCGCTCGAATCTTCGGCGCCGAGCCTCCGCAGGCCCTGCGTGCCGGCGCGGCCGTCGAGCTCGCCCATTGCTACTCGCTGGTCCATGACGACCTGCCGGCCATGGACGACGACGATCTGCGCCGCGGCCGGCCGACCGTGCACAAGGCCTTCGACGAGGCGACCGCAATTCTCGCCGGCGACAGCCTGCTGACGCTGGCCTTCGACGTTCTCTCCGATCCAGCCACCCATCGCGACGGTGAAACCCGGGCTGCGCTTGTCCTGATGCTGTCGCGTGCGCTCGGTGCCGGCGGCATGGTCGGCGGCCAGATGCTCGATCTGGCCGCAGAGGGCCGCTTTCCCGCCGAAGGCGCGCCGGCGCGCCTCGGCGAGGCCGCGATCCTGCGCCTGCAGGCGATGAAGACCGGCGCCTTGCTGGCCGCGAGCGTCACGCTCGGCGCCCGCCTCGGCCAGGCCGATGCCGTAAGCATGGCAGCGCTGACCGAATACGGCCGGGCACTCGGAGTGGCCTTCCAGGTCGCCGACGACATTCTCGATGTCGAGGCCAGTCCCGAGCAGATGGGCAAGGCGACCGCCAAGGACGATGCCAGGGGCAAGGCGACCCTGGTCGCGGCTCTCGGGCTGGAGGCGGCGAAGCGCGAGCGCGATCGCTTCAGCGAAGCAGCCATCGCGGCGCTGGCAGCGTTCGGCGCGGAGGCCGGCATGCTACGCACCGCCGCGCGTTTCGCCGCGAGCCGAAAGAGCTGAGCCCGGCACCCGGGCCGTCCACGGCCTTTCCGGGGGCGCTGCCGCAGCGGCGAGCCCGGAAAGAGGCCGGGCCGCCTGCGGTCGCGCTTCGCGCCTAGACCGTTACCTGTGTGCCGACCTCGACCACGCGTCCCGTCGGGATCTGGAAGAAGCTGGTGGCGTCGGTCGCGCTCTTGGTCAGGCCGATGAAGAGATTGTCCTGCCAGACCGGCATGCCTGAGTTCGGCGAGGCCTTGATCGAGCGCCGCGACAGGAAGAACGAGGTCGACATGATGTCGAACTTGAAGCCCTGCTTGCGCAGGATGGCGAGCCCCTTGGGGACGTTCGGGCTCTCCATGTAGCCGTAGATCATCTCGACCCGCCAGAAATCGTCGGTGATCCGCGAGAGCCTGACGCGCTCGCTTTCGGCGACGCGCGGCGTGTCGGCCGAGCGCACGGTCAGGATCACGTTGCGCTCGTGCAGCACCTTGTTGTGCTTGAGGTTGTGCAGCAGCGAGGCCGGCGCCGTCTCCGGGTCGCTGGTCAGGAACACGGCCATGCCCTTGACCCGGTAGGGCGGGCTCTTGGTCAGCATCCCGACCAGTTCGAGCAGCGGCACGTCGGTCTTGCGGGTCTTGTCGAACAGGATCCGCGTGCCGCGCACCCAGGTCCACATCAGCACCGTCAGTGCGATCGCGAACAGCACCGGAACATAGCCGCCGCTGAACAGCTTCAGCAGGTTGGCGGAGAAGAAGGCGATGTCGATGATGAGGAAGGGCACCAGCACCAGCGAGGTCGCCAGCAGGCTCCAGCGCCAGCCGCGCCAGATCACGATGAAGGCGAGCAGCGAATCCACCGCCATCGCGCCGAACACCGAGATGCCATAGGCGTGCGAAAGGTTGGATGAGGTCCTGAACGTCCAGATCAGCAGCAGCACCGTCAGCAGGAGCAGCGTGTTCATCCGCGGGATGAATATCTGGCCGGAGGTATGCTCCGAGGTGTGCCGGATCTCGAGGCGCGGCAGGAGGCCGAGCTGGATCGCTTGCCGGGTGAGCGAGAACGCGCCGGTGATCACCGCCTGGCTGGCGATGATCGTGGCGATCGTCGCCATGATCACCAGCGGCAGGGTGAAACCCTGCGGCGCGAGGCGAAAGAACGGATTCTCGATCGCCGAGGAATCCGAGAGGATCAGCGCGCCCTGACCGAGATAGTTCAACCACAGCGCCGGGAAGACCAGATAGAGCCAGGCGCCGCGGATCGGCCCGCGCCCGAAATGGCCCATATCGGCGTAGAGCGCCTCGGCCCCGGTGACCGCGAGGCAGACCGTGCCGAGCACGGCGAGCGACAGGCCGGGATGGTCGATGAAGAAGCGCAGGCCGTGATAGGGGTTGATCGAGGCCAGGACCCCGAGATCATCGGAAATATGGTAGATGCCGAGCCCGCCCAGGGTCAGGAACCAGAGCGTCATCACCGGGCCGAAGAAATTAGCGACCTTCGCCGTGCCGCGGCTCTGCACCAGGAAGAGCACGATCATGATCACCGAGGCGATGGTGACGACGTAATCGTCGAGCACCGGCGTCACCAGCTTGATGCCTTCGATCGCCGAGAGCACCGAGATCGCCGGCGTGATCACCGCATCGCCATAGAACAGCGCCGCGCCCGCCATGCCGAGGAACAGCACCACGCCCCCTCGGCTACGGCCGAGCGCGCGTTGCGCCAGGGCGACCAGAGTCAGCGTGCCGCCCTCACCGTTATTGTCGGCCCGCAGCAGCAGCACGACGTATTTCAACGTCACCACGCTGACCAGCGACCACAGGATCAGCGAGAGCACGCCGAGGATCACCTCGCGCGGCAGCGGCCCGGCCAGCGTCACCTCGACGGTGCTGCCATGGCCGCCCGAGGCGGCGCCGGTCGCGGCCAGGATCGTCTCGCGCAGCGCATAGAGCGGGCTGGTGCCGATGTCGCCGAAGACGACGCCGAGCGCACCGAGGGCGAGCGCGGCATAGCTGTGCGAGGAATGGCCGCCATTGGCCGGTTCTTCGAGGCCGAACCGGTCCCCATCCGGCTTGGCAGGGGCCGGATTCTGCTGGTCATGACCCATCAAGGGTGCTCCGCGGGTGCTGCGACGCAGCGAAAGGCCGGGGCCTCTAGCACAGCCCGTATCGCGCGCATAGGCGCAAGCGCAGCAAAGCCACAGGCCGTCCGCAGCTACTCCGCCGCCTTGGCGCGCAGCTCATAGGCCTGTCCGTAGCGCCGGCCGATATACTCATCGACCATCGTCTTGAACTCGGCCGCGATATTGGCACCGCGCAGCGTCATGACCTTCTTGCCGTCGACGAAGACCGGCGCCGTCGGCGCCTCGCCGGTACCGGGCAGCGAGATGCCGATATCGGCATGCTTGGATTCGCCGGGACCGTTGACGATGCAACCCATCACCGCGACGTTGAGCTCCTCGACGCCGGGATAGCGCAACTTCCAGTCCGGCATGGAGGCGGCGATCCAGTCCTGGATGTCGCGCGCCAGCTCCTGGAACACGGTCGAGGTCGTGCGCCCGCAGCCGGGGCAGGCCGCGACCTGCGGCACGAAGGCGCGGAAGCCCATGGTCTGCAGCAGTTCCTGGGAGGCCTTGACCTCGAGCGTGCGGTCGCCGCCCGGCTCCGGCGTCAGCGAGAAGCGGATCGTGTCGCCGATCCCGTCCTGCAGCAGTACGCCGAGCGCCGCCGAGGAGGCGACCAGCCCCTTGGAGCCCATGCCTGCCTCGGTCAGGCCGAGATGGATCGCGTAGTCCCCTCGCGAGGCCAGCATCCGGTAGACCGCAATCAAATCCTGCACGCCGGACACCTTTGCGGAAAGGATGATCCGGTCGCGCCCGAGTCCGATCTCCTCGGCGCGCTCCGCCGAGAGCAGGGCCGAGCGCACCATTGCCTCGCGCATCACGGCGCGCGCGTCGAGCGGCCGCGGCGAGCGCGCATTGATGTCCATCAGCCCGGTCAGCAATTCTTGGTCGAGCGAGCCCCAATTGGCGCCGATGCGCACGCTCTTGCCGTGCCGGATCGCGAGTTCGACGATCTGGCCGAACTGCCTGTCCTTCTTGTCCTTGAAGCCGACATTGCCGGGGTTGATCCGGTACTTCGCCAGCGCCTGCGCGCAGGCGGGATGATCAGCGAGCAGCTTGTGGCCGATATAGTGGAAATCGCCGATCAGCGGCACGTCGATGCCGAGAATGTCGAGCCGCTCGCGGATATAGGGCACAGCCGCCGCCGCCTCGTCGCGGTCGACGGTGATGCGCACGAGCTCGGAACCCGCCCGTGCCAGCGCCGCGACCTGGCCGACAGTCGCCGCGATGTCGGCAGTGTCGGTATTGGTCATCGACTGCACGACGATCGGCGCGCCGCCGCCGACCTTGACATGCCCGACCATGACCGGGACCGTGCCCGCCCGGGGTGCGGGTGCGGCTTGCGGACCTTCAGGCAGGCAGATCTGTAGCGGCTCGGTCATGAAAGAGGTCCGGATTTCAGGGCCGGTAACGGTTCGCACCGGCTGAACTGCGCCCTTGCGGGAAGATCGTCAAGCCGCCTCGGCATTTCGGCAGTGCTCGCAGCGCCCGACGATCTCGACCACCTGATACGAGGTCTTGAACTGCCTGGCCTGCGCCATGCCGCGAATCGCGCTGCGCATCGCCGGCGAGGCGTCCTCGTCGACCCCCCCGCAGACCTCGCAGATCAGGAAGGCGACGGCCTCGTCGGCGCCATGCCCGTGCGGGCAGGCGATGAAGGCGTTGCGCGAGCTCAGCCGGTGGACGAAGCCCTGCTCGACGAGGAAGTCGAGGGCGCGGTAGATCGAAATCGGCGCCAGCCGCCGTCCGCCGGGCGGGGAAATGCGGTCGGCGAGATCATAGGCTCCGACCGGGCGGTGATCGGCATAGAGCGCCTCCAGCGTCTTGCGCCGGATCGGCGTCAGCCTGAGGCCGCGCTCGCTGCAGACGGCTTCGGCCCGCGCCAGCCCGGCCTCCGCCTGATCGGCATGGTCATGGGCGTGCTGGCACAGCCCGTGACCATGGTCGTGCAGATGGCGATGGTCGTCGCCATGGTGGTGCGCGTCTGGCTGCATTTTCGTCATGTTGCGTTGCAATATCACATCGGGCAGCGTTGGGCGACCGCAGCCGCCCCGGCTGGCGCGGCCGCCCTCACCGCCTGTAAGCTAAGCAATTCCCCGCAGAATGTCAGGAGCTGCCCGCAATGTTCCTCAAAGACCGCACCGCGCTCGTCACCGGCTCCACCTCCGGCATCGGCCTCGCCTACGCCCGCGCGCTCGCCGCCGAAGGTGCCAATGTCGTGATCAACGGTTTCGGCGATGCCGACGCGATCGAGAAGGAACGAGCGGGCATCGAGGCCGAGTTCAAGGTCAAGGCGCGCTACTCGGCCGCCAACATGATGAAGCCTGACGAGATCGCAGCCATGGTCGCCGAGGCCGAAAAGGAATTCGGAGCCATCGACATCCTCGTCAACAATGCCGGCATCCAGCATGTCGCGCCGGTCGACGAGTTCCCGCTCGAAAAATGGGACCAGATCATCGCGATCAACCTGTCCTCGGCCTTCCACGCCACCCGCGCCGCCCTGCCGAAGATGAAGGCGAAGGGCTGGGGCCGGATCATCAACACCGCTTCCGCCCACGCCTTCGTCGCCTCGCCGTTCAAGTCCGCCTACGTCGCCGCCAAGCACGGCATTGCAGGCTTCACCAAGACGGTGGCGCTCGAAGTCGCGACCCATGGCATCACCGTCAACGCGATCGCCCCCGGCTATGTCTGGACGCCTTTGGTCGAGAAGCAGATCCCCGACACGATGAAAGCGCGCAATCTCACCAAGGAGCAGGTCATCAACGACGTGCTGTTGCTCGCCCAGCCGACCAAGCAGTTCGTCACCGTCGAGCAGGTCGCGGCGCTCGCCATCTTCCTGTGCACCGACGCGGCGAAGTCGATCACCGGCACGACCTTGCCGATGGACGGCGGCTGGACCGCCGCGTGACCGGCCGCAAGCAGCGCCGCGTCCCGCAGGTCAAAGGCCTCGCCGGGCCGAAGGCGGAGAAGTCGGTCAACCTCGCTCTGCAAGGTGGCGGCGCCCATGGCGCCTTCACCTGGGGCGTGCTCGACGCCATCCTCGCCGACGGCCGGATCGCGATCGAAGCCATGACCGGCGCCAGCGCCGGCGCGATGAATGCCGTCGTCCTGGCCGAGGGCTGGCTCGATGGCGGGGCCGACGGCGCCCGCACGGCGCTGGAGAATTTCTGGCGCCGGATCAGCGTCGACGGCAAATATGGCGGCTCCGAGCGCTCGCTGATCGACACCATGCTCGGCGCCTGGAGCAATGGCCACCCGCCAGGCCTGATCTGGTTCGAGATGTTCTCGAAGATGGCGAGCCCCTATGACGTCAACCCGCTCAACATCAATCCGCTGCGCGGGGTGATCTCGGACCTGATCGACTTCGACAAGGTGCGCGGCTGCGCCGACGTCAACCTGTTCATCGCCGCGACCAATGTCCGCACCGGCAAGATCAGGGTCTTCACCCGCCAGGAACTCACCGCCGACCATCTGATGGCCTCGGCCTGCCTGCCGATGCTGTTCCAGGCCGTCGAGATCGACGGACAGGCCTATTGGGACGGCGGCTATATGGGCAATCCGGCGCTCTATCCTCTGTTCTACGAGGCGCAGGGCGACGATATCCTGCTGGTCCAGATCAATCCGCTCGAGCGCCGCGAACTGCCGACCAATGCCCGCGCCATCCAGGACCGGCTGAACGAGATCACCTTCAACGCCTCGCTGCTGCGCGAATTGCGCGCCATTGCCTTCGTCAACCGCCTGATCGATGCCGGCAAGCTCTCGACGGCCGATTACAAGCGCGTGCTTATGCACCGGATCGATGGCGGCGCGCCTCTGGCGCAGCTCACCAGTTCCTCGCGCCTCAGGGCCGAATGGGATTTCCTGCTGCGCTTGCGCGATATGGGGCGCAATGCCGCCAAGCGCTGGCTCAAGCGCAATTACGACGCGATCGGCAAGCAGGGCACGGTCGATCTCAAGGACGCAATCGACTGAAAGCGAACCGCAGCGCCATTACGGCGCACCCGCCAGCCGCCAGACCGAGCTCTTCTTGATCTCGGCATCCTCCAGCGCCCGCGTCACCGGCACCTGATAGGTCGCGACCTCGACGAGCTTGTCCTTGGGGAGGTAGCTGCGGCCGGGATCGCCGATCAGGACCTGCGCGCCGCGCCCGGCGAGCGCGGTCAGCCAGTCGATCACCTGTCCGGCAAGCTCGCGCTCATAGCAGATGTCGCCGGCGAGCACGGTTTCCCAGCCCTCGTCCCGGCCGATCAGGTCCTCGCGCCGCGGCGCGACCAAGACGCCGTTGGCCGCGGCATTGAGGCCGATCGCCGCTGCGGCAAACGCGTCGATATCGGCAGCCGCCACGCTGGTCGCGCCGGCCTTCGCCGCCGCTATAGCGACCAAGCCGGAACCGCTGGCGAAATCGAGGACACGCCGACCCCGCACCGTCTCCGGATGATCGAGGACATAGCGCGCCAGCGCCTGCCCGCCGGCCCAGGCAAAGGCCCAGAAAGGCGGCGGCAGGCCGATTGTCGCCAGTTCCTCCTCGGTCTTCTGCCAGAGCTCCGTCGCTTCCTCGGCGACATGGAGCGAGATCTCCGGCGCATGCGGCACCGGCAGGAGGCGCGTATGGGCGCGGATGAAGCCGAGCCGATCCTCCGTCGCGAGCGCCTCACTCATGCGACGATATCCGCCTGCGGCTGGCCGAGCAGGCCGTGATAGAGGCCCTTCACGCCCTCCATCACGTCGCGCTCGGTATAGCCGGCGAGCAGCCGCTCGCGCGCGCTCGTCCCCATGCGCTCGACCATGCCGGGCGAGCCGGCGAGCGCCATCAGCGCCTTGGTCAAGGCCGTGACATCATTGGCCGGGACGACGAAGCCGTCCTGCCCGTCCCGCACGAAGGAGCGGCAGCCGGGCACGTCGGTGGTCAAGAGTGCCCGGCCGCAGGCTGCCCCTTCCAGCAGACTGCGCGGCAGGCCTTCGCCGCCGCGCGACGGCAGGCAGCAGACCTGATGGGCGCGCCAGACGCCCTCGATATCGCGCGTCGGCCCGGCCCATTTGATGCCGGGCCGCGACGACCATTCCCGCAAGGTCGCTTCCGGCACCGCCTTGGGATTGGACGGATCGGGGGCGCCATACAGCGTGAGTTCGATGCGCGCACCCTGCTTGCGCGCCAGCGTCACCGCCTCGACGGCGAGGTCGACGCCCTTCGACCAGAGCATGCGCGCGACGACGGCGACCTTGAGCGGTGGCTGCGGTGGCATTGGCTCCGGCATCAGGATCAGCGGGTCGACGCCGGCGCCGCCGACGATCGCGACCTTGGTTGCATCGGTCGGATCCAGTCCGAGCATGACGGGATCGTCGGGGTTCTCGAACAGGAAGCGCACCTGCGGTCCATCGATCGCCTCGCGCAGCCAGAGCCGCGCCGCCAGCCGCGCCGCCTGCGCCGGGAAGCCCTCGCGGGCCCCGAGGAAGCCGAGCCCGGTCAGCGCATAGACGCGCCGCTCGACCCCCGCGAGTTTCCCGGCAAGCCCGGCAAGCGCGATCGGCTTCAGCGCGATACAATGCAGGATGTCTGGCTTCTCGGTGGCGATCAGCCGCTTCAGCGCGGCGACCTGCCGGTAGAGCGCCTTGGGCGACAGGCTGCGGCGCTCGGCCTCGAGCGCAATCAGCCGCGCGCCTGCCGCTTCGATCGCGCGCCGGTGCTGGCGCTCGCGGGCGATCACGGCGACATCGAAGCCGAGCTCGCGCGCCGCCCGCGCCATCGGCAGGAAGTGCGAGGCGAAGAACCAGTCCTCGGTGGCGACGAAGAGAAGCTTGCGGCGGGCCATGCGCGCATCAGGCTGATGCCGCCCCGAAAATCAAGCACCAAGGCAAGAACCAAGAATTGGCTCAGGCAGGGCCGCCATGCCCTCCGGTTGCTGGACGCGAGGCCCCATGCTTGCGAGAAGGGGCCGAAAGCTCACCCAACACGGGACGTAGAAATGGACAACCGCAACGATCTCTGGCGCCATGTCGACGCCAGCAAGGAGCGCTTCATCGAACTCAGCGACCGCGTCTGGGCGATTCCGGAAGTCTGCTACACTGAGAAGCGCTCGGTCGCCGAGCATGTCGCCGAGCTGAAGCACCAGGGCTTCCGCATCACCGAGAACGTCGCCGATATCCCGACCGCGGTGATCGGCGAGGCCGGCGAAGGCGGCCCGGTCATCGCCTTCCTCGGCGAGTACGACGCGCTGCCGGGCCTTTCCCAGGAGGCCGGCGTCGCCGAGCATCGCGAGATCGAGGCCGGTGGCCACGGCCATGGCTGCGGCCACAACCTGCTCGGTTCGGCCGCCCTGCTGGCCGCGACCGCGATGAAGAACTGGCTGGCTGAAAACAAGCTGCCCGGCCGCGTGCGCTATTATGGCTGCCCGGCCGAGGAAGGCGGCGCTGCCAAGGCCTTCATGGTTCGCGCCGGCGCCTTCAAGGACGCCGATATCGCGATCTCCTGGCATCCGAACAGCTTCTGGGAGGTGACGCCGCCCCTCTCGCTCGCCAATACCCGCGCCGACTTCACCTTCACCGGCCGCACCTCGCATGCCGCCGCCTCGCCCGAGCTCGGCCGCAGCGCGCTCGACGCCGTCGAGCTGATGAATGTCGGCGTCAACTACATGCGCGAGCACATGCCGAGCGATGCGCGCGTCCACTATGCGCTGCTCGACACCGGCGGCATCGCCCCGAACGTCGTCCAGGCCCATGCCCGCGTGCGCTATTCGATCCGCGCCCGCGATCTGCCCGGCATGCTCGAGCTCGTCGGCCGCGTGAAGAAGATCGCCGAGGGTGCGGCGCTGATGACCGAGACCAAGGTCGAGGTGAAGATCGTCAGCGCCGTCTCCAACGTCGTCGGCAACGGCCCGCTGGAGAGCGCCCTGCAGGGCATCATGGAAGATCTCGGCCCGCCGCATTTCGACGAGGCCGACCAGGAGTTCGCGCGCAAGATCCGCGAGACGCTGACCCAGAAGGACATCGACGCGCTCTGGCGCTCGATCGGCATGCCCAAGACCGATGCGGCGCTCGCCGACTTCACCGTGCCGCTCGACGCGCCGCGCAACCCGGCGATCGGCTCGACCGATGTCGGCGATGTCAGCTGGGTGGTGCCGACCGTGCAGGCCCACGCGCCGACGGTCGCGATCGGCACGCCGTTCCACACCTGGCAGGTGGTGGCGCAGGGCAAGACCCCGGCTGCGCACAAGGCGATGGTCCAGGTCGCCAAGGCGATGGCCGCAACCGGCGCCGCCGTGCTGACCGATCCCGCCCTGATGGCGGCGGCCAAGGCCGACTTCCAGAAGCGCGTCGCCGCCGATGGCGGCTATGTCTCGCCGATCCCGGCCGAGGTGAAGCCGCCGCTGACCATGTCGACCGGCGGCTGAACAAGACCGCGATACGAAAAAAGGCCCGCCTTCTGGCGGGCCTTTGAGTTTGGCCGGGGAGGACGGCCTCGGGAAAGCTTAGTAATAGGTGCGGCAGACGCGGCGGGTGCCGATGACGTCGCCATAATAGTTGACGCGGTCGACCAGATGGCAGCGACGCACCGGGCCGTAGGCGTAAGCGGGCTCGTAGCCGTAGCCATAACCGTAGCCGTAGGCGGGGCTGGCGGCTGCCGCCGCGAGCGCACCGACGGCGAGCGCACCGACGATGCCGGCTCCGATGGCGGCGCCGCGATAGCGCGGGCGGGCTTCGGCATCAGAGGTGGCGAAAACGGAAGCGCCCAGCGCCAGGGCGGCGACGGCAGCGGCGAAGCTCTTCTTGGTGCGGGTCATGTTCGTTCTCCGATCAGGTAGCCGGGTGGCGAACCATTCGCCATGTCCCGGTCTTGTCCGCCGCTGAACCGGAATCGCCAGAGGCCCCAAAAAAAGAATCGAACGCGCCCTCGGCTCGATTGAGACGGCAGGCAACGGCCCGGTCTCGCAGGGCTTGTTTTCTGCCGTCGGCAGCGTTTGATGCGGGCAGCGCCGCGGAAGAAGGCCTCGCCATGCCGATGAGGACGATCGCTCTAGGATTCTGCCTCGCGCTGACCGGCGGCAACGCCGTGGCGGAAAACTGGACCAGCGACTACACCAGCCATGACTACGGCAAATGCCGCAAGGCGAAGCCCGACGACCAGGGCGTCTCGGTGCATCGCTGCGCCGGCAAGGCCGGCATCCCTGTGATCTGGACGGCCGGCGACGATTCGTCCTCGGTCGATTTCAGCACGCGGCCGATCGCGGAAACGATCTCGGACAAGGCGAGCTTCTTCGAAGCAGGTCGGACCATCGAATGGCGCGGCCCCAGGGGTGGCCGGCCGCAGGCCGCGATCCTGCGCTACGCCACCGGCCGGAATGTCGGCAAGCTCGACGGCAGCCGCCTCGTCGTCTACCGCCTCGGCCCCGACGGCGTGTCCTGCGTCATCGGCAGCGTCGACGGGCGCAGCCGCGACGCCAATGCCGCCGCCCGTCGCCTTGCCGATGAGAAGGCGGCGGGCTTCCGCTGCGGCCAGGACGGCCGCGTGGAGGAGTAGGCTCTAACAGTCGCCTCAGCCCTCATCCTGAGGAGCCGCGTAACGGCGTCTCGAAGGATGCTTCAGGATGCTCCCGAACCTTCTGGAGCATCCTTCGAGACGCGCTCCTGCGGAGCGCTCCTCAGGATGAGGGCTGAGAATTCTCGAACAGCTGCAACTCTAGCCGTAAAGGTATTTCGGCAACCAGAGCGCGATCCCCGGGAAGACATAGACCAGAACCATCGCGAACAGCACGATCGCCAGATAGGGCATTACGCCCGCGAAGATCTGGTTGATGGTGACATGCGGCGGCGCGATGCCCTTGAGGTAGAAGGGCGCCATCGCCACCGGCGGCGACAGGAACGAGGTCTGGATGTTCAGGGCGATCAGGATGCCGAAGAACAGCGGATCGATCTTGAAGAACTCCAGCAACGGCAGGAAGATCGGCACGAAGATCACGATGATCTCGGTCCACTCCAGCGGCCAGCCAAGCACGAAGATGATGACCTGCGCCACGATCAGGAACATGGTCGGTGACAGGTTCAGCGCCGTGACCAGGGTCTTGATCGGCTCGTGACCGCCGAGAATGGCGAAGATCGACGAGAAGATGAAGGAACCGACGAAAAGCCAGCAGACCATCGCCGACGTGCGCGCCGTCAGGATGACGGAATCCTTGATCTTGCCGAAGCTCAGCGAGCGATAGGCCGCCGCGAGGATCAGGCTGCCGAGCGAGCCGACGGCCGCTGCCTCGGTCGGCGTCGCGATGCCGAAGAAGATCGCGCCCAGCACCGACATGATCAGCAAGGTCAGCGGGAAGAAGCTCGTCGCCAGCGCCCAGGCTACCGTCGTCCAGGGCACGTCGGTCTGCTCCTTCGGCAGCTTCGGCGCGAGCGCCGGGTTGAGCCAGCAGCGGATCAGCACATAGAGCATGTACATGCCGGCCAGCAGCAGCCCCGGGAACAGCGCGCCTGCATAGAGCTTGGGCACCGAGACGCCGGCCGTCGCACCATAGAGGATCAGCATCACCGAAGGCGGGATCAGGATGCCGAGACAGCCGCCGGCACAGACCACGCCGGCCGAGAGCTTTACGTCGTAGCCGGCCCGCAGCATTGCCGGGAAGGCAAGCAGACCCATCAGGGTCACCACCGCACCGACGATACCGGTCGCGGTCGCGAAGATCGCGCAGGTCGCGAGCGTCGCGATGGCGAGCGAGCCGGGAACGTTGCCGAGGGCGAGCTGGATCGAATGGAACAGTTTGTCGAGAATGTTCGCCCGCTCGATGATGTATCCCATGAAGATGAAGAGCGGGATCGAGACCAGCACGTCATTGGCCATCACCGAGTAGGTGCGCTGCACCACCAGGTTGAAGACCGTGTCGCCCATCGCCCAGTAGCCGAAGCCGACACCGAGGGCCATCAGCGTGAAGGCGATCGGGAAGCCGAGCATGATGAAGACGATGAACAGGACGAGCATCAGCACGCCCAGTTCGGGATTACCCATGCCAAGCAGCATCAGATCGCTTTCCCGGCTTCGGGCGCGCCTTGCGCAGCCGCGGCCTGTTCCAGAATGAGCTTTTCGGTTTCCTCGACATCATGCAGCCGCGGCGGCCATTCGCCGGTGCGCAGGCAGATGACGCAGCGCGCGACCTCGGCCAGCCCCTGCACCGTCATGAGCACGCCGGCGATCGGAATCAGCGATTTGAAATGGTAGAGCGGTGGGCCGTTCGGCGAGTTCGAGGAATGCTCGCCGATCATCCAGGAGAAGGCCGCGAACTTGTAGCCGGCCCAGGCGAGCGCGATGATCCCGGGGAAGAAGAACAGCAGATAAAGCGCAAGATCGAGCCGCGCCTGGGTTCGCGGCGCCCATTGCCGATAGAGGAAGTCGCCGCGAACATGGGCGTTGCGGGCGAGCGCATAGGGCCCGGCCAGCATGAACAGGGTCCCGTAGAGGATGTAGCTGACGTCGAAGGCCCACTCGGTCGGCGCGCGCAGCACGTAGCGGGCGAAGACCTCGTAGCTGATCGCCAATGTCAGGATCAGGATGGTCCAGCCGGCGAGCTTGCCGATGGCGGTATTCACTTTGTCGATCGCCAGGATCAGTCCCATGCGTATCCGCTGCCTGCTGCTTGGAATCGAGGGCGCAGAACGCCCACCACCGCGAGCGGTGGCGGGCGAAGCTTCATCGGGCGGACCTGGTCAGGTCTTGAAGAAGTGGTTGAAGGCGAGGTCGCGCGACGGCTCGTTGAGCCGCTGGAAAGAAACCGTGCGCTTCACCCAGTCCTTCTGCGAATCCACCACCTTCTTGAAGAAAGCGTTCTCGCCGCCGAGCTTCTCCAGCACCTTGTCCCAGGCCGCGAGCTGCGCCT
The DNA here is from genome assembly GCF_058797755.1 of Allobosea sp. GW823-FHT02B03. Classification (NCBI taxonomy): domain Bacteria; kingdom Pseudomonadati; phylum Pseudomonadota; class Alphaproteobacteria; order Hyphomicrobiales; family Alloboseaceae; genus Allobosea; species Allobosea sp. GW823-FHT02B03. Next base: position 25,721 of record NZ_JBXAJY010000004.1, on the reverse strand, counting down.
TGAGGATGGCCTCGGGCGTCGGCACGACATTAACGCCCTTGGCGCGCAAGGCCTCGATGTCCTTGGAGTAGCGGTCGAGCGCCTTCCAGTTCATGTCCGAGGACGCGGACTCGGCCGCGAACTTCACCATCGCCTTGAGCTCCGGCGCCAGGGCATCGAACTTGGTCTTGTTGAAGAGCAGTTCGAAGCTCTCCGCCGCCTGATGGTAGCTCTGCAGCATGTAGACCTTGGCGACGTCCTGGAAGCCGAGGATCGAGTCGGAGGACGGGTTGTTGAACTCCGCCCCGTCGATCACGCCGCGCTCCAGGGCCGGCACGATCTCGCCGCCTGCGAGGATGGTCACCGCAGCGCCCATTTCGCGCTTGAGATCGGCCGCGAGGCCGACGGTGCGGTACTTCAACCCCTTGAAGTCGTCGGCGGTCTTCAGCTCCTTCTTGAACCAGCCAAGCGGCTGGCAGGGCATCGGCCCCGAGAAGAAGCCGACGAGATTGAGCTTGAGCTGGTTCTGGACGAGGTCGTTGTAGAGGTCGTAGCCGCCGCCATAGTTCATCCAGCCGAGGAAGTTGGTGGCGTCCCAGCCCAGCGCCGGCGGCGTGCCGAACAGCGAGAAGGCCTTGTTCTTGCCGTACCAATAGGCCGAGACGCCGTGGCCGCCGTCGAGAATGCCGGCCGCGACCGCGTCCTGCATCTGGAAGGCGGGCACCACCGCGCCGGCGGCGAGCACGTCGAGCTTCAGCCTGCCGCCCGACATGTCGTTGACCCGCTTGGCGAAGTCGCCGGCGAATTCGTGGAAGATGTCCTTGGTCGGCCAGGTCGACTGGAATTTCCAGGTCACGGTCTGCGCCCGGCTGACCTGCGGCATGGCGACGGCCCCAGCGCCGGCGAGCCCGGCGACCTTGAGGAAGTTGCGCCTGCTGGCGCGCGTCTTCGTCGGTTCGGAAGTCACGTTTCTCTCCCCAGAAGCTGCGCCGTTCGAGCGGCGTGCATTTGATTGAGGCTCTCTCGGCCGAAGACCAGAGTTTCGTGGACTAGCGCATCTGGCAAGGGGCAATTAGTCGAAGGACTAGGCTCACCCGGGAATGAGTGCTGTTCCCCCGCAGAAACAAAACACTATCACCGCATGTTTTACTGCAATGCACCATCAAGGTGACGCAAAGAAATCAATCAAGTCGTCGCCAAGCAAAAAGCCCGCCCGGCATGGCCGGACGGGCTTTCGTCAAGAAATTCTCGAGATCTCGTCGCCTTCGCGACGAGCGCGCGGTGTCAGCGGCGGCCTTTGCCGGCGACGCGCATTTCCATGTACTGCACGGCCTCCAGCAGGACGCGGCGCGGACGCTCGGCATCGCGCTTGGCCTGCTCGGCCTTGCGGATCGCCTCGCGCTCGGCCTCGGCGATGCGCTCGGCTTCCTCGCGGGCGGCCTGCTCAATGGCCGCCAGACGCTCGGCTTCCTGGCGCTCGGCCTCCTTCTTGGCCTCACGCTCCGCGCGTGCGTCGGCGATCGCCTGGCGCTCGGCCCGACGCTGCACCATCACGGGATCGTCCGGGCCGGGACGCTTCTTGAAGCGCTCCAGCAGGGCCTTCTTCGCATTTGCGGAATTGGCCTGGCGATCAGTGAAATGGCGGTCGTTCGGGTTCTTCAAGGCTTCGCTTCTCTTTGCTTGCACGGGCGAGGATGCCGCCCGCGCGAGCGTTTACGGCAAATCGCTGGAGATTTGTACTGAGATCAACGCGGGGCTGCTGCGACCCCAGGGCGGGGCTTCATGACCTTCGGCTTCGGCGCGGCGATCAGGCCTTCACGCTGAGCCTGCTTGCGGGCGAGCTTGCGGGCGCGACGAATGGCATCGGCCTTTTCGCGGACGCGCTGCTCGGAAGGCTTCTCGTAGGCGGCCCGGCGCTTCATCTCGCGAAACACGCCCTCGCGCTGCATCTTCTTCTTCAGAACTCGGAGGGCCTGGTCGACATTGTTGTCGCGCACGAGAACCTGCATGCATTTCTCCTGACAAGGGACTGAATGGGAGGGGCCAAGCAGTCGGCAGTCCCTCGATCTGCGCGGTGCGGTAGCAGACTGAGGCCGAAAGCGCCAGTGCATCCGCGTCCATAAGTGGCAATAAGTCGCCTTTTCACTGCATTTTGTCTCAGAGGCAGTGCACTCCGTATCCTTCCGCCTGCGATCCGGACGGATGGTAGCGCGGGAGATGCTCGGCCCGCCGAACGCCGGCGTACCCCCAACAAGGCATTGATTTCGCTTACTTATCAATCCAGACTCAGCTGGGAGACCGGCGACTTCGCTGCCTCCCGCCCGCCGCCAGCGGGCCGGGACGAAGCGCGCCGCCCCGTCACGCGGACCGATGGCCGCCATGCGCCCCGCGCGGCGCCGCCTCCCGCAAACACGGCTCGCAAGGCCCGCTCTGCGTGTCGTACGGCTTTACAACAGCCGCGATTTCGCCAAGACGGTACCGCTCGGTACCCGCTTTCCCTGTCCTGCCCGGTCCATCCGCGTGAGCATCCCTGCCCTTCGCCAGTTCCGCCGCGTCGTCGTCAAGGTCGGCTCCTCCCTGCTCGTCGACCGTGCCGGCGGCCGGCTGCGCCATGCCTGGCTCGCGGCGCTCGCCGAGGATCTCGCCGAGCTGCATGCGAGCGGCGCCGATGTTCTCGTCGTCTCCTCGGGCGCGATCGCGCTCGGCCGCACCGTGCTCAAGCTGCCGGCCGGCGCCCTCAAGCTGGAGGAAAGCCAGGCCGCGGCCGCGATCGGCCAGATCGCTCTTGCCCGCAACTGGGCTGAATCGCTTGGCCATCACGGCCTGATCGCCGGACAGGTCCTGCTGACCCTCGCCGACACCGAGGAACGCCGACGCTATCTCAACGCCCGCGCCACGCTCGGTCGCCTCCTCGACCTGCGAGCCGTGCCGGTGATCAACGAGAACGACACGGTCGCCACCTCCGAGATCCGCTATGGCGACAATGACCGGCTGGCGGCGCGCGTTGCGACCATGGCCGGCGCCGACCTGCTCGTGCTGTTCTCCGATATCGACGGCCTCTACACCGCCCCGCCGCAATCCGACCCGGACGCGAAGCTGATCCCGGTCGTGCCCGCGATCACGCCCGCGATCGAGGCCATGGCCGGCGGCGCCGCCTCCGAGCTCTCGCGCGGCGGCATGCGCACGAAGATCGAGGCCGGCAAGATCGCCACCGCCGGCGGCGCCCATATGCTGATCGCCGACGGGCGCGGCAAGAATCCGCTGCGGCAGGTCGCTCAGGGCGGCCGCTGCACCTGGTTCCTCAGCGGCTCTACGCCTGCGACGGCCCGCAAGACCTGGATCGCCGGCACGCTCGAGCCCCGCGGCGTGCTTTACGTCGACGAGGGGGCCGCCTGGGCGCTGCGCGGCGGCGCCAGCCTGCTGCCCGTCGGCGTCACTCGGATCGACGGCAGCTTCAGCCGCGGCGACGCCGTGGTCATCCGCGCCGGCGACGGCAGCGAGCTCGGGCGCGGGCTCGTCGCCTATGACGCCGAGGAAGCCGGGCGCGTTCTGGGCAAGGCCTCTCGCGATATCGCTTCGGTGCTGGGCTATCCCGGCCGGGCCGAGATGATTCACCGGGACGACATGGCATTGCGCCTCGGCTACGATCGCGCTGACTGAGTGAGCATCACCGGATCATGACCAGCGAGAGCGCAATGCGCCTGCCCGAGGCGAGCAACCAGAACGGCGAGGTCGCAGCATTGATGCGCGAGCTCGGCCGCCGCGCCCGCGCCGCCGCAAGGCGCCTCGGAGCGACCACTGGCGCCCAGCGCGACGAGGCCCTGCGCGCCATCGCCGCGGCGCTGCGCGCCCGCTCCGACGCCATCCTCGCCGCCAACCGGCAGGATCTCGACGAGGCCCGCGCCGCCGGCCAGAACGCCGCCTATCTCGACCGGCTCGCGCTCGACGAGAGCCGCCTCGCCGCCATCGCCGAAGCCGTCGCGGGCATCGCCGCCCTGCCCGACCCGGTCGGCCGGGTGCTGGCGAGCTGGACCCAGCCCAATGGTCTGTTCTTCGAACGCGTCGCGACACCGCTCGGCGTCGTCGCCGTGATCTTCGAGAGCCGCCCGAACGTCACCGCCGATGCCGGCGCCCTTTGCCTGAAGAGCGGCAATGTCGCGATCCTGCGCGCCGGCTCCGACAGCTTCCGGACGTCGACCGAGATCGCGGTCGCGATGCAGGACGGGCTCGCCGCCGCCGGTCTGCCGCGCGACGCCATCCAGCTCGTGCCCAGCCGCGACCGCGCCGCCGTCGGCGAGATTCTCGCCGGGCTCGACGGCAATGTCGACGTCGTCGTGCCGCGCGGCGGCAAGAGCCTGGTGGCGCGGGTGCAGTCCGATGCGCGCGTGCCGGTCTTCGCCCATCTCGACGGCAACTGCCATGTCTATGTCCATGCGGCCGCCGATCTCGCCATGGCCGGGGAAATCCTGCTCAACGCCAAGCTGCGCCGTACCGGCGTCTGCGGCGCGGCCGAGACGCTGCTCGTCGACGAGGCCTGCGCCGCGACGCATCTGAAGCCGCTGCTCGCCGCCCTGCTCGACGCCGGCTGCGCGGTGCGCGGTGACGCGGCCTGCCAGGCGGCAGACTCACGCGTCACCGCGGCGAGCGAGGAGGACTGGGGCACCGAATATCTCGACCGCATCATCGCCGCGAAGGTCGTGCCCGGTCTCGACGCCGCGATCGAGCACATCGAGCGCTACGGCTCGCACCACACCGACGCCATCGTCACCGGCGATGCGGATGCGGCGAGGCGCTTCCTCGCCGAGGTCGATTCGGCAATCGTTCTGCACAACGCCTCGACCCAGTTCGCAGATGGCGGCGAATTCGGCTTCGGAGCCGAGATCGGCATCGCCACCGGCCGCATGCATGCGCGCGGCCCGGTCGGCGTCGAACAGCTCTGCTCGTTCAAATACCGGGTCCACGGCCGGGGCCAGACGCGCCCGTGAGCACCGAGGATCTGCGCCTACCGCCCTACGCGCCCGGCCTGCGCATCGGCCTGTTCGGCGGCTCCTTCAATCCGGCCCATGACGGGCACAGGATGGCGAGCCTGACGGCGCTGCGCCGGCTCCAGCTCGACCGCATCTGGTGGCTGGTCAGCCCCGGCAACCCGCTGAAGGACAACCGCGCCTTGCCGCCCCTGGCCGAGCGCATCGCCTTCGCCCGCAAGCTCGCCGACCATGGCCGTATCCACATTACCGGCGTCGAGGCCGGCCTGCGCACCCGCTACACCGCCGACACGTTGCGCGCGCTGAAGCGGCGCTGCCCGGGCGTGCGCTTCGTCTGGATCATGGGCTCGGACAACCTCGCCAGCTTCCACCGCTGGAACGAGTGGCGCACCATCGCCAGGATGATGCCGATTGCCGTGATCGACAGGCCGGGCTCGACCCATCGCTCGGTCTCTTCGCCCGCCGGCAACTGGCTTGCGCGCTGGCGTCTTCCCGAGAATCAGGGTGGCGCGCTCGCCGTGCGCACCCCTCCCGCCTGGATCTTCCTGCACGGCAAGCGCTCGGACCTTTCCTCGACGCAATTGCGCGAAAACGCCGAAAACGATTGAAATATGCCCCCTGAAAGCGTAGATTGGACCGGTCGCGCCGTGAGCGCGTCGTCACGTGAGGACACGGCTCTGACCCGTCAAAACCTCGGCGAAGCAGGCTCTGAGCCGCTGGCGCCGGCCACCGCAGCCGATCATCCGGCCGCGGCCGGCGTAACCCTTGCGCTCCAGGTCCTCGAGGACATGAAGGCCGAGGACATCACGGTCATCGACCTCGTCGGAAAGACTTCGCTGGCCGACGCCATGATCATCGCTTCGGGCACGGTCAACCGTCACGTCGGCGCTATCGCGGACAGTCTCGTCGAGGCCTTGAAGAAGGCCGGCGAACCGACGCCGAAGGTCGAGGGCGTACCGGCTTGCGACTGGGTGCTGATCGATACCGGCGACATCATCATTCATGTCTTCCGTCCGGAAGTGCGCCAGTTCTACAATCTCGAGAAGATGTGGGGCGCGGACCGTCCGCATGAGCGCCTGGTCGGCTGAAGCCGGCCGTCCATGCGCCTGTCGATCATCGCAATCGGCCGCCTCAAGGACGGGCCGGAACGCGACCTCTGCGCCCGCTACCAGGAACGCGCCACCGGGCTTTCGCGGAGTCTGGGCTTCACCGGCCCGGACATCGTCGAGCTCGCGGAGAGTCGCGGCCGTCGCAGCGAGGAACGGCGCAACGAAGAGGCGCGGCTGATCGCCGAGCGCCTGCCGCAAGGCCTCGTCATCGCGCTCGACGAACGCGGCAAGAACCTCGGCAGCGAGGCCTTCGCCGGCAAGATCGCCGCGGCGCGCGACGCCGGAACGCCGGCGGCGACCCTGCTGATCGGCGGCGCCGACGGGCTTGCCGAGGAGTTGCGGGCCCGCGCCGGACTGGTGCTCTGCTTCGGCGCGCTGACGATCCCGCACCAGATCGTCCGGGCGCTGGCGCTCGAGCAGCTCTATCGGGCCATGACGATCATGGCCGGGCACCCTTATCATCGCGCATGACCCGCATTCTCCGGCTGATTCGCGACCGCTTCCGCCGGCAGGCTCTCTGGCCGCTGCTGCTCGGCGCCTGCCTCGCGACCGGCCCTGCTTTCGGCCAGGCGGACAGCTCTCCCGAGCAGGAGCAGCTGGCGCGCGAGACCGAGCAAAAGCAGCAGGAGAAGCGCGCTCGCGAAACCGAGCTGAAGGCGATCGAGGAGCGGCTCGCCGGCAATGCCGAGGCCCGCGCCAAACTCGAGACGGAGATTGCCGGCATCCGGGCCGACCGGGCCCGCCTGAACGCCGCGCTACTCGAAGCCACCGCCAAGACGCAGGCCGCCGAGGCCCGCCTTGCCGCTCTGGAGCAGCGCCTCGCCCTGCTCCAGAACAGCGAGGCCGCAATCCGCCGCTCGCTCGAAAGCCGGCGCGGACTGATCGCCGAAGTGCTCGCGGCCCTGCAGCGCATCGGCCGCCGCCCGCCGCCGGCCGTGCTGGTCCGCCCCGAGGATATTCTGGAGGCCGTGCGCGCCTCGATGCTGCTCGGTGCGGTCGTGCCTGATCTGCGCCAGGAGATCACGATTCTCGGCACCGATCTCGGTGAGCTGGTTCGCCTGCGAGAAGGCATCGCCGGCGAGCGCAAGGCGATCAGCGCCGAGATGGAAGGGCTCGCCGGCGAGCGTCAGCGCCTCGCCTCGCTGGTCGAGGCCCGGCGGGAGCGCGAGGCCAGCGCTGCCCGGGACATCGAGGCCCAGCGCGGCGACGCAGGGGCCCTGGCCGCGCAGGCCAAGACCTTGCGGGACTTCGTCGAGCGCATGGAGAAGGAGATCTCGGTCGCCAACCGCGCCGCCGAAGCGGCCCGGCGGGCGCTGGAGAACGAGACCCGCGAGCAGCGCCAGCGCATGGCTGCACTGGCCTTCCGCGACCCGGCGCGACTCGCCCCGAAGATCGCCTTTCAGGAGACGCGCGGGATGCTGCCGCAGCCCGTGGCGGGATCACAATTGCGTGGATTCGGGGTTAACGACGACCTCGGCGTCGCGACGCGCGGAATATCGCTTTCCACCCGTCCAAATGCCGTTGTTTCGTCACCTTCCGATGCCTGGATAGTCTATGCGGGGCCGTTCCGGTCCTTTGGCCAACTCTTGATACTGAATGCCGGCAATGGTTACTATATCCTCCTGGCGGGCATGCAGCGTATTGATGTCTCGGTGAATCAATTCGTGCTCGCAGGCGAACCAGTTGCGGTCATGGGCGAGACCGCCGAAGCGGCGGCGGCGAATGTAGGAGCGGGAGCCGGCGAGCCGGTTCTCTATGTCGAGTTCAGAAAAGACGGCGTCTCGATCGATCCGACGCCGTGGTGGAAAAAACCGCAAAGCGAAAAGGTTCGCGGATGATGCGCAAGGTCTCTCTCGTTCTCGCAGGCGCGATCGCCGGCGCCGGCCTCACCGGCCTCGCGACGCAAACGGGCCTGCTCTCCTCGACCAGCGCGGTCGCGGCCTCGGCGGAGGTTTATCGCAGCCTCAACCTCTTCGGCGACATCTTCGAGAAGATCCGCACCGACTATGTCGAGAAGCCGGATGAGCAGAAGCTGATCGAGGCCGCCATCAACGGCATGGTCTCCTCGCTCGACCCGCACTCGGCGTTCCTAGACGCCAAGAGCTTCCGCGACATGGATATCGACATGCGCGGCCAGTTCGGTGGCCTCGGCATCGAGGTCACGATGGAGGACGGCGTCCTCAAGGTCGCCAAGCCGATCCGCGACACGCCCGCCGCCAAGGCCGGCATCCTGGCTGGCGACATCATCCGCCAGATCGACGGCGACGAGGTCAAGGGCCTCAGCCTGAACCAGGCGGTCGAGAAGATGCGCGGCATCATCAACACCCAGGTCAAGCTGAAGATCGAGCGCGCCAAGTCCGAGCCGCTGGAGTTCACCCTGACCCGTTCGAACATCGTCGTCCCGGCGGTGGAGGAGCGCGCCGAGGGCGATGTCGGCTATATCCGCATCGGCACCTTCAGCGAGCAGACCTATGAGGGCCTGCGCAAGGGCATCGAGAAGCTCAACGCCGAGATCGGCGCCGACAAGCTCAAGGGCTACATCATCGACCTCCGCAACAATCGCGGCGGCCGTCTCGACCAGTCCGTCCTGGTGTCCGACGCCTTCCTCGAGCGTGGCAAGATCGTCTCGACCCGCGGCCGCAACGCCGAGGAGACCCAGGTCTTCAACGCCAAGTCGGGCGACCTCACCAAGGGCAAGCCGGTCGTCGTGCTGATCAACGGTTCCTCGGCCTCGGCGGCGGAAATCGTCGCCGGCGCGCTGCAGGACCACAAGCGCGCCACCGTCATGGGCTCGCGCTCCTTCGGCAAGGGCTCGGTGCAGACCGTGATCCGCCTCGGCGATCAGGGCGGCCTGCGCCTGACCACGGCGCGCTACTACACCCCGTCGGGCAACTCGATCCAGGCCAAGGGCATCACCCCGGACATCGAGATCATCCAGGACGTCCCGGCCGAGCTGAAGGACAAGGTCGAGAACAAGGGCGAGGCCTCGCTCAAGGGCCATCTGCGCTCCGGCGACGGCAAGGAGGAGCAGTCCGGCTCCGCCTCCTACGTCCCGGCCGATGCCAGCAAGGACACGCAGCTGATCGCGGCGCTGAACCTGCTGCGCGGCGTCAAGAAGGACACCGCCGCTGCGGCGCCCAACGCTCCGGCCCCGGCTCCGGAGGCCCCCAAGGCCGATGCCGCCCCGACCGAAGCGCCCAAGCCGAACTGATCGCGCCTGAAGGACTGCCGCGCCATGACCATTGGCGCGGCACGCCCACGAGAGTTTGTTACCCCCGCCGCTGATTGCCGGTTGATTCCACATGGAATCATCCGACTCTAGGGCGGCGGACTGATTCGTGTCCGCGCCCGATCAGCGAGGACGGCTTCTTGGCCGGAATGCCGCTCAGCGAACTCGACCAGCCTCTCGGCCGGAACCGGCGTGCGCGTCCGCGCCCGCCGGTCGGTCGCTGGCTGTCGCGCGCGCTCGCGGGCGCGCTGGTCGTCACTTTCACCGGTTTGACGCTCTATGCCGCCTTGCGGCGCGATCCGGATGGCGGCGAACCGATGGCGACCGCCGCGATCCGCGAAAGGCCGCGAGCCCCGGAAACGGCGGCTACCGCCCCTGACAGCGGCCGACGCGAAGCGCCGCAAGGCCCGGCCAGCGCCCGCCAGCTCGAAACCGAATCCGGCGTTACCGTGGTCCGGCCCGGCGCCGATGAGACCGATATCCCGGGCGCCATCGTCATCACCGTGCCTGACGAGGGCACGATCAAGCTGGCGCCTTCCCCGGACAAGCGCCTGGTCGAGCGCACGCGGCACGGCTTCCTGCCAAAGGTCGGCCCGGACGGCGCGACGCCGGCGCAAGTCTATGCCCGCCCGCTCGGTCCCGCTCCCGCCACCAAGCCCGCGGGCCGCATCGCGATCATGGTCGGCGGGCTCGGCATCAGCCAGAGCTCGACCAGCGAGGCGATCACGCGCCTGCCCGGGGCCGTCTCTCTCGCCTTCGCGCCCTATGGCGCCGATCTCGAGAAGACCGCGGCCCGCGCCCGCGCCGAAGGCCACGAGGTCTTCCTGCAGGTACCGATGGAGCCTTTCGACTATCCCGACAACGACCCTGGCCCCCATACCCTGCTGACCGGCCCGAAGGGAGCCGACAATCTCGACCGGCTGCAATGGGCGCTCGGGCGCTTCACCGGCTATGTCGGCATCGTCAACTTCCTCGGCGGGCGCCTTACGGCCGACGATGCCGCCCTGACGCCGCTGCTGCGCGAGGTCGCCGGCCGCGGCCTGATGGTGGTCGATGACGGCTCCTCGCCGCGCAGCCAGCTCGCTCCCGCGGCGACGCGGGCGCAGATCCCGGCCTTGAAGGCCGATCTCGCCCTCGACGGCACGCCGCGCGCCGACGCGATCGACAAGGAGTTGCAGCGGCTGGAGACGCTCGCCCGCGAGAACGGCGTCGCGGTCGCGACCGCCAGCGCGCTGCCGGTCACGGTCGAGCGCATCACGCGCTGGGCGAGAACCCTCGAGGCCAAGGGCCTCGCCATCGTGCCGGTCAGTGCCGCGCGCGGCTTCCGCAACCCTTCGAGCACCGGCTCCCTGAGATGACCACCAACCCGCCCGCCGGCTACCGCCCCTGCGTCGGTCTAGCCTTGTTCAGCCGCGACGGCCGCGTCTTCATCGGCCGCCGCGCCAATCGCAATCAGCGCGAGCATGTCGCCCCTGGCCATGAATGGCAGATGCCGCAGGGCGGCATCGACCGGGGCGAGCAACCCCTGCAGGCGGCCTATCGCGAATTGCGCGAGGAAACCAATGTCAGCTCGGTCTCGCTGCTGGCGGAAGCGCCGGACTGGCTGAGCTATGACCTGCCGCGCGAGATCGGCAAGGAGGCCTGGCGCGGGCGCTATCGCGGCCAGTCGCAGAAATGGTTCGCCTTCCGCTTCGAGGGCGAGGAGGACGAGATCGACATCGCCAACCCCGCCGGCGGCCACAAGGCGGAATTCGACTCCTGGCGCTGGGCGCCGCTGGCCGACACGCCCGAGTTGATCATCCCCTTCAAGCGCGAGGTCTACCGCGAAGTCGTGCGGCTCTTCGCCGGCTTCGCCCGCCCCTAAGACCCTTCCCGGGAAGCCGAAAAGCCCGGTGAGGCGCGCGCCTCACCGGGCCTGGAAGCCCACCGCCCGCCATGGGCGGCGTCGGCTAGCTGCTGCGGCTTACTTGCGGGCCGAGTCGAGCTGCTCGTGGTTCTTCTCGACCTCCTGGGCCTTGAGATAGCTCTCGATCAGCAGCTGATAGGCCGGGAAGATCTTGGTGTAGACGCCGGCCCATTCCTGGGCGTCCTCGCGGTTCCAGGTCTTCTGGATCTCGGAGGCGACGGCCGCGGTATCCATCGGGACGACGCCCGCCTGGACGACCCGGGCCAGCGTGATCTCCTGCGCCATCTTCGAATAGGTGCCGGAGGCGTCGATCACGACGAAGACCTTGTAGCCGTCCTGCACCGCCGAGATGGCCGGGAAGGCCATGCAGACCGAGGTGATCGTGCCGGCGATGATCAGGGTCTTGCGGCCGGTCGCCTTCACCGCAGCGACGAAGTCGGGATTGTCCCAGGCGTTGATCTCGCCCTTGCGCGCCACGTACTTGGCATGCGGGGCATTCGCATGGATCTCGGGGATCAGCGGCCCGTTCGGGCCCTGCGGCACCGAGGCGGTGGTGATCACCGGGATGTTCGCGAGCGTGGCCATCTTGGCCAGCGCCGCGGCATGGTTGCGCAGAACCGGCATCGGCATGTCGCCGACCGTCTGGAACAGACCGCTCTGATGGTCGATCAGCAGCATGACGGCGTCGTTCGGGTCGATGACCGGGCGCTGGCCGTTGAAATTGGCGGGATTGGTCATGGTCAGTCTCCTTGCCTCAGTTGAAAAGCAGGTGGTTTTGAAGCCGGCACCTGCTTGGCCGGCCTTGTCCCGACATCGATCGACGGGGGAAAACGGTAGGGATCAGGCGGCGATGGCCCCGAAACGGCCGGCCCTGAAATCGGCAAAAGCCTGGTTCAGCTCTTCGGCCGTGTTCATGACGAACGGCCCGCGCATCGCCACCGGCTCGTCGATCGGCTCGCCGCCGAGCAGCAGCACGGTGGCGTCGCTCGCCGCCTCAAGGCCGACGACGCCGCCCTTCCGGTCGAGCAGGACGAACTGGCCGTCCCGTGCCGTCGACGTTCCGTTGACGAGAACCGTGCCGCGCAGCACGGCGAGCCCAACCATGTGGCCTTCGGGCAGATCGAGGGCGACCGCCTTGGCCTGCTTCAGGCGCAGGTCCCAGAGATCGATCGGCGTGAAGCTGCGGGCCGGGCCCTTGTGCCCGAGATAGTCGCCGGCGATCACCCGTAGCTGGCCGGCGCCGCCGGGAAGGCCCACGGACGGGATGTCGCGGTCGCGCAGCGTCTGGTAGCCCGGCGCGGCGTTCTTGTGCTTTGCCGGCAGGTTGACCCAGAGCTGCACCATGTCGAGCGTGCCGCCTTGGCGGGTGAAGGCCTGCGAATGGAATTCCTCGTGCAGGATGCCGGATGCCGCCGTCATCCACTGGACGTCGCCCGGGCCGATCAGGCCGCCGGCGCCGGTCGAGTCGCGATGCTCGACCTCACCCTGATAGACGATCGTCACGGTCTCGAAGCCGCGATGCGGATGCACGCCGACGCCCCGCGGCTGGTCGGCCGGTGCAAACGCGGCCGGGCCGGCATGGTCGAGATGCAGGAAAGGGCTGACATGCTCGCCCTGCACCGCATGCGAAAGCATGGAGCGCACCGGAAATCCGTCGCCAACCCAATGCGGCTCCGCGCTGGTGTAGATGCCTCGAACCTGTCTCACTGCGTTTCTCCTGCTCGGTCGCCGCTTGAGCGATCCAACCGATGGGGAACTTACGCCTGGGACAAAACTCGCAGTAGGCGCGTCATTGGGCTACAATGTCCTGAAATCAGGACAATAGGGTCGACGCCACGATGCAGGATCTCAACGACCTCCGCTTCTTCGTCGAGGTGGTGGAGCAGAACGGCTTTTCGGCCGCAGCCCGCAAGCTCGACATGCCACGCTCACGCCTCAGCCGCCGCATCGGCCTGCTGGAGGAGAGCCTGGGCGTGCGCCTGATCCAGCGCTCGACACGCCAATTCATGGTCACCGAGATCGGCCGGGAATTCTATCGCCATTGCCTGGCGATGGTAGTGGAGGCGGAGGCGGCGCAGGAAGCGATCGAGCGAATGCGCGCCGAACCGCAGGGCATCGTGCGGGTGAGCTGCCCAGCCTCGATCATCTATTTCCAGCTCGGCGACATGATCGCACGCTTCATGGCGAAGCATCCCAAGGTCGCGGTCCATCTCGAAAGCACCAATCGGCGCGTCGACGTGATCCGCGAGGGCTTCGACATGGCGGTCCGGGTGCGATTTCCGCCGCTCGACGATAGCGATCTGGTGATCCGCAAATTCGCCACCAGCCGGCAGCGGCTGGTCGCAAGCCCTGCTCTGCTCGATGGCTGCTTCGCGCGCCCTCTGGTTCCGGCCGATCTCTCGGCGATGCCGAGCCTCGCCTGGGAAGCGGCGCATGCCAGCCATGAATGGTCTCTCGACGGACCGGGTGGTGCCACCGCCATGATTCCGCACAGGCCGCGTCTGGTGACCGAGGACATGGTGGCGCTGAGGCAGGCGGCACTGCGGGGCATCGGCGTCTGCCAGTTCCCGACCATGGTGATCCGCGACGACCTCAAGGCGGGCCGGCTGATCGACATCCTGCCGCAATGGACGCCGCGCGCCGGCATCATCCACGCCGCCTTCCCGTCCCGGCGCGGCCTCCTGCCTTCGGTGCGCAGCCTGCTCGACTTCCTGGCGACAGAGTATGCCGCCCTCGACCGGCTGGAAGAGCATGATGAGGAAGAGGCAAGGAAGGCCTGACCGCGCGTTCCTACGCGCGGTCCATCCCCTTTGGCCCGTGGCTCCCCACGATCAAACGCGGAAGGCGAGCTCCGGACCGACCGGGACGATGCCGCTCGGATTCAGGGTGCGGTGGCTCTGGTAGTAGTGACGCTTGATATGGCCGAGGTTCACGGTACCGCGGACACCCTCGACCTCGAGAAGCGCGCGCAGATAGGCCGACAGCCGCGGATAATCGGCGATGCGCCGGATATTGCACTTGAAGTGCCCGACATAGACCGCATCGAAGCGGATCAGCGTGGTGAACAGCCGCCAGTCGGCTTCGGTGGTCGTCTCGCCGGTCAGGTAGCGCCGCGTCGCCAGCCGCTCCTCGAGCCAGTCCAGCGTCTCGAACAGAGGCAGCACGCCTTCCTCATAAGCCGCCTGCGTCGTCGCGAAGCCCGCGCGGTAGACCCCGTTGTTGACGGTTGCATAGATGCGCTCGTTCAGCGCGTCGATCTCGGCCCTGAGCGCCTGCGGATAATAGTCACCTTGCCGCGCACCAATCCCGTCGAAGGCGGAATTGAGCATGCGGATGATCTCCGACGACTCATTGTTGACGATCGTGCCGGTCTTCCTGTCCCAGAGAACCGGCACGGTGACACGCCCCGAATAGCTCGGCTCGGCCCTGGTGTAGACCTCGTGCAGATAGCGCGCGCCGCCGATCGGATCGGGAACCACGCCCTCGCCATCCGCGAAGGTCCAGCCCTGCTCGGCCATCAGCCAGTGCACCACCGAGACATCGATGAGATCGGCCAGCCCCTTCAGCTGGCGAAAGATCAAGGTGCGATGCGCCCAGGGGCAGGCCAGCGAGACATAGAGCAGATAGCGCCCGGCCTCGGCCTTGAAGCCGCCCCTGCCGCTCGGGCCGGGCGAACCATCCGCCGTCACCCAGTTGCGGAAGGCGCTCTCCTGGCGGATGAAGCGCCCGCCGCTTTCCTTCGTCTCATACCAGCGATCATGCCACCGGCCGTCGATCAGCAAGCCCATTGCGGTCTCCTTGCGCGCCTCGGGCCGGTCGGCCCGAGGCGGAACTTCGGATCATCCCGCATGCCTGCGCTTTGAGCCAGGGTTGTGACCGTCCATAAGGCCGGGCGCTGGGCGAGGACGGTGGCGGCGGGCCTTGCCGGCCTCACCGCCACCGTCCTCGCTCAGCCGCTCTCCGCCGCCACCGGCTGCGCCCCCTCGTTCCTCCTGCGCCGCGCGATCCACCAGGGCAGGGCGACGATCAGCGCCGCCGAGATCCACAGGATGACCGAGATCAGGCTCTCGACCAGGATTGAGGCATAGCCCCCCGAGATCGCCAGCGCATTGCGCAGATTGGTCTCCAGCACCTTGCCCAGCACGAAGCCGAGCACGATCGGCGCCATGTCAAAGCCGAGCTTGCGCAGACCAAAACCGATGACGCCGATCCCGAGCATGATCAGCACCGACATCACGCTGGAATAGGCGGTGTAGACGCCGAGCACCGAGAGAACCACGATGGCCGGGATCAGCCACATGTTCGGCACCTGCAGCATCCGCGCGAAGACACCGATCAGCGGGATGTTCATCAGCAGCAGGAGCACGTTGCCGACATACATCGAGGCGATCAGCCCGCCGGCGATCTCGGGGCGCTCGGTGAAGAGCTGCGGGCCCGGCGTGATGTTGTAGAGCATCAGCGCGCCCAGCATCACCGCCGTCGTCCCCGAGCCGGGTACGCCGAGCGTCAGCATCGGCACGAAGGCGCCGCCGGCCGCGGCATTGTTGGCGGCCTCTGGCGCCGCGATGCCGCGCAGGTCGCCCTTGCCGAAGGTGCCGCGGTCGAGCAGGCGCTTCTCGGTGGTGTAGGCGACCGCGCTGGCGACGGAGGCGCCCGTCCCCGGCAGCACGCCGATGACGAAGCCGCTCGCCGAGCTGCGGATCGTCGGCCAGAACGAGGCCTTGATGTCGGCCCAGCTCGGAAAGCCCTTGCCGACCGGGATCGGCTTCAGGCGACCGGCCATCTGGTGCTCGAGCATCAGCAGCACCTCGGAGATCGAGAATAGGCCGATGACCAGGATGATGAACTCGATCCCGTCATGCAGCTCGGGCTGGTCGAAGGTGAAGCGGTAGGCGCCGGAGGTCGGATCGAGGCCGATCGTCGTCAGCAAGAGGCCGAGCGTGCAGCCGATCAGCGTCTTGATCGGCTCGTGGCCGACCATCGAGGCGAGCGTCGCGAAGGCGAAGACCATCAGCGCGACATACTCGGCCGGGCCGAACTTGATCGCGATCAGCCCGAGCGCCGGCGCGAAGAAGGTCAGGCCGATCACCGCCAGGATGCCGCCGACGAAGGAGGACAGCGCCGAGATCGTCAGTGCCTCGGCCGCCCTGCCTTGCCGCGCCGCCGGGTAGCCGTCGACCGCGGTCATCACCGCCCCGGCATCGCCGGGCACGTTGAGCAGGATCGAGGAGATCCGCCCGCCATATTCGGCGCCGTAATAGACCGCCGCCAGCAGGATCATGGTGCTTTCCGGCGGCAGCTTGGCGGCGAAGGCGATCGGCAGCAGGAGCGCGATGCCGTTGATCGGGCCGATCGCCGGCAGCGCGCCGATGATCGTGCCGAGGAAGCAGCCGATCAGGCCGAAGGCGAGGTTCTGCGGCTGCAGGGCGACGCTGAACCCGGTCCAGAGATAATCGAGCGACATCGTCTCAGCCCCCCGAGAACAGCGTGCCCATCGGCAGATAGGTGCCGAGCGCATATTTGAAGCAGGCGAACCAGAACGCCGCCTGGACGACGCCGATGACGGCGGCGCCCTGCGGCGTGGCGCCGAAGAGATAGGCGGTGACGCCGATCAGCACGGTCATCGCCGGCAGGAAGCCGACGAGGTCGAGCAGCGCCACGGTGACGAAGCAGGTGGCGATGAAGACGAAGCTGCGCAGCAGCAGCGGCCCCTGCGGGAAGGCCTCCGCCCCGCCGGGGCGGAACCAGTAGTAGAGGGCGAAGAGTGCCAGCAGCCCCGACAGGATCAGCGGCACGGCCTGCGGCCCGAGCGGGTCGGAGGAGAAGGCATAGTCGATCTGCGTCGCGGCCGCCCCCAGCCCGATTGCGATGGCGAGCAGGATCGCAGCCGCGATCCTCCCCGAGCGGTTCGTCGTCGGCGTCGCTTGCGCCATGTCCTCTCCTCCCGTCATGCGCGATCGCGGCTCAGAGGCCGGCCTCCTTGGCGAGGTCGCGGAAGCGCTGGACATCCTTCTGCACGGTGTCGTGGAAGGCCTGGCCCATCTCGTCGAACGGGTAGAGGCCGCGGGCCTCGCGCTCGCGCTGGAATTCCGGCGTCTTCACGAGCTTGCCGAAGGTCTCGACCCACCAGGCGTAATCGGCGTCGCTGACCTTCGGCCCGACATAGAAGCCGCGCCAGATCGGCCAGACGATGTCGTGACCCTGCTCCCTGGCGGTCGGCACCTCCGCGAGATCGCCCGGCAGGCGCTTGTCCGACATCACGGCGAGAATCCGGATCTTGCCCGCCTTGTGATTGGCTACCATCTCCGAAGCGTCGCCCGAGGCGATCTTGATGAAGCCGCCCTGCAGATTGGTCTGCACCGCACCGCCGCCTTCGAGCGCGACATAGCGGATGCTCTTGGCGGGCACGCCGGCGGCCTTGGCGAGAACCGCCGCCTTCATCCAGTCCTGGCTGCCGACGGCGCCGCCACCGCCCACCGGAAACTCGCCGGGCGCCTTGCCGAAGGCCTCGACCAGTTCCTTCAGCGTCTTGATGGGTGAATTGGCCGCGACCGCGACGATGCCGTAATCGGCGCCGACCGAGGCGACCCAGCGCACGGCCGTCGCATCGTGATGGCCGAACTTCTTCTGAGCGAGCAGCAGCGCCGAGCCCGAGGATGTCGCCGTTACCAGCCCGCTATCGCCGGGCCTGGTGCCGACGACATGGTTGTAGGCGACCGCGCCGACGCCGCCCTCCATATAGGTCACCGCCATCGGCCGCTCGACGAGCTTTGTCGCCGTCAGGGCATTCGCCGCGAGACGGCAGGTCAGATCGAAGCCGCCGCCGGGCTTGGCGCCGACGAGGCACTCGGTCTTCTCCGGCGCGGCAGTCGCGCCTGAAATACCGAGGGCACCGAACAGCAAAGCGGCAAAAACAATTCGCATATCTTCCTCCCAAATCCACGCAGGCAGCAGAAATTATTCGCCGCTCATACGCGTCGTTATATTGAAGCAGGCTTTTGACTTGAGACCGCACAAGTCGTGCGTCAGGTAATTCTATCCGTGAGCGCTCATCTCACTTCCTCCCGTGCCGATTTTTGTTATGCTTCCTATGCGTGGCGTTTGCTCATAGGACGGGCAGCTGTCATCAAGCTGTCACGGGAGTCTTGGCCTCAGGCATGCGCATCCTGCTGATCGAAGATACCAACGACGTCGGCGAGGCGATCGTGGCGCGCTTCGTGCGCGGCGGCCATGCGGTCGACTGGGAGGTCGACGGGCAGGCGGCGGCCGAGATTCTCGACTTCACCCGCTATGATCTCGTCATCCTCGACATCATGCTGCCCGGCCTGGACGGCTTCAGCATCCTGCGCCGCCTGCGGGGCAAGCAGTCCCGGACTCCGGTCCTGGTCCTGACCGCGCGCTCGGAGGTCGAGGACCGGGTCAGCGCCCTCGACCTCGGCGCCGACGACTATCTGGTGAAGCCCTTCGATTTCCGTGAGCTGGAAGCACGGGCGAGGGTGCTGCTGCGCCGCCGCGAGGGCAATGCGACCAATGTCCTGGCCTGCGGCGACATCGTCATCGACCGCAATCTCCGCGCGGTCCGCATCGGCAATCGCGAGGTCGGCCTGAAGCGCCGGGAATTGACCCTGCTGGAGATCCTGGCCGCGCGCCCCGGAAAGGTCTTCAGCAAGGACGAACTGCTCGACCAGCTCTTCGGCTTCGACGAGGCGCCCGGCCCCAATGCGATCGAGCTCTATGTCGGGCGGCTCAGGCGCAAGCTCGAAGGCGCGCGCGCCGAGATCCGGACGATCCGGGGGCTAGGCTACCAGCTGGTGCCACATGAAGACGCGTGACCCCTCTCTTTTCACGCGGCTCGCGGTCACCATCGCCCTGGTCCTGGCCGTCGGAGCGGCAGGACTGACCTCGCTCGCCTGGTATTCCGCCCGCACGGCGGCCGACGAGGCCTATGACCGGCTGCTGGTCGGCGCCGTCCTGCAGATCGCCGAGGCTCTCACCGTCCAGAATGGCGAAGTCACGGTCGATCTGCCGATCTCCGCCTTCGAGATGCTCGCGCTCTCCGACCGCGACCGCATCTTCTACCGGCTCACCGGCCCGAAGGGCGAGTTGCTGACGGGCTACCCGGACCTCCCCGTGCCTGCATCCGGCGGCGAGCGTCGCGACCGGCCGGTCGTCTCCGATGGCGTGTTCCGCGACGTACCGGTGCGGATCGCCTCTGTCGGACGCTCCTTCGCCGGCGCCGATGTCCAGGGCTGGGCCCAGGTCGTCGTCGCCCAGACCCGCGAGGCCCGCTTCTCGCTCGCCCGCGACCTGACGCTGAACGCGACCGGCCTCGTCCTGATCATGAGCGGCATCGCCTTCGGCGGCGTGATCTTCGCGCTCCGCTACTCGTTGAAGCCCCTGACCCGGATCGAGACGGCGCTGACCCAGCGCGACCCACATGACCTGACCCCGCTCTCGCTCGAGACACCGCGCGAAATCCGCGCCCTCGTCGGCTCGATCAACCATTTCATGAGCCGGCTCGGCGAGCGCATGGAGCTGATGCAGCGTTTCATCGCCGATGCCGCCCACCAGATCCGCACGCCACTCACCGCCCTCTCCGGGCAGGTCGATCTCCTCGCCCATGAAGCCGACGCCGTCCGCCAGCGCCGCCACCTCGAACGCGTCCAGGCCCGGACCAAGCAGCTCGGCCGCCTCGCTAACCAGCTCCTCAGCCATGCGATGGTCGTCCACCGCAAGGAATCCGTGCCCTTCGAGCGCATCGATCTCGCCAAGGTCGCACGGCTCGCCTTGCGCAACACCCTTCCGGTTTCGCTGAGCCCCGACATCGTCACCTCCTTCGAGGCTCCGCCGGGGCCGCTTCTCATCCATGGTGACCGGGTCAGCCTGCGCGAGGCGATCTCCAACATCCTCGACAACGCCGTCCAACACGGCGCCGTCGCACGCCTCGGCATCGTGCTGAGCCGCCAAGGCACCTCAGCCCGGCTGGAAGTTCACGATGACGGCCCCGGCATCCCGCGCAGCCAGTGGGCGCTCGTCACCCAGCGCTTCGCCAAGGACCCGTCCGGGCGTCGCAGCGGCGGACTCGGGCTCGCCATCGCCTCCGAGGTCGCCGCGACCCATCAGGGCCAGCTGAGCTTCTTGGAGCGTGACGGGAAGGGCTTCATCGTCGCCCTGAGCTTCCCCCTGGCCGATCCAGAGGAAGATCCGTGATGCCCGCGAAGCCTGCTCTTCTTGCCACGCTACTGGCTGCGGTCCTGGCTCTTGCCGCGGCGCCCGCCCCGGCCCGCGCCCAGGAAACGAGCCATTTCCCGGCGCGCGCCAACGAGGTCGACACCCTCACCATCCACGCCGCGGCCGACATCGCCGCCATGAAGCCGCTGATCGAGGGTTTTCAGGAGCGCCATCCGAACTGGGGTGTGCGCTATGTCGAATACGTCACCAACGATCTCGTCGTCGCCGCGACCAGGGCCTGCGAGACGGGGAAGGTCCTTGGCGACGTGCTGCTGTCCTCGGCGGTCGACCATCTCGTCAAGCTCGCCAATGACGGCTGCGCCCGGGCGCTTCGCTCGGATGCCGGGCGCGCTTTGCCGCATTGGGCGAACTGGCGGGACGAGGTCTTCGGCTTCACCTTCGAGCCCGCCGTCATCGCCTATAACTACGACGCCGTGCCGCCCGGGGACGTGCCACGCACGCGCGTCGAGCTCGCAGAATTGCTGCGCTCCAAGGAGGATTTCTATCGCGGGCGGATCGGCACCTATGATCCGCGGCGCTCCGGCATCGGCTATCTGCTGACCATCTCGGACGCCCGCCAGACCAGCGCCTATGGCCGCCTGATCGAGAGCTTTGGCCGGGCCCGGGCCGTCGTGCATTGCTGCACCAGCGACCTGCTCGACGAACTGGAGCGCGGGCGCCTCCTGATCGGCTACAACCTGCTTGGCTCCTATGCCTATGCAAGGATCAAAGCCGGGGCGCGACTTCGCATCGTGCTGCCGCGCGACTACACGGTGGTGCTGAGCCGCGGCGCGATGATACCGGCGCTCGCACATCGCCCCGCGCTCGCCAGCGCCTTCGTCGAATTCATCCTCTCGAACGAGGGGCAGCGCATCAGCCGTGAGCGCGCGTTCTTCTTCTCGATCGACGGCGCCTCGCCTGCAGACGTCGATGGCCCTTCCTCGATCATCAGCGCCGGGCTGTTCAGGCCAATCAACATCGGTCCGTCTCTGCTCGCCGTCTATGACGAGGCCCGCCGCACCCGCTTCCTCGCGGAATGGACGCGCTCGGTCGTCACCGTGCCCGCCCGAGACTGAAGGCTCTCGTCTTCACTCCGCGGCTGACTTCTGGGCGTAACCGAGTTTCTGGTTGAGTTCCTCGAGAAGCTTTTCGGCGGCGTCGGCGATGACGGTTCCGGGCGGGAAGATCGCGCTGGCGCCGGCCTCATGCAGGGTCTCGAAGTCCTGCGGCGGGATCACGCCGCCGACCACGATCATGATGTCGGGTCGGCCGGCCTTGGCGAGCGCCGCCTTCAGCTCCGGCACCAGGGTCAGGTGGCCGGCGGCGAGCGAGGAGACGCCGATGATGTGGACGTCGTTCTCGACGCCCTGGCGCGCCGCCTCGTCCGGGGTGGCGAAGAGCGGGCCGATATCGACGTCGAAGCCGAGGTCGGCGAAGGCCGAGGCGATCACCTTCTGGCCGCGATCATGCCCGTCCTGGCCCATCTTGGCGACGAGGATGCGCGGGCGGCGTCCATCGGCCTCCTCGAAGGCCTCGGTCATCGCCTGCACCCGTGCGACCGCAGGGTTCATCGTGCCGACCTCCCGCTTGTAGACCCCCGAGATCGCCTTGATCTCCGCCCGGTGGCGCCCGAAGACCTTCTCCAGCGCCATCGAGATCTCGCCGACCGTCGCCTTGGCCCGCGCCGCCTTGACGGCGAGGTCGAGCAGGTTGGCCTCGCCCGCAGCACCCTCGGTCAGCGCGGCGAGCGCCGCCTGCACCTGCGCCTCGTTGCGCTCGGCCCTGAGCCGCCGCAGCTTGTCGAGCTGCTGGGCCCTGACCGCGGCATTGTCGACCTTGAGCACCTCGATCGCCGCCTCGTTGTCGGGCTTGAAGCAGTTGACCCCGATGATCGCCTGCTGGCCGCCATCGATCCGCGCCTGCGTCTTGGCGGCGGCCTCCTCGATCCGCAGCTTCGGGATGCCGGCCTCGATCGCCTTGGCCATGCCGCCGAGCGCCTCGACTTCCTGGATATGGGCCCAGGCCTTGGCGGCAAGCTCGGCGGTCAAGCGCTCGACATAATAGGAGCCGCCCCAGGGATCGATGATCCGGGTCGTGCCGCTCTCCTGCTGCAGCAGGATCTGGGTGTTGCGGGCGATCCGGGCGGAAAAATCGGTCGGCAGCGCCAGCGCCTCGTCGAGGGCATTGGTGTGCAGCGACTGGGTGTGCCCCTGCGTCGCCGCCATCGCCTCGATCATCGTCCGCGGCACGTTGTTGAAGACGTCCTGCGCGGTCAGCGACCAGCCGGAGGTCTGGCAATGGGTGCGCAAGGGGAGCGACTTCTCGTTCTGGGCGCCAAAGTCCTTGACGAGCTTGGCCCAGATCAGCCTTGCAGCCCTGAGCTTGGCGACCTCCATGAAGAAGTTCATGCCGATCGCCCAGAAGAACGACAGGCGCGGCGCGAAGACATCGACGCTGAGGCCGGCGCGCTGGCCGGCACGGATATACTCGACGCCGTCGGCGAGCGTGTAGCCCAGCTCCAGGTCCTGCGTCGCTCCGGCCTCCTGCATGTGATAGCCGGAGATCGAGATCGAGTTGAACTTCGGCATGTTCGCCGAGGTGTAGGCGAAGATGTCGCCGATGATCCGCATCGAGGGGCCGGGCGGATAGATATAGGTGTTGCGGACCATGAACTCCTTGAGGATGTCGTTCTGGATGGTCCCCGAGAGTTTTGCCGCCAGCATGCCCTGTTCTTCCGCCGCGACGATGTAGAGCGCCAGCACCGGCAGCACCGCGCCGTTCATCGTCATCGAGACGCTCATCTCGCCGAGCGGGATGCCGGAGAACAGCGTGCGCATGTCGTAGATCGAATCGATCGCGACGCCGGCCATGCCGACATCGCCGCCGACCCGCGGATGGTCGCTGTCATAGCCGCGATGCGTCGCAAGATCGAAGGCGACCGAGAGCCCCTTCTGCCCGGCGGCGAGGTTGCGCCGGTAGAAGGCGTTCGAATCCTCGGCCGTCGAGAAGCCGGCATATTGCCGGATCGTCCAGGGCTGGTTGACATACATGGTCGGGTAGGGCCCGCGCAGATAGGGCGGCAGGCCCGGCAGGCTGTCGACGAAGGCAAGCCCCGCGCGGTCGGCTTCCGTATAGACCGGCTTCACCGCGATCCCCTCAGGCGTCTGCCAGAGGTCGCCGGTCACGGGCGAGACGCTCTGCGTGGCCGCGATCTCCGCAAAGCCAAGCGTCCTAAAATCCGGGATCAAGCTCATCGATGACTCCCGTCAGGCCGCCGCAATGGCGTGGGCGCTTCGCAGCGTTTCGATCACGTCGCAGCCGGCAAAGATGAACGCGCTCAGCCCGGCCTGGTTCAGGGCGCCTTCGAGATCGCCCGGCCGGCCCGCGAGCCAGACCGTCGCGCCTTTGGCGCGTAGCGCCTGCGCAGCCGCGACCGCCTCGCTGGCATAGCCGGCATCGGAGCCGCAGAGGCAGGCGAGCTTCGCGCCCGAGGCCTCGAAGGCCGCGACGAGCGCTGTGAGATCGGTGCCCTCCGTGCCGGGAAAGCCGTCATGGCCGGGGGCGGCGAGACCACCGGCCTCGAACAGATTGCGGGCGAATCCGGCCCGCGCGGTGAAATCAGCGATCGAGCCCAGCGTCGCGAGGAAGACGGTCGGACGCTTGCCGAGCTGCACCGCCGCAGCTTCCGCGGCGTCGCGCAGCGCCTCGAAATCCTCGGCAAGTCGGACGGAGGGCAGCGCATCGGCCGCGAGCATCGTCTCGGGCGCAATCGCCGCGGCCCCAGCCTCACGAGACGACTCCGGCTTCGATCGGACCACGGGCGCAACCGCGAGCACGTCGACGGCGCCTTCCCCGAGATGCGGAAACTCGCTCGTCCCGGTGATCGGCTCGCGGCGGGTTGCGATCGCCTTGGCGCGCAACGCACGCTGGCGGGCCAAGCCCTGCTGGACATGACCGTTGGCGAGCGCCGCGACCATGCCGGGCAGCCCGTCAGCGGCTTCGCGTTCGAGATCCTGCAGCTTGCTCCAGCCCTGCTCGCAGAGCGCCTGCGTCAGCGCCTCGAAGCCGCCGGCGCCGGCGGCCGGGTCGGCGACACGCCAGAGATTGGCCTCTTCGAGCAGGATCAGCTGCGTATTGCGGGCCACGCGCCGGGCAAAGGCGTCGGGCAGGCCGAGCGCCGCGGTGAAAGGCAGGACGGTGAGCGAATCCGCGCCGCCGACCCCGGCCGAGAAGCCGGCGATCGTGGCGCGCAGCTGGTTGACGTAGGGATCGCGGCGGGTGAGCGAGCGCCAGGCGGTCTCGGCGTGCAGCGCCATCGGCTTCGCTTCGAGGCCGCAGGCCTGCTGCACGTGCTCCCAGAGCAGCCGCGCCGCCCGGAACTTGGCGATGGTCATGAACTCCTCGGTATCGGCGACGAGCGTGAAGGAGATCGCGTCGCGCGCCAGGTCGAGCGCCATGCCGCCGGCCTCCAGCGCCCTGAGATAAGCGACTGCCGTCGCCATCGCCGCGCCGAGCTCCTGCGCCTCGCTCGCACCCGCCTCATGATAGGGCCGGCTGTCGACCGTCAGGAACGGGCCGGAAAAGCCACGCCCCCTGAGTTCGTCGATCAGCGTGGCGAGGCGCCGGCCGAGCTCAGGCCACGTCGCTGGAAGCGCGCCATGGCTGGCGAGCACGCCGATCGGATCGAGGCCGAAGTCGACCCCCACCTTGGCAGGATCGAGATCGCGGCGCGCGATCAGCTCCGCGATCAAACCGGCGTTGTGTTCCCCCGCCGGCGCGGGGTCGAGCCGCAGGCGGATCAGGTCCAGCATCACGCCATCGAGCGCCGCGCCGAGCGCCGCGACATCTTCGGCGACCAGCCCGTAGCCGCGGGCAGCACGCGCGCCGGTGAAGCTGAGGATCAGCGTTTCGGCCCCGCCTTCGAGATCGGCCAGGGCAAGCTCGCGCGCCGCAGCCGGCGAAGGATGGTCGAGCCGGGCGGCGACGTGCCAGCGGCCCGCTTCGGAGCGGAATGGGCGCGTCTTGGCGTTCGCGGCGGGATAGAGCGGCGCGATCCGGATACCGTCAGCGCTCTGGGAGACGAGGCGCTTCTCGAAATCGGCGCCTTTCAGCACCTTGTCGACGGCGCTGCGCCATTGCGCCTCATCGGGCAGCGGAAAGGCGGCGGCGACCGTTTCGGGAAGCATGGCGTCCTCCGTGGCGTCTCTCACGCGAATTCGATGATGACGGCGTCGACGGCGAGGGAGTCGCCTTCCCTGGCGAGGATTTTTGCGACGGTGACG
>NZ_JBXAJY010000003.1:358632-832300 GCF_058797755.1 Allobosea sp. GW823-FHT02B03 | reverse complement strand
CGTCACCGTCGCAAAAATCCTCGCCAGGGAAGGCGACTCCCTCGCCGTCGACGCCGTCATCATCGAATTCGCGTGAGCGCTTCGTCATTGCGAGCACCCGGGTCTTGCCTTCAGCAAGCCCGAGTACTGGCTCCTCGAAGCAATCCAGAAGCATAGAGCTATGCCGTCCCTGGATTGCTTCGTCGGCTGACGCCTCCTCGCAATGACGGGCGCGCCTGACCGCGCCGCTTGCCTTCGTTCGCCCGCCGTCTGATTGTCGCGCCCCCATGATACGAAGGTGGCGAACATGCTGACGATCTTCGGGCGGATCAGCTCGATCAATGTGCAGAAGACGGTGTGGGCGGCGGGCGAAGTCGGTCAGCCCTTCGAGCGGATCGATATCGGCGGGCAGTTCGGCGGCAACAGGGAGCCGGCCTATCTCGCCAAGAACCCGAACGGCCAGATCCCGACGCTGGAGGACGGCGAAATCTGCATCTGGGAGTCGAACAGCATCGTACGCTATCTCGCCGCCCGTTACGGCGCCGGCTGGATCT
This sequence comes from Allobosea sp. GW823-FHT02B03, assembly GCF_058797755.1. NCBI lineage: Bacteria > Pseudomonadati > Pseudomonadota > Alphaproteobacteria > Hyphomicrobiales > Alloboseaceae > Allobosea > Allobosea sp. GW823-FHT02B03. Next base: position 831,767 of record NZ_JBXAJY010000003.1, on the reverse strand, counting down.
GGGAGGAGGACCCGGCTCGCCGCGCCGATGCCGACCGCTGGATGGATTGGATGCTGTCGGAACTCCAGCCGGCGATGACCCCGGCATTCTGGGGGCTGATCCGCAAGACGCCGGGCTATACCGAGCCGGCGGTGATCGAGGCCTCGATCGCCAGGGCCGAAGCGAAGTTCGATATCCTCGAGGCGCATCTGGCCGGACGGACCTATCTCGCCGGCGAGCGCTTCGGCATGGCCGACATCACGGTCGCGCCGGGCGCGCATCGCTGGCTCAACATGCCGGTGCCACGCAAGGAGCGGCCCAATCTGGCGCGCTGGTACGCCCATGTCTCGGCGCGCCCGGCTGCGGGGCCGGCCCTGCCGCTGCCGGTCACGTGAAGAGTGCCGGCGACGTGAAGAGTGCTGGCCTTGACCGCGCGGCGGCGCCCGGCATGATCGTGACGATGCGTCAGACGACACTCCTCGCCACGGCATTCCTTCTGGTTGCGGCCGCGCCGGCCCTGGCGCAGGCGCCGAACAACAGCGTGCAGTCGGCCGACCGGCTGCAGATCGCTTCCTGCATGCGGCAGAGCGCGGCAGCGACTGCGGCCTGCATCGGCTCGGTCGCCGTCCCTTGCGTCCGTGCCGCCAGCGGAGACCGCCGCGATGCCGAGATCGCCTGTGCCAGGCGAGAGGAGGCCGTGTGGCGCGAGCGGCTGACGCTGGCGACGCAGATGCTGGGCCGCTCGCTCGATGCCGGCGGGCGCAGCCAGTTCACCGCGCTGCAGCTCGCCTGGGAGGGTTTTGCCGTGCAGAAATGCGCCTTCTATGGCAGCGCTCAGCCGCCGGCCCGCTCGGCCGGGCTGCAGGCTGGCTGCGAGCTGCGCGAGGTCGCGCAGCGCGCGCTCGAGGTCGAGCGTTTCGCGGCAGGGCGCGGGCGCCGCGCTCCGGCGAGCCCACCGCAGATCATCAGATAGGTCTTTGCCACCAGCGCAGTAACCTACGATGGATTCCGGGACTGCGTCGCTTCGCGGCTTGCCCGGAATGACGAAGCAACAAGGGTAGAACTTACTTTAGCCGCCGGTCCTAACCTCCCGTCAGCTTTCATCCGCTATGGAAAGGCCTGCGCAGAAAGGCCGCCATGTTCTTCGCCCTCTCTAAGATCGTCTGGTTCCTGGCTTCGCCGGTGAACCTCGCCATTGCCGGCCTCGCGCTGGCGAGCATGCTCGCCTTCACGCGCTTTGCCCGGGCCGGCCGCTGGCTCGGCCTGTTCTGCGCCACCGTTCTGGTCGCGCTCGCCTTCAGCCCGCTGTCGCGCATTCTGGTGCGGCCTCTGGAGGATCGCTTTCCGCAGCAGGTGGTGCATTCGGGAAAGGTCGACGGCATCATCGTGCTCGGCGGCGCGATCGGCGTCGCGCGCGAGGACATCGTCCTCAACAACGCCGCGGCGCGGATGACCAAGGCGGTGGAGCTGGCGCGCGCCCATCCCGAGGCGAAGCTGGTCTTCACCGGCGGCGGCGCCAATCTGCTCTCGCAGGTGGTTCGAACCGAGGCTGACGGGGCGCGCCTGCTCTTCCTCGGCCTCGGTCTGCCGGAAGACCGCCTCGTGCTCGAGGACCAGTCGCGCAACACGCTCGAGAACGCCGTGTTCACCCGCAGGCTGGTCGATCCGAAACCCGGCGAGCGCTGGCTTCTGGTGACCTCGGCCTGGCATATGCCGCGCGCCATGGGGGTGTTCCGCCAGGCCGGCTTCGACGTCGAGGCCTTCCCGGTCGATTTTCTCTCCAGCGGCGAAAGAGCCGATTTCTTCAGGCCCTATCGCAAGGCGGCGCGCGGGCTCGATATCGCCGACGATACCTTCAAGGAGTGGGTCGGCCTCGTCGTCTACTGGCTTGCAGGCTACTCGGATTCGCTTTTTCCCGGCCCGTAGTCCTCACCGGCTTCCGGCAGGCGCAGGCGATAGACGCCGCGGAAATCGTCCGGGTCGACCGGCCGTCCCTTGCGGGTGATCACCAGCCTGCCATCCTTCATCAACTGCACCGCGACCCGCCGGATCGGCTGCATCAGCGGCCCCCAGCCATCGGGATGGTCGCCGCCGAGGGAGCGGGCAACGTCCATCGGGCCGAGCGTGCGCCCGTCGCCGCGTTCGGCAGCCAAGCGCAGGATCGTCTCGGCGAGGTCTTCGTCTGTCGGTCTGGTCATGGCGCTTGCTGAGCCGCGGAGCGGCCTTCGTCAAGCCGCCCGGCTTCCCGCGCCGACGGCGGCGGCCGAATCCGAGACGAATTGCCGGCGCCACATCACCGTCAGCACCGCCGCGGTCGCGATCAGGAAGAGCCATGGCGAGATGAACCAGCCGAGATAGGCCAGCGCGAAGAAGAAGGCGCGCTGGCCGCGGTTGAAGTGCAGCCCGGCGACGATGTTCATCTTCACCGCCTCACGCGCCGCGGCGAGCGTCTCCGGCTTGTCGGCCTCGGTATGGGGCGGGATCGCGCCGATCAGGATGGCGCAGTAGTTGAACAGCCGGTAGCTCCAGCCGAACTTGAAGAAGGCATAGGCGAAGATCACCGCGAGCCCGATCACCTTGATTTCCCAGGCGGCGCGCGTGGTCGGCGTCGCGAAGGGCAGGTCGGCGAAGATCTGGACGACCCGGTCGGCCGATTGCAGCAGCGTCAGCGAGCCGCCGATGGCGATCAGCGAGGTCGAGGCGAAGAAGGCGGTGCCGTTCTGCAGGCCGTTCATCACCTGCGTGTCGATGATTCGGTTCTCGCGCTTGACCGATTCCATGATCCAGCGCTCGCGGCGCTCGTTCATCAGCGTGTTAAGACTGCGCTTCGCATGCGGGCCGACCTCGACAGCCAGCAGATAGCCGATCCAGGCGGCAGCGAAGAATGCGATCGCGATAAAGTCGAGCGTTCCGAATCCGGCCATGAGCCCCTCCGGCCGGCAGATTGGCGAGCGTGCAGCGTGCGGGCAAGCCCGCGATTGACGAGCGCCGCGCCAGCCGCCACCTTGCCGGTCTCGCAAGGGGAGGCCGGGATGCCGCAGACGATCACCAAAGGCTACAAGGCATTGCTGGCCGAGGCCGAAGCCAAGGTGAAGACGCTTTCGGTCGAGGAGGCGCAGGCGCTGTCCGGGCGCGACGACACGGTCTTCGTCGACCTGCGCGATCCGCGCGAGCGCGAGCGCGAAGGCAAGATGCCCGGCGCCTTCCATTGCCCGCGCGGCATGCTCGAATTCTGGATCGACCCGGAAAGCCCCTATGCCAAGCCGGTCTTCCAGGAGGACAAGCAGTTCGTCTTCTTCTGTGCCGGCGGCTGGCGCTCGGCCCTGGCGGCGCAGGTGGCGCAGGAGATGGGGCTGAAGCCGGTCGCGCACATCGCCGGCGGCTTCGGCGCCTGGAAGAAGGCCGGCGCGCCCTTCGAAGAGCCCGAGCCCAGGAAGGCCTGAGAAGGGCAGAGCCTCCGTCCTTGTCGCATGTCCTGATCATCCTCGCGGTTGCGGCCTTCCTGTTCCGCAAGCCGCTCGGCCGCCTGATCGCCCGGCAGTTCCCGGACCGGGCGAAGCGCCAGCGCGTGCTTGGCACGATCATCGCCGGCTTCCTGCTGGTGGTCGGGATCAGGCTGCTCGCACTGTTCTGGAAATAGGGCCGCTGCGAATCGCCGCGCGCGAGTGACGGCCTATTCCGGCGGGAATGTGAACGCTTCCCTGCCGCCAGCTGCAACCACCCCATGCATAAGATGCCGCTTGCACAATAAGCGGGCATGCGGCATTCTGTCTTTCTGGCTCCAACTCACGAAAGGGAGGGCTGAATGCAATTCTTCATCATCGCCACTCCCCCAATGCGGTCCTTCCACTAGGTCGGACTCGCCCGCGGCCCGCCTTCTCGGCGGCCCGAGCCAATATTTCCATCGCTTTTTCTGAAGCCCGCGGCCGCGGTCGCGCTTCATCTTGATTTGGAGCCGGTCTCTCGCTGACCGGATGCTTTCATGTCTCTTTCCTCGAAATCGGGGCGGCGGGAGCCGTTCCGTGCCGTTCTCGGCTTCACTTTTTCGCATTGGGGCCGCCAGCCCGGGCGGGTCGCGGGCGTCGTCCTCACGGTGATGGCGGCGACGGCCGCCGACCTGTTCATGCCGCTCTATGCGGGGCGGCTGGTCGATGCGGTCTCGGGCGAGCGGGCGGCCGGGCTCGATCCGGCGCTCTGGGCGCTCGGCATGATGATCGCGCTCGGCGCCGGCACGGTGTTGTTCCGGCACCTGTCCTTCGTCGGTATCACCGAGATGACGCTGCGCACCATGGGCGACGTCGCCAGCGAGGCCTTCGCGCGCCTGCAACGCTTCTCGACCGACTGGCACGCCAATAACTTCGCGGGCTCGACGGTGCGCAAGATCACCCGCGGCATGTGGGCGCTCGACCTGCTCACCGATACCGTGCTGATCGCGCTGCTGCCTTCGCTGGTGGTGCTGCTCGGCACCACGGTGCTGCTGGCCTGGCATTGGCCGGCGATGGGCGCCGTCGTGCTCGCCGGCGCGGTGATCTACATCGCGGTGACGGTCGCGCTCTCGCTCGGCTATGTCGCGCCGGCGGCGACGCTCGCCAATAGCTGGGACACGCGGCTCGGCGGCGCGCTCGCCGATGCGATCTCGTGCAATCCGGTGGTCAAGGCCTTCGGCGCCGAGGGCCGCGAGGATAGCCGCCTTGCCGGGGTGGTCGCGAAATGGGCCCAGCGGACGCGCCGCACCTGGCTGCGCGGCACGACCTCGGGCACGGCCCAGCAGATCGTGCTGCTGGGTCTGCGCGCGGCGGTGATCGGCCTCGTGATCTGGCTCTGGGCGCAAGGGCAGGCGAGCCCGGGCGACGTCGCCTTCGTGCTGACCAGCTACGCGGTGGTGCATGGCTATCTGCGCGATGTCGGCCAGCACATCCACAACCTCCAGCGTTCGGTGAACGACATGGAGGAGCTGGTCGCGATGCACGAGCTGCCCTTCGGCGTGCCGGATCGTCCCGGCTCGACGGCGATGGACGTGACCGCGGGCGAAATCGCCTTCGAGCGGGTGACCTTCCACTATGGAGGCCACATCGAGCCGCTCTATCGCGACTTCTCGCTGACGATCAAAGCCGGCGAGAAGGTTGGCCTGGTCGGGCGCTCCGGCTCCGGCAAGACGACCTTCGTCAAGCTGGTGCAGCGGCTCTACGACGTCACGGACGGGCGCATCGCCATTGACGGGCGCGACATCGCGACGGCGACGCAGGCGTCCTTGCGCGCCCAGATCGCGATCGTGCAGCAGGAGCCGGTGCTGTTCCACCGCTCGCTGGCCGACAACATCGCCTATGGCCGGCCCGGTGCCAGCCAGGCGCAGATCGAGCAGGCGGCGAAGCTCGCCAATGCGCATGAGTTCATCATGCGCCTGCCCAAGGGCTACGGCACGCTCGTCGGCGAGCGCGGCGTCAAGCTCTCGGGCGGCGAGCGGCAAAGGGTGGCGCTGGCGCGGGCCTTCCTGGCCGATGCGCCGATCCTGATCCTGGACGAGGCGACGTCGAGCCTCGACTCGGAATCGGAGGCGCTGATCCAGGAGGCGATGGAGCGGCTGATGGAAGGCCGCACCACCATCGTCATCGCGCACCGGCTCTCGACGGTGCGCGCCATGGACCGGATCCTGGTCTTCGACCGCGGCACGGTCGTGGAGGAGGGGCCGCACGAGGCGCTGCTGACGCGCGAGGACGGTGCCTACCGGGCGCTGTTCGAGAAGCAGGTCAGCGAGCTGGCGAAAGGGCTGGTGGCGTAGTGCCTTCCTTCTCCCCTTGCCGGAGAAGGTGGCCCAAAGGGCCGGATGAGGGAAGGGCCACATTCGTGGCCCTTCCTTCTCTTTTGCGTCCGCGCTGCCCTCATCCGACAGCGCTGCGCGCTGCCACCTTCTCCCCCAAGGGGAGAAGCAAAGGGCCTGCTACTTCGGCGCGGCGGCGCGCGGGCGGACGCCCGGGACGGGGCCGGGCGGCAAGGCCTCGCTGGCATCCCGATTCAAGGACTTCAGATCGAGATTCGGCTTGCTCAGAAACTGAGTCATGCCGGCGAGGTAAGTCTCTGGCAAAGCCCACTCTTTCGCTGCGGCGACGACCTGTTCGAGATAGCCGGGCTTGGGCTTTCCTGGCGTGCCGCTGCGCCCGATATAGATCAGGGCGCGCTTCGCCCCGCCCTCGACGATCACCGGCTGGCTGATCTTGACGTAGAGGCCACTGGCGAGATCCTCGAACTTGTCGAGCGTGCGGATGTCGCCGAGCGCGCAATCCCACAGCACGCCATGCACGCTTTCGCGGGGATCGCGGATCACCGAGGCGTAGCCGTCGGTGTTGACGATGAAGCGGTGGCGCGGCAGCCGGGCGAGGCCGAGCGGCTTCGAGCGCGGGCAGCGCTGCGCCATCCCGGCGACGTCCATGTTCAGGCCATAGGCGAAATAGAGGGGCATGGGTGTGTGCCATCGGCGTGATTTCCTTCTCCCCTCGGGGGGAGAAGGTGTCTGCGAAGCAGACGGATGAGGGCGGTTCGACCGGGTGAGACGAAGGCAGCTTGTAGCAGTCCTGCCCTCATCCGTCAGCGCTGCGCGCTGCCACCTTCTCCCCCAAGGGGAGAAGGAAGAACAGCCTCACTTTGTCTTGTTGAACAGCTCCCGCCCGATCAGCATGCGGCGGATCTCGCTGGTTCCAGCGCCGATCTCGTAGAGCTTGGCGTCGCGCAGCAGGCGGCCGGTCGGGTAATCGTTGATATAGCCGTTGCCGCCGAGCAGCTGGATCGCGTCCAGCGCCAGCTGCGTCGCCTTCTCGGCCGCGATCAGGATGGCGCCGGCGGCGTCCTCGCGGGTGGTCTCGGCCCGGTCGCAGGCCTTGGCGACGGCGTAGACATAGGCCTTGCAGGAATTCATCGCGACATACATGTCGGCGACCTTGCCCTGGACGAGCTGGAACTCGCCGATCGACTGGCCGAACTGCTTGCGCTCGTGGATATAGGGCAGGACGATGTCCATCGCCGCCTGCATGATGCCGAGCGGGCCGGCCGAAAGCACGACGCGCTCATAGTCGAGCCCGCTCATCAGCACGTTGACGCCGCGCCCGACCGAGCCGAGCACGTTTTCCTCCGGCACCTCGCAGTCCTCGAAGACGAGCTCGCAGGTGTCGGAACCGCGCATGCCGAGCTTGTCGAGCTTCTGATGGGTCGAGAAACCCTTCATGCCCTTCTCGATCAGGAAGGCGGTGATGCCTTTCGGGCCGGCTTCCGGATCGGTCTTGGCGTAGACCACCAAAGTCTCGGCGATCGGGCCGTTGGTGATCCACATCTTGTTGCCGGTCAGGACATAGCGGTCGCTCTTCTTGATCGCCCTCGTTTTCATCGAGACGACGTCGGAGCCCGAGCCGGGCTCCGACATGGCGAGCGCGCCGACATGCTCGCCGGAGATCAGCTTCGGTAGGTACTTCTTCTTCTGCGCGTCGTTGCCGTTGCGGGCGATCTGGTTGACGCAGAGATTGGAATGGGCGCCGTAGGAGAGGCCGACCGAGGCCGAGGCGCGGCTGACCTCCTCGATCGCGACGCAATGCTCGAGATAGCCGAGGCCGGCGCCGCCATATTCCTCCGGGACGGTGATGCCGTGCAGGCCGAGCGCACCCATCTCAGGCCACAGATCCCGCGGGAACTGGTTCGTCCTGTCGATCTCCTCGGCGCGCGGGGCGATCTTCTCCTGCGCGAAGGCGTGGACGGTGTCGCGGATCGCGTCGGCGGTCTCGCCGAGGTCGAAATTGAACGGGCGCGGCGCGTTGGCGAGCATGGTGACCTCCCGGCTTGGAACAGGCAGGGCGGACGCGCCCCTTTCAGAGCGTTATAGCGCGCGCCCGGCGAGCAAGTCAGCTTGCGGGAGGCGGCAGATGGTTCTGCGCCGATGCGCAGGCGTGCGCGAAGGGGACCAGGGCGATGCGAAATGCCGGGTTCGGTTCTCAGACCGCGCCGGGCCGAAAGGGCACGGGGAGGCGGGCTGCTCCCGCTCCCTAGCGGACATGGGCTGATCTCAACGAAAGCACCCGAACTCGCCCTTGGATATCTTCAGAACGTCTGCTCCCGCTCTCGCTGCGACGGCCGCTCGGTGTTGCCCCCTGGTCCAGTATCGAGGGCGTTGCAATGAGCGTACGGTCTTCTCGGTCGTGACTGCACTCCGTCTTCATTCTGCTGCGGGCTCCCGCCCAGCAAGAGTAATCGGCATGAAGCTCCAGGGGAGGACTTACATGAATCCTCATAGCATATGGCTGAATATGTCTGCAGCTGTCGCTCTGGTGGTTGGATCAAGCTTGCCTTGCGTCGCGCAGCAAGCGCCACAGCAACAACGTCCCAATATTGTTGTAGTGATGGGGGACGATATCGGTATCTGGAATATCGGCGCATACCATCGCGGCATGATGGCAGGGCGAACGCCAAACCTCGATAGAATCGCTGCAGAAGGTATGTTGTTTACCGATTACTACGCTGAGGCAAGCTGCACGGCCGGGCGAGCGAATTTCATCACCGGCGAGCTGCCGATCCGCACCGGCATGACGACCGTCGGTCAGGCTGGAGCCCCCACCGGCCTGCCGGCGCAAGCGGTGACGGTTGCCACCGTGCTGAAGGGAATGGGCTACGCCACCGGCCAGTTCGGCAAGAACCATCTCGGGGACAAGAACGAGTTCCTGCCCACCGTGCACGGCTTCGACGAGTTTTTCGGCTATCTGTACCATCTCGACGCGATGGAAGACCCGTGCCATCCGAATTATCCGCAGGATCTCAGGTCGCAGGTCGGTCCGCGCAACATGGTCCATTCGCTGGCAAGCGACGTCGACGACGCCACGGTGGACCCTCGTTGGGGCAAGGTCGGCAAGCAGACCATCCGGGACGCTGGCGAACTCTGCCCAAAGAGGATGGAAACCGTAGACGACGAAATCCGCGACTTGTCCTTCAAGTTCCTGGACAAAGCCAAGGCTGACAACAAGCCGTTCTTTCTCTGGCTCAATCCGACCCGCATGCACATCGTCACGCATCTCTCGCCGAAATACGAGGCGATGCGCAATTCGAAGAACGGCTGGTCAATTCATGAAGCCGGCATGGCGCAGCTCGACGACGATGTCGGCCTCCTGATGCAGAAGCTCAAGGACATGGGCGTCGACGACAACACCATCGTCGTCTTCACCACCGATAACGGCACCGAGGTCTTCACGTGGCCCGATGGTGGTCAGACGCCATTCGCGCAGAGCAAGGGTACCGTCATGGAGGGCGGCTTCCGCGCGCCCGCGATGATCCGCTGGCCCGGTCGGGTCCCGGCGGGAAAGGTGGAGAACGGCTTGATCTCGGGACTCGATTGGTTCCCGACCTTCGTCGCCGCAGCTGGCAATGCCAACATCGCCGAAGAACTCAGGAAGGGGAAGCAGATCGGCGATCGCAACTACAAGGTTTACCTCGACGGCTACAACCAGATGGACCTGATCACCGGAAAGGGCCCGTCGAACCGGACTGAGATTTTCTACTTCGGCGAAAGCGAGCTCGGCGCAGTCCGCATCGGCGACTACAAATATCGCTTCATCGACCAGCCCGGCGGATGGCTCGGCGACAAGACCAAGGCGGACGTGCCTTATCTGACCAATCTTCGCCTTGACCCGTTCGAGCGCACGGGATGGCCGGAGAACGGCACGAAGTCAGGATCGCAGAACTACTTCTCCTGGTTCCAGTACGAGTTCTGGCGCTTTGTTTTCGTCCAGCAGCAGGTTGAGAAGCTTGCCATGACCGCCATCGAGTTTCCTCCGATGCAGAGGGGAGCGAGCTTCAACCTGGATGCGGTGAAGGCGAAGATCGAGGCGGCCAGGACTGCGATGGCCAAGTAGGATCGGCAGTATTCCAGCGCCGGGAACCAAGGTGAAGCCGTGAACGCTCCGCACGACTTCACCAGCAGCGAAGTCCTCCTTGTCGACGTCGACCGGGACAATGCACGTGCAAATCGGAATGCCCTGTTTCGAGCGCTGCCCAGGTTCCGGTTCGGCGAGGCCGGGGGCTGCAGCCATGGAGCGAACGTCGTAATTCACCTTCCATAGCAGCGTCAGCTCACCCACGCCTCGGCCGATAACATTCCGCCGCTTCTGCAACCGCGAGACCGCGCGCGGCCAGCTCTGGCCGCTCGAGGATGCAGAGCCAGCCGAGTTCGGTTCCGAGGAAGGGCAGGCCTTAATGTCGACGCCGAAACACCTCAGCCCAGCCTCGACTGCTCGCGGAACTGACGCGGCGTGACTCCCGTCATGCGGCGGAAGGCGCGGCTGAAATGGGCCGGGTCCGAGTAGCCGGAGGACAAGGCGACATCGATGATCCTGCAATCCGTGTCACGGAGCAGGCCGCTCGCATGCTGATACCTGACCGTGTCGAGTACGTCCGAATAGGCCAGGCCGAGAGCGGCGAGCTTGCGTTGAAAGGTGCGCGTGCTGAGGCCCACGATCTCGGCGACGTCGGCGAGAGCGGTCTTTCCCCCATCGAGATAGGCCGGCAGCATCAGCTTGAGCAGTTCGACGATGTCGTAGGCGGAAGGGTCGACCTCCTGGTCCGGTAGCGCCGGAGGCAATGCGGTCGATCGATTGGACAGGCCAAGGAGCGAGATCGGCAGGCTGACCCAGGCAGCATGCCGGTTCGACAGGAACCGCACATTCGGCCAGGCCGATCGCGTCGCCGGGCTCGGCGCATAGGACGATTCGAAGGCGATCGCGGGCGGCATCCAATCGGGACCGGCGAACTGCCTGATGATGTGGATCGGGAAAATGTTCTGGATCCATTGCGCGTATTTCAGGTGCAGCAGCCCCCGTGTCCCGGCCAGCCTGCTGCAGATCCGCACGTGATCATCGGCGTGCTCGATCCACATGCCCAGGATCGTGTCTTCCCGCGATGCCCAATGGCAGGCGTGCCGCAGCGCGACGAGCAGCGTCGGGGAGTGAGCGATCAGGAGCCGCGTCTTTTCCCTCAGATGCGAGAAATGCAAGCGCTGGGCGGCGAGAAAGCCGAAATCCTCGATGCCCTGGCTCCTCTGGGCGGTTTCGACGAAGCGCAGCGCCGGCAGGAGCGGAAGGTAGAGATCGCTCTTGTCCTCCAGCGAGGCTGGCAGCCGGGAGTTCTCCAGAAGCGCGTCCGTCGGCGCGCCGATCTCGTCGAGGATGCTGACGAACGGCAGCAGGAACTGGCCGCGCGTCAGGGGTATGTCAGCCATTGGACCTTGCCGCGATCATTGGGGGGCTCCACTGGCCCTGCTTGCGAGGGATTCGTCACCGGTGGGGTCGAGAATAGCCGCTTGCGATTGGCGTGAAATGGCAAGACCGGCGATCGGCCCATGCACGAAATGAGCACGGCTGAGTTCGCTGCCGGTCGGAGTGCGATCGTCCGGATGCCGGCACGGCGGTGGCTTTTCCTGCGACGTGACGCAGCACTGCCGTGGCTGCGACATATCGGTTCTGACGGGCTGTGCCTGAACTCGGCGGTGTCGAGAGGAATGGGATGACGATCACTTGGACTACCGCACGAGCCGCGGCTGTTTCCGCGTCTGCCCTGCTCGCGCTCTGCGGGCAGGTCCTCGCGCAGGCGGGCGAAGCCCAGCCCAAGGTCACGGATCCGCATTTCAAGATCGCGCCGGGTTATCTCAGGCAGTCCGACCTGCCGAATAGCCTCGTCCTCCTCGGCCCGCCGCCCGAGAAAGGCACGGCTGCTCTCGCCCGAGACGAGGAAGCGCGCAGGGCGACGCTCCCGTTGCGCGACCGCGCGCGCTGGAAGCTCGCCTTCACCGACGCCGATCTCGCCTTTCCACAGGCTGTCGAGAATTTCTCCTGTGCGATGGGAGTCAGGATCGGCGCCGAGCAGACCCCGCGTCTCTACGCGATGATGCAGAAGATGCTCTCGGATTTCGGCCTCTCCACCTATGGCGTGAAGAACAGGTACAACCGGGTCCGTCCTTTCGTGGTCCACAACGAGGCGACCTGCCGGGCCGATCAGGAGGCCATTCTGCGCAGTGACGGCTCCTATCCGTCGGGCCACACCGCCGCGGGCTGGGGCTGGGCTCTCGTCTTCGCGCAGATCAATCCCGAGCGCTCGAACGAACTGCTCAAGCGCGGTCTCGAATTCGGGCAGAGCCGGGTGATCTGCAATGCGCATTGGCAGAGCGACGTCGATGCCGGGCGGATCATGGGCGCGGCGACCACGGCACGGCTCATGACCGACCCGGCCTTCCTTGCCGATCTCAAGGTTGCGAAGGCTGAGGTCGAAGCCGTGAAGGTCAAACGAGCGGACCCGGCACCGGACTGCTCTGCCGAGGCGGCGGCCCTCTCCGAGCAGTAACCGAATTACAAGGCGGCGGCAGCGACGGACAAAGCTGCCTTGCCGACGCAGTCTTTGAATGCAGTCTTTGAATGAAGAGGTAGTTCCATGTTTCGATTGGTTGGCGTCGGTCTCGCATTCGCATCGGCGGCACTGGCGGCAGGAGCGTTCGCCCAGGAGCCGAGCGGCAAAGTGCCGGTGACCGTCGACAATTTCATCCGCGCGGAGACCGACCATTACCTCGCGGCGAATGCAAAGACCGTGGGCGGGTTGGGCAAGTTTCTGCACTCCCGGGAGCCGACGGCGATCGACAGGCAAACGGTTATTCGCATGAACCGGGATACGCTCTATTCGTTTGCCGTGTTTGATCTGGCCGCCGGGCCGGTCACGCTCTCGCTGCCTGATACCGGCAAGCGCTACATGTCGATGATGGTCGTCGATCAGGATCACTACCTGCCGATCGTCGCCTACGGTACGAAGCCGGTTACGCTGACCAAGGAAACGGTCGGCACGCGATATGCGTTCGTCGCGATCCGGACGCTGGTCGATCCGAGCGATCCGAAGGATCTCGAAGCGGTCCACAAGCTGCAGGACGCCATCAAGGTCAGCCAGAAGGATCCAGGGAAGCTCGAGCTTCCGAACTGGGACGAGGAGAGCCTCACGGGCGTTCGCAATGCCTTACTCGCGCTGGCAAAATACCAGACGTCGTTTCGCGGTTCCTTCGGCGCCCGTAATCAGGTCGAGCCAATCCAGCACCTGATCGGCACAGCCGCCGGCTGGGGCGGCATTCCCGAAAAGGACGCCATCTACGCGAGCTTCACGCCCGCGAAGAACGACGGCAAAACGGTCTACACCATCAATGTGCCAAAGACCGTTCCGGTGAAGGAATTCTGGTCGATCAGCGTCTACAATCGCAAGGGGTTCTTCGAGAAGAACCCCTACAGCGCCTATTCGATCAACGACATCACCGCGAAGAAGAATGAGGACGGCTCGGTGACCGTCCAGCTCGGCGGCTGCGACGGCAAGATCCCGAACTGCCTGCCGATCGTCGAAGGCTGGAACTACACCGTGCGGCTCTATCGTCCTGAGCCAGCGATCGTCAGCGGCCAGTGGAAATTCCCGGAGGCGAAGGCCGTAAACTGAGCCTGACCAGACCGGCTTTCGGGGGATTTGGTTGTCCACCACAACGTCCGTGGTGGGCAACGCCCCGGCCGAACAGATCGCGCCGCCGCGGGGCTTAGTGCCCAGGTGGTTCCGCGCCGGCGGCGGGTGGTCTGCGCAGCTAGGCCGGCAGGACAGGTTCAGCGAAGGTTTCGGGCCGGGCCGCGGCGATGCGCCAGTCGATCTCGCCACCGAAGAGTTCGGCCGCGAGACTGCAATCGAGGGCGCTGTAATGGGGCCGGCGAACGCTGCCGCCGAACGCCGCCATCGGAACCCGCACCAGCCTTGGCGTCGTCTTGCCTGCGCCTTGGAGTGCCTCGAATGCCGCGGCGACCCAGTCGGCACGCGAGACCGGCGGCGATCCGGCGAGATGCAGCACCTTGGGGACGGATTCGCCGGCGCTCATGCGGTCGGCCAGCGCCAGCAGCCTCTCGGCGAGCGGGACGATCGGGGTCGGGGAGCCGACCTGATCATCTGCCACCATGACGGTCTCGGCGTCGCTCCGCAGCAGGCCGGCGATAAAATCCTCACCGTCGCCGAAGAGCCACGCCACACGCGCGATGCACGCCCTGTCGCAGGCGGAGACGACGTTGCGTTCGCCCTCGGCTTTCAGGCGGCCGTAGTTGTTGACGGGCGATACGGGGTCAGACTCGCGCCATGGCCGCCTGGTCTCGGCCCCGAAGACATAGTCGGTCGAGATGTGGATCAGGGGCAGGCCCAGCGCGGCGCAGACCCGCGCGATATCGCCCGGCGCTTCGGCATTGACGGCGCGCGCGCGTTCCGGAGCGGTATCGGAGTCCTGGACGCGGCTGAGCGCCGCGGCGTTGATCACGACATCCGGGCGCAGCCGATCGAGCGCGGAGCGGACGGCGGCGGCGTCGGTGATGTCGAGCTCCCGGCTCGACAATCCGAAAACGCCCGGGCCTCCGGCTTGCGACAAGGCGCGCCCCAGCCGGCCGCCTCCACCAGTGACAAGCACATTGCTGCGCACACGCTCGCTCCCGCGCCGACTCGGGCTACGCAAACTCTACATGGACCGTCCGCGGACGTCTGCTGTCCACCCGCCGCGGCCCAGCGACCCGTCCGTCAGCCGATCACGTTTCGGCGCTTCAGCAGCCAGTAGACCGCGCCCGCCGCCAGGCCCGACAGCCCGAGGATATAGAGCCAGCCGAACTCGGTCTCGAGGAAGGGCAGGGCCTTGGTGTTGACGCCGAAATAGCCGGTGACCAGCGTCGCCGGCATCAGCGTCGCGGTCAGGATCGAGAGCACGTAGAGATGGTGGTTGGTCTGGGCGCTGAGCCGCGCCGCGATCTCGTCCTGGAGCAGCCTTGCGCGCTGCTGCACGAGCTGGACGTCGCCCAGCATGGTGTCGACGCGGTGGAGCAGCCTTGCGGTCGCGCTCCTGACCTTCTCCGGCGCGGCCCTCGCGGTCGCGGTCTCCTGGAAGCGGCGGAAGAGCTGGTGCAGCCCGTTGAGCTGGCGGTGCAGCTTGACCGTGCGCCGGCGGATCGCACCGAGCTTGCGGGCCTCGTCGCCGATCCGGTCGTCGATGATGTGGTCCTCGATCGAGTCGGCGTCGTCGGCGAGGCGGTTCACGTCCTCGGCGACATCCTCGATCACGAATTCGATGACGCGCTCGAAAAGCATTTCGGGGGAGGTGGCGCGAAAGCCCGCTTCCAGCGTGTCGCGGGTCAGGCGCGTCGCCTGCAGGGCCTGGCGCCGCCCGGTGATCAGGAAGCGCTCGCCGACGATCCAGTGCATCATGCCCCAGTCATCGGCGAGGCTGTGGACCTCGCGAACCTGGTCATAGGTGATGCCCCAGACGAAATCCGGGTCGTGATAGAGCCGCTGGTGATCGTCCTGCGACAGGAAGACGGCCTGCGCCTCGACCGGCAGCTCGCTGCGCTCGGCGATCCACTGCTTGGTGCGGCTGTGGACGAGGTCGAGATGGAGCCAGACGAATTTGGCGCCGTCGAGCGCGAGGCCCGGCGACTGGTCGCGCGGCACGAGGCTGGCGCGGCCCTCATCGTCGAAGCGATAGGCCCAGATGAAGCCGGCCCGGGACTGGATATCCTGAAGTATCGACACGCTGCTTCCGGCTGACGGGTGTTCCGCCAGCATCAGCGCCCGTCAGATGACGGTTTCGCGACAGTCCGCCGCTTTGTGACGAAAGCCTAGTCGCGCTTGATGGAGCCGGTGCTGGCGACCTGGCGTGAAAGCAGCGCCTTGGGCGGCCTTGGGGCCGGAACCAGTTTCGGCGGGGCGCCGCTGGCGAGCCTGGTCTCGACGGCCGCCGGGCGGGCGGCCGGCTTCGGCGAAGCGACCTTCGGCCCGCCGCCGCGCCATTGCCGCGCGCCGATGTCGAAGCGGCCCTCGCGCCAGGCGGTGAATTCACGTTCCGTGCCGAAGAAGGCGTTGCGGTCGACATCGCCGGTGATGCCGGGGACGCGGCCGGTGGTGGTGAACTGCCAGAACTCCCACTCCTTGCGCTCATAGCGGTGCCTGAGAGGCGCCGCGGTCGAGCGCAACCAGTAGGGATGGTCGTTGAACTGTCCTTCCAGCACATCCTCGTGGAAGGTGATGTCGGTGTAGATGATCGGCTTCTTGCCGGTGTGCTCCTGCAGCCCCTTCAGCATCTCGCGGATCTTGGCGAGCGCCTTGTCGCGCGGGATCTTCTTGCCGCAGGATTCCGAATGGCCGTTCCATTCGACATCGAGCACGGGGGGCAGCGCGTCGGCGTCGCGCGGGATGTGGCGCTTCATCCAGCGCACCTGGTCCTTGGCCGGGCGGCACCAGTAGACGAAATGGTAGGCGCTGCGCGGCACGCCGGCCTTGCGGGCGCCCTCCCAGTTCTTGCGAAAATTCGGATCGAGGTGGTCGCCACCTTCCGTCGCCTTGATGAAGGCGAAGCGGGTGCCGGCGTCCTTGACCTTGGCCCAGTCGATGTCGCCTTGCCAGCGCGAGACGTCGATACCCTGGATCGAGCGCCGGCGGGCGTCGCTGACGCCGGCATGCGGGCTGGCATCGCCCTTCTTGGGATAAAGCGCCTGGGCGGGCGTGGCGCAGAGCAGGCCGAGCCCTGCCATCATCAGAAGGCGGTAGCCAAGGCCGGGCATGCGCCGCTTTCCTGAACTGGTTTCAGCGCGGCGCGCCATAAGGTCCTCCCTGTGTCGAGGCAGGATAGGCGGGCGCCGGGTTAAGAGGTGGTTAGCATTCGAGCGAGCGGCTTCAGCCTTGGTTAACCGGTGAGGCGGCCGCCGGCCTGCTTCGGCCTTACTCCGCCTCGGTCTCGCTCTGATCGGCGACCTGGCCGAGGCTCGCGGGCTGGAACCGCGAGGCGGCGACCGGGGCGGCGGCGCCGGGCAGCGTCGCGACCGGCGTGTGCTCGGGGCCCGGGCTCGGCTGCGGCGGAACCTTGCGCTCGCGCGCCCAGGTGCGGGTGCCGATGTCGAAGCGGCCCTCGCGCCAGCCGGTGAATTCGCCCTCGTTGCCGTAGAAGGCGTTGCGGTCGACATCGCCCTTGATGCCGGGGACCCGGCCGGTGGTGGTGAATTGCCAGAAGGCCCAGGGCCGGTCCTTGTAGCGCACCTCGGGCTTGGCCGCGGTCGAGCGGATCCAGTAGGCGTAGTCGTTGAACTCGCCTTCGAGCACGTCCTTGTGGAAGGTGATGTCGGTGTAGATCACCGGCTTCTTGCCGGTGAGCTGCTCGAGTTCGGTCAGCATCAGCCGGATCTTCTCCAGCGCCAGCGAGCGCTCGACCTTCTTCGGGCAGGTCTTGGAATGGCCGTTCCACTCGACGTCGAGCACCGGGGGCAGGGCCTCGGGATCGTTCGGGATCTGCTGCTTGAACCAGACCGCCTGCTCATGGGCCGGGCGGCACCAGTAGACGAAATGGTAGGCGCCGCGCGGCACGCCGGCCCGGCGCGCGCCTTCCCAGTTCCTCTGGAAGGCGGGATCGATATGGTCGCCGCCCTCTGTCGCCTTGATATAGGCGAAGCGGGTGCCGGCGGCCTTGACCGAGACCCAGTCGATCTCGCCCTGCCAGCGCGAGATGTCGATGCCCTGGATCGGGTACTGGCGCGCCGCCTCGACGCCGGGATGGGGGCGGACATCGCCCTTGCTCGGATAATGGTCCAGCGCCACGCAACCGCCCAGCACAGCGAGCGCGGCAGCGAAGACGAAAGAGGCGGAAAATGGGTGTCGCATGCGGCGGGGCGTCATCCTGGGCAAGATTGCGGAGAAATCTTGACGCCCGGTTTACGTTACCGGTTTTTCTCGCGCCGGCACCGCTTTCTTTCGGTCACCCCAGCCGCAGCAGGATCGTCGCGATCCCGAGGAAGGAGAAGAAGCCGACGACGTCGGTGACGGTGGTGACGAAGGTGCCGGACGAGATCGCCGGGTCGATGCCGGCCTTGTCGAGCGCGAGCGGCACGACGACGCCCGCGAGCGCCGCAACGACGAGGGTCGCGACCATGGCGAGCGCGATCACCACGCCGAGCATCAGGTTGCCGAACCAGAAGCCCGAGACCGTGCCGGTGATCAGCGCGAAGGCGACGCCGTTCAAGAGCCCGACGATCATCTCGCGCCGGAAGAAGCGCGCCCGGTTCCAACTGCCGAGCTGCCCGGTGCCGAGGGCGCGGATCGCCACCGTCATGGTCTGGGTCGCGGCATTGCCGCCCTGGCTGGCGACGATCGGCGCGAGCACGGCGAGGGCGACCAGCTTGGAAAGCTGCGCCTCGAACATCGCCATCACCGAGGCGCTGATGAAGGCGGCGATCAGGCTGATGAAGCGCCAGCGGAAGCGGCTCAGCGCCACCTCGCGGACGGGGTCGGAGAGTTCTTCGTCGGCGTCGACGCCGCCGAGCTGCTTGACGTCGTCATCCGCGGCCTCCTCGATCACGTCGACGACGTCGTCGATGGTCATCACGCCGACGAGGCGGCCGCTCTTGTCGACGACCGGGGCGGCGACGAGGTCGTAGCGCTGGAACATCCGCGCCACGTCCTCGAGGTCGTCATCGGCCTGGACGACGCGGCGGTCGTCCTCGATCAGATCGGAGATGCTGACCGGCCGCTTGGTGCGCAGCAGCCGGTCGAGCCTGACCGTGCCGACGAAGCGATGCCCGGGGTCGGCGACGAAGATCTCGAAGAAGCGCTCGGGCAGGTCCTGCGTCTCGCGCAGATAGTCGATGGTCTGTCCGACGGTCCAGAAGGGCGGTACCGCGATGGTCTCGGCCTGCATGCGCCGGCCGGCGGAGCCCTCGGGATAGTCGAGGCCCTGCTGCAGCACGCTGCGCTCGGCCGGGCTCAGCCGGTCGAGAATCTCTTTCTTGTCGGCCTCGTCGAGGTCTTCGAGGATGTAGACCGCGTCGTCGGTGTCGAGCTCGCGCACGCCCTCGGCGACGGTCTGCGGCGAGAGCTCGTCGAGAATTTCCTCGCGGACGGCATCGTCGACCTCGGTCAGCGCCGTGAAGTCGAAATCGCCGCCGAGCAGCGAGATCAGCTTCGGGCGCTCCTCGCTGTCGAGCGCTTCGAGCAGCCCGCCGAGATCGGCCTCGTGCAGATCGCCAACGAGATGGCGCAGCGTCGTCAGGTCCGAGAGCAGGACGGCCTGCGAGACCTGTTCGACGAATCCCTCGTCCATGACGCCGTCTTCGTCGCGGATCGGCCGGGCCGGCTTTTCGTCGGGAGCGCTCTCGGCTTCCACCATCGGTCCGGCTCCGGGATTCGAGGCTGGGGATTCGCTTGAAGGCGGCGAGCCGCCCTTGTGTCAGCGGCGCGCCCTCGTTGCAACGCGGCATGACCGTTTCGCGACGGAAACGCGGCAAGTGAAACGAAAAACGGCGACCCTTGCGGATCGCCGTTCCCGGGGCATCAGCCCAAATTTGGTGCGGTCAAGAGGACTCGAACCTCCACGGGTCTCCCCGCTACCACCTCAAGGTAGTGCGTCTACCAATTCCGCCATGACCGCAGCGGCCCGAAGCTCGTCCGCGCTGTGGCGGTGATCTCCGAGAGCGGCGTGGGTCTACCAAATGGAATCTCCGGCCACAAGAGCCTGTGAGCGAAAATCGGGAGAAGTTTCGGCGGCTATGAAAAGAGGGGGGCAAAAGCCAGCGATGCCGGCGCCAAACAGGCCGAAAAGCCGGCCAAAATGCCTTGTCCAGGCAATTCCAGGTCGGTCGGCTGTTGGGGACAAGTTCCGGATGGGACTGCAACAGCCATCGCCGCCAGGCCGTGGCTGCGCTGCGCGAGTCGCCTGCTTCAGGCGGCTTCGGCGACGCTGCCGAGCGTGAACACGGTCGGGCGCTTGATCATCTCGGTGATCTCCACCGAGATTCGGGTGCCGCTGACGACGACATTGCCCTTGGCGAAGGGGTGGTTGTTGGCGAGAATCTGGACCTCGTCGGTCTCGCTGGCATTGAGCTCGATGATCGCGCCGCGACCCATGCGCAGCAATTTGTAGATCGGCATCTGGGCCGAGCCGAGCACCACGGTCAGCTCTATCGAGACGAGATCGAGATCAGCCTTCAAAATCCGCCTCCGGGGACCTACTTCACAACGATTCTACGAACTTGCCAGCGACGTGGAAAACGGCGCATGAGCACGGCGCGGCGAGGGCGAGCCGGTTACCAAGAGTTGAACGGACGAGGTTAATCCAAGGTGAAGACGCGCGAGGCGCTGGCGGTTTCTTTCCTGCCCGAGGCAGGCTCGCCGCCGGTCGAATGGGTGATTGCCGAGGCGCCGGTCGGCTACGAGGCGGCCGTCGCCGAGATGGAGACGCGGGCGGCGCTGATCGCCGACGGGCTCGCGGCCGAGCGGGTCTGGCTGGTCGAGCACCCCGCGCTCTACACGGCCGGGACCTCGGCGAAGGACGAGGATCTGCTGACGCCCGAGCGATTCCCGGTGCATCGCACCGGCCGGGGCGGGCAATTCACCTATCACGGGCCCGGCCAGCGTGTGGCCTATGTGATGCTCGACCTGAAGCGCCGCAAGCCGGATCTGCGCCGTTTCGTCGCCGCGCTCGAAGCCTGGCTGATCGGCACCCTCGACCAGTTCAACATCCGCGGCGAACGGCGTGAGGAACGCGTCGGCGTCTGGGTGCGCCGGCCGGAGAAGGGCGCCGGGGTCGAGGACAAGATCGCTGCGCTCGGCATCCGCGTGCGGCGCTGGGTCTCGTTCCACGGGATATCGCTGAACGTCGAGCCGGAGCTCTCGCATTTCGACGGCATCGTGCCTTGCGGCATCGCGGGCCATGGCGTGACCTCGCTGGTCGATCTCGGCCTGCCGCTGACCATGCCCGAGGTCGACAGCGTCCTGCGGGCGCAGTTCGAGCAGGTTTTCGGGACGACCGTGGTGCCGGGCTGAGGCCTCTGGGGCCGTCTCGGTGCATTCACCTTCCATTGACCATGGCCGCCCATCCTCGCCGGATCGGGGTTTCGGATGAGGATTATGATGAGAGCGATGTTCTTCGCCGGTTGCCTGGCGGCAATGCTCGGCGCCTGCACCACCACGGACCAGCGCATTGCCGGGGCCGCCGCCGGCGCCGGTACGGGCGCGCTGATCGGCGGGCCGATCGGCGCGGTGGCGGGCGGAGCGATCGGGGCGGTCTCGGCTCCGACGGTGACCCGTTCGGTTCGGCGCATGCGCGAGTAGGCGCAGTTTCGCGCACGGTGCGCCTTGGCAGCGGCGCCGGTTGGCGTTTTCCGCGCGCCGCGCCATAACCCCGAGGAGAGATTTCGCCAGGGAGCGCGTCGTGCCGGTCATCGAAAGCAAGGTCGACCTGAATTCGGCCGAGACGCGCGCCAATGCCGAGGCCTGGTCCGTGCTGCGCGGCGAACTGCAGGAGCGCCGCGCCACCGCCGCGCTCGGCGGCAATGAGCGCTCGCGCGAACGCCACACCTCGCGCGGAAAGCTGCTGCCGCGGGAACGCGTGCTGCGCCTGCTCGATCCCGGCTCGGCTTTCCTCGAGATCGGCTCGCTCGCCGCCTATGACATGTACGAGAAGGATGTGCATGGCGCCGGCATGATCGCCGGCATCGGCCGTGTCGCCGGGCGCGAGGCGATGATCGTCTGCAACGACGCGACCATCAAGGGCGGTACCTACTACCCGATGACGGTCAAGAAGCATCTGCGGGCGCAGGAGATCGCGCGCGAGAACAATCTGCCCTGCATTTATCTGGTCGATTCCGGCGGCGCCAACCTGCCGCACCAGACCGAGGTCTTCCCGGACCGCGAGCATTTCGGACGGATCTTCTACAATCAGGCGACATTGTCCGGTCTCGGCATTCCGCAGGTCGCGGTGGTGATGGGCTCCTGCACCGCCGGTGGCGCCTATGTGCCGGCGATGTCGGATGAGACGATCATCGTCAAGAACCAGGGCACGATCTTCCTCGGCGGCCCGCCGCTGGTGAAGGCGGCGACCGGCGAGGTGGTCTCGGCCGAGGATCTCGGCGGCGCCGACGTCCACGCCCGGCTTTCCGGCGTCGCCGACCATTATGCCGGCGACGACACCCATGCGCTGGCGATCGCCCGGCGCATCGCCGGCAACTTCAACAGTGTGAAGCGCCCCGATATCGACCTCGCCGAGAGCGTCGAGCCGCTCTATGCGGCCGAAGAGCTCGAGGCGGTCGTCCCGACCGATCTGAAGAAGCAGTACGACATCCGCGAGGTCATCGCCCGGCTGGTCGACGGCTCGGAGTTCGACGAGTTCAAGCGCCTCTACGGCACGACGCTGGTCACCGGCTTTGCCCGCATCCACGGCATCCCGGTCGGCATCATCGGCAATAACGGCATCCTGTTCTCGGAGAGCGCGCTGAAGGGTGCGCATTTCATCGAGCTGTGCTGCCAGCGCCGAATTCCGCTGCTCTTCCTGCAGAACATCACCGGCTTCATGGTCGGGCGCGATTTCGAGACGCGCGGCATCGCCAAGGACGGCGCCAAGCTCGTCACCGCCGTCGCCTCGGCGCGGGTGCCGAAGATCACGGTGCTGGTCGGCGGCTCCTTCGGCGCCGGCAATTACGGCATGTGCGGGCGGGCCTATTCGCCGCGTTTCCTGTTCTCCTGGCCGAACTCGAAGATTTCGGTGATGGGCGGCGAGCAGGCGGCGAGCGTGCTCGCGACGGTGCGCGGCGACAATCTCGAAGCGGCCGGCAAACCCTGGTCGGCGGAGCAGGCCGAGGCCTTCAAGGCGCCGATCCGCGACCAGTTCGAGGTCGAGGGCTCGCCCTATTACGCGACGGCCCGGCTCTGGGATGACGGCATCATCCTGCCTTCGGAGACCCGGCGCGTGCTGGCGCTCGCTTTCTCGGCCTGCCTCAACGCCGAGATCCCCGAGACCCGCTTCGGCGTGTTCAGGATGTGAAAAAGGCGCGGCGGTTTCCCGCCGCGCCTTCTGTCCCGCGAAATGCGGGACTCAGTTCTTGGTCAGGCCGAGATCCTTCAGCACGCCGTTGCCGCGCTCGGTGAAGGCCTTGACGTAAGCGGCGAACTCTTCCGGCTTGTCCCAGATCGGGGTGATGCCGCGGTCGGCCATGCCCTTGCGGACGTCCTCGCGCTTCATCGTGCGCTCGGCCGCGTCGAACAGGATCTTGCGGCGGTCGGCCGGCACGCCCTTCGGCGCCGAGAGGGCGAACCAGTTCTCGTAGACCCAGTCGAGCCCGGCTTCCTTGGCGCTCGGCACGTCCGGGAAGTTCGGGTGGCGCTCATTGGTCATCAAGAGGATGGTGCGCACGCGGCCGGCATCGAGCATGCCCTTGGCCTCGATCGGCGAGCCCGTGAAGACGGTGATGCCGCCGGCGACGAGATCCTGCAGGGCAGGGGCGCCGCCATTGCTCGGCACCCAGCGCACCGCGTCCGGCGCGATGCCGGCCGCCTTGAGCAGGCCGCCCGAGGCGATGTGCCAGGAGCCGCCGACGCCGGTGCCCGAGGCCATCATCGTGCCCTTCGGGTTCTCCTTGGCCGCCTTCAGATAGTCGGCGATGGTCTTGTAGGGGCTGTCGGCCTTCACGGTGACGCCGGCCGGGATCACCGAGACACGCGAGAACATGTCGATGCTGTCGGGCGTCAGCTCGCCGAGGCCGAGAGACTTGAAGAAGGAGATTTCCGGGCTGGCACCGCCGATGGTGTAGCCGTCGGGCGCGGCATTGGCGATGGCGCTATGGCCGGTGATGCCGCCGCCGCCTGTGCGGTTGACGACGTTGACCGGCTGCTTGAGCTCGGCCTCGAGGCCGTTGGCGAAGATCCGCATCACCGAATCCATGCCGCCGCCCGCCGCCCAGGGCACGATCAGCTGCACCGGGCGATCCGGAAAGGCGAAAGCCGGGCCGGCGGCGAACGCCAGCGCCGCGACGGCCAAAGCGGTCCTGCGGAAACTCTTCATGATCGACCTCCCAAATGCGTCGATTGTTCTTGTATGCAATTCGTAGAACGCTCCTGTCTGGCCGGCAAGTCGGTATGCGGAATTTTGTATGCAGAATAGGAGGCAATGCGATTGCACGTCGCCCTGCGGCATTCCGACTGGTCTTCCGAGCGCGACGACGCCGGGATTGTCCTCAGGTACAATAGCGCGACGATCCCGATCAGGTGCCATCTTCAGATGTCCGCGCCCCGCGAGCCGGGCCATGGGGCTCGAGACCGCGCGCGGCTTGCGTGACGGGCGCGGCCGGTCGTGCCGCCGCGACACACGGCGCGTCTTCTCGCCCATCGATCTCGCAATGACGCGATAGCCCGCGCTCGCGTCGGGAGGCCTGCCGATGTGGGTTCTGATGTACGTCTTCTCGTACTCGGTCAGTCCGGTCGCGACGAGCGACCGGGCCGAGTGGCGGCTTCAGCCGACGGTCGTCTTCCAGGAATTCACCAGCGAGGATCGGTGCCGGTCGGCAAAATCGAAGCTGGAGGAGAGCCTGAAGCAGGCCGGCGTGAAGCTGAAAAGCGCCCTCGGCGACCTCCAGGCCGTCGGCAAGATCGGCCCGCAGGAGATCATCATCGCCTACGACGTCGACTGCCTTCCGAAGTAGCCTTCGGCCGCAGCCATCCATCTCAATGCGGGAGAGCCGGGATGCTTCAGATCGATCTTCTCGGTGACGATGGTATCGTGGTCCTGACGCCGCACGGGGCGCTCGAAAGCAGCGATTTCGAGCGCTTGTCCAGCGTGGTCGACCCCTATATCGCCGCGAATGGCGCGCTCAAGGGCCTCATGGTCGACGCTGCCTCGTTCCCTGGGTGGGATGGCATCGGGGCGCTGATCTCGCATGTGAAGTTCGTCATGGGTCACCACAGCAAGGTCGCGCGCGTCGCCGTGGTTTCGGACAGCGAACTTCTCAAGCTCGCGCCCCATGTCGCGAAGCACTTCGTGGCGGCGGAGGTCCGCCAGTTTCCATCGGGAGACAAGGCGCACGCTCTGGGATGGCTGAAGGGAGCCATGCCCGCTCAGCCTTAGGCGGCGCCGTTGCCCGCGCATGCGGCGCCCGCGATCTGCCTGGGCCTGTGAACCCGTCTGCAACCGCGCTCCCGGCCGCCGCCGGCTCTGTGAGCTACGTCACGGAACGGCGTTCGAAACGGGGGCAGGTTTCGGCGGCAGGGGGCGCAAACACCCATTACGGGGAGGAGAGCCTATGTCTTCCCACAAGCTCACGACACTGGCGGCCGGACAGAAGAGCATCGCGACCGCGGCGGTCGAGGCGCTAGCCTCGCAGCTGCGCGGCAGCGTCCTGGACGAAAGAGATGCGGGCTATGACGAGGCGCGCGCGATCTGGAACGGCATGGTCGATCGCCGGCCCGGCCTGATCATCCGCTGTGCCGACGTCGGCGATGTCGTCGGCGCCGTCCGCTTCGCGCGCGACAACGAATTGCTGGTTTCGGTGCGGGGCGGCGGCCATGGCATCGCTGGAAACGCGGTCTGCGATGGCGGTCTGATGATCGACCTTTCGCAGATGAAGTCGATCCGCGTCGATGCCGCTGCGCAGCGTGCCTGGGTCGCACCCGGCGCGACGCTCGCCGATCTCGACCGGGAAACGCAGGCCTTCGGGCTGGTGGTGCCGACCGGCATCAACTCGACCACCGGCATCGCCGGGTTGACGCTCGGCGGCGGCTTCGGCTGGCTCACGCGGAAGCTCGGCCTGACCTTGGACAATCTGGAGTCGGTCGAGGTTGTGACCGCCGATGGCGAGCTCCGGCGCGCCAGCGAGACGGAGAATCCGGAGCTGTTCTGGGCGCTGCGCGGCGGCGGCGGCAATTTCGGGGTGGTGACGGGCTTCGTGTTCCGGCTGCACAAGCTCGGAAACGAGGTGTTCTCCGGCCTCGTCGTGCATCCCCTGAGCGCGGCGGAGTCGGTGCTGAAGGCCTATCGCCAGGCGCTAGAGGTCTCGCCGGATGAGCTGACCTGCTGGGCGGTGATGCGGCAGGCGCCGCCGCTGCCGTTCCTGCCGGCGGAGTGGCACGGCAAGGAGGTGCTGATCCTCGCCATGTGCTGGTGTGGCGACATGGCCGAGGGCGAGAAGGCGACCGCCCGGCTGCGTTCGATCGGCAAGCCGATCGCGGACGTGGTGAGCCCGCACCCGTTCACCGGCTGGCAGCAGGCCTTCGATCCGCTGCTCGCGCCCGGCGCCCGCAACTACTGGAAGAGCCACGACTTCGCCGAGCTCTCGGACGCGACGATCGGGCTCCTGACCGGCGCCATCGGCCGTCTGCCCGGCCCGGAATGCGAGGTCTTCATCGCGCATGTCGGCGGCGCGGCCGGGCGGGTGGCGAAGGACGCGACGGCGTTCCCGCAGCGCAGCTCGCATTTCGTGATGAACGTGCATGCGCGCTGGCGCGAGAAGAGCGACGACCAGAAGTGCATCGGCTGGGCGCGGGAACTCTTCGAAGCCGCAAAGCCTTATTCGGTCGGCACCGCCTATATCAACTTCATGCCTGCCGACGAAGGCGACCGCGTCCGGGAGGCCTATGGCGCGAGCTACCAGCGCCTCGCCGAGCTGAAGCGTCGCTACGACCCGTCGAACCTGTTCCGCATGAACCAGAACGTGACACCGGTTGCGGGGCGGCGGGCGGCGTGAGCCTCGCTGCCTGACCGGAAGAAACGCAGATCGTCCCGGGCGACTGCAAGGAGACCCGGGACCCATGCCCGAGCTTCGATCGGAAAGGCTCCGGAATGGATCCCGGATCTCCGCTTCGCTCCGTCCGGGATGACTATGGTCGCGCCACTAGAGCGTTTTTCGATCGGACTGAGCCGTCATTGCGAGCGATAGCGAAGCAATCCAGGGGGAGCAGTGCTCTACGCCCCCCGAGATTGCTTCGTCGCTTTGCTCCTCGCAATGACGGGCGTGCATACTCACCCCAGAACGAACGCCTCGTGGATCGCGCTCTGGACGCCGCCGCCCATCACCGGGCCGCCGCCGGCGACATGGATCGCGTCGCCGACCAGGGCTGCGCCGAGGCCGTGGCGCGGGGTCAGCATCGGGGCGTACTGCTCCCAGCCGTCGCTGGCGGGGTCATAGGCTTCCATCTGGCCGAAGACGCGGTTGGTGCCTTCGCCGCCCATCACGAAGACTTTTCCGCGATAGAGCACGGCGCCATGGCCGGAGCGGGCGGTGGGCAGCGGGTTGCGCGGCGCCCATTTGTCGGTCGCCGGATCATAGGCGTGGTGCAGGTTGGAATTGGTGTGGAAGGAATCGACCCGCCCGCCGATGACGTGGATCAGATTGCCGATGGCCAGCGTGCCGGTGTGGTCGCGTGCCGTCGGCATCGGCGTCCGCTCGCTCCACTTATCGGTCTTGGGATCGTAGACGCGGTGCCAGTTGACCGAGGTCTTGGTGTCGGTGGTGTCGCCGATCGCG
The DNA here is from genome assembly GCF_058797755.1 of Allobosea sp. GW823-FHT02B03. Classification (NCBI taxonomy): domain Bacteria; kingdom Pseudomonadati; phylum Pseudomonadota; class Alphaproteobacteria; order Hyphomicrobiales; family Alloboseaceae; genus Allobosea; species Allobosea sp. GW823-FHT02B03. The sequence continues at coordinate 804,459 of NZ_JBXAJY010000003.1, read as the reverse complement.
CCGCCGATCGCATACAGCAGGCCGTTCAGCCCGACGATGGCGGCCGAGCCGACCGGGCGGGGCAGGGGCGCGATCTCGGCCCATTTGTCGGTCTTGGGATCGTAGACGAAGCAGCGCGGATGCGGCTTCCGGTTCTGCTCGAGGAAGCCGCCGATGGCGTAGAGCCTGCCGTCGAGGAAGGCGACGCCGACATGGTTGGCGCCCTGCGGCAGGGGGGCGCCGTCGCTCCATTTGTCGGCCTTCGGGTCGTAGACGTGGTGATAGGGCCGGTCGGTGCGCTGCTCGCCATAGCCGCCGACGATGTGCATGCGATCGTCATGCGCGGCCGCCCAGGCCATTTCCGAACGGGGCAGCGGCAGCAGCGCCTTAGGCTGCCAGCGGCCGGGATTGGCAGCCTTCGGCGCGGGTGAATCGAAGACGTTCTGCGAGTCCGCCAAGGCCGGCTTCGGGATGCGGCCGGGCTGGTTCAGCCGCTCGTAATGGCCACCATGATGCTCGTGGCCCGGTTGCTGGGCGAGCGCCGGCGCGGCAAGGCTCGCGGCTCCGGCTGCGATGAAACCGCGGCGGCTCAGGCTGGTCATGACACTTCCTCCCTCGCTAGAAGAGTAAGGCAGACGTAGCGTCAGGCAAGAGAAAGGGCGGAGCCGGTCTGCTGGAAAAGCAGTTCCGCATACTGCATACGCTGCTATGGTCCTGCCGCCTGAAACGGTTGAAAACACGGGAAACGCGAGGATACGCATGTCTGGGCACAACAAGGTCGCCATCATCACCGGTGCCGGTTCCGGCGTCGGCCGGGCCGTCGCCATCGCCTTCCTGAAGGACGGCTACCGCACGGTGCTCGCCGGGCGCCGCACTGATGCGCTGGAAGAGACGATCAAGCTCTCGGGCGTGCCGGCCGCGCAGGCGCTCGCGGTCTCGACCGACGTGACCGACAAGAAGTCCGTCGAGGCGCTCTTCGCCAAGACCAAGGAGAAGTTCGGCCGCGTCGACGTGCTGTTCAACAATGCCGGCGTCAATGCGCCTGGCGGCGTGCTGCTCGAGGACCTGTCGCTGGAGGACTGGCAGAAGGTGGTCGACACCAACCTGACCGGCCCGTTCCTGTGCACGCAGGAAGCCTTCAAGGCGATGAAGTCGCAGGAGCCGCGCGGCGGGCGCATCATCAACAACGGCTCGATCTCGGCGCAGGTGCCGCGGCCGAACTCGGCCGCCTACACCGCGACCAAGCACGCGATCTCCGGCCTGACCAAGACCGCCTCGCTCGACGGGCGGAAGTACGACATCGCCGTCGGCCAGGTCGACATCGGCAATGCGCTGACCGAGATGGCCAAGAAGATGACCACCGGCGTGCCGCAGCCGGACGGCTCGATCAAGGTCGAGCCGGTGATGGATGTCGACCATGTCGCGACGACCGTGCTGCACATGGCCGGCCTGCCGCTCGAGGCCAACATCCTCTTCGTCACCGTGATGGCGACCAAGGCCCCGCTCGTCGGGCGTGGCTGAGGCTGCTTGACCGATCCGCTGTCGTCATGGTCGGCCTCGTGCCGACCATCCACGTCTTGCGAGGGGCGGATTTTCCGCGACACTGGGCGAGGTGGCTCGGGAGCGCCTCGCATGTCGGCTTTCGATGCATCGGAACGCGATGACGACGTGGATGCCCGGGACAGGCCCGGGCATGACGGGGAGGGCGCTCGCAATCAGGGCAAGCCCGGTCATGCTGCCCCCGTCGCTCCCAGTGTGGAGCGGGCCTATCGGCTGACGATCTGGGCGATCGCGCTTGGCATCCTGATCTTCGCGGCCCTCGTCGTCGCCTGGGCGCTCGCCATCGGCAACAGCCAGCTGCTCAAGGACGGCGTCGACTGGGTCTACGACGTCGCGCTCTACGGCATCGCGGCGCTGGTCTTCGGCCGCGACGGGCGGGCGGAGAAGCTCGCGGCGCTCGGCATCGGCGCGGTGATGGCGGTCGCCGGCCTGCACACGCTCTATGATCTCTGGGACAAGATCCTGCGGCCCCGGCCGATCGAGCTCTTCACGCTCGGCTTCTCGGCGGGAAGCGCGATCCTGATCGCCTATCTGATCGTGCTCGCGCTCTGGCGCTTCCGGCGCGAACCCAACCCTGTGATCAAGGCGACCTGGCTTTCGAGCCGCAACGACACGATCTCGACCACCGGCTTCGCGCTGGTCGGGCTTGCGGCAAGGCTCGCGCCGGTGCGCTGGCCGGAATACCTGCTCGACCTCGTCGTCGCCGGCCTCTGCTTCCAGGCGACATGGGCGATCTGGCGCTCGGTCAAGGCACCGGCCTCGCAGGCAAAAACGGCGGCGGGAGAATAATCTTCTGCCGCTACCAAGGTCGTACGACTGCCTTCTTCCGCCTTGATAGCAAACAAAAAAATCCTGTCCGGCTTCTCTTGGGCGGGGTGTGGCGAAATCATGGCGGCTCCGATTTCACGCCGATCCAGCCCGCGAAACCCGGCTGGTCGGCAGCAAGGAGCCGAGAATGTCCGTGATTTCCCTTCTTCGCCGCGGCGCCCTGGCGCTGGCCGCGGGCCTCTTGGCCAGCACCGCCGCCTTCGCCCAGTCGGGGCCGCTCGTCACCACCGAGTGGCTCGAGAAGAGCCTGAGCGATCCCAAGGTCCGCATCGTCGAGGTCAGCGTCGAGTCGGGCGTCTATGAGCGCGGCCATATCCCGGGCGCCCAGAACGTCGTCTGGCACACCGACCTGGTCGAGACAGTCTCGCGCGACATCGCCAGCCCGGAGAAGTTCCAGGCGCTCGCCCGCAAGCTCGGCGTCGACAAGGACACGACCGTCGTCCTCTACGGCGACAGCAACAACTGGTTCGCCGCCTGGGGCGCCTGGGTGTTCGACATTTACGGCCTGCGCGACAATGTGAAACTGCTCGATGGCGGCCGCAAGAAGTGGGAACTGGAGAAGCGCCCGGTCGCGACCAACCCCGTCGCCGTCAAGGCCTCGGCCTTCACCGTCGCGGAGCCGAACCGCAAGCTGCGCGCCCGCCTGACCGATGTCGTCGCCACCGTCGAGAAGAAGTCCGACGCCCGCATCCTCGACATCCGCTCGCCCGACGAGTTCTCCGGCAAGGTCATCGCGCCGGCCGGCTTCCAGGAACTGGCGCTGCGCGCCGGCCATATCCCGGGCTCGGTCAATGTCGCCTGGGCGCGGGCGGTCAACCAGGCCGACGGCACGATCAAGCCGGTCGAGGAGCTGAAGAAGCTCTATGCCGAGGCCGGCATCGACGGTTCGAAGCCGGTGATCACCACCTGCCGTATCGGCGAGCGCTCGAGCCATACCTGGTTCATCCTCTCGCGCGTGCTCGGCTACCAGGTCGCCAACTATGACGGCTCGTGGACCGAATACGGCAATGTCGTCGGCCTGCCGATCAGCAACCCGGCCGGCACGGTCTGGACCGGCAAGTAAGCGGCGGCGCTCCAGAGCCATGAGTATTTCCGACGATGGCGGCGCGCTCGACTATGAGCAGGCGCGCCGGCAGAGCGGGGCGGCGGAGGCGAGCACGCTTCCGCCGCTGCGCCTTTTCTTTGCGGCCGCCGTCCTGATCGGCCTTGCCGCGGCGATCCACTTCGTCGGCCGCCATGCCGAGCCGGCGACGCAGCTTCAGCTCTCGCTGATCCTCGGCGTCGCCTTCGGCTTCGTGCTGCAGCGCTCGCGCTTCTGCTTCTTCTGCATCTGGAAGGACTGGCTCGACCGGCGCGACCCGCAGGGGCTGCTCGGCATCGTCGCTGCACTCGCGGTCGGGCTCGTCGGCTACACGCTGATCTACGGTGCCTGGCTGCCCGATCCGTCGGGGACGCGCCTGCCGCCGACCGCGCATATCGGCCCTGTCGGTCCGGCACTGCTGCTGGCGGGCCTCGCCTTCGGTGCCGGCATGGCGATCTCCGGCTCCTGCATCAGCGCCCATCTCTATCGGCTGGGGGAGGGCTCGCCGACCTCGCCCTTCGCGCTGATCGGTGCGGTCGGCGGCTTCATCCTCGGCTTCCTGAGTTGGAACCCGCTCTATCTCGGCGCGATCTCGGAATCGCCGGTACTGTGGCTGCCGCGCCAGCTCGGCTATGGCGGCGCGCTGATCGCCGGGCTCGCGGTGCTCGCCGGGCTGGCCTACTGGCTGCTGCGCACGGGTCGCCCCGCTCCGGCCCCCGCCGCTCAGCATGCCGTCACCGACCCGCTGGCCGCGATCTTCCTGCGGCGCTGGCCCGCCTGGCTCGGCGGGCTCTTCGTCGGGCTGATCGGCATCGCCGCCTATCTGCGCCTGTCGCCGCTCGGCGTCACCGCCGAGATCGGTTCGCGTTCGCGCCAGCTTGCGACGCATTTTGAGCTGCTGCCTTCCCGGCTCGAAGGGCTCGACAGCTTCCGTGGCTGCGCCACCGCGATCCGCGACGCACTGCTGACCCCGAACGGCCTGTTCATCGCCGGCATCGTCGCCTCGGCCTTTGCCGCCGCGCTGGCCGCCGGCGAGTTCAAGCCGAAGCGGCCCGATGGCGGCCATGTGCTGCGCGGGCTGATCGGCGGGGCGCTGCTCGGCTGGGGCACGGTGATCGGGCTCGGCTGCACGGTCGGCACGCTGCTCTCCGGCATTTCGGCCGGCGCGGTCTCAGGCTGGGTCTTCGGCATCGGGCTGCTCGTCGGGACGACGCTGACGCTGAAGCTCGGGCGGAGGCTGCGCCTGCTGGCCTAAAGGTGCCGATCCCATGAACGCGGCGCTTCCCGTCATTGCGATGAGGCCTCAGCCGACGAAGCAATCCAGGGGCGGCAGAGCAAGGGCTCCTGGATTGCTTCGCTGCGCTCGCAATGACGGTGAGGTTCCGGTGCAAGCGCCCATCCGCACCCTGCGCAACATGGCGCAGACACGGGCCTTGGGTCGGCTATAACAGGCGTCACCGCTCGCGGATTGCGCCCGAGGAAGCCGACATGTCGATTGCCGCAAAACTGCCCTCCATCCTGATCGCCAATCGCGGGGAGATCGCCTGCCGGGTGATCCGCACCGCCAAGCGGCTCGGCCTGCGCACCATCGCGGTCTACTCCGACGCCGATGCCGAGGCGCTGTTCGTCGAGATGGCGGACGAGGCCTATCGGATCGGCCCGGCGCCGGCGCGCGAGAGCTATCTCGACGCCGACAAGATCCTCGCGGTCGCCAAGGAAGCCGGCGCGGCCTGCATCCATCCGGGCTATGGCTTCCTTTCCGAGAACGCCGATTTCGCCGATGCCTGCGCCGCCGCCGGCATCGTCTTCGTCGGCCCTCCGGCCTCGGCGATCCGGGCCATGGGCCTGAAGGACGCGGCCAAGGCGCTGGTCGAGAAGGCGAATGTTCCGGTCGTGCCGGGCTATCACGGCGCCGAGCAGGGCGTCGATTTCCTCGCCAAGGAAGCCGAGCGCATCGGCTATCCCGTGCTGATCAAGGCGGTCGCCGGCGGCGGCGGCAAGGGCATGAAGAAGGTCGACCGGCCCGAGGACTTCGCCGATGCGCTCTCCAGCGCCCAGCGCGAGGGCAAGAACGCCTTCGGCGATGCGCGGGTGCTGGTCGAGAAATACGTGCTCTCGCCGCGCCATGTCGAAATCCAGGTCTTCGGCGACAGCCATGGCAATGTCGTCCATCTCTATGAGCGCGATTGCTCGCTGCAGCGCCGCCACCAGAAGGTGATCGAGGAAGCCCCTGCGCCGGGCATGACGCCGGAGGTGCGCGCCGCCATGGGCAGAGCGGCGACGGAGGCGGCGAAGGCGGTCGGCTATGTCGGGGCCGGCACGGTCGAGTTCATCGCCGATGGCCGCGACGGGCTGAAGGCCGACCGCTTCTACTTCATGGAGATGAACACCCGTCTCCAGGTCGAGCATCCCGTTACCGAGGCGATCACCGGGCTCGATCTCGTCGAGCTCCAGCTCAAGGTCGCAGCCGGCGAGCCGCTCGGCTTCGCGCAAGAGGATGTGCGCGCGGAAGGCCATGCTGTCGAGGCGCGGCTTTATGCCGAGGACCCGGAAAAGGGCTTCCTGCCCTCGACCGGCAAGCTCTGGGCGCTGCAATTCCCGCAGAGCGAGGACATCCGCATCGACACCGGCGTCGAGGCGGGCGATTCCGTGACGCCGTTCTACGATCCAATGATCGCCAAGGTGATCGCCTATGGCCGCACCCGCGACGAGGCGCTCGACCACCTTGCCTTCGCGCTCGGCGAGACCATCGTCGCCGGCCCGCGCACCAATCTCGCCTTCCTGAAGAAGCTCGCCGAGGCGGAGGGTTTCCGGAAGGGGCCGTTCGACACCGGCTTCATCGACCGCAACATCGCGGCGCTGGGAGCCGAGCCGCAGCCGCTCGATGCCGCGGCGGTGGCGGCCGCGGCGCTGCAGCTCGAGGAGGAGCGCCAACTCGCCGGGCTAGAGGCCGCGGCGGTCCGGGCCGAGGGCGAGGCGCGCTCGCCCTGGTTGGATCCGGACGCTTTCTCGCTGATGCCGCGCCCGGCGCTCGGCCTGCCCCTGCTGGTCGATGGCGAGCGCATCGAGGCCAAGATCGAGTGGAGCGGCGACGATGCTCGCGTCTCGCTGCCGGGCCACCCGTTGCCAGAGGGAGAGCATGAGGTGACCTTGGCTCGGGCCGAGGGCGGCACCTATCTCGCCTTGCATCGCGGCCGGCAGACGGCGGTCGCGCTGTTCGACCCGTTCAGCGTCGATCTCGACGCGGTCGGCGGTTCGGGCGGCGTGATCAAGGCGCCGATGCACGGCAAGCTGATCGCGCTCTTCGTTCGGGCGGGCGAAGCGGTGGTGAAGGGCCAGCGCCTCGCCATCGTTGAGGCGATGAAGATGGAGCACGTGCTGACCGCCCCGCGTGACGGCACCGTCACCGAGCTCGGCGCCGAGCCGGGCGCGCAGGTGGCGGAAGGCGCGAAGGTGGTCGTGCTCGGGGAGTGAGCGCACTCACCGCTGCCGGAAGAGGCGCGGGGAACCCTCTCCTGTAAGGAGAGGGCAGGGTGAGGTGTAGGCCGTCTGACCAGTTCCGCGGGGCATGACCGCGCGGTTGGGTTCACGCCAACGTTTCCGATCTGAACACCTCACCCCTACCCCTCTCCTTTCAGGAGAGGGGATCCCGCGCCAATATGCTCGGCGCGGCGCGCGGAGCGACGGTGCTAACCCGCATCCAGCGCGACGATCGCCCGCTCCGCCACGGCAAAATTGACCTCCGCCAGCGGGTCCTCGTCACCGAGGAACCAGACGGCCGAGAGTCCGCACCAGGCCAGAATCCATTTCAGCAGGCGCTCGCGCTCCAGCCCGGACTTCGCCAGCACGATCTCCAGCCGGCGCTCGAAACGGCCGGGCAGGGTGGCGACCGGCGGCTCGGGATCGGCGAGGTCGGGATCGCAGAACAGGACGGTGTATTCGAAGGCGCGGTCGCCGATGACGCATTTCGGGTCGATGGCGAGCCAGCCGCGCGCGCCGAAATCGAGCACATTGTCATGGTGCAGGTCGGCGTGCAGAGGCAGGATCTCGCGTTGCGCCGCGAGCAGCTCCGCGGCTGACGCAGCCGAGCGGGCGAGGATGCCGCCGCGCTCCCGCGCCATCGGGAACAGCTCCGCGAACCAGGTTTCGAGCGCGATCAGGCCCGACGGCGCCGGGCCGCGCGGCTGCTGCAGGGCGGCGATGGCGTCGCAGAGGATCGCGGTCGCCTCATCGTCGCCCTCCGCGCCGCTGCGGGCCATGGCCGAAAGCGAGCGCGGGCCGGTGGCGCGCTCGATCAGCATGGCATCGCCCGAGTCGGAGCGGGCGAGCAGGCGGGCGGCGCCGTCGCCGTTCCAGTATTCCAGCGGCAGGTAGCCGAGGCGCTCGTCGGGCGAGTCCGGCAGCTTCAGCATGGCCGGCTCTTCGCCGCGCCGGACCGGCAGCAGGCGGCTGGAATGCGTGGTGATCGGCGCGCCATCGGGGACGAGTCCCCAGCGCGCCAGCCAGGGCGCGTATTCTGCGGGCTGTACGGTCACGGCTCAGCTCATCTGCGACCGGTTGCGGCCGATCAGCGGGTATTGCTCGGCCTCGTAGATCTGGCCGGAGACCGGGGCGCTGTCATCCGAGAGCCAGAAGGCGGTATGGGCGGCGATTTCCTCGGGCTGCATCAGCCGGCCGGTCGGTGCGAACAGGGCGGAGACGTCCTTTTCCCAGCCGGCTTTTCGACCATGGCGCTGCTGCGTCGAGTCCTCATTGGCGGTGAAGGTCCAGCCGACATTGAGCTGGTTGACGCGGATCCGCTCGCTGCCGAGCGCGTCGGCGAGATTGCGCGTCATCGTGGTCAGCGCCCCCTTGGACATCGAATAGACCGTGAGGTCGGACTGGCCGCAAAGCGCATTGATCGAGCCGACGGTGACGATGGCGCCGCCCGACTTCTGCAGGCGGAAGGCGCGGATCGCGGCCTCGGCGCAGAGCAGGGGCGCGCGGGTGTTGATGGCGAAGACATGGTCGAAGAAGGCCGCGGTGCTCTCGCCGATGACGCCGCGCGGATAGATGCCGGCATTGTTGACGAGCCCGTCGATGCGGCCGAAGGCCTGCCGCGTCGCGTCGACCAGCACCTGCGCCGTCGCCGGCTCGGCAAGGTCGCCGGCGACCCCGTGGCAGCCGGTGCCGAGCTTGCTGCAGGCGGCCTTGACCTCGCTCTCCTCGCGGCCATGGATCAGGACCCTCGCGCCCTCGGCGAGGAGCCGCCGCGCCATTGCGTGGCCGATTCCGGCCGAGGAACCGGTGACGAGAATGGCCTTGCCTGCGAGTCCTTGCATCAAGAAGCTCCGAAATCGGGAGAGGGAGGACAGGATGATCGTGAATCGGATCGTGGCGAATATTGCAACCGAGGATCCTGAGCGGGCGCGCCAATTCTATGGCGAGATCCTCGGCCTGAAGCGGGTGATGGACCATGGCTGGATCGTGACCTACGCGGCGGAGGGCAATTCGGCGCCGCAGGTCAGCTTCGCCAGACAGGGCGGCGCCGGTGCGCCGGTGCCGGACATCTCGGTCGAGGTCGACGATCTCGACATGGCGCACAAGCGTGTGCTCGCGGCCGGGATCGCAGTGGAATACGGGCCGGCCGACGAGGAGTGGGGCGTGCGGCGCTTCTTCGTGCGCGACCCGTTCGGCAAGCTGGTCAACATCCTGGCGCATCGCCGCTGAGGCACCGCTCGCCGGCCGGTAGCACTGGCCCGGCCGCGGCAACATGCTCCAGCGCGGGGGCTGTGGAGAAGGCGCGCCGTGGCTGGCCCGCCGCTTCCTGCGGGACTAGGCTGCAGGACCATGCCGCTTCATCTGCTCAAACTCTGCGTCGGCGCCGAATCGATCAGCGATCTCGAGGAATGGATCGCCGAGCGGCAGGCGCAGCGCCGCGCCCGGGGCGAGCCGGCCGAACAGCTGCACACCACCCGCATGGTGCCGAAGCGCATCGAGGAGATCGTCTCCGGCGGTTCGCTCTACTGGGTGATCAAGGGCCAGCTCAGCGCCCGCCAGCGGCTGATCGACATCCGGCCCTTCACCGACGGGGAGGGAATCGGCCGCTGCCATCTCGTGATGGAGCCGGTGGTCGTGCCGGTCGAGCCCAGGCCGTACCGGCCATTTCAAGGCTGGCGCTACCTGCAGGACAAGGACGCGCCGCGCGACATCGATGGCCGCAGCGGCGATCTCGGCGCCATGCCAGAGCAGATGCGGCGCGAACTCGCGGAACTCGGGCTGCTCTAGGCCCGAGAGCGCGCAATTGCTTCGCAGCACGGTAGCCGGCTGGCATTCGCGCGATACCGTGAGCAATGACTGAACGGCAATTCAGCGTTTGACTTGCGCCGGGGGACGCGGGAGGCTCCGAGCGCGAGCCTTCAAGAAACGGCGACGCGGATAAGGGAGCGAATACCATGAAGTCCATTCATGTGCTGTCGGCCGCTGCGATCCTCTCTCTCGCCGCGTCCTTCGAGGCTTCGGCGGCGCCGGTTGTTCCTGCATCGACGATCGCTGTGCCCGAGGTCGTGGAGTTCGCCCAGTATCGCGGCGGGGTCGCCAGGCGTGGGGTCGCGGTCGGGCCCAGGGGCGGTGTCGTCGCCGGGCGGGGTTATGCCGCGCGCGGCCCGGCGGGAGCCGTCGCCGGCAGGGGCTATGTCGCCCGTGGCCCGCGCGGCAATGTGGTCGCAGGCCGGACCGGTGCCGCCTGGGTGCGGCCGAACAACTATTGGTGGCATCCGGGAATGGCAGTCGTTTCCGGCGCTGCCGTCGGCTTCGTCGCGGCGGCGGCTGCCACGGCCTATGCGACCTCGCCGGCGCCGGCGCCGGGCTATTGCTGGTTCTATACCGACCCGCAGCGCACCCAGGGCTTCTGGGACGTGTGCCCGCGCTAGATGCCGTTCCGATCAGCTTGCACCGCAAGCTGATCGATAAAGCGGTCTCGATCTCAAAGTGAGAGCCGGGAAAGCCGGCCGAGCGTCGGTACTGAAGATGCCTGAGCCGAGAAGACGCCGATATCGACCTAACTGAATAGGCAGACGAAACGACGGGGGCGCGTTCGATGTCACGTATTGCTGCAATACTCCTGGCCGCCGCGACGGGCTGGGCAGGTTCGGTTCACGCCGCCGACATGGCGCCGCCGCCTGCTCCCGCCCCCATCCCTGTTCCCGATGTCGAGATTCGCCTGACGCCGTTCTTCTGGGCGTCCGGCCTCAGCGGCACTTTGGGAGCGCGTCGAAATCTGCCGACGGTCGACGTCGACGTGTCGTTCACGGACATCCTTCGCAATCTCGACTTCGCGGCGATGGTGGCGGGCGAGTACCGGAACGGTCGCTGGGGCCTTCTGGCGGACCTGACCTATGTCGCGGTATCGCTCGACCGGAGCGGCGACGTGGTCCCGCGCGCGCCCGGATATACCGGCGCGTCGCTGACCTCGAAGACGTTCACCGCTACGATGACCGGCTTCTACCGCTTCTACGACAGCAGCTCCTTCACCGCCGACCTGGTGGCGGGCGGACGGATCTGGTCGATCTCCACCGACCTCGATCTCCAGCTCGCGGGCATCCTGCCGATTTCGGCGGGCTCCACCCATACCTGGATCGACCCGGTGGCCGGCGTTCGCGTTCACGCCGTGCTGGGCAACGGCTTCGGCCTGAGCGCCTATGGCGATATCGGCGCCGGCAGCTCGCGGCTGACCTGGGAGCTGCGCGGGACCGTCGACTACGCCTTCAACGCGAACTGGGCGATGTCGGTCGGCTACCGCCATCTCGCTGTCGACTACCGGCGCGGTGGATTCGTCTACGATACCAGCTTCAGCGGCCCGATCGCGGGCGTGTCCTACCGGTTCTAGCGGAGTATTCGAATTGGGCCTTCCGGTTTAGCGCTTTGTTATTCGGCCACCCTCTAGGTCCTCGGCTTCGACTGCTGAGCCTAGACGGTGCCTGAGTGAGACTTGCCTTCGGACTTCTGACGACGCTGGTTCTGGCGACCGGCGCATGGGCGCAGACCGCTTCCGGGCAGAACGAGGCGCCGGTCACGGGCGCCGAGCTGAACCAGATCCTGGGGCGCCTGCAGGTTTCACTCGACATCCGGCCGATCAGGTCCGAGGGGCAGCTCTGCCAGCAATATCGCGGCAAGGGATACGCCACCGAAGAGGTGTGCCGCGACGAGGCGCGAAAATACGTCTCCGCAGCCATTGCCGGCTATCTCGTCGGCCGCAGGGCCGAAGCCGAAAAGAAGGCCGCGGAGGTCGCGCGGGCCGGGGATGCCGACAGCGCCGCGCTGTCGCCATTCTCCCTGACCGATGACGCGTTGAACAAGGCCGCGGGACCGGAGAGCTTCTCGATGTTCGGAGGGCCGTCGGTCAGGCAGAGGCTGATCGCCAGCCATCAGCGCGCGGTCGAGCCCTTCGTCAACGACGTCGTCACCAAGGTCGAGAAGCGCATCGTCCGCGAGTACGACGATGCCGGCCTCTCGAACGAGGCGTTGCAGGAAGCCAACAGCCAATGCACGCCCTGGGTTTTCCTGAGCTGCTGGGGCCCATGCCCGCGCCCGCTCGACAACCTCCCGAGGGAGGCCTGGAGCAGGCTGAAGGGTGTCTGCGAGGCCAAGAAGCGCGAGGTTAAGCCGAGGCGGTGCAAGGCCGCCGCCGAGGCCGCCGATCCCGACGGCGCCTTCGACGACCAGCGCTTCGCCGTCCACGGCAATCAGGGCCGGCTCGCCGATTTCAACTTTCCCGGATTGGTCTGCAGCGCCGGCATGGAGGGGGTGCAGCTCCGCCTGCGCCAGTCCGGCTGGATCTTCAAGAAGCGCTGGGTCGAATTCGGCGCCGTCGGCGAGGGCGACACCATCGCCATCGGCAATCTCGAGACCGTCAAGCGGCCGGACGGTGTCGAGGTCCAGCTGATCAAGTCGCTCGATCGCAAGGTGGCGGCCTTTGCCGGCCCCGAAGACCTCGTGCCTTGCCTCAACATCAATGCCGGCTCCGAGGAGATGCAGGCCATGCGCGATGCGGCGCTCGGCGGCATCCTGGTCGGGCTCGGCGTCGCCGAGGGCGGCGGCAGCCTGTTCGATGCCTTTCTGCGTGCGGGAAAGATCGACAAATGCCGCGCCGACATCGGCACATTCGTGAAGCAGTGACGGCTTGCGGCGCACTTGCACCGGCTTGAAGCCCATCCCGGGGATATCCGATGAGCAGATTTGCGATGGTCGCGCTGGCGCTTTGCGCCTCGGTCGGGCTGGCCCGGCCCGGTCTCGCCCAAGCGGCCAAGGACGAGATGCAGATCCTGCGCATCAGCAAGCCGGGCGCCGAAAAGGCCAGGGTTTTCGGCTTCTGGAAGGAGCGCATCGCGGTTCTCAACAAGACCGCGCTGGTCGAGTTGAAGCCGGGGCAGAACGGCCCGTTCGACATCCTCTGGAAGGAATTCAGGGACGGCGACACCACCATCGTCGCCAGCATCCTGTTCGACGGCGGCGAGGGCGGCTGCGACATGGGCGCGAACTCGTCGAGCTCGACCCAGTCCTGGGCTGCGAACTGCCCGGCCAGGATCGTGATGATCGCGGCCGATGGCACGCAGAGCGTCCGCGACAGCAGGGCCTGCTTCCAGTGGTTCCCGCTGGCGAGGCTGGACGACCCGCCGGAGCCCGGCGAGCGCAGCTACGCCTCCTACGATGCGGCCAAGAAGACCGTTTCGCTCGGCGTCACGGCCAAGGCGAAGTTCGTGAGAGCCTGCACGCGGAACGTCAGGCTCCGGTGAAAACGGCGGCCGCCTAAACCGCGATGTTGTCGATCAGCCTGGTCGCGCCCAGCCTGGCCGCGACCAGGATTCGGATCGGCCCGTCGGCGAGCGAGGTCACGGGGGCCAGCGTTTCGGCATGGCGCGCCTCGAGATAGTCGAGCTCGAAGCCGGCGGTGATGATCTCGCTCTGGGCCTCGCCGACGGCGCGGAACAGGTCATCGCGGTTGCGCAGCCGTGCCGCCAGCGCCTGCATGACGCGGTGGAGCAGGGGCGCCAGCGCACGCTCCTCGGGCGAGAGGTAGCGGTTGCGCGAGGACATTGCGAGGCCGTCGGGCTCGCGGAAGGTCGCGAGCGGCACGATCTGGATGCCGAGATCGAGATCGGCGGCCATGCGGGTCACCACCTTGAGCTGCTGGTAGTCCTTTTCGCCGAAGACGGCGAGATCGGCCCGGCTCTGGGTGAAGAGCTTGCAGCAAACCGTTGCGACACCTTCGAAATGCGTCGGGCGGAAACGGTCGTCCAGGCCAACCGCGGCCGGCCCGAGCAGCAGGATGCGCGTCGCGAAGCCCGGCGGATACATCTCCTCGACCGGCGGGAAGAAGATCGCATCGGCGCCGACGGCTTCGAGCTGGGCGCGGTCGCCCTCGAAGGTCCGCGGATACTTCTTGAAATCCTCATGCGGCGCGAACTGCGTCGGGTTGACGAAGATCGAGACGATGACGTGCTTGGCGTGCTTCTGCGCCTCGGTCACCAGCGCGATATGGCCCTGGTGCAGCGCGCCCATGGTCGGCACCAGCGCGACCTTCTCGCCAGCGGCGTGCCAACCGGCTACTGCGGCGCGCATCGCCTTGACCGACTCGAAAACCGCGACCTGCCCCATGCCGTTCCTCCCGGGCCCGGTCCGCGAAGTGGGATCACTTTCGCGCGCCGAGATGCCCAATCCATTGCGTCGCGCGGCTTTCGACCGTTCGGCCGAAGCTGGCCAAACGGAAGGTGCGCTGCGGGACGGGTAGCAAATGCCGGCGGCGCGGCCAATATCTTCGGGACAGGCGAATCCCGGCGAGCGCGATGGCGAACGAAGACGGCAAGGCAGTAGGCAAGGCGAAGGAGACGCGACCGAGCGAGGGCGCGGCGCGCTCGAAGCCTGGCGAGATCGACCGCTTTCTCGGCGCGGCGAAGCAGCTCGCCCCGCTCGCGACCGGCCAGGCCGGCCGGCTGGTCTTCGCGCTCGACGCCACGATGAGCCGCCAGCCGACCTGGGATCTCGCCTGCTCGCTGCAGGGCAGGATGTTCGAGGTTGCGGACAGGACCGGCGGCCTTGCGGTCCAGCTCGTCTATTTCCGCGGACTCGCCGAATGTCGCGCCTCGGGCTGGATCGGCGAGCCGCGACGCCTGACCGGGCTGATGAACGGCATCGCCTGCCAGGGCGGGCAGACCCAGATCGGCCGGGTGCTGACCCATATCCGCGACGAGGAGCGGCGGGTGCCGATCCGCGCCTTCGTCTATGTCGGCGATGCGATGGAGGAGGAGGTCGACCGGCTCTGTGCGCTCGCCGGCGAGCTCGGCCTGCGCGGGGTGCGCGGCTTCGTCTTCCAGGAAGGCTTCGATCCGGCGGCGAGTGCCGCCTTCGCCGAGATCGCGCGGCTGACCGGCGGGGCGCATGCGCGCTTCGACGCCAATGCGCCGAACTCGCTGCTCGAATTGCTGCGCGGCGCCGCCGCCTATGCCAGCGGCGGCCGCGAGGCGCTGCTGCGGTTGGCGGGCAACAGTCCGGCAGCCCAGGGATTGCTGACGGCGATGGAGGGCCGCAGATCGTGACGCTGCTTTACGGCATTGCCGCCGTCATCCTGGTCTGGTGGCTGTCGAAGCTCTTCGCCGGAGCCGACCCGAAGAAGCTGGTCAAGCTGGGCAAGGTCATCGGCGGCACGGCGACGCTCGGCATCGCGGCGCTGATGATGCTGCGCGGGCGCCTCGACATGGCGATCTTCATGGGCGGTCTCGGCGCCTGGCTGCTCGGCTGGAGCGCCTATGGGCCGGGCGGGCTGAAGATGCCCGACTGGGCCAAGGACTGGGGCGGCACGAAATCCGCCGGCCGTTCGAAGGTGGCCTCGGTCCTGCTCGCCATGGAGCTCGACCATGACAGCGGCGGCGTTACCGGGAAGGTGCAGGCCGGCAGTTTCGCCGGCCGCGATCTCGATGAGCTCAGCCTCGCCGAGCTCGGTGCGCTGATGCGCGAGTGCCTCGCGGCGGACCCCGACGGGGCGCGATTGCTAGAGGCTTATCTCGACCGCCGGGCGCCCGGCTGGCGTGAAGACGCTGATCGTCACCGCGACGCGGGGCAGGGCAGCACGGCGCGCCCGGGCACGATGTCGGATCAGGAGGCCTACGAGATCCTGGGGCTTCAGCCGGGCGCGGGGGAGGAGGCGGTTCGCGAGGCCCATCGGGGCCTGATGAAACGTATCCATCCGGACGCCGGGGGTACCAGCGGCCTTGCCGCCCGCGTCAATCAAGCCAAGGATACCTTGCTGAAGAAACATGGCTGAGTTCCTTCCCTGATCGTTCAGCCGCGGGTCGCGAAGCAGGCGAAGCCGCCGCGCTTGAGCTGGGCGCAGGCCTTCTCGGCGTCCTTGGACTCCTCGAAGCCGGCGAAGCGGGCGCGGTAGAGCGTGGCGCCGCGGGCCTCGACCTTCTCGGTGAAGGGCGATGCGTCGGCGAGCGGGCCGGAAGCCTTGGCGCGGGCCCGGGCGAGGATGTCCTTGGCCTTGGTCTCGTCGTCGGTGGCGCCGAGCTGGATCACCCATTTCGAGGCGGGCGCAGCCTTCTCGACGCGGCGCTCGGCCGGCCTGGGCTCGCTCGACTTGGCGATCTGGCTGGCGGGCTCGGCCTTGGCGGGCTCGGGCAGGCGCGCCTCGATCTTGCGCGGCTCGGGCTGGGCCAGCGCGACCTGGGCGGCGGGCGCCGGCTCGGCGACCTTGGCGATCGAGGAGGTGGTGTCGACATTCGCCGGCGGGCGCAGAATCTTGCCGTCGGCCGGCGGGGCGCCGATCGACCAGCGCATGGCGGACGGCGTCGTCGTGGCGGCGACCGGACGCATGCCGGAGAGCTGCAGCGGCTGGCCGCCGGCGCTGGCGGCGATCGGGCGCGGCGGGGCGATCGGGGTGGTGGTCGGCGTCGCCGCATAGGCGCGGGCGGCGGCGGGCAGCTCGGGCTCGATGCGCGGGCGCGGCACCGGCATCGGAGCGGGCTCCGGAGCCTGGGCCACTGCCGCCTGGGAGATGGCGGCCGGGCGGGCCAGCGGCTCCGGCGCGACGGCGGGCGCCGCGATGCGGGCGCGCTCCGGCTGCGGCTCGGGAGCCTCGGCGACCATCGGGGCGCTGCGGCCGCCGCTGGTGGCACGGGGCAGGGCGGCGACCACGAGATCGGCCATGACCTTGTCGCGGGAAGCGCCGGAACGCCCGCCGAGCACGACGGAGACGACGTGACGGCCATCGGCCTTGGCCGAGGTCATCAGGTTGAAGCCGGAGGCGCGGGTGTAGCCGGTCTTGATGCCGTCCACGCCCTCGATGCGGCCGAGCAGCTTGTTGTGGTTGCGATAGGCGCCGCCGGCATAGTTGAACACGCGCGTGCCGAACATCGGATAGTAGCGCGGGAAGCGATCCTGGATGGCGCGGGCGAGAATGGTCAGGTCGCGCGCCGTCGTCAGGTTCGGCGGATCATGCGGCAGGCCATGGGCGTTGTAGAAGGTGGTGCGGCTCATGCCGAGCGAGCGGGCGCGTGCGGTCATCATCCGCGCGAACTCGTCCTCGGAGCCGCCGACGTTCTCGGCGACGGTGGTCGCGACGTCATTGGCCGATTTGGTGATCAGGGCGAGGATCGCGTCCCGGACGGCGATCGTCTCGCCCGGCTCGAAGCCGATCTTCGACGGCGCCTCGCGGGCGGCGTTGGCCGACACCCGGAGCGGAGAGTCCATGCCCAGCCGGCCGCGCTCGAGCTGCTCGAACAGCAGATAGAGCGTCATCACCTTGGTGATCGAGGCGGGGATGCGCGGCGCATCCTCGTTGACCGCGTGCAGCGTGCGGCCGCTCTTGGCGTCGACGACCATCGCGGCATAGGGCGGGGCATAGCCGCCACTGACCTGGCGACGCTTCTTGCGCGCCGCCTCAGCGGGGGAGGCCGTCGCGACCAGGGTCACGGCAGCGACACTCACCAGCCCGATGAACGCGAACCAGCGTCCGCGCCCGGTACCAACGCAACCAGAAGCCATGCAACTCGCCTCAACTCGACACTTGCCGCCCAACCTGCGCCCGATCTTCGGCGTGGCTGGAAGGACACACTGAGAGAGGTTAGAGCGATGCGGTTACGGAGGTGTTAAGCCTGACGATAGCCGCTCTGTATCGCTGCGAACCATTCCCTCGACAGGCCGGGCGGCTTTGCATTTGATGCATTGCAACGTGTCCTTGACTTTTATGTTGCGCTGCACAATATAGAGGCGGTCCCCGGTGATGAGCGTTTCATCCGACCTTGGGGCGAGGAACCTGGGCCGCAAGGCTCGCCAGCAAGAGGCGGCGCCCCCCGAGGCGCTGTGGGAAAAATGATCCAGCAGTTCGAGACCATCCAGAAGGCCTCCAAAGAGAACGTCGACGCTGCCCTGAAGTCGTTCGGCGCCACCTCGAAGGGCGTCCAGACGCTCGCCGTCGAGGCCACCGACTATGCCAAGAAGTCGTTCGAGGCCGGCACGGCTACGATCGAGAAGCTTGCCGGCGTCAAGACGCTCGACAAGGCCATCGAGATCCAGAGCGACTACGTCAAGACCGCTTTCGAGGGCTATGTCGCCCAGGTCACCAAGATGGGCGAGCTCTTCTCGGCCATCGCCAAGGACGCCTACAAGCCGTTCGAAGGCATCGTCGCCAAGTCGGTCCCGACCCCGGCCAAGTGATTTAGCAAGCGGTCGGTGCTCGCGCTGACCGCAGCCTGATCCGACGAATTTGAGAAGCCCGGCCCTCTGGCCGGGCTTCTTTGCGTTCTGGCTGCCCCATTCGGGCCGGAAGCCGTTTTTCTGCAATGTTCCTGCAACTGGCGAGCGGCTGGTTGCGGCCCGCGCGGCGCTCAGCAAGCCGCGGCCGGAGCTTGAGCCGCAATGACCAGTTCGACGACGACAGCCGGCACGGCCAGTGCGGCGGAAGCGCCCGCCGCCAGCGAGTTCCGCGAGCCGCCGCGCGAGGCGTGGTATTGCGTCAAGAGCACCGGCAGCCTCGCGCCGGGCGCGATGACGAGCATCACCGTCCTCGGCGAGCAGATCGTGCTCGGCCGCATGAAGACGGGCCGCCTCTTCGCGCTGCGCGACCGTTGCCCGCATCGCGGCGCGCCGCTCTCGGAAGGACGGTTCGACGGAGACGCCATCACCTGTCCCTTCCATGGCTGGCGCTTCGGGGGCGATGGCCGCTGCCAGGCGATGCCGACGCTGGTCGACGGCGATGTCGCGGACCCCGGCCAGGTCAAGGTCGGAGCGTTTCCGGTCCGCGAGAGCGACGGCATCATCTGGCTCTACATGGGCGCGGAGGTGGCCGCGGCGCCGCCCGTGCCGGCCCTGACCCTGGCGGGCGCGACGCGCTGCCGGGCGGCTGTCTCCGTCCTGGTCGACGCCTCCTACGATCTGTGCGTGCTCAGCCTGATCGACCCCGGTCATGTCGGCTATGTCCATAACTCATGGTGGTGGCGGCCGACCGCGACGGCGCGGGAGAAGGTCAAGGATTTCGAGCCGCTGCCCTTCGGCTTCCGCATGACGGCGCATCAGGCCTCGACGAACTCGCGCGGCTATCGCCTGCTCGGCCGGCCGCAGACCGAGGTCGACTTCCTGCTGCCCGGACAACGGATCGAGCGCATCCGCATCGGCGATCGTTCGATCATCAACGCCACCTTCGCGACCCCGATCGATGCGCGCCGGACGCTGTTCACCAATGTGCTGCTGTCGGACCTGCCGCAGCTCATGCCGCTTTCGCCGCTGATCAGATGGGTGGGGCGGGCCTTCCTGCGGCAGGACCAGCGGATTCTGGAGCTCGCCCAGCAGGGGCTCGAGCGGAAGCCGACCATGCTGCTGCTCGGGCAGGCCGACCGGCTGGCGCAATGGTATTTCCGCCTGAAGCGGGACTATGCCGCCGCCCGGCACGAGGGAAAGGCCTTCAGCAACACGCTGGTTCCCGAAAGGCTGCGCTGGCGTACCTGAGTGCTCGCCGCCAGCGCGCGGCTCCGGCGTCCGGCCCATGTCTTCAAACCCGGCCGGCTCGTTGCGGCGAGCCTGGCCGGGCTTTTCATGTTCGCTGCCTTGGAATCGGCACTTCGTTGTGGCCCGTGGCGGGAACGGGCTGGCGAAGCCGGCGCGACGCCTGTAAATTCACGGACGACGCACTATCTTGGGGTCTAGCGCCGGAAGAGAACCCTTGAGCCAAACAGCCACCATGCCGATCGAAACCGATATCCTGGCCGGTATGATGCCGGCGGAACGCCTCGGCCGGTCTGCGACTCGGCTGGCCAGCAGGCCGCGCCCGCCTTCCGCACCTGTCGATGGCGGCCGCGACGGCAGCGGCACCGGCGCTGCGGTGCTGACCCGGACGCGCACCCGCAAGCCCAATCTCTACCGCGTCCTCATTCTGAATGACGACTACACTCCCATGGAGTTCGTGGTTCACGTGCTGGAGCGGTTCTTCAACAAGGACCGGGCCGAAGCCACGCGGATCATGATGCATGTCCATCAGAACGGTGTCGGCGAATGCGGCGTCTTCACCTACGAGGTCGCCGAGACCAAGGTGACGCTGGTGATGGACCTCGCCCGCAAGCACATGCATCCGCTGCAATGCGTGATGGAGAAAAAGTGATCTTGAACGCCACCATGTCCCGAGAACTGGATCAGGAGCGCTGACCGTGCCGAGCTTCTCGCGCAGCCTCGAACAGGCGCTTCACCGGGCCCTCGCGCTCGCCAATGAACGCCATCACGAATACGCAACGCTGGAGCACCTGCTCCTGGCTCTGGTCGACGACCAGGACGCCGCCGCGGTGATGCGGGCGTGCAGCGTCGATCTCGACACGCTGCGACGCAATCTCGTCGATTACATCGACGCGGAGTTGACCAATCTCGTCACTGACGGACGCGACGATTCCAAGCCGACCGCCGGCTTCCAGCGCGTGATCCAGCGCGCGGTGATCCATGTCCAGTCCTCGGGCCGCGAGGAGGTCACCGGCGCCAATGTGCTCGTCGCGATGTTCGCCGAGCGCGAGAGCCACGCTGCCTATTTCCTGCAGGAGCAGGACATGACCCGTTACGACGCGGTCAACTACATCAGCCATGGCATCGCCAAGCGCCCTGGCGCCAGCGAGACGCGCGCCGTGCGCGGCACCGACGAGGAGCCGGAGCAGCAGCGCGAGCAGCGCTCCGATTCCGGCAATGACGGCGACAAGGACAAGAAGAAGAAGGAAAGCGCGCTCGAGGCCTATTGCGTCAACCTCAACCGCAAGGCACGCGACGGGCGCATCGACCCGCTGATCGGCCGCGAGGCCGAGGTCCAGCGCACCATCCAGATCCTCTGCCGCCGGCAGAAGAACAATCCGCTGCTGGTCGGCGAGCCCGGTGTCGGCAAGACCGCGATCGCCGAGGGCCTGGCGCTGAAGATCATCCGCGGCGAGGTGCCCGAGGTGCTCGAGGACGCGACCGTGTTCTCGCTCGACATGGGCACGCTGCTCGCCGGCACGCGCTATCGCGGCGATTTCGAGGAACGCCTCAAGCAGGTGATGAAGGAGATCGAGCAGCACCCGAAGGCGATCATGTTCATCGACGAGATCCATACGGTGATCGGCGCCGGTGCGACCTCGGGCGGGGCGATGGACGCCTCGAACCTGCTGAAGCCGGCGCTGGCCTCGGGCTCGCTGCGCTGCATCGGCTCGACCACCTA
Source organism: Allobosea sp. GW823-FHT02B03 (assembly GCF_058797755.1). Classification (NCBI taxonomy): domain Bacteria; kingdom Pseudomonadati; phylum Pseudomonadota; class Alphaproteobacteria; order Hyphomicrobiales; family Alloboseaceae; genus Allobosea; species Allobosea sp. GW823-FHT02B03. The sequence continues at coordinate 783,313 of NZ_JBXAJY010000003.1, read as the reverse complement.
CAAGGAATACCGCCAGTATTTCGAGAAGGACCGGGCGCTGGTCCGGCGCTTCCAGAAGATCGACGTCAACGAGCCGTCGATCCCGGACACGATCGAGATCCTGAAGGGGCTGAAGCCCTATTTCGAGGAGTTCCACAAGCTGCGCTACACCAACGACGCCATCAAGGCGGCGGTGGAGCTCTCGGCGCGCTACATCCATGACCGCAAGCTGCCGGACAAGGCGATCGACGTGATCGACGAGACCGGCGCCTCGCAGATTCTGGTGACCGAGGCCAAGCGCAAGAAGACGATCGGCGTCAAGGAGATCGAGGCGGCGGTCGCGACGATGGCGCGCATCCCGGCCAAGACCGTCTCCAAGGACGATGCCGAGGTGCTGCGCAACCTCGAGACCACGCTGAAGCGCACCGTCTACGGGCAGGAGAAGGCGATCGAGGCGCTGTCTTCCTCGATCAAGCTCGCCCGCGCGGGCCTGCGCGACGGCGAGAAGCCGATCGGCTGCTATCTCTTCGCGGGCCCGACCGGCGTCGGCAAGACCGAGGTCGCGCGCCAGCTCGCCTCCTCGCTCGGTGTCGAGCTCGTGCGCTTCGACATGTCGGAATACATGGAGCGGCACACCGTCTCGCGACTGATCGGCGCGCCTCCGGGCTATGTCGGCTTCGACCAGGGCGGCCTCCTGACCGACCAGATCGACCAGCATCCGCATTGCGTGCTGCTGCTCGACGAGATCGAGAAGGCCCATCCCGACCTGTTCAACATCCTCCTGCAGGTGATGGACCACGGCAAGCTGACCGACAATAACGGCAAGCAGGTCGATTTCAGGAACGTCATCCTGATCATGACGACCAATGCCGGCGCGGCCGACCTCGCCAAGAGCGCCTATGGCTTCACCCGCTCGAAGCGCGAGGGCGACGACCAGGAGGCGATCAACAAGCTGTTCGCGCCGGAATTCCGCAACCGGCTCGACGCGACGATCTCCTTCGGCCATCTGCCGAAGACGGTGGTGGCGCGGGTCGTCGACAAGTTCGTGCTGCAGCTCGAGGCGCAGCTCGCCGACCGCAACGTCACGATCGAGCTCTCCGACGAGGCGCGCGACTGGCTGGTCGAGAACGGCTATGACGAGGCGATGGGTGCCCGCCCGATGGCGCGGCTGATCCAGCAGACGATCAAGACGCCGCTCGCCGACGAGGTGCTGTTCGGCCGTCTGAAGAATGGCGGCGCGGTCAAGGTCGTGGTCGTCCAGTCCGAGACCGGCATCAAGGTGCTCGGCCTCGAATTCCCCGACGGGCCGGCCAAGCCCAAGCCGGAGAAGGACGTCGCCGCAGCAGCCGAGAAGCGCACGCGCAAGCCGCGCGCCAAGGGGGCCGGAAAGAGCACGGGCAAGGCCAAGGCCGGTCCTGCCGGCAGCCTGAAGCGCGGCCCGAAGCCGGATGCGCCGGTCTCGCCGCCAAAAGCGACGGGCAGCGTCCGCACCGTCCCGAAAGTTCCGTTGACGAAGGCCTGAGACCGTGTGGTTCCGACGCAAATCCGAGAGCGCCTGGGCGCAGGACAGTGAAGCCACGGTGGCGGCCGCGGCAGCGCCCGCGGCCAAGGAGAAACTCGGCTGGTTCGAGAAGCGCGCCCGCCGGCGTCGGCGCCGCATCGTCTTCGAGGAGGTGCTGGGCTGGATCCTCGTGCCGGCCTTCCTCTATCTGATGTGGCTCGCCTACCAGGCCGTCGGCGGCGTGCCGAAGGAGATCGTCGACTTCGGGAACGAGCTGCTCGGCCTGGCGCTCAAGAGCTTCTGACGACGCCTCGTTTGCGCCGGGCGCAGGTCTGAAGCGCGGCGAGGGCTCTGCCCCGCGGCGATGGGAATGCGCATTAAGCGTTGTCGGCTAACCCGCCCGGCCTGCGTATTCGCGATCCCAGAGCGTTCATGAGTCAGCTTCCCTCCGAGCCGCCGCTCCCGACACGGCTTGCGTGTCGCGGCCGGTTCGACGCCGGCCCGGAGCCGGCGTGAGTTCGGCTGGCCGCTGGCAGCGGCTGCGCCCGGCGCTGATCGGCTTTCGCGATGCGCTGATGCTGCCGGCCTGGGTCGTCGGCCTCGGCCTGGTCGGCGTCGGCTCGCTGGCGCGCGATGTCGGCTACCCCGTCGAGGTCGCGGTGCTGTCGACGGTGCTGGTCTGGGCCGGGCCGTCGCAGGTGCTGTTCTTCGCCTCGATCGCGGCCGGCGCGGCCTGGAGTGCGATCGCGCTCGCGATCGGCTTCGCCTCGCTGCGCTTCCTGCCGATGACGATCGCGCTCCTGCCGCTGCTGCGCCGGCCGGGGCAGGGCGTCGGCATCCAGATCCTGATGTCGCACTACGTCGCCGTCACGGCCTGGACCGAGGCGCTGCGCCGCCTGCCGGCATTGCCGCCGGAGCAGCGGCCGACCTATTTCCTCGGTTTCGCCAATGCGCTGATCCTGGTCTCGGCGCTCTGCACCTATGCCGGCTACTATCTCGCCGGGGCTGTGCCGGTTCCTGTCGCTGCCGGACTTCTCGCCCTGTCGCCGATCTTCTTCATGACCTCGCTGACGGTCGGGGCGCGCGGCTTCGGCGACGGGCTCGCCATCTTTCTCGGCCTCGCGCTTTCGCCGGTCGCGAGCTGGGCGATCGGCGGCGGCTTCGATCTGCTCGCCGGCGGCCTCGTCGGCGGGACGATCGCCTTCGCGGCGCAGCGCTGGCGCCGGCGCGCAAGGGCGGGCGCATGACCGCGCCGATCGCGTTTCTCGACGGTCCCTGGTGGCCTTATCTCGCCCTGCTGCTCTTTGCGGTCATCCCGACCGAGATGTGGCGCTGGCTCGCCGTCGCCTTCGCCCGTCGCCTCGACGACGGCTCGCCCTGGCTCGAATGGGTGCGCCTGGTCGCGACGGCGCTGCTCGCGGGCGTCGTCGCCAAGCTGATGCTGACACCGCCCGGCGTGCTGGCCGAGGTGCCGCTCTTCGTTCGCCTCGCTGCGATCGCGGTTCCGGTTGCGACCGTGCTCCTGACCAATCGCCGGGTGATGCTGGCGGTGGTCGCGGCCGAGGCGGTGCTGATCGGCGGGGCCTGGTGGCTGATATAGTGCGGCTTCGCCACCGGCTGCTTCGGACGCGGACCGGCGATCCGTCGTTCTGCAAGATCACCGGCTTCATCGACGAAGCCGCATTGCCCTCGGGAAACGGGACATACTCTCCATGACGGCCAGCAACCGCATCGTGCTTTCAAGCGACCATGCCGCCATCCAGCTCCGGCAGGCCATTGCCGCCCATGTCGCGGCGCAGGGCTGGGTGGTGGTCGACATCGGACCGGCGACACCGGAAAGCACGCCCTATCCCAAGCATGGCGAGGCGGCGGCGCGGCTCGTCGCTTCCGGCGATTGTCGGTTCGGCATCATCTTCTGCGGTACCGGCCAGGGCATCATGATGGCGGCGAACAAGGTGAAGGGCATTCGTTGCGGCGTCTGCGCCGACACCTTCTCGGCCCGGATGATCCGCCAGCACAACGACGCCAACATGCTGTCGCTCGGCGCGCGCGTGGTCGGCGAGGGGCTGGCACTCGACATCGTCGACGCCTTCCTGACCGCCGAATTCGAGGGCGGCCGGCATGCGACTCGGGTCGAGATGATCGAGGCGCTGGAAGGCTAGCGCTCTCGTCGCGCTGGAACCGTCGGCTCTGCCGCGGTTCCGGGCGACCTCATGCGTCCGATAGGCTCAGATGCCTGAGCTTGTCGGGGTTGCGCACGATGTAGATCGCGTGGACGCGCCCGTCGCGGATGTCGAGCGCGGTCGCCTGGAGGGTCTCGCCGCGTTCGAGGCTGAGATAGCCGGGGAGGCCGTTGATCATCACCGGCCGGAAGAGCGTGGTCCGCTTGTCGCGGTGGGCGAGCTTGGCGTTGATGCCGGCGAAGAAGCGCGAGACGCGGTCGATACCGTAGAGCGGGTTGATCACCGCCAGGACCTTGCCGCCGCCATCGCTGTGGAAGGCGACATCCTGCGCCAGCAGGGCTTGGAGATCGCTCGGGTCGGCCTTGTGGGCCGCCTTGAAGAAGGCATCGACGAAGCGCTTCGCCTCGGCCGGGTCGACCTTGTTGCGCGGTGGCATGTCGATGCGGACATGCTCGCGGGCCCGCTTCGCGAGCTGGCGGCAGGCGCTCTCGCTGCGATCGATGGTGCGGGCGATCTCGGCGAAATCCATCTCGAAGATGTCGTGCAGCAGGAAGGCGGCGCGCTCCAGGGGCGAAAGCCGCTCCAGCGCCAGCATCAGCGCGATCGGCGCATCGAGCCCGGCATCGGCCGGGACCTCGCCGCCGAGCGCTTCGACCAGCGGCTCCGGCAGCCAGCTGCCGACATAGAACTCACGGCGGCTGCGGGCCGATTTCATCTGGTCGAGGCAGAGCCGCGCCACGACGCGCGCCAGGAAGGCGCGTGGCTGCGCGACCTCGGCCTGATCGGTCTCGCGCCAGCGCAGCCAGGCCTCCTGCACGATGTCCTCGGCATCGCTGACCGAGCCGAGCATGCGATAGGCGAGGCGGGTCAGGAAGCGGCGATGGCTGTCGAACGGGTCGGCGGCAGGCGCGGAGGTCATCGCGAGCCCCGTTCTCAGGCGGCGGGCGCGGCCACGGCCGGCCGGTCGTTCGGATGGGCCGAGCGGAAGCCGATGGCGATGCGGTTCCAGGTGTTGATCGTGCCGATCAGGAGCGTGAGCTTTACCGTTTCCTCCGGGCTGAAATGGCGCACCACCTCCGCATAGGCCTCGTCCGGCGCGTGGGTCTGCGCGATCAGCGTCAGCGCGTCGGTCCAGGCGAGGGCGGCGCGCTCGCGCGGGCTATAGAGCGCCGACTCGTGCCAGGCGTCGAGCAGGAAGAGTCGCGCCGGGCTCTCGCCCTCCTTGATCGCGTCGGCGGAGTGCATGTGCAGGCAATAAGCGCAGCCATTGATCTGCGAGGCCCGCATCTTCACCAGATGGATCAGGCTGTGTTCGAGCCCGCTCTCCTTGAGCGTGGCTTCGAGCGCGATCAGCGGCTTCATGGTGTCCGGCGCGGCGACGTAAGGGTTCAGGCGCTTGGTCATGGCGAAAACTCCGCAAGAGGAGGACGCCGGGCCGGAACTAGGCCGCGCCCGGCCAGCTGAGCAAGGAACCGATCAGGCCGCCGGGGTCTCGCGCCGGCGATCCTGCGGGTGGCGGGTGCGGAAGCCGGCATTGACCCGGTTCCAGACATTGATCATGCCGATGGCGACGGAGAGGTCGACGATCTCCTTCTCACTGAAATGCTCGCGCAATTCGGCGAAGGCCTCGTCGCTCGGGCTGCGCTCGGTGAGCCGGGTCAGCTCCTCGGTCCAGCGCAGGGCGGCGCGCTCGCGCGGGGTATAGAGTTCCGACTCTTCCCAGGCACTGAGCAGCGCCATGCGGGCCTCGCTCTCGCCGGCCTTGCGGGCATCGGCCATGTGCATGTGCAGGCAATAGGCGCAGCGGTTGAGCTGGGAGGCGCGGATCTTCACCAGCTCCTGCAGGCTGTGTTCCAGCGTCGACTGGTTCACATAGTCCTGCAGGCCGCGCATGGCCGCATAGGCGTCGGGGGCGGTCTGGAAGGCGTTGAGGCGTTGGGTCATCCCGGTCTCCATCATTGGCTGATGCAGACCAGGACGAGGCAGCGTGCGGGCGCGTGACATGCGCCGCGAAATTTTTTCGGGTCAGGCGTCCTTCAGCGCGGCGCGGAGCTTCTCGGCGGCCTCGGTCAGCTCCTCGGGCTTGGCCATCACGCTCGCCGGAGGCTTCATCGCGATGCCGTCATGGCGCGGGATGACGTGGACGTGGAGATGGAAGACGACCTGGCCGCCGGCGCTCTCGTTGAACTGCTGCACCGTGATCCCGTCCGCCGCGAAGGCCTTCATCCCGGCCCGGGCGATGCGCTGCGAAACCTGGGCGACATGGGCGAGATCGGCCGGCGCGACATCGAGCAGGTTGCGGGCCGGGTTCTTCGGGATGATCAGGGTGTGGCCCGGCGCACGCGGCATGATGTCGAGGAAGGCCAGCGCGTTGTCGTCCTCGCAGACGCGGTGGGCCGGGAGTTCGCCGCGCAGGATCTTGGCGAAGATGTTGTTCTGGTCGTAGGCGGTCATGGCGGTGTTCCTGTCTTGGGCTGGCGGAAGCTGGAGGCCGCCGCGGGAGAAAGGTCAAGCCGGGGATCCGCCGCCAAGCGGCAGCGTCTCGACGATCCGGCTGTCGAGCACGAGGTCGTCGCTCGCGCCCATCAGCCAGAGCGCATCGACTCGCAGGCGCAGCAGGGGCTTTTCCCACCAGCGCGCCAGCAGCGCGGCCAGCGCCTGCGTCTCGCTGGCGTCGAGATCGTCGACGAGATTGTAGTAGCCGACGAGATAGAGGTCGCCGGGCGCGCGGCCGAAGACCTGCTGGATCTGCTGGAACGGGTTGAGGCCCGGCGCCTGCTGCGGATAGGCGCGCAGATAGAGCCGGCCGAGATTGACGTTGCCGGAGAACAGGCCGCGCAGCTCGACCTCAAAGGGCGCGATGGCGGCCAGCCGGGCGCGGATTTCCGGAGCGATTGCGGGACGCTCGCCGCGGCCGAGCGAGCCGACGATGGTGGCATGCAGCCGCTCGGCGCGCTTCGGCAGCAGGTCCCAGGCGATCTTGCCGGCGAAGGGGGCGGCGCGCAGCTCGGCCTCGAGCGCGCGCCAGGCCGGCGAAGCGTCCGGCGCGTCTTCAGGCACCGGCATCACCAGCGAGAAGATCTCGGCATGGCGGCCCATGTCGTAGTCGCGGCCGTCGAGCCGCGGGATCGCCCGCGGATGCTCGGGCGCCAGCAAAGGCAGATGGGCGAGGCGATAGCTCTCGTCGAGCGCCAGCGGCGTGGAGAAATCGGTCAGGCTGCGGCGGTAGCCGAGCGTGTCGTCGCTGGAGAACTCAGTCGGCAAGGTCAGCTCCGGATCTGAAGGGCAGTTCGGCTTCCAGCGCCAGCTTCGCGGCGGCGATCTCGCGGCGCTCGCCGGGCAGATAGGCGGCGACGGCGCGCGCCAGGCCAGGATCGGCGAGGAAATGGGCGGAGCGGGTAATCACCGGCCGGTAGCCGCGCGCCAGCTTGTGCTCGCCCTGTGCCCCGGCCTCGACCCGGGCGAGCCCGTGGGCGATCGCATAGTCGATGGCCTGGTGGTAGCAGAGCTCGAAATGCAGGAACGGATGATCCTCGATACAGCCCCAGTTGCGGCCGTAGAGGGTGTTGCCGCCACGGAAATTGATGGCGCCGGCGATGTTGCGCCCGGCCCGGCGCGCCAGCACCAGCACGACGCGCTCGCCCATAAGCTGGCCGATTTCGGAGAAGAAGCGGCGGTTGAGATAGGGCCGGCCCCATTTGCGCGAGCCGGTATCCTCGTAGAAGGCGTGGAAATCGTCCCAGACGCTTTCGGTCAGGTCGGAGCCCGAGAGTACCGAAACCTCGATGCCGGCGGACAGGGCCTCGCGCCGCTCGCGCTTCAGGGCCTTGCGCTTGCGCGAGGCCAGCGTGGCGAGGAAGTCGTCATAGCTGGCAAAGCCCTGGTTCTGCCAATGGAACTGGATGTCATGACGTTCGAGGTAGCCGGCCTCCAGCAGAGCCGCCATGTCCCGTTCCTGCGCGAAGGTGACATGCACGGAGGAGCCGTGGACCTGCTCCCGCAGAGCTTCGAGGCCGGCGATCAGGGCCTCGCGCGCCTCGTTCTCGCGCGGCCCCTCTGCGACGAGCAGGCGCGGTCCGGTCGCGGGGGTGAAGGGCGCGGCGACCTGGATCTTCGGATAGTAGCGCCCGCCGGCGCGCATATAGGCCTCGGCCCAGCTATGGTCGAAGACGTATTCACCCTGGCTGTGGCCCTTCACGAAGGAGGGCGCGGCGGCGATCAGCCGGCCCGCCTCGTCCTCGACGAGCAGATAGGCGGGCGACCAGCCGGTCCGGCCGCCGACGCAGCCACTCTCTTCGAGTGCGCGCAGAAAAGCGTAGGAAATGAAAGGGTTGTCAGGGTCTTCCTGAGAAAATGAATCCGCTGCCTGAGACGTCGATTCAAGCGTTGCGCCTGCGCCTGGATTGGCGCAGGCATCCCAGTCCGCAGCCGGGACGCCTTTCAGCGAGGTCGTGACGCGGACTGTGAGGCCCCCGTGCGGACCGGTTTCGCTCAAGGGCGGAAACCCTCGAAGACCATCTGGTCGGCATGCTCGGCGGCGCGGGCCCGGTCCTCTTGCGTACGCACGGTCCAGGTCATCAGCGGCAGGCCGAGCGCCTTGCGGCAGAGGAAGGGCGCGGCGGTCGGCAGATCGGTGACCTTCCAGGAGACGAAGTCCGGCTGGCTCTCCCCGAAATGCAGGAGGTTGGCGAGGGCGTGCTTCTGGGCCGCCGAGAGCGGGTCATAGTCGCGATAGGCGTCATAGGCGCTCATCGCGACGATGCCGCGGGCAAAGCCGGGAGCGAGCTCGCGAAGGGCCGCGACGACGACTGGGTCGAAGGATTTCAGCACGATCGGCCGGTCCTTGTAGCCGGCGACGATCTCGGCGGTACGCTTCGCCAGACGCAGGTCGCCGTCGAAGCGGCTCTTGATCTCGATCACCAGCGGCGTCCTGCCGCCGATCGCATCGAGGAAGCCGGTGAGCGTCGGGATCCTGTCGCCCGAGCCAGTCAGTCCGATGCCGGAAAGCTCGGCGGCTTTCCGGGCATCGACGCGGCCGGTTTCGCCGGTCAGGCGGTCCAGGGTGAAGTCGTGGAAGACCAGCGCCTCCTCGTCGGCGCTGAGCTGGACGTCGCATTCGATGGCGAAGCCGCCCGCGATGGCGGCCTGTGCCGCCGAGATCGAGTTCTCGATCACGCCGCCCGCCAGATCGTGCAGCCCGCGATGGGCGATCGGGCGGGCGGTCAGCCAGGGCTCGGCGCGCATCAGGCGATCTCGAACATGGCTTCGACCTCGACGGCGGCGTCGGCCGGCAGGTTGGCGACGCCGACGGTCGAGCGGGCATGGCGGCCGGCATCGCCGAGCACCTCGACCATCAGGTCGGAGGCGCCGTTCATGATGGCGGGCAGGGCGGCGAAGTGCGGGGCGGCATTGATGAAGCCGCCGAGGCGGACGCAGCGCCGGATCCGGCCGAGATCGCCGCCGAGCGCCGCCTTGGCCTGGGCCAGCACGTTGATGGCGCAGAGCCTGGCGGCCTCGAGCCCGGCCTCGTTGAAGATCTCGGCGCCGAGCTTGCCCTTGTGCGCGTCGGAGAGCTTGCCGTCGAGCCCGAAGCAGAGCTGGCCGGAGATCACCAGCAGATTGCCGGTGACGACATAGGGCACGTAGTTGGCGACCGGGGCGGCCGGCGCCGGCAGGGTGATGCCGAGGGCGGCGAGCTTGGTGTCGATGGCGTTCATGATGAGAGGCTCCCGGCCTGCGCTGGACAGGAGCCTTTCATCGCCGATGGCAGGCAAGGTCGCAAGCGCGGCGCGGCTTGGCCGATGCGCCTGCCGGGCAGGGCCAGCTCAGGCCGCGTCGGGACGCTGCGCCAGATAGCGTTCGGCCGGCGCGTTGCGCGAGAGATTGGGCCCGAGCGCGAGCCGGGCCGCGGTATAGCGCTCGAAATCCGCGGGATCGGGGAGCGAGGGAATGGTGACGAGCTCGCCCTGATCCAGGCCGGCGAGTGCCGCATCGACCATGGCGTCGACCTCCATCACCATCTCCGGCGGGAAGCCGTCGACATCGACACCGGCGCGGGCCCAGATCTCGGTGCGGGTGGCGCCCGGCAGCACCGCCTGGACGCGGATGCCGGCTGCCTGGAGTTCCTTCTGCAGGGAGAGGCTGAGATTCAGCACATAGGCCTTGGTGCCGCTGTAGCTGCCATTGAACAGCTCCGGCGCGAGCGCCAGCACCGAGGCGATGTTGATGATGGCGCCGCGCTTGCGGGTCACGAAGTTGCGAGCGGCCGCGGCAGCGAGGCGGGTCGGAGCGATGACGTTGAGTTCGATCATGGCCTGGAAGCGGTCGATATCGCCTTCGACCAGCGTGCCGGAGACCGACATGCCGGCATTGTTGACCAGCACGGTCAGGCTTTCGTCCTCGCGCAGGCGCTGTTCGACCAAGGCGAGATCGGCCTTCGCCGTCAGGTCGGCCTTGAGCCATTCGACCTTGCGACCGGTTTCACGGCGGAGGCGGTCGGCGAGGGCTTCGAGGCGTGCCGCGTCGCGGGCGACGAGGATGAGGTCATGGCCACGACGGGCCAGGCGGTCGGCGTAGACGGCGCCGATTCCGGTAGAGGCGCCGGTGATGAGAGCGGTGCCGAGCTGCTGCGTAGCCATGTCCAACTCCTGTTCGGGTCCGGGTATTTTTCATGACGGTCATCATGATTGAATTTAGATGACGACCATCATATAAATAGTCAAGGGGCTGATATGCCGATTTCCTTGGGAGCAGGCCGATGCGCGTGAGCCGCGAGCAGATGGCGGAGAACCGCGAGCGCATTCTCGAGACCGCCGCGACGCTGTTTCGCGAGCGCGGCTTCGACGGGGTCGGCGTCGCCGATGTGATGAAGGCGGTCGGCCTGACTCATGGCGGCTTCTATGGGCACTTCTCCTCGAAGGACGATCTTGCCGTCCAGGCGCTCGGGCGCGCCTTCGGCAATGCCAACCAATGGCTGGAGGAGGCCAAGGCCGCCGAGCCGGCGGCGCCGTTGCAGGGCATCGCCGACCGCTATCTCTCGCCGCTGCACCGCGACGACCCCGGCCATGGTTGCCCGGTGGCGGCGCTCGGCTCCGATATCGCGCGTCAGGGCGAGGCCTCGCGGCAGGCTGCCACGGAGGGGGCGCGCGCGGCCATCGCGAGCCTCTCAGCCATCATGCCCGGGGAGAGCGAGGAGGAGCGGCGGGCGGCGGCCCTTTCGAGCTACGCCACCCTGATCGGCGCGCTCGTCCTCTCCCGCATGGTCGAGGACAAGGCGCTCTCGGAGGAAATCCTCGCAGCGGCGCGGGCCGCGCTGGAAGCGAAGCCTGCTGAAACGTAGATGCGCGGCGGCAGGGCCCGCCTTGTTTGCGCCATTGCCGCAATGCACCTAGATTCGAAGGGGCCGGGGTTCGACCCGGCCAAGAGCGCGAATCGAGGATCGGGCATGAAGACGTATCGCGGCGGGATCGCAGGCCTGGCGGTGATGGCGGCCACGGGGGCCTGGGCGCAGGCTCCGGCCGAGCGCGTCGTGCTGGTACCACACCGCGCGATCTACGATCTTGCCCTCGACAGCACCAAGCCCTCCCGCGACATCAGCACGGCGCGCGGCCGCATCGCGTTCGACTTCTCGGGGGACGCCTGTGACGGCTACGCGCTTTCCTTCCGGCAGGTCACCGAGCTGACCAGCGAGGTCGGCCCGCGCATCATCGATGCGCGGACCACCAGCTTCGAGGAGGGCGACGCCAAGAGCTATCGCTTCAAGACGGAAAGCTCGACGGCCGGCGCTCCGCCCGACGTGGTCGACGGCACCGCGAAGAAGGGCGATGCCGGCTACGAGGTGAGCCTGCGGGCGCCCAAGGCCGAGACGCATCGCGAAGCCGCGATGGCGATGTTCCCGAACGAGCAGATGAAGGCGGTGATCAAGGCGGCGCGGGCCGGCCAGACCACCTTCAACGTCCGCCTCTATGACGGCGCCAACAGCGGCAAGGACGTCTACGACACGCTGTCGGTGATCGGCCGCAAGATCGAGGCCAAGCCCGGCGAGGCGCCGCTGCAGCGCCCGGAATTCGAGAAGCTGGCGCGCTGGCCGGTGACGATCTCCTATTTCAAGGTCGGCTCGGGCGAGACGACGCCGGCCTATACCGTCGCCTTCGAGCTCTACGAGAACGGCGTCACCGGCGCGATCCGGCTCGACTATGGCGCCTTCGCGCTGCGCGGCACGCTCACGCGTCTGGATCTTCTGCCGGCGAGCGATTGCTCGAAGTAGTCTCGCTGGAAGCAGGTCTGCGCCGGTCGCGCAGCGACAGGCCCTTGCCGATCGCGGCATCGCCGAAGCGGGCGCGGACGGCGTCGAGCGCGCCTTCGACGGCTTTCAGGCGCGGCGTCTGCGTGTCGGCGAGGTCGCCGCGGTCGGCATCCGCTGGGTCGGAGAAGTCGCTCGCGCCGATGCCGATCAGCCGGTAGCGCAGGCCGGTGCATTCACGCTTCAAGAGGTCGCGGCCGGCAGCGAACAGCCGGGCGGCGAGCTGTGTCGGCTCGGGCAGCCGCGTGGCGCGCGTGATGATGTGGAAGTCGTGGGTCTTCAGCTTGAGCGTGATCGTGCGCCCCGCCAGTTCCTGCGCCTTCAGCCGCTTCGAAGTCTTCTCGCAGAGCCGCCAGAGAATCGGTTCCAGCTCCTCGAAGGCGGCGAGGTCGACGTCGAGTGTCGTCTCGGTCGAGACCGTCTTGGCCTCGTGCTCGACCGTGACCTGGCGCGGGTCGATGCCGCGAGCGAGGTTGCGCAGGCGCGGCCCGTCCTTGCCGATGGTGCGGTAGAGCGTCTCGACCTCGGCGGCGGCAAGGTCGCCGATGCTGCGGAAGCCGGCCTGCGCCAGCCGCGCTACGCCCGCCTGACCGATGCCGGGGATCATCCCGACAGGCTTTGGCGCCAGGAAGGCGACGGCCTCCGCCCGGCCGATGATCGAAAAGCCGCGCGGCTTGTCGAGGTCGGAGGCGACTTTGGCGAGGAATTTGGCATAGGACAGGCCGACCGAGACGGTGATGCCGATCTCGTCCTCGATCCGGCGCTGGAAGCGGGCGAGGGTGAGCGCCGGGCTGGCATGGTGCAGGCGCTCGGTGCCGCCGAGATCGAGGAAGGCCTCGTCGATCGACAGCGGCTCGACCAGCGGCGTCAGTTCCTGCATCAGCCGGCGCACCTGCCGGCCGACCGCGACGTATTTCGCCATGTCCGGCTTGATGACGACCGCTTCCGGGCAGGCCTTGAGCGCCTTGAACATCGGCATGGCCGAGCGCACGCCGGACATGCGGGCGATATAGCAGCAGGTCGAGACCACGCCGCGCTTGCCGCCGCCGACGATCACCGCCTTGTCGAGCAGGGACGGGTCGTCGCGCTTCTCGATCGCGGCGTAGAAGGCGTCGCAGTCGATATGGGCGAGGTGGAGCTCGTCGCGCTCGGCATGGCGCAGCAGCCGCGGCGAGCCGCAGGCCGGGCAGCGGCGCAGGGCTGGGGCAGGCGGCGCCTCGCCATGGTCGCGCAGGCAGTCGCGGCAGAGCGCCCGTTGCGTGCCGACCAAGGCGGGCGTGCCGCTCACGGCTCGAAGACTTCGGGCGGACCGGCGAGAATTTCGCGGGCCTGGCCGACGATCTCCGGATTAAGGCCCAGATTTGCTGCAAACTCGAGCAGCAGCGAATCGCTGGCGCAGAGGTGGTCGATCACGCCGAGGAGGAAGCCCGGCTCCTGTGCGGCCGAGCGCAAGGTCGCCGGTCCAAGGCCCGTGGCCGCCAGGAAAGGCTCCAGGCGCTCGGGTTCGGAGGCCAGGAAGGCGAGGGCGCGCAGCGCCAGCGTCTCGGCTTCCTGCAGGTCGATGGGACGGGGCATGGCGATTTGCTCGGTGTGTCTGCGATCGGGTTTGCGTTTCGTCAACGGCTCGCGTGCTAACTTCATCATCGAACGGGGCTGCCGGCTTGGGAAGTCCGGGATATCGGATACCCATGATGCGGCGGACTGGGGGCGGAATGACAAAGACGGTACTGATCGTCGAGGATAATGAGCTCAACATGAAGCTCTTCAACGACCTGTTGGAGGCGCATGGCTATGCGACGCTCAAGACCGCCGACGGCATCGAGGCGATCGAGCTCGCCCGCACGCATCGTCCCGACCTGATCCTGATGGACATCCAGCTGCCGGAAGTCTCCGGGCTGGAGGTCACCAAATGGATCAAGGAGGACGATGCGCTGAAGAGCATCCCGGTGATCGCCGTCACGGCCTTCGCGATGAAGGGCGATGAGGAGCGGATCCGCGATGGCGGCTGCGAGGCCTACATCTCCAAGCCGATCTCGGTGGGCAAATTCCTGGAGACTGTCCGCGCCTATCTCGGCGCGGCCTGAAGGGACGAAGCCTGCGCCATGTCAGCCCGCGTTCTGGTCGTCGATGACGTCGCCACCAATGTGAAGCTGCTCGAGGCCAAGCTCTCGGCCGAGTATTTCGACGTGGTGACGGCGACGAACGGCATCGACGCGCTGGCGATCTGCGAGCGCGGCGAAGCCGACATCGTGCTGCTCGACGTGATGATGCCGGTGATGAACGGCTTCGAGGTCTGCCGGCGCCTGAAGACCGGGCCGACCACGGCGCATATCCCGGTGGTGATGGTCACAGCGCTCGACCAGCCGAGCGACCGCCTCAAGGGGCTCGATGCCGGCGCCGACGATTTCCTGACCAAGCCGCTCGACGATACCGCGCTGTTCGCGCGGGTGCGCAGCCTGGTGCGGCTGAAGGCGGTGACCGACGAGCTGCGGCAGCGGGCGCTGGCCTCGCGCCGGCTCGGCATTGCCGATCCGCTGGCGGCCGCCGCCGCCGAAACCGGGCTCAACGGCCGCATTCTCCTCATCGAGGACCGCCCGCTGATCGCCGAGCGCCTGACGCAGGCGCTCTCGACCTTCCACTCGATCGAGGTCGAGCCCGACGCCCAGACCGCGCTTGCGCGGGCCGCCGAGGGCGATTTCGAGATCGTGCTCGTCAGCCTCGACCTGCAATCCTATGACGGCTTGCGCCTGTGCAGCCAATTGCGCTCGCTGGAGAGCACGCGCAATCTCTCGGTGCTGATGCTCGGCGAGGCGGATGATCGCCGCCGCGTCTTGCGCGGGCTCGAGATCGGCGCCCATGACTTCCTCGTCCGGCCGATCGACCGCAACGAGTTGCTCGCGCGCGCCCGGACTCTGGTCCGGCGCAAGCGCTTCGCCGAGCGGCTGCGCGACAGCGTGCAGTCCTCGATGGAAATGGCGGTGATGGACCAGCTCACCGGGCTGTACAATCGCCGCTATCTCGATGGCCGCCTGGCGGTCCTCTTCGACGAATCCGCGCTCCGGGCCCGGTCCCTGTCGCTGCTCATCCTCGATGTCGACCACTTCAAGGCGGTCAATGACAGCTGGGGGCACGATGCCGGCGACGAGGTGCTGCGCGAGTTCTCCGACCGTGTCCGCGCCTGCACGCGCGGAATCGACCTCGTCGCCCGGATGGGCGGGGAGGAGATCGTCGTCGTCCTGCCCGATACGGCGCTCGAGGCCGCCCGGGCCGTGGCGGAGCGGATCCGCGAGCGGGTCGAGGGCGAGCTGTTCCAGATCCAGGACGGCGCCCGCAGCATTGCGGTCACGGTGTCGATCGGCGTCGCCAGCCGGCGGGCGGGGGATGCCGGCCCGGCGGAGATGATGAAGCGGGCCGACGAGGCGGTCTATCTCGCCAAGGCGGGCGGCCGCAATCGCGTCATCGTCGCCAACGCCGCCTGAGGCTGGCGGTCACGCGAAGCCCGGGCCCGACACTGACGGCCGCTCTTCGACCAACATGCGCGTGCGCGGATGGAGCGCCGGCGTCGACATGCACGCGGCCGTGACGACTTGGCCAGCGCTCCGTTGCCAGAAGGACTCGCGAAGACGAGCCGATCGCTGATCGTCGCCCGTATGGTCCCTTCCGCAGGTGCTGCGCAAGGTTTTCGCGGGGTGTCTCAGGTAAGTTTATGTAAAAATTGAATATTTTGCATTTACCATAGTTTTTACAGTAAATGCCGAGGGTTATCCGGTAAGGTTAAAGGATGATGAAGAATGGTGAATCAACCCTAAACGATTGATTCGCGGGGGCTTCCGCGTAGGGTCGTTTTCAACAGGCGACAGCGACAAGCGGTTGCCCGGAACGCCCCTCGGGAACTCAGGTTCCGCCGCATCTCCTGGGAAACCGGTGGGCTCGGCCGGTCGGTAGCGGGATATCTGGCCTCATCAGATCCGCTATCGGCCGGCCACTATTTTTCCGAAGGCGAGGAGCGGGGCCCGCGCTCAGCGGAAGGCGCGCTCCAGCAGCGCCGGCAGCCAGTAGCCGAGCAGCCCGAACGCCGCCAGCAACCCGAGCAGGATCAGCGCCGCCCTGACGCGGTGCAGCCAGAGGCGCGATTCGTCGACCTCGACGATGAGGCGCAGGAAGCGGCGCAGTGGCCCGATGGCGGGCTGGCGCGGTTCGGCGGGCGATGGGCGGTTCAAGGCGGGGCTCCGGGCGAGAGAGCAGGGCGATGGACGCTCCGCAACTTAGGAACGATGTTGCGAGCGCGCCAGAGGACCCGAGCTGCTTGCGGCGCGCAGGCGCCATTTCGCTCGAATGTGTGCCATAAACGCAAAAAACCGCCCGAAGCGGGCGGTTCTCGCAAAAGCGGCAAGAGTGTAAGGCTGGGTGCCTTACTTGATCTTGGCTTCCTTGAACTCGACGTGCTTGCGCGCGACGGGGTCGTACTTCTTCTTCGACATCTTCTCGGTCATCGTGCGCGAGTTCTTCTTGGTCACGTAGAAGAACCCGGTGTCAGCCGTCGAGACGAGCTTGATCTTGATGGTCACGGCCTTGGCCATGGCGGAGCCCTCGAACTGGTGGGGCCGTGCTCGACCCGCGCATGAAAAAGAAAACGGCCGGGCGAGCCCGGCAATCCGATGGCGCCGGAATGCCGTATCGGAGCCTGCAAGTCAAGGAATATCGGGCGGCGGTCTCGGCCGCCCGCAAAATGGTCGGCTTTCGCCGGCCAAACCGCTCAGATCAGCTCGCGCACGAAGTTGCCGCGCTTCTCCCAATAGAACGGCACGGGCAGATGCGGGGCGAATCCGTTTTTCAGCCGCTCCTCGACCTCGGCGATGATCACCTTGGTGATGGTCGGCAGGTCGAGCTCGCGGGCTTCGTCGAAGGTGACGGAGACGAGGTCGACCAGTTCCGAATCGGGCCCGATGATGCCTTCGACCTTGTCGGCGACGGCGCTGGCATCGACGGTGAAAAAGCGGGTGTCGAAGCGCTTCGGCCGGCGCGGCGGGGTGATCGCCCGGGCGACGAAGGTGACGGCGCCGAGATCGGGGAAGATGCCTTTTGCGGCGAATTCCGACCAGGCACCGGGCGGCGGGTTTTCCGGCGCGCCGTATTCGGCGCTGCCGAAGAGCAGCCCGGTTTCCTCGAAGGTCTCACGGATCGCGGCCAGCGCCAGCGCCCGCCCGCGCTGGGCGCTCGGACGCACGCAGCGCGCCGCCAGGCGCTGCTCGCAGGGACCGGGAAGGGCGCCCGCCGCGGTCATGCGGCGATCTTCCGGATCGATCCGCCCGCCGGGGAAGACGTATTTCCCGGGCATGAACTTGTGGCTCGGATGGCGCTTGCCCATCAGCACGCGCGGCTGCCGGCCGGAGTGATCGAGGATCAGCATGGTCGCGGCATCGACCGGCCGCAGATTGGTCGCGGTGCGGACGCGTTCGGCCTGGGTGAGGGTTACGGTATGATCGTTCACTGGCCGCCCGTCCTGCTTGCTGCGGGTTGAACCTCGACCTGCGGCGCGGAACCGCCGAAGCCGTGCATGCGCAACGCCCATTGCAGCCCGATGACCGCGCCCTTCGTCGGCTGCATCAGTGCAAGGCATAGCACCACCGTCAGCAGCGGCCACACCAGCATGTGCATGCCCATCGACCAGTCGCCGAATTTCTCGACCAGCACCAGCCCGCCGACGACGATATGCCCGACGATGGTGATGACGATATAGGGCGGCAGATCGTCGGCGCGCTGATGGTACAGCGCCTCGCCGCAGGCCTCGCAGGCGTCGACCGGCTTCAGGAAGGCGCGGAACAGTCGGCCCTCGCCGCAATGCGGGCAGCGCCCCCGCATGCCGCGCCTGATCGCTTGGCGCCAATCGCGCTCGGCGGCCGGAGCCGAGAGGTCGTGATACTGAACGGACATGGCACTCTTCATCTTCGAGGCGTCGGCCTCAGCGCTTCCGGCCGGGCTTGGCACGCCCTGGCCGGGCCATACTGCGCTTTGCAGCTAGGGGACGCGCGGCTTTTTTGAAAGAGCGGTTCGATGTCACAGTACGCCCCTCGCTCAGGAGCTCGAAGCGCAGGGCGCCGGCGACCGGGGCAGCCTCGACCAGGCGGACATGCACGCGGTCGCCGAGGCGCCAGCTCTCGCCGCTGCGTTCGCCGATCAGCGCATGGGCCGCCTCGTCATAGCGGTAATAGTCGGCGCCCAGCGTCGAGGCGGGAACGAAGCCATCGGCGCCGGTGCCGTCGAGCTTGACGAAGAGCCCGGCGCGGTTGAGCCCGGCGATGCGGCCATCGAAGCTCGCGCCGATCTGGTCGGCGAGGAAATGCGCGATCAACCGGTCGGTGGTCTCGCGCTCGGCCGCCATGGCGCGGCGCTCGGCGGCCGATATCCGGGTCGCGACCTCGCGCAGTTCGGCCAGCGTCGTCGACCTGGGCAATCCGTCATCGCCGCGCTTCATCGTCGCGATCAGGGCGCGATGGACGACGAGGTCGGCATAGCGCCGGATCGGCGAGGTGAAATGCGCGTAGCGGCGCAGGTTGAGGCCGAAATGCCCGTAGTTCTCGGCGACATATTCGGCCTGGGCCTGGGTCCGCAGCACGACCTCGTTGATGAAGAGCTCGTTCTCGGAGCCCTTGATCATCTTGAGGATGCGGTTGAACAGCACCGGCCGCAGCGCGGCGTCCTTGGGCAGCTTGATGCCGATCGAGGCCAGGACCTCGCCGAGCACGCGCATCTTCTCGAGCGAAGGCTCGTCATGGCAGCGGTAGATCAGCAGGCTGCCGGCCTTCTCCAGCGTCTCCGCCGCGGCGACGTTGGCGAGGATCATGAATTCCTCGATCAGCTTGTGCGTCGCCAGCCGGTCGGGGACGATGACGCGGTCGACCGAGCCGTCCGCCTTCAGGATCAGCTTGCGCTCGGGCAGGTCTAGGTCGAGCGGCTGGCGGGCATCGCGGGCGCGGGCCGCGACACCATAGGCGGCCCAGAGCGGCATCAGGATGCTCTCGCGGATCGGGGCCGTCGCCTCGTCCGGCTTGCCGTCGATCGCTCCTTGAGCCTGCTGGTAGGAGAGCTTTGCGGCCGAGCGCATCAGGATGCGGTGGAAGCTGTGCCCCTTCTTCGAGCCGTCGGCCTTGAGCACGAGGCGGACGGCGAGCGCCGGCCGGTCCTCGCCGCCGCGCAGCGAGCAGAGATCGTTCGATATCCGCTCCGGCAGCATCGGCACGACGCGGTCGGGGAAGTAGACCGAGTTGCCGCGCTCCAGCGCCTCGCGGTCGAGCGCAGTGCCCGGCCGGACGTAAGAGGCGACATCGGCGATGGCGACGGTGACGACATGGCCGCCGGGATTGTCCGGGTCCTCGTCCGGCGCGGCGTGGACCGCGTCGTCATGGTCCTTGGCGTCGGCGGGGTCGATGGTGATCAGCGGCAGGTCGCGCCAGTCCTCGCGGCCGGCCAGCGTCGCCTTCGGCGCGGCCTCTGCCTCTGCCAGTGCCGCCGGCGAGAACTCGTTGGGGATGCCGTGGGCATGGATCGCGATCAGCGACACCGCCCGCTCGGATTTCAGCGAGCCGAGCCGCTCGCGCACGCGGGCCTCGGGCGGGCCGAAGCGGCCCTCGCGCCGGAGCGAGACCGAGACGAGGTCGCCATCCTGGGCGTCGCCGGTCTGGCCCTTCGGGATCAGCGCCTCGCGGCCCTGCGCTTTCTTGTCGACAGGGATCAGCCGACCCGAGCCATCGGGCAGGGCGCGGAAGATGCCGAGCACCTGCGCCTTGCCCTTGCCCATGATCTTCAGGACGCGGCCGGACCAGGAGATGCCGGTGACGCCGCGCAGGCGCGTGAGCTTGAGCAGGACCTGGTCGCCGATGCCGGGCGCGGCGACCGCCGGGCCAGTGCGGCGCGAACGCGAGGGGCGGCCGCTCTCGATCAGGACCTTCGGTGCCTCGCCCTGGTCGGCCTCGTTCCATTCAAGCGGCGCGGCGATGAGATCGCCCTCGCGGTCGCGGGCCTTGATCTCGCAGAGCAGCACGGCGGGCAGGGCGCTGTGCTTGCGCACCGGCGAGCCGTCCTCGGCCGCGTCGATATGCTCTTCGTCTTCGATTTCGCGCAGCAGCCGCTTCAGCCAGATCTTGCCGCCGGCATCGAGGCCGAACGCCTTGGCGATGTCGCGACGACCGGGCTCGCGGCCGGCGGCGCGCTCCTCCTCGATGAAGGCGAGGATGGCCTGGCGGGGAAGGTCAGGGGCTGGCGCTGGCAAGCGGCGGCCTCATCTGGATATGGCGCTGCACAAAGATCACGCCTCTCTCTGGCATGTCCTGCCGCGGCGCGCCAGAAGCGGCCGCGCAGGGCCGATCGCGCAAAAGAGAAGGGCCGCCCTCGCGGGCAGCCCTTCCATTGCCGAACCGCAGCCCCGGTAACCGGGCCTGACGTCGCGAAAACTCAAACGGAACCGAACCCCTCATGGGACGAGTCCAGGCCATGCAGTCCCCGCGACAGCGGTTGATGACAATGAGACACTGGATCACCTCCTTTCAGTTGTTACCGACAAGGTGAGGCTAAGGTGATTCCAGCGCGTACGTAAACGATAAAGATTCAGCGCCCGTTTCGCTGTCCACTGCCGAATTTCTCGGCGTTTTTGCTGCATCGCACCGCCGCTGCCTAAATATTGCCCGCCCGATTTGCCTGCCGGCTGTGCAGATGCGCCCGTATTGGCGGGTTCGGCGCAAAAACTCGCAGCGTCCTGCCTGAAATCCAGCCGGAACCGCAGCTTTCACGGCTTTTGCTGCGCTTGCGAAGGCGCTGGCAGCAGTTGGCACGTCGCTTGCGATCCTGATTTCGCCAGCCAGCAAGGCTGCGCCGCGCCCGGCAAGGGCGCGGTCAACAGAATCGATCGGGGGACATCTCGATGAAGCTCACACGTCGCGTTGTATTGGGTGCTGCGCTACTTGGCGCCACGGCTCTCTCCACGGTGCTTCCCGCAGCCGCGCAGCAGGAGACCATCAAGGTCGGCATCCTGCATTCGCTCTCCGGCACGATGGCGATCTCGGAGACGACGTTGAAGGACGTCATGCTCATGCTGATCGAGGAGCAGAACAAGAAGGGCGGCGTGCTCGGCAAGAAGCTTGAGGCCGTCGTGGTCGATCCGGCCTCGAACTGGCCGCTCTTCGCCGAGAAGGCGCGCGAGCTGATCGTCAAGGACAAGGTCGCGGCCGTGTTCGGCTGCTGGACCTCGGTCTCGCGCAAGTCGGTCCTGCCGGTGTTCAAGGAGCTGAACTCGATCCTGTTCTACCCCGTCCAGTACGAGGGCGAGGAGAGCGAGCGCAACGTCTTCTATACCGGCGCCGCGCCGAACCAGCAGGCGATCCCGGCCGTCGACTACCTGGCCAAGGAAGAAAAGGTCGAGCGCTGGGTGCTCGCCGGTACCGACTATGTCTACCCGCGCACCACCAACAAGATCCTGGAGGCCTACCTTCTCGCCAAGGGCGTGAAGAAGGAGGACATCATGATCAACTACACGCCGTTCGGTCATTCCGACTGGCAGACCATCGTCTCCGACATCAAGAAGTTCGGTTCTGCCGGCAAGAAGACCGCGGTGGTCTCGACCATCAACGGCGATGCCAACGTGCCGTTCTACAAGGAGCTCGGCAACCAGGGCATCAAGGCGACCGACATCCCGGTCGTCGCCTTCTCGGTCGGCGAGGAGGAGCTCGCCGGCATCGACACCAAGCCGCTGGTCGGCCATCTCGCCGCCTGGAACTACTTCCAGTCGGTCAAGACGCCGGAGAACGAGGCCTTCATCAAGCAGTGGAAGGCCTTCAAGAAGAACGACAAGGCTGTCACCAACGACCCGATGGAAGCCCATGTCATCGGCTTCAACATGTGGGTGAAGGCGGTCGAGAAGGCCGGCTCTATCGATCCGGACAAGGTGATCGACGCGCTGCCGGGCATCGAGGCGCCGAACCTGACCGGCGGTATCTCGAAGATGCTGCCGAACCACCACATCACCAAGCCGGTGCTGATCGGCGAGATCAAGGCCGACGGCCAGTTCGACGTCGTGTCGAAGACCGGTCTCGTCGCCGGCGACGCCTGGTCGAAGGAGCTCGACGGTTCCAAGGACCTGGTCGGCGACTGGGTCGAGAAGAAGTGCGGCAACTTCAACGTCAAGACCGGCAAGTGCGGCGGCGGCGCCTGAGTTGAAGAGGGGGAAGGGCGGCACGGTCGGAAAGCCCGGCCGCCCTTCGCAAACCTCCACTCCCGCCTACGCTTCGAGTTGACAATGCCATCCCGGTCGTCCCGGCCGAAGCGAAGCACAGAGCCGGGACCCATGCCTGAGCCTTTCCGAAAAAGGTTCAGGCATGGGTCCCGGGTCTCCCTGCGGTCGCCCGGGACGACCCGACCCCGAGACTTTCCGACAATGTCTCTTCCTATCCGCCTCATGCGCATGCTGGCCGTCGTCCTGGCGCTTCTCGCCGCGCCGGCCGTCGCCTTCGGACAGACTGCCGAAGAAGCCTTCGCGCGCTTCAACGCCGACAGCTTCTCAGATACGGCGCGCGCCATCGATATCCTCGTCCAGAGCGCGCATCCGAATGCGGGCGTGATTATCGAGGCGCTGGCCGATGGGCGCTTGTTCGCTGGCGGTGGCACCGTCGCGGTGAAGGCCAAGGATGGCGCTTTTCTCGACGCACGGACCGCGCAGGCGCTCGCGGCCGAGCCGGCCGGTGTCAGCGCCGTCAGGCTGAACAACAATGTCCGGCGGGCGATCCAGGCGGCGCTCGGCAGCCTCGGCCTGATCAATCCCGACCCTGCCAAGCGCGTTGCGGCGGCCGAGGCGGTCTTCCGGGCGCGCGACGTCTCGGCGCTGCCGGTGCTCGAAGCCGCGATAGCCAAGGAAACCAACGACCGGGCGCGCCGGGCGCTGCGCGAGGCGCAGGCCGCGATCCTGATCGTCAAGACCGATGCGCCGCCCTTCGACAGGATCGCCGCCGTCGACGTGCTGCGCGAGCGCGGCGACCAGGATGCACTGGCGACGCTGCGCGCGCTGCCGGGCGATGCCTCGCCCGCGCTGAAGGAGGTGCAGGCCCGCGCCATCTCCGAGATCGAGGGCAAGCTCGCTCTGTGGCAGGCCGGGCAGAACCTCTGGTACGGGCTCTCGCTCGGCTCGGTGCTGCTGCTCGCCGCGATCGGCCTCGCCATCACCTTCGGCGTGATGGGCGTGATCAACATGGCGCATGGCGAGATGGTGATGCTCGGCGCCTACACCACCTTCGTGGTGCAGGAGCTGATCCGCACCAATGCGCCCTACCTGTTCGACTGGTCGCTGGCCTTCGCGCTGCCGGCCGCCTTCATCGTCGCCGCCGCTGTCGGCATCGCGATTGAGCGCGGCGTGATCCGCTTCCTCTATGGAAGGCCGCTGGAGACGCTGCTGGCGACCTGGGGCATCAGCCTGATCCTGCAGCAGGCGGTGCGGACCGCGTTCGGCCCGACCAATCGCGAGGTCGGCGCGCCCAGCTTCATGTCTGGTGCCTTCGAGTTAGGAGGCCTCGCCATCACCTGGAACCGGCTCTGGATCATCGTCTTCGCCGCGCTGGTCTTCCTCGCCTTGCTCGCCATCCTGAAGCTGACGCCGATGGGCCTGCAGATGCGGGCCGTCACCCAGAACCGGCGGATGGCTGCGGCGATGGGCATCCGCACCGGGCGGATCGACGCGCTGACCTTCGGGCTCGGCTCGGGCGTCGCGGGGCTAGCCGGCGTCGCGCTCTCGCAGATCGACAATGTCAGTCCCAATCTCGGCCAGAGCTACATTATCGACAGTTTCATGGTCGTGGTCTTCGGCGGGGTCGGCAATCTCTGGGGCACGCTGATCAGCGCCATGACGCTCGGCGTCGCGAACAAGCTGCTCGAGCCCTATGCCGGCGCCGTGCTCGGCAAGATCGCGCTGCTCGTCTTCATCATCCTGTTCATCCAGAAGCGCCCGCGCGGCCTGTTCGCGCTGAAGGGCAGGGCGGTGGAAGCATGATCAGCCGCTTCCTGCTCTCGAACATGGATACGCGAGGCTACGTCTTCCTTGCGCTCGTCGCCGCCATCGGCCTGCTGGTGCCGTTGGCGAACCTCACGGTCCCGGCCGGCTCGCCCTTCCATGTCTCGACCGCGACGATGTCGCTCTGGGGCAAGTACCTCTGCTACGCGCTGCTCGCGCTCTCGCTCGATCTGGTCTGGGGCTATTGCGGCATCCTCTCGCTCGGCCATGGCGCCTTCTTCGCGCTCGGCGGCTATGCGATGGGCATGTACCTGATGCGCCAGATCGGCTCGCGCGGCGTCTACGGCAATCCGGTGCTGCCCGATTTCATGGTCTTCCTGAACTGGCAGGAGCTGCCCTGGTACTGGTGGGGTTTCTCCTCCTTTCCCTTCGCCATGCTGATGGTCCCGCTGGTCCCCGGCCTGCTCGCCTTCGTCTTCGGCTGGTTCGCCTTCCGCTCCCGCGTCACCGGCGTCTATCTCTCGATCATCACCCAGGCGCTGACCTATGCGCTGCTGCTCGCCTTCTTCCGCAACGATATGGGTTTTGGCGGCAATAACGGGCTGACCGACTTCAAGGACATCCTGGGCTTCAGCGTGCAGGCGCAGACGACGCGCGCCGCGCTCTTTGCGATGACCTGCACGATGCTCGCCGCCGGCTTCCTGATCGCTCGCGGCATCGTCTCGTCGAAGCTCGGCAAGGTGGTGATCGCCATCCGCGATGCGGAATCCCGCACGCGCTTCCTCGGCTACCGGGTCGACCGCTTCAAGCTCTTCGTCTTCACCGTCTCGGCCTGCATGGCCGGCGTCGCGGGCGCGCTCTACGTGCCGCAGGTCGGCATCATCAATCCCGGCGAGTTCGCGCCGGCGAATTCGATCGAGACCGTGATCTGGGTCGCGGTCGGCGGGCGCGGCACGCTGGTCGGCGCGGCGCTCGGCGCGGTCGTCGTCAACTGGGCGAAGACGATGTTCACCTCCGGCTTCATGGCGCCGTACTGGCTGTTCGCGCTCGGCGCGCTCTTCGTCTTCGTCACCCTGTTCATGCCGAAGGGCATTCTCGGCACCGTGCAGGGCTGGTGGGAGAAGCGCCGCAAGCCCGAAGCGATGCCGGCGGCCGAGCCGGCGCCGGCGGAGTAGATGCGATGAACGCTCCCGTGCCTGGCGCTCTCACCTCCTCGCTGCTCTATCTCGACGGCGTCAGCGTCTCCTTCGACGGCTTCAAGGCGATCCGCGGCCTGTCGCTCACCATCGCGCCCGGCGAGATGCGTGCCATCATCGGCCCGAACGGCGCCGGCAAGACGACGATGATGGACATCATCACCGGCAAGACCCGGCCCGACGAAGGCACGGTGATGTTCGGCGGCTCGGTCGATCTCACCCGGCTCGACGAGGCGGCGATCGCCAATCTCGGCATCGGCCGCAAATTCCAGAAGCCGACAGTCTTCGACTTCCACACGATCGAGGACAACATCCTGCTGGCGCTGAAATCGCAGCGCACGGTGCTGAAGACCCTGTTTTGGCAGACGCAAAGCGCCCAGCAGAAGCGGATCGACGACATCCTCGGCATCATCAAGCTCGCCGACAAGCGGGAGCGGCTCGCCGGCTCGCTCTCGCATGGCCAGAAGCAGTGGCTCGAGATCGGCATGCTGCTGGCGCAGGACCCCAAGCTCCTGCTCGTCGACGAGCCGGCCGCCGGCATGACCGATGGCGAGACGGCGCAGACCGCGGTGCTGCTCAAGGAAATCGCCAGGGATCATTCGGTGATCGTGGTCGAGCACGACATGGGCTTCATCCGAGAGCTCGGCGTGAAGGTGACGGTGCTGCACGAGGGCTCGGTGCTGGCCGAAGGGCCGCTCGATCAGGTCAGCGCCAATGAGCGCGTCGTCGAAGTCTATCTGGGGCGGTGAGCATGATGATTGGTAAGGAACCGCTTCCCGTCATTGCGAGCGCAGCGAAGCAATCCAGGGGCGGCAGCGCGCTGTGCTCCCCTGGATTGCTTCGTCGCTTCGCTCCTCGCAATGACGGCTTGTCGAGCGGAGGCGTTGCAGGATGCTGAGCGTCGAAGCCATCGATCTCCATTATGGCGCCGCCCAGGCGCTTCGGCGCGTCTCGCTCACCGCCGAGATCGGCAAGGTGACCTGCGTGATGGGCCGCAACGGCGTCGGCAAGACCTCGCTGATGCGCGCCATCGTCGGCCAGCAGCCGATCTCCGGCGGCCATGTCCGCCTCGACGGCCAGGATATTTCGAGCCTGCGCAGCGAGGCGAGGGCCCGCGCCGGCATCGCCTTCGTGCCGCAGGGCCGCGAGGTCTTCCCGCTCCTGACGGTGAAGGAGAACCTGGAAACCGGCTTTGCGCCCTTGCCCCGCAAGGAGCGCTACATCCCGAACGAACTGTTCGACCTATTCCCCGTGCTGAAGTCGATGCTCGGCCGGCGCGGCGGAGACCTCTCGGGTGGCCAGCAGCAGCAGCTCGCGATCGCGCGGGCGCTGGTCACCCGACCCAGGCTGCTGGTGCTGGACGAGCCGACCGAGGGCATCCAGCCTTCGATCATCAAGGATATCGGCCGCGCCATCGACTATCTCCGCCAGAAGGGCGGCATGGCGATCGTGCTGGTTGAGCAGTATTTCGACTTCGCCCGCGACCTCGCCGACACCATGTTCGTGATGGACCGCGGCGAGGTCGTGCTGGCCGGACCGATGGCGGAGCTGGACGGGGCGCAGGTTCAGAGGTTGATTCAGGTCTGACGCCCAAGGCGTTGAGGCAAAGTGATTTTGGTGCTCTCCTCATCCGTCGCGGTCGCGCTTGTCCCGACCATCCACGTCTTCGTTCGGGCAGGATGATGTTCAAGACGTGGATGCTCGCCGCAAGGGCGAGCACGACGGAGATCGGACCCGCTGATCGGGAGCCAGTCGCCCCCTCAAAAACGCCAGTGGCGCGTGGTCGATGACCTCCTTCATCACGAAGAAGCTGCGGCTTCGGCGCATACCTCCGGCAGCTGACCTCACGCTCCGACGCCGACGCCCCCCGGCAGATCGCCATGGACGGTGCCGACCGTCTTCGGCTTGGTGAGCGGGGCGGGGACCGGCTGGTTGCTGTGCAGCAGGTCCTGTCCGGCATGGATGTCGCTCGCGACCTGGAGGTCGAGCCGTTCGGCGTCGCGGCGGCGGACATCCTCGACGATCTCGACGACCTCGTCCTCCGGCACGCCCAGCGCGCGCAGCACCTCGCCGCCGAAGACCATGGCGGATTCGAAGGTCTCGCGGATCTGGTACTCCACCCCGGCGCGGATCAGGTCCATCGAGTGGCCGCGGTCGAAGGAGCGGACGAAGAGCTTTGCGTGCGGGAACTCGGCCTGGGCGACCCGCACGATCGCGTTCGCCGTGTCGCGGTTCTCGACGCAGACCAGGATCGCCTCGGCATGATGGGCGCCCGAGGCGTGCAGGATGTCCGCGCGGGTGCCGTCGCCGTAATAGACCTTGAAGCCGAAGCTCGCGGCGGCCTGGATCATCTCGACATCGGTCTCGATCAGCGAGACGCTGAAGCCGCGGGCGAGAAGGCCCTGGCTCGCCACCTGCCCGAAGCGGCCGAAGCCGACGACGAGCACGCGCCCCTCCAGCCCCTCGGCGTGCTCGACGCCGTCGAGCGATTCCCGTTCGGCCGGCATGAAGCGGTCGATCAGGAGCACGACGAGGGGCGTGAGCGCCATGGAGAGGATCACCACGGCGCTGGTGATGGCGTTGATCTTCGCATCGAAGATGCCGGCCGCGGTGGCGGCGCCGTAGAGCACGAAGGCGAATTCGCCGCCCTGCGAGAACAGCGCGACACGGGTGATCGCATCGCGCGTGCGGGTGCGGAACAGCTTGGCGACGATGAAGATGCCGGCCGCCTTGACCAGCATGAAGGAGGCGACGCCGAGCGCGACGATGCGCCATTCCTGCGCGATCAGCTTGAGATCGAGCGACATGCCGACGGCGAGGAAGAACATGCCGAGCAGGAGGCCGCGGAACGGCTCGATATCGGCCTCGAGCTGATGGCGGAAGGTCGATTCCGAGAGCAGGACGCCGGCGAGGAAGGCGCCCATCGCCATCGAGAGGCCGCCGAGTTGCATGGCGAGCGCCGAGCCGAGCACGACGAGCAGGGCCGCGCCGGTCATGACCTCGCGGGCCTGCGCATTGGCGAGCAGGCGGAACATCGGGTTGAGCAGGTATTTGCCGGCCACGACGAGGCCGACGAGCGAGCCGGCGCCGATCAGGACCGGCAGGAGGCCGCCGCTCCCGGCCGCCTTCGTCGGCGCCAGCAGGGCGACGAGGGCGAGGAGCGGCACGATGGCGAGGTCCTCGAGCAGGAGGATCGAGACCGCCTGCTGGCCATGCGGGGTCGAGGCTTCGCCGCGCTCGTTCAGCATCTGCATCACGACGGCGGTGGAGGAGAGCACGAAGCCCATGCCGGCGATGAAGGCCGCCGCGGGGCTGAGGCCGGCGAGGATGCCGACGCCGGTCAGCAGGGCGCCGCAGAGCCCGACCTGCGCGACGCCGAGGCCGAAGATCTCGCCGCGCAGGTTCCAGAGCCGGGCCGGCTGCATCTCCAGCCCGATGATGAAGAGGAACATCACGACGCCGAATTCGGCGAGATGGAGCACGCTTTCCGGATGCGGAAACAGTCCGATTCCGGAGGGGCCGATCAGGACGCCGCCGGCGAAATAGCCGAGGACCGAGCCGAGCTTGAGCCGCCGGAAGATCGGGACGGCGATGACGCCCGCGCCCAGAAGTCCGACGGCCTGAACCAGCTCTGGAGAAAAGCCCTGCGCTGCCATGACACTCCTGCTGCCGTTGCCGGCGCGGAGGCGCGCCTGTTCGACAAAGAAGGCGCCGGAGGGAATTAGGCAAGCGTGCGGTTGCTGGCGGCGACGCTCAAAAGCTGGTGATCGCCTGCTGCTGCGGCCGGCGAAAGCCCGGCGGTGACCCTTGGGACGGAGCCGAAAGCCTGAGCGCCGCGCTTGCCCGCCGCCCGGCATCGGGGCATGTAGCGTCCCCAAAGCCGGCTTCGTCCCGGCAGCAGGAGCGTTTGCGATGCAGCTTGGAGTGGTCGGCCTCGGCCGGATGGGAGCCAATATCGTCAGGCGGCTGCACCGCGCCGGGCACAATTGCGTGGTCTATGATCGCGACCCGAAGCCGGGCGCGGCGCTGGCCAAGGACGGCGCCGTCAATGTCGGCGATCTCAAGGAAATGGTGGGCAAGCTCCAGGCGCCGCGGGCGATCTGGATCATGCTGCCGGCAGGCGAGATCACCGAAGCCACGCTCGCCGAGCTCGCCGGCATGCTCGAGCCCGGCGATACGCTGATCGACGGCGGCAACGCCTTCTGGAAGGACGATGTCCGGCGCGGGCGCGAACTCGCGGCCAAGGGCCTGCACTATCTCGATATCGGCACCTCCGGCGGCGTGCACGGGCTGGAGCGCGGCTATTGCCTGATGATCGGCGGCGACAAGGGCGTGTTCGACCGGCTGGAGCCGATCTTCCAGGCGCTGGCGCCGGGCAAGGGCGACATCGAGCCGACCGGCCATCGCGAGGGGCGCAACCCGACCGCCGAGCAGGGCTATCTGCATTGCGGCCCGGCCGGCGCCGGGCATTTCGTCAAGATGGTCCATAACGGCATCGAATACGGGATGATGCAGGCCTTCGCCGAAGGCTTCGACCTCCTGCGCAATGCCTCGGCCAAGGACGGGCTGCCGGAAGAATACGGCTTCGATTTCGACACCGCCGAGATCGCCGAGGTCTGGCGCCGCGGCTCGGTCGTCACCTCCTGGCTGCTCGACCTGACCGCCGCGGCGCTCGCCGCAGACGAGGAGCTTTCGGCCTATTCCGGCCATGTCTCCGATTCCGGCGAGGGGCGCTGGACCGTGCAGGCCGCGGTCGAGACCGCGACGCCGGCCGAGGTGCTGACCTCCTCGCTCTACACCCGCTTCCGCTCGCGCAAGGACCACACCTTCGCCGAGAAGATCCTCTCCGCCATGCGCGCCGGCTTCGGCGGCCATGTCGAGCCGAAGAAGCAGGGCTGAGCGGGATGAGCGTCTCGAACAGTAACGGCAAGCCAGCCGTCATCGTCGTCATGGGCGTCGCGAGCTCGGGCAAGACCTCGCTCGGCGAGCGCCTGGCCGAACGGCTCGGCTGGCCCTTCCGCGATGCCGACAGCTTTCACCCGCCCGAGAACGTCGCCAAGATGTCGAGCGGCACGCCGCTGACCGACGAGGACCGCAAGCCCTGGCTGGCGGCGATCGCGGCCTGGATCGACGGGCTGCGCACGACCGGCGGCAACGGCATCGTCACCTGCTCGGCGCTGAAGAAGGCCTATCGCGACGTCATCGTCGGCGACCGGCCCGACGTCACGCTGGTCTATCTCAGGGGCTCGCGCGAACTGATCGGCCAGCGCATGGCGGCGCGCCAGCACCACTTCATGCCGCCGGCCCTGCTCGACAGCCAGTTCGCGACACTGGAGGAGCCGGGGGCGGACGAGAAGCCGCTCGTCGTCCAGGTCGAAGCCAGCAAGGAAGCGATCGTCGATCAGGTCGTGCGCGAGCTGCGGCTCGGCTGATGGGCTTTAGCTTCGTTGTTCCCGCGCGATGATGTGAGGGCAACCGTTAGCTGCGCCTGAGCCTTCTCCGTCATGGTCGGGCTCGTCCCGACCATCCATGTCTTCCTTCCTCACATGCGGTGTTCGAGACGTGGATGCTCGCCACGAGGGCGAGCATGACGGGGGAGCCTAGACCCCGACCAGCCTGAGCCGGGTCCCCCAGGGATCGGTGCTCTCGAAGCCGCGTGCGACCTCAGTCGAAGTGAAGCCAGCGCGCGCCATGCGCTCGCGCTGCGCCGTGAGCAGGGCGGCATCGGCGACCTCCAGCGAGAACCAGTCCAGCCCTGTCGTCGCCCGGTCGCGGCTGCCGGCGCCGGCGCTGTTCCAGGTGTTGAGCGCGACATGGTGGTGATAGCGCCCTGAGGACAGGAAGCTCGCCGTGTCGCGCCGCGAGGTCGAATCGAGGCCGATGGCGTCGCGATAAAATCTCTCGGACTGCTGGATGTCGCCGACGCGCAGATGCATGTGGCCGATGCGCAGCCCGGTCGGAGCCGAGGCGTAGTCGTTGCGGCTGGTGTCGGTGAGGCTAAGGATGCCGTCGACGTCGAGCCGGTGCGTGCCCATCACGACGCGCTCGCCCTCCCAGCGCCAGAGGCGCGGGTCGCGATCGGCATAGACCTCGATGCCGTTGCCTTCGGGATCGTCGAGATAGACGGCTTCGCTGACGCTGTGGTCGGCGAAGCCGGTAAGGGGCGTCTGGTTGCGGGCGACATGCACGAGCCAGCGCGCGAGATCGCGGCGCGAGGGCATCAGGAAGGCGGTGTGGAACAGGCCGGCGGCGTTGCGCGGCTCAAGCTGCGCCTGTGGCCGCGCCTCCATCGAGACGAGGGGCACGCCGCCCGCCCCGAGGGTGACGCCATCCGCACTGGCCGAGATGACAGCGAGCCCGAGCACGGACTGGTAGTAGCGGCTCATGCGGTCGAGATCGCGGACGCGCAGGCCAATGGCGCCACAGCGGATCGGCGTGCTGCTGGCGAAGCCCGGGGCCGCGGTCGCAAGCGTGCCCGCGCCGGCTGTCGGCGTTCCCTCTGCCCGCGCCGCTGCGGCGGCCGCCATGGCGAGCGAGGCCGTTCCGGCCAGTCGCAACAATGTCCGCCGGGTCAGTTCGATCGTCATCATCATCCATTCCGCTCGCGGCGCATTGCCGCTGCGGCAGTGCAGAGCATTCTTTGCATCCGGATGCATGTCACAAGCGCGAAAGAGGGGCAAAATCCGCTCAGGCGGTCGCAATGCAGCCGCGCCGGCATTCGTCCGGCGCATCATAACGGACAAGACCCCCGACAATGCGCAATTTTCTGATGGTCACTCTGCCCCGGACCGCCCTCGGCCTGCTCTTCCTGGTCAGCGCCGCCGACGGCTTCTGGTATCTGGCGACCGGCAACCACCTGATCCATCCGCCGGTGACGGAAATCGGCCTCGCCTGGGAACGCTCGCTGGAGCAGGCGAAATTCTTCCTGCCGCTGCTGAAGAGCGTGAATCTGGTCGGCGGGCTCCTGCTGCTGCTCAACATCGCGCCGGCGCTCGGGCTGGCGCTGATCGCGCCGGTGATGACGGTGATCGTGCTGTTCCATGCCGAGCTCAACCCGCAGGGCATTCCGGTCGCGGCGATCGTCGCGGTCTGCGGGGCGCTGCTCGTCTTCGCCTATCGCGGGCGCTATGCGGCGCTGCTGCGCTGACGGTGTCCGAGGCTTTGCCTCCGGTCAGAGATCGGAGGCGGAGCCCCATTCCGGGACATGGGTCGCGAGCTTGTCGAGCAGCTTGCCGAGCTGCGCCCGTTCGCCAGGGTCGAGGCAGGCGAGCATCGCCGCCTCCCGCGCCTGCAGCATCGGGATGTAGCGCTCGTAGAGCGCCCGGCCCTCGGCCGTGAGGTAAAGCAGCTGGCGGCGATTATCGGCCGGGTCAGGCTCCCGGCGGATCAGCTTCTTCTTGTCGAGCAGGATCACGGCGCGGCTGACGCTCGCCTTGAGATGGCCGGAGAACTCGCAGAACTCGCTCGCGCTCGCGCCGTCGCGCACCGTCAGGAAGATCAGGATGACGATCTCCGGCCGGGTCAGCCCGAACTCCGTCTCGATCAGGCGGAAGGAGGGCTCGCGATAGAAATTCAGGACGTAGCCGATCTTGTAGGCGGTCGGGATCGCGGTCCCGTCCAGGATGGCGCGCCGCTGAGCGGCGTCCAGCCCGGCGGACTCGTCCTGTTGAATTAGTCTCACATTAGACTTTTTTGTTGCGCGCGCCATGAGCCGGTCCTAGCATCCTCGGCTACAGATGGCACGGCCTTGCCGCGCCGGGAGGAGGCGATGGACCAGGCTGGTGCCACAGGGCGGCAGGCGCTTTCGCGCGCGCTGCAACGGCAATGCTTTTATTCGGGCACCGAGGCCCATCCGATCTATGTCGACCGGCTCGGGTCGGCCGGGGCAGGGCGTTTGCCGATCGTCCTCGTCCACGGCGGTGGCCATACCGGCGCCTGCTATCTGACGACGCCCGATGGCCGGCCCGGCTGGGCGCCTGTCTTCGCCGCGTCCGGCCGCGAGGTCTTCGTGCCGGATTGGCCGGGTCATGGCCGTTCGCCGATGCGGCCGGATTTCGCCACCTTGTCGACCGTCGAGATCGCGACCAGCCTGCAGCGCCTGCTGGAGGAGATCGGGCCGGCGGTGCTCCTGGTGCATTCGGCGAGCGGGCCGATGGCCTGGTGGATCGCCGAGCAGGCGCCGGGGGCGGTTGCTGCGATCGTCGGTGTCGCGCCGGGCGGGCCAGCCAATCTCCTGCCCGTGCTGCCCGACGATGCCGAGGCGGTGGCGAAGCTCAGGGACGATGAGAGCCTGGGCTGCCCGGTCCGCGTCGAGGAAGACAGCCCGCTCTTCATCCCGCCCGAGTTCATACGGGCCTACTGGGCCAACTCCGAGCGCTTCCCGAAACAGGCCTTCGAGGCCTATCGGCGCTCGATCGTGCCCGAGAGCGCGCGTCTGATGAACGAGCGCTTCAATATCGGCGGCAAGGGCCTGCGGATCGGGGATCCTGCGGCGCTGGCGGGCCATCCGATCCTGATCGTCACCGGCGACAGCGACCCGCGCCATCCGCGCGCGGTCGACGAGGCGACGGCCCGCTATCTCGGCGCCGAATTCGTCTGGCTGCCGGAGCGGGGGATCGCGGGCAACGGCCATATGCCGATGTGCGAGGACAACAGCGACGAGATCGCGGCCCTGATCGTCGCCTGGCTGGAGGCCAAGGGTCTTTGACGTGAAGAACGCCGGCGCCTGTCGCAGCCGGCGAGACAACGAGCTCGGGAGGAATGTGATGCGGTCGCTTCTGTTGGGCGGCGCCATGCTGGCGCTCGCCAATCTGCCGGCGCTGGCGCAGGTCAGCGACGATGTCGTGAAGATTGGCGTGCTGACCGACATGGGCGGCGTGACAGCCGATATCGGCGGCAAGGGCTCGGTGATCGCAGCCGAGCTGGCGCTGAAGGAGTTCGGCGCGACCGTGCTCGGCAAGCCGATCCAGATCGTCGCCGCCGACCATCAGCACAAGGCCGATGTCGGCACCTCGATCGCCCGGCAATGGTTCGACGTCGACAAGGTCGACGCTGTGGTCGACATCCCGAACTCGGCGGTGGCGCTGGCGCTGCAATCGCTCGCCCGCGAAAAGAAGAAGATCGTGATGTATTCCGGCGCCGGCACGACGGCGCTGACCAATGAGCAGTGCTCGCCCTATGGCTTCCACTGGACCTACGACACCTATGGCGTGGCGCGCGGCACCGCCTCGGCCGTGGTCAAGGCCGGCGGCACCTCCTGGTTCATGCTGGCCTCGGATTATGCCTTCGGCCACCAGTTGCAGAAGGACGCGACCGACGTGGTCGAGGCCAATGGCGGCAAGGTCGTCGGATCGGTGCGCCACCCGCTCAACAATGCCGATTTCTCCTCCTTCCTGCTGCGGGCGCAGTCCTCCGGCGCCAAGGTCGTCGGGATCGCCAATGCCGGCAACGACACCGTCAACGCGATCAAGCAGGCCGGCGAGTTCGGTCTGGTGGAGCAGGGCCAGAACCTCGCGGCGCTGATCTTCTTCCTGCAGGACGTCCACAGCCTCGGCCTCAAGGCGACGCAGGGCACCTACCTGACCACCGCCTCCTATTGGGACCTCGACGAGCCCTCGCGCGCCTGGTCGAAGCAGTTCATGGAAAAGGCGGGAATGATGCCCTCCATGCTGCATGCCGGCGTCTACGGCTCGGTGCTGCACTATCTCAAGGCGATCAAGGAAGCCGGTACCGACGATCCCGACAAGGTCGCGGCGGCGATGCGCGCGATGCCGATCAACGACGCCTTCACCAAGGACGCGACGATCCGCGCCGACGGCCGCGTGCTGCGCGAGATGTATCTCGCCCGGGTCAAGAAGCCGGCGGATTCGAAGGGGCCGTGGGACTATTTCGAGATCGTGCGCAAGATCGAGCCGTCCGAGACGGTCTGGCCGCTGTCGGAGAGCAAGTGCCCGGCGGTGAAGGGGTGACGCCCTCGCCGTAAAGCGCGCGAGTCGTCCCGGGCGACCGAAGGGAGATCCGGGACCCAGGCCTGAACCCTTATCGGCGAGGCTCAGGCATGGATCCCGGATCTCCGCTTCGCTACGTCCGGGATGACAGCGCAGCGGAGATGTCGAGGCCCGGCCCCGCGCTCAGAGCGAGAAGCCCTTCAGCCTGTCGCCGAGCTCGCCGAGCCGGTCGGCGCCGACATTGGCGATGGCGATGCGCAGGTGCCGCTCCTGGCCGGGGCCGAAATAGGGGCCGGGGAGGGCGAGCACACCGCGCTCCTGAACCAGGCGGCGCACCACCTCTGCCGCCGGCACGCCCTCGAACGGATGGGCGAGATAGGCGAAGTAGGCGCCGGCGGCGAGGACGTTCCAGCCGTTCAGGGGCGCCATGGTTTGGCGGAACAGCTCGGCGCGGGCATTGATCTCGGCGCGGTTGGCCTCGCGCCAGGCGCGGATGCCGTCGATGCCCCAAGCGATGGCGCCCTGACCCGCCCTGACCGGGCTGATCTGGATGCAGTCGAGCACCTTGCCGATCTGCGCCAGGACCGCTTCGCCGGCGGTGATCGCGCCCAGCCTCCAGCCCGGCACGGCATAGGCCTTGGAGAAACTGTAGAGGCCGATCAGCGAATCACGCCAGTCGCTTGCGGCGAAGAGTTCATGCGAGCGGCCAGCCCCGTCCGGCAGGAAATCGCGATAGGTCTCGTCGAGCACCAGCCAGATCCTGCGCCGACGGCAGAGTTCCGCGAAGGCGGCAATGGTGGCCGGCGGATAGACAGCGCCGGTCGGATTGTTCGGTGTCACCAGCACGATGGCGCGGGTGCGATCGTCGATCAGGCTCTCGGCCACGGCGACATCGGGCACGAAGGCCTGTTCGGGATCGCAGGGCAGCGGGCGCGGCTCGACGCCGAGCATGTTCAGCGTCATCTCATGGTTGAAGTACCAGGGTGTCGGCAGCAGCACATTGTCGCCGGCGCGGGCCACCGCCATCATCGTCACGACATAGGCCTGGTTGCAGCCGGCGGTGATCGCGATCTCCTGCGGCGAGATCGGCGCGCCATAAAAGGCGCTGGTCTCCGCAGCATAGGCTTCGCGCAGAGCAAGGTCGCCAATGATGGCGCCATAGCGGGTCTGGTCGGGGCGGCCGGCCGCCTCGGCCAGGCGCTCCAGCAGCGCGGCGGGCGGCGGCGAGCCCGGCACGGCCTGCGACAGGTCGATCAGCGGGCCGCGACGGCCGTCATAGGCTCTCGCCCAGCCCTGCGCCTCGGGGATCGGCGGGGTGGCGGTGTCGATGAGGTCGGGGTTCAGCGGGGCGGGGGACGGCGAAGACATGGGCGAGCTTTGCGGCGCCCGCGCCGCGCCGTCAACGCCCAGGCGCCCGCAGTCTTGGAGCGCGGGGCGCCCGCCGCCATATTCGCCGGGAAGCAATGATGATCCGGGGCCCGGCGGCATGGATGAAGAGACACAGGACGCGATCGAGGAACTGCATGCGATGCTCGATCGCGCCCGGGTGATCGTCCCCTTCACCGGCGCCGGCATCTCGACCGAATCGGGCGTGCCCGATTTCCGCTCGCCGGGCTCGCCCTGGATGGTCAACAAGCCGATCCCGTTCGACGTCTTCGTCCACAGCCGGGAAGCACGCATCGAGGCCTGGCGGCGGAAGTTCGCCATGGACGACCATTTTCCGGATGCCAGGCCCAATCGCGGCCATCGCGCGCTGGCGACGCTGGTCGCGGAAGGGCGCTCGCCGGGCGTGATCACCCAGAACATCGACGGGCTGCACCAGGCTTCGGGCATCGCCGAGGACGCCGTGATCGAGCTGCACGGCAACGGCACCTATGCGACCTGCCTGAGCTGCGGCTGGCGCCATGAGCTTAAGGCGATCCGGCGCGCGTTCGAGGCCTCGGGCGAGCCGCCGGACTGCCTGATCTGCGGCGGCGTGGTGAAGGCCGCGACCATCTCCTTCGGCCAGCAGATGCCACAAGGGCAGATGCTGCGCGCCCATGAGATGACGCTCTCGGCCGATCTCTATCTCGTCGCCGGCTCGTCGCTGGTCGTGTTCCCGGCGGCGAGCTTTCCGGTCGTCGCCAAGCGCAACGGCGCCAAGCTCGTGATCCTCAACCGCGAGCCGACCGATCTCGATCCGATCGCCGATCTCGTGGTGCGGGCTGAGATCGGCGCGGCGCTGGCAAGACTGGCGAACTGAACGGCTGCGCCGTGCCCGCCGCCGTCGATGCCGCGCGGTTCGCGTTAGCTCGGCCTGCGCGTCGCGGCGGCGGAGGCGGGCCGGCCGTCAGCTCGCTCGCCCGGCACCGGCTGCGGAGCAGGGGGCGTGCTCGGACGGTAAGCCGCCGCATCGGTCGTGAAATGCGCATGCCCCCAGGCTGCGAGCTGCCTCTCGATGATCGCGACCAGGCGCCGATCGACCGCGGCCGAGAGCATCGGGATGTTCATGGCGAGCTTGTAGGCCAGCATGCGGCTGCCGGCGACCGCCGCGGCGATGCCGTAGCAGAGCTTGTCCAGCGCATCGGGAACCACGCCCATGCTTGCCGCTTTCGCCTTGTCCCCGCCGGCATAGTTCTTGACGAAGAAGACCTTCGAGAAGCCTTTCTCGACCCGGTCGAAGAGGCGGGATGGGAGGGACTTGTCCGGCGGGAGATAGGCGCCGAGCGTGGCGCGCAGGAGGTTGCCGCAGGTCTCGTCATCGAAGCCCGAGCGCAATGTCGCAAGGCTCGCGGCCATCAGCGTCACGATCTCCTTCGGCGTCGTCGCCAGCAGCGCCTCGGGCAGGCCCAGCAGATGGCAGCGATAGCGGCTGAGCTCGACACGGGCGCGCTCCTGCGCCGTGAACTCGCTGCGGCCCTGCCTCATCACGTCGGCCGCCATCATGGTGACCCCGATGAGACCGGCCGGCATCTGATCGACCTGCGGGATCGGGATACCGTAGACCGAGACGTCCCAGCGGCCCTTGCGCATGGCGTTGAAGCGCACCATCGAATGCATCAGGCGGACCATCGCCGCCGCGCGGAAGCCCTCGCCGTCACGGGCGAGCGCTCCGGGCAGCACCGAGGTCGCGAAGAAGGTCGCCGTCTCCTTGACGCGCCTCGCGGCGCTCTCGTTCGAGAGCGTCCCTGTCAGCGCCATCGGAAGCGCGGCGTAGCGGTTCATGAAGGTCGCGATGAAGGCGGCGCGGATGGCGATGGGGCTCATGATCGCCATGGCCGCGCGCTCGACGCGCGCGCCTTCCTCGACCATCGCCATGTCGAGCCAGTCGGGCACCGTCTCCATCGCCGCGATGAAGCCGCGCAGTTCGGGCGGGGCGCAGGCAACGGAAGCGATGCCGTGCCTGCAGGCCTGGTCGAGCATCTCGATCAGCCGCTTGAAACCGTACTCCGGCATCAGGGCGGCA
Organism: Allobosea sp. GW823-FHT02B03; assembly: GCF_058797755.1. Taxonomy (NCBI): domain Bacteria; kingdom Pseudomonadati; phylum Pseudomonadota; class Alphaproteobacteria; order Hyphomicrobiales; family Alloboseaceae; genus Allobosea; species Allobosea sp. GW823-FHT02B03. The sequence goes on along the minus strand of NZ_JBXAJY010000003.1, from coordinate 744,771 downwards.
TAGGGGTCGGCGACGCGGTCGCCCATGAAGGTGTAGGCGCGGATCAGCGTCATCAGGCGATCGTCGGCGAGAAGCTGGGCTCGCTCAGCCTCGCCTACAGTTCGCAGTTCGTTCGGATCACCGGCCGCGCCGGCGAAGCGCTCCGGCACGGCGTCGAAATCCACCGCTCCGTAGATCGCAGGCGTCACAACCGCCTGCGCCCGCACCTGATCCCAAATCTGCTGCTTGTACATGTCGCCCATCCCGCCTGGAGCCGTTTCGAAGCGGCCCCCCGGAGCCACGCGGGCGCACCGTAGGCAGTCGCGCTTAACCTCGGCTTACCCAACGGCGTTTCCAGTTACGGCGGCCTGCCTGCAGCACAGGCTTGGCGGGTGGCCGTCGGCCTCCGATCACGAGCATGGCCCCGCACCGCGCCGTCATTTCGCCTGTCGTGGCGGAGCCCGGGCGAGCTGTCGGCCCATGGGGACGGAAGTCGGCCCGAGGGCGGCCATCCCAGTATATTTTCCGGCTCGATCATGTGGATGGAAGCGTTGGCGCTGTTTCGCGAGTCCTCTGCGGTGCTATCGTCGCAAGACGAATCAGATTTCGCATCGGAGATGAGCGGCACATGTCCGACGAGTACGGCGATGGTGGGAGGCCCCCACTCGGACCGATCCAATCGCTCAACCGGGTCGTGCGGCTCGACGGGCCCGAGGCTGGGATCGCCGATGCGGGCGTCGAGCTCGCCGGCTACGTCAAATGGTTCGACGTCAGCAAGGGGTACGGCTTCGTCGTGCCGGAAGATGGCGGCAGCGACATCCTCGTCCATGTCACGATCCTGAAGCGCGACGGCTTCAACGCCATCGCCGAAGGCGCCCGCATCGTGCTCGAAGTGATCGCGAAGGCGCGCGGCCGCCAGGCGATCCGCGTGCTCTCGATCGACACCTCGGCCGGCCGCCATCCCGCCGAAATGCCGATGCCGCGCACGAATGCCACGGTGACGCCGACCAGCGGGCTCGAGCGCATGGTGGTGAAGTGGTTCAACCGGCTGCGCGGCTTCGGCTTCGTCTCGGCCGGCGAGGGAGCGCCCGACATCTTCGTCCATATGGAGACGCTGCGCCGTTACGGCATCGTCGAGCTGATCCCCGGCCAGACCGTGCTGGTCCGCTATGGACCCGGGCCGAAGGGGCTGATGGCGGCCGAGATCCGGCTGGAGCAGGGCGGGCCGCCGAGCTCGCACTGAGAAAAACACTCTCCGGAAGGGCGCCTGCGGGCGCCTTTTTTGTTGCGCCGGACGCGTCTGGAGCAGGATTTAGGCAAATAACATACAGTGCTGTGAATTACTGATTTTGCCGTTGTTTTGTGCGTAATGCCGATTATAGAGGCGGTCGAAACTGATAGTTGGAGCGCGCCCGGCTCGGCCTGTGTGTCGGCGGGATGGCTCCGGAGAACCGGCCGTGAAGCTGTTCCATCCGATCCTGGCCGGTGCGACGCTGGCCGAGCGCACGGCAGCCTGCGCCGGTGTCTTCACGGCGATTGCGCTCACCGCAGCGGCGGGCTTCATGTTCCCGATCCATGCTCCGCTCGTCGTTGCGCCGATCGGGGCGTCGGCTGTGCTGGTTTTCGTGGTGCCTGCCAGCCCGCTGGCGCAGCCTTGGCCGGTGATCGGCGGCAATGTGATCTCGGCCTTCGTCGGGCTGGCGGTCGGCTGGGCGGTCCCGGAGCTGACGATCGCGGCGGCACTGGCAGTCGCGCTCGCCATCGCGGTGATGTCGCTGACGCGCTCGCTGCACCCGCCGGGTGGCGCGGTCGCGCTGACGGCCGTGCTCGGCGGTCCTGCCGTGATGAAGTGGGGGCTGCTCTTCCCCTTCGTGCCGATCGGGCTCTGCTCCTTGTCGCTGGTTGCGCTCGGCGCCGCTTTCCACGGGGTCACGCGCCGCAGCTACCCGCATCGTCCGCCAAGCGCCGATCCTGTGCTTCCCCTAGCCGTTCCGACGGCGGCGTTCAGCCCGTCCGATATCGACGAAGCCCTGGCGCAGATGGGCGATTCCTTCGATATCGCCCGCGAGGACCTGGACCTTCTGCTGCAATACGCCGAGGCGAGCGCGATGCGACGGCAGGCCCTGAGCTCCTGATCCGCGCCGATATTCTTCACGCCTTGCGCGAGAAGCGGCGAATTTGAGCGATTCCGTTTCATCGGGCCTCACGGATCCCTGGCTAGGGTGACCTCGTTATGAGGACATGCCTATCGCCGTGCTGCTGATCACCGACCGCCCAGAACAAAGTCACAAGCTCGACCGGCTGCTGTCGCTCTGGGGCCGCTGCGCGGTCGTCGACCTGAACCGGCCGGTGGCAAAGCTCCCCGAAACGCGGCAGCTGCTGATCAGCGATGTCGATCTGTCGAGCCGCGCCTCGGTCGAGGCGATGCGCCGCGCGCTCGCCAGCCACAAGCGGACAGGGGTTCCCCATCTCTGTCTGGTGCGGGACCGTTCGGCCCGGACGACGGTGCAGGCGAACGCCATCGGAGCCAGCGCCGTGCTGCCGGCCGATGTCCCGGTCAAGGTCCTGCTCGGCGAAGTCGGCCGCATGCTGAATGGCGGTGGCGGGCCCGAGCCGGTTCAGCAGCATTTCCTCTCGGCCTCGGCGGCCGTCGCCGACATGCTGGCGAGCGCCGCCCGTGGCGAACTTTTGCCGGCCGCTGCGATCGAGGAGGGCGTCGAGGCGATCAACCGTGCCGCCGACAGGCGCGATCTCGGGGCTTGGCTCGAACTGGTCTGGGACCACGACGATGCGACCTACCAGCACTGCCTCCTGGTTGCCGGCCTGGCGGCCGCCTTCGCCCAGCGGATCGGATTCCCGGAGCATGCGCGCCGACTGGTGACGGGCGCGGCGTTGCTGCACGACATCGGCAAGGCGCGTATCCCGCTCGCCATCCTGCACAAGCCCGGGCCGTTGACGGCGGAAGAACAACTGATCGTGCGCGAGCATCCGCAGATCGGCTACGAGATGCTGTGCCGGCAGGGTGGCTTCGCGGCCGACATCGTCGATGTCGCCCGCAGCCACCACGAATATCTCGACGGCTCCGGTTATCCGCAGGGCCTGCGGGCAGGGGAGATCTCCGATCTCGTGCGGATGATCACCATCTGCGACGTCTACGGTGCGCTGATCGAACGGCGCTCCTACAGGGCGCCGATGGCGCCTGAGGAGGCCTACCGGGTGCTCGTGACGATGGTCGGCAAGCTCGACGCCGATCTGGTGCGCGTCTTCAGGCAGGTCGCTCTGCCGAACTGACGGGAATGACGTCGCGATAGGGCACGCCCGGCCAAGCGACTTGAACGCGCCGCATCCTCGGTGTAGCCGAGGACGACGACACCAGACAGGATGAACGCAGACATGGATTTCCACCCGACCGCAACGCCGCTTCGCCTTGCCGCCGGGGAACTCCGTATCCATGCCTGCTTCGATCATCCTGTCCAAACTGAGCTGGTCCACGCCTGAAGGGCGCCGACTCTTCTCCGATCTCGATCTTTCCTTCGGCCCCGAACGCACCGGCCTTGTCGGGCGCAACGGCGTCGGCAAGACCACCTTGTTCAAGCTGATCACGGGCGAATTGCCGCCCGCTTCGGGCAGCGTCGTCACCAACGGCAAGCTCGCGGTTCTGGCACAGGCGGTGTCGCAGGTCGCGGCAGAGACGGTGGCGGATCTATTCGGCTTTGCTCCGGCCCTGGCCGTGCTGGACCGCGCCGAGCGCGGGATCGCCACCGCTGCCGAGCTTGCCGAAGCGGATTGGACGCTGGAGGCGCGCCTCGCCGCGGCCCTCGCCAGATTCGGGCTGGATATGCCTCCGGCCACGGCGCTCGCCTCGCTCTCCGGCGGGCAGCGCACCCGGGTGGGTCTGGCCGCGCTGCTCTTCGCTGAGCCCGATTTCCTTGTCCTCGACGAGCCGACCAATAATCTCGACCGCGATGGTCGCGAGGCGGTGATCGCGATGCTCGCGACATGGCGCGCCGGGGCGATCGTGATCAGCCATGATCGGGAGTTGCTCGAGACCATGGACGCCATCGTCGAGCTGAATTCCCTCGGCGCGACGCGATATGGCGGCAACTGGTCCCATTACCGGGAACGGAAGGCGCTCGACCTCGCTGCCGCCCGGCACGATCTGTCGACCGCCGAGCAGCGCCTGGCGGAGGTGGCCCGGGACAGGCAGTTCGCGAGCGAGCGCAAGGCGCGCAAGGACGGCGCGGGCCAGCGCAAGCGTGCCAAAGGCGACATGCCGCGCATCCTGATGGGCGCCCGGCAGAACCGCAACGAGAACAGCGGCGGCAATGCCGCGCTCCTGGCCGAGCGGAAGCAGGCGCAGGCTGAGGCGGCGATCGAGACGGCGCGCAACCGCATCGAGATTCTTCAGCCGCTTTCGGTCGCGGTTCCGCCATCGGGGCTCGCGGCCGGGAAGACCGTGTTGCGGGTCGATGGCCTGTGCGGCGGCTACGCGCCCGATCGCCCGATCATTCGGGATCTGTCTTTCTCGATCACGGGGCCGGAGCGCGTCGCGGTGACCGGCCCCAATGGTTCGGGCAAGTCGACGCTGCTCAGGCTGCTGACCGGCGAACTGCCTTCTTCGACGGGAGAAATCCGCCTCGATGTCGACTGGGCGCTGCTCGACCAGAGCGTCGGCATGCTCGACCCATCAGACTCGATCAGGGACAATTTCCGGCGGCTCAACCCCGGTGCCGATGAGAATGCCTGTCGCGCCGCGCTGGCCCGCTTCCGGTTCAGGGCCGATGCTGCCTTGCAGGCGGTGACGACGCTGAGTGGCGGCGAGCTCATGCGGGCGGGCCTCGCCTGCGTGCTCGGCGGGGGCAGTCCGCCGGTTCTCCTGATCCTCGACGAGCCGACCAATCATCTCGACATCGAGTCGATCGAGATCATCGAAGGCGGTTTGCGTGCGTATGACGGGGCGCTGCTCGTCGTCAGCCACGACCGGCGCTTCCTGGAGGAGATCGCGATGTCGCGCTGGCTGGAGCTCAAGGTGGCCGATTGACGGCGCCATGGCCAGACGATCTCGGCGCTTCGAGCAAACGGCGGCGAAGCGTGGACCCTCGAACTCCGGCTACCGGCGTGGCACCGGACCGGAGATCGGGTCAGAGCGCGAAGGACGTGCCGCAGCCGCAGGAGGCGGTGGCGTTCGGATTGGTGATCTTGAAGGACTGGCCGACGAGATCGTCGACGAAGTCGATGGTGCAGCCTTCGAGCAGGTCGAGCGAGGTCTCGTCGATCAGCACCGTCGCGCCGCTGCGCTCGATCACGAGATCGCCGGGGGCCTTCTCGCGGTCGATGTCGAAGACGTACTGGAATCCCGAGCAGCCGCCGCCGGCGACGCTGACGCGCAGCATCGAGCCGGGTGGCTCCTTGGCCATGACCGCGACGATGCGCCCCGCTGCCTTGTCGGTCAGCGAGATCGCGTGCGGATTGGCCTCGATCACGGTGGTCATGCGCAGAACATCCTTGCTCCTGCCTCGACCACAAAGGTAATGGCCAGCGGGCGCCCGTTCAAGCCGCGTCCGCCGGTGGGCGGCCAGGCAGCGAGCGAACAGGTAGCAAGCGATGATGGCGCCAGCACCAGACCAGTCTCATCCGCGCGAGCCCGGCGACCGCTGGCGTGCGCCTTACGCCTGCCGCACGGCGACGAGCCGCGGCCGGCTGGTCGAGGAGCCGGGCTCGGCGACGCGCAACCCGTTCCAGCGCGATCGCGACCGCATCATCCACTCCGCCGCCTTCCGCCGGCTGAAGCACAAGACCCAGGTCTTCGTCGCCCATGAGGGCGATCATTTCCGCACGCGCCTGACCCATTCGATCGAGGTCGCGCAGATTGCGCGCGCTCTGGCCAGGGCGCTCGGGCTCGACGAGGACCTCGCCGAGGCACTGGCGCTGGCGCACGACCTCGGCCACACCCCCTTCGGGCATACCGGCGAGGACGCGCTCGACGAATGCATGAAGGATTTCGGCGGCTTCGACCACAACGCCCAGACCCTGCGGATCGTGACGCGCCTCGAGCGGCGCTATGCCGGCTTCGACGGGCTGAACCTGACCTGGGAGACGCTGGAAGGGCTGGTCAAGCACAACGGCCCGTTGATCGGGGCAGATGGCCGGCCGGTCGCGCGCTACGCCAAGACCGGCATCCCGGCGGCGATCGTCGAGTATCAGGCCAAGCAGGATCTCTGGCTCGACAGCCACGCCTCGGCCGAGGCGCAGGCCGCGGCGCTCGCCGACGACATCGCCTACAACGCCCATGACATCGACGACGGGCTGCGCGCCGGGATGTTCGAACTGTCCGAGCTGCGTGCCGTGCCCTTCCTCGCCGGATTGCTGGACGAGATCGAGGCGCTGCATCCGGGGCTGGAGAAGCCGCGCGCGACCAATGAGCTGGTGCGGCGGGTCATCACCCGCTTCGTCGAGGACGTCATCGGCAATTCCGAGGCGCTGATCGCGAAGCTCGGCCCGGCTGATGTCGACGCGATCCGCCGGGCAGGGGGCCCAGTTGTCGCCTTCTCGGACGGGATCGCCGCGGCCGACAAGGCGATCAAGAATTTCCTCTACCCCAACATGTACCGGCATCCGCGCATCAGGCTGATCCGCCAGCAGGCGGCGGATGTGGTGCGGGACCTTTTCGGGCGCTTCAGCGCCGTGCCGGAGGCGATGCCGGGCGAATGGTCGGCCGACTGCAAGAGCCTGGACGAGGGGCGCCGGGCGCGCCGAATCGCCGACTACATCGCCGGCATGACCGACTGGTACGCGCTCGACGAGCACCGGCGCCTGTTTGACGCCACCCCGTCGCTGCGATAGGGCCGGGCCGGTTATTCCTTCGAAATCCATCAATCTCCGTCGAAAATCGCTGGTCGCCATGAATATTTTCGAGACTTTCTCCGCGCGCCTTGCCGCCATCCTTTCCGGCATGGCCGAGGCCGGCCGCATTCCCGCTGGCCTCTCGCTGGCGCGAGTCGTGGTCGAGCCGACGAAGGACCCGGCCCATGGCGATCTCGCGATCAACGCCGCCATGGTGCTCGCCAAGGAAGCCGGCATGGCGCCGCGCGCGCTCGCCGAGCTGATCGTCGCCGAGCTCGCCAAGGATGCCGATGTCCTCAAGGCCGAGATCGCCGGGCCGGGCTTCATCAACCTCACCCTGCAGCCGGCCGTCTTCACCGCGGTTCTGAAGTCGGCGGTGCTGGCCGGCACCGAGCATGGCCGGGGCCGTGCGAAGCCGGCGCCGAAGATCAATGTCGAATACGTCTCGGCCAATCCGACCGGTCCGATGCATGTCGGCCATGGCCGCGGTGCGGTGTTCGGCGATGCGTTGTCGGCCCTGCTCGCCTTCGCCGGCCACGACGTCACCCGTGAGTATTACATCAACGATGCCGGCGCGCAGGTCGACGTCCTCGCCCGCTCCGCCTTCCTACGGTATCGCGAGGCGCTCGGCGAGGAAATCGGCGCGATCCCGGAGGGGCTCTATCCCGGCGACTATCTGGTCTCTGTCGGGCAGGCGCTGGCCCGCGAGCATGGGCAGGCCTTGCTCGGTAAGGCCGAATGGGACTGGCTGCCGACCGTGCGCCAGGCGGCGATCGACGGCATGATGGCGATGATCCGCGACGATCTCGCCGCGCTCGGCGTCGTCCACGAGGTCTTCTTCTCGGAGCGCTCGCTGCAGGGCAGGGACGGGAACTCCGACGCCGTGCATCAGACGATCGAGGATCTGCGCGCCCGCGACCTGATCTATGAGGGCCGGCTGCCGCCGCCCAAGGGCCAGAAGGACGAGGACTGGGAGGACCGCGAGCAGACCCTGTTCCGCGCCACCAAGTTCGGCGACGATGTCGACCGGCCGCTGCTGAAGTCCGATGGCAGCTACACCTATTTCGCCAACGACATCGCCTATCACCGCTCTAAGTTCACGCGCGGCTTTGCCGAGATGATCGACGTCTGGGGCGCCGACCATGGCGGCTACGTCAAGCGCATGCAGGCGGCGGTCAAGGCCGTGACGAACGGCGACGGCGCGCTCGACGTCAAGCTCTGCCAGCTCGTGCGCCTGCTGCGGAATGGCGAGCAGGTTCGCATGTCGAAGCGCTCCGGCGACTTCGTCACGCTGCGCGAGGTCATCGACGAGGTTGGCCGCGACGCGGTGCGCTTCATGATGATCTTCCGCAAGAACGACGCGACGCTCGACTTCGACCTCGCCAAGGTGGTCGAGCAGTCGAAGGACAATCCGGTCTTCTACGTCCAGTACGCGCATGCGCGCTGCGCTTCGATCTTCCGCCAGGCGAAGGAAGCCTTCCCGGATCTCGACCTCTCGCCGCAGGCGCTGGCGCAGGCCGATCTCGGCTTGCTGACCGACGAAGCGGAGATCGGCATCGTCAAGATGATTGCCGCCTATCCGAGGATGATCGATGCCGCGGCTTCGTCACATGAGCCCCATCGTGTCGCCTTCTTCGTCCACGAATTGGCGAGTGCCTTCCACTCGCTCTGGAACAAGGGCAAAGACTCGCCGCAATTACGGTTCGTTAATCAAACTGATCGAAAGTCGACCGCAGCAAGATTGGCGTTCGTGCATGCGGTGCGCAGCGTCCTTGCTTCCGGTCTGGCGGTCGTCGGTGTGACGGCGCCGGAAGAGATGCGCTGACGGGTCTGACCCCCGTCGCCTCGGGCGCCCTGCGGATCAGAAGATCCGGCCAGCGCTTGCCGGGATCGATGCGGGAGCGGGATTGGTTGGGTGTGCCGAAAGGCGGGCCGGCCGGGCTTTCGTCAGATTGACCGCGTGCGGCCGGCGTTCTTTGATGGCGTTGGCAGCGCGCTGGAATGGATCATGTCATGAGCGAGCCAGCTAGAAACCGTTTCGCCCTCGACCTCGACGACCTCGAGCGTCAGCTGCGCGGCGCGGCCCAGCCGCAGAAGCCGGGTGCTGCGAACGACCCGTTGATGGAGCTGACCAGGCTCGTCGGCCAGGACGATCCGCTCAAGGAATTGTTCAGTGGCCGCAGCGCGCCTGCTGCCGCCGCTCCGGCACGGCCTGCGATGGAAGCGCCGGCGCAGTGGCAGGCGCCACGTGCCGAGCCTTCGTTCCGGCCGACCGTGGCGAGCCCGGCGTCGGTCCAGGCCTCGCCGCCGCCTCCGGCCGAGCTGATGGGGGCGCTCGACGAATTCGAGGCGCTCCTGCGCCGCACGGAGCCGGCGAGGGCGCCGGCCGCTCCCGCCGCCCCGGCGCAGGCGCGTCATTACGAGCAGCCGCGCCATCAGGACGCGGCCTATCCGGAGTATGACGAGCCGGCCGCCGTCCCGCAGACCTATCAGGCGCAGGGCTACACGACCCAGGTCGAGGCCGGCCCGCACGCCTATGTGCCCGAAGAGCCGCGCGATCTCGACGAGGCCGCCCGGCAGGGTTACCCGGTCGGCTATGACCACGCGCTGCCGCAGGATTATTCCGAGCAGCCGCAATATGCCGAGCAGCCGCAGGCGGAGGACGAGGGGCGCGACTACGAGAAGCCGCGCTCGCGCAAGGGGCTCTGGGCTGCAGCCGCGCTGATTGCCGTCACCGTCGCTGGCGTCGGCCTTGCGATGACCTTCCGCAATTCGCGCCCGGCAGCGGGCCCCGACGGCCAGCCGCCGGTGATCAGCGCCGACAACGCGCCGACCAAGGTCGCGCCGGTGAACCCGGGCGGTGCCGAGATCCCGAACCAGAACAAGCAGATCTACGAGCGCTCGGCCGACGCCGTCGGTGCCGAGACCAAGGTGGTCTCCCGCGAGGAGCAGCCGGTCGACGTGCAGCAGGCGGCCCGCTCGATGTCGTCGCGCCCGGTCTCGTCCGACCAGGCCGCTGCCGCGATGGCTGCCGGCGAGCCGGGTCTGATTCCGGTTCCGCCCGTCCCCGGCCTCGGCGAGCCCCGCAAGGTCCGCACCGTCGCGATTCGGCCCGATGGCACGCCGGTTCCGGCGGCGGGCAATGGCGCCGCAGCGGCGGCCCAGCAGCCGATGGTAACTGGCTCCGCGCCGGTCAATCGCCCGGCTGCGACGCCGGCGGCCGATGTCGCCAAGGTGCAGGAGCGCGCTGCCGCCGCGACGACGCCGCAGGCCGCGGTGACGCCGCCGCCGGCTCCCCGGACTCGCACGGCCGCGCTCGACCCGACCCCGCCGGCCAGCCCGGCCCCGACGGCGGCTGCGACCGCTCCGCGGACGGACGCCAATGGCGGCTTCGCCGTCCAGCTGGCTGCACCCGGCAGCGAAGCCGAGGCGCGCGCGACCTTCGCGGCGCTGCAGCGCAAATATCCCGGCCAGCTCGGCGGCCAGAGCCCGATCGTCCGCAAGACCGAGCTCGCCGGCGGCAAGACCGTCTATCGCCTGCGCGTCGGCCCCTATTCGCGCGAGGATGCGACGACGATGTGCACGGCCCTGCAGGCAGCGGGCGGCCAGTGCTTCATCGCCAAGAACTGATCCGCCAGCACCGGATCTGACGGCCTTGCCGTCACTGGATCAGCGCCGGCCGCGAGCTTCGCGGCCGGCGCTTTCGTTTTGCGCCCTGCGAGCGGTTCCGGGGCGAGGGCGGTGCCGCACGCTTGCGCGCGGCTTCCTCGGCGGGGCAGGCTGGGCGCGTTGCTCTCGAGCCTGCGGTCCGCCTGCCATGCTTTCCGATCCGACCTCCCGGCCTGCCGGGTTCGTGCCTTTCCTCGGCGCCGAAACCGTGCACTACGAGGCTGTGACGCCCGGCTCGGTGGCGGTCATCGGTATTCCCGGCGCGACGCTCTACCGGTCGGGCTCGTGCCATAGCGAGGCGGCGCCGGCTGCGATTCGCAGTGCGAGCGCGGCCCAGGCCGCGCGGCGCGGGCATTATGATTTCGACCTCGGTGGGCCGCTGCTGCGAGGCCAGGACAGGCTGGTCGATTGCGGCGATATCGCTTTCGATCCGGCCGATTTCGCCGGCAACCGGGCGCGGATCGAAGCGGTCTATACGAGCCTGCTGGGGCGAGGGGCGGCGCCGCTCCTGCTCGGCGGCGACGACAGCGTCCAGATTCCGGCGCTGAGCGCCTTTGCTGCCCGTGGCGAGATCAGCATCCTTCAGGTCGACGCGCATATCGACTGGCGCGACGAGGTCGAGGGCGAGCGCTTCGGGCTGTCGAGCACGATGCGGCGCGCCTCGGAGCTTTCCGGCGTCAAGGCGATCGTCCAGGTCGGCGCCCATGGCATCGGCAGCGCCCGCGAGGCCGAGGTGGCCGATGCACGCGCCGCCGGGGCGCAACTCATCGACATGCGCATGTTCAGGGCCAAGGGGATCGCTCATGCCGTCGAATGCGTGCCGGCTGGCCGCCCGGTCGTGGTCTGCTTCGATGTCGACGGCTTCGATCCCTCGGTGGTGCCGGGTGTGCTCGGCCGGGCGCCGGGCGGGCTCGGATTCGGCGATGTCGTCGACCTGCTGAACGGCGTCGCCGAGCGCGCGCCGATCATCGGCTTCAACATCGTCGAATTCGTGCCGCAGCAGGATGTCGGCGGGCTCGGCACGCGGACGGTCTGCCGCCTCGCCATGCTGGCGGCGGGACTGCTCGCCAGGGGCGTGGGGCGCTGAACGCGAATCGCTTCAGCGCGTTGGGCGGCGTTCCTGCAGTGGTGCGGCAAGTGGCTGTGCAGCCCTTGTCGCGTTCGTGTTGCCAGCAGTGCGATCTCGGGCGCAGCCGATGCGGTTCGGCGCCCTGCCTGCCGTGCATGTGGCTCTTCCGGCCGTGCCGTTTTGCCGCTAGGGCGGTAGCGGTAGCGTCGCGCTACCCTGACGAGCAGGGCCGCCGGAGAGGCGCCGAAGGCTCGCAAGCAAGAGGAAAGCCATGGATCGCCGTAAATTCATCAAGTCGGCAGGCGCCGGTGCCGCCGCCAGTGCCGCCATCGCCGCTCCGGCGGTGGCCCAGTCGATGCCGAAGGTCAGCTGGCGCCTGACCTCGAGCTATCCGAAGAGCCTGGACACGCTGTTCGGCATCTCGACCCAGGTCGCCAAGCGCGTCGCGGAAGCGACCGACGGCAACTTCCAGATCCAGACCTTCGCCGCCGGCGAGATCGTGCCGGCGCTGCAGGCGCTCGACGCGGTGCAGAACGGCACGGTCGAATGCAGCCACACCCTGGCGAGTTTCTACATCGGCAAGGACACCGCCTTCGCCTTCGAGACCTCGCTGCCTTTCGGCCTGAACACCCGCCAGCAGAACGCCTGGCTCTATGCCGGCGGCGGGCTCGAGCTCTGCCGCGACTTCATGAAGAAGTTCAACATCCACACCATCCCCTCCGGCAATACCGGCGCACAGATGGGCGGCTGGTTCCGCAAGGAGATCAAGTCGGTCGCCGATCTCCAGGGCCTGAAGTTCCGCATCGCCGGCCTCGGCGGGCGGATCATGTCGAAGCTCGGCGTGGTGCCGCAGACGCTCGGCGGCGGCGACATCTACCCGGCGCTGGAGCGCGGTACGCTCGATGCGGCCGAGTTCTCCGGCCCCTATGACGACGAGAAGCTCGGCTTCCAGAAGGTGGCGAAGTACTACTACTACCCGGGCTTCTGGGAAGGCTGCGCCAATGTCAGCTTCATCGCCAACATGGACAAGTGGAATGCGCTGCCGGCGCATTACCGCGCGATCGTCGAGGCCGCCTGCGCCGAGGCCAATGCGCTGTGCGTGGCGAAATACGACCACGGCAACCCGGACGCGCTGATCCGCCTCGTCGGCACCGGCGCCGAGCTGCGTCCTTTCCCGCAGGACGTCATGCAGGCGGCCTTCAAGGAGGCTTTCGCGCTCTACGCCGAGCTCGCCGCCAGCAACCCGAACTTCAAGACGTTCTGGGATTCCTTCCTGCCTTACTGGAAGAAGGAACAGCTCTGGTTCCGCGTCGCCGAGCTGCCCTTCGACGCCTTCAACGCTCAGGCTGCCGCGCAGCTGCGCTGAGCGGACCCGATAGAGACATCCCGGCTGGGCGCGGCCCGGCCGGGATGACGCAGCGGTTCGCAACGAATGTCGCCCGCGTTGCGGGTCGTGCCGATCTGGCTGCTCCATCAATGGTTTGCAGCCGGATCCAGCCAATCCGATTCAAGCCGGTGGGTGGCTGGCGCAGGCTCAGTCGAGATAGCGAACCCGGTTGCTCGCCAGCAGTTCGATGGCGAAACCGGGGGCGTCGAGCCCGGCGGTGACCTCCGAGAGCAGACCCGCCTCGTTGGTCCGCACCACCTTCAGCCGGTCGACGATCTCGGCGGCGCGGCGATGCGGGACGACGACGACGCCGTCCGGGTCGCCGATCAGGATGTCGCCCGATTCGACGGCGACGCCGCCGCAGACGATCGGCAGGCCGACCGTGCCGGGGCCCGAGCGGTGCACGGAGTTGGGCGTCGCGCCCTTGGAGAAGACCGGCAGGCCGATACGGCGCAGATCGGCGATGTCGCGCACCACGCCATCGGTGACGAAGGCGGCGACCTCGCGATTCTGCATCATCCCCGCCAGGAGATCGCCGATGATGCCGGCCTGGGTGAAGCCGTGCGTCGCCGCGACGATCACGTCGCCGGCCTCGGCCAAGGCGACGGCGGCGCAGACGGCGAGGTTGTCGCCGGGGCCGCAATCGCAGGTCAGGGCGGTGCCGATGAAGAATTCCGGCATGCCGGGCGGCGGCTTGATCGCGAAATCCATCGCGCCGCCGGCATGCATTGCGTCGGAGATCTGGGCCGTCGGTACGCCCTTGAAGGCTGCGACCAGGGCGGCCTGCGGGCGCTCGAAGGTCTTGCGGATGGTCAGCAGCGGGGCTTCGTCGATCATGGCAATGCAGTCTCGCGTCACGGGGCCTGACGAAAGTCTAGGCCGGGAGGCGGCGGCCGCAAGCGCCAACCCACAATTCGGCGCGGCCACCGGCTTGACCGGCAGGGCCGGCATTCCTACGCCTGTCGCATGACTTCGCGCGCCTTCATCGCCGGCTGCCTCGGCACGAGCCTCACCCAGGACGAGCGCGCCTTCTTCCGCGACGCCAGGCCCTGGGGCTTCATCCTGTTCAAGCGCAACACCCAGGACCCGGCGCAGGTCGCGGCGCTGACGGCCTCGATGCGCGAATGCGTCGGCTGGCAGGCGCCGATCCTGATCGACCAGGAGGGCGGGCGGGTTCAACGCATGGGGCCGCCGCACTGGCCGCCCTATCCGCCGGCACTGGCCTTCCTCGCGATCAACGACCCCGTGCAGCAGCGCGAGATCGTCCGGCTCTCGGCGCGGCTGATGGCGCATGACCTCAAGACCGTCGGCATCGATGTCGACTGCCTGCCGGTGCTCGACGTGCCGGTCGTCGGCAGCCATGACGTGATCGGCAACCGCGCCTATGCGCGCGATCCCGCGATGGTGGCGAAGCTCGGGAGGGCGGCGGCCGAAGGCCTGCTTGCCGGCGGCGTGCTGCCGGTGGTCAAGCACATGCCCGGCCATGGCCGGGCGCAGGCCGACAGCCATCACCACCTGCCGGTGGTCGAGGCCAGCCTCGACGAACTGCGCGCCCACGACTTCACGCCTTTCCGCCATCTCGCCGACATGCCGCTGGCGATGACGGCGCATGTCGTCTTCACCGCGCTCGACAAGCGCAGGCCGGCGACGACCTCGCGCCGGATCGTCCGCGACGTGATGCGCGGCGAGCTCGGCTATGACGGGCTGATCATGACCGACGATATCTCGATGAAGGCGCTGTCGGGCAGCTTCGCCGAGAAGTCGAAGGCGGCGATCCGGGCCGGCGTCGATGTCGTGCTGCATTGCCACGGCATCATGCAGGAGATGGTCGCGGTCGCCGGGGCGGTGCCGGCGATGACCGGGCACCGCGCCCGCCGGGCGGCGATGGCGCTGGCGCGCATCCGCCATGAGCCGGAACCACTGGACGTCGACGCAGCTCGCGCCCAGCTCGCCAGCGCGCTTGCCTTGGGCGGGCGTTAGGCCGAACCTGCATTCGTTGGGGCTGAGACGCTGGGGTCACTCACAGCCCTCATCCTGAGGAGCGAGCATGCTCGCGTCTCGAAGGATGCTTCCAGAGTGCACTGGAGCCTCCTTCGAGACGCCGCTCCGCGGCTCCTCAGGATGAGGGCTGGGAACCCACGGGCGACACTGTATCGGGGATGGGCCACCGATGGCCGCTGAACTGCCTTTCGAGGAGAGCGCCGCGCCCGAGCGCGCGGTGGACGAGCCGGCGTTCCTGATCGACGTCGACGGCTATGAAGGGCCGCTCGACTTGCTGCTCGACCTCGCCCGGCGTCAGAAGGTCGATCTGGCGCGGATCTCGATCCTGGCGCTGGCGGAGCAGTATCTGTCCTTCGTCGAGCGGGCGCGCGAACTGCGGCTCGAACTCGCCGCCGATTATCTCGTGATGGCGGCCTGGCTCGCCTATCTGAAATCGCGCCTGCTCCTGCCCGAGCCGCCCAAGGGCGAGGAGCCGAGCGCAGCCGAGCTTGCGACGGCGCTCGCTTTGCGGCTGCAGCGGCTGGAGGCGATCCGCGCTGCGGCGCAGCGCCTTGCGGTGCGCGAGCGGCTCGGCCGCGACGTCTTCGCGCGCGGCGCGCCGGAGGCGGTGGTCGCCGGGGTGCGCCCGGTCTGGGAGGCCGAGCTCTACGATCTGCTCGCAGCCTACGCCCAGCAGCGCCAGCGCCATGTCCGCACGCCGATGAGCGTCGGCCACCGCCAGGTGCTCTCGCTGGTCGAGGCGCGCGAGGCGCTGGCACGGCTTGTCGGCGAGGCGGGGGAGTGGACGGCGATCGACGGCTATCTCGCGCAGTACATGCAGAGCCATGGCATGCCGGCGCAGACCATGAGCGCGACGGTGAAGGCTTCCTCGCTCTCGGCCATGCTCGAAATGGTGCGGGAAGGTGTGCTCGACCTGCGCCAGGACGGCGCCTTCGCGCCGCTTTATGTCCGCCGGCGCTCGTCCCGGCCGCCGTCTCTGGGATTGTGAGGATTTGATCCGCATGGCCCCGGCCGAAGCCCAGAGGGACCAGGACGACGAGCGCTGGGATGGCGCCGAGGCGCTGGCCCGCGCCTGCCGCATCGCCGAAGCGCTGCTCTTCGCCTCGGCCGCGCCGCTGTCCGCCGAAGAACTCGCCAAATCGGTGCCGGCCAATGTGCCGATCGAGAAGGTGCTGGAGGCGCTCGAGCGCAGCTATGCGATGCGCGGCGTGACGCTGAAGCGCGTCGCCGGCGGCTTCGCTTTCCGCACCGCGCCCGATCTTGCCTATCTGCTCGCCCCCGAGGCCGAGGCGCCGCGCAGGCTTTCGCGCGCCGCGCTCGAGATCCTGTCGATCATCGCCTATCACCAGCCGGTGACGCGGGCCGAGATCGAGGAGATCCGCGGCGTCGCCACGGCCAAGGGCACGCTCGACATCCTGCTAGAGGCCGGCTGGGTGCGGCTGCGCGGCCGCCGCCGCTCGCCCGGGCGGCCGGTGACCTTCGGGACCACGAAGGGCTTCCTCGACCATTTCGGGCTCGACCGCATCGACGACCTGCCCGGGCTCGACGAATTGAAGGGCGCCGGCTTCATCGAGGGGCGGCTCTCCAAGGACCTCTCGGTGCCGATTCCGGACGACGATCCGGACCTGCGCGCCGACGAGGATCCGCTCGGCGACCTGTTCAGTCCGCTTGACGAAGGCGGCTAGCCGCCGCACAGCGCGGGGAGTGGCGCAGGTTCTCGGTGCAAGATGTCGTCCCGGGCGGCCGAAGGTCGACCCGGGATCCATACCGGAGGTCTTGCCGAGAGAGGCTCAGGCATGGGTCCTGGGCCTCCGCTGCGCTCCGCCCGGGACGACCGTGCGGATTGATTGAAAACGGAGCAGAATTTGGCTCGTAGCGAAAGCATGACGCGCTGGCTGGGCTGGGGACGGCGCGGCACCGCCGGCGCCGCCATTCCGGTCTCGCTCGGCTTCGAGGGGGTGACGCAGCGATTCGGCGGCGTGACTGCGCTCGACGACGTTTCGCTGAAGGTTGCGCCGGGCGAGGTCATCGCACTGCTTGGCCATTCCGGCTGCGGCAAGACGACGCTGCTGCGGCTCGCCGCCGGCGTCGAGCGGCCGAGCGCTGGCCGCGTTCTGCTTGAGGGGAGGGATGTCGCCTCGGCCGACGCCTTCGTCGAACCGGAGGAGCGCGGCGTCGGGCTGGTCTTCCAGGACTACGCCCTGTTTCCGCATCTCAGCGTGCGCGAGAACGTCCGCTTCGGGCTACGCGGCTACAGCGATGCGCAGGCCGATGCCACGGCCCTGCGGGCGATTGCCCGCGTCGGCCTCGCCGATCTCGCCGAGGCTTATCCACACATGCTTTCGGGCGGCGAGCAGCAGCGCGTCGCGCTGGCGCGGGCAGTGGCGCCGCGGCCGGGCGTGCTCCTGATGGACGAACCCTTCTCCAATCTCGACCGGCGCCTGCGCGATACGGTGCGCGACGAGACCATGGCGCTGCTCGACGAAATCGGCGCGACCTCGATCATCGTCACCCATGATCCCGAGGATGCGATGCGGATCGCCGACCGGATCGTGCTGATGCGCCAGGGCCGGATCGTGCAGATCGGCACGGGCGAGGAGCTCTACCGCAAGCCCGTCAGCCTCTTTGCCGCCCGATTTTTCTGCGATCTTACCGAGATCGACGGGACGGTCGTGCGCGGCGCCGTCGATACGCCGATCGGCCGCTTTCCGGCGGATGGACTGGCCGAGGGCGCGGCGGCGGTGGTGTGCGTACGCCCGCAAGGGGTCAGGCTCGTGCCAAGAGGCTTCTGCCTGCCCGGCAGGGTGGTGGCGCGACGCTTCCTTGGCGAGGTCGATGACCTGCAGATCGCGGTCGACGGGCTCGACAAGCCGCTGACGGCGCGCTTCGCGCAACCGGGCTCCGTCCGCGAGGGCGAGGATGTCGGTCTCGACATCTCGACCGACGAAGTCCTTGTGTTCCCTAGCGGGGACACCTAGTTTCCGGCACAAGCGACTGGCCCGGCTGGGAGGTCGGAGGCTGGGTTCAATTCGGAGGAATTTGCGATGGGTGGCGTCAGTATCTGGCACTGGGTCGTCGTCGGTGTCATCGTCATGCTGCTCTTCGGCCGCGGTAAGGTCTCGGAGCTGATGGGCGACGTCGCGAAGGGCATCAAGTCGTTCAAGAAGGGCATGGCGGAGGATGATCCGCCGGAGACCGCCGCGCCGCCGGCCGATCCCAAGGTGATCGACCACACCGCGCAGACGGCCAACCCCGCCCCCGCCAAGGCCGAAACCAAGGCCTGATGGCGCGCCGCCAGCGCGCTTTCCGATCGGCCGTGCGCGGCCGGACGCAGAAGGGCGCGCTGGATCGATATCTTGAGCAGGCCGACCCGCAAAAGTGGTTTCCACTTGCGGCTGCGCATGCTCTAGAGCGGCGTGGGTGGCGAGAGGACTAGCCGTCGATGTTCGACATCGCCTGGAGCGAATTACTGCTGATCGGGGGCGTTGCGCTCATCGTGATCGGCCCCAAGGAGTTGCCGGGCGCCCTGCGCACTGCCGGACAGATGGTCGGCAAGGTCAGGCGCATGGCCGCGGAATTCCAGGGGCAGTTCAACGATGCGATGCGCGAGGCGGAGCTGCACGACCTGAAGAAGCAGGTCGAGGACATCGGAACCTCGGTGCAGGCCTCGACCAATTTCGACCCGATCGAGCCGATGAAGGACTTTGGTACGCCGGCGGCGCCGAAGCCCGACGATGCGGCGGTCAAGGAGGCGGAAGCCAAGCTCGCGGCGATTCCCGGGCCGGAGCCCTTGCCCGAGGTCGTGATCGATCCGGCGCCGGTTGCGGCCGCCGAAGAGCCGGCGAAGCCGAAGCGCAAGCGCAAGACCGTGGCGACCGAAGAGCCCGTCATTCCGGAGGCCGAAGCCGCGCCGCCGGAGCCTGCCGCCAAGCCCGCCCGCAAGCGCAAGCCCAAGGCAGCAGAGAGTGAAGACGGGAGCCCGGCATGAGTCTCGCCGAGGTGAAGACGCCTGCGGGTCGTGACGGCGAGGACGAGATCGAGGCCTCGCGCGCGCCGCTGATCGACCATCTGATCGAGCTGCGCTCGCGGCTGATCAAGTCGCTGGTCGCCTTTCTGATCATGTTCTTCGTCTGCTTCGCCTTCGCGACGCAGATCTATAACCTCCTGGTCCAGCCCTATGTCTGGGCGGCCGGGCCGGGCGCCAATGTCCAGCTGATCTACACGGCGCCGCTCGAATATCTCTTCACGCAGATCAAGATCGCGGCGTTCGGCGCGGGCTTCTTCGCCTTCCCGGTGATCGCGACGCAGATCTACAAGTTCGTCGCGCCGGGCCTCTACAAGAACGAGCGCCAGGCCTTCGCGCCCTATCTCGCGGCGACGCCGATCTTCTTCATCCTCGGCTCGGCCATGGTCTACTTCTTCGCCATGCCGGTGCTGATGAAGTTCTCGATCGGCATGCAGCAAGCGGCAACCGAGGGGCAGGCCGGCATCCAGCTGCTGCCCAAGGTCAGCGAGTATCTCTCGCTGATCATGACGCTGATCTTTGCCTTCGGCGTCTCCTTCCAGCTGCCGGTGATCCTGACCCTGCTCGGCCAGGCCGGAATCATCACCTCGCAGTTCCTGAAGGACAAGCGCCGCTACGCCATCGTCTTCGTCTTCGTGGTCGCAGCCGTTCTGACCCCGCCGGACGTGATCTCGCAACTGATGCTCGCGGTGCCGATGCTGCTGCTCTACGAGCTCTCGGTGTTCTCGGTCCGCCATGTCGAGAAGAAGCGCGAGGAGAAGAGGGCTGCGGAAGAGGCGGCAGAGAAGGCCGGCGAGTAGAGGCAGCTGATCCCGTCGGGCGCTGACCGTCATCCCGGAGCTGCGCCGCTGGCGCGGCTTGTCCAGGATGACGGGGAGGGCGGTGGATAGGCAGCTGCCAAGGATGGCAGTTCCCTCACGCGCCGTCCCGGTCTACAGCATCACGCTCTTTCGATTAACGGCGTGACTGGCGATGTACGACATCAAATGGATTCGCGAGAATGCGGAAGCGTTCGACCGGGGGCTGAAGCGGCGCGGGCTGGAGCCGCTGTCCTCCTCGCTGCTCGCGCTCGACGATACGCGCCGTGCGGCCATCGCCAAGGCGCAAGCCGCGCAGGAGCGCCGCAACGCGCTCTCCAAGGACATCGGCAAGGCGATGGGCGCGAAGGACGTCGCTCTCGCCGAAAAGCTCAAGGCGGAGGTCGCGGCTCTCAAGGAAGCGGGCCCCGCGCTCGAGGCCGAGGAGAAGGCCGCGGTCGAGACGCTCAGCGAGCAGCTCGCGGCGATCCCGAACCAGCCGCATGTGGACGTGCCGGAAGGCGCCGACGAGCACGGCAATGTCGAATACAGCCGCCATGGCGAAAAGCCGGAGGAGGGCGGCAAGCGCCTGATCGGCGTCAATCAGCCGAAGGAGCATTACGAGCTCGGCGAAGCGCTCGGCCAGATGGACTTCGAGAAGGCGGCCAAGCTCTCGGGTTCGCGCTTCGTCGTGCTCGACCGGCAGCTCGCCAGGCTGAACCGCGCCATCGGCCAGTTCATGCTCGACACCCATGTCGAGGAGCACGGCTATACCGAGGTCAACCCGCCGCTGATGGTGCGCGACGACGCGATGTTCGGCACGGCGCAGCTGCCGAAATTCCGGGACGACCAGTTCCGGGCCGGCGACGACCACTGGCTCATCCCCACCGCCGAGGTGCCGCTGACCAATCTGGTACGCGAATCGATCCTCTCCGAGGAGGAACTGCCGCGCCGCTTCACTGCGCTCACCCCCTGCTTCCGGGCGGAAGCCGGTTCGGCCGGGCGCGACACGCGCGGCATGCTGCGCCAGCACCAGTTCGAGAAGGTCGAGCTGGTCTCGATCACTGCGCCGGAAAAGTCGCGCGAGGAGCATGAGCGCATGCTCGCCTGCGCCGAGAACGTCCTGAAGAAGCTCGACCTGCATTATCGCGTGATGACGCTGTGCACCGGCGACATGGGCTTTGCCTCGCAGAAGACCTACGACATCGAGGTCTGGCTGCCGGGCCAGAAGACCTATCGCGAGATCTCGTCCTGCTCGGTCTGCGGCGATTTCCAGGCGCGGCGGATGAACGCCCGCTACAAGACCAAGGACGGCAAGGGGCCGTTCTTCGTCCACACCCTCAACGGCTCGGGCACGGCGGTCGGCCGCGCTTTGATCGCGGTGATGGAGAACTACCAGAACGCCGACGGCTCGATCACCGTGCCGGAGGCGCTGGTTCCCTATATGCGCGGGGCGACCCGCATCGAGAAGGCGGCCTGATCCCATGCGTATCCTGGTGACCAATGACGACGGCATCCATGCCGAGGGCCTCGCCGTGCTGGAGCGCATCGCCGCCCAGCTCTCCGACGATGTCTGGGTCGTCGCGCCCGAGACCGACCAGTCCGGCGTCGCGCATTCGCTGTCGCTGTCGAACCCGCTGCGCCTGCGCGAGGTCGGCGAGAAGCGCTATGCCGTGCAGGGCACGCCGACCGATTGCGTGATCATGGCAGTGCGCTCGATCCTGGCCGACGCCAAGCCCGATCTCGTGCTCTCCGGCGTCAATCGCGGCCAGAACGTCGCCGAGGACGTGACCTATTCCGGCACTATCGCCGCTGCGATGGAGGGCACGCTGCTCGGCATTCCCTCGATCGCGATTAGCCAGGCCTATATGCCGGGCGACCGCAGCAAGATCAGCTGGGACTGCGCCGAGCAGCACGCGCCATCGATCATCCGCAAGCTGCTGGAGGAGGGCATCCCGAAGGATATCCTCTTCAACCTCAACTTCCCGAACGTCCCGCCCGCCGAGGTGAAGGGCGTCGCGGTGACGGTGCAGGGCCGGCGCGACCAGGAGCTCGTGCGGCTGGAGCCGCGGCAGGATGGCCGCGGCAATCCGTATTTCTGGATCGCTTTCCAGCGCTCGAAGCGCGAGCCGGCGAACGGCACGGATCTGCGGGCGCTGGCCGAGGGCAAGATCTCGCTGACGCCGCTCGAGCTCGACCTGACCCATGAGCCGACGCTGACCCGCTTCGCGCAGGTCTTTGCGTAAACTGACTGGGATGTCGTGCTCAGCCCTCATCCTGAGGAGCCGCGGAGCGGCGTCTCGAAGGATGTTCCAGCAGGTGCGGCAGTTCTCTGGACTAATCCTTCGAGACGCGATCCTGCGGATCGCTCCTCAGGATGAGGGCTGAGGGTATGGGGCGTCGCAAGTGATGACCGAGGAGGGGGCCAGCAGCGAGAGCGAGCGCACCGTCGCCTTTCTCCTCTCCCTGCGTGCGCGCGGCGTGCGCGATCTCCCCTTGCTGCGGGCGATGGAGAAGGTGTCGCGCGAGCATTTCGCGCCGTCGCGCTTCGCCGATCTCGCGCGCCAGGACGTTTCCGTCCCCTTGCCTTGCGGCCAGACGATGACGGCGCCGCACACGGTCGCGGCGCTCGTCGGGGCGCTCGAGATCAAGCCGGGCTGCCGGGTGCTCGAGGTCGGCTCCGGCTCGGGCTATGTCGCGGCCCTTCTGGCGGCGATGGGCGCGCAGGTCGTCTCGCTGGAACGCTATCGCACGCTGGCGCTCGCCGCCCATGAGCGGCTGGCCGGCGGCGGCTTTTCGAAATCGGTCGAGCTGCACCATGCCGACGGCTTCCAGCCCGACCGTACGCTCGGCCGATTCGACCGAATCCTCGTCAACGGCGTGATGCAGGCCCTGCCCGAAGCCCTGCTGGCGCGGCTGGGGCAGGGCGGGCGGCTCGTCGCGGCCCTGCGGGTCGAGGGCATCACCCGGCGCGTCGTGGTGACCAGCGGCGAGAACGGTTTCGACCATGCGCTCGGCCCGGCGATTCGCCTGCCGCCGCTGGCGCCCGGCCTGGCGCGGGCACTCTGAGCCGGGTTCAGCCGGCTTCAAAATTTACGCCGACCAGCCACTGCGAAACGCTTTCGTAACCTAACCGCCGTTTTAATGCGGACCATAGAGTTGCGTCGTTCGCGAGTGCTGAGCCATGCGTAAGCAAGTTGAGTTGGCAATGCCGAAGCCTTTGGTCCGCCTGGTGTCGGTGTGCGCCCTCACAGTCGCCCTCGGCGCCTGCTCGGAAGCCACGCGCTTCACCGAGGCGCCGTTCGCCAATCCCTTCAAGACCGCGCAGGCGCCGTCGGGTTACGACCCTGCGACGACCGGCTCGATCGGCCGGAGCGCCCCGCAGTCGGCGCCGTCCCGTCCGTATGAATCGTCGCCCATCGCCTCCGGCGGTGGCGTCCGCAGCCAGCCGCTGCCGCCGCCGACCTCCTCCGTGGCTCTGCGCTCCGCGCCTGTCGCATCGTCGGCCCCGGCCGTCGTCGGCTCGGCCAATGGCTGGAGCGCCCAGGGCGGCACCCCGATCGTGATGGCGCATGGCGAGACGCTCGACACGATCTCTGGCCGCTACGGCGTGCCGCGCTCGGCGCTGATGTCGGCGAACGGCCTGTCGAGTGCCGAGGTTACGCCCGGCACGCGCATCGTCGTCCCGGTCTACAACGCCAGCAGCAGCCAGACCGCTTCGCGCCAGCCTCTGCCCAGTGAGAGCCGCAGCGACGCCAATCGTCTGGCGCCGCCGCCTGCGGCGCGCTCCGTCGCTGCGGCTCCTGCTATTCCTGCCGCCCGCCCGGTCGCCGTCGCTCCGAAGGCGGTCAGCGCCGCCGAGGCAAAGGCGCAGGCCGCTGCCGAGGCCAAGGCCAAGGCTGCCGCCGACGCCAAGGCGATGAGCGAATCCCGGGCCCGCTTCGCCGCCGAGGCCAAGGCCAAGGCGGCTGCGAAGCCGGTGGCCGAGGCCAAGCCGGTTGCGCCGACTCCGGCGCCCGTCGCTGCGGCCAAGCCGAAGGCGGCGACCCAGGTTGCGAGCCTGTCGGCGGAGCAGAAGCCGGCCGCGCAGTCCAAGCCGGAGCCGAAGCCGGTCGCCGAGCCGCAGACCACCGCCAGCCTGCCGCCGAAGGCGGAAGAGCCGGCCGCCGGTCCGAGCGCTGATTTCCGCTGGCCGGCCCGCGGCCGCGTCATCGCCGGCTACAATGGCAAGGGCGGCAATGAGGGCATCAACATCGCCGTGCCGGAAGGCACGCCGGTGAAGGCAGCCGAGGGCGGCGTCGTCGCCTATGCCGGCAGCGAGCTCAAGGGCTACGGCAATCTCGTGCTGATCCGCCACCCGAACGGCTACGTCTCGGCCTACGCCCATAATGGCGAGCTCAACGTCAAGCGCGGCGACCAGGTCAAGCGCGGCCAGGTCGTCGCCAAATCCGGCCAGTCCGGCAACGTCAACTCTCCGCAGCTGCACTTCGAGCTGCGCAAGGGTTCGACGCCGGTCGATCCCGTTCCCTACCTGAACAACTGAGCCGAATTCACCATTCGACCGGATTCGCGAGACCCTGCCGGTCGACACGAGACGGGGCGGTCCCAGGAAAGGCCGCCCCGTTTTCTATTTGTTTGAAGGCGTCATGGTCGGGCTTGGCCAGACCATCTTGGAAGCCTGAAGCCGCGCGCGCTGAGATTCCCGGGTCTGCGCGGAGTTTATCCTTGGGCCGATTGCAGGTCGGACCCGAGCGCTTCGCCCGAGAATGACGCGCTCTCAGCCCTCCAGCTTCTTCTCCAGCCTGCCGGCGAGGTCCTGGATGTACTGCCAGGCGGTGCGGCCCGAGCGCGAGCCGCGCGTCGTCGCCCATTCCAGCGCCTCGCGGCGCAACTGCTCGGGCTCGATCGCCAGGCCGAAATGGCTGACATAGCCGTCGATCATGGCGAGGTACTCGTCTTGGCTGCACTTGTGGAAGCCGAGCCAGAGCCCGAATCGGTCGGACAGCGAGACCTTCTCCTCGACGGCCTCTCCGGGATTGATCGAGGTCGAGCGCTCGTTCTCGACCATCTCGCGCGCCAGCAGGTGCCTGCGGTTCGAGGTCGCATAGAACACGACATTGGCCGGCCGGCCTTCGACGCCGCCGTCCAGCGCCGCCTTCAGCGACTTGTAGGAGGTGTCCTGCCCGTCGAAGGAAAGATCGTCGCAGAAGACGATGGCCGGGTGCGGGTCAGCCTTGAGCAGCCCCATCAGCACGGGCAGGCTCTCGATGTCCTCGCGATGGATCTCGATCAGCTTGAGGGGCAGGGCTCCGGGAGGCAGGCGCTGGTTGGTGTCGGCGTGCACTGCCTTGACCAGCGAGGACTTGCCCATGCCGCGGGCGCCCCAGAGCAGGACGTTGTTGGCGGGCAGGCCGCGGGCGAAGCGCTCGGTGTTCTCGGCCAGCGTGTCGCGCACCCGGTCGACGCCGCGCAGCAGCGAGAGTGCGACACGGTTGACCTTCGGCACCGGGGAGAGGGCATGGCCTGCCGCCTGCCAGACGAAGGCGTCGGCGGCAGTGAGGTCGGGCGCGCGCTTTGCCGGCGGGGCGAGGCGCTCCAGCGCGGCGGCGATCCGCAGCAGGGTGTCGAGGGTCTGGTCGGCGGCGATGTCGGTCATCGGAAAGGGCTTCCGCTGGGCTGGATTGTACCGAACGGTACGGTACGCTCCATAGACCGCAGCGCAAGGCTGAAATCAAGACCATTGCGCGAAGGGCAGGGACCTCATAGGTGAGGGCGGCGAAGGGGGAAAACCGCCTCCTCGCATTGATTTCAGCTCGCCGCTGACTATAGTCCGCCCGTTTTTGCAACCCCCGCGCCGGCCGGCCGAGCACTCGGCCCGGCGACGTGAAGGAGCCTTCCCGTGATCACCCCCGCTTTCGCCCAGGGCCTTGGAGGCGGCGGCACCAACGACATCCTGATGTCGCTGGTCCCGTTCGTCCTGATTTTCATCATCATGTGGTTCCTGATCATCAGGCCGCAGCAGAAGCGGGTGAAGACCCATCAGGAGATGATCAAGAACGTCCGTCGCGGCGACACGGTCATCACCTCCGGCGGCATCATCGCCAAGGTCTCCAAAGTGGTCGACGACACCGAGATCGAGGCCGAGATCGCCGACGGCGTGCGCGTGCGCATTCTCAAGGGCATGGTCCAGGACGTTCGCTCCAAGGGCGAGCCGGTCAAGAGCTGAAGGCGCGCTAGGCGCGGCCGGACAGGGCATCTGAAGCGGGAGCCGGTCTTCTGATCGGCTTCCCTTCGACCCCCGGATCGTGCCGACGCAGAAAAGGCTTCCCAAGCAGATGCTTCGTTTCCAGGCCCGCAAGGTCATCGTCGTCCTCCTCGTCCTGCTCTTCGGCTGCGGGCTCGCATTGCCGAACCTGTTCTCGCCCGAAACGCGCAAGGCGATCGAGCAGGGCGCTCCGTCCTGGATTCCGAAGTTCCTGCTGCCGATCCATGCGGTCACGCTCGGGCTCGACCTGCAGGGCGGCTCGCACGTCCTGCTCGAGATCGACCGGGCCGACCTGATCCGCAGCCAGGTCATGCAGCTGCGCGACGACGTCCGCCGCATCCTGCGAGAGGAGCGCGTCTCCTTCCAGGGTGGCATCGGCCTGACGCCGCGTGGCGTGCAGCTGCGCGTGCCGGACGCCGCCGACCGGGCCAAGTTGCTGCCGAAATTCCGCGAGCTGGCGCAGCCGGTCGGGACGCTCGGCGCCTTCGGCCCGTCGGGCAACCAGACCATCGAGGTCAGCGAGACTCCCGATGGTCTGATCCAGCTCAACGTCACCGAGGCCGGCTCGAACGAGCGCATCCGCCGCGCCGTCGAACAGGCCATGGAAGTGCTGCGCCGGCGCGTCGACGCGCTGGGCACGACCGAGCCGAACATCCAGCGCCAGGGCCTCGACCGTATCCTGGTGCAGGTCCCCGGCCTGCAGGATCCGCAGCGCCTGAAGGATATTCTCGGCCAGACCGCCAAGCTGCAGTTCCGCATGGTCGCTGATTCGCCCGGCGGCGATGTCGACATGCTGCCCTCGCAGGATGCCGGCGGCCAGCCGATCCCGGTGCAGCGCCAGGTGATCGTCGAGGGCGAGGACCTGATCGACGCCCAGCCGGCCTTCGACCAGCGCACCAGCCAGCCGATCGTCAATTTCCGCTTCAACATCCGCGGTGCCCAGCGCTTCGGCCAGGCGACGACCGAGAATCTCGGCCGCGCGCTCGCTATCGTGCTCGACAACAAGGTGATCTCGGCGCCGGTCATCCAGTCGCCGATCACCGGCGGCTCCGGCCAGATCTCGGGCAATTTCACGGTCGAGGCGGTCAACAACCTCGCCATCCTGCTGCGCGCCGGCGCGCTGCCGGCCAAGATGACGATCGTCGAGGAACGCACGGTCGGCCCCGGCCTCGGCCAGGATTCGATCCAGGCGGGCAAGATGGCGACGCTGATCGCGACCGTGCTCGTCATCCTCTACATGATCGGCAACTACGGCATCTTCGGCGTCATCGCGAGTGTCGCGCTGCTGGTCCACGTCTGCCTGATCTTCGGCCTGATGTCGTTGCTCGGGGCGACCATGACCCTGCCCGGCATCGCCGGCATCGTGCTGACGATCGGCACGGCGGTCGACTCGAACGTGCTGATCTATGAGCGCATGCGCGAGGAATCGCATCTCGGCCGGTCGCTGGTTTCGGCGCTCGAGGCGGGCTTCACGCGCGCCTTCGCGACCATCATCGACTCGAACGTGACCATGCTGATCGCGGCGGTGGCGCTGTTCTCGCTCGGCTCCGGCCCGGTGCGCGGCTTCGCGGTCGTCTTCATCCTCGGCATCCTCACCACCGTCATCACCGCGGTGACGCTGACCCGGATGCTGATTGCGCTGTGGTATCGCCTGGCGCGGCCCAAGACCCTGCCGTTCTGACGCTGCTGGTTCAGGAGATTTAAAAGCATGCGTCTGCTACGCATCGTTCCGGACAATACCCGCTTCAAGATCGTCCGCTTCCGGCGATTCTCGTACCCGTTCTCGGCGCTCTACTCGATCCTGACGGTCGTGCTCTTCCTCACAGTCGGGCTCAATTTCGGCATCGACTTCCGCGGCGGCACGCTGATGGAGATGCAGGCCAAGAGCGGCAAGCCCGACATCGCCCATGTCCGCCAGACCGCGAACGCCTTCGGCTTCGGCGAAGTCGAGGTCCAGGAATTCGGCAGTGCCGGCGATCTCTCGATGCGCTTCGCGCTGCAGCCGGGCGGCGAGGTCGCGCAGCAGGCGGTGGTCACCAAGGCGCGCGCCGCCTTCGCGCAGGAATACGATTTCCGCCGCGTCGAGACCGTCGGGCCGCGCGTCTCGGGCGAGCTCGTCCAGGCCGGCACGATCGGCGTCGTGCTCGCGATCATCGGCGTGCTGATCTATCTCTGGTTCCGCTTCGAGATGCAGCTCGCGATCGGCGCCATCGTCGGCACGATGCACGATATCGTCCTGACGCTCGGCTTCTTCCTGTTCACGCAGCTCGAATTCAATCTGACCTCGATCGCGGCGATCCTGACCATCGTCGGCTACTCGCTGAACGAGACGGTCGTTGTGTTCGACCGTACGCGCGAACTGCTGCGCCGCTACAAGACGATGCCGGTCGAGGAACTGCTCGACCTCTCGGTGAACTCGACGCTGTCGCGCACCGCGATCACCTCGACCACCACGGTGCTGGCGCTGATCGCGCTCGTGCTCTTCGGCGGCACGGCGATCGAGGGCTTCGCGCTCGTCATGCTGTTCGGCGTGGTGGTCTGCACCTACTCGGCGATGTTCATCTCGACGCCGGTGCTGCTCTATCTTGACGTCCGCGCCGGCCGCCTAGACCAGGGCGAGGACGCCGCCGAGGCCAAGGCCCGCGTCTGAGCGGGCCTCTAGCCGGGACCGGATAATGGCGCGCTTCGACGGCTTCGTGCCCGGCAGGCACCTGATCGACGCCTTTGGCGACGGCGGCTTCCGCTTCGCCGAGATGAGCCATCGCGGCTCGATCCTGGCGACGCCCGGCGGGGTTAGGATCTGGCCGGTGACGCGCTTCGCCGAACTGACGCTGGAGAGCCTCGAGCCCGTCTTCGACGAGGCGGAGGCGATCGACTTCCTGATCCTCGGCATCGGCCATGAGATCGCCTTCCTGCCGCCGAGCCTGCGCGATCCGCTGCGCGAGGTCGGGATTACCGTCGAGGCGATGGCGACGCCGGCGGCGGCGCGGACCTACAATGTCCTGGTCGGCGAGGAGCGGCGGGTCGCTGCGGCCTTGATCGCGGTGGAGTGATCACGTCATGCTCGGGCTTGATCCGAGTAGCTCAGGTCGGATGAGCTGTGGTCCGTGCCTTTTCGTCCTGAGATTCTCGGGTCTGCGCTGCGCTTTCCCCGAGAATGACGGGTGTCGATCAAATCCCATCGGCCATGCCCGGTCCGCGTAGCCAATCGGGAATGGCGGGCCTAGACTGCCGGCGACTTCGGATCGCGTCACAGCGATCGCGGGAGGGTGCATGACAACCGAAACCGAGCATCGCGCCGGCACCGCACCGGCC
This sequence comes from Allobosea sp. GW823-FHT02B03, assembly GCF_058797755.1. Taxonomy (NCBI): domain Bacteria; kingdom Pseudomonadati; phylum Pseudomonadota; class Alphaproteobacteria; order Hyphomicrobiales; family Alloboseaceae; genus Allobosea; species Allobosea sp. GW823-FHT02B03. The sequence continues at coordinate 715,422 of NZ_JBXAJY010000003.1, read as the reverse complement.
CCGCTGTCGCAGGCCTATGCGCATTGCGCCGCGCTGCTGCGGGAAGCCGATCCCGACCGCTACGTCGCCTCGCTCTATGCGCCGGAGGCGCTGCGGCCGGGCCTGCATGCGCTCTATGCCTTCAGTCACGAAATCGCGCGCGTCCGCGAGCAGGTCAGCGAGCCGCTGCCGGGCGAAGTGCGCCTGCAATGGTGGCGCGACGTTCTCGAAAACGGCGAGGCCGGCGGCAGCTCGGCGCATCCGGTGGCGCAGGCGCTGCTGGACACGGTACGCCGCTTCCGCCTGCCGGTCGCGCCGTTGTCCGGGCTGATCGAGGCGCGCGTCTTCGATCTCTATGACGATCCGATGCCGTCGCTCTCGGATCTCGAAGGCTATGCCGGCGAGACCTCGAGCGCGCTGATCCGGCTTGCCTGTCTCGTGCTGGCGCAGGGGCGCGATCCCGGCGGGGCGACCGCTGCGGGCCATGCCGGCGTCGCCTATGCACTGACCGGGCTGATGCGGGCCTTCCCCTGGCATGCGGCAAGGGGGCAGGTCTATCTGCCTGCCGACATTCTCGCCCGCAACGGCGTCACCCGCGAGGACATCGTGCGCGGGCGCGGCGGCCCCGGCGTCGATTACTCGCTGAAGGAATTGCGGGCGCTGGCGCGGATCCACCTGCGCAAGATGAACGATCTGCGCGCCACGGTCCCAGCCGCGATCATGCCGGCCTTCCTCCCGGTGGCGTTGGTCGAGCCCTATCTGAGGGCGATGGAGCGGCGCGGCTACGATCCCTACCGGACCATCGTCACGCTCTCGCCGCTGCGCCGGCAATGGGCGCTCTGGCGCGCGTCTCGCGCGCGCTGAGGCGAAACTCTAAACTCTAGAAGGCGATATTCGCAGGAGGCAGTCACCGGCGCGCCTGCGACGCGCCGGTGTGTGTCGTGTGGGCGCTTACTCGTGCACCGAGCGATTCTGGATGACCAGGATCGCGAAGATCGCCAGCGCGCAACAGGCCATCAGATAGGCGGCGACATAGGTCGGCCGGCCATCGGCAGCGCCGACCAGAGCCTGGGCGATCAGCGGCGTCGGCCCGGCGACCAACACGCCATTGAGCTCGCGCGACATGGCGAGGCCCGAGAAGCGATAGCGCGTCGGGAACAGGTTGGTGAGGAACGCCCCCTGCGCGCCGGCCATGGCGCCGAAGCCGATGCCATAGCCGAGGCTGATGCCGAGCGTCGACCAGAACAGGCTGCCGGTGTCGAACATCCAGAACAGCGGATAGGCGAGCAGCAGCACGAACAGCGCGCCGCCCATATAGACCTTCGCGCTGCCGATCCTGTCAGCCAGCATGCCCATGAAGGGCACGCCGGCAATGCCGAAGAGCGAGCCGATGGTGACGGCGATCAAGCCGTCGGTGCGGGCCATGCCGACCGTGTTGGTCATGTAGCTCAGCGAGAAGGCGCTGAGGATGTAGGCATTGGCGTTGTGGCCGGTCACCGAGAGGAAGCCGAACAGCACCTCCTTCGGGCTCTTGCGGAAGAGCTCGCCGAGCGGGACCTGCTGCTCGTGCTTCTTGGCCTCGGCGCGGGCCATGGCCTCGACATATTCGGGAGTCTCGTCGAGATGCTTGCGGATGTAGATGGCGACGAGGAAGAGCACGCCGGAGAGCAGGAACGGCACGCGCCAGGCCCAGCCGAGCAGCACCTCTTCCGGCAGATAGGAAATCACCAGGAAGGAGAGCGTCGCCAGCATGATGCCGACCAGCGTCGCGGCGTTGGGCAGGCCGGTGTAGAAGGCGCGCCGGTTCGCCGGGGCGTATTCGGCGACGAGGACGATCGCGCCCGCAAGCTCGGCGCCGGCGCCGAAGCCCTGGACCAGGCGCAGCAGCACGAGCAGGATCGGCGCGGCGATTCCGATGCTCTGATAGGTCGGCAGCAGGCCCATCGCGACGGTGGCGAGGCCCATCAGCAGGATGGTCAGGATCAGCGCCGGCTTGCGGCCGAACTTGTCGCCGATATGCGAGATCACGATGCCGCCGATCGGCCGGGCGAAATAGCCGACCGCGAAGGTCGCAAAGGCGGCGAGCAGGCCGGTGGCCGGCGACAGGTTGGGAAAGAACAGCTTGTTGATGATCAGCCCGGAGGCAGCGCCGTAAAGCGCGTAGTCATACCATTCGATGACCGTGCCGACCGTCGCGGCGGTCACGGCCTTGCGGATGTTCGCGGCACTGGCCTGCGGCCGCGCGCTATGCGTATCAGTCATAATTTAGAGCGTCTCCAGTCCTTGGACTTGCACTTGATGCAGGACTGTTAGAGGCCCGGAGTGCGCGCGGCCACGACCTCAGGGCCTGCCTGCCATGCATCGGGCGAGCGCGTCAGAGGCGCTCGCGACGCCGACGGCGCACGCGCGGGGCGAGCGTCAGATGGGCTCTCGGAAACGATTATATATCAAAGGCTTGCGAGCGCCGCTTGCGGACGAGATTCAGCTTACGGAAGGGCATCGGCAGCGCCGCCACGCAGGGCGGCGCCGTTCACATTCGTGTGGATGCCGCCGCTGCTACTCGGCTGCCTGGGCTTGCGTGCCGGAAATCCAGCCGTCGAGTTCGACTTTCGCCCGTGCGGTCAGCGCCTGCTTGCGGGCGACGCTCTTGGCCGGGCCCTTCAGGCGCTTACCGTCCGGCCCATGCGTGGCCTGGCCCTCGATATGCGGGAACAGGCCGAAATTGATGTTCATCGGCTGGAAGGAACGCGGCCCCTCGTCGATGGTGACGATGTGGCCGCCGGTGATGTGGTTGACCAGCGCCCCCAGAGCCGTCGTCGCCGGCGGCAGTTCGAGCTCCCGGCCGAGGCGCTCGGCTGCGGCGAGGCGCCCGGTGAGCAGGCCGATCGCGGCGCTCTCGACATAGCCTTCGCAGCCGGTGATCTGCCCGGCGAAGCGCAGGCGCGGATCGGACTTCAGGCGCAGCGTCGGGTCGAGCAGCTTCGGCGAGTTCAGATAGGTGTTGCGGTGGATGCCGCCGAGCCGCGCGAACTCGGCGTTCTGCAGGCCGGGGATCATCCGGAAGATCGCGGCCTGCTCGCCGTATTTCAGCTTGGTCTGGAAGCCGGTCATGTTGAACAGCGTGCCGAGCGCATTGTCCTGGCGGAGCTGGACGACGGCATAGGCCTTGACCGTCGGGTTGTGCTTGTTGGTCAGGCCGACCGGCTTCATCGGTCCCCAGCGCAGCGTCTCGCGGCCGCGCTCGGCCATGACCTCGATCGGTAGGCAGCCGTCGAAATAGGGCGTGCCCTCCCATTCCTTGAACTCGGTCTTTTCCGACGCCAGCAGAGCGTCGATGAAGGCCTCGTACTGGTCGCGGTCGAGCGGGCAGTTGATGTAGTCGGCGCCGGTGCCGCCGGGGCCCGGCTTGTCGTAGCGCGACTGGAACCAGGCGGTGTCCATGTCGATCGAATCGAAATGGACGATCGGCGCGATCGCGTCGAAGAAGGCGAGCTCGCTCTCGCCGGTCAGCGACTTGATGCCCTCTGCCAGAGCCGGGGAGGTCAGCGGTCCCGTGGCGATGATGACCTTGTCCCATTCGGCCGGGGGCAGGCCGGCGATCTCGCCGCGGTCGATGGTGACCAGCGGATGCGCCTCGAGCGCTGCGGTCACCGCCTGCGAGAATCCGTCGCGGTCGACCGCGAGCGCGCCGCCGGCCGGGACCTGATGGGCGTCGCCCTTGGCCATGATCAGCGAATCGAGCCGGCGCATCTCCCAATGCAGCTGGCCGACCGCATTGCTCGACGAATCATCGGAGCGGAAGGAGTTGGAGCAGACCAGCTCGGCCAGCCCCTCCGTCTTGTGCGCGTCGGTGCCGCGCACGGGGCGCATCTCATGCAGGATGACGGGAACGCCGGCCTGGGCGATCTGCCAGGCGGCTTCGGAGCCGGCGAGGCCGCCGCCGACGACGTGAACGGGTGCGATACTCATGGCCGCGATGTGTCCGCGCGCGCGCGGAAGGTCAAGGGGCAGGAGACGTTTCAGGCCCCAAAACGCAAAATGCCCGCTCGAAAGCGGGCATTCGCTCTTCGACCAGACCGAGGGGAGGACACGGTCCGGGAGAAATCAGGCGTCTTGTGTTCAGACCGCGGCGTGCGAGCGCGCGACGAACTGGATCTCGGAGCGCGACAGGCCGAGATCGTCGAGCTCGCGGTCGGTCAGACGGGACAGCTCACGGACGGTCTCGCGGTAGCGAAGATAGGCGCGGATCTTGGCGGCGATCATGGTGACGAACATGGTGGTTCTCCTTGTTATTGCAGGGCTCAACCCCTGACAGCGATGAATTCGTTGTGCACTGCATATAGAGCGATCAGTGTGCTTATTGCAGGGGCTGTTCCATCAGTTCCGTTATGCTCTGGATGCATGATGAATTAAGAGATCGTTTGGAAAGTTCCCCAGACCCGCGCGGGGCGCTTAACAATTTGATAGGAACCGTGAGATTCGTGCCTATCTGATGTGCAGAATCGAGAGCTTCAGCTGCGTCTCTCAGAATTCGCCCAAACCGGCGCCAGATTACCCCTCTCTGCCATGCGATGTTGCGCTGCAATATGGTTAGGGGCGTCCCGGCGGTTGAAACGCAGTGTTCACCATGACTGATTTCGCGCATGCGATATGGTCGCGAAGACGTCGTCCGGCAATGACAGGTCGGGGGGCGGGGCTTTGACTGGGGGCGCGGGCGAATGAGCAGCTACGGCTATTGCGAGCGCAAGGATCCATCGTTCTGGGCCGAGCCGCTGAACGCCTGGAGCAACGGCGCCTTCCTGCTCGCGGCGCTGGCGGGCCTGATGCTGCTGTGGCGTGCCGGCCGCACCGACTGGCCAGCCGCCATACTGACTGCCCTGGTATTCGCCATCGCGATCGGCTCTTTCCTGTTCCACACCATGCCGCAGCGCTGGACGCTGCTGGCCGATGTCGTGCCGATCCAGCTCTTCGCCTTCTTCTATTTCGGGCTGGCGCTAAGGCGCTTCTTCGGAGCGTCGGCGGCGGGCGCGATCCTCGGCACGCTCTTCTTTCTGGCCGCCTCCTCGGCGCTGGCGGCGCTTCTCGCGCTCTGGCTGCCGCCGGTGCTGCGTGGCTCCACCGGCTATGCCGGCTTTGTGTTCGCTCTGTTCGGCGTTGCGGCAGGGCTCGCGCTGCGCGGACAAGCCGGCACCGCCGCCTGCCAGATCGGGCTGGCCGGCTTCGTCTTCGCGCTGTCCCTGACACTGCGCTCGCTCGATGGCGTGCTCTGCCAGCACGTGCCGCTCGGGCTGCACTGGGCCTGGCACCTGCTCAATGCGGCCGTGCTCTACCTGCTGCTGCGTGCTGCGATCACGTATCGCAGCCCATCTCGCAACCTCTAGGCCTTCGCTGCCGTCGGCCGCTCAGCGCACGACCACCGCGCCGCGGCGCACCGGCGCGACGACAGCACCGCGCCGAACGGGCGCGACAACGACCGGGGCAGGGCGGCGAACCGCGGCTGCGCCGCGCGGTCCGGCGCAGGCGGCGCCACGGACGCCGCGGGCGCAGACGACGGCATCGGCCGGTGTCGAGACCGCCGGCGCCAGCGCGAGAAAGCCGCCGGCGGAAACGGTGAGCAGGGTCGCTAGCTTCAGAAGGCTGTGCATGGCGGCATCTCTCCGGTGGGGGATGGCGAGCCTTGTATCCTGCGTCGCGGCAACTGGCGGCGCTGCATCCGATCGTCTGCCCCGCTCTGGTGTTCCGCAAGGGAATTTTGCCTTGCCTCAGGCCGCTGGAGCGCTTGACGATGCGCGTCTCATTATATAATCGATAATTTATATAAGGAGATGGAGATGAACAGGCTCGATGCTGCCTTTTCGGCGCTCGCCGATCCGACCCGCCGGGCGATCCTGGCGCGACTGGCTTTGGGCGAGACGACGGTGATGGAGCTCGCCCGGCCGTTCGACATGACCCAGCCCGCGGTGTCGCGGCACCTCAAGGTGCTGGAGGAGGCGGGGCTGATCACCCGGCGGATCGAGGGGACGAAGCGGCCGTGCCGGCTCGCGCCGGGAGCGCTCGAGGAGATCGACAAATGGCTCGCCATGCTCAGGCGAGCCCTGGAGGCGAATTATGACCGGCTGGACCAACTTCTGGCCGAGATGGAAGCAAGCAAGGAGGACGGCCAGACATGAGCAAGCTTACCCTGACGCTCGAGGGCGATACGCATATCCTCGCGACCCGCCGCTTCAAGGCTTCGCCCAAAGCAGTCTATCGCGCCCATACCGAGACCGAGTTGATCCAGAAATGGCTGCTCGGGCCCGAGGGCTGGACCATGCCAGTCTGCATCAACGACCCCAGGCCCGGCGGCAAGTTCCGCTATGAGTGGACCGATGGCCAGGGCGGCGAGCTCGCCCTCACGGGCGAATTCGTCACCCTCGAACCGTTCAGCCGCATCGTCCATATCGAGCGCTTCCACATGCCGGACGTCACGCCCGACAACCGTATCGAGACCCGCTTCGAGGCCGATGGCGCGGGCACGCTGATGACCATGCGCATGACCCTGCCGGACGCCGCCACCCGCGAGGCCATGCTTGCCGTCGGCATGGAGGAGGGCATGGAGGCGAGCTACGCCCGGCTTGACGCGATGCCCGGTTGATTCCGCGCGCTTTCGGCACAGCATTCAGCCTTTCGACGGGGCCTTTGCGGCCCTGTCACCTTTTGGGGGACGGCCCGCAGCCCTGCGTTTCCCGCACTGCCCCAAGGCCGCCGGATCGGTTGACCGTCGGGGAGGGCGCCGACAAGCTTCCGCAAAACATGGGGGAAGCGATGTCTGAGTTGGCTGCTACGTTCGATCTGGAATCTCTGAAGACCCGGCTTTACTCAGCCGTCCTCTCGGACGTGCTCGACCAGCTCGGCTATCCGAACCAGGCGGTGAAGCCTTTCGTCCGGCCGGTCGACGACAATGCGATCCTCTGCGGCTTCGCGCGGACCGGGCTCTACATGAAGCGCTATCACCTGCCGGAAGGGCATAATCCCTACGCGCTCGAAATGGACCTGATCGACAGCCTTAAGCCCGGCGAGATCCCGGTCCTGGCCTGCGACGGGCCAACCGACCGGATCGCGCCCTGGGGCGAATTGCTGACCACGGCCTCGATGGTGCGCAAGGCGGCGGGCTGCCTGACCGACGGGCTGGTGCGCGATGTCCGCCGCATCCGCGAGCTCGGCTTCCCGCTCTTCCATGGCGGCATCGGGCCGCTCGACACCAAGGGGCGCGCCGAGATGATGGCGGCCGACGAGCCGGTCGAGGTCGCCGGCGCCCGTGTCGAGCCCGGCGATTTCATCTTCGGCGATGTCGACGGCGTCGTGATCGTGCCGCAGAAGATCGCCGCCGAGGCGGTCAAGCTGGCGCTCGAGAAGATCGAGGCCGAGGACAGCACGCGCGACGAGCTCCTGGCGGGCGCGAGCCTGCGCTCGGTGTTCGAGCGTCACGGCGTGCTCTGATCTTCCACGCCATGCTCGCCCTTGCGGCGAGCCCGCACGTCTCGAGCGCGGCATGCGATCAGTGAAAACGTGGGTGGTCGGGACGAGCCCGACCATGACGGGAAAGGCGGTTGAAGGCTGGCCTCAGCTGCACTGATCGAGCAGGCGCGAGGCGGCGGTGACGCCGTCGAGCGAGAAGGTGTAGCTGGTGTCGTTGCCGCGGGCGGAGGTCGCCTCCAGCACCATGGACGAGCCGGCCTTCATCGCCGCCAAGAGGTCGCTCTCGCGCTCCAGCCGGTTGAGCCAGGCGCCCTTGCCGAGCGTCAGCATCTGGAATTCCGCGTCGCCGATGGTGATGCGGACGACCGAGTCCTTGGCGAATTCATAGCCGGTCTGGAAGCTGGTCTCGGTGTTGCTTGCCTTGCCGTCGCTGGTCTGAACGAAGAAGAAGACGTCGCCGTGCCGCAGCTGATCTGGTTTCGCTGTTGTTGGTGTGCTCGTAATATAGCAACGCTGGCTATTACCGTTCTGGTAGGATGCGGCGTTCCAGTCCTTGAACTGTCCCATGGATTTGGCGGGATTAGCATGTGCCGTTCCGGCAGTGGCCAGAAGCAGGAATACCGCTGGCGCCGTCAGTTTCATCATAGCCTCATCTCCTTTTGCCTGCGCAAGGGATGAAACCTCGGTGATTAACGAGGCGTAAAAAAGATCGTCAAAAATGCGTGTAGCGACGATCCGCGTCAGGGCGTGGGGGCGGCCGCGATGCGCGCCAGCGCGGCCTGCCACTGGTCGTCGTCCAGCACGATTCCGAAGCGGTTTTCGAGCGCCTCGCGCAGCGCGGCGTCGTCCGCGATCTGCTCCGGCAGCGAGGCTTCGCCGAGCCGGTGCTCGGTCAGGCGGCGGTCGAGCAGGGTCAGCCGGCCATGCGGCAGGATGCGGGCGGCGCGCAGGGTGAAGGTGAAGGCCGAGGCCGGATGGGTCGCGACATAATGGTTCGCCACCACCTCGTCGATCGCCGGAACCGGCTGTAGCGTGAAGCGATAGAGCAGGCGCCATTCGCCTGATATCTCGGCGCGCAGCCACCAGTCCTCGCCGCTGCGGTCGAGCCTGTAGGGCTCGTGCGGCGTCTTCTGCGGGGCGCCGTCGGCGAGGCGCAGCGGCCCGGTCAGCGTCATGCCGCCGAAGCCGACATCGGCGATCAGATCCTCGCCCTCGCAGGTGACGCGCAGCAGTTTGTGGGAGCGGGCGACCTGCGCATCCTCGGCCTGGCCCATCAGCACGCGCCCGCCGAGCGGCGTCACCGGGAAGCCGAAGGCCTCGAGCACGGCGTGGAACAGGGTGTTGTGCTCGAAGCAGTAGCCGCCGCGCCGCCGGCCGACGAGTTTGTCGAAGACGGCGGGCAGCCCGATCTCCACGCTCCTTCCGGCGAGCGCGTCGAAATTCTCGAACGGGATCGCCTGCGGATGCAGGAAATGCAGCCGCGCCAGTGCGACCCGGGTCGGCGCGACCTCGCCATCATAGCCGATGCGGGCGAGATAGGCGGCAAGGTCGTCCGGGGCGAGCATGGCGGCCTCAGCGTGGCGGCAGGGCGGCGTAATAGGCCGCGATCGCCGCGACCTCCTGCACCGTCATATGGCGGGCCATGAAGCGCATCTCCTTGTGCGGGCGCTTGCCGGCGCGGAAGGCCATCATCTGGTTGAACAGGTACTTTTCGTTCTGGCCGGCGAGATGCGGCACTTCGGTATCGCGCGCGATTCCGTCCTCGCCATGGCAATAGGCGCATTGCTCGACCGGCGAGGAGCGCGGCTCGGCCAGCGCCGGACCGGTGCTCGCCGCCATCGCCAGCGCCATGGCCCAGCGTCGCCCTCTGCGATGTCGTCCCGTCAAAATCCGAATCCCCCGCTTCTTGTTTGCGGCGAGATTAGAGGGGCAGAGGGTAAACAAAAGCCGCAGCCTCGCGCAGCTGTTCCGCGAAAACTGCCGTATCGGCAGGCCGATCCGCCGCGCCGGGGATGACGCGCTCGCCCTCAGCGCCAGCGTCAACGTCGCCTGCGACGTGCTGCTCGACTTGCCGCTCGACTCGCCGGCGGTGAGGCGGGCTCCAGCAAGCGCCGGGGCGCGTGCGTAATGCGGAAAGGAGAGGAACCGGAGCGGAAAACCCTCTCCTGTAAGGAGAGGGAGGTGTACGCGCTCGGACCAGTTTGCGTCGCGCTGACCGCGGCGATGTCGACGCCAGCGATCTCTCTCCCGAACACCTCACCCCTGCCCCTCTCCACTGATCTCGGGCTTGCCCGAGATCAGCACTCAGAGTGATCGAAGTCGGGTAGACCCGACTTCGATGCGGGAGAGGGGTTCTCCGTCGCGCTTCCCGCACCCTTTGCTTCACCCATGCGCCAATCCCGCCCGCAGGCCTGCCTGCGGGCGCTGAAACATACGGGGCTGGCGGAGCGCCGCGAGGCGCGTCGAGTAGCATCCGCTTCCGTTGAGCCAGGAAGCGGCGCGGATGAAGCCTCATCCGCACGCCCCGTGGCGCTCCGCCTTCGGCTTCTTAAAGTCTCCGGGCCGCGCTTCTGCGAAGCCGGCTGCTGGCCGTGCCGCGATGCCATTGGAAGCCAGGTCCCCTCTTCGGGTCGTCGCTCCCTCGGGCCATCACGGCGGCCGCTGCAGCCGCTTCATCTAGCGAGCTCCTCGCACAGGGGTCGTAGTGCCCCCAGGGCGGTGCCCCGAAGCCTCCCGGGAGCGGGGCGTAACCCCCGCCCGCAGGCGCCGACCCTCACCCGACCTCTGGCATACCTCCGGACGGCCGCCCCGCATGGGTGATGGGCGAGGGGAGTGTATGGGAGGTTTTGCGGGCGGGGATAAGTTTGCGGGTTCGTCCCCGGCACTGGTTGTCTCTGGGCATCGAGAACCTATGCTCCTGACTTATAGGAACAGGCTCTTCACGCGGGAAAGCGGCGGAGCCGCCGTCGGGCCCGCATGTGGGAAGCAATTTACGAAACGCGTCGTAGACTTCGGCCTCGGCTTCTAGACATTCGAATTTCGCCGCTCGTCTTCCGGTCCGTGAAATACTCACCCTCTATGGTTGAGGTGAATTTGCGGACGTTCATCTCCAGCCAAGCCACACCCTCGTGGCGCGGACTGCGAGCTGCCACGCTGGCGCGAGCCTTGTTGCCGTACGCATACCAGAGGCGAGCGATGCCGGCCTTACGATCGAACTCAAGCAAACAGCGACTCGATGACGATTCCGATTCTGCGGTGGACAGTAGTATCGTGGTCTCGAACAGACCCTGCACGATCGTGATCTCAGCCTTGATCGGTGAAGGCGGGACGCCGGTGTCTGGATCGATCCAGGTGCTCGTCAGTTCACCCTTCCAGTCGCCATTCAGATCTGGGAAGACGAGCTTGTTCAAGAAGGGCATCCACCTCCACAATACCGGCCAGACGAAGTTTAGGAGCGTTCCGACGACCGACACGAGGATCGTGACAAGTAACGAGCCACGCTGCCAAGCATTCATTGCGTCCCAGCCAGTGCCGGCAGCGACGGTATCAATCACGGACGCTAGTAAGGCGCCGGCTAGAATGAGAGCGCTCGCTTGTGTTTTTGGTCCGAGCAGTCCCCACATCAGGAGATCAGCCAGCGATGCGCAGCGGCGACGTACGCTTTCGCGTCCTCAATGTGCCACGGCTGGTGCGTTCCGAAGAGCTTCTTGACGTCATTCACCTCGGATAGTGTCATGGGATTGCCTTCCGTAAGGCGATCCCACATCCGCTCCAAGATGCGCTTGAGACGAGCGTAATGATTCTCTTCTAACAGAAAGTGATGGTCCTCAACGATATAGACGAGGCTCTCGACGAGGAATGAAGGGACCTGACCCTTCCTCAGTTGCCCCTGGTCAACCAGTTGGTCGCGCATCGTCTTGGCCTGTCGTACAATCTTCTTGAATCGATGGCTGGTCCGCTTGCGCTTCGCCTTGCCGTTTTCGTGATGCAGCTTTGGGAAATTGTAAATCTCTTCGCTGTCTGTCCTCCGCAGCACGACGCCCTCGACTACACAGTAATAGGAATCCGGGCTGATCGCCGGATAGATGGCGTGGAGCTTTGTCGCTGGGACGACGTCGATGTCGGAACGGGAACCGGGGACCGCCGAGACCGTAAAGGCCTTACTGCCACTCTCCACGTTTGGCTTCCCAAAATAAGCCTTGAGGGCCGCCTCTATCTCATAGCGCATAACCGCGAAGATGTCGGCTCGCAAATGGGTGCGAGTGTAGCCTAGGTGGCGGTCGACATCCGCTGGCACCATTGAGGGGTGCATATAGACTGTGTTGATCGACGGATGGCGGACACACAAGTCCATATCGGCCTTGAGCCGTACGTTGGTGTTGTTGTGGTAGCTGCCTTGCGGGACGACCTCGACGCCCTCATCCCTCAGCCATTGGCTAGCTGTAAGGGCATTGCGGACCATCGTAGCCGCCCGCTCGATCCTAGCTTCCTCGGTATCACTGGCCGGCTTTGACCATTGGGCCAGCCGGTCATTCCAATCCTGCTCGCGCAGGGCCTGTCCAAGAATGTCACCAAGTGATCGATCCATGGCAAAACGTTACAGTAAATAATGAGCGGTCTCAGCTAGGGCGCGCGTGTCGTGCACAGGGAATATACGGTCATGGAGTTTCGACGCCTCCGAAATATGGCATTGCCTTGTTCATGCCTAAAGGTAAGAGCAATCAGTGCAAAAAATTATAACTGAAGAACACTTGCCGCAAAGAGCAGGCGCTCGGCGCTATCTTGCTTGCTTCGTGGCTGGCCCGTAACCTCGGAGCAAGGAAGTAAGCGCCTTGGTGGAGCATATGAGCGAGCCGACGATTCCCGTGTTTCGGAAGGCTGGAGCTGAACTCCAACGTATCCCAGGCGACCAACGGGATCCAAATCGTCGTTATGGCATGGTCGTAAACGGAGAAAATCAGTACCTCGTCGAATTCACAGATGAAGAAAAAGCTCAGAGAGACGAGGAGGAAAGGCGTTGGATCGAGGACGCACCGAAGCGTGAGGCCGAGGAAAAGCGCCGGCAGCAAGAGTTCGAGAGCTACAAGGCTTCACTGGTCTACCAGAAGCGCATTGTCGCTTTTCTTGATGTTCTCGGCTGGGCGGATGCGGCCGAGCGGTCACGCAACGATCCTGAGATGACCAAGAAACTTGGTGTGGCACTGGCTATGCTCAAAGGGCAGAGCGATATGGCTGCATTTCAACGCGGTGGCGGGTGGATCGGTGATCCTCAAGTTTCACAATTTTCGGACGCGATTGCCATTTCGATGCTCGATGATCCCGAACATGGCTCTTGGATCAAGTCTTCCATGGAAAGGACACTCGGCTGGATAGCGGCAAGGCTTCTTGACGCTGGCTTGTTGGTAAGAGGCGGCGTGGTCAGTGATCTATTGATCCATAGAGAGAATATGGTTTACGGCCCGGCGCTTAAGCGAGCGTATGATTTGGAGCACGCGACGCGCGAGCCTCGGATCGTGCTGGACGATGAGCTTGCTGGGCGTTGGGGGCGCCCGGTGCCGGTGATGGACAAGGGTAAGGTCATCCACGTCTATCAAGAATGGTTGAAGGACGATGATGGCCGGTATTTTCTTGATTACTTGCAGCCTTTGGGTACGCGGATGCCGCCCGTCGATCCTCGGCTCTTAGATTTCCAGTTGCAGGGTGCATATAACGCAATCACCTCTGCATTCTCGGGGAAATTATTACGCCAAGACGTTTTCATGAAATTTTCGTGGTTGACGAAGTATTATAATTTTACTTTAAAGAAATACGGTCCATGTAGTTTGCCTGAAATTCAGGTGCCTACTGGCTATCTCTTTCACGCTGAGACGGTCGCGCCCATATCAGACGCTGCCGGCCCAGCTAGATGAAGTCCGAGTACGACGCAAATCTTCTGTCATTCCCTGCCGTGGCCGTTATCCATGCCGAGCAGCAGACACGCCGCGACCGTGAACAATGTGCTGTCTGTCCATCGCAGCGCCGGTTGCCGATGTCCGAATTGGGGCGACCTGATTGTGACGCCCCCGGTGTATAGGTAAATTTTGGCTCTCGGCCTACTCCGCCGCCTCCCGCGCCCCTTTCCCCTTCAACGGCCGCCGCTCCAGCACCTCCTTGAGGAAGCGCGCGGTGTGGCCTTTGCCGATGCGGACGACATCTTCCGGCGTGCCTTGCGCTACGACCTCGCCGCCGCCGTCGCCGCCTTCGGGGCCCATGTCGATGATCCAGTCGGCGGTCTTAATCACTTCGAGATTGTGCTCGATCACCACCACGGAATTGCCCTGCTCGACCAGCTCGTGCAGCACCTCCATCAGCTTGGCGACGTCGTGGAAGTGCAGGCCGGTGGTCGGCTCGTCGAGGATGTAGAGGGTGCGGCCGGTGGCGCGCTTGCTGAGCTCCTTGGAGAGTTTGACGCGCTGCGCCTCGCCGCCCGACAGGGTGGTGGCCTGCTGGCCGACCTTGACATAGTCGAGCCCGACGCGGGCCAGCGTCACCATCTTGTCGCGGATCGAGGGCACGGCCTTGAACAGGTCCTTGGCCTCCTCGACCGACATGTCGAGCACATCGGCGATCGAGCGGTCGCGATACTTCACCTCCAGCGTCTCGCGGTCGTAGCGCTTGCCCTTGCAGACATCGCAGGTGACGTAGACGTCGGGCAGGAAGTGCATCTCGATCTTGATGACGCCGTCGCCCTGGCAGGCCTCGCAGCGGCCCCCTTTTACGTTGAAGCTGAACCTGCCTGCCTGATAGCCGCGCGCCTTGGCCTCGGGCAGGCCGGCGAACCATTCGCGGATCGGCGTAAAGGCGCCGGTATAGGTCGCCGGGTTCGAGCGCGGGGTGCGGCCGATCGGCGACTGGTCGATGTCGATGACCTTGTCGAGATGCTCCATGCCCTCGATGCGCTCATGCGGGGCAGGGTGCTCGATCGAGCCGTTGAGCTTGCGCGCCACCGCCTTGTAGAGCGTGTCGACAACCAGCGTCGACTTGCCGCCGCCGGAGACGCCGGTGATGCAGGTGAACAGGCCGAGCGGGATGTCGACCGTGACGTCCTTGAGGTTGTTGCCGCGGGCGCCGACGATCTTCAGGCTCCGGCCCTTCTGCGGCTTGCGGCGCTTGCCGGGCACCGCGACGCTCATCTCGCCGGTGAGGTACTTTCCGGTGAGCGAGTTCGGGTCGCTGAGGATGTCCTGCGGCGTGCCCTTGGCGACGATCTCGCCGCCATGGATGCCGGCGCCGGGGCCGACATCGACGACATAATCGGCGGTGAGGATCGCGTCCTCGTCATGCTCGACGACGATCACGGTGTTGCCGAGGTCGCGCAGGCGGCGCAGCGTGCCGAGCAGGCGCTCATTGTCGCGCTGGTGCAGGCCGATCGAGGGCTCGTCCAGCACATAGAGCACGCCGGTGAGGCCGGAGCCGATCTGGCTGGCGAGGCGGATGCGCTGGCTCTCGCCGCCGGAAAGCGTGCCTGAGGCGCGGGCGAGTGTGAGGTATTCGAGGCCGACATCGAGCAGGAAGGTCAGCCGGTCGCGGATCTCCTTCAGGATGCGCGGGGCGATCTCGTTCTGCTTCTTCGAGAGCCGCTCGGGCAGGGCGCTGACCCAGGCGAGCGCGTCCTTGACCGAAAGCCGCGAGACCTCGCCGATATGGCGCATGTCGATCTTGACCGCCAGCGCCTCGGGCTTCAGGCGAAACCCGTTGCACGCCGCGCACGGCGTCTCCGACATGAAGCGGCCGATCTCCTCGCGGGCCCAGTCGCTCTCGGTCTCCTTCCAGCGCCGCTCCATATTGGTGATCACGCCCTCGAAGGGCTTCTTCACCTCATAGGCGCGCAGGCCGTCATTGTAGGCCATGCGCACGGCTTCGGTGCCGGTGCCGAACAGGATCGAGTCCTTGGCCTGCTGCGGCAGCTCCGACCAGGGCTTGGTGGTCGAGAAGCCAAAGTGCCTGGCGAGCGCATCGAGCGTCTGGCCGTAATAGGGCGAGGTCGACTTGGCCCAGGGCGCGATCGCGCCCTTCTTCAGCGAGAGCGAATGATCCGGGACGATCATCTCCGGGTCGATCCGCATCTCGTGGCCGAGCCCGTCGCAGGTCGGGCAGGCGCCGAACGGGTTGTTGAACGAGAACAGGCGCGGCTCGATCTCGGGGATGGTGAAGCCGGAGACCGGGCAGGCGAATTTCGAGGAGAAGGTGACGCGGCGGGCCTCGCCGTTCTCCTCCTTCTCGTCGGCATATTCGAAGACCGCGATGCCCTCGGCGAGGTCGAGCGCCTGCTCAAGCGAGTCGGCGAGGCGGGCGCCGAGATCGGGCCGGATCACGATGCGGTCGACGACGACGTCGATGTCGTGCTTGAACTTCTTGTCGAGCGAAGGCGCGTCCGCGATCTCGTAGAACTCGCCATTGACCTTGACGCGCTGGAAGCCGCGCTTCAGCCACTCCGCCATCTCCTTGCGGAACTCGCCCTTGCGGCCGCGGACGACGGGCGCGAGCAGGTAGCCGCGGGTCTTCTCCGGAAGCTCGACCAGCCGGTCGACCATCTGCTGCACGGTCTGGCTCTCGATCGGCAGGCCGGTCGCGGGCGAATAGGGGATGCCGGCGCGCGCCCAGAGCAGGCGCATATAGTCGTGGATCTCGGTGACGGTGCCGACCGTCGAGCGCGGGTTCTTCGAGGTCGTCTTCTGCTCGATCGAGATGGCGGGGGAGAGCCCGTCGATCTGGTCGACATCGGGCTTCTGCATCATCTCGAGAAACTGGCGGGCATAGGCCGAGAGCGACTCGACATAGCGGCGCTGGCCCTCGGCATAGATCGTGTCGAAGGCGAGCGAGGATTTTCCGGAGCCGGAAAGCCCGGTGAACACCACCAGCTTGTCGCGCGGAATGGCGAGGTCGACATTCTTGAGATTGTGCTCGCGCGCGCCGCGCACGGAGATGACGCGGGCGTTCCGATCGGCCGCCGAGTCCTGTGCGGACTTGCGGTCGAACATGTCTTCCAGCGTCGCGGCCTGTTCGGCGAGCGTGGTCTTGCGGGCCATGGTGGTGTCCGATTGAGCTTTAGCCGTACAGATAGGGCAATCGCCGGGCCGTGCCAGTGCAGCTGGGCGAGAGGCGGGCATGAGTAGCACGCAGCCGCAGATGTTGCCGCATTGTTCTTGTCGCGCTTGCTGACAGGCGCTGTCAGGAGCGTGGCAGGCTGCGGAAGCGTCGCCGGAGCAGTATCGCCGAAACCAGCATGGCGAGCGCCAGCGTCCCCGACAGGATCAGCGCCGCCGAGGCGCCATAGCGCTCGATCAGCAGCGCGTAGCCGAGCGGCGAGGCGGCCGAGAGGAAGAAGCCGGGCGCCAGCAGGCGGCCGACATAGGCGCCATAGCTCTTCGGGTCGAACAGCATCAGCGGCAGCGTGCCGCGCGTGATCGTCAGCACGCCATTGCCGGCGCCGTAGAAGAAGGCGAAGGCCAGCGCGGCAAAGGCGCTCGCCCCGCCGGCGAGACCGACGACGAAGCAGAGCGGCAGCACCAGGCAGGCGATCAGGTTGAGATCGAACGGGCTGGTGCGCGAGCCGAACAGCACTTCGCCGAGCCGGGCCAGCGACTGGCCGATGCCGCGCGTCGCGCCGATCCAGACCGCGATCGCGGCCGGCAGGCCGAGTCCGGCGAGGATGCCGATCATATGGGCGGACATGCCGGCATTGAGGATGCCGGCGAAGGTGACGATCAGCGCATAGAGCAGGCCGGCGAAGCGGGTGTCGGCCGGGCTGAGAGTGATGGCAGGTTTCGCTGCGGCCGCGTCGGACTGGGGTCGCGCCGAGACCGCAGGCAGCGTCAGGTGCAAGGGCAAGGTGAGCAGCGCGAAGCCGGCATAGGCGATGAGCGCGCCGCGCCAGCCGAACTGCTCGGCGAGCACATGGCCGAGCGGCCAGAACACGGTCGAGGCGAGGCCGCCGAGCAGGGTGATCTGGGCGATCGGCCGGCGCGCTGCGCTGCCGCCGATCCGGGCCAGCGCGGCGAAGGCGGCATCGTAGAGGCTGAGCCGCATGGCGAGCCCGAGGCAGAGCCAGGCTGCGTAATAGGCGGCGATCGTGTGCGCGAAGGCGAGGCCGAGGCAGCCGGCGGCGGTGAGCAGCGAGCCCAGGCACATCACGGTGCGGCCGCCATGGCGGTCGATCAGGCGGCCGACGGCGCCCGAGGTCAGCCCCATCACCAGCAGCCCGGCGGAGAGCCCGCCATGGATGATCGCCTGCGACCAGCCGAGCTCGTTGCCGATCAACTCACCGAAGGCGCCGACCAGGTAATAGGAGACGCCCCAGGAGATGAGCTGCGCCAGCCCGAGGCAGAAGACGGTGAGGCGGGGGATCGTCATAGGCTCATCAACAGCAATGCGCAGTCACATTCGACCCTGACGCGTGTCATCCCGGACAAGCGGCCGGACGCCGCGCCGATCCGGGATCCATTCCTGAGCCTTTCCGAAAGAGGGTCCGGAATGGATCCCGGGTCTCCCTTCGGTCGCCCGGGATGAACTGAGCTGTGGAGCAATGGCACTAAGCAATCCCGTCGGGCAGCGTCCGGTCTCCCGGCCCTAGGCTGCGCTGCATTAGGACGGTGTCGACCCAGCGGCCGAACTTGAAGCCGGTCGAGCGCAAGGTGCCGACAGGCACGAATCCGAAGCGGCGGTGCAGGCCGATCGAGCCCGCATTGGCGCTGTCGCCGACATTGGCGAGCATCTGACGCCAGGGGCCGGCTTCGCAGCGGGCGATCAGCGCACCGAGCAGGGCCGAGCCGATCCCGCGACCGCCGAAGCCGTCGGCAACATAGACCGAGTCCTCGATGGTGTGGCGGTAGGCCGGGCGAGGGCGATAGGACGTCGCGTAGCTGTAGCCGACGATCCGGCCGCCCTGTTCGGCGGCGAGATAGGGCAGGCCGAGCCCGAGCACCGCCTGCCGGCGCGCCAGCATCTCCGCGACGCTCGGCGGTGTCTCCTCGAAGCTGGCAAGGCCGTAGAGGACATGGTGGGTGTAGATCGCCTGGATCGCGGCCATGTCCGCCTCCTGCGCGTCGCGGACGAGGACGGATGGCGCGGCATTGCCGGCGGTGTCAGAGGTGGTCATAGTCATCATCCCAGCCCGGCAGGGGCGCCTTTCCGTCTTGTCGGGGCGCCCGAACAGCGCTTCCCGTCGCGTCACGCCGTTATCGGCGTAGAGCTTACGTTTTTTTCGGCCCTCATCCTGAGGAGCAGCCAAAGCCTGCGTCTCGAAGGATGCTCCAGCAGGCTCCGAAGACATCTGAAGCATCCTTCGAGACGCCGCTCCGCGGCTCCTCAGGATGAGGCCTAGAGGATCGGGATTGAACCATTCGCCCGCGCCTGCAGCGGCCGGCTCTTCCCGAACCGCAGGGGCACCTTGCGCTCAGCGCTCTCATAAATGAAGCTTCTCGAAGTTATGCAGAGCATGAGAATTTCTTTGGGATGCGCGACCTTCGCCTCGACCAGCTCGACAGCTTCCGCCAGGTGATCGCGCTCGGCAGCTTCTCGGCCGCGGCCGAGAAGCTTGGCCTGAGCCAGCCGGCCGTCAGCCTGCAGATCCGCGAGCTCGAGCGGCGGCTCGGCCTGACCCTGATCGAGCGGGTCGGGCGCCGGGCGCAGCCGACCGCAGCGGGCACCGAACTGCTCGACCATGCCGGGCGGATCGAGGCGGCGGTCGCGGCGGCGCAGGAGGCGATGGCGCGGCATGCGACCGGGGCGATGGGCCGGGTGCGGATCGGCACCGGCGCCACCGCCTGCATCTTCCTGCTGCCGCCGGTGCTGCGGGAACTACGCCAGCGCCATCCGACGCTGGAGATCACTGTCAGCACCGGCAACACCTCCGACATCGTCAAGGCGATCGAGGACAACCAGATCGATATCGGCCTGGTCTCGCTGCCGGCCGCCGGCCGCAGCCTCGACGTGACGCCGCTGCTCGAGGACGAGTTCGCGGTGATCGCGCCGCCGGGCATGGAATTGCCGGTGCGACTGACGCCGGAGGCACTGGCGCGGCTGCCGGTGCTGCTGTTCGAGCCAGGCGGCATCACCAGGCGCATCGCCGATGAATGGTTCGCCCGCGCCGGGGTGACGCTGAAGCCGGTGATGTCGCTCGGCAGCGTCGAGGCGATCAAGCGGCTGGTCGGCGCCGGGCTCGGCTGTGCCGTGCTGCCTGGCATGGCGGTGCGTGGCGAAAGCGACGGGCTCGTCGTGCGCTCCCTGTCACCGCGGGTGCACCGCACGCTCGGCCTCGTCCTGCGCAAGGACAAGCCGCTGCATCGCGGCCTGCGCGAGACGCTGAAGGCCTTGCGGGCGCTGGGCACGCCCGGCTGAGGGCCAACAACAATGAAGCCCTCATCCTGAGGAGCAGCCGATAGGCTGCGTCTCGAAGGATGCTCCAGCTGGTTCTGGAGCCTCTTGGAGCATCCTTCGAGACGCCATTCCTGACGGAATGGCTCCTCAGGATGAGGGCTCAGGGAGTTATCGGTCAGACAATCAGGATGAGATCTCGGAGCATGGGAGCCCTTCGCTCAGCGATGCTGACAGGCCCGGTCGGAGGGGCGGCCCATGCCATCACCCGTTTGCGCAGTGCCCAAGGCGGGAAGTGGCGCTAATGTCGTCGCCTGCCGGGCGGAACATTTCGCTCGCTTTCGCGCTTCGTGGACATGCCCAACCGTCAAGTGCCCGGACCGGGCACGGCAGCCAGCGGGGGATCGTCATGATGAAAGCCGTTCTGCGCACTGCAACTCTGCTGCTTGGGCTCGGGCTCGCCGCGCCCGTTCTCTCCTGTGAGCTCGACAGGCCGCTGAAGATCGCCGGGCTCGACTACGATTCCGCCGCCTTCCACACAGCCGTGGCGCGGGCGGTGGTCGAGAAGGGGTTTGGCTGCAAGGTCGAGCGTGTGCCGGGCGTGGTGGCGCCGCTGGTCAATGGGCTGGCGCGCGGCGATGTCGACGTGATTATGGAGATCTGGCTGGCGAACCCGGTCGAGGCCTGGACCAGGGCGGAGGCCTCCGGGAAGGTGATCCCGCTCGGCACGACCTTTCCCGATGCCAATGAGGGCTGGTACGTGCCGCGCTATCTCGTCGAAGGCGCGGATGCCAAGGCGAAGGACCTGAAGACGGTCGCCGATCTCAAGCGCCACAAGGCGCTGTTCCCCGATAGGGAGGAGCCCGGCAAGGGCCGTTTCTACAACTGCGTCGCCGGCTGGGTCTGCGAAGGCATCAACACCAAGAAGCTCTCGGCCTATGGACTGGCGGACGACTACAACAATGTCCGTGGCGGTTCGGGCGAAGCGCTGGTCGCGGCGATCGAGGCGAATCTCAAGCGCAGGCAGCCGGTGCTGTTCTATTATTGGAGCCCGAGCTGGCTGATCGGCGCCTATGACCTCGTCAAGCTCGGCGAGCCGGCCTTCGACCCGGCGATCTGGGCCGAGCTGAAGGCGAGCGACAAGCCGACCAGGGCGACCGCCTACCCGGTCAGCAAGGTGGTGATCGGCGCCAATCTCGCCTTCACCCAGGCGGCCCCGCAGCTGACGAGCTTCTTCAAGAATTACGGCATCAGCAGCGCGCTGACCTCGCAGATGCTGGGCGATGCCCGCAAGGCCGGGATCACACCGGAGGAGCAGGCGCTGCGCTTCCTCAAGGACCGGCCGGATGACTGGCGGCACTGGGTCACCGCCGAGGTTGCTGCGAAGGTTCAGGCCGGCTTGTGAGCGCTGGCCTGCTGCCTGATCTCGGCAAGCTGCTCCAGAGCGTCGTCAACCGGCTGGTCGATGCGCTCGTCACCGGTTCGGGCGACAAGCTCGATGCCGTTTCGGACGGGCTGACCGCGCCGGTCCGCCTGCTCGAAGGCGCACTCTTGCAGCTGCCGCCGGAGGCGGGCATCGCCATGGTCGGGCTCGCCGCCTGGTTCGCCACGCGACGGATCGCATTCGCCGCCGGCATGGCCGCGCTCGTGCTGCTGCTCGCTCTGCTCGGGGTCTGGTCGGCCGCGATGCAGTCGCTGGCGCTGATCGTCGTCGCCGTCGTGCTGATCGTGCTGTTCGGGCTGCCGCTCGGCGTCGCGGCGGCGAGGATGCCGCGCGTCTCGCGGGCGCTCGCGCCGCTCTACGATTTGATGCAGACCGTGCCGAGCTTCGTCTATCTCATCCCGGTGGCGATGATCCTCGGGCTCGGTCGCGCGCCGGCCCTGGTCGCGACCCTGATCTATGCCCTGCCGCCCTTCGCCCGCCTGACCGAACTCGGCCTGCGCGAGGTCGACGGGCGCGCCGTCGAGGCAGCGCGGGCGCTGGGCCTCACCGTGCGGCAGAGCCTCTGGCTGATCGAGCTGCCGCTGGCCCGCCCGGCGATCCTGCAAGGGCTCAACCAGGCGATCATGATGGCGCTCGCCATGGTCGTCGTCGCCTCGATGATCGGCGCCAAGGGGCTGGGCGAGACCGTGCTGCTCGGTCTGCAGCGGGCCGATCCCGGGCTCGGCTTCGTCGGCGGGCTCGGCATCGTGCTGCTCGCCGTGCTGCTCGACCGGCTCGCCCAGGCGATTTTTCGCGCACAGCGTTCGCCGCGCCGGCCCGGCGTGCCCTGATGCTGCTGACATTGGCCGTCAGGGAGCCGGTTGCGCGTGCCTCGGCGCTTCGGCAGCGTGCCGCCCGCAAGGACAGAGGGAGAGGCGCCATGTATGGCTTGATTGGACGAATGTTGGCCAAGCCCGGCGAGCGCGAGGCGCTGATCGGCCATATTTTGGGTAGCAGCGCTGCGATGCCCGGCTGCCTGAGCTACGTGGTCGCCCGCGACCCCGCCAATCCCGATGCGATCTGGGTGACCGAGGTCTGGGACCGCGAGGAGAGCCATGCCGCCTCGCTGCATCTGCCCGCCGTGCAGGCGGCGATCGCCAAGGCCCGCCCGCTGATCGCGGGTTTCGACAATCACACCGTGACCGAGCCGGTGGGTGGGCATGGTTTGGCGCCGGGCTGAGGCTGGCGTGGCTCGCGCCTAATCATTCTTCAGTTCTTGCGGCCTAGGCTGGAGAAAAGCCGCGTTGCTCATGCGACGAGGCTCTTCGGAAACCGGAAGCGCCGATGGCCTGGAAAATCGACTTCGACTTCGTCTCCGCGCAACCGGATTTCGAGATCGACAAGGACAGCGCCGGAGAAACGCCATGGGGATTTGGCTGGGGCTGGGGCGCGCACCATAGCCGCATTGGCCGCCCGGTCCCCACGAGCGCGACCCAGACCGACAGCAAGACGCTCGTCGATGTCTTCCCGCTGCCCGGGTTTGCCTGCGTCAGCGAGAGGTTTCGGGCGATCGTGGAGTGCTTCGAGCCGGGCGTCCATGAGTTCTTTCCGATCCAGCTCAAATCGCGAAAGGGGATTGCCCATGCCGAGCCCTATTTCCTCATCAATGTCCGCCAGCGCTTCGATTGCATCCTGATCAAGGGTATCGATTTCGAATGGCGCAGCATCTTGGCCGGCGGCCTGGAAGGGATGCCGTACCTGTCCTGGATGGGCAAAAAGCCGCCGCTGTCTGCCAGCCGGACTACGATCGCCGGCCGCCATCTCTGGCTGACCCGTTGGGTTCCGGCCAGTAGGCGGATCATGGTTTCCGATCAGCTCAGGGCCGCGCTGGTCGAGGCGAAGATCCGGCGCCTGACCTTCAAGGAGCCATGGGCCCAGTTTTTCGCCGAGGTCGACACGCCCTTCGATTATCGCGAGCAGGTGCCGGGCATTGTCGACTGGATCGAGGCCAACCGGCCGGCGATACTGTTCGAAGATCACCTCGACTGGGTGAAGGCCCATATGCCGCATTGGCTGGCGTGATAACTTGCGGGCCGGCGGGCTTTTGCTGCCCCATGCCGGTGCCTCTAAAGGCCGTGGCTTCATGCGACGGATTCCGAGCTCCGTTTCGATGTGACCGCAGCGACGGGCCGGGCATGGCCGGTGCGGCTTCCGCTGGCGGATTGCACGGGCTAAGAGCCTCGCAACGCAGCCGAACGGCGAGGGCGAGCCTGTCATGACCGATTCCGAAGTCCGCAAACTCACCATCGTGCCCTTCGCCGGCGCGCTGCACGGCAAGGTGACGCCGCCGGGCTCGAAGTCGATCACCAACAGGGCGCTGCTGGTCGCGGCGCTGGCCAAGGGCACCAGCCGGCTGTCGGGCGCGCTGAAGAGCGACGACACGCTCTATATGGCGCAGGCGCTGCGGGCGATGGGCGTCACCGTCGAGGAGCCGGACGCGACCAGCTTCGTCGTCACCGGCGATGGCAGGCTGCGGGCGCCGACGGCACCGCTCTTCCTCGGCAATGCCGGCACCGCGACCCGCTTCCTCACCGCCGCGGCGGCGCTGGTCGAGGGGCAGGTCGTGGTCGATGGCGACGAGCATATGCGCAAGCGGCCGATCGCGCCGCTGGTCACGGCGCTGCGGACGCTCGGCGTCGCGGTCGAGGCGCCGAGCGGCTGCCCACCGGTGACGATCGCCGGGCAGGGCGGTTTTGCAGGCGGGCGGGTCGAGGTCGATGGCGGGCTGTCGAGCCAATATGTCTCGGCGCTGCTGATGGCCGGCGCCTGCGCGCGCGGGCCGGTCGAGGTTGCGCTGACCGGCAAGGAGATCGGGGCGCGCGGCTATGTCGACCTGACGCTGGCGACGATGGCGGCCTTCGGCGCCAAGGTTTCGCAACCGGATGCGGCGATCTGGCGGATCGAGCCGACCGGCTACCGCGCCGCCGACTACCTGATCGAGCCCGATGCCTCGGCCGCGACCTATCTCTGGGCGGCGGAAGTGCTGACCGGCGGCGCCATCGACCTCGGCGTGCCGGCGGCGGCCTTCACCCAACCCGACGCCAAGGCGCATGCGCTGATCGCCGCCTTCCCGAACCTGCCGGCCGAGATCGACGGCTCGCAGATGCAGGATGCGGTGCCGACGCTCGCCGTGCTCGCCGCCTTCAACAGGACGCCGGTGCGCTTCACCGGCATCGCCAATCTACGCGTCAAGGAGTGCGACCGAGTCTCGGCGCTGTCGCAGGGCCTGTCGCGGATCCGGCCGGGGCTCGGGGTGGAAGAGGGCGACGATCTGCTCGTCGCTTCCGATCCCGGACTCGCCGGGCAGACCCTGCCGGCGGAGATCGACACCTTCGCCGACCATCGCATCGCGATGAGCTTCGCGCTGGCCGGGCTGAAGATAGGCGGCATCACCATCCTCGATCCGGCCTGCGTGGCGAAGACCTATCCGGATTACTGGCGGGCGCTCGCCTCGCTCGGCGTGCGCTTCGAGGGCGAGGCGCCTGAGGCGCGAAACCCATGCAGTCCGGGGTTTGAAACCGGGTCGAGGTCGTCGCCAGGCGAGGCGGTTTGAGCGGCTGGAGTGCGCTGATTTTGGTTCGCGGGATGACGCTTCGGCAATGTCGCGCGCTTGCCAGCCGGGCGGGATGACGGCAATCTCCGCCCAGCGATACCTTAAGCGGGCCTATGCCGAAGCGTTCTCTCTTCGGGCAACAGGACATGGGAAGCCCAGAATCATGATCATCGACGATAGGAATGCCGATGCCGGCAAGCTGCACGCGGCCGCCTTGCGCGGGCGCCGGATCGGCGGGCTCGACCGCCGGTCGTTTCTGGCCGGCTCGGCCGCCGGTCTCGGCGCGCTGGCGCTGGGCGGCTGCGCGACATCCGACGGCATGAGCCTCGCCGAGGCGCAGAAGCTCTACGGCCCGGTGCCCGAGGAGAAGTTCCCGGTTCCGGCGATCGACGTCAGCAAGGTCGATCCGAAGTACTTCCGGCGGACGGTAGCCTACGACACCAAGGAGCCGGCCGGTACGATCATCGTCGATCCCGCCAATTACTATGTCTATCGCGTCGCGGGCGACGGCACCGCGACCCGCTATGGCGCCAATGTCGGCCGCGACGGCTTCCGCTGGAACGGCAACGCCTATGTCGGGCGCAAGTCCGAGTGGCCGACCTGGACGCCGCCCAAGGAGATGATCAAGCGCCAGCCCGAGGTCGCGAAATATGCCCGCGGCATGCCGGGCGGCCTCGAAAACCCGCTCGGCGCGCGCACGCTCCATCTCTACCAGAACGGCGCCTACACGCTGTACACGATCTATGCGTCCCTCGACGCGGAATCGATCGGCAACGGCATCACCAGCGGCTGCGTCGGCCTGCTCACGCAGGACATGATGCACCTCTACGCACAGACCCCGGTCAAGACGAAGGTGGTCGTCCTGCCGGCCTAGGCAAAAGCTGACGAGACGCTGCAATTGCGCAGCGCGATGCGCCGCCGCTTCCCGGAAGCGGCGGCGTTGTCGTTTCCGCCGCGCTCGACGGGGCGGGCGAATCTCGAACGGGATTCGGGGAGGCGATGTCCGCAGGGCTACCCCCTAAGAGCCGTGGCCTTGCGCAGGCCCCGAAGCCAACATGGCGCTTGCGTGTGACGGGCGCCTTCGCGCGCCGACGTTGGGGCTTTCGGCGGAATGACCGAGGACAGCAAGTTCCGATACTTCCTGTGCCGCCACGCGCACGATCCCGTCGAGATCAATCTGTCGGAGTATGTCGACCCTTTCGTCGACGTCTTCCTGGCGTACTGGGTCGGTGTCCTGAAGATGCTCGAGGTCCTGCTCGATGCCGATGGCCTCGTCTTCTACATCGTCTGGGGAACGGAGACGGTGCGGGAGCTGCCGAGCTACGGGAAGAACGTCGTCGTCCTGCTCCTGATGGAGGAGTTCTGCGAGATTCCGCCCTATTTCGACAAGGTGCGCTACGTCTTCAAGACGCACGGCTTCTTTCCTTATGTGAACACGCTTCAGCTGGGCGCGAGCCTGGCATTGCTGGTGAAGGCGGTCAGGGACGCCGCACGCTGGGCTCGCAGCAGCGGCCTTCTGGCGCTCCGGCACAAGGGCGCGATCGTCCGCGAGGAGGGCGGCATGACCGTTCCGCTCGGCTATGCCAGGCAGACGGACCTGCCGGGCAAGCCGTTCGCCGAGCGCCGCTATGCGGTCTCCTTCATCGGCAGCGTGAAGCAGCGCGCCTATCACCCGCTCTCCATCCGGGCTCTGCTGGGAACGCCCAAGGACATTGCCCGCACGCGCATGCTGGAGGAATTGCAGCGGCTCGCCACGAGCATGCCGGGCGAGGTGTTCTGGGCCGATACGGGCTCCTACATGAACGGTGTGCTCTCCGACGGGGTCCGCTATTCCGAGCTGATGGCCGACTCCAAGATCTGCCTCGCCCCGCGGGGGTCCTCGACCGAGACCTTTCGGCTGTTCGAGGGCATGCGGCAGGGCTGCGTCGTGATCTGCGACCGGGTGCCCCGGCACTGGTTCTTCGAAGATTGCCCCTTCATCCAGCTCGACGACTGGTCCGAGCTTGGCCCTTGCGTGAACGACCTGCTCGCCGACCGGGAGCGCCTCGAAGACTTGCACAAGCGCGCGCTCGACTGGTGGCAGCGGCGCTGCGCGCCTCAGGCGCTCGCCGGTGTCATGGCGGAGCGCCTCGCGCGGGCGCCGCAGATCGGCGGCGGAGCGGAGGCGGATGTTTCTGGGCTGGAGCCTCAGCTCTGAGCCGCGCCAGGCGCGCAAGTTTTGCAAGTGGCTCCGGCCGTGCGATCGTCGCGCGTTCGGGGGCGAACAGGCGAGGGCGCTATGGATACGGACCCGGCGGCCAAGGACCGCGTCACACAAGTCCTGAAGAAGCATCTGGAACTCGCACAAGAGCAGCTCGACATGGCCGAGCGCGGCGTCCTTCTGTCGATCGACGGCGCGCCGGAAGGCATCAACCTGACCAGGGAAGCCCTCGCCATCCGCGTCGAGCAGTTGCAGGGCGCGCTCGACCGGCAGCAGGGACGCGGCTGAGCCAGGCGGCGAGCCGTCACCGCTCGCCTACGCTGGTCGGAGTATCCATTGCAGGAACCGCTCCCGAAGCTGATTGACCATTCGCAGCATCGGGTCGTTCTCGATCATTGGGCCGCCACTGAAATCAAAACTCGCTCCCCCGCCGACACCTGTCACGAGCGTGCGGGGGTAGGTGACCAGTGTTTTTCCGGACGCTGCGTCGATCACATCGATATGGGCGAGGAGCGTGTTCTGGTTGCCGGATTGTCCCGCAAAGAGCACCGCTACGAAGCGGCGCCCGGGGTCGAGAATTTCAGCATTGTGCATCGTGACAACGATTTTCACTGGCCTGGTACCTGTGAATGCACCTTGCATCTTTGCCGCGAAGGAGGCTTTGACCCGGTTGGAGAACTGAGCGGCGACAAACGCACGGTATTGTTCGCGAGGTAGTTCAGGCTCGACGATGCGTGGGGGTGTATCGCGCTCGCCACTTTCGATGACCTTAACCTCGAGGCCATTGGCTTTCATGAATTCGTGCCTGACCGACATCCACGACGAGGACGCGACTTGCGCCAGGGCGCCTTCGACGGAAACGACCTTCCATGTCCTGGCTTCGTCCACGGAAATCGGGGGCGGCGAGGTTACGCAACCGGCCATCAAAGTCGTGGCCGCGATGCCTAGAAGGGCCCGTCTGGATATCTTTGCTGTCTTCTGGAAGGTCGGCAGGCGTAGGCGCTCGATCATATCAATCTTCCAGATGGAATCATCAGCCTCCCCGATCTTCCGGTCGGGTTCCTGAACGTCAATTAGTCCTTCGATGCTGAGCGCCAGCTTGAAAGCCTACCGTGTCCGGCATCCGGGTTGCCAAGTTGCTCTGATAAGGGGCCGTGCGCGCGCTCTGGCACGGGGCTGCCTTGAGGCCGAAGCCGCCATAGCTTCCGTTCGGCGCGCGCTGAGAGGAGCTACAGCTACCGCGACGAAGCGCTCGCGAATCTCCGGGGACAACTTCCGATTTGTCCTTGAACAAAACGAGAACATCATTGATAGTCTGTGCCGGGATCGCTAGGGTCCGCTTCCGGTCGATCGGCCGGTTTGTGGTGAAGTGCGCAGGAAAACGGAGCCTGTCATGGCTGGTAGCGTCAACAAGGTCATTCTGGTCGGCAATCTCGGGCGCGACCCCGAGGTGCGGCGCCTCGGCAGCGGCGAGCCGGTCGTCAATCTGCGCATCGCCACCTCGGAAACCTGGCGCGACAAGCAGTCGGGCGAGCGCAAGGAGCGCACCGAGTGGCATTCCGTGGTGATCTTCAACGAGAACCTCGCCAAGGTCGCCGAGCAGTATCTGAAGAAGGGCTCGAAGGTTTACATCGAGGGCCAGCTGCAGACCCGCAAATGGCAGGACCAGCAGGGCGTCGAGAAGTACACGACCGAGATCGTGCTGCAGCGCTTCCGCGGCGAGCTCACCATCCTCGACAGCCGCGGCCAGGGCGGCTCGGACGAATATGGCGAGGGCGGCGGCTCCTCCTTCGAGGATCGCTCCTCCGGTGGCGGCTCCTTCGGCCGCCAGAGCCCGATGGGCGGCAGCGGCGGCGGCTCGCGCCAGCCGGCGATGTCGGGCGGCGGTTCGGGCGGCTCGCGGTCCTCGAGCCATCTCGACGACGACATCCCGTTCTAGGCTGGGACGTTTCAGATAATGCAAGTTCTTGGGAGTTAAGGCGTTGTTTTAACGTCTTTTCCTTAATGGGCTACCTTGCTTTCTGCAGCCTGCGGCGACGCTAGGGCGGAACGCTGATTCTTGTCAGGAAACGCCCGAAACCCATACGCAGTGCGCTGGTCGAAATGTGCCAACGGCGAGCGCATGCCGCTTCTCGTCCAAGTGGCAGCGGGGCCGCGGCGTGAGTGAGCTTACCACCTCGCGCATCAGGTGCGATGGCTCTGGATTCGAGGCCGGTACGAAGCCGTTCGAACTTGCCGTCCTTTTCGTGCAGTTTCGCTCGCTCGATTCAATTGCGATGAGGTCGCTGCAAGCTGGCTTGTCAGCCCGATCACCCTCGATGCTCGGCTGATCGAGAAGCCGCTGGCTGTCGGCGGGTTCGTCGATATCATCGGCTTTTTGGACGCACGTCGCGCGCTCGTCTGGGCTTGGAAGGGGCCGGCTGGGGTTAAAACGGCGGCCGGGGGCATCGCCGCCGAGGGAGCGGCCGTCTTGCCTCCACGTCCTGCCGAAGGCCCCCTTTGAGAGCATCGTTAGATCGCTTGAGGAGCAGATCGCCTTCGCTTCGAGAGCGGAAAAACGCGCCAACAAGCGCTCGATGCGGTCGTTGGCGCGGGGTACTCAAATTAGCGGTATGGAACTCTGGATTTTCGAAAATTCACCGAAAGTCCATATCCCAGGGAGGACGTGAATGTCGTGAGAGAAGCCATTGCTTCGCCGTAATCCAGACAAGGACCAACAACGATCTCGACAATTGGCAACAGATTCGCACTCTCGCAGGAGCTTAGGTCGAGCTGCTTGAACGGTACAATTCGATCTTGAGAAACGCGGTACTCAGTTTGCTGTTTCTCGGCATAGAGGCGCCACTCATCCTCTTCCGCGAAAGCAGGATGCTTAATTTCCTCTACCAGTTCAAAAAGGCATTCACCGAATCTCATGGACAACCAATTTCTCGCTGATTGTTTTCCCCATCCTGTGCTGTCCAGTATGCAGATATTCGCAGCCACAATTGGCTCGAAGCGCGCAATAATATCGTCGATGAGTTGAGACTCTTTTTGACCGCCATAGGTAATTCGACGCAGGTTCATGCTAGGTTTCGGCATATTTAACCCAGCGAACTTGCTGGGATCAAAGCCGATCGCATACCCTCGCCCGTGGTTGCCGTATGCTCGCCACTGGCTCAACAGATCGCCCGCAGCTGAAAAGCAGCAAGCGTATCGATCCATCCCAATCGTTTGCGTTTGGCGTGTATCCGCGGATAGCGCATAAAAGTCGATGAAGTCGGCGAGCACCTGCTCGGACTCCTTTGCGCGAAACCGGTTTGCGTGAGTGTCGAAATTTGCAGTTAGGGATAATAATTCAGTAGTGTCGTTTAAATATTTTGTACTTGTAGCCCATGTTTTTCTTGTTTTTAGGATATTCATTAAGGCGTTTGCATCGCAATAATGGTATATTATGCCACTTGGGGCGTGTCTATTATTTCGATCATCAAGCCATTTATCTACGCAGGCTATGGCTGATCGAATGAAATTTTTGGGCGGGATTTGCTCAAAATCGACGTCATTCTGCATAATACGTCTCATTCGTTCGCTGTTTAGCGAGTCAATACGTTCTTTCCAATCCATTTCTATTCAATCCCGTTACTACGCCTGGATCCATAGAGTATATATCCGAACTTATGTCAGCTGGTGTTCGAAACCTGACGAAACGTCACGGCGGTCGATGGGGGCCTTCGCAACGCCGGGCGTGATCCATCTCGATGCGGCCGACCTGATACTGAAAGCGGCCTCACTTGTGCGGCTCGTCGACGGGCGACTCTTCGCCGAGCAACCTTTCCATCCGCATGAACAATGGACGAACTCACGATCTCCCATGCTGAGCCGCGGGTTAGCCGACGGCGTCGCGCATGTGCGCGCTTGCCTCGATCTCGATGTCCCCTTCGGCCAGCGCCATCTCTACATGGGCACGCATAACCACCTGCTTCAGCTCGGCGGCTCGGTCTATCTGGAAGGTCGTGGCGCTTGACCCAAAGGGCGAGAGGCCCGGCCGCATCGCCGCTGCGCGGTGCATCGCCGGTCGGCGCGGCCGGCCGGATCATCCCGCGGGCTCCCGCGGGCCGCAGGGCGGCTGCCCGCCCGCGGCGATGGACAAAGCCGGCGAAATGGCCAATCTCCTCGTTATCGCCACGCTGTCCTGCGAAACCCTGCCATCATGACCATTCACGATTCCGCCGTTCCCGCGCTCTCCGTCTGGGTCGCGCTGGAGAGCCCCACTCATCACGTGCCCGGCGTCAACGGCATGATGGACCTCGTCGCGAGCGAGGTCGAAGGCCTGCCGATCGCGGTCGAGCGCATCCCTGGCCGCGACGGGCTCGGCGACAGCCTGGTGCTGCGCGCCGGCGTCGACAATGGCGAGAAGGCCGTCGCGCTGATGTCGCATCTCGACACGGTGCACCCGGTCGGCACCACCGCCAGGGACCTGCCGGTCCGGGTCGAGGGCGACCGGCTTTACGGGCCCGGCGTCTACGACATGAAGGGCGGTGCCTGGCTGGCGCTGCAGGCCTTCAAGGATGCCGCCAAGGCCGGTGCGGCCCGGCGGCCGATGGTCTTCCTGTTCACGCCGGACGAGGAGATCGGCTCGCCGACGACACGCGGGCTGATCGAGGATATCGGCCGCCGATCGATGGCGGTGCTGGTCACCGAGCCGGCGCGCGAGGGCGGCAAGATCGTCACCGCGCGCAAGGGCGTCGGCCGCTTCGAGGTCAAGATCGAGGGGCGCCCGGCCCATTCCGGCTCGCGCCATGCCGATGGCCGCAACGCCATCCGCGAGGCGGCCCACCAGATCCTCGCCGTCGAGGGCATGACCGACTATTCGCGCGGCATCACCACCACGGTCGCGCTGGTCGGCGGCGGCACGGCGGCGAACGTCATCCCGCAGCATGCCTGGTTCAGCGTCGATTGCCGCGTCACCACCGTTGCCGACGGCGCTGCGATGGAAAAGCGCATTCTCGGCCTCAAGCCCCATGATCCGGATGTGAAGGTCATGGTCAGCGGCGGCATGAACCGTCCGCCCTATGAGAAGAGCGCCGAGGTCTCGGCTCTCTACGAGAAGGCGAGGGCGATCGCCGCCGCTAGCGGCTTCGACCTGCAGGACTGCCCGATGACCGGCGGCGGCTCGGACGGCAATTTTACCGCGGCGCTCGGCGTCCCGACGCTGGATGGGCTCGGCATCGATGGCGACGGCGCCCACACCTTGCAGGAATACGGGTTGATCCCGTCGATCGCCCCGCGCCGGGCGCTGATCAAGGGGCTGCTCGAGACGCTTTAGCACTCCGCGTCATGGTCGGGCTTGTCCCGACCATCCACGTCTTCCTTCCTACAATGTGCTGTTCAAGACACGGATGCTCGCCACAGGGGCGAGCACGACGGGGTGAAGCCCCTTCCGTTAGCCGGGCAAATCCGCTCTGATCCGTCTCAAGGCCGAGAAGCCGGCCGGAGCAAGGGAGCGCGGCATGAAGGGCTGGATCGCGGGCGTGCTGGGTGTCGTCGGGATGATGGTGACGGGAATGGCGGACGCTCAGGAGCTGATCGTCGAGAAGAAAATCTTCGAGCTGCCGAGCTACACCACGCAAGGCGGGCGCACGCTGAAGAACGTCAAGGTCGGCTGGGAGAGCTACGGCACGCTCAACGCCGACAAGTCCAACGCGATCCTGATCTGCCATTTCTTCTCGGCGAATTCGCATGCCGCCGGCAAATATGCGGCCTCCGATGCGGCGCCCGGCTATTGGGACGCGATAATCGGCCCGGGCAAGGCGATCGATACCGACAAGTATTTCGTCCTGTCCTCGGACACGCTGGTCAACCTCAACACCGGCGATCCGAAGACCACGACCACCGGCCCAGCCTCGATCGATCCCGACACCGGCAAGCCCTATGCGCTCGACTTTCCGGTCGTGACCGTCGGCGATTTCGTCAATGTCCAGAAGGCATTGGTCGAAAGTCTTGGAATCAAGAAGCTGGTCATGGTCGCCGGTCCCTCGATGGGCGCGCTGCAGACCTATGAATGGGCCGCGAGCCATCCCGACATGGTCGGCAAGGCGATGGCGGTGATCGGCGCGGCCGAGGCCGATGCCCAGCTGATCGCCTGGCTCGACGTCTGGGCGGCTCCGATCCTCGTCGATCCGAACTGGAACAAGGGCGACTACTACGGCAAGACGCCGCCCAATGCCGGCCTCGCCAAGGCGCTGACCGCGGTGACGCTGCAAGCCAATCACGGCGACTGGACCAATGGCACCTTCGGCCGCCGCCCCGCCAAGGAAGGCGACGACCCGGCCAAGGCGCTCGGCAACAAGTTTCAGGTGCAGAGCGTGCTCGACAATGCCGGCGAGGCCCGCGCCAAGCTCTCGGACGCCAACCATTTCCTCTATCTGGTCAAGGCGAACCAGCTCTATGCCGCCGGTGGAAAATCGCTTGCCGACGGGATGAGCCGGATCAAGGCGCCGTTGCTGATCGTCAGCCAGCCGAAGGACCTGGTCTTTCCCGACGAGATGATCCAGCGCAGCGTCGCCGAGGCGAAGAAGGCCGGGCGCGACGTCTCGCACGTCACCATCCAGGGCACGCGCGGCCATCTCGACGGGGTGATCTCGATGAAGCAGGCCGAAGGGGCGGTGAAGGCCTTTCTGGAGAAGTGAGGCGGATCGGTTGGCCGCACCCGTTGTCTCACTGCGGGAGATTACGGCCGAGACCGTGCGGACGATCTGCGAGCTCGAGCCGCACGAAGCGCAGAGTGGCTTCGTCGCGCCGAATGCGGTCTCGATCGCGCAGGCCCACTTCAACCCGGCCGCGGTTTTTCGCGCTGTCTATGCCGATGACGAGCCGGTCGGGTTCATGATGTGGCGCCCGGGCGCTGAGAGCGGGTGCTGCTTCCTCTGGCGCTTCATGATCGCTGGGGGACATCAGGGCAAAGGCTATGGGCGCGAGGCGATCGGGCTCTGGCTGAAGAGCCTGCCGCCGCAGGGATACAAGCTCGCCCAGACCAGCTACGTCGCGGGCGATGGCGGGCCGCACGGCTTCTATCTGGCGCAGGGTTTCAGGGACACGGGCGAGACCCGCGCCAATGGCGAAAGGGTCATGGAGCTGGCGCTGTAAGAGGTTTCCTACTGCGCAAAGCGCTCGCGATAGGCCTGCGGGCTCGCGCCGAGCCGGCGCAGGAAGGCGCGGCGCAGGGTCTCCTCCGAGCCGAAGCCGCAGCGGCGGCCGGCCTGGGCGACGGAGAGGCCCTGCTCGAGCAGGCGGCGGGCGGTCTCGATCCTGATCTCCTCGACGGCGCGGGCCGGCGTGCGCCCGGTCGCCAGCCGATAGTGCCGGGCGAAGCTGCGCAGGCTCATATTGGCCTGCCCGGCCAGCCGTTCCAGCGAGAGGTCGCCGCGCAGGTTCTCGACGATCCAGCCATGCAGGCGGTCGAAGCGCTCATCCTTCTCCTGCAAAGTGAGCGCGGCGCTGAACTGCGCCTGGCCGCCGGGGCGCTTGAGGAAGACGACGAGCTGGCGGGCGATGGCGAGCGCCGGCTCGCGGCCGAGATCGGCCTCGACCAGCGCCAAAGCGAGATCGATGCCGGCGGTGACGCCAGCCGAGGTCCAGACATCGCCGTCGCGGACATAGATCGGGTCGGGTTCCAGCCGCACGGCGGGGAACATCGCCTGGAACTCATCGCAGCGGCCCCAATGCGTCACGGCGCGCCTGCCGTCGAGCAGGCCGGCGGCCGCGAGCAGGAAGGCGCCGCTGCAGACCGAGGCGACACGCTTGGCGGCCTCCGCGCGCTGCCGGACCCAGCCGAGCAGTGCCGGATCGCGGCAGGCGGCGTTGACGCCATAGCCGCCGGCGACGACCAGCGTGTGCAGCGGCACGGTGGGGCCGGGGAGCGGGGCTGCGCCGAGCTCCAGCTTCGCGCTGGTGACGACGCGGCCCTCTTCCGCCACCACCGCGGTCTCGTAGGGCAGCGGGCGTCCGGCGAGATGGGCGAGGTCGTTGGCGGTGGCGAAGACCTGCAAGGGGCCGGCGACGTCGAGCAATTGCCCGCCGGGGAAGGTCAGGATCTCGATGCGGCGCTGGTTTGGCATGAAGCGAGGGCTCGTTGGCAATTCGGCCAGAGCTTTGCGCGCTAGGCTGCTTCCGTCAATCAGGAGTTCGGCCATGTCCCTCAGCTTCGGCATTCTCGTCTTCCCGCAGGTCCAGCAGCTCGACCTGACCGGCCCCTACGAGGTCTTCGCCTCGGCCAGGGGTGCAGAGGTGCATCTGGTCTGGAAGGATACCGCCCCACTCAAGGCCGCGACCGGGCTGACGCTGACGCCGACCACGACCTTCGCCGACTGCCCGCCGCTCGATGTGCTCTGCGTGCCCGGTGGTGCGGGGGTCAACGCGCTGCTGCAGGACGAGGCCGTTCTTGCCTTCCTGCGCGAGCGGGCAGGGCAGGTGCGCTATCTCACCTCGGTCTGCACGGGATCGCTGGTGCTCGGCATGGCTGGTCTCCTGAAAGGCAAGCGTGCGACCAGCCACTGGAATGCGCATGACTTCCTGGCGCGTTTCGGCGCGATCCCGACACAGGGGCGCGTGGTGCGCGACGGCAATCTGATCACCGCCGGCGGCGTCACCTCCGGCATCGATTTCGGGCTGACGGTGGTCGCCGAACTGCTCGGCGAGGAGGAGGCGCAACTGATCCAGCTCTCGCTCGAATACGCGCCGGAGCCGCCCTTTCGGGCGGGCACGCCGCAGGAGGCGCCGGAGCCGATCCTGGCTGCGGCACGCCAGCGCCTTGCCGCTTCGCGCGCGGCGCGCGAAAAACTGCTGGCGGCATCGTGAGCCGCGGTTGAACCGGAGCGAGCATGGCCGACGAGCGCAGCATCCTTCTGTTTTCCTACGGCACGCTGCAGCAGGAGAACGTCCAGCTTTCCTCCTTCGGAAGGCTGCTCGACGGCCATGACGATGCCATGCCGGGCTTTGCCCAGACCATGCTGGAAATCACCGACCCCGAGGTGATCCGCACCAGTGGCAAGCGCTTCCATCCGGTGGTGGCGCCGAGCGACGATCCGGCCGACAGCGTGCCCGGCAAGGTCTTCAGCATCACCGCCGAGGAACTCGCCGCTGCCGACCGCTACGAGGTCGCCGACTACAAGCGCATCAGCGTTCGGCTCGCCTCGGGCAAGCAGGCCTTCGTCTACGTCAAGGCGTAAGCCGCAGCTCCCGTCGCGCCGGCTAGAGCGGGCGGTCCCGCAGTGCCTTGTAGGCGGCTTCCTTCGCGCCCAGGGCGAGTGCTTCCGTCGGATAGTCCTGGCGACGGAAGCGCCATTTATCGCGCAGCAGTCCGGTTTTGCTAACCGGTTCGGCAGCGAGCCTGGCCAGTTCGGTCTCACGCTCCCGGCGCCGTGCCTCAAGCGCCGCGGCCGCCTCTGCCGCTGCACGTTCCGCGGCGCGGCGTTCACGCTCGTCCTGCTGCTCCTGGGTGATCTCGACCCAGCGCTGGGCGACCACGACGAGGCCCTCGGTATAGGGCGCGCCATAGCCTACGCCGTAGCCGCCCCGGTTCGAGCCATCGAGCGAGACCATGTACTGGCTGGCGGCGTAGTAGTAGCTGGCGATCAGCGGCGTGACCGCCTTGATCTCCCAGCCGCCATCGTTCAGCTCTGCCGTCAACGCGGCGAGGCTTTCGTCCAGCGCCTTCCGGTCGGGAGCGAGATGGCCCCAGGAGGCATCGCCCTTGCTGCCGGTGCTCTCGTCCTGGCAGCCGCAATAGAGCCGGTCTGTGCGGCTCTCGAGGATGCGCGGCATGCTCAGATGTCGCCCATCTCTTCGAAGACGAGGCGCGAATGGGCGCCCGTCGTGCCGATGATGGCGCAGGAGGCTCTGCCGCGGCGGGGCGCCGGGCCGGTCATCACGATCCGCGAGCCGAAACCGCGCGGATTGTCCTCGATCACGCCCGAGACCGGATAGGGCGCCGGCTCGCAGCCCTTCTTGAAGACATAGGCGGTGCCGCTGACCCGCTTGCCGGCGAAGCGTCCCTCGAACAGCACCGTGCCGCGGCGGACCGTGCCGGCGATCGATGCCTTGGGCTCGTCATAGACGATCCTGCCCGCGCTCCGCTCCAGCACCATGGCGGAGCCATTATGGTCCCAGAGCGAGCCGTCGAGGCCGGCGGCGGAGCCGGGGCTGGCGGCTGTGGCGAGTGCGAAGCAGCCGGATAGGATGACGAGGCGCATATTGATCTCCCGATGCAGCCTCGTCTTAGCTGCAGGGCGTAAGCTTTTGTTCTTCCCTCGCCTTTCAAGTCGAGTGAGCGGATTCACCACTCCTTAGCCCGCGGCCGTGCTGTCCCGCGTGGGGGCAGCTAGCCGCCGCCGACGACCGCGCGCACGCCGTCGATCACGAACTGCACGGCGAGCGCCGCGAGGATGACGCCGAGCAGGCGGGTCAGCACGACATTGCCGGTGACCCCGAGCAGGCGGGCGATCGGCACCGCCAGGAAGAAGACAGCGAGGCAGGAGAGGATGACGAGCCCGCAGATCACGGCGAGGGAGGTGAGCATCGCGACGTCGCCACCGGCGCGCCCGGCGAGCAGCATGACCGCTGTCAGAGCGCCGGGGCCGGCCATTAGCGGGATCGCCAGCGGGAAGGCGGCGACATTGCGGATATGGTCCTGGGTGATCGCCGTCTCGGCGGTCGCCTGCTTGCGCTCGTTGCGGCGCTCGAAGACCATCTCGAAGGAGATCCAGAACAGCAGCAGCCCGCCGGCGATGCGGAAGGCCGGCAGCGAGACGCCGAGCGCCTTCAGCACGAGGTCTCCGGCCAGCCCGAAGAAGGCCATGATGCAGAAGGCGATCAGGCAGGCGCGGATCGCGACCTGGCGGCGCTCGTCATTGGTCATGCCGCGGGTCAGCGACAGGAAGATCGGCGCGAGCCCCGGCGGGTCGAGCGTCACCAGCAGCGTGACGAGGGCGGAAGTGAGATATTCGACGAACATCCGGGGACCTTACGCATGGCGGCGCGCCGGCGTCACGCGCGAAACATGGCGAGATTGCGTCGGGGCTGCGGAACCGATTCAGGAACGGGCGGTAAAGTGCTGAAAAATCAGAGACTTATTTTCACTGAATTGTAGCGCGTTTTGCTGGCTTCGACGCGCGGAATCGGATAGCCAGAAAGCTGAAAAACTGGGTTGAATCGGGGCATTTTCCCTTGAGCGAAGACAACGACGACAAGCGCGACGACGGCCCGCAGTTCGGTGGCGACATCAAGCCGATCGCGATCACCGACGAGATGAAGAAGAGCTATCTCGATTACGCGATGAGCGTGATCGTGAGCCGCGCTCTGCCCGACGTCCGCGACGGCCTGAAGCCGGTGCACCGGCGCATCCTGTTCTCGATGCACGAGAACAAGAACCTGCCCGAGCGGCCCTACACCAAATGCGCCCGCATCGTCGGCGACACGATGGGTAAATACCATCCGCACGGCAACCTCGCGGTCTATGATGCGCTGGTGCGCATGGCGCAGGACTTCTCGCTGCGCCTGCCTTTGATCGACGGCCAGGGCAATTTCGGCTCGATGGACGGCGACAGCCCGGCGGCCGATCGTTACACCGAGGCGAGGCTCGACAAGGCGGCGATGCCGCTCCTCGAGGATCTCGACCTCGACACGGTCAACTTCCAGCCGAACTATGACGGCAAGGAGCACGAGCCGACCGTCCTGCCGGCGCGCTATCCGAACCTCCTGGTCAACGGCGCCGGCGGCATCGCCGTCGGCATGGCCACGAACATCCCGCCGCACAATCTCGGCGAGGTCATCGATGCCTGCATCGCGCTGATCGAGAACCCCGAGATCACGATCGACGAGCTGATCGAGATCGTGCCCGGCCCGGACTTCCCGACCGGCGCCTCGATCATGGGTCGCAGCGGCATCCATTCGGCCTATCACACCGGCCGCGGCTCGATCGTGATGCGCTCGAAGACGCATATCGAGGAGCTGCGCAAGGAGCGCGAGGCGATCGTCGTCACCGAGGTTCCCTATCAGGTGAACAAGGCCTCGATGGTCGAGAAGATCGCCGATCTCGTCCGCGAGAAGCGGATCGAGGGCATCTCGGACCTGCGCGACGAGTCGAGCCGCGAGGGCGTGCGCGTCGTCATCGAGATCAAGCGCGATGCCGTTGCCGATGTCGTGCTGAACCAGCTCTACCGCTTCACGCCGCTGCAGACCTCGTTCGGTGCCAACATGGTGGCGCTGAATGGCGGGCGGCCGGAGGTGCTGAACCTCCGCGACTTCATCTCGGCCTTCGTCGAGTTCCGCGAAGAGGTCGTCTCGCGGCGCACGCGCTACCTGCTCAACAAAGCGCGCGAGCGCGCCCATGTGCTCTGCGGTCTCGCCACCGCCGTCGCCAATATCGACGAGGTCATTCGCCTGATCCGCACGGCGCCGACGCCGTCGGCGGCGCATGAGGCCCTGATGGCGCGCGACTGGCCGGCCGACGACATCGCGCCGCTGATCGCGCTGGTCGACGACCCGCGCCATCCGATGAATGCGGACGGCACCTACCGGCTCTCCGATGCGCAGGCCAAGGCGATCCTCGAATTGCGCCTCGCCCGCCTCACAGCCCTCGGCCGCGACGAGATCGGCGACGAGCTGGAAAAGCTCGCCAAGGAGATCGCCGACTATCTCGACATCCTGCGCTCGCGCGCCCGCATCCAGGAGATCATCAAGACCGAGCTCTCCGAGGTGAAGGCCGCCTTCGCCACGCCGCGCCGGACCGAGATCATGGACTGGGGTTCCGATCTCGACGACGAGGACCTGATCGCTCGCGAGGACATGGTCGTCACCGTCAGCCATGCCGGCTACATCAAGCGCGTGCCGCTCTCGACCTACCGGGCGCAGAAGCGCGGCGGCAAGGGCCGCTCCGGCATGGCGACCAAGGACGAGGATTTCGTCACCCGGCTCTTCGTCGCCGACACGCATACGCCGATCATCTTCTTCTCCTCGCTGGGCCAGGCCTACAAGGAGAAGGTCTGGCGCCTGCCGCTCTCGGCGCCGAACGCGCGCGGCAAGTTCCTCAACAACATGCTGCCGCTCGACCAGGGCGAGCGCATCACCACGGTGATGCCGCTGCCGGAGGACGAGGAGAGCTGGAGCCGTCTCGACGTGATGTTCGCGACGAAGAGCGGCAATGTCCGCCGCAACAAGCTCTCCGACTT
Source organism: Allobosea sp. GW823-FHT02B03 (assembly GCF_058797755.1). Classification (NCBI taxonomy): domain Bacteria; kingdom Pseudomonadati; phylum Pseudomonadota; class Alphaproteobacteria; order Hyphomicrobiales; family Alloboseaceae; genus Allobosea; species Allobosea sp. GW823-FHT02B03. Next base: position 675,190 of record NZ_JBXAJY010000003.1, on the reverse strand, counting down.
CGTCCAGGTCAACCGCAACGGTAAGATCGCGATGAAGCTCGACGAGGGCGATTCCATCGTCGACGTGCAGATCTGCTCCGAGCATGACGACGTCCTGCTGACGACGGCGGAAGGCCAGTGCATCCGCTTCGCCGTGCCGGAGGTCCGCGTCTTCAAGGGCCGCGACTCGACCGGCGTGCGCGGCATCAACCTCGCCAAGGGCGATGAGGTGATCTCGCTCGCGATCCTGCACCACCTCGATGCGACCGCCGACGAGCGCGCCGCCTATCTCAAGCTCGCTTCGGCGGCGCGGCGCGCCGTGACCGGCGATGGCGAGGAGGCGAGCGCTCCGGCCGCGGATTCGGAGGAGGCCGTCGGCGATATCGAGCTCGGCCAGGAGAAATACGCCGAGATGGGCGCTTCCGAGCAGTTCATCCTGACCGTGTCGGAAAAGGGCTACGGCAAGCGCACCTCGTCCTTCGAGTATCGGGTGACCGGTCGCGGCGGCAAGGGCATCGTCGCCATGGTGGTGAACGAGCGCAACGGCAAGCTGATCGCCTCCTTCCCGGTGGTCGAGTCCGACCAGATCATGCTGGTCACCGATGGCGGCCAGGTGATCCGCGTGCCGGTCGATGCCGGCCCTAATAACCGCATCCGTGTCGCCGGCCGCTCGACCCAGGGCGTCACCGTGTTCAACACCCATGGCGACGAGAAGGTCGTCTCGGTCGAGTGCATCGGCGATGCCGGCGAGGACAGCGGGGAAGGCGAAGCCGAGACCGAGGGCGGTGACGCCGGAGAGGCCGGCGGCGAGGCCTGAGCGGGCTGTCCCTGCCGAAGCTCGCAACCTTGATCGGGGCGCCGCTGCCTGGCCGGGTAGCGGCGCCCCTTTTCGTTCGGGTCTGACCGATGATTCCCTTGGCACTTGCCCCGGGGAGCCTGGCCGAGAATTCACTCAGCCCTCATCCTGCGGGACGGCCTTTCAGGCCTCCCCAGAATGACGGCACGATCTTTGTGTCAGGCACTCGGGACGCGGGCCGGAGATTTGGCGCAGCCTCTCAGGAGCACGCTGCGAGGCGTCCACTTCGCGCGAGCATGTTCCAGATCATTGGCTGGCGCGGCCCGGATGAACCACAGGCGGCACCGGAGCTTTGGCTAGCGGGTCGCGCCGGTCGGATGGATGGCGGCGGCGTCGAGCGTCGGCGTGAAGACAGCGTCGTTGAACGGCCCGCGGATCTCGAAGGGGGTGCGGGCCGTGCCGCTGGTCGCGCTCAGCACGCCGGCGAGTTCGAGCCAGCGCCGACCCAGATCGGCGCTGCCGGTCATCGACAGCGCATAGCCCGGGCCGGCCATCTGCGCCTCGGTGAGGGTCAGCACGCCGCGGTTGGCGAGCGCCGCGAACTGGGCGGTTTCAAAGGTGGTCCTGCCGCCGCGCCAGTCGCGCCCGAGAGGGGGCTTCTCGGCACGGCGCAGCAACTCGGCGAAATTCACGCCCTTGAACTCGCCCTGGCGCAGCGTCGCATTGGCGCGGCCGGTCATGGAGCCGACGACCTCCTCCAGACTGTCGCCGCTGCCGTCGAGCGCGATCTGCCCGGTGGCGAAGCCGGTCAGCCCGCCGAGCAGCTCGGGAAGGTCGGCGCCTGCCTGCCCGAGGTTGACGCGGTCGAGCCCGAACTGCAGCTTGACCTCGGCTCCGGCCGGAACGGCGGTGGCAAGAAGGCGGGCGCGGGCCGTGCCGCCATAGGCCGAGGCGCGCAGCACCGACGCTTCGAACCGGCCCTTGCGGACCATGAGCTGCGCCGCGAGCTCGCCGAGCCGGGTCGGGCCTAGGCGGGCGGCGTCGAGCGAGATGCGCAGATCGACATCGTGGGCGGTCCAGCTGTCGAATTCGAGAGGCGTCCCGCCGGCCTCGCCGGTCGTCGGCGGCTTCTGTTCGCCGCCCTGGCGGAGCAGCCGGGCGAGATCGAACTCGGCGCCGGCCAGCGTACCCGACAGGACCCTGCGAGCGCCGTCGCCATCGAGCTTCAGGACGCCCTCGAGCTGGTCGCCGTCGAGCTTGGCGATGACGCTGCTGAGCGAGATGTTGTCGCCGGCGAGCTGCGCCTCGGCCGTGAGCTCGACCTGCCGGACCAGGGTGGCGATGCGTGGACGCGGGCCGATCCAGGCGAGGGCATCGGGCAAGGAGCGCGTGTTGAATTCGACCTGGCCGGTGGTGACGCCCTGGGCGGCGGAGCGCATGCCGTTGAGGCGGAAGCTCATCAGGTTCGAGGAGAGCGCGAACGCGACCCGGGAGCGCTCACCGGTCACCGGCCAGAGCAGGTTCACCTTGGTGGCTTCGCCACGCCAGGTGAAGCTGCCGGCGAAGGCGATCGGCTCGTCCGCCTCACGATCGTCGACGACGAGATTGACGTCGCGCAGGGTGGTCAGGATCGTGTTGCCGGAGCGCGCCATCAGGCTGCCCGAATGGATCACGAGCCGCGTCTCGCCCTTCAGCCCGGCGAGATAGCCCAAGGGAGGTGCGACCCAGCTGGCGTAGCTGTCGAGCCCGCCGGGAACGGCGATGTCAATTTCGGGCCTGATCAGATCGACCCGGTCGAAATCGAGCTGGCCGCCGACCAGCGAGAGCAGGCGTGTGCGGGCCCGCAGCCGCAGGGCCGTCCCCGACAGCGTGCCATCGGGCGCGGAGAAGGTGATCTCGGACAGGCTGACGCGCGGCATCGGCAGGAAGGCGATCTCTGCCCGCTTCAGGGACGTGACCTTCAGGCCGACACGCTTCTCGATGCCGGCGACGACCTGTCGTTCGACCAGCGCCAGTGCCAGCCCCCAGGATTGCAGCCCGAGCACGAGCAGCAACGCGGCAACTGCCAGGCCGAGAATGGAAGCGCGTCGTGTCATGGGCCTCGGTCTGCGCCGCGGCTGCCGTTCGGGCCGCATTGCAAAGGGGTGATCGCAAGCGAATCAGCGCCAACAGGGCCGAAACGGCACTCGCGCGGCAAACGGTGTATTCCCCCCTCTCGCGAATGTCGAGTTTACAAGGCCGGATTCAACTGCCGGTGGCCAGTTTCTCGCCGTCGCCGGCGCGCGCCAGCATGATCGCCGGGTAGATCCCGATCAGCACGATGAGCAGCGCCGCCAGCGCGCCGTCCTCGAAGACGCCGCGCGAGGCGTGGCCATAGACCAGCGTCGCGAGCGTGTCGAAGTTGAGCGGCCGCAGCAGCAGGGTCATCGGCAATTCCTTCATGCAGTCGACGAAGACCAGCAGGGCGGCGGCGGCGACGGCGGGGCGGGCCAGCGGCCAGTGCAGCCGGCGCAGCAGCTCGCGGCGCCCGGCGCCGAGCGAGCGGGCGGCATCGTCGATGCGCGGCGAGATGCGCGCGAGGCCGCTCTGGGTGCCCGCCAGTGCGATCGACAGGAAGCGGACGAGATAGGCGATGATCAGCGCCGCGCCCGAGCCGAGCAGGATCAGGCCAGGGCTGACGCCAAAGGCGGCGCGGCTGGCATCGGCGATGACATTGTCGAAGGCGGCGAGGGGGACGAGAAGCCCGAGGGCCAGCACGGTGCCGGGCAGGGCGTAGCCGAGCGAGGCCACTCTTGCGACAGTCGGCAGCCAGGGCTCGCGCCCGAGCCTGACCGCCGCCGCGACGCCGAGGCCGACCGCGACGACGAGCGCGGTGGCGACGGCCGAGATCGCGAGTGTGTTGGCGAGCGAGCGCAGCATCGTCGCATCCAGCTGCGCGATGAGGTCGCGGCGCAGGAACTCGCCGAAGAGAAAGGCGAGGGGCAGGAGCGCCCCGAGCAGGACGGGAAGAGCGCAGGCGACCGTCGCCGCCAGGGCCCAGCTGCGCGGCAGCTTGCTGCGGCCGACCGGCCGAAGCCGCTTGACCGGCAGGGCGAAGCGGCGGGAGCCGCGGGTGCGGATTTCGGCGACGATCAGGCCGACCACGACCAGCAGCATCACGCAGGCGATCTGTGCCGCGCCGGGCAGCGAGGAGCGATTGAGCCAGGTGGTGTAGACCGAGAGGGTCAGCGAGCGGACGCCGAGATACTCGCTGGCACCGATGTCGTTGAGGGTCTCGAGCAGCGCAAGAGTCAGGCCGGCGACCAGCGCCGGGCGGGCCATCGGCAGGCCGACGCGCCGGAACAGCGTCCAGCGCGAGGCGCCGAGCGTCCGGGCTGACTCGACGATGGCGGCGCTCTGCATGCCGAACAGCGCCCGCACACTGAGATAGACGTAAGGATAGAGCACGAGGCCGAGGATCAGGATCGCGCCGGTGAGGTTGCGCGGATCGGGGAACCAGTAGTCGCGCAGCGTGCGCCAGCCGGTCAGCGCCCGCAGGGCGCTCTGCAGCGGTCCCTGGAAGCCGAGGATCTCGACATAGACATAGGCGGTTATGTAGGTCGGCATCGCCAGCGGCAGCACGAGCAGCCATTCCAGGCTCTGCCTGCCTGGGAAATCGTGCTGGGTCACCAGCCAGGCGGTGCCGACGCCGACGATACCGCAGAAGACGGCGACGCCTGCGAGCAGCAGCAGGGTGTCGCCGAGCGCAGCCGGCAGGACATTGGCGGTGAGATGCGGCCAGACCGCCAGAGCCTCGCGCGAGAGCGCGGTGAAGCCGAGCGAGAGGACCGGCAGGGCAACCAGCCCGGCCGCGAGCGCGGCGAGCCAGGCAAGACGCGTCGACGGCCGCCACGCGAGTGACGGCCGCCGGTCAAGGGCGCTGAGGGCACCCGAACTCAATTGTCGAAGCCGACCTTGTCGACCAGCTCGGAAGCGGCCTTGCGGTTCTTGGCGACGTCGCCGAGCGGGGTCGTGTCGGGGGTGAGCGCGCCGAGCAGCTTGACCGAGGCGGCTTCCTTCACGTCGGCGTTGACTGGGTACTCGAAATTGCCGTCGGCATAGAGATGCTGGGCCTTCTCGCCGAGCATGTACTCGACCAGCTTGACGGCGTTCTCCTTGTTCGGCGCGTTCTTGGCGATCGCCGCAGCCGAGACGTTCACATGCGTGCCGCCGCCGGCAAAGCTGCTCTTCAGCGGCTTGATCGCGTCGTACCAGCCCTTCTGCTCGTTCTTCGCCTGGCTCATCAGTCCGATGTAGTAGGTGTTGATCACGGCGATGTCGCACTGGCCGGACAGAATGTCACGCGCCACCTCGCGGTCGCCGCCGCCCGGCTTGCGCGCGGTATTGGCCTTGAGGGCCTTCAGGTACGCCTCGGTCTTCTCGGCACCGTTGCGGGCGAGATAGGCGGCGAAGAAGGCGTTGTTGTAGGGGTGCTGGCCGGCGCGAATGCAGAACTTGCCCTTCCACTTGGGATCGGCGAGCTCCTCATAGGTGATCGCATCCTGCTGCACCCGGTCCTTCGAGGCGACGACGATGCGGGCGCGCTGGGTCAGCGTGACCCAGTTGTTGCCGGGGCCGCGCAGCGCGGCGGGGACGGTCTTGTCGACGAGCGCCGACTGGATCGGCTGGGTGATGCCGGCATCGGCGGCCTCGTTGATCTGGCCGACATCGACCAGCAGCATCACGTCGGCGGGGCTGTTGGCGCCCTCGGCCTTGATGCGCTCCTGCAGGCCGTCCTTCAGGAAGACGGCGTTGACCTTGATGCCGGTGTCCTTGGTGAAGGCCTCGATCACCGGGTTGAGCAGGGCCGGTTCGCGCGTGGTGTAGAGATTGACGCTCTGTGCGAAAGCCGGGCCGGCGAGCAGGCAGGAGGTCAGCGCTGCGGCATAGAGGCGGGACTTTACGGACATTGCTCACTCCTGGAACGGTCCCCGAACGTCGTCGGGTGTCCGGTCGGGGTAGTCCGCGGCAGGCGCTTGGTCAAGGAAATATGCTTTGTAATCAATGAGTTATATCTATTCTAAAGTAATCTCTCTTTCTAGAAATTCTAAAGTACTTCGTTCTGCCGAGAGATGTCCTGCGCCGCAGTCCGGTTCTGGCACGTCAGGCCGCGCCCGCAGACGGTTTCCACAGTCTGGAGGCTGCCGGAAAATCCGTGCGTTTCCCTCCGGAATTTCGTGATATTTCTACAACAATTGTTCGGATTGCAGCGTGCCAAAAGCCGCCTGCCGCGATTGCCGCGAAGCCGCCACAAAGCGCTCTCAGCAAATGATCCCGTCAATTCGTCGCGTTAGGGAAGATTTGAGATTGATTTTCCGGATTTCCGGAAAGGATTTCATGCTTCCTGGAGGTGGCGAGGTGACGTTGCGCCCCGCGCTGGCCGCGTGGCACATCCAAGCCGCGCAGAAGGCGCGGTCTGGGGTCAGGAAGACAGAGTACGATGGACGGACGCGTTTTCGATAAGTCTAGGCTGCCCAGCCGACATGTGAGCGTCGGCCCGGCCCGCGCTCCGCACCGCTCCTATTATTACGCGATGGGGATGACCTCCCGGCAGATTGCGCAGCCCTTCGTCGGCGTCGCCTCCTGCTGGAACGAGGCTGCGCCCTGCAACATCGCGCTGATGCGCCAGGCCCAGGCCGTGAAGAAGGGCGTCGCCTCGGCGAGCGGTACGCCGCGCGAGTTCTGCACCATCACGGTGACCGACGGCATCGCCATGGGCCACCAGGGCATGAAGTCCTCGCTGGCTTCGCGCGAAGTGATCGCCGACTCGGTCGAGCTGACCATGCGCGGCCATTGCTATGACGCGCTCGTCGGGCTCGCCGGCTGCGACAAGTCCCTGCCCGGGATGATGATGGCGATGGTGCGGCTCAACGTGCCCTCGATCTTCATCTATGGCGGCTCGATCCTGCCCGGCAATTTCAAGGGCAAGCCGGTCACCATCCAGGACGTGTTCGAGGCGGTCGGCAAGCATTCGGTCGGCGCCATGTCGGACGAGGATCTGAAGGAACTGGAGGAGGTGGCTTGCCCGTCCTCCGGATCCTGCGGCGCGCAGTTCACCGCCAACACCATGGCGACGGTCGCGGAGGCGATCGGCCTGGCGCTGCCCTATAGCTGCGGCGCGCCGGCGCCCTACGATGTCCGCGACACCTTCTGCTACACCGCCGGCGAGATGGTGATGGAGCTGATCGCCCGGAACATCCGGCCGCGCGACATCGTCACCCGCAAGGCGCTCGAGAACGCGGCCATGGTCGTCGCGGCCTCCGGCGGCTCGACCAATGGCGCGCTGCACCTGCCGGCGATCGCGCATGAATGCGGCATCGACTTCGATCTCTTCGCCGTCGCCGAGATCTTCAAGAAGACCCCCTACATCGCCGACCTGAAGCCGGGCGGGAAATACGTCGCCAAGGACATGTTCGAGGTCGGCGGCATCCCGCTGCTGATGAAGACCCTGCTCGACCATGGCTACCTGCATGGCGACTGCATGACGGTCACCGGCCGCACCATCGCCGAGAACCTCGCCTCGGTGAAATGGAATGACGAGCAGGACGTGATCCGCCCGGCCAACAAGCCGCTTTCCGACAATGGCGGGGTCGTCGGCCTGGTCGGCAACCTCGCCCCCGAGGGCGCGATCGTGAAGATCGCCGGCATGCCGCCGGAGAGCCTCGTCTTCAGCGGCCCGGCGCGCTGCTTCGACTGCGAGGAGGACGCGTTCAAATGCGTCGCCAATCGCGAGTACAAGGTCGGTGACGTGCTGGTCATCCGCTATGAGGGGCCGAAGGGCGGCCCCGGCATGCGCGAGATGCTGGCGACCACCGCCGCCCTCTACGGCCAGGGCATGGGCGACAAGGTCGCGCTGATCACCGACGGGCGATTCTCCGGCGCGACGCGTGGTTTCTGCGTTGGCCATGTCGGTCCCGAGGCCGCCGTCGGCGGGCCGATCGGACTGATCCGCGACGGCGACATCATCGAGCTCGATGCCATCACAGGAAAGCTCGCAGTCCGCCTTTCTGATGCCGAACTTGAGGAGCGTCGTAAGGCCTGGAAGCCGCGCAGGACCGACTACAACTCCGGCGCGCTCTGGAAATACGCGCAGACCGTCGGCTCCGCCAAGGGAGGGGCCGTGACCCACCCGGGAGGGGCGGCCGAGACCCATTGCTATGCGGATATCTGAAACCATCCTCGCCGGGTTCCTGTTCACCCTGGGCTGCCAGTCGGTAGCCTGGGCACAGGAGGCGTCCGGCCAGTCGCGCGGGCTTCTACCGCCGCGGCCGATTCCCGGCATCGCCCTGCCGGAGCCGGAGGATGGCGCGGTCGGTGAACCTGCTCCGCTGGCCGGCGGCCGTGCCATCGCAGCGCCGCCAAGCGGGCCCGCCGCCCATACGGCCTTGCCGCTCGCGCCCTTCACCAGCGCCCGCGACGCGCTCAAGGCCTGGATGCGCGATTCCTCGGCCGGCGATCAGGTCGGGGCCGTGCGCGCCCTCGAATTCGCCGCCTCGCGCGGTCATCTCGCCGCGCAGTTCAAGCTTGGCCGTGTCTATGCCAGCGGCGACGGTGTTCCGGTCAACGATCTCAAGGCTTTCGAGTATTTCTCGAAGATTGCGGATGAGAACGCCGACCAGATTCCCGGCACCTCCGATGCGCGGATCGTCGCCAGTGCCTTCGTGGCGCTCGGGGGCTATTTCCTCGACGGCATCAAGGGCACCTATGTGAAGCCCAATGCCGACCGGGCCTTCGACATGTTCCACTACGCCGCCTCTTATTTCGGCGACCCGGACGGCCAGTACAATCTCGGCCGGCTCTACATGAACGGCACCGGCGCACAGCGCGACCCGCGCCAGGCGGCGCGCTGGATGAAGCTCGCCGCAGAGAAGGGCCACGCCCCGGCGCGGGCCGTCTTCGGCGACCTGCTGCTGCGTGGCGGCGATGGCGTTCCGCGCCATCCGATCCTCGGCCTGATGTGGCTGGCGCTGGCTCGCGAGGGGGCCGACGAGACCCGCGAGGGCTGGATCGTCGAGCGCTACGATGCCGCCTTCGCGGCCGCGAGCGCGGCCGACCGCACGGCGGCGCTGGCGCTGGTCGAGCGTCAGCAGGTTGCAGGCCGCGGCGCGCGGCGCTGACGGCCTGGCACTCACCGCGACTTAGCCAGTCCGCTTGGCGGGGCAGGGTAGTTTCCGCGCGCGGCGCTCCCTCATCTGCCACACGCTCAAGGGGATGATGGCATCGCCCTGCCGCTAGTGGCGGTCGATCAGATGCGCCCGCCGGGCAGACGGCTGACTGAGCTCAGTTCAGCTCGATCAGCACCGGGACGTGGTCGGAGGCCTTCTCCCAGCCGCGGACATGCTTGGCGATCGAGACGCCGGTAAGCCGGTCGGCTGCCTGCGGCGAGAGCAGCAGATGGTCGATGCGGATGCCGTTGTTCCGCTGCCAGGCGCCGGCCTGATAGTCCCAGAAGGTGTAGAGGCCGGGCGCATCGGTCGTCGCCCGCAGCGCCTCGGTGAAGCCGAGATTGACGAGCTTGCGGAAGGCGGTGCGGGTCGGCGGCAGGAAGAGCGCGTCGGAGACCCAGGCGGCAGGATCGCGGGCATCGCGCGGCTCGGGGATGACGTTGTAGTCGCCCGCAAGCACCAGAGGCTCCTCATGAGCGAGCAGGCCGCGCGCATGCCCCGCCAGCCGCTCCATCCAGGCGAGCTTGTACGGGTACTTCTCCGTGTTCGGCGGGTTGCCGTTCGGGAGATAGATCGAGGCGAGGCGGACGACGCCATCGCCATGCGGCAGGACGCCTTCGAGATAGCGCGCCTGCTCATCGCCGTCATCGCCGGGCAGGCCGCGGCGGACATCCTCGAGCTTGCTGCGCGAGAGGATGGCGACGCCGTTGAAGGCCTTCTGGCCATGGCTAGTCACCTGCCAGCCGGCCTCCTCGATCTCGGCGCGCGGGAAATCGCCATCGACGCATTTCAGCTCCTGCAGACAGAGCGCATCGGGCTCGGCCTCCTTCAGGAAGGCGAGCAGATGCTGAAGCCGCTGGCGGACCGAGTTGACGTTCCAGGTGGCGATACGCACGGGCTGAACTCCGGATTCTCTGGAGTGCACCATAAGGACCGGGGTGGGCGACAAGGCAAGTCAGGAGGCTCGGCGGGGGCGGTTGGCCGGCATCGCAGGCTCCGATCATGAGACGCCCGCCCACCGCCTGGCATGGCGCAACGATCCGATCCCGACCGGCTGAAACTGCTCTGTGACGGAGATCACGGTCATCGGGCCGGTTGAGGACCATGGTGAGGCCGGGTTCCTGCCCGCGATTCAATTGCATGGTGCCACGCCGACGCTGTTCTGCCCGTGATCCGTCCGCCAAGGCGGGCCGCGGCCAGGGAGTGCTGCGCCCTGCGGTGCCATTCTCGATCGCGGGTCGGCCCGTTCGCTCAGGCGCTGAAAACCCAGGTGGAGGAGTGTCCTCGATGGCCGAAACCAGATTGCCGAGGCCCATGCGCCTCATTGGAGCATGCGTGCTCGCCGCCGCAATGATCCTGATCGTCGCGCAGCATGCGTCGGCCCCATTGGGGGCGTTCCTGACGGCGACGACGGCGGAGACGATGTCGCCGCTCGACATCATGACGATACAGGACAAGCCGTTGCCGCCCGAGGAGTGGGATTCCTTCTGAAGCCGGGAGATCGGTGCCAGATCCACTGGAAGCTCGCACTGAAGGCCGACCGGTTTGAGATTGCCGGCTTGCGCAAGGAGGGGCCGACTGCGCCTCCCGGGCGACAGCTCCGGTGACCTCTGCCCAGGCATTCGGAGACGCGCTGTCCGTGGCGCGAACATCCTCCAGCAAAGAAAAAGGCCTCCCGTCGGGAGGCCTTGATGCGTCCTGAAGGCGGAGCCCGCGATTACGGGCAGGCGCGAACCACGCCGCCGCTGGCGATATAGGTGCCGGTCTCGGGGTCGTAGCTGCGGAAGCGGCGCGAGCAGTAGGCGATCGCGTCGGCATCCGGCGTGGCGTAGACCGGCCCGCGATAGGGCGGCGGGACCGGCTCGGCATAGACAGGCCCGGGCGCCAGCAACGCGCCGGCCGCCAGAGCGCCGATCGCGCCGGCCGCAATGCCGGCACCGACCGCTGCGCCGCGATTATAGCGATAGCCACCGTAGTACCCGCCGCGATAGCCATAGCGCGGGCCGTAATAGCGACGATACTGGACCGTCTCGACCAAGCCCTGGCCGCCGGCCGTAGCGACGGCTGCCGTCGCCGGAGCCAAGGGGGCGGCCGCCGCGGGAGCGGCAAGCGCGAAGGCACCCGCAACGGCGGCGGCAGCGATCATGGTGGTCCTGAACATCGAAAAACTCCTTTCCTCTCCAACGCGAGAGGAACGCTAACTGTTCCCCCAGAGGCAACCGCCGCAATCAGCCGCGGCGGCGCATGCGCGAAGCACTAAGAGACAAAAGCGGCGGAAATTCAACGTTATCGGCGATAATTCGGCATTTCTGCTTGCGAATGTCGCAGAAGCGCACCATTTCGCGCTGCACAAGGCGCCCTGCGTCCGATTCCCTCAGAGGTCCGAAGCCGACATGTCGCACCCCGTCGAACCCGCCGGCGCGCCGCCGCCCTCCGCCATGCTCAAGCCGCTGCCGATGATCATCTTCGCCTCGCGCTGGCTGCAGGTGCCGCTCTATCTCGGCCTGATCGTGGCGCAGTGCGTCTACGTCTTCCTGTTCCTGAAGGAGCTCTGGCACCTCGTCACCCACTCCTTCGACTTCACCGAGCAGCAGATCATGCTGGTCGTGCTCGGCCTGATCGACGTGGTGATGATCTCGAACCTGCTGATCATGGTGATCGTCGGCGGCTACGAGACCTTCGTCTCGCGCCTGAAGCTGCAGGGGCACCCCGACCAGCCGGAATGGCTCAGCCACGTCAACGCCTCGGTGCTGAAGATCAAGCTCGCCATGGCGATCATCGGCATCTCGTCTATCCACCTGCTGCGGACCTTCATCGAGGCGGGCAATATCGGCATCGCCGGGCGCACCGCGAACTACACCGAGACCGGCGTGCTCTTGCAGACGCTGATCCATGTCGTCTTCATCTTCTCGGCGATCGGCATCGCCTGGGTCGACAAGATGACTGTGCCCACCGGCAAGGGGCATTGAGGACGTTCATGACGCGTCATGCTCGGGCTTGACCCGAGCATCTCGGAGCGGTGGAGGCGTCATGCAGCGCCTTCTTTGTCCAGAGATTCCGGGGCCGCGCTTTGCTTTGCCCGAGAACGGCGCCCTGCTCAGCCCCGCGCCCGGCGCGGCGGCAGGCCCTTGATCTGCGGCGAGGCGAGCCCGGCGGCGGTCTCGACGCCGAGCGTCGGCAGGGCGAGCGTGCGCTGGCCACGGAAATCGACATGGCAGACGAGGAGCCCGCGCTCCTCGATATAGCCGAGCAGGCGGCGTGCACGGCTCGGCGAATGGCTGCCATAGGCCTCGGCGAGCTCGGCATCGGACGGGCAGGGGACGCCTTCGATCGCGCTGCGGGCGATGAACAGGAAGAGGCCGTGCAGGTCCTCCGGCAGCGTCTCGGCGGCGGTGAGCGCCTTCTCCCAGGCTTCGGAGGACAGCACCGCCTCGCTCGCTCCGGCGCGGGCGACGGCGAGGCGCTTGCGGAAGGCATCCAGGTTGGTCTCGGGGCCGCTGACGCGGCGCATGCGGCAGCGCACGGTGAAGTCCTGGTAGAGCACGGCGACCGGCCGGTCGCGCGCCTCGGTATCGTCGAGCAGCTCGTTCAGGATTTCGACGAGCGCCGCCTCGCGCTCCTCGGGCTCCATCTCGATCTCGGGCTCGGGCGGCGGTGACGGCGGCTGATGCGTCTCGATCCGGCGGATGATCTCGGGGGCGACGACCGGGCGGGGCCGCGGCTGGCGCGGCCAGGGCGCCGGGGTCGCCTCGCCTTCGCTCGGGGTGAAGATCAGCTTGCTCGCATCCTCGGGCGCCTGGTCGGGCAAGGGCAGCAGGCTCGGCGCGCCGCCACGGTCGACCGAGGCGACGGAGCCGATCCGCACCGGCAGGGGGCGGCGCGACAGGGCCGGGCCGAGCGCGACGAACTGGCCGCGCTCGAGATCGCGGAACATCTCGGCCTGGCGCCGGTCCATGCCGAGCAGGTCGGCGGCGCGCTGCATGTCGATGTCGAGGAAGGTGCGGCCCATCAGGAAGTTCGAGGCCTCGGCCGCGACGTTCTTGGCGAGCTTGGCGAGGCGCTGGGTCGCGATCACGCCGGCGAGGCCGCGCTTGCGGCCGCGGCACATCAGATTGGTCATGGCGCCGAGCGAGAGGCGGCGCGCCTCGTCGGAGGCCTCGCCCGCCATTACCGGGGCGAAAAGCTGCGCCTCGTCGACGACGACCAGCATCGGATACCAGCAGGAGCGGTCGACATCGAACAAGCCGCCGAGGAAGGCGGCGGTGGCGCGCAACTGCTCGTCGGCATCGAGCTCCTCGAGATTGAGGACGACGGAGACGCGGTGCTGGCGCACGCGCAATGCGATCTTCTGCAGTTCGTGCGGGCTCGCAGTGCCGTCGACCACGACATGGCCGAACTGGTCGGCCAGCGAGACGAAATCGCCTTCAGGATCGATCACCGCCTGCTGCACCAGCGGCGCGCTCTGCTCGAGCAGGCGGCGCAGCAGATGCGATTTTCCCGAGCCGGAATTGCCCTGGACCAGAAGCCGCGTCGCCAGCAATTCGGCGAGATCGAGCTCAGCGGGCTCGCCGCTGCGCGTCGAACCCATGTCGATGCCAGTCTTCATGCCTGCTTGCGCGTCGCTTTCGGTCCTAGGGCACGCGCCGGTCGGATTGCGATGCAAGCCGGCCGGACTATCCGTGCCCTATCAATCATTTGGAAGCGGATTCGCCGGCCAGGGCGATTCAGCCTGACCGGATCCGGCTCCAGCGGCCCGATTCGGTGAGGATCGGGCGGGCGCGAGGTCTAGCATACGCGGCGCGGGCTAGAAGCGCTGCCTAACGCCGCATCCACAAAATACCGGAGCGCCTCGGGCACAAAGCGAGGCCGCTATTCGCGCCGGTAGAGCACCATGCCGCCATGGTGGAGCACGCCGTCGATGAAGGTTCCGTCCGCGGTGAAGCCGGTATCGTCCCAATAGTCGATATGGTCGCCGGTGACCCTGTAGCGGCCGCGATAGGCGCTCTCGCGACTGCCGCGGGCCTCGTCATAGCGGCCATTGGGCAGGAGGTTGTGCCGGACATGGCCGTCTTCGGTCACCCACATGCCGACATAGGGGTGGCTCTGCGGGCTCTGGGCGGAGGCGGCTCGCGTCACCGTCATGCGGATCGGCCCTTCCATTGCGAGATCGACGGTCATGGCCGCGGCGCATGCACCGGCCACCGCCAGCAGGCGGTTCTTGTTCGAGCTCCTGGTCATTGCTGGCTCCGGCGTTCGGCGAAGAGTTCGGAGAGGGCCTGCGAAGCGGCGAGCGCGCGCGGAAAGCCGGAGGTCACGGTCACCAGATAGATCGCCTCCTTCAGCTGCTCCTCGCTGACGCCGATATTGAGCGCGTAGCCCGCATGGACCTTCATGATGGGCAGCTCGCCCAGCGCGGCGAAGGCGGTGACGGCGGCGAGCTGCCGCGTCCGGCTGTCCAGCGCGGTACGGGACCAGACGTCGCCGAGCGCATAGCCTTCGGTCGCCTCGGCGAGGAAGGGAAACTCCTGCCGCAGGCGCTCCAGCGCCGGCTGCGGTGCGCCCTTGTTGAGGCTGCGGATCACGGCATCGCCGCGCTTCAGGCGCTCCTCGGTGGTCTCTGCGGCGGCAGGCAGCGGTGTGGCCAGGAAGAGGGCCGTGGCGGCGATCTTGAGCGGTGTACTGATGTAAGCGTTCATTGCGATCTCCTCAGCGGGCGGCGGTGGGGCGGATGACGATCTCGTTGACGTCGACGTCGCCGGGCTGCTCGATGGCGAAACGCACCGCCCGGCCGATCGCGTCGGGCTGGAGCGCGATGGCGCGGTAGCTGCGCATCAGTGCCGCCGCCATCGGATCGGTGATCGAATCGGCGAGCTCGCTCTCGACCACGCCCGGATGGACGCAGGTGACGCGCAGCTCCTCATGCTCCTGCCTCAACCCGTCGGAGATCGCACGCACCGCGAACTTCGTCGCGCAATAGACGGCTGCGGCCGGCGAGACGGCGAGCGCGCCGATCGAGGCGATGTTGATCACATGGCCGGAGCCCTGGGCCGTCATCTGCGGCAGCACGGCTGCGATGCCGTAGAGCACGCCCTTGATGTTGACGTCGATCATCCGGTCCCATTCGTCGACCTTGAGCGAGGCCAGCAGCGAGAGCGGCATGACGCCGGCATTGTTGACGATGACGTCGATGCGGCCGAACGCTTCGCGGCCTGCGTCGGCGAAGGCTGCGACATCGCTGCGGTCGGTCACGTCGAGGCGGCGGATGCGAGCCTCGCCGCCTGCGGCCCGGATCTCCTGGGCGAGGGCATCGAGGCGATCGGTACGTCGCGCGCCGAGCATCAGCCTGGCTCCGGCGGCGCCGAGTTCGCGGGCGATGCCGGCGCCGATTCCACTGGAGGCGCCCGTGATCAGGACGACCTTGTCGAGAGGCATGTCGAACTCCGTGCTTGTTCCTGTCACCGCGAATTGCGGTTGCCCGAAAGCTAGGCGCACGGCATTGTCGCGATAAGCGACCTTGTTCTTTCTGATCTGGAGAGAAATTCTAACCAATGGAGCCAGATCTCAATGCGCTCGCCGTGTTCGCCCTCGTCGCCGAGGAGAGCAGCTTTCGGGGGGCGGCCGACCGGATCGGCGTGACGCGCTCGGCCGTCAGCCAGACGATCAGGAAGCTCGAGGAGCGGCTCGGCATCGCGCTCGTGCGCCGCACGACGCGCAGCGTCAGCCTGACCGAGGCCGGCGAGCGCCTTCTCGCCGATCTCGCGCCGGCATTGTCCGATCTGCGCGCCGCCGTGGAGGCGACGCGGGATCTGCGGGCCGGACCGCGCGGGCGCCTGCGCCTCGCCGTCTCGTCGATCGCCGAGCGCTTCCTCTCGGGGCCGTTTCTCGCGGGCTTTGCGGCGGCGAACCCGGAGGTCGAGCTCGACATCACGGTGACCGACGAGGAGTTCGACATCGTCGCCGCCGGCTACGATGCCGGCGTTCGGCTCGGCGAGGTCATCGAGCAGGACATGATCGCGGTTTCGATCGGTGGCGAGGAGCGCCAGCTAGCAGTCTGTTCGCCAGCCTATCGCGAGCGTTTCGGCGTGCCGGCGCATCCAAGGGAACTCGCCGCGCATCGCTGTATCGGCTGGCGGCCGGCGCCGAAGCTCGCGCCCTATCGCTGGGAGTTCGCTGAGGGCGGCAAGGAGTTCAGCGTCGCGGTTGAGCCCGAGATCACGACCAACGACATGGCGCTGATGATCAAGCTCGCGGTGGCGGGAGCCGGCATCACCTTCGGCATGGAGGAGAGCTTCCAGCCGGCGATGGCGCGCGGCGAGCTGGTCCCGCTGCTGGAGGCGTTCTGCCCGAGCTTCGCGGGATTCTATCTCTACTATCCCGGGCGCCGCGCCATGGCGCCGAAGCTGCGCGCGCTCGTCGACCATCTGCGGCGCTTCGAATGGAGCAGGCACGAGGCGACGTCCTGAGCGGGATCGGCTATGATCCGATTCCAGGCGCTGCCCGCGCCTCCACCCTCCAATCGGGAAGCACGCTGCCGTGCAGGGCCGATCCGATCATCGAACCGACTGTTCGAGCGCTGCGCATAAGGAGGGGTTGCGGATGTAGCTCGCATCAGGAGGTCACCGATGAAGCTTTCCGCACCCGTCTACCGCTTGAAGCGCAAGGCCAGGGAACTCTCGCGCAAGGAAAACATCCCGCTCCATCTCGCGCTCGACCGCATCGCCATCGGCGAGGGGTTCGGCGCCTGGAGTCTGCTTTCGGCCAGATCGGCAGAAATGTTGTCCGCCGCCGGGCTCCTTGATCGCCTCGCACCGGGAGATCTGCTGCTGATCGGCGCGAGGCCGGGGCAGGGCAAGACGCTGCTGAGCCTCCAGCTTGCCGTCGAGGCGATGAAGGCCGGCCGCCGCGCGGTCTTCTTCACATTGGAATATACGACCAGGGACGTGCTCGGCCGCTTCCGGGCGCTCGGCGCCGAGCCGGCGCAATTCGAGGCGCTGTTCACCTTCGACGATTCCGATGCGATCAATGCCGATCACATCATGCAGGTGCTGGCCGATGCGCCTGATGGCACGCTGGCGATCGTCGACTATCTGCAACTGCTCGACCAGAAGCGCGGCAATCCCGAGCTTGGCGCGCAGATCGGCGCACTCAAGGCCTTTGCGCGGGAGAGGGGGCTGATCCTGGGCTTCATCTCGCAGATCGACCGATCCTACGATCCGGCGACGAAGCCCTGTCCCGATCTCGACGATGTCCGCCTGCCTAATCCGCTCGACCTGTCGCTGTTCAGCAAGGCCTGCTTCCTGAACGCGGGCGAGGTCCGGTTCCAGGCGGCGGGATAGCGCTGACCGGCAGGCGCCGCGTGATCTGGCTGGCCGCGCCGATCCGCCCTAAAAGGGCGGCATGTTGGTTTGCGCCGGCCAGATCCTCATCCTCACCGGCTCACCCGGTTCCGGCAAGACGACGGCGGCACGTGCCCTCGCCAGCTTGCCGGGGCTCGGCCAAGGTGCACCTCCATGCCGATGATTTCTGGCATGCGATTGGCCATGGCTCCGTCGCACCCTTCCTGCCGGAGGCGCACGCCCAGAACGCGGTCGTGATGGAGGCGCTGGCGGCCGCCGCCTTCTCCTATGCGCGCGGCGGCTATTTCGTCGTCGTCGACGGCATCATCGGTCCATGGTTCCTGGCGCCGTTCGGCCGGGACGGCGCCGCGGTGCATTATGTCGTGCTCCACCCGCCACTCGACGAGGCGATCCGGCGCTGCCGGGCGCGGGGCGGCGATACGCTGACGGATCCGCAGGTGATCGCGGCCCTTTACCGCCAGCTCGCCGATCTCGGAGAGCTCGGGCACCATGCGCTTCCGGTGGCTGGCCTCGATGCCGACGGCGTCGCGGCTGCTATCCTGCGCGCCGTCGAAAGCGGGCGTTTTCGGTTGGCCCCGGGGCGCACCTAGAGCGGGCAGCCATAGGCGCGTTCCTCGCGCTGGATATCGGCAACCTGCCGGCGCTGGTTCGCCGAGAGCGGGACATCCTCGACATTGTCGTACTGGCAGCCGGCATTGCCGAAGGCGCGGATGCCGCGCTGCGTTCGGAAGCAGTAGCCCTGCGCCTTGTAGATCTCGTTGCGCTGGTACCAGAGCGCCTCGCAGCTTTGGGCGGCGGCCGGCGTCGGGCCCGAAAGCAGCGGCAGGGCGAGGCCGAGAGCTGTGGCGAACAGGATGGGCTTCGACATGGTGGGCCTCGCGGTTTCGAGCTGGATGGTGGTTGGTCCTTTGTGCGCGCGACAAGGATTTTCGCCGGGAAGGCCGGTTTTCGCCGCCGCGATTGCCGGGCTGCCATGCCTGGATCACGATCGTGCTGCAAAGGGCTGGCAAAGCCGTGAATTGACGGCGCGCCTCGCGTCGGACGACAAGAACCGAAGGTCATGACAGCCGCACGAACCCTCAGCCCGCCACGATCGCCCGCCCGGAGCCTGCCGGCTTCCGCG
The DNA here is from genome assembly GCF_058797755.1 of Allobosea sp. GW823-FHT02B03. NCBI lineage: Bacteria > Pseudomonadati > Pseudomonadota > Alphaproteobacteria > Hyphomicrobiales > Alloboseaceae > Allobosea > Allobosea sp. GW823-FHT02B03. The sequence continues at coordinate 656,731 of NZ_JBXAJY010000003.1, read as the reverse complement.
CGTCGCGGCATCGTCGCTGCGCTGAGCGGCGCGCTTACGGCCGTCATCCCGGCGGCGGCCGAGGCGCAAAAGCGCTCGATCTCGCTGATCCGCGATGCCGAGATCGAGCAATTGCTGCGCGACTACGCGGCGCCGATCTTCAAGGCAGCCGGAATCAATGCCCGCGGCACCCGAATCATCCTGATCAACGACCGCGCCTTCAACGCCTTCGTCGCCGACGGCAAGTCGATCTTCGTCAATATCGGCGTGCTGATGGATGCCGCGACGCCGAACGAGGTGATCGGCGTGCTGGCGCATGAGAGCGGCCACCTCGCCGGCGGGCATCTCGCCCGGTTGCGCCAGGAAATCCAGGGCGCGCAGATCCTCTCCATCGCGGGCCTGCTGGCAGGCGCAGGGGCCGTGGTCGCCGGCGCCCGCAGCGGCGGTGGCTCGATGGGCAATGCCGGCATCGGCGCGATGGGCGCCCTGACCGGGCCGCAGGAACTCGTACGCCGCTCTTTGCTCGCCTATCAGCGCTCGGAGGAGCAGGCGGCGGACCGGGCCGCAGTGCGCTATCTCGGTGCTGCCGGCATGTCGGCCAAGGGCATGCTCACCGTCTTCGGGCGCTTCGCCGAGAACAGCGCCTTCCTGTCGCGCAGCATCGATCCCTATACGCTCAGCCATCCGATGCCGACCGAGCGGGCCCAGCTCGAGACGCTGGCCAAGGCGAGCCCGCATTTCAACAAGCTCGATCCGCCGGAGCTGCAGGCGCGGCACGATCTGATGCGCGCCAAGCTGATGGGCTTCGTCGAGCGCGAGGCGGGCGTCGCGCGGCGCTACGGCATGGCCGATCGCTCGATGGCGGCGCGCTACGCCCGCGCGATCAGCGATTACCGCTCGGGCCGGATGGCGCAGGCGCTCGCTGCGATCGACCAGCTCAGCGCCGAAGAGCCGCGAAACGCCTATTTCCTCGAGCTCAAGGGGCAGGCGCTGCTCGAAGCGGGGCGCGCCCGCGAGGCGGTGCCGGTGCTGCGCCAGGCGGTCGCGCTCGCGCCCAATGGCGGGTTGATCCGGCAGATGCTCGGCCATGCGCTGCTCTCGACCGGGCAGCCGGCCCTGCTCGACGAGGCGATCCGCGAATTGTCGAACGCCGCCTCGCGCGAGCCCGATTCCGCCGATGCGCACCAACATCTCTCGAACGCCTACGCCGCCAAGGGCAACATCGCGATGGCGGAACTCTCGGCGGCGCAATATGCCTTCGTCAAAGGCGACTGGACGGTCGCGCACACGCAAGCCAGCCGGGCGCTCGGCAAATTGCCGAAGGGTTCGCCGGCGGCGCTACGCGCCCGCGACATCGTCGACTATGTTCCTCCCGACAAGCAACGCTAGCGGCCAGCCGCCGCAGCCCTGAAAGGACCTTCACCCATGCTGCTTTCCCCGCTTCGCCGCCTCGCCATGGCCGGCCTCGCTGCGGCCGCGCTCGGCCTCGGTGCCATGCCGGCCAAGGCCCAGGCTCCGGCGCTGACGCCCGAGCAGCGCCAGGCCGTGGTCGATCTCGTCCGCGAGACGCTGCTGAAGAATCCGGAGCTGATCCAGGAGGCGATGGTCGAACTGGAGCGCCGCAACCAGCTCGCCCAGGTCGAGGCGCAGCGCAACGCCCTTTCGGCCGAGAAGGCGAGCCTCGTCGATCCCGCGAGCTCGGTCATCGCCGGCAATCCGCAAGGCGACGTCACCATCGTCGAGTTCATGGATTACAATTGCGGCTTCTGCAAAAGGGCGATGGAAGACGTCAACAACCTGGTCAAGGCCGATCCGAAGCTGAAGGTCGTGATCAAGGACTTCCCGATCCTCGGGCCGGATTCGGTCGAGGCCAGCCGGGTCGCCATCGCCGCCAAGGCGCAGCTCCAGGGTCAGAAGTACTGGGACTTCCACCTCAAGCTGATGGGCACCAAGGGCCGCATCAACGGCGCCAAGGCGATGGAGATCGCCAAGGAGGCCGGCGCCGATATCGAGCGCCTGAAGAAGGACATGGATGCGCCGGCGACCCGTGCCGTGATTGAGCACACGGTCGCGCTCGGCGACCGGCTCGGCCTGACCGGCACGCCGGCCTTCGTGATCGGCGACGAGGTGGTGTTCGGCGCGGTCGGCGCTCCCGCCCTGAAGCAGAAGATCGAATCGGTCCGCAAATGCGGCAAGGCGACCTGCAGCGGCTGAGCGGCAGAGCCCGCCGAGCGGGGAAGGATCGGAACCCCCGCCGCGCCTTTTTTGAGGCGTGGCGGCGGCTTTCGGCCTGCAAACGGGGGAAAGCGCTCGCCTTCTCCCTTTCCCTGAACCGCCGTTCCGGCTAAGACCCGCCGACGCGGCGCGGCCGCCGGCTTGATCCGGCGCCATTCATTCGCATATCCGCTTCTCCTTCGGGACGTGCCGTCCCATCCATCGAGCTCACAAAGACGGTGAAGTCCGCCATGGCGACCAAAAGCCCCATCGATCCGGAACTCGTGCGCGAAATGGCGCAGCTGATCAACGAGACGGACCTGACCGAGATCGAGGTGCAGAAGGGCGATCTGCGCATCCGCGTGGCGCGCACCATCACCGCGACCGTGATGGCCCCCGTCGCCGCGGCTCCGGCATATGCCGCCGCGCCGGCGCCGGTCGCCGCAGCGCCCCTCGAGGCCAAGGCCGCCGCTGCCCATCCCGGCACGGTGAACTCGCCGATGGTCGGCACCGCCTATCGCCGGCCCTCGCCGGAGGCCAAGCCCTTCATCGAGATCGGCCAGGAAGTTAAGGCCGGCGAGCGCGTCCTGCTCGTCGAGGCCATGAAGACCTTCAACGACATCGTGGCGCCGCGCGCCGGCAAGGTCATCGCCATCCTCGTCGAGGACGGGCAGCCGGTCGAATACGGCGAGCCGCTGCTGGTGATCGAGTGAGGCCGGCGCCGGACGGGAGCGGGCTGAAGATGTTCGACAAGATCCTGATCGCAAATCGCGGCGAGATCGCGCTCCGGGTGCTGCGCGCCGCCAAGGAGCTCGGCATCGCCACCGTCGCGGTGCATTCGACCGCCGACGCCAACGCCATGCATGTGCGCCTCGCCGATGAGAGCGTCTGCATCGGCCCGCCGCCGGCGCGCGAGAGCTATCTCAATATCCCGGCGCTGATCGCCGCCTGCGAGATCACCGGCGCCGACGCGGTCCATCCCGGCTATGGCTTTCTCTCCGAGAATGCCCGCTTCGCCGAGATCCTCGAGCGGCACAACATCACCTTCATCGGCCCCAAGGCCGAGCATATCCGCAGCATGGGCGACAAGATCGAGGCCAAGCGCACCGCCAAGCGCCTCGGCATTCCCTGCGTTCCGGGCTCGGAAGGCGGCGTCGCCGATGACGAGGAGGCGCTGCGCATCATCAGAGAGATCGGCCTGCCCGTCATCATCAAGGCGGCGTCCGGCGGCGGCGGCAAGGGCATGAAGGTCGTGCGCAGCGAGGACGAGATATCCGTCCTGCTCGCCACCGCCCGCAGCGAGGCCAAGGCCAATTTCGGCGACGATGCCGTCTATATCGAGAAGTATCTCGAGAAGCCGCGCCATATCGAGATCCAGGTGCTCGGTGACGGCAAGGGCCGCGCCATCCATCTGGGCGAGCGCGACTGCTCGCTGCAGCGCCGCCACCAGAAGGTCTGGGAGGAGGGGCCATCCCCGGCTCTCAACGCCGGCGAGCGCGACCGGATCGGCAATGTCTGCGCCAAGGCGATGGCCGAGATGGGCTATCTCGGCGCCGGCACGATCGAGTTCCTCTACGAGGACGGCGAGTTCTACTTCATCGAGATGAACACCCGCATCCAGGTCGAGCATCCGGTCACCGAGATGATCACCGGGATCGACCTGGTCAACGAGCAGATCCGTATCGCCGCCGGCGCGCCGCTCTCGATCCGCCAGGAAGACGTGATCATCGAGGGCCATGCCATCGAGTGCCGCGTCAATGCCGAGCACCCGTCGAGCTTCCGGCCCTCGCCCGGGAAGATCGCCTCGTTCCATACGCCGGGCGGGCTCGGCGTACGCGTCGATTCCGCGGCTTATCAGGGCTATGTCATCCCGCCGCATTACGACTCGCTGGTCGGCAAGCTGATCGTGCACGGCCGCAACCGCGACGAGTGCCTGATGCGCCTGCGCCGCTCGCTCGACGAGTTCGTCGTCGACGGCGTCGACACGACGCTGCCGCTGTTCCGCACGCTGGTGCGCAACCAGGACATGCTGAACGGCGACTACAATATCCACTGGCTGGAGAAATTCCTGGCCAATGGCGGCATGGGGCAGCCCGGCGAGGGCTGAACCTTTCCTTCTCTCCTTGTGGGGAGAAGGTGGCGTACGGGCGCGGGATGAGGGGGCGTTCCACGCCTTCTGCTTCGGCACGAAGGCGATAGTGCAAAGGCCGCGGGACCCCTCAGCCCAGCCCTCTCCCGCAAGGGGAGAGGGGGGTTGGTCGCGGCCCTGGTTTGACAGGCTCGCGCGCCCGCGCTCCCATCACTGTATGAAGGCCCGTTCCACACCCGTGCGCGCGCCCACGATCACGCCGGAAATCCTGTTGCGCGCCTATGCGGGCGGGGTTTTTCCGATGGCCGAGAGCGCCGACGATCCCGGCCTGTTCTGGGTCGAGCCCGAAATCCGCGGGGTGATCCCGCTCGACGCCTTCCATGTGCCGAGCCGGCTGCGGCGGACCGTCCGCTCGGACCGTTTCGAGATCCGGGTCGACCACGCCTTCGAGCCCGTCATCGCCGCCTGCGCCGAGAGCCGCCCGGACCGCGAGGAGACCTGGATCAATCGGCGCATCCGGGCGCTGTATGGCGAGCTCTTCGCGCTCGGTTTCGTCCACACCGTCGAGTGCTGGCGCGAGGGGCAGCTGGTCGGCGGGCTCTACGGGCTTTCGCTGGGCGGGGCCTTTTTCGGCGAGAGCATGTTCCATCGCGAGACCGACGCTTCGAAGGTGGCGTTGGTGCATCTCGTGGCGCGTCTGCGGCGGGGCGGCTACCGGCTGCTCGATGCCCAGTTCCAGACTGCTCATCTTTCCCAGTTCGGCACGCGCGAGCTGCCGCGGCAGATCTATCGCGCCCTGCTCGAGCCGGCGATCGCCTCCGAGGCGCAATGGTGGAGCTGGCCGCGGGAGAAGTGCGTCAGCGGCAGCGAGGCGCTGGCGGAGCTGGAGAGCGTGCCCGGCGCGCGCTGACGATTCTGCTGTCACGGGAGGTGCGGCTCGCGGGAAGACGCGGGGCTTGACCTTGACCATGTCACGCAACATATGAAGTTTCATGAAACGCGATAGCCGATTGTCCGGGGTGCTGCATGTCCTGCTGCATATGGCGGAGCTGGACGGCCCGGTGACCTCAGAGGTCCTCGCCAGGGCGATGGCGACCAATCCCGTGGTGATCCGGCGGGTGATGGCAGGCCTGCGCGACCAGGGCTATGTCCGCTCCGAAAAGGGGCATGGCGGCGGCTGGTCCATCGCCTGCGACCTTTCGAAGGTGACCCTGCGCGACATCTACGATGCGCTCGGCAGCCCCTCGCTGCTGGCCATCGGCAACCGGACGGAGGCGCCTGGCTGCCTTGTCGAGCAGGCGGTGAACGCGGCGCTCGACCAAGCCTTCGCCGATGCCGAGGCCCTGCTGCTCGCCTGCCTCGGCGAGGTGACGCTGGCTGCGCTGAGCGCCGACTTCCATGAGCGGCTCGTCGCCCGCGGCGGCCGTCACGATCTGGAAGCTTCCCATTGCTGAAGACGAGGCCGATCTCATGAACGCATTGATGGCGCCATTCTCGGACCCTGCGGCGGTCGCCCGCTATGCGGAAGGCCCGCCGCGCTTCGTGCCCGGCTTCCACGATCTGCATAAGATGACCGGCATTCTGCTGGCGGAACGGGCTCCGGAAGACGCCCGGGTGCTGGTCCTGGGGGCAGGGGGCGGGCTCGAGCTCAAGGCCTTGGCGCAGGCCCAGCCGGGCTGGATCTTCGACGGCGTCGATCCGGCGGCCGAAATGCTGAAGCTGGCCGAGCAGACCCTGGGACCGCTCGGCACGCGCGCAAATCTTCACGAGGGCTATATCGAGGATGCACCGGAAGGGCCGTTCGATGCCGCGACCTGCCTGCTGACCCTGCATTTCCTGGCGCCCGAAGACAGGCGGCGCACGGCGAGCGAGATCCATCGCCGCCTGAAGCCCGGCGCGCCCTTCGTCGCCGCCCATGCCAGCTTCCCGCAGGGCGAAGGCGAGCGTGGTCGCTGGCTCTCGCGCTACGCCGCTTTCGCCGCGGCCTCGGGTGCGGAGCCGGCCAAGGCGGAGAATGCCCGCGCGGCGGTCGCCGCACATCTCCAGTTGCTCAGCCCCGAAGAGGACGAGGCGATCCTGCGCGCTGCCGGGTTCTCGGAGATCAGCCTGTTCTACACCGGCTTCAGCTTCCGCGGCTGGGTCGGCTACGCCTGATCTTCAGGGGCGGGGAAAGCCTGCGGCGCGGGCTGCCAGAGCTCGATCGGATTGCCCTCGGGATCATGGATGCGGCAGAAGCGGCCGACTTCTGAATCCCATTCCGGGCGGGTTTCCACGGCGATGCCGGCGGCCCTGAGCGAGGCCATCATCGCATCGAGATCGTCGACGCGGAAATTTACCATCCATTGCTGCCCGGGCCGGCCGAAATAATCCGTCGTCGCGGCGAAGGGCCCGAAAATGGTCGGCCCGGCATCCTGGCTCCAGACCGCCTTGGCGAGATCGTCGATGCCGAGATGGCGTTCGTACCAGGCCGCGAGCATCTGCGGGTCACCGGCGCGGAAGAAAAGACCGCCAATGCCGGTGACGCGCGCCATGGCTCAGTTGCCGCCGGTCGGGTCGCGGCCGCCGCCGGCGGGATTGGTCGGGAAGAAGCGCTGCGTCGGGGCACGCGGCTGCACCGGCACGCCCTGCGGCGGCGCGACGTCGATGCGCTGCCCGGCGGGCGGCGGGGGCGTCTCGCGCGCCGGACGCACCGGGCGCTCGGGGCGCTGGCCGGCTGTCGGCGGCGGGGTCGGCTCCGGCTCCTTCGGATCGACCACCAGTTCGGTGCCGCCTTTGCAGTCGGTCAACCAGACGTCGTAAATCGCGTGCTCGACGCCGTGCAGGCCGGGGCTCGCCGCATACATCCAGCCGGTGAAGATGCGCCGGTACTCGTTGTTGAAGGTGACCTCGTCGACCTCGGTGAAGCTCGTGGTCTGCGGCGCTTCGGTCGGAGGGCGCGTCCAGCAGACACGCGGCGTCAGCTGCAGCGCGCCGAACTGCACGGTCTCGTCGATCGCGACCTCGAAAGAGATGATGCGGCCGGTGATCTTGTCGAGGCCGGCGAAGACCGCGACCGGATTGCGGATGCGATCGGCCTTGGCCGGCGCGGCCAGCGCGAGCGCGGCGCCGGAGAGGGCGGCAAAGGCGAGGACTCTGCGGAGCGAGGGCATGCTGGCTTGTGATTCTCTTCCAGCGCGGCGCGGCCGCGTCGGCGCGGACGTAGCACGGCAATCGCAGCGGAAAAAGGGCGGAGGATGGAGAGGGTCGGTGCCGGTGCGTGGCTGCAATGCTCTTGCGATCCATTCGCAACTGTTTATCCTGCGAATAGATCGCAGTTGCAGATTGGACGGCAATGGACGCACGGGTCGACAGGCCGCAGCCCGGCTGGCGCAGCGAGCGGGGCGAAGCCTCCCTCTCAGACGTCCACCGCTCGATCGCGGTGCGCCAGACCGGCCCCGGCTGGCGGCGCGCCGCCGCCTTCGTCGGGCCGGGCTATCTCGTCGCTGTCGGCTACATGGATCCCGGCAACTGGGCGACCTCGCTCGCCGGCGGCTCGAAGTTCGGCTACACGCTCCTCGTCGTCGCGCTCGTCTCCAACATCATGGCGATCGTGCTGCAATCGCTGTGCGCCCGCCTCGCCATCGCCTCCGGCCGCGACCTCGCCCAGGCCTGCCGCGACGCCTATCCGAAGCCGGTTTCCTTCGTCCTGTGGCTCCTGGCCGAGGTCGCGATCATCGCCACCGACATCGCCGAGGTGATCGGCACGGCGATCGGGCTCAACCTGATCTTCGGCATTCCGCTCGAGCTCGGCGTCATCATCACGGCGCTCGACGTCTTCCTGATCCTCTATCTGCAGAAGCTCGGATTCCGCTGGGTCGAGGCTCTGGCGATCACGCTGCTCGGCGTGATCGCGCTGTGCTTTGCGATCCAGATCGCGCTCGCCGATCCCGATTGGGGACAGGTGGTTCGCGGTTTCGCGCCGACGACCGAGATCGTCCGCAATCCGGAGATGCTCTACCTCGCGCTCGGCATCCTCGGCGCGACGGTGATGCCGCATAATCTCTACCTGCATTCCGGCATCGTGCAGACCCGCGCCTATGGCAAGAGCCTGCCGGAAAGGCGCCAGGCGCTGAAATACGCGACCATCGATTCGACAGTGGCGCTGATGTTCGCGCTGACCATCAACGCCTCGATCCTGATCTTGGCGGCCGCGACCTTCCACAAGACCGGCCAGACCGGCGTCGCCGAGCTAGGGGACGCCCACAAGCTGCTCGGCCCGCTGCTCGGGCTGGCGATCGCCCCGACCCTGTTCGGCATCGCGCTGCTCTGCTGCGGCATCAACTCGACGGTGACGGCGACGCTCGCAGGGCAGATCGTGATGGAGGGCTTCCTCAAGATCAGGCTGCCGCCCTGGCTGCGCCGGCTGATCACCCGCGGCATCGCCATCATCCCGGCGGCGGCGGTGACGATCTGGTACGGCGACAGCGGCACGGCGCAACTGCTGATCCTGACGCAGGTGGTGCTCTCGCTGCAGCTCTCCTTCGCGGTCTTCCCGCTGGTGATGTTCACCGCGGACAGGACGAAGATGGGCGAACTCGTCGCGCCGCGCTGGCTTGTCGCCTTCGCCGTCCTGATCGCGCTCGTGATCGCGGCGCTGAACCTCAAGCTGCTGGTCGACTTCGCCGGCGGGGCGGGTTGAGCGACGCGCGATTCCAGCGAGGCGCCGACGGAGAGCGGTCCTAGCGGGCGGCACGCCGGGCGCGGAAGCGGGCGACCTTGTCGCGGTTGCCGCACAGGCTCATCGTGCACCAGCGCCGGGTGTTGTTGCGGCCGCGATCGTAGAAGACGAGCGTGCAGTCGTTGGCGGCGCAGCGCTTCAGCCGCGCCGGCTCGGCCTCGCAGACGAAGCGGGCGAGATCGAGCGCGATCAGCGCGGCCGGTCCGGCGGCGGCGTGATTCAGCGACAGTCCAAGCGTCGGTCCGTTCTCCCCAGGGCGCAGGGCGTAATGGCCGCTGATGCCGGCCAGCCTTTGGTTCACGGACGCCAGGACGGTGTCGGACAGGGCTTCGCCCCGCTGGAGATCGTCGAAGACCGGCCGCAGCTCCGCGCGCAGGGCGCGCAGATCGGTCAAGGCTTCGTTTCCATCACCGGCAGCATCGCCCAGCCCGGCTGCGTTCAGCCAGGCGCGCGCGCGCTCCGATCCGTCGAGCAGTTCCTTGGGCCCGGCTTCGCCGGCCGGCGTGGTGTTCAGCAGATCGAGCCAGGTCGCACCGCCGACGAAGGGGAAACCGTCGCGGAACTCGCTGGAAGCGTCCGTCGTGAGCGCCATTTCGGATCCCGCAAGCCTGTGTCGATTGTAACCGCTAATTTATCTATTGACAGGTTTCAAATCAAGAGACACCGTTGAATCATGGAAACAGAGGTTACTCACTCCGTGAGTGACCCGCTCCCTCCGCCGCCTTGCTGCCACCCCCTTGTCGCAGGAGTTCCCGCCATGACGTCCGTGACCGCTGCCGAGCCTGTTCCGACGCATTTCCGTACCGCCAGGATCGCCGGCACCGAGGTCTTCTATCGCGAGGCCGGGCCGGAGGACGCGCCGGCGCTCCTCCTGCTGCACGGCTTCCCATCCTCCTCGCACATGTTCCGCGACCTGATCCCGCGCCTTTCCGGGCAGTACAGGGTGATCGCGCCGGACTATCCCGGCTTCGGCCATAGCGGCGCGCCGTCGCCGGCCGCCTTCGACTACCGCTTCGACCGCCTCGCCGATGTGGTCGAGGAGCTCGTCGACCGGCTCGGACTGGAGAGCTATGTGCTCTATCTGCAGGATTATGGCGGCCCGGTCGGGTTCCGGCTGGCGCTGCGCCGGCCCGAGCGCGTGCGCGGGCTGATCGTGCAGAACGCCGTCGCCAATGCCGAGGGCTGGAAGCCGGAGATCACCGCGTCGATGGGGCCGTTCTGGCGCGAGCGCAACGCCGAGACCGAGAAGCCATTTGCCGATCTGCTGAGGCCGGAGACGACACGCTTCCAGTACAGCCATGGTGCTGAGCGGGCCGAACGGCTCTCGCCCGATGCCTGGACGATGGACCAGGCCGGGCTGGACCGGCCCGGCAACCGCGAGATCCAGCTGCGGCTGCTGCACGACTACCAGAGCAATTTCGCGGCCTATCCGGCCTGGCAGCGCTATCTCGCGGAGCGGCAGCCGCCGATGCTGATCGTCTGGGGCAAGAACGACCCGTTCTTCACGCTTCAGGGCGTCGACTATCTGAAGCAGCAGGTGCCGAGCGCCGAGGTGCACCTGTTCGATGCCGGCCACTTCGCGCTGGAGACGCATGCCGGCGAGATCGCCGAGCATATCCGCGCGTTCATGGCGCGGTTGCCGGCGAGATAGGCGGGGGCGGTAAGGCCCGGTCAGCGGCGCGGCTGGCCGGGCGCTGGGAAGCCGATCGAACGGGAGACGCCAGTCCTAGCGGAACGGCTGCTCGGAACGACGGCTCACGGAGCCTTCAGTCCGGACGCTTCAGCGCCCGGGCGTCCAGGCTTCGTAGTCGCCAGTCGCCGGCGGGCGCTCGTTCTCGGCCAGGGTCGAGCCGGACGGGCGATAGGCGAGGGCGGTGCCGGTATGGTTGGGCTGATGCGGCTGTTCCCAGTCGCGCGCCGCATACTTCTCCTCGGAAGGCGCGACATCGACGGTGTGGTGCAGCCAGCCATTCCAGCCCGACGGAATCGTCGAAGCCTCGATCGGGCCGTTATAGACGACCCAGCGGCGCTGGAGGCCGAGGGCCTTGTCCTTGGCGCCGCCCTTGGTGCGGTAATAGACGTTGCCGAACTGGTCCTCGCCGACCTTCTCGCCGAAGCGCCAGGTGTGGAAACGGGTGCCCATGGTCTGGCCGTTCCACCAGGTGAAGATCTGCAGCAGGGTCTGGTTCATCGCTCGTGTCCGGAGGCGCTCGGGCTCGGGCGACTTATGTCGTCCGGCGCACGCGATGTCCAGTGCGGCCGGGCGCAGCAGGCATGCATGGCTAGGGCGCTGCCGCCACGATCCGCCGCAGCAGGCCGATGAAGTCCCGGGTGCGGGTTCCTCTTCGGCTGTTCGCGGATTCGGCGGTCTGGACCACCACCAGGCGCTTGCCCGGGACGATAGCGAGCAACTGCCCGCCATAGCCGGAGGCGAGCGCCGCGCCTTTGCCGAAGCCGTCTTCCGGCAGGGTCCACCACATATAGCCATAGCCACGGGCCGGCCGGTCGGTCGCGGCATGGGAGGTGGTCGATTCGCGCACCCAGGCTGCCGGCACGAACTGGCGCCCGTCCCAGCTGCCGCCACTGGCGAAGAGCACGCCGAAGCGGGCGAGATCGCGCGCGCTCATCCGGAACGGATAGGCCGGGTGCCGGGAGGCAGGCGATTGCGCATAGCGACCATCCGCGGCCGAGAAGTCCTGCATGCCGATCGGCGCGGCGATACGGCGGGCGAAGCTCTCGAAGATGTCCTCGCCGGTGCGCTGGCGATAGATCGTGCCGAGCGCGTTGAAGTCCCAGTTGTTGTAGAACCAGAAGGTCCCAGGCGCGCGGCTGCCGCGGGCCGGCCGCTTCTCCCTGATCTCGGAGGTCTCGTGCGCCGCCGGGAGATAGATGCCGGAGCGGGCGGTCAGCAGGTTGCGGACGGTCGCGCCCTCCTCCCGCTCCGAGAGCCCGGGTGACTTCTCGTCGATGCCGAGTTCACCGAGCGTCGAGTCGAGGTCGATCCGTCCTTCTGCGACCGCGATGCCATAGAGCGCGCTCAGCAGGCTCTTGCGGACCGAGGCGACGCCGACCTTGCGGGCCGGATCGCCGAAGGAGGCGATGACGGCGCCGTTCTGGACCAGCAGCAGGGCGGTCGGCTTGCGCAGGTCGGCATAGTCCCGCAACGGCTGCAGCGCGGCTGCAGACCAGCCGGCCGCGGCGGGATCGGCGGTCCGCCACTCCCTGTCGGGCCCGGCCCGTGCCGGCAACACCCAGAGACAGAGCACGATGATTGCGAGCAGGCGTTGCATCGGTTCGGCCCCTGGTGTCCTGCGCGCATCAGGCCGGGCAATCCCGGCGACTATGCGGCGCCGAAACCGGCCATCCAGACTCAGCGCAGCAGCGAGCGTGCGGTCGGGATGAGGCGGGCGATATCCGGGGAGCGGCCGCCGCCCACCGAAATCTCGCGCAAGGCCCCCTCGAGCGCCGGGATCGCCTGCGAAACCGCCGGCCGAACGAGCGTGGCCGCGACGCATTCCCCTTCGCGCACGGGGAGGCGCGCGAATCCGTTCCTGCTGCGGTCGCTGATCAGGCTGGCAAGAACCTCGCCGCGGGCGGTTCGGGCGGCCTGCGCAACCAGATGCGCTGCCTCGGCGGCCTCGGTGTCGCTGCTGCTCGGTGAGAGATGGTGGATTGCGACGAGGTGGAGGCGCCCGTCTTCGCGATCGACGGTTCCCGGGGGCAATCGCCCGAGCCTGCTCGTGTCGAAGCCAAGGCCGGGTGCGGCAGGCTTCAGCATCAGCACGTCATGCCAGGCCAGCATGGTCTCGTTGGCGGCGGGGCCGTGCTCCGCCCAGACCGGCCCGCCATAGAAGGCGGGGAGGGCGCGGCTGCGGGCGTCCTGGTCGGCAAAGCCGCGGAACCAGACGAACTGGTCGGGCGCCGCGGGATCGCGGAACTGCGCCACGACACTCATCCCGGCCGCTTCCTGCGTCTCGACGAGGTAAGTGTCGAAGACGCGGATCAGGGTTTCTCGTGCACCGGGCTTCAGGCTGTAGCGGCGCAGTTCGAAGACGGTGTCGGTCATGGCGTTCCTTTGGCTGGCGTTCCCCTGGCTGGTGCTTCCGCTAGGCGGAGGGGCAGCCCAACTCCGTCAGCAGCGTCGTTGAGCCTTCGCCACGATTCGGTCACGGTTCGGGAGGCCTCCGCGGCCGGCTGCAGGTTCGCGCCAGCCGGCCAAGCATCGCGCGGATTCAAGCACTTGTGGCGGCTGCCGCAGAGAACGCTTCCAGTAGTGGGTCGGGCGGGCTCCGGTGGAGGGCCGGTTAACCATGGTCCGGTGGATTTTAGGGATTTCGCGAGGCGGCGGATCGTTGCAATCTGGCAACGCAGCGCCGATTCCCCATGCGATTCCTTGGGTTTAGCCGGCTCCTTGAAACTTATCCCCATGATCCACATCTTCCTACCAGATGTCGTGTCCACACTCTTTGTGGCGCACTAATCCTTGACGGCGCGGCCCGATCGGGACTAAATTTTGACGGTCGCGAGACGGCTGGCGGAGACGCCTTCGATCCCGGCGAAAGAGTTCCCAGACGGGTCGAAGCGATCACCGCGGCGCGCCGATATCGGCGACGGCGAACGGCGACGTGCGGCCTGGCTGGCCGCTACAGGCGTTTCGACGGCGGGACCACACCGCCGCGGAATCCAGGGCATCAAACCGAGTTGGGCTGACATCAGGAGCCGGTGAGCAACCGGCCGCGCGAGGCTTCCGGGCCCGCGGCATGCATTGGGGATGAAGACATGCGCATTGAGCGCCGCCATACCGCCGCCGGCCAGTCGCCATACCAGGCGATTCCGTTCCGCTCGGCTGTCAGCGAAATCCGCAATCCCGACGGCTCGATCGTGTTCAGGCTCGAGGGCATCGAGGTGCCCGAGGCCTGGTCGCAGGTCGCGAGCGACGTGCTCGCGCAGAAGTATTTCCGCAAGGCCGGCGTGCCGGCCGTCCTGAAGAAGGTCGAGGAGAACGACGTTCCCTCCTTCCTCTGGCGCTCCGCGCCGGACGAGGCGGCGCTCGCCGCCCTGCCAGAGGACAAGCGCTACGGCTCCGAGATCTCCTCCAAGCAGGTCTTCGACCGGCTTGCCGGCTGCTGGACCTATTGGGGCTGGAAGGGCGGCTATTTCTCCTCCGAGGAGGACGCCGCGGCCTTCCATGACGAGCTGCGCTTCATGCTGGCGACGCAGATGGTCGCGCCGAACTCGCCGCAATGGTTCAACACCGGCCTGCACTGGGCCTATGGCATCGACGGGCCGAGCCAGGGCCATTTCTACGTCGACTTCAAGACCGGCAAGCTGGTGAAGTCGAAGTCGAGCTATGAGCACCCGCAGCCGCATGCCTGCTTCATCCAGGGCGTGCAGGACGACCTCGTCAACGAGGGCGGCATCATGGACCTGTGGGTCCGCGAGGCGCGCCTGTTCAAATACGGCTCCGGCACCGGCTCGAACTTCTCGATGCTGCGCGGCGAGGGCGAGAAGCTCGCCGGCGGCGGCCGCTCCTCGGGCCTGATGTCCTTCCTGAAGATCGGCGATCGGGCCGCCGGCGCGATCAAGTCGGGCGGCACGACGCGCCGCGCCGCCAAGATGGTGGTGGTCGACGTCGATCACCCGGATATCGAGACCTATATCGACTGGAAGGTGAAGGAGGAGCAGAAGGTCGCGGCGCTCGTCGCCGGTTCCAAGATCGTCCAGAAGGCGATGAAGGCCGTGATGAAGGCCTGCGTCAATTGCGAGGCCGCGGACGAGGCCTGCTTCGATCCCGAGAAGAACCCGGCGCTGAAGCGCGAGATCAAGCTCGCCCGCAAGGCGATGGTGCCGGACAACTACATCAAGCGCGTCATCCAGTTCGCCCGCCAGGGCTATACCGACATCCAGTTCGACACCTACGACACCGACTGGGATTCCGAGGCCTACCTCACCGTCTCCGGCCAGAACTCGAACAACTCGGTCTCGCTGACCGACGACTTCCTGCGCGCCGTCGAGTCGGATGACGACTGGAACCTCGTCGCCCGCACCACCGGCAAGGTGACGAAGACGCTGAAGGCCCGCGACCTCTGGGAGAAGATCGGCTACGCCGCCTGGGCTTCGGCCGATCCCGGCCTGCACTTCAACACGACGATGAACGACTGGCACACCTGCCCGGCCTCGGGACGCATCCGCGCCTCGAACCCGTGCTCGGAGTACATGTTCCTCGACGACACCGCCTGCAATCTGGCCTCGGCCAACCTGCTGCAGTTCTACGACCGCGAGACCAAGGCCTTCGACGTCGAGGGCTATGAGCATCTCTGCCGGCTCTGGACCGTCGTGCTCGAGATCTCGGTCGCGATGGCGCAGTTCCCGAGCCGCGAGATCGCCGAGCTCTCCTACGAATACCGCACGCTCGGCCTCGGCTACGCCAATATCGGCGGCCTCTTGATGACCATGGGCCTCGGCTATGACAGCGACGAGGGCAGGGCGCTCGCCGGCGCGCTGACCGCGATCATGACCGGCGTCTCCTATGCGACCTCGGCGGAGATGGCCGGCGAGCTCGGCCCGTTCCCGGGCTACAAGAAGAACGCCAGCCACATGCTGCGCGTCATCCGCAACCACCGCACCGCCGCCCATGGCCAGGCTGACGGCTATGAAGGCCTGCAGGTCACGCCGGTGCCGCTCGACCATGGCACGCTGGCGCGCCTCGGCGGCTCCAGCATCAAGCTCTCGGAGCGTGCCCGCATCGTCTGGGACGAGGCTTTGTCGCTCGGCAAGATGTATGGCTACCGCAACGCCCAGGCGACGGTGATCGCGCCGACCGGCACGATCGGCCTCGTCATGGACTGCGACACCACCGGCATCGAGCCCGATTTCGCGCTGGTGAAGTTCAAGAAGCTCGCCGGCGGCGGCTACTTCAAGATCATCAACCGCGCCGTGCCGGATGCGCTGCGGGCGCTCGGCTATCGCGAGAGCGAGATCGCCGAGATCGAGGCCTATGCCGTCGGCCACGGCACGCTGGCGCAGGCGCCGGGCGTCAACCATGGCTCGCTCAAGGCCAAGGGCTTCCCGCAGGACAAGATCGACGCGATCGAGAAGGACCTGAAGGCCGCCTTCGACATCAAGTTCGTCTTCAACAAGTGGACGCTGGGCGAGGACTTCCTCACCGGCACGCTGAAGGTCCCGGCCGAGAAGCTCGCCGACATGTCCTTCGAGCTCCTGCCCTTCCTCGGCTTCAGCAAGGCCGAGATCGAGGCCGCCAACGTCCATGTCTGCGGGGCGATGACGCTGGAAGGCGCACCGCACCTGAAGAAGGAGCACTACAACGTCTTCGACTGCGCCAACCCCTGCGGGCGC
The DNA here is from genome assembly GCF_058797755.1 of Allobosea sp. GW823-FHT02B03. Classification (NCBI taxonomy): domain Bacteria; kingdom Pseudomonadati; phylum Pseudomonadota; class Alphaproteobacteria; order Hyphomicrobiales; family Alloboseaceae; genus Allobosea; species Allobosea sp. GW823-FHT02B03. The sequence continues at coordinate 640,376 of NZ_JBXAJY010000003.1, read as the reverse complement.
ATCGGCAAGCGCTACCTCTCGGTCGACAGCCATATCCGCATGATGGCGGCGGCGCAGCCCTTCATCTCGGGCGCGATCTCCAAGACCATCAACATGCCGAACGACGCGACCGTCGAGGACTGCAAGAGCGCCTATCTGCTCTCGTGGAAGCTGGCGCTGAAGGCCAACGCGCTCTACCGCGACGGCTCCAAGCTGTCGCAGCCGCTGAACTCGGCCCTGATCGCCGACAATGACGACGATGCGGACGAGGCGGTCGAGGCGCTGCACCAGCAGCCCATGGCGGCGCGCGCCACGCAGGTCGCCGAGAAGATCGTCGAGCGCATCGTCGAGCGGGTCGAGCGGGTGCGCGACCGCGAGAAGATGCCGGCGCGTCGCACCGGCTACATCCAGAAGGCGGTGGTCGGCGGCCACAAGGTCTACGTCCACACCGGCGAATATGCCGATGGCCGCCTCGGCGAGATCTTCATCGACATGCACAAGGAGGGCGCTGCCTTCCGGGCGATGATGAACAACTTCGCCATCGCGGTCTCGCTCGGCCTGCAATACGGGGTGCCGCTCGAGGAGTATGTCGAGGCCTTCACCTTCACCCGGTTCGAGCCCTCGGGCTTCGTCCAGGGCAACCAGTCGATCAAGAACGCGACCTCGATCCTCGACTACGTCTTCCGCGAGCTCGCCATCTCCTATCTCGGCCGGCACGACCTCGCCCATGTCGATCCCTCGGAGATCGGCCATGACGTGATGGGCGGCGGCGTCGAGCAGGGCAGGGCGGCGCCGGACGCTGTCGCGCCGATCACCTCGACCCCGCTGGCCTCCTCGGGCTTCCGCCGCGGCAAGCCGATCAACCTGCTCGCCATTCAGGGCGGCACGGCGGCGAACGATGCGGTTGCCCGTTCGGGCGGCAGCGTGACCGCGCTCGCCACCGCCGGCGCCACCGCGCTGAAGGAGGAGCCGGAGGCCTATGGCGAAGAGCAGATGAGCAAGCTCGGCTTCGCCGCTCCGGCCGCCCAGCCGAGCGCTTCCGAGCGCCGGGCCGAGGCGATCATGAAGGGCTATGTCGGCGACAGCTGCGGCGAATGCGGCAACTTCACGCTGGTCCGCAACGGCACCTGCCTGAAGTGCAACACCTGCGGCTCGACCACCGGGTGCAGCTGAGTATCTGAAGCGGCTGAAGGTATTGTAGGCGCGCCGGAAGTTTGGTCAGATTCTACCCAAAGTGCGCCTCGATGAGAGCGGAAGTCCGCCTCACCCCCAAAAATGCCCCCGCCGCATTATCGCGGCGGGCCTCAAGCCCGGAACGCGGATTTCCGAATCTGAGGGCGATCGCCCCGGGTGTGAGTGGAACCATAGTTTGCCTTTTTGACGCATCAGCGCACCGCAATTGACACATCAGCCTGCCGCACCTCGCGGCAGGCTTTTTCGGGCCCTCCTACTGCATCGCAGGCGTCAGAGAATGGCGCGTACGCGGTTGACGACGTCGCCCTGCGGCGCGCCCCGCAGTCCGGGGGCGGTTCAGCCCAGTGAGATAGCGGCCGTGCATCTCCACGCCCCTAGTGAGACGGGCATCGAGCCGCTTGGCCCAGGAGAAGATGACAGCAAAGATCCTCAACATGGTGTTTCACTCTGATGCGATCCGGTCGGAATGGCCGGTTGCACGAGAGCATGTGGGACCACGCCCATAGGTTATCGATTGGGGACAATGCCAGCCGGCATATGAACGTCGTAAAGGAAACGACCGCAGCGCTGTAACAGTCCCGGACCGGATAGGCCGTTGGCAACGTGCAGCCGTCGGGCGGTATCGCATCAACACGCGCTTCCTGAAGTTAGATGAGTGTAGCCTTTGGGCCAGGAATCTTCAGACAGCAGGGATGCGAGGGGGACTGTGGCTTGGCAGAAGGGGCCGCGCGGTCGTCACAATCATCTACCGTGAGATCACAAAAGAGCCCGACGCGGGGACGCGAGGTAGGCGCCCACAATTTCGATGAACCGTTCTGGATCGGGAGGTCGCTCGAAGCGTGAGCTCTTGAAGTCGACGCTCAACACATATCGACAAGCGGTCGAGTTCGCGACGGGCCAAAAGTCGAACGTAGAGTCATCGTTGGGGTAGGTCTCTCCCCGCAAATGCGTCTGGGCATTCAAGGCATTCTCTGCCGCCTTGATTTCTGCCTCGGTGACCACAGCACCGCCGATCGTGGCTTCCTGACGGAGCTGACCGCCCGTATCCGAGAAGATTACCGCGGGCGCCGCAAAAATGCGGCTCAGCGCAGTCGCGGCCGCGTCGACCACCTCCTTCTGCGATCGATCCTCGATGATTACGTGCGCAAGGGCCTGGAGCGCCTGGGACTGGTCTGCTGCGCGACGCGCAGCGAGCGCGAGCCGCCTGGACTCGGCCGCCACGGTGCTCACGATGGCGGAGGTCACCAACAGCAGCAGGGTTGCTGCGATCTCGGACGGCTCGGTCATCTGGAAGGTGAAGTAAGGCAGCGTGAAGAAGAAATCGAATGCCAGGACGCTCGCCACGACGGCGACCACCGACGGTCCCCAACCCAAGCTGGTCGCTGCCACAACCACCGGAATGACGAAGATGAGCGTGAGCGTGGGGGCGGTGACCACGCGATCCGCGACGAACGCAAAAAAGGTCGCGACAGCCACCAGCAACAGCGCCACGCCATATTGAGCAAGTGCGGGTAGTGGCCCCGCGCTTTCGGAGCGAAGATCGGTTGCCGAACTCAACGGCGTCGGAAACAACTCGCCCCTGTCATTGGCTGCATCTGGCATAGAACGCTCCATCGCCAGCCGACCTATCCAAGCATACGGCAGCTCACATAAAGAAGCGATATCGGGCACACGAAAGCGGTCCGGCCGTACTGGCGCTCGAAGTGCGGCAAACCATGGTTCCAGCCACACCTATGCCGAGCCTGCCCCTACAGCTCCATATCTGGACTCTGGCTCCTTGTCCGAAGGCAGACCTGAGTGGGATGGACAATGGGAGGAGGCTCCTGCGGGGCCACAGGTCCGACACTTGGGTATTTCCGATCGGCGGCGATACGACTGGGGCGGCGAATTGCCGAACGCGATTGTCGCGAAATGGCAAGACAGGCGGTCGCCTATGCTGGGAAGGGGTCTAGCTCAATGCCAGATGCGGCTGTCGCAACGACAGTTTTGTCTGTGACGCAGGCTAAACGTTCTCCGGATTCACCAACCGTCTGGCGCGGACAGACTAATGCCGTCGACTTCCACACGAGACAGAGACCATGGCTGCCAATTTACGGACCGACGAGCTCGAGGCTGCAACCGCGATACTCCATCGTTTCTCTATGCTGATCGAGAACGGTCTGGCAGCGAGGTTCTCGGGATGGCTCTCTTCCGGTGGCGCGTGGCAGGATTTCGTCCAAAGGCTCGAAACCGCCGGCTATAATCCCGCACTGCTGGCTCTCAGTATCGTAGCAATTTGCCTGATCGCCATTACTGCAACGGCAGCGATTGCCAGCTCAATCGTCAGCAGATTGCAGGCTCGGCCGCTTCTGTCCGCGGCGGCCTGGTTCGCGGCTGTCTTGGTCGTGGTGCTGGCGTCCTGGGTCCTGCTGGTAAGTCTCATCTCCGATCAAGTGCTCCGCCGCGCCTTGCTGAACTGCGTCGTGATCTCGGCTGTGGCGACCATGATATGTTTCCCATTGACCACAGGTCGCAGGTCGATCTTCTCGCGTTGGCGGCGTGATCTTGCCGTCGCAATCGGAATCGCGTCCGGCGGCCTGGTGGTGTTGGCCTGTTTGCGCGTATGGAATGCGGCCGATCCGCTGCGCGATCTCTTCGCAACATTCGCGGTGTCTTTGCCTTTCACGGTTCTGGTCGCAGCGGCGTATCTTCGTCATCGCAGGCTGGTCACCAGGGCACTGTCCTTCGGCAGCAGGGCTGGATCGCTGCGCCGGAAGCTGGCCGCAATCTGGCCCTGGCTCGTGGTCGCGATTGTCCTACTCGCTTTTGCCTTCATCCAGCTGGATTTGACGATTGGAAGGCCGACGCGGGGCGGATTGTTGCTGATTTCGCTTCTTCTGGCTCTCGCCGCCCCCCATCTCGACGTCGCCATCGAAAGGCGCGGCTGGCTGGCGGCTCGATCGCGGGGAGGCGAACTGACCGGCGCGCTATGGCGGACTTTCCGCATCGTGGTCGCCTCATCGATTCTCGCCGTACTGGCGACCCTCTGGCTCCTGCCCATTCTGGACGTCGTCGGCATCTCGCGGGGCACTGTCGTGCTGAAAGCCGCCGAGATCCTGATGCTCGTGCTGGTCATCGCCTTCTGCTGGAACTGGGTGGCGATCATGGCCGCGCGCATCAGATCTCATGCGCCGGGCGATCCCCATGTCACCACCGCCGTGGTCGGCACACGACTGACCACTGTCGGCCCGCTGCTCGTGGGCCTCGCCAAGGCCGCGCTTCTGACGCTGGGGGCTCTAACCGTCCTAGTCATGTTGGGGGTCAATGTCTGGCCGCTGATCACCGGACTCTCGATCTTCGGCCTGGCGATCGGTCTCGGCTCCCAGACATTGGTCAAGGATGTGGTGGCCGGCCTGTTCTTCCTCGTCGACGATGCCTTCCGCCACGGCGAGTACATCGAGACCTCGGGGGCCAAGGGCACCGTCGAGAGAATCTCGTTGCGCTCAGTCTCCTTGAGGCATCCGCGCGGCCCGGTTGCGACGATCCCCTTCGGCCAGATCGGGAAGATTCAGAACTTCAGCCGTGAATGGGTCGTGGAGAAGATGCTGTTCCGGGTGGCTTTGGATACCGATGTCGAAGCCGTGCGAAAGCTGTTCAAGAAGATCGGTCAGGAGGTTGCGGCGGATCCGGAACTGAACGCCGATCTCCTCGAGCCGTTCAAGAGCCAGGGCATCGCCGCGCTCGAGGAAGGCACTCTGGTGATCCGCGGTAAGTACAAGGCCCGGGCCGGGCGGCAGTTCCAGATCCGCAAGGCGATCCTTTCCAAGGTGCGCACCACGCTGGCCGAGAACAATATAAAATTGGTGCCCAAGCCGCTTCACGTGCCGCAGATGGGTGGCTGAAGTTCGGCTAATCATGTCCTGCTCTCCGCAAACGAGTTGGGACTTCATTATATTGGAAACTATGTGATCGACCCCGTTTGCGAAGAGTTTAGTGTGCAGCAGTTCAACCCTAGCGTCTGATCTGATATGCGGCACAACCCCGTCGACTCCCGCGACGAGCTTGCCATAGGCTGAGCGGCGGAGGGGCCACGCGGCCCATCGGAAGTCCGTCATGTCGGTCAGCTACCGTTCTCTTGGCGCTGCTCGGCAAGCGTGGATATCAAGGGAGGTTGTTGTGAGCATTGCTGCCTACAGGAGGAAAGCGACACTGGCCGCCGCGCTCCTCTCCACCGCATTCGTGCTGCCTCCTTCCGAGGGACGCGCTCAGGCACAGCCCGCTGTCCCGGAGTTGTCTCAGGCACGGCCCGCGGGACCCGTCTCTGGAACCACTTTGCAGAAAGCCTATGTGCGCGAGATGGCGAAGTCCGCCTACGTGTGGGGCTGGCCGCTGGTGAACCTGCACAACCGTCGCCTCGTCTTCTCGCAAGTGCCCGAATCCGGTCTTGGCGACGGCGTCCTGCCTGTCGCGCCGCTAAATCACCTGACGATGCTGACCGACTATATCGCGCCCGAGGAAAGGGCGGTCGCCTGCCCGAACCAGGATGTCGTCTACGGCTTCGGCATCTTCTCGCTCGACAAGGAACCCGCCGTCTTCCAAGTGCCCGATTTCGGCGACCGTTTCTGGGTCTACCAGCTCGGCAACCAGCGCACCGACTCGATCGGGCAAGCCGGCAAGATGTACGGTACGAAGCCGGGCTTCTACATGGTTGTGGGGCCGGACTGGAACGGCAGCGTTCCCGATGGCATCGCCGGCGTGTTCCGGTCGCCGACGAACCTCGCTTACATCATCCCGCGCGCCTTCGTAGACGATACCCCCGAGGACAAGCGCGCGATCCAGCCGGTGATCAGCCAGATCATGGCCTATCCGCTCAGCCAGTTCGACGGCAAGCAGAAGACCAAGGACTGGAGCAAGATCCCGAAGCTCGCGGACCCTGCCGGCGGCAAGCAAGGCGGCGGCGCCGAGACGCAATGGGTGAAGCCGGACAAGTTCTTCGACGAACTCCCGGCCATCCTGAAGGAAGTGCCGCCGATGCCGGGCGAGGAGGCGCTCTATGGCTGGCTCGGCTCGATCCTCGAGGCGGCAGCGAAGGATCCGGAACTGAAGGCCACGCTGAAGCAATCGGCGCTCGAGGCCGACAAGGAGATCCTGACGCCGCTCAAGGCCTTCCGCTATTCCGGCGTGCCGGTGCAGAACGGCTGGACCTCGCCGCTCAACGGCGCGAATTTCGGGACGGATTACTACACCCGGACCGCCGTCGCCCGCACCAACATCTTCGTCAACGCGCCCAACGAGACCGCGTATTTCTACCAGGAATACGATGGCGACAAGAAGCGGCTGAACGGCAGGAGCGCCTACACGGTGACCTTCGCCAAGGGCGAGGTTCCGCCCGTGGACGGCTTCTGGTCGCTGACGCTCTATGACGCCGACCACTTCTTCGCGCCGAACGAGCTCAGGCGCTTCTCGCTCGGCACCAAGAACAAGGACCTCAAATACAATCCCGACGGATCGCTGACGCTCCATGTGCAGCGCTCTCGCCCGAGCGCGGACAAGGTCTCGAACTGGCTGCCGGCGCCCAAGGGTGATTTCGAGCTCTATATCCGCGCGTACTGGCCGAAGGAGTCCGTCCTCAAGCGCCAATGGGCGCCGCCGATCGTCAACCGCGCCAAGTGAGGAACAGCAGCATGAAAAAGCTCAGTTTCGCCAAAACGATCGTCACGGCAGCGTTCGCCTCTGTCCTCGGCCTCGGTTCGTCGGCTCTTGCCCAGTCCTCGCGCTATGAAGAACTGTCGACCCTGCCGCTGACGGAAGGCTATCTGTCGAAGTCCGACACGGCGAAGCTCAAGGACGAGTTGCTGTTCCAGCGCGCGGTCCAGTCCTATCTCTGGGCCCAGCCGGCGCTCAACATCTTCGCGATGAAGGAAGGCTCGGAGAAGCTCTTCGGCAAGGGCTACAACATCCTCCCCGTCTGGAAGGAGCGCCTGAACGCCAACACCCAGGTCACCACGCCGAATTCCGACGTCATCTACGCGATGGGCTATCTCGACCTGAAGCAGGACGGGCCGATGGTGCTGGAGGTGCCGCCGGGCCTCCAGGGCATTCTCGACGATTTCTTCCAGCGGCCGATCTGCAATCCGGCGCCCGTCGCGGAGAAGACCTGGTATCCGGAACCCTATTCGAAGGACATCTGGTGCGGCGATGTCGGCCTGCCCGGACCGGATAAGGGCAAGGGCGCGAAATACCTCGTGATCCCGCCCGACTACACCGGAGAGATCCCGAAGGACTACATCGTCTACAAGTCGCGCACCTATAACGTCTTCGTCTTCTGGCGGGCCTTCTTCCACGATCCCAAGGATCTTTCGGGGCCGGTGAACCTGATCACGCAGACCCGGATCTACCCGCTCGGCAAGAAGGACGGCGCCAAGCCGATGCAATTCCCGGATGGCTCGGCGGCGGCGCCGAAGATGCTCTATCCGCAGGATGGCAGCGCCTTCGACATGCTCTCGCGCTTCATCGACAGCGAATATGTCGATCCGACCGACGCCGACATGCGCGGCATGCTCGCCAGCATCGGCATCATCAAGGGGCAGCCCTTCGCTCCTGATGCGCGGACGCGCGAGATCCTCGACCGGGCCGGGCGCACCGCCTTCCGCATCGGCCGCGCCATCGCCTACGATCCGCCGCCGATCGTGCCGAACACCCGCTGGTACAAGGACCGGCAATGGGTGAACCCGTTCCCGGCGAATACCGAGTTCACCGGGCCGTCCTTCAAGTACCTCGATCTGCGCACCGGCTTCTTCGCGCTTGCCTATTCGGCGAGCCCGGCGATGGCGGTGAACATGGCCGGAATGGGCGCGAAATATCCCGTCGCCTTCACCGATGCCGATGGCGATCCGCTTTCGGGTGGTAGGTCCTACAAACTGCATCTGCCGAAGGACATCCCGGCCGGGATCTTCTGGTCCGTCACCGTCTATCGGCCAGAGACCGCCTCGGGATTGGCCAATGGCCAGCCCTTTCCGTCTCTCAATACGATGGACAAGCCGGAGATGAATGCCGACGGCTCGCTCGATCTCTATTTCGGGCCCCATGCGCCGTCCGGCAAGGACAAGAACTGGCTGAAGACGGTTTCCGGCCAGGGCTTCTTTGTCATCCTTCGCCTGTACGGTCCGACACAGCCCTTCTTTGATCAGAGCTGGGTGCCCGGCGATGTGGAGAAGGTGAAGTAGTAGTGCCGCAATTTGCCTCGACGATCGGACTGGATGAATGATCCAGGCCGATCGCCCCGGTAAACGGCTGCTCCCCCGTTCCTCACACTGAATTTAGTCGGTTCCAGTCAATGGACCCGGCCTCGTTCTTGCCGACCGGGCTTCTCGAAACGAATGAGCACGACATGAGCGCACTCGACATCTTCGCCTGGATCGTCCTGGTCGTGCTTTTAGCCAGCACCGTTTTTGTAATCGTCTTCATGGCAATGTGGCCGGGTGTGGTCGCCAAGCGACGTAACCATCCCTGGGCGGAGGCCGTCGCGATCGGCGGCTGGGTAACGCTCTTCCTCGGCTTTATCCTCTGGCCGGTCGTTCTGATCTGGGCCTATGTCGACGTGCCATCAAGCTCGCGGCGGCCGGTGCTAGACGAGAAAGCGGCACGATGATCGTCGTCCTCCTCAATAGCTATCTCGCGCTGCTCTTCATCCTCGTAAAGCTGCGCGTCGTGCCCTTCAACCTGTTCTGGAAGGTCTCGCCGGTTCTCGTCCTGCTGCTCCTGCTGATCGGGTTGTTCATTCCCATGGGTTGGGGCGCGCCTCAGGGGGCGGCCTTGGTGGTGCGTAACTCGGTGGCGATCGTTCCCGACGCGGCCGGCGAGGTCATCGACGTTCCGGTACAACCCAACCAACGGCTCAAGGCGGGCGACGTGCTCTTCCGAATCGATCCGGTGCCGTTCCAATCCCAGGTCGATGCGCTTAGCGCCCAACTCAAATTTCAAGAGACGCGCCTTGCCGAGATGACGCAACTCCAAAATCGGGGAACCGGCCGCTCCTTCGATGTCGAGCAACGCGAGGCCGAGGTCGAGCAACTCAGGGCACAGCTCATCGGTGCCCGGTGGAACCTAGAGAAGACCATAGTTCGCGCCCCGGCCGACGGCTACGTTACCAATCTGGCGCTGCGCAAGGGCGCACGGGTGACCAATTTGCCGCTCGCCCCCGTCATGGCCTTCATCGACACCTCGGACACGATCGTAGGCGTCGAGATCAATCAGATCGACGCGCGCTATCTCGCCCCTGGCCAGCCTGTCGAACTGACCTTCAAGATGACACCCGGCACGGTGCAGACCGGCAAGGTCGAGAGCATTCTCCAAGCCGTCGCCTCGGGGCAGGTTCAGACCTCAGGGCAAGCAGTGACGCCGAAGGCGCTCCAGGCTGCCCCCTTCGTTGCGCGCGTCCGGTTCGACGACGAAGGCTTCGCGAGGTCCCTTCCGGCTGGCAGCGTGGGCACGGCTGCGATCTTTACAGATCGCGTCAAAGCCGCCCACGTCATCCGGAAGGTGCTCCTGCGGCAGATCGCGATCACGAACTACGTCAACCCGTTCTAGCAAGATGGAGGATCACCATGAGATCGGTTCTCTCAATCGCCGCTACAGAGCTTGTCGCCGCCTTCGCGATCGTGTTGATCGCTTCCAATACGGTGCAGGCCCAGACCCCTGGACCGGCCCCGAAACTACCTCCCGAGCAGGTGCGTGAGGAAAAGGCCTATGCGGCGGGCGTGCAGACGGCGATCTGGGGGCAACCCTTCGTCGACAACGTCCACACTCTGGGAGCGGGTCTTAAGGCCGGTGCGGTCGGTTTGAACTACTACCGCAAGTTCCCCGACCTGAAGACGGCCGCCGACAAGTTCGTCAACACACCCAACAACGTCTCGATCGATGGCTATGGCGCGGCCGATCTCGGGACGGAGCCGATGGTTGTCAGCGTCCCGGCTCTCACCGAGAAACGCTGGTACATCGTCCAGATCGGCGACTACTACGACCAGATCGTCTACAATATCGGCGGCAGCAAGGATGCCGAGCCGGGTCTCTTCCTGCTCACTGGTCCGGACTATCATGGCCCCATCCCCGCCGGCATGAGGGAGATCAAGGTCCGCACCCGCCTGGCGGTCGTCGCCAACCGTGTCTTCGTCAACGGCGAGGCCGATCTTCCCGCCGCCCGCGCCGTACAAAAGGGCTTCCACCTGCTGCCGCTCTCGGTCTTCCAGAGCCAAGGCTTGCGCTACGAAATTCCCAAGCAACCGGATATCTCGCGCTACCAGTTCGCCCCCACCGGGCCGGAGGCGCTGCGTGTGTTCGAGACGATCGGGTTTGGCATGAAAACCTTCCTGACCTTGTCCGACGATTTCGGCGATGCGGATGTCGGAGCGGCCCATCAGATCGGCCTAAGCGTGGCCAAGGGCTTCGACTGGCAGTCGCTCGACGAACCCACCAAGCGTGGCCTCGCGAGGGCTGCGGTAACCGCCAAGGCCATTATCGAGGACACGTTCGCCAACGCGGCGGAGAACGTGAACGGTTGGCGCTACATGATGGGCGGCGGCCGGGCCGGGGCGAACTACGCCGTGCGGGCGGCCTTCGCGGCGAACCTGACCGGCGCCAACGTGCCGGAGGAGATCCTCTATCCCAACACCCGCGTCGACGATAAGGGCGCGCCGCTTACGGGCACCAAGAAGTACGTCCTGCACTTCAACGCGGACAAGCTGCCGCCGGTCTCTGTCTTCTGGAACCTCAACATGTACGACGAGAAGGAGTTCTTCATCGAGAACGACTTTAAGCGCTATAGCATCGGCAGCACCACGGACGGCCTCAAGAAGAACTCTGACGGCTCCATCACCATCCTGATCCAGAACGAAAGGCCCGCGGACACCTCCAACTGGCTGCCGGCGCCCAAGGGCGACTTCAACCTGACCATGCGGCTCTACGGCGCCCAATCGCCCATCCTCGATGGCTCCTATCGGCTGCCGGGCGTACGCGTCCAACCCTGAGCTCAAGCCCATTACCGTGACAGCGCGGCAATAATCCGGTCGATGGGGCCGTGAGAGACGCTCATTGGGCCGCCGAAAGGCACGTCCATATCGACGATCAGATAGATGGTCGCTGCCATGAGGCTGGCGGCCAGGACGATCGACGTGACGACGACGAAGTTTGCCGGGGCGCGATAGCCGAAGCTCGCGAAGATCAGGATGAGCCAGAGGACCACCATGCCAAGAAGAGCCGGCCGGATCGTCCCGTCAGCCTGCTGAATGAGCTTCCAGCGCAAGTCAAAGATTGTTTGATATTTCGTCAGAGCCTGCTCCCAAAGAGCCATCTGTGCGCCGTCGGCCGGCTTCATCGCGCGCAGACTATCGCCCGCCCGATCGAGCAGATCTTCGCCGATCTGGTTTGCGTCAGCCTGGGCGGAGACCTTCGTTCGGGCAGAAGCATAGGCCTGCTTGACGTAGTTCAGGAGGTCGCGGCGCGTGGCGTCGCCCTCCTCGCCGAAGCGTCGCAGGAGCTTGTCGAGCAGGATGATCTCCGTGGCCATGGCATGGACATCGCGATCGGCCGTTTCGAAGGTGTTCTTTGCGGAGTTCACCATGAGGCCGAGGACGAGCGAGGTCACCACGACGAAAACGTTTGCGACCAGCCTGACAATCGCGGCCGTGTCCTCCTGGCGGTATCGCTCGGGCAGCCTGCGGTGCAGGAAGAGGCTTGCCAGGCCAGCCAACGACAGGACGGCAAAGACAGTCAGGGCGGCGATAAGTTCGTAACCGGCCAAGGGCGCTCCCCTCCCGCAAATCTGGTCGGTTTTGGGTGCTAGCGAGCCGCGACGTCAGTGGCTTCGGCGGACCGGATTGCAGGCGGTGCAGCCACCCACGCCTTCCTGCTGCGGCCATGCTCACGCCCGAATGCATAGAGCTTCCGCATTTCCTCGGTGTCGAACAACATGGTTCCCGCGTCATCGACCTCGGCGGGAATGTAGGTAAGATGGAAGGCCAGCCGGTTCCGGCGGGAAAACTCGTAGGCGGATCGCAGAACCGAGCCCGACCGCGCACCGATCATCGTCGATAGCGAGCGGCCCACGATCGGGATCGTGCCATCCTGCGTCACCTCGAAGGACGGCTCCAGCTTGCCGTTCATGATGACGAAGATGTCGCCGCTGCGACCGGCCGGACGTTCTCCCCTGACGATGCGATCGGGAATGATGAACACGTTGGAGTAGACTCCTCCGTCGACATGCATCTCGCGGAACATCCGGATGTCGCTCTGGGCTGCGATCATCGTCGGCGTGAACACGCCGGGGATGCTGGCCGACGCGGTCAGAACCTGCCTGAAGAGATCGTCGGCTCCAGCGACGCCGCTTGCCGCGATGGCGCCCATGTTCCAGATCACCGGGCGTTGGGCGTCGAGATTGGTGGTGAGGACGAGCAGGCGCCGCCCCTTGCGATGTTCCTGGGCGACGGCGGCGATGATCTCCGGCGTTACGAACCGGCGCGAGAGCGCAAGCAGCTTGCCGCTGTCGAAGACGCCCGGGCCGAAGAGCGCCCGCAGCGGATCCGGATCATCGACGAGCGTGATCCCGTAGCCGGCCGTGTACATTTCGCGGAGCGTGTCGTCATAGGCCTGGCCGAGGAAGGCGAATGGCGCGATCAGTGCGCCAGTGCTGACGCCGGACACGATCGTGAATTGCGGGCGCGTGCCGGTTTCGCTCCAGCCCTTCAGAACGCCGGCCCCGAACGCACCGTCTCCGCCGCCTCCGGACAAGGCGAGGTAGGAGAATCGTGCGCGTGACTGGCGGGCGAAGCTGTTGGCGTCGTCGGCCAGGCGCGTCGAATCCGCCCAATAGCGTGCGGACGGGATGCCGGGTATCTGGGCCGAGGCCTGCTCGGCAGCGGTGAACTGATCGCGCATCCCGGCCGCGCAGCTCCCGAGGGCGAGTGCGAAGAGGAGAGCCAGGGCTCGACGACCTTTTCCTGCTTTGAAGACCTCTGTCACCACGTCACCTTCAGTCCGAGCCGCCCGTCATAGGCATGGGACCGGCCGTTCAAGCCGATCTGCGCAACGAGGTCGGCAGCGGTCACCGAGCTTCGGTTCATCATTACCGAAGTGGGATGTGAGGTCGAGATCGACGGCAAGTACGCGGGCGGTCATGTGCGACCCAAGAACAAGGCCGAGATCGCGTCGATCACTCTTGCTTGACTTGGCCTTTCCCAGCACGGGCGGAAGCGAGAGGACGACCCCGAGCAGGACTAGCCCGAGCGCCGCCGCCAACGCCCAGAGGGCGCCGCGAAAGCCGAGCAACTCCAGCCGCAGAGCGCCGAGGAAGAGGCCGAGACCCTTGTTCTTCGAACCGGTGAACCAGGAGATCCAGCAACGAAGCCGCAGCGGCCCCTGCCGCCGGATCGGACGTCAGCTTTCTGGCTCTGGTCGAAGGCCTAAAAGCGACCCATCTCGGACGCTTCCTCAACATTCCTCAATGTCGGGAGAGGCGGCGTGAGCGGACGCAAATGCGAAAGTCCCTGGGCCAGATATGGAGATCCGGCCCAGGTCAATCCTCAGTCCCCGGTAGGAGCCCCGAGACGATAATCCCTCTGCAACTGCCGGGTGCTTGAAGGATAGAGCGACTGGCATTCACGCCAGTAGCCGGATTTGGGTTGCCTATTATTGGGATCCGCGCAAATCGCGGCGAGCTGCTGCTGCCGCGATTGCGAGCTCTGGCAACCGGAAACGAGCAGGCCAATGGATAGTGCAATCCCTGTCAAGACGTATGCGTTCATCACAACCTCCCTTGATCGAGGTTCGGGTGCTCGCCAACATATGATGGAAGCGAGCAGGCGCCCCCGAGCGGAAGCGCCCGCCGGGTTACTTTCGTCAGAGGTCAGTCGGAGCGGCCTTTCGTGTTCTTAATCTGATCCATGACCTGATCGAGGTTGTAGCTCGCTGGGTCCTGCATCGGCGGGAACTCCTTGTAAGATAACAGTTCCTTCATCCACAGCGCTTGGCCGATTGGCAGCATGTTCCAATCGTAGACGTAGGCGGTGGAGGGGGAGCCGATCGTGCCGCCCATACCCATGAGTGTCTTGTATTGCGAACCGATCGAAGTTTCGAAGGGATCTCGCTTGATATTGACGACCTGGGCCCAGTGAAAGGGGAGCACGCCCGAGATGAAGCCCGCCGGCGAGTCGGACACCATCGCGAAGTAGATCTTCCAGTTCTTGTAGCGCACCGCCGATGGGTCTTTGCCCGAATAGTAGAAGAACGTATCGCGCGCCGACTTTTCCGATCGCCCGAGAAGGTATTCCGCCTGGTCGACGCCATCGAGCTTGGTCTTGACGATGCCGGGATAGCTTCCGGCCATGATGCGCTGGTTCAACGCATCGCCCTTGTCCCCACCCGCGAGGTTGACGAGTGTAGGCAGCCAGTCGAGCGCCGCAAAGATCTCGTTCTTGATTGTGCCCGGCCGGATGCCACCAACTGGCCAGCGCACGAGCGCGGGGGCGCGCATGCCTCCCTCCCAGGTGCTCAGCTTGCCGCCCTTGAAGGGCGTCGTGCCGCCGTCCGGGAAGGTGATCGTCTCGGCGCCATTGTCGGTGGTGAACACGACGATCGTGTTGTTGAGCTGGCCCATGTCCTCGAGCTTCTTGAGCACCACGCCGATGTTGTCGTCCATCTGCTTCATGCCAGCCTCGTTGAGGCCCCAGTCCTTGCCGCCGGGCTCGCCGATCATGGCCTCGTATTTCGGTGAGAGAACAGTCGTGATGTGCATGCGCGCCGGGTTGTACCAGGCAAAGAATGGCTTGTTGGTCCGTCGTGGGTCGTTACGCTCGAGGAAGTCGACGACCTTGCCAGAGATTTCCTCGTCCACGGTCTTCGAGCGTTCTAACGTCAGCGGACCTTCGTCCCGGCACGTCTGATTGGCCGCAGTACCGTTGGAGGATGTGCAGAACATCACGGGGCGCGGCGGCGTGAGGCAAACGGTTGTGCTTGGATCGACCGCGCCGGGAACCGGGGGGAGACCCGGGATCGCCGTGTTCATGCACGGCGGTGCGACGGTCTGTTGGGTCGCGGTCCTATTGATGTCGGGGAAGCTCACGCCCTGCATCGCGTCGAGGTGATACAGATAGCCCCAGAATTCCTGGAAGCCATGTGCGGTCGGCAGTGCGTCAGTGTGATCGCCAAGATGATTCTTGCCGAACTCGCCGGTATTGTAGCCGAGGTCGAGCAGGAATTTGGCAAGCGCCGGGGTTCCCGGCCGGAGATAGGATGGGCTGCCCGGCAGTTGGGGCGGTATCATTCCCGTCCGCAACGGGTGCATGCCCGTGAAGAAGGCATTGCGGCCGGCCGTGCAGCTCTGCTCGGCGTAATAGTGCGTGAAGAGCGCGCCTTCCTGCCCAATCCGGTCTATATTGGGCGTCTCCCCGACCATCAGGCCGCGGTGGTAGATGCTCGGCTGCATCAGGCCGATGTCGTCGCCCATGATGAAGAGAATGTTCGGTCGAGGCGGTGTCTGGGAAGGCGTCGGCGTCTGCCCTTCGACAGGCGTCAATGCCGCAGCACCGAGCAACGCGGTCGCGCCGAGCAGAGCTGCACGGTATCGCCCGTGCCAACCATAAAGCGCGTGCTGTAAGTAGTTCTTGATCTCAGAAAGCCCACCCATCTCGTTTCTAGGCGCCATTTTCACCTCCAACATTTTTCGAAACCTAAGGCCTCATGAATGGAGACTCCTCGATATGGGCAGCAAACAGCTTTCCGCCGTCAGATCTTGAGCAGATCTTCCGAGGAGTGCGTTATATTCTAAGTGCGTTTGTATACGATCGAGCAGTTGGCCAGAGTATTTTGGCAACAAGTGCTTCAAGAGATAGCTGGTGACGTAGCGGCCAATTGCCCAAATGCTATATAGACCGCTCTGACTTCGATGTGAAACGAATTTGGGTTCAGCAGAGCGGCGGCTGCGGGAAGGCGCGCCGATGGGCGCTTCGTCGAGCTAGTCAATCTAGTGGTGAATTCGCTATGTGGCCCGCAAGCAGACGCTTGACCCGACGGATCGGCATGTCAGCAAACCACCCCTTCTGCGACCTTCGGAACGTCTGCTCAAAGATCCCGGCGACCTTCCCGGAGCCGGCAGATGCAGCGCGAGGCGGGCACGCGTCACCGAAATTCTCGGCCGCACCGCGAAGGTGGCAACCCGTCCTAATCAGCTATTTTCTGACGCTTCGGTGACCTTTCCACCTAATGCCGGATCGCCGCAACCTTCACGAGAATTTGCAGTTCCAGCAGTGCAAAACTTTGGGTCCGTTCGGAACAAAACTTTGGGTCGGAAAGCTGTTTTGGGGGGTGTTTTGGAACAAAACTTTGGGTCGGCCGTCACGGCTGTGAAGGCCGACCCAAAGATCTGCACCTAGCAGCCAAAGTTTTGTTCTAGCTCTGGCTGCTAGGGCTGAGAAAAGAGGGGACACGCAAAAGTTGTGGCGCCGCTGCGCAAGCGGAGAGCTGTGAGTGGAGCTATAGTTTGCCTTTTTTTGATGCATCCGCACGCCGCAAATGACGCATCAGCCTGCCGCAGTCGCAATGGCTTCGAGACAAGGCCCGAAACAGGCGCACACAAAAAAGCCCGGCTTCGGCCGGGCTTTCAATTCCAGGTATGAGATGGGCGAAGCATCTCGACCTTCTTCCGCTCTCGCCGCGAGGTGACATCGGCGTCGGTCTCGGCGATGTCCCTGTAGACGACCAACCGCCACGATGAATCGCCGAATTGCCCGCGCGGCCAGCTACCTGTCCGTGGAGCAGTCGATCTAGCCGCACAACCAGTCCGCGCCTCACACCTGCGGTGACGGAAGGGGTGGGACTGGGGAACGTCGCCAACGGCCCTGCTCCGATACATCCTGTTGAAAAGCAAGATCGCTTTTGCGGGGGCTCCTTCGGACTCGCTATAATCCGACGTGACTGACACGCTAACACCAGAAGCTACCTAAGGTCATCGAGGAACGGGTTGCCGCCGAGCAAGCCGAAGCCGAGGAGGGCGCGGACGAGGTTTAGGCGATCACAGCGTCAGGCGGGGGGGGAAGTGTGACAACAACTTGGGAAGATCGGCGAAGCGGGTGGATCAAGCACCCCGAAGACGCGCGCTCCAATCACGATATAGATTACTCCCGTATCGTACATTCGGGATCCTTCCGCCGATTGCAGGGAAAGACCCAGACCCTCAATCTGGGGGACAGTGACTTTTACCGTACGCGCCTGACCCACACGATGGAGGTCGCGCAGATCGCTACCAGCCTGGTTCGGCAGCTCGAGCTTTTGAAAAGCCCCGTCCACGCCATCCTTCCCACCAGCAGTCTCATCCAGGCCGTGGGCCTCGCTCACGACCTCGGGCATCCCCCGTTCGGCCATGGCGGCGAAGTCGCCTTGAACTACTGCATGCGCGATCACGGCGGTTTCGAGGGGAATGGGCAGACGTTACGCATTCTCTCCCGATTGGAGAACTTCTCGAAGGCAGATGGTGCCGACCTGACGCGTAGGGCGCTCTTGGGTGTCCTAAAATATCCGGTCGCCTTGACCGATGTTGAGAATCCGCAACTCAAGCCCACCCTAGTGGAGAACCTCACGACTATACGCACGATCGATCGCGCGCTGTCCAAGCCTCCCAAATGCTACATGGCTTCGGAACGCGACGTGGTCGATTGGATTTTGGATCTCGTGTCTACTGCGGATCAGGACGAGTTCCGATCTTTCGATGATGTTACCGGCAAGCATGCGGCCCCTCGGCACAAATCCTTTGATTGCAGCATCATGGATTTGGCCGACGCGTGCACGACCTGGAGGATGCGATAGCGCTCGGCCTTGTCGATCCGCGATCATTCGCCACTCATGTCACCGAGGATATATGCTCTCACTTTCTTGATATCCTGAAGAAGAAATACCCGAATGAGAGCCAGAACAACGTCTACGACACTCTTATATCAGGCCTTTTCGCCGGAGGCGGGACACGCAAGCGATATATCGGCCGCCTCGTCCACCACTTCGTCACGAACGTTATTATTGAGGAGGTTGGAGTCTTTACCGAGCCGTTGATGCGGTATCGTGTTTCCTTGCCAAAGGAACACAAAGCCTTTCTCAAGGCCCTCAAGAACGTCGTCAAGTTCGAGGTCATTCGAAGCGCCGAGGTTCAGCATCTGGAATTCAAAGGCCAAAAGATGGTGGTATCGGTCTTCGAAGCGTTCCTATCCGAGCCGCGCGCCTTGCTGGCCCAAGACGCCTACAAGCTGTTCGAGGATTCCAAGGGCGATGTGCGCGTGATCTGTGACCATGTGGCGGGCATGACGGACAGCTATCTCCTGAAGACCTACGACAGGCTCTTCAGCCCGCGCATGGGCTCCGTTTTCGATAAGCTATAGCGAAATCGGGCAGTTGGTTCTTGGGGCTTTGCCCCCGGCGCGCTGCAAGAGGCTTCCGCCCAGCTTCACTCGCTATCGTTCGTTGCAGCGGGTTCCCGCGAAGCCTCTTTCCGCGCGCGCCCCCATTCTCGCCGAACGGCCGGGGCGCAACACGGTTGCACCGATTCGGCAATTGCCAATTCCCCGGCTGTGACAAGCTCAGCCAAACGGCTGTGTGACGGTCCCGTGAGGTCCAAAGCGGACGGACAAGCGACGCAATGGCGCTAATCGTTGCACGATACGCGCCCAGCCGACTGATCCGAGTCATCTGGCCGGGTGGCTTGCGGCAACCGCTAGGCCATAGCCAGCTTTGCCGCTCCCCCTGGCGATGACGCAAATGCTCGAAGAAGCTCTATCTGGCCTTTGGCGTATTTCTCAACGATCAGAAGTGCTTCAGAGCACGCCTCGCGCAACTCATCTGGGCTCGGCGTCTCATCGTAATACGTTCCGTGCGACATATGGTTGATCAAAACGCTTTTAATTTCAAAGCCACCATCGCCCGCTAGAAACGAGATGAAATTCGATAAGGAGTCGCACTTATCCGGATGACAAAAGCGACCTATGGCTTCCAGTACGCATCGAACTGCGTTCCCAGTGGTATGGTCTGGCTCCTTACCGCCATGAACATCGAATACTTCCTTCAAATGAAGATCAAATGGAGCAATGTACTGCGCGCGCTTTGAGATTTTATGCTCGCCGTTTGCTACATGGAGGAAGAAAGCGCCTTCATTCTGAACAACGCTATTTGTCACGCAGACGTTGAAGAAATAACTGCTATGGGTGAAGAGGAGCAAATCCGGTCTCCGCCCTTTCGCATTTTTTATGTCTGCGGGGTTTATCGATAACTCTCCTGAGGAGCCGATATTCAAATTTTTCAAGGTCTGCGCGATTGCAAAAATGAAATCGTACGACATCGATGTTATTGGATCATCAAAAACAAGGAATAACTTCTCATAGTCCGATGTCGATTTAACTTTCCGGTGGGAGCACGCCACAAAATAACAGAACGCGATCGCCGTCTTTTCTCCGTCGCTTAGAGTTCTACTAGCGCCGCGCGCCATCTTTCGATTGCCGCGATTCAGTACAAATTCCTTGCTGTCGAAGGTGTATTTGTTGCCAAAGAAACTTTTAATGAGTGCCTCAAATGAGCTTGCAACGGGATCTTTGACGCTGGTGGAGACCTGTGACTTTTTGAGGTCGTCCAACTCTTTACGTATAATTTTCGCGTCGCGCCCCAGCGCATGAATAGCGGTGATTTCAGCCCAGTGCGCGCGAGCAAACTCCGCTTCGAATATCGGGCAAATTTCTCGCTGGAGCTTCTTGCGCTCATTGTCAGATGCCTTGACGGCTGCCGTAATGCTAACGAAGTGCTGTCCTAGGGCCGCAAGCTCGCGATTTATGGTGGTAAGAAGCTCTTGAAGATCGCCCTGAGGAACTGGCACTTGGCTGCCAGGCGCGAGCCCTTTGGTTTCAATCGCTTTATGATACTCAGCCAGAAGGTCTTCTAGCGCGTCGAAATGCTCACTCACGCTTGGCAAAGCGACATCGCGTTGAGAAGGAACGCATTTTCGCAAACTCTCAAACTTCAGAATTTCGCGAGCAACGTCAGCCACGCGTGCTCCAAGCGTGCTGCGGAAACTCTTTACATCACTCCAAGCTGCGCGGAGGTCCTTCTTGTGCTTACCTTCGGCATCCGCGAAGTATGAGATGTACAGCTGAATGTAATCGCTTGCCGGGGGGTGTGAGATCGACTGCTGGCAGAATGGACAATTTTTATGATCGCTGTCCTTCAAAGCTTCGAGTCCCGCCTCGAAGAAATCCGGTCGTGCTGAAAGTAGATTTTTTATCTCATCCGAGATCGTTGAAGGAGAGGTAACTTTCTCGATTAGCGCGATGATATCATTCAACCGTCCGGCGTTGAATTGAGCCATTTCGACTGCCTCGGGGCAGTCCGGTTCTGCCGGTATATTTTTTAACGCATCGAGGTCAGAGATAATATCTTTGACTGATCTTCTATTTAGAGCGGGCTGAGTCGCATGAGAAAGCACGCTCTCTAAGCCGCAATCCATATATTCCTTCAATCGCTTGTTAACAGCAGCTTTGTTCGCGAGTTGCTCGATTTTTTCCCTCTCCAGGCTGTCCTGGAGCACAATTCGAGCCTTTGAAATGGCTTTCTCATTTTCTGCGAATTTTTCTTCGGCTTCCTTGGTGTCGATATTCACCTGGTCGAGGCGTATCTCGCTCTCGATATTTCCGTCCATGTCAAAGTTACGTTGCCTAAGTTCGCTATGTACAAAATCCTCCGAGAAAACATGGAATATTCGATCGTGCGTGTTAGCGGATACCTGTTTGTGGCGCAGGTTGAGTGTAAGGTCTGCGAGGTTCCCGCTGCCCTGAACCAGAGAAAAGCTTCCTTGGCTATCCTGAGATTCCTCCGCGACAAGATCAAATGCTGCGTTTGAAACGTCGCCCCCTTGAGCATGCACGTCGAGGTAGCGAAGGGCGCGTGTAAGGAACGATTTTCCGGTGCCGTTGCGCGCGTAGATCATATTTTGAGCGTTCTTGCTCAAAGTTGCGTTAAGCTTGGCCACGGGCCCCAGAGACGAGGCAGAAAGCTGCAAAGGCGGTTTTGGTGCTGTAGACATTGATAGCCTCCCCAGGTGGAGAATATCATCAGCTCAAGCAATCGCCACATAGACAAATCGACTATGCGGCAGCGAAGGCGCCAAATCTGCCGAATTACCATAAATGAACCTCGCCGCGCTGACGCCAGCAGATCGAGTGCCTTCGTTACAAGAGCCAGTCGCGTGACATCATCGTCACAATCACAACCGACAGCATCAGCAATTAGACGCTCTGGATTCCTGCCGCCGTACAGCTCCGACTTCAATCCGATCGAGAACACCTTAGCCAAGCTGAAGGCGATTCTCCAAGCCAGGCCTAGCGCAGCATCAGCACTCTCTGGGACGCCGTCGGCGCAATCGTCGGCCTGGTTCTCTCCAAACGAGTGCGCCAACTACTTCAAGGCCACCGCATATGAACCAGATTAAACCGGAAACGCTCTAGTGTGCCTGAAACCGGACATTCGCAGCGTCGGCAATAGGCCAGCAGCGCTCCGTGAATGGTTGCGTGCGGCTATCCTTCCTCAGCACGATACGGCCTCAATGGATCTCGAGAGGTGCCGGGACGAAGCGCTGGCTTTGGTCTGGTGGAGCGGCGAACATTGAGCGCCTCCGCATAAGACGGAGGCTCTGCCAGGGCCCTTGGCCATGTTGATCGCCGATATTCGGAAGATTGGGTCTAGCCGGCCACGCGTTGACTTCCCAAACCTCTCGCTGCGAGCGTTAGGCGGCCGGTAACCATCTTTCCGGAGCGCTCCCGGACACGGCCAACGAAATCGGCGAATGGATCTCGCGACCTGGAGGAACTCGATCACCACGAGAGCCTCCTGTCGCAACCATATGATAACTCGGTGTCAGAACCACGAATTCGTCAACGCCCGGAGTGGCTTCCGGGCGAAGGTGGAGGCTTGCCATGAACGTTACACTCTCGCCGCTCTCGTATGAAACCAGCACAGCGAATCCTTACGAAGCCGAGAGCGGAATCCATGGAGTTCTCGATGCAAGATTGCTGACCGAGCCCAGGATAATCGACTTTCACCGCAGCAGCCGGGCGGACGCAGCTCTGGTGTCGTCTGACGCGCCACCGGGCTCGGTCGTGCGCATCGCCCGGACGTCCGATCGGGCTCTCACGATTGTGGCGATACCCGAGGGCCGCGAACAGTTCCCAGCTCTCAGGCAGAGCTTGTGCAGGCGATGGAACCGCAAGGATATCCTCGTTCTCAGCGAGCACTGGCTCCGCCGCCGACCTCATCTCAATGGTTCAGCCCTGATTGCCGAGAGCGCCCGATATCCGGTTCCACCGCTGGCCAACGTCCTGATCGCAGAGCATCTGATGGATCAAGGCGGCAGTTCCTATCTGGGCGATTGCGCCGGCTACCTGCCAAGGACGCAGGACCCCATTCGAGCGGTCCTTTCGCTTGCTGCCGCTAAGGCAATCGCGATCGATATCTCCCGGCCAATCGGGCCGTGGACGCGAGTGTCCCTGCCGCCTTCACGCTGAAGGCATAGCGACCTCGATACCCAGGCGTCCGCCGTCCATGGCCAGGAACGCCGTCTCTCATTCCGTCTGAACCCAACCAACGTCGGTCCGTAACCGGACCGCGAGCGATGGAACACGCCTATGATGTACACTTATGCCGATCAGCGCCCAGTGCCCCAACTCGCCCCTGAAATCGAACGGCTGAGCAGCCTGCTTGCGGACCTCGAGCGGATACGGGCCGGGAAGCATCCGGACGAGTCCGATCTGGCCGGTGCGCCAACGCTCGACCACTGGAGCCTGGCAGAACGGCGCACGATCGCCCTGATCGGAAAGGTCCATGGTCACCCGACGATCCCGAACACCCGGCAGGTCTGCACCTCCGATCTCTGGTTCGTCGCTCCCGCCTTGGGGTACGCCCGCACCCTCAATCGCCTCTACGCCCTGGGTCGCAGACATCACCTCTCTGACCGGTGGGATTTCCGATGAGCCCGCGTTTTGAGATAAGTCGCCCTGCTGGCTGCCACGACGCGAGCGCAATGCTGGCTCGTACTCTGATCACCCGCGGACTGCGCCGCGGGGGAGCCCATCACGTGCTGCTCGGTTACCCCGGTATCGTCGGACTCATCGTTCCAGAGGTCGATGCCGAGGTCTATGCCAGCGTTGCACGAGACATGCTGAAACGTCATCGCGTCTCATTCTTTCCCAACGACTTCGATGTCGTTCACTGGACCGGCGAAGCGCCAAAACCGGGGTCTCGGTCGCATGACGAGGCGCTGAAGACGCTCCTGCCGAAGACAGAACGAATCTTCGGTGTCGCGTCCAAGCAGAGTGATATCCCGGACCTGTTCCGGCTGGTCGCCGATGTTGTCGTCGAGATCGACCCCGTCGACGTGCGAGCCTTGCGAGGCGTCTTCGCGGCTGTGCTAGGCCGCATTCCGTCGGATCATGACCTTGCACCGGCGGCCGGAGCGCCGTTGCACTTGCTCGGGGCGGCGATCAAGCGTGGCCGTAACACAGGGTGGGCCCTTCGACGACTGCGAGGTTTTCTGGCGGCCGCTTCAGCTCCCAGGCCCGCTCCAGAGAAGACGGAATCCGGGCCAACGCTTTCCGAGCTCCATGGCTATGGCGAAGCGGCGGAATGGGGGCGGGCACTCGCCATCGACCTCGCCGACTACCGCGCCGGAAAAATTGCCTGGATAGACGTGGACCGAGGCATTGTCCTTGTCGGTCCGCCTGGTGTCGGCAAAACCATCTACGCTGGCGCACTGGCGCGGACCTGCAATGTACCGATCTTCGCGCATTCGCTGGCCCGGTGGCAGGCTAAGGGGTATCTCAACGACCTCTTGAAGGCGATGCGGGCGGCCTTCGCAGAGGCCAAGAAGAACGCACCCTGCATCCTGTTTCTCGACGAGCTCGATTCGTTCGGAGACCGCGAAAACCTCCACGATCGTAATGCTCAGTACGTCCGAGAGGTGATCAACGGATTTCTCGAATGCCTGGATGGCGTCGAGGGGCGCGAAGGTGTCGTCGTCGTCGGAGCGACAAACTGGCCGGAGAGGATCGACCCAGCGATCCTTCGGCCGGGCCGTCTCGACAGGCACATCCGCATACCGCTGCCCGATGCCACGGCCCGCGCAGGGATACTCCGACACCATCTGCGTGATGCACTGCCCCAGGCTGATCTGCCGGGCATCGCCGAGCGGCTCGAGGGAGCGACGGGCGCCGTGATCGAGCAGATCGTCCGCGACGCCAGGCGGAAAGCGCGGTCCGAGCGTCGCGCTCTTGTCGTCGAGGATCTTCTCGCGAGCTTACCCGCGCGCGTCCGGCTGACGGACGCAACGTACCGACGCGCCTGCGTGCACGAGGCCGGTCATGCCGTAGCAGGATACGTGCTGCGGGGCGTGTCCGGCAGCACGCCGGTTCAGGTAAGAGTTTTCCGCGAAGTCGCGATAGGCGGGCAGGGCGGTCAGACCGATTTTGGGCACTCACCCGGCGGCGAGCGAACCGAGGCTTTCCACGTCGCCCAGATAACGACCTTGCTAGCCGGCCTCGCCGCCGAGCAGATCGTCCTCGGCGAGCATGCCGATGGCGGAGGAGGCGGTGAGCAATCCGACCTTCATCTGGCTACCGTCCTCGCTGCCAGCATGGAAACGTCGCTCGGGCTAGGGGATAGCCTTACCTACTGCTCATCAAATCGATCTGCGGAAGTCATGGCGTTGATCCGTGCCGACCCGATGCTGCGCCGGCGCGTCGGCACCCGCCTGGATGTCTGCCTTCGCCGCGCCCGGGGCGTCCTCGACGAGCACCGCACCGCTTTGGACAAGATCGCAACTGCCCTCGGCGACCGTGGTCGCCTGACGGCGGACGCCATCGCTCGCGCCTTCGGCAGCGAGGCACCTCCGACCGATCGGTTGGATTGTCAGGACATGGTCAACCCGGCGCTAACCACCGTTATCGCCTGCGAGGCATGAGGCAGGAATAGTGGCCTTCGAGATCTAGATCTTTGCCGGGGGACGGTGTTACGGAGCGCGCCCCTCTCGGTCTCGATCGATGCCGCGAAGGGCTCAAATCTCCTTCCGGGTCAGCCCTGAAGGATCTGCCAACCGGACCATCTCACGAGATGGCCGCAGCCAGAGGAGGCAAGAAGATGTCGAACGCATTCGCCCATGCCCCTCTCGGCGCCAGGCACAACACGCTCCTCGTCATATCGGCCTGACGACGCTCGGACCTCGGTCCAGCGCATCGAAAGTCCGCCCCAGGAGGCACTCGCCTCTTCGGGGAATTCATCCGGCGCATTCCGTGCGCCGAAACGAGGAGTGCTGTCCAATGGCTACCAAACTGAACCCCCTGCTGAAACCGATCACCGTCAACGTTGCTGCCAACGATGACGTCCGAATTTCCTCCGCCGGTGGCTTCGTCGAGACCACCGGCGGGGGCTGGCGCATAGCGCGGATCTGATCGTTGAGCCGGGGCCGGAGAAGCCCTGGAATCCTGCCCAGCCTTCCCTCGCCAGCCGCTTTCCCAACCAGAAACAAGGATCCTTCGTCGGCAGCTTCGTTGACCCCGTTACCGATCGCATCCTTGTCTACGAGAGCAATCTCGAGCGTGGACTTGCGTACATCCTGCGCGCCAATTCGCAGGTGGCTCGCATCTGGGATCAGCCGGACGCGGTTTCCTATCTAGATGACGCTGGGAAGCTCCGCCGCCACACGTTTGATTTCCGGGTGACGCTGCACTGCGGTCGGCGGATTGCTTACGCGGTCAAGCCGAAAGGCCGGGTCGAAACGAGCGGCATCGACCGCATCCTCGAACTGATCCGCCAGCAGGTCGGCAGCAGGTTCGCGGACGCTTACGTCCTGCGAACCGACGCGCACATCACAAATATCCGTGTCGATAACGCCCGGCTGATCGTCTTCTCGCAGGCCGACCGCGACGAAGACCATGTCGATCGGATCCGCCAGATCATGGCCCCGATCGCCGGCGCGGTCCGCATCGCCGATGTCGCGATGAGGGCACGGCTGGAGGGGCATGCCCTCCGCGCGATCGCCTGCCTCATCGGAGATGGCTCCCTCCGGCTCAACGAGCCCGGACTCATCGAGCCGCGGGCCTTCATCACGGCCACGCGGGCAGCCGCCTGATCTCCCAACGATCTCCAATCACGAAAGGAACCGAGCATGATGACGACCCCTTCCATTCCTCCCATGGCTCTCGCCCCGACGGATCGGATCCGTGTTGACGAAACGCCGCTCAGGATCATCAGCGCCAATCACCGCGGTGTCGTCGCGGCCGGTGATGACCACCTGCATCAGTCCTTCACTCACCAGGAGCTGCACGCCCTCCTTGAGGCGGACCGTCTTCAGATCGACCAGGGCTTCTTCTCGGCCAGCGCGGCTCGGCTGCGCCTGGATCAGGGGAACCTTCAGCTTGCGGACCTCGACAACGAGGAGCGCGGCTGGGTGAAGTATCGCCACGAACTCCTCAAGCGCTTCCTTCGGTACGAGGCTGCGGGCGAATTCAGCCGCTCTGAAGCGTCGCTCCGGAAAGCGGGGCTGCGTATCCACGCCGAACTGACCGCGGAAGGCTTGAACGGCAAATCAAAGCGTCTCTGTCGCCAGTCCGCCAAGAAGACCTCCGGCAACAAGCAGGCTGACGAGGCGACGCATCACCACGCGCCCAGCCCGTTTCAGCTCGGGAACTGGCTTCGTCGCTTCGAGCAGCATGATTGCAGCGAAGAGGCCTTGATCCCTCGCTATCGCCGCTCCGGCAATACCGATCCCAAACTTCCCGAGGATGTCAGGGTGGTGCTCGCGAAGCAGGTCGAGGGCTATTGCGACAAGCGCAAGCTCACCGGCAAGAACATCTGGGAGAAGGTGAAGGAGGAAGTCGACGCCCTCAACGCGGTCAGGGCAAACGCCAATCTGCCCGCACTGCCGGTTCCGAGCCTAAAGAGCGTGTATCGCGCGATCCAGAAGCTCGATGCCTTCCGTGTGATGGCCGGCCGTCAGGGTGCGGAGGTCGCGCGGCGCAAGTTCGCCATCGTCCACGAGGGCATCCGCGCGGCGCGCCTGCTCGAGCGCGTCGAGATGGACGAGTGGAAGGTGACGATCATGGCGCTTACGGTCGACATCGAGACCTGGAAGCGCATGACGCCCGCCGAACGCAAGAATGTCCCCCGGGTCCGCTGCCACATCACGGCGGCCATCGATTGTGCCTCGCGCTGCGTAATGGCGCTGCACCTTCACGAGCACGCGCCGTCGCGCACCTCGTCGATCGCTGCGCTCCAGATGATCACGCAGGACAAGGCCCATCTGCTCGAATCGACTGATCTGTCGTCGATCTGGTTCATGCGCGGTCGGCCGGAGCTTCTGGTGACTGACGGTGGCGCGGCGTTCAAGGATCACATTTTCCGCCGCACCACCGCCGACCTCGGGGTCGATCACCTGTATGCGCGTAAGGGGTTCCCCGAAGATCGCGGGACGATCGAACGTTTGTTCGACACCCTTGAGCACTATCTCTGCGCCGAATTCAGCGGCCGGACCTTCCGCAGCGTTGGCGAGCGCGGCGAATACGAGTCCGAACTCGAAGCCAGCCTCACCGTAGACCAGCTTCGCCTCGTTCTCCCGATGTTCGTCGCTCGGTATCACAACACGGAGCATGAGGGGCTCGGCGGCGAAACGCCTCTCAACGCCTGGAACCGCTTGGCCCGCGAATGCTCGGTCCGTCCCGCTCCCAGCCCCAGTCAGGCCCGGAACATCTTTGGCCTTCGGACTGCTCGGCGCATCAGCGGTCGCGGAGTTCGCTTCCTCGGCCTGCACTATCAGTCGCGCGAGGTCCAGGAGCTGCGCCGCAAGTTCAATCAGCGCCCGGTCGCCATCCGCGTCGACCCTTTGAACATCGGCGAGATCTCTGTCAGCACCGATGCGGGCTGGGTTGCCGTCAAGTGCGTCGAGGACTTCGCCAAGGGGCTGAGCGCAGCCGACTGGATTGCCGCCAACGCCCGGCTGCGCCAGCGCTTCGCTGCCGAGGCAGCGATCGCGCGTCCCGCGCTCCTGGAGGCCATTGCTGCAATTCGCGAAGTTGCCCGCAGCGCCCATGAGACCGCCGGGCTGAAGCCGAACGTCATCTCCGACGCTGAATTCAATGCGGCTGAGAACGGCCTGCTCAGGACGTTCCGTATCCGGGAACAGGCCGCGCCTGCCTCCAACGAGAACGACGACATCCTTGGCGTGGCGGAGGCAGAAGGCTTCTCGGCCGGCGGCAACGATCGTCTCGAGGAAGGGGACGAAGAACACGACGACATCGCCGAGGACGGCGACATGAGCCTGGAGGACTGATGATGAGCATGCAGTTTCAGCACATCCTCGAGGCGCCTGCGGACGACGCTGCCGATGTCCATGGACGCCATGCGGCGGACGCCGCCCGCGCCCGTCGCGTGGCCGCCCTTGAAAAGCTGCACGGCAGCTACGTGAAGACCGGCCGTGATCGCGAGCTTGAGGCAGAATTCGATCGCCTGATCGACACCTCATCGCTCGTGCTCAGCGGTCGCCGTGCCGAGGGGCGCGCCCTCGTCGTGGTCGGCCAGAGCGGCGCAGGCAAGACCCACGCGATCAGGCGGCTGATCGAGGGGCGCCGCGAACTGCTTCCCGAGAACCTTACGCTCGGGATGTCCTTGCCGATCGTATCGATCACGGCGCCGTCGCCCTGTACCCTCAAGCAGCTCGGCATCGAGCTGTTGCGCCTGCTGGGGTACCCGATCGATCGCGACGTTCGCGAAAACGTCGCCTGGAACCGGGTCCGCGAGCAGCTTCGGCTCCGGAAGGTCCAGATCGTGCACATCGACGAGGCGCAGCACGCCGTGCGCCTCATGAACGACCATGAGATCCAGAAGCTCTCCGACACGTTCAAGAACGTGATGCAGCAGCCTGACTGGCCCGTCTGCCTCGTGCTTTCGGGGTTGCCTTCCCTCGTCCAGTTCGCACAGCGGGACGTCCAGTTCGGCCGCCGCTGCCGCTTCTTGAGCTTCGACGGCATCTCGTTTCCGAGGGACATCAAGCGACTGCGCTACATCGTCGAGGCGATCTCGACCAAATGCGCTTACCTCCCGTCCGAAGGCCTGGAGAGCGACGAGTTTCTTGCCCGCCTTTGCCGGGCCGCCGAAGGCCAGTTCGGGCGTGTCATCCAGATCTGTCGGTCGGCGGCGGAAGAGGCCATTTTCGCGGGGGCTCACACACTCACCGTCAGGCATTTCGTCGACGTCTACGCCGCCGCAACCGGCTGTTCGCCGGATGCCAACGTCTTTGCCGTGCGCGACTGGGAATTCGTGCCGACTGGCGTCTCTGCCATCGCTGCGCCGCTTGATGGCGAGGAGGGCGGATTGACTGAACCCAAGCGCCGCAAGGGGAGGGGATGACCATGCATGCTTCGCTCGCCATGTCCCTTCCGCCCGGGGCCGAAGAGACGCCGACCAGCTTTGCCTCTCGCCTCAGTGCGCTGCACGGCTGCCCGACCTTCAACACGTTCTGCCTCGACATGGGCTTCTCAGCCTCCGAGCTCATTCGGGGGCACGATGGGGCTCTTGCACGATTGGAGCGCATCGGAGGCGTGCCCGAGGGCATGCTGCGTCCGTACAGTCTCCGGCACTCGAAGGACGGCATCCTGCTCAATGGCGAGGCGCTGCGGCAGAAATCCTTGCGGCGTGGGCGGGTTCACATCTGCCCGTCTTGCATCATCGAGGACATGGCCAGCCAGCCGGGGCCGGTCCCCACTCGCCCGTTCGCTCGGTCGTCGTGGTCGCTTTCCTCCATCCGGTCCTGTCAGTGCCACGGCATTCCCCTGGTCCCCCTGCACGAACATCGTGGCGGCATCCACGCGTATGACTTCGTCAGGGTCATCGAGGCGGTGATCGACACTATCGGCACCCTCGTCGAGCAGGTTGATCCCGCTCCGCATTCGACGCTGGAACGTTATCTGCTGGGGCGCCTGTGGGCCCCCACGGTCAACGTAGCGCTGCTTGACGCGCTGCCCTGGTATGCGGCGGCCCGTTCCTGCGAGATGACTGGCGCCGTATCCCTCTTCGGCGCGCAGGTTCGCCTGGCTCGGATGTCTCAGGCCGATTGGTCGCGAGCTGGCGCAGAGGGGTTCCGCATCGCTCAGGGCGGTCCGGCAGCAATCGCGGACCTTATGGCCAACCTCCGGGCCTCGTCGACGCCTCGCGACTGGGGCCTGCGCACGACCTTTGGCCGGCTATACGAGTGGC
The DNA here is from genome assembly GCF_058797755.1 of Allobosea sp. GW823-FHT02B03. Taxonomy (NCBI): domain Bacteria; kingdom Pseudomonadati; phylum Pseudomonadota; class Alphaproteobacteria; order Hyphomicrobiales; family Alloboseaceae; genus Allobosea; species Allobosea sp. GW823-FHT02B03. The sequence goes on along the minus strand of NZ_JBXAJY010000003.1, from coordinate 609,914 downwards.
TCGCCTACGAGAACAGCGATCCGGTCTACGATCCGCTCCGCGATGCGATCAGGACCTGCGCGATCGAGACGATGCCGCTCGGTTCCGGCGACGAGGTGTTCGGCAAACCCGTGAGCGTCCGGCGGCTGCACTCAATTCGGTCGGCACACCTCCAGACAGGCCGCCATCCGAAGCGGCTGCGCAAGCTTCTGCTCGAGGCCGGGATTATTCGCGACATCGATATGAAGCTGCCGGACAACCACGTCCTGTTTTCGGCGGATCGCGCAGCCGCCTTGCTCGAGGATGCGCCGGACTCGATGTCGCTGAACGCGGCAGGCGCCTATCTCAATGCCCCGCGCCTCCACGTCAGGATGCTATTCGAGAACGGCTTCATCCGCCCGTTCGTCGAAGGAAAGATCGGCAGCCACGCATTCGCCCGCGGCGAGCTGGACAGCTTCAGGGACCGCCTCCTCGGGCAGGCAGTGCCCATCGCGAAACTCGGCGACGACCAGGCGATCATCCCCGATGCCGCGAAACAGGCCTGCTGCTCGGCGATGGAAATCGTCGGGCTGCTCCTCGACGGTCGCCTTCGGTGGGTCGGAAAGCTCGATGGGCGGCGCGGCTATCTCTCCGTCGCCGTCGATGTCGCCGAGGTCCGTGAGAACGTCCGGCTCGAAGATCATGGCGGGCTGTCGCTCAGGGAGGTTGAGCGTCGGTTGCGGACCAGCACCAAAGCCGTCGAGGCGCTGACCGGCCGCCAGGTCCTTTCGTCTCGTATTGCCAGGAACCCGACAAACCGCAGCCCGCAGACCATCGTCATGCCGGAGGATCTCGCAGCGTTCCAGGCGGACTACGCGAGCCTAGCTGAATTGTCGTCCGGTCGGGACGTCACCTCGCGTAGCCTCAAGCGATCACTCGACGAGGTCGGCATCCATCCGGCCTTCGATCCCGAAACCGTACAAGGCTATTTTTATCGCCGGGCCGATCTGCCCTTTTAGTCACGGCGGCACGTTTCGAACGATCAGCCCTTGGGTTCGCCCAAGGGCTTTTTTTATGACTGAAGGCCCGACGACCTCGAAAAACTGCGGCAGGCTGTTGCGTCATTTGCGGCGATCCCAATTGTCACAACAGAAATAGACTCAAGCAAATACAATGACTTAGTAAAATTTTGCGGCAAACCTCGGTTCCATTCACAGGAGGCGGCACCTAGTGCCGCCTCTCCGCTGACCAGAACAAGTCGCCGAGCAGCCGGCGCTAGCTACCAGCCAGGCTTATGTTCAGCTCGACAGGTGAGGGCATCCATTCCGCGATCGCCAAGGCGGAGCGACGTGACGGGCTGAAGCTGCTGTTGCTGGACGAGGTGCACTATCCGCTGAGGCTTCTTCGGCTGCGATCAAGCACCCGGCCGCGGCGTGCGCAGGCAGCGTTCAGCCAGTACCCGTCAATTCTGGCAGCGTTGCAGGCCGAAATCCGCAGAAGGCCGACGAGGTCATGCGCGACCATCGTCTAAGCGCACGCTTCGGTGCGTTGGCTGCGACGGAGAAGGCTCGCCGATAGGAACAGTCCTACGGATGCTGCATCCCGGGGCGCGCGGCGCTCCTGCAGGCGATCATGCTTGGAAGCTCCAACCGGGTGACGGAAGCCGCCCTCCGCTGGAACGTCTGCTTGCGGCATTGGCGCAATATCCGGCACTTGCCCCTTTGCTGACCTTCGACAAATCTGTTTTCCGGCAGCGTTGACGAGCTGCGTATTCGTTAGAGCAGCGTGAGCCACTCTCAGTCCTGCTTTCGTCGCGTAGGCCAGCTGTCTTCAGGTGCCGACCCAGGTGACGACTTCCGACTGCACCGCTCGTTCGGTTCTAAAGCTGTTCGCCGCATGGGCATCGTCCGGCCAGCCGAACGATATGCCGCAGACCACCCTCCGGCTGTCCGGCAGGCTGAAATGCTCGCGGATATCGGCGGCATACTCGGCGAGAGCTCCTTGCGCGATCGTGCCGACGCCCAGCGACTGGGCGGCGAGCATGAAATGCGAGACATAGCCGCCGCAATCGACGGCGCCGTACACGCCGAGTGCTTCGTCGCTGGTCACGATTGCGACATGCGGGGCGTCGAACAGCGCGAAGTTGCGCATGGTCTGATGCGCGTAAGCCGCCTTGTCGCCGCGCTCGATGCCGACCGCGGCATAGAGCTGGAACCCGCAGGCCCGCCGCCGCGCGAGATGGTCGCCGGCATATTCGCGCGGGAAGGGGAAGTCGCGCCGGGCGGGTGCCGATGCGCCGGCCTTGTCCAGCATCAACCGGCGGAAACGCTCCGTTCCCTCGCCCCGGGTAATCAGGAGCTGCCAGGGCTGGACATTGCTCCAGGACGGCGCCCGCTGCGCGATCGCGAGAATCCGGCCGATCAGTGCCTGCGGAAGCTGATCGGGGAGGAAGGCGCGGCAGCTGCGCCGCGCATCGGCAAGCCGCTCGAAGGCAAGGCCGTCTTCGGCCTCCAAGGCGACGGGTGTCGGCAGGCTCCGTTCCATAATACTCGTTCCGTCTCTGGCGCGCCGTCTCTGCGGGCTACGCGAAGGCAGCGGAAGCGCCGGGCTAGCGGCCCGCGTCGGTACCCTTCGCGCCGGGATTGGCGCCGAGCATCATGGTCAGCAGGCAGATCGCGAAGGAGAGCAGCGTCAGCATGGTCGACACGGCCGCGATCACCGGCGTGTTCTCCCACATGATGCTGCTGTACATCTTGACCGGCAGGGTGATCGTCGTCGGCCCGTTCAGGAACCAGGCGATGACGACCTCGTCGAACGAGGCCAGGAAGGCGAAGAGGAAGCCGGCGAAGATCGGGATCTTCAGCTGCGGCAGCACGACCTGAAGGAAGACGCGCGCCGGCGAGGCGCCCATCAGCATCGCTGCCTTCTCCAGCGCCGGGTCGACCTGGGTCATGCCGCTGAGGACGAGCATGACGACGAAGGGTAGCCCGTACATGGCGTGAGCCAGGACCAGGGTCGAGAACCGGCCCTGCTGCCCCGTCGCCGCCGCCAGGAAATAGAGCCCGAGCGCGATCACGATGACCGGCACGAACATCGGCGAGATCACCAGCATCTGCACGGTCGAGCGGCCAAGGAACCGCTCGCGCGCGAAGGCATAGGCGGCGGGGATGCCGATCAGCGTCGCCAGCACCGAGGCGGCCGTCGCGACCTGCAGGCTGTTCCACAAGGCTGCAAGCCAGGCTTCCGAGCCGAAGAACTGCCGGAACAGGTTCAGCGACAGGCGGGACTTGTCGAGCGTGAACTCGCCCGCCTCGGAGAGCGAGATCGGCATCACGACGAGGCTGGGCACGACCAGATAGGCGTAGACCAGGCAGGCGAGAACCGTCGAGGCGCGCGGCAGGCGCATGGCGATGCGCCGGCTGGGCTTTGCAGTGACCGCGGTCATGTCAGCGTCCCACCTTGAGCTGCAGTTTCAGGATCACGCCGGCCAGGAGCCCGCAGAAGAGCAACAGCAGCAGCGCGATGATCGAGGCGCTCTGCCAGTCCAGGACCTCGCGCGTGTAGAGGTCGATGACGTTCGCCATCATCATGTCCTGGCGGCCGCCGAGCAGGGCCGGCGTGACGAAGAAGCCCATGGAGAGGACGAGGCAGAGCAGGAAGGCGGCGAGGACGCCAGGTAGGCTCTGCGGGAAGGTGATCGACCAGAACACCCGCATCGGCGAGGCGCCCATCACCTCGCCTGCGGCCTGGATCGACTGGTTCTGCGCGGACAGGCTGGCGAGGATCGGGAAGATCGCGAAAGGAATGAGCGCATTGCTCATGCCGACAATGACGGCGAAGCGGTTGAACATCATGTCGAAGCCGTCGAAACCCCAGGCGCGCAAGGCCGTGTTGATCACGCCGCGCTCGCCGAGGATCACGATGAAGGCGTAGCTCTTGACGAGGATGCTGGTCCAGAACGGCACCAGGACAAGGGTCAGGCAGACCGCCTTCCAGAGACGCTTCTGTCGCATCACATGCAGCGCGACGGGATAGGCCAGCAGGACGCTGACGAAGGCGGTCGTCAGGCTGATGTGGACCGTGTTGAGGAAGACCCTGAACACCAGGTTCGAGCCGGCGACCTCGCGAACGCCATCCAGCAGGCCGCGTTCCTCGCCGACCGTATAGGAGGCGACGAAGATCATCGGAATGACGAAGAGACCGAGCGAGACGAGCGCCGCCGGCGTGGCGAACAGCGCGAGCGAGGGCAGTAGCTCAGGGCGTCGGGTCGCGATCATTCCAGCCTCAGGCGATGTCCAAGATTTTATCACTATGTGCCATCTCTTATCAATTTACAATATCGACCGTCGACAATATGGTTGGCTATCGACGCGGCGATGGAGAGCCGCGCAGAGGGGTCAAGCATGAGCACGGTGGCACTGAGCGGCATTGCGAAGAGCTACGCGAATTTTGTCGCGCTTAACGATGTCGATCTGACGGTTCCCGAGGGCGAGTTCCTGACGCTCCTCGGTGCCTCCGGGTCGGGCAAGACGACGCTGCTGAACGTCGTTGCCGGCATGATCGCTCCCGATCGCGGCGTGGTGTCCATCGGCGGCCGAGACGTCACTCATGTGCCGCCGCGCCAGCGCGGCCTCGGCATGGTGTTCCAGAGCTACGCGCTGGTGCCGCACATGTCGGTCTTCGACAACATCGCCTTCCCGCTGCGGATCCGGAAAGTGTCGGCGGCCGAGATCAAGAGCCGCGTCGAGAAGATCCTCGATATCGTGCAGCTCGGGCATATCGCGCATCGCAAGCCGCGCGAGCTCTCCGGCGGGCAGCAGCAGCGCGTCGCGATCGCGAGGTGCCTGGTCTACCAGCCGCCGGTCATCCTGATGGACGAGCCGCTCGGCGCGCTCGACAAGAAGCTGCGCGAACAGCTCCAGCAGGAGATCCGGCGCATCCACAAGGAGATGGGCATCACGATCCTCTATGTGACGCACGATCAGGAGGAGGCGCTCTATCTCTCGGACCGGATCTGCCTGATGAATGCCGGCCAGATCGAGCAGCTCGGGACGCCGCAGGATCTCTACTTCAAGCCGGCCAATGCCTTCGTCGCCGACTTCATCGGCGAATCCAACCTGCTCGCCTGTGATGTCGTTGCGCCCGGACGGGTCCGCCTCGACGCTTCGGGCCAGGACATTCGCATCGCCCAGGATGCCAGCGGTTCCGCCAACCGCCTGATGATCCGCCCCGACAAGATCGCCGTGCTCGCCGATGGCGAGAGTCGTGCGAACGAGGTCTCCGGCCAGATCGAGGAGATCGCCTTCGTCGGCGAGACGATGCGCCTGACGGTTCGTAGCGGCAGCCAGGCCTTCACGGTGAAGGCCCCGACGAACCGCTCGGCGGCTGAACGCAAGATCGGCTCGACCGCCCGGCTCGGATGGGAGCCGCAGGACGCGTTGCTGCTCGAGGCCAAGTCCTGAGCGCGGCTCCGGAAGGAGCCAGGTCACTGCTCGTCCGGAATGCCCGGCCCGGATGCTCGCCGGGCTGATGGCGCTCGGAACCTGCCAGCGCTCTGAGCCTCGATCGAGTGCTTCCCTTCAAGCTTTGCTGCACGAGAAAGGGCCGGTGCTCGCGCACCGGCCCCTTCTGCTGTTCCTTGCCGAGGCCGGCCTGTTCACGCCGGCCTCGTTTCCGTCAGAGCAGCAGCCATTCCTTGAAGCGCTTGTCGAGCGTGTCGTAGTTCTTGCCCCAGAATTCGTCGTCGATGAAGGCGTTGGTGGGGCTGGTCAGGTTCGGCAGCCATTTGCGGGCGTCTTCGGACATCAGCTTGGTCGCCTCGGTGAGCACCGGGGCGAGGCTGAGCTTCTCGGCGAGCTTGGCCTGCGTGTCGGGCTGCAGGGCGAAGGCGAGATACTCCATCGCCGCCTTCTTGCGCTTCGAGCCCTTGAGCACCGACATGTAGTTGAACGCGTTGACGTTCTGCTCGAAGGAGAAGGCCAGCGGCACGCCCGTCTGGACGGCAGCCCGGATCCGGTTCGGATAGGCATAGATGAAGTCGATCTCGCTGCTCTGGATCAGCGTGACCATCTGCGGGGTCTGCTCGAACCATTTGCGGACATGCGGCTTGATCCGCTCGAGCGCCTTGAAGCCGCGCTCGACGTCGAGCGGGTAGAGATCCTTCGGCGCGACGCCGTCGGCGAGCAGCGCGACCTCGAGCGTTTCCGAGACGCGGTTGCGGAAACCGCGGCGGCCGGGGAAGGCACCGGTGTCCCAGAGCTGGGCGAAGGTCTGCGGGCGCTTGGTTGCAGTGCCGGTCGTGTTCCAGGCGATGCCGCCGCAGAAGATGTAGTTCGGCACGCGGTCACGGCCGACGCCGCCGACGATCGCCCCGGTCTTGACGATCGAGGTGTCGATGTCCTCCCAGTAATTATTGTTCGAGCCGGCCATGATCAGCGGGCCGGAGGCGTCGAAAATGTCCCATTCGACATTCTTCGAGGTGACCTGCGCCTTGACCTTGGCGAGGTCCGGCGTGTTCAGGATCTGGACGGGAATGCCGCTTGCCTTGGTGAAGGGATCGGCGATCACCTCCTTCAATGCTTCGGCATACGAACCGCCATAGCTGACCATCACCAGCGGCTGCGCCTGGGCGCGGGCTCCGATGATCGCGGGGGCATAGGCGGTGAAGGCGGCCGTTGCGGCAAGGCCACCCAGGAAGCGGCGACGATTGCTCGCCGGGAGCAGTTCAGGCTTGTCAGTCATATCCCCTCCTTATCGTATATTGATAACTTATATCTAATATCGTTGCATAACGGTCGAGGATGTCAACGCCGAAACTGGGGTCGCGGACGGAAATGCGCCCGCTTTGGCCCGCCGCCATTCGTTGCCTTCGGCCTCGCGCCGCCATGCCGCGATCTCATGGCGTCGCCGCCAGCTTTTCGGCGTCCCAGCCGTCGTCGAGCGCCTTGCTGAGCTCATGCTTGCGGATGCGCTGGGTCGGCGTACGCGGGAAGTCGTCGGCAAAGGCGACGAAACGCGGTACCTGGAATTTCGCCATGCGCTCGCGGCACCAGGACAGGAACGGCTCGACCGCGAAGGGCGCCCCGACCGGCTTGATGAAGACCTTGAGGTCTTCGTCTCCGAACTCGTTGACCACCATGATCGCGGCGCTTTCCTCGACCTGCGGGTGCTGGTTGATCACGCGCTCGACCTCCCAGGCCGAGACGTTCTCGCCGCGCCGGCGGATGCTGTCCTTCTGACGGGCGAAGAACCAGAACACGCCGTCCTCATCCTGGCGGACCAGATCGCCGGTATGCAGCCAGCCGTCCCGGATCGTCGCGGCCGTCGCCTCGGGACTGCGGTAGTAGCCGGGCGTGACGATGCCGGGCTGCCTGCCGCGGATCAGCAGCTGGCCGACCTCGCCGGTGCCGGCGGGCTCGCCTGCTTCGTCGATGACGCGCGCCTCGAAATAGGGCAGGGGGACGCCGAGCGCGCCCGGAATGCCGCGGGTGTTGACGATGTTGAGCGCGGCCGTCTCGGTCATGCCGAAGCTGTCGCGCATCTCGATACCGAAGCGCTCCTCGAAAGGATGCCAGGTCTGTGTCGGGCAGCCACCGCCCCAGGCGACCCGGATGCCGTGGCTGCGATCCTCCGGTCCCGGCGGCTGGCGCAGCAGCAGCTGGAGGACGCCGCCGACATAATGGATATGGGTCGCCTTGCTTTCGCGCGCCCAGCGCCAGAAACTGGAGGCGCTGAAACGCTCGACCATGGCGAGCGTCACCGGCCTATACAGGGCAAGCACCACCACCTCGATACCGAAGAGATGGTACATCGGCTCCCAGAACAGCGGCACGTCGCCTTCCTCGATGCCCGAGAGCAGCAGCGAGCTCGTCGCCGCGGCGCGATACATCGCATCGGTCATCAGCACGCCCTTCGGCGCGCCGGTCGTGCCGGAGGTGTAGCAGATGGCGACGATGTCGCCGGATCGGCCGCGATGAGCCGGCTTGCCTTGCGGGCCATTGGTGACCGCGACGAAGCCTGTCACCTGCGTCCGGGCATTCGGTTGCGGCGGGCTCGCGCCGCGCCAGATCAGCCGCACTGGCCCGCCGAGGGCATCGAGCGCCGGCAGCAGCTGCTCCGCGAACTCCTCGTCGACGACGATCGCCTGCGGCTCGCTGTGGCTGAGCTGATAGCGCAGTCCGTCGCCCCGCAGATGCGTGTTGATCGGCACCTCGACCGCGCCGATCCGCAGCAGCGCGAGCAGGGTCAGGATGTGGTCGGGATGATGGGCGAGCATGACCGCGACGCGGCTTCCGGCCGTGATGCCGGTCGCGAGCAGGCCGTTGGCCAGCCGGTCCACCCGTTCGCCGAGTTCGGCATAGGTGATGCGTTCCTGCTGCCAGGTACAGAACACCCTGTCGCCGTGCTCGCGGACGCGCGCGTCGAGGAGATCGCTGACCGTGAGGTCAGTGTCGATATGCTGCATGATCTGCAATGCCTTGGTCTGGGCGGGCGTCAGTAGAGCCAGCGGCCGGCGTTCGCGATTTCCCAGGTCTCGCCGGTCGGGTTGCGCGCATCCGGGCTCGGTTGGCGGGAGACTGCGACGCGGCCGTTCAGCGTCCAGGCCGCGACGCTCTGGAAGGCGAAGCTGGCGTGGCGCAACGCCTCCGGCGCATCCGGCTGGAAGGGCAGGAATGAGCCGAGCGTGATCGCGAAGCGGTCGTCGCTGAGGCGCTGCAGCGCGAAATCCTGACCCTGGGCCTTGAGCATGCGGGCGAAGAAGGTCGCGATCGCCTCGGCGTCATTGCCGTCGACGCCGGCATCGGCCTTGAGTTCCCTGGCATATTGCACGGCCATGCCGCGCATCGTCTGCTCCCAGAGATAATTGGTCGTGTGGGGGCCATACATCTGCCGGAGGCAGTCTAGCGTCGTCGCGACGTATTCGCGCGACCAGTTGCGGCGCGCCTTCAGCATGCGCGGCTCTGGCCACAGGCTCTCGTCGAGGCGGGGCGCCTTGGCGGGGTCGAATTCCGGCGTATGCGCGACCTGCTCGAAACGCAGCTCCTCGCCCGGTGCGAGATCGCGGTCGTATTCGTAGAAATAGCCCTCGTCATAGGGGTCGCCCTCCATGACGAATTTGGTGGCGACCCAGCCGAGGCGCTTATTGCCCATCATCCGGCCGTTCGCGGGGTGCCAGATCGAGAAGATGGTGCGCCGGAGCGAGGCCGGCATGGCCAGCATCGACGTGCCCGGATAGGTCCACATCGGCGCGGTGTAGCGGATCCAGACCTTCTTCGGCGTCTCCTCGACATATTCCATCGTCAGGCCGCCGATCAGGTTGGTGTACCAGTGGTACTTGCCCGCCGCGACTGCCGGCGGCTCGTCCGGCGAGATGCCGAGCTTGATCAGCCCCTGCTTGTAGAAACCCTGCTGGTGCTGGTGCAGCATCAGCTGCCAGAGCCGCTTGATCGCGTCCTCGCCCTTCTCCCGGAAGACGATCGCACCCATGGCGCCGAAGGTTCGGCCCCAGAACTTCGCGGCGAGGCCGCAATCCGCCCGCAGTTCCTCGATCTCGCTCTGGGTCATGCCCTCGACTCCGGTTCATCGATATCTAATAATGAGTAGAGATATCAAATAATGATTGTCAATGTCCTTTGTCGCTAACGTTGCGAGGAGGCGAAGGTGGCCGGCTCGCAGCGCAAGGACCGTCGGTCACCTAAAATCCGGCTTGCCGGTTTCGCAGTGATCGTCATAATATGATATTGATTATCAATATTCGATAGCGACTCGCTCATTGGGGCGCTGTCGCGCAACCTCGCGAGGCCTGCGATGACCGATGCCGAACTCCTTCTGCGCCATGAGGATGGCGTCGCGATCGTCACGCTCAACAAGCCGCAGCGTCTGAACGCCTGGACGGTCGCGATGCGAGACAGCCTCGGCCAGATGCTGGCGCAGCTCGGCAGCGACGATTCCGTCAAGGCGATCGTGATGACCGGCGCTGGCGAGCGGGCCTTCTGCTCCGGGCAGGACTTCAATGAATCGCAGGGCTTCGAGCTGACCTACGACGCCAGCGAGTGGGTGCGGCAGGTCAAGGACTTCTACGAAATCATCCGCGGCATCGAGAAGCCGACGGTCGCCGCCCTCAACGGACTGGCGGCCGGATCGGGTTTCCAGGTCGCGCTGCTGATGGACTACCGCATCGGCCATGCCGGCGTGGCGATGGGCCAGCCGGAGCTCAACAACGGTATCCCCAGCGTCGCCGGTCCCTGGGGCATCTTCGCCGAGCGGATCGGCATCGCCCGCAGCATGGATCTCATCCTGACCGGTCGCCTGATCGATGCGGAGGAAGCCAAGCATATCGGCCTGCTCAACGAGATCGTCCCGCCCGCGGAGGTGCTGCCGCGAAGCATCGCCTTGGCGCGCGAACTGGGCGGCAAGCCGCCCGTCGCGCTGCGGTTGACGAAGCGCGCCTATCGCCAGGCGACGCAGCCGGCCTTCGACCGCGCCTTCGAGATTGCCGAGGACGCCCAGCGCGAGGCCTTTGCCTCGGGCGAGCCGCAGCGGTGCATGGAAGAGTTCTTCCGCATCCGCGCCGCCCGCAAATCCGCCTGACCCCAAGCGTGCACGCCATGGTGGCGCAAGGAGAAGCTTCGATGAACGAGACGCTGAGGCAGCTGTTGGAACGGCGCGCCGCGACCAATGGCGCAGATGTCTTCCTGATGTTCGGGGACGAGGTCATCACCTTCGCCGAGCTCAAGGCGCAGGTCGATGCCCGCGCGGCGGCGCTGCTGCACCATGGCGTCCGCCCGGGCGACCGCGTCGCCCTGATGCTGCCGACCGTGCCCGAGCACATCTACCTGTTCTTCGCGCTGGCCTGGCTGGGCGCGATCGTGGTTCCGGTCAGCATCCATCTCAAGGCGCTGGGCATCCGGACCCAGCTCGCCAGCGCGCAGCCGCGCTTCATCATCGCCGATGGCGGCTTCGTCGAGCTCGCCAGCGCGCTGTCCGACGATGCGCGCGTCGAGGGCGTGCTCTGGCGCGGCGAGACGCCGGCCGGCGATCCGCGCTTCAAGCCCCTCGCCGAGGTCATGGCGGAGGGCGGGGCGGTCCCCCCGCACGTCGCCGGCGGTCTCGATCGGCGCTGCATGGTCTCCTACACTTCCGGGACCACCGGCGAGCCCAAGGGGGCCGTGCTGTCCGAGCGCTGGTTCCAGATCGGCGCCAAGAATGCCGGCTTGCTGGCCGAGGTCCGGCCCGGTGACGTGCTCTTCCTCTGGGAGCCCTTCTTCCACGTCGCAGGCTGGATGACGGTGCTGATGAGCCTGCAGCATGGCGTGCGCATCGGCATGGTCGAGCGCTTCAGCGCCTCGCAATGCTGGGAGCAGATGCGCCGCTATGGCGCGACGCAGTTCCACTATCTCGGCGGCGCGATGAACCTGTTGCTCAAGCAGCCGGAGCGTCCCGAAGACGGCGACAACCCGGTCCGCATTGCCTGGGGGGCGGCGGCGCCGACCCAGAGCTGGAAGACCTTCGAACAGCGCTTCGGCGTCTCGATCCGCGAGGGCTACGGCATCACCGAGGCCGGCAACTTTACCATGCTCAACCATGACGGGCCGATCGGAGCGATCGGCAAGCCCGTCGATGAGTTCGACGCCTTCATCGCCGACGAGGAAGGGAAGCCGGTCGCGGACGGCACGGTCGGCGAGATCGTGCTGCGGCCGAAGGAGGCCGGCATCACCATGCTCGAATATCTCGGCAATCCCGAGAAGACCGCCGAGGTTCTGCGCGATGGCTGCGTCTTCTCGGGCGATCTCGGTTATCGCGACGCCGAGGGCCAGTTCTACTTCTCGGGCCGCAAGAAGGACGCGCTGCGCCGGCGGGGGGAGAACGTCTCGGCCTGGGAGGTCGAGCGCGTGATCAATGCCCATCCGACGGTCGAGGAATCGGCGGTGATCGGCGTGCCTTCGGAAATGGGCGAGCAGGACATCAAGGCCTTCGTGCGCGCCGCGCCAGATACCGCGGTCGCGCCAGCCGACATCCTGGCCTGGTGCAAGCAACATCTCGCCTATTATCAGGTGCCCCGCTTCATCGAGATCGTCACGGATTTCCCGCGCGGGCCGACGCAGCGCATCCGCAAGACCGAGCTGCCCCAGTCGACCGCCGGAAGCTGGGATGCCGAAGCGGCGCGCGAAAGCAATGCGACGGTGCGCTGACGATACGTCATTGCTTCACATGCCGATAAGAACGGTCGGATATTGCTATTCCTGATCCGGCCGGCCATAGGTGGAACCGTCTGGTTTCCAAGCTAAGGGCTCGGCATGAACAGTGGCAAATCTGCCGCAAAGACGGCTCGTCCTGCGGGCGAGTCCGGCCTCTTCAACTCGTCGCTGGAGAAGGGGCTGAGCGTCCTGCAGGCCTTCGACGACGGCCGTCCCAGCCTGACGCTGACGCAGGTGGCGTCCGTCACCGGGCTCGAGAAGAGCGCTGCCCAGCGCTTCACGGCGACGCTGGTTGCGCTCGGCTACCTGCAGAAGGACCAGGCGACGCGGCAGTACAGCCTCACCTCGCGGGTGCTGCAACTCAGCGCCAATTACCTGCGCTGCCACGCCCTGCTGGAGCGGGCGACGCCCTATATGCTGGAGTGGAACAGCCGCTATGGCGAGGCGGTCAATCTGGCCGAGATGGACGGCACGGACGTGATCTTCATCGTCCGCTACCGGAACCGTCACGTGGTCAGCCCTACCATCGTCGCCGGTTCGAAATTCCCCTGGTATATCAGTGCGCTCGGGCAGGCCATGGTGGCCTATAAGTCACCTGAGGAGCGCTCCCGCATACTCGACGCGACGCAGCCCGTCGCCTATGCCAGCCAGACCCTGGTGACGCGCGAGGCGCTGGAAAAGCGTATCGAGACGATCCGGGCCGACCGTTTCGCGATGACACACCGCGAGTCCTTCGAGACCGAGATCTCGCTCGCCGCTCCCGTCTTCGGGCCGACCGGCGCCGTGATCGCCGCGGTCGGCACGGCCGTGGTAACGACTCAGTGCACGGTGGAAGAGGCGCGCACCCGCCTTGCGCCGGCCCTGCTCGATCTGGCGCAGGCGGTGTCGAGCCCGTCGCAGGTCAGCAGGCCCGACAGAGGCTTCTAGTGCTCAGGACCTATCAATCGGGCTTGAGAATGCTATTTGCGGGCCTGTGGGACCAGCTCACGAAGGACGAACAGGCCCCTTCACCCTAAGGCCTGTCTTTGGTCGCGATTGCGCTCAGGAATCTCGCGATCGTCAGCGCTCCGAGATAGGAGGTGACGCCGGTTCCGACATCGAGCGGCGGATTGACCTCGACGAAATCGAAGCCGACGACGGCAAAACGCCGCGCGGCCGTGTCGAGAATGCCGGAGAGTTCGTCGAAGCGCATGCCGTCCGGCTCGGCTGAGACGCAGCCCGGGACCAGCGTCATGTCGTAGGCGTCGACATCGATGCTGACATAGACGCAGGCGCCGTCCGGAATATGGGCGAGCGCTCCGGCTGCGCCGAGTTCCCGCAGCTTCGGCATGGTGACGATGGTGCTGCCATTGGCGCGTGCATCGCGCACGTCGCTGGCGCGCGTCCTGAAGCTGCGAATGCCGATCTGGGTCAGGCTCTCGACATGCGGCAGCGCGTGCAATTGCCGGAAGGCCTGGCCGTTGGTGTGCCGCAGATCCTCGGTGACGGCGCCGTAGTCCATATGCGCGTCGAGCTGCACGACATGGACCGGCCGATCATAGCCCTGAAGGATCGGGAAGGTGATCGAGTGGTCGCCGCCGATGACCACCGGCTTGCCCCCGCGCCCCAGCACCGTCCGCACCGCCTGGGTCAGGTTATGGAAGGTGCGGGCCGGATTGGTCGGCCAGATGTCGACGTCGCCGCAATCGACGAGGCGACCGGTGGTGACGAAGTCGGGCGCCAGGACGCTGTCGCTGTCGATGTCATAGAGGCCGCCAGTGCCGAAACGGAGCGAATGCTCGCGGATGACGCGCGGCGCGAAGCGCGCGCCCGGCGCGAATGGCGAGCCCTCGTCGAAGGGCACGCCGATCACGGCGAACTCGGCCTCGAGGGCCGCCACGTCCGCGCAGTAGTTCGCGCGCAGGAAGGTCGGCACGCCGACGAAGCCGCGGTTCAGGCGGTCGGCGGCACCACGCATTTCGGTCACGTCTTGCTCCATGAAACTGGTGAGCGGGTCGCGGCCAGCATGCTGGCCGCGAGAGCTCATTTGTCGAAATAGCCGGCGCGTACGGCCGCACCGATCAGGTTGAGGAACAGCCTGCCGGCCGTGATCGCCGAGATCCGGTTGACGTCACGCGAGGGGGTGATCTCGACGATGTCCATGCCGACAACCCGGCCCTTGCCGACCAGCCCGTGGATCAGCTTGCGGGCCTGATGGAAGGTGACGCCGCCCGGCGCAGGCCCCTCAACCGCCGGCATGATCGAGGGATCGAGGCCATCGGCGTCAATCGTGATGTAATAGCGGGCATTGTCGGGAATGCGGGCGAGGATCGCGTCCATGCCGACATCGTGCAGCTCATAGGCGGTGACGATGTTGGCGCCATAGGCCTTTGCCGCCTCGACATCGGCGCGCCGGGCGCTGCCCTGCGAACGGATACCGATCTGGAAGATCTCGGTCACATGCGCCATTTCCGAGGCGCGCCGGATCGGGCTGGACAACCCCTCGCGCACGCCGCCGACATCGTCGCGCCAGTCGATATGCGCATCGATCTGGACGAGGACGAGCGGGCCTTCCCCGTCCAGCGCCTTGAGCACCGGGATCGGGATCGCATGGTCGCCGCCGATCACCAGCGGCATCGCGCCGGAGGCGACGATCTTGCGCATAGCCTCCTCGGCACGCCGCGAGTGCGAGGCCGGGTCATGCATCTCCCCGACCACGTCGCCGCAATCGACCATGCGGATCGGCCTGTCGTCGAAGAGCGGTCCGCCAATGTCGAAATCATAGCGCTCGAGCGAGCGCGAGACCCGGTCCGAGGCCTGCCGCACCGCGGTCGGCCCGTTCGACTGGTCGTTGCTGACATTCCTGATCGTATAGGGGTGGCCATAGGGAATGCCGAGGAAGGCGATGTCGGCCTTCAGATTGTCGAGATCGAGCGCGAGCTCGGAGAACAGGAAGGTGGCGTGGCCATGCTCCGGCGCGCTGGTCAGGGTATCGGTCATCTTGGCCTCGATGGTGGCGTGAAGGAGGGCCGCCGCGGCGGCCTATTGGAAGTGAGAGAGGAACAGCCGCAGGCGTTCCGAACGCGGCCTGTCGATGAGTTCGTCCGGCGGCCCCATCTCGGCGATGCGGCCGGCGTCGAAGAAGACGATGCGATCGGCGACCTTGCGCGCGAAGCCGAGCTCATGGGTCACGACCACCATGGTCATGCCTTCCTCCGCGAGCTCCTTCATCAGGCGCAGCACATCGCCGACGACTTCCGGATCGAGCGCCGAGGTCGGCTCGTCGAACAGCATGAGTTCCGGCTTCATGGCGAGCGCACGGGCGATCGCGACGCGCTGCTTCTCGCCTCCGGACAGGTCGGCGGGCATGCGGTCGGCCTTGGCCGCGAGCCCGAACCGGGCCAGCAGCCGGCGCGCTTGCGCCTCCGCCTCATTGCGCTCGACGCCGCGCAGCCGGATCGGTGCGCGGGCGATATTCTCCAGCGCGGAGAGATGCGGCCAGAGATGGAACTGCTGGAAGACGAGCCCGACGCGCGGCCGCATCCGGTCGATCTGGCGCCCGGACTGCAGGCGCGTCCCGCCGGCTGCGGCGGGCTCGCGGCCGATATAGTCCCCGGCGATGCGGACCGTGCCTTCGTCCGGCCGCTCAAGATAGTTGATGCAGCGCAGGAAGGTGCTCTTGCCGCAGCCGCTCGGGCCGATGATGCAGACGATCTCGCCGGCCCCGACATCGAGATCGACGCCAGCGACCGCGGTCATGGCACCGAAACTCTTGCGCAGTCCGCGCACGCTCAGCACGGGAAGCGCGGTCATGAGCGTGGCTCCGGCTCGAGCGAGAGATAGCGCGCCGCCAGGCGATGGCGCGAGGAGAAGCCGCGTCGCCCCTGGCCGCCCAGTCGCCGTTCCGAGGCGCGGAAACCCGCCGCCAGCAGCGCGGTCAGGCCCCAGTAGATCGCCGCCGTCGCCAGGAAGACCTCGAAGGGCGCGTAGGTCTGGCCCTGCACGATCAACCCCTGATAGGTCAGTTCGGCGACCGAGAGCGTCGCCAGCACGGCGCTCTCCTTCACGAGCGAGATCGAGGTGTTGGTCGCCGCCGGAATGAAGAAGCGCAGCATCTGCGGGAAGATGATCTCGCGCAGGGCCCGCAGATAGGACATGCCGATGGCACGGGCCGATTCCATCTGGCCGCGCGGCACGGAGAGAATGGCGCCGCGAACGATCTCGGCGAAATAAGCGCTACCGAACAATGCGAGCGCGACGATGCCGGTCGTCATCGGCTGTAGCCTGAGCCCGAAGAAGGGCAGCCCGTAAAAGAACAGCGACAGCATCACGATGAACGGGATGTTGCGGAAGAGTTCGACATAGGCCATCGCCGGCCAGCTCATCACGCGGCGGGGCGAAAGCCGCAGGAGCGCGACCGGGAAGGCGATGAGCAGCCCGGCGGCGATGGCCGCGAGCGAGATGTAGACGGTTGCGACCGCGCCCTTGGCGAACAGTCCTGCATTGTCGGCGATGATCGAGAGGTCGAGCGCCATCCTAGCCCCTCCGTACCGCGAGCCGGCGCTCGAGCATGCCGCCGAACTGGCTGACGAGGACGTTGAGCAAGAGAATGATCGCGGCCGCCGCGAGCATGGTCTCGAACGGCCGGAACGTCGTTGCCGAGATCTGCTGGGCGGTGCGGAACAGCTCCACCACGGTGATGACCGAGAGCAGCGCCGTGCCCTTGAGGATGATGGTCGCCTCGTTGACCAGCGGCGGCAGGATGCGCAGCAGGAGCTGCGGGATCACCACCTTGCCCCAGATCGCGCGGGCCTTGAGACCGAGCGCGATCGCCGCCTCGACCGGGCCGGGATCCATGTCGGCGAGGCCACCGCGCATGATCTCGCTGATGAAGATCGTGCTGTTGAAGGCGATCGCGCAGATGCCCGCGGTCAGCGGATCGAGCTGCAGGCCGAGTGCCGGGAGCCCGTAATAGAACAGGAAGATCTGGATCAGAACCGGCGTGCCGCGGATGAAGCTGATCACGACGCCGATCGCCAGATTGACCGGCGCGATCTTCAACGAACGCAGGATGGTCAGCAGGATGCCGCCGGCAAGGGCGAGAGCCATCGCGGCGGCCGCGATGGCGATGTTCGTGCCCGTCGCCCGCAGCAGCGCAGGCAAGGCGGCGAGTGCGGCCTCGACACTGAAGTCCATTGCGGGAGCGCCTGCGCGTTCGTGCTAGAGCGCACCGGCCGGCAGGTAGCTGGTATCGGGCAGGTCCAGCTTGATGCCGAGCCATTTCTCCTGCAGCTCGCCCATCTTCCCGCTGGCCCGCAGCTCCCTGAACACGCCGTTGACGAAGTCGCGGAGCTCGGCATCTTCCGGACGGGTCGCCCAGGCGAGATAGGTCTTCCGCTCGGTCGCAGGCCCGACGATCTCGAAGACGCCCGGCCGGTCGCGCATCAGCAGCAGCATCAACGGCAGATTGGCGATCGCGGCGTCGACGACGCCGCTGCCCACGGCCAGGAAGGTGTCGGAGAAGGCAGGGAACAGCTTGAGCTCGCCGAAACCCTTGCCGCCCTCGGCCTTCAGCTTCTCGTCCAGAGCCTTGGCGGTCGGCTCGACCGAAGAGGCGAGCTGCGTCGCGACCACCTTGCCGTTGAGATCGGCCAGCGAGGAGATGGCGGCATTGCCCTTGCGCTTGAGCACGTGGGCCTGGCTGATGCCGGTCGGCATGGTGAAGGCGTAGCGGTTGGCCCGTTCCTCGGTCAGCCCCAATGAGGTGGCGACCAGATCGAACTTCTTGGCGATCAGGCCAGGCAGGATGCCCTGGAAGGGCAGGTCGAGCTGCTTCAGCTTGACGCCGAGCTTGCCGGTAACCTCCTCGAGCAGGTCCCGGCCGAGGCCGACGAGCTTGCCGTCGCGCACGAATTCGAAGGGCGGGTACTGGCCCTCGGTGGCGACGACCAGTTCGCCGGCCTTCTTGATGCGCTCCAGCGTGGTCTCGGCGCTGGCGCTACGGCCGGAAACACCCAGCAGGCCGGCCCCCAGGATTCCGCGGTTCAATGCACGACGCGTCAAAAGCATGGACAGTTCCCCTTACCGCCAAGTGCCCGCCCGATCGTTGTCATGCGGGCGTCTTCGAAGAGCGGAGAAGGCTTAGGCGCCAGCCCGGGGCCGGGCAATCGATGACTTGCTCAAGAAATGGGCGCCGATAGGTCCCGCGCCGAACAGAAAAGAACTAAACTGTTATATCGCAATATCTTACACTATGCCTCCATCGAGGCATCAGTGAGCATGATGCGAGAAGCTCATGATTCAAGTGACAGACACTCAACAAAAAGCGCTATGCTGAGCCGATGGAGCAGGCCTTCCTCAACCTTCACCTGCGCGAGCTCGCGATCTTCGCCGCGATCTGCGAGCGCGGCAGTCTCTCCCTCGCAGCACGCGATGTCGGCATCACCCCCTCCGGCGTGTCGCATGCGCTGACCCAGCTCGAGCGCCATTTCGGCGCACCGCTGCTGGATCGCTCCCGCCGGCCGACGATGCCGACCGTGCTCGGAAGCATCGTTCGGCGCCATGCCGAGCTGATGATCAGGCAGGCCAAGGTGCTCGATGCCGATGTCCGCCTCGGCTTCGACGCGCTGTTGCCGAGCATCCGGATCGGCCTGATCGACTCGCTGGCGATCCATTTCCTGCCCCACTTCATCAGGGGCGCGAAGAAGCAGATTCGGGCGTTCTCGATCTCGACCGACTTCAACACCGGACTGCGCGCGCGTCTGCTGGACCGCAGCCTCGACCTGCTGGTCGCTGCCGGCCGCTTCGACGATGCGGCAGGCCTCGAACGCCATGACGTGATGGACGAACCGATTGCGCTACTCGTGCCGAAGGGGGCGCCGGATCTGTCCGACCTTGCCGCCTTCAAGGCCTATGCGATGCAGAGTACCTTCGTGCGCAACAGCCTCAGCAGCGATCTCGGCCGGCTGATCGACCGCCATCTCAGGCGGATGAAGCTGGAGCCGGAATTCGCCTTCGCCTTCGACAGCGTAGACTCGGTTGCGGCGATGGTCGCAGGGGGCTTCGGCTGGGCCCTCCTGCCCGCGACCTCGATCGCACGCAGCATCAGCCATCTTTCGGCGATCGAGCTGCGCCGCTTTCCCGGCCCGGCCTTCAGCCGGCCGATCTCGATTGTGGCCCGCGCAGGCGAGCTTGGCCCATTGCCCGCCAAGGTCGCCGACGTCTCGCGGGCCATCTTCCGCGATGTCTACATGCCGATGTTCGGCGAGCTGATGCCCTGGGTGACCAGGGAGGTGAGGTTGCATCCGACCACGGCATCATGACATCGGCAGATCGATCGACAGGTCCGGGCATCGTCGGGGTTTGCCAACCGTGCGCTTGCAGATGAACTGAGCGCCGGCGATCCAGTCGGGCCTGTTCCCAACCTAATCGAACATGATCCGCGAGCGCGACGCTGAACCTGCAGTCGGGAACGACGGCCGCGGTCGCGATCGAGATCTTCAACGAGGCCTTGAACGACAATCTGGCCGTAGTATCGGCGCGCGGCACGGTGCTGAGCCTGCCGACCTTCCTGCCGCCGGCCGTTCTGTTCACGCTCTTGGGCAGGAAGGAGCAGGCGCTGGTCTAAGGCCTCGAAAAACTGGAGCTGCTTTCGAGCCGGGCGCGCGGCCGCTCCTGGCCAAGCGCGGCAATGCTGTCCTGCGAACCGTCGCCGTTGCCGGCCAACCGCCGCGCAGATCATCCGTGAACGATCGCTCCGTTTGCGATCACCATGCTCGGCATTTGACGCTCGACGACGATCTGCGGCAGGTGAAGCGCCTCGAAGGCGATCAGGTCGGCGCGTGCGCCAACCTTGATCTCGCCGTCGCCCAGCCCCGCGACGCGTGCCGGGATCGTCGTGGCATGGTCGAGCAGCGCCGCGATGTCCTCGTCGCGCCGCAGCCCGAAGCGATAGGTCGCGAGCATCATCCGGTCGATCATGCCGATAACGGAGGAGGGGTTCCAGCAATCGCGGATATTGTCGGAACCGAAGAAGACGTCGACGCCCAGTTCGCGCAGCTTTGGAATAGGTGGGCAGCGGTC
Source organism: Allobosea sp. GW823-FHT02B03 (assembly GCF_058797755.1). Lineage (NCBI taxonomy): Bacteria > Pseudomonadati > Pseudomonadota > Alphaproteobacteria > Hyphomicrobiales > Alloboseaceae > Allobosea > Allobosea sp. GW823-FHT02B03. The sequence goes on along the minus strand of NZ_JBXAJY010000003.1, from coordinate 589,698 downwards.
ACCGCCCGGGATGCTCGACAGGATCGTGACCTTCGCTTCGCGCAAGGCCTGTGCAGTCGCCTCGAGGCGGGCGGGCGCGGCATCGGCGAGGGCGAAACCGTGGCTGATCGTCGTGCGTCCTTCCAGGCCGGCGGCGCGCGTGCGGGCCACGATATCGTCGATCTCGGCGAGGCCGGTCTCGCCGCCATCATGGAGATGGATGTCGAGCCCGCGCCCATAGCGCTCGGCCAGGCCGAAGATGACGTCGAGCTGGCCCTTCTGGTCGCCATCGATGCCGAGGGGGTCGAGCCCGCCGATGAAATCGGCGCCCATGCGCAGGGCCTCCTCCATGTACTCGGCGGCGACCGGGCAGGTCACGACGCCGCTCTGCGGAAAGGCGACGATCTGGATCTGAACCCGGTCCGCCCAGCGCTCGCGCAGCTCCAGCACCTCCTTCAGCGTATCGAGCTTTGAGACCTCGTCGATGTCGACATGGGTCCGAAGGCTGGTCGTGCCGAGGCGCAGCGCGGTCTCGAGCAGCTTCTCGGCGCCACGCTCCACAAGGGAGGCCGGATTGGCGCGGCGGTGCGCCTTCTCGTCGTCGATGCGCGCCCGGATCGACGGCGCGGAGCGATGCGGGCGCCAGGGCAGGGCCAGCAGGGTCTTGTCGAGATGGACATGGCCGTCGGTCAGGCCGGGCAGGACGAGCTGGCCGCTCAGGTCCAGTTCCCGGCCACGCTGCATCGGATCACCTGCGGAACGTATGGCGATAATCCTGCCGCCGGAGATTTCGATGGAAACCAGCCGGCCATCGGCGAGCCGGGCATTGTCGAGGGTCAGATCGGAGGTCGCGGTCATCAATATCTCGCATTGAAGCTGCGGAAGCCCGTTTCGGGCGCGGGCATCGGCCAGTCCTGATAGAACCGCCGCAGATAGGGATGAAGCGCCGTCGCCAGGCTGCGCCGGGTGGCTTCCGCCTCGGTCGGTGGGCGCTGCAGCGACCTCCCAAGCTCGGTAAGCACCGCCTCCTTGTCGATGGCGGTGATCTTGCCGTCGCTCAGCACCCGGCGGCCGTCGATCAGGACATCGCGGATCATGCCGCACTTTGCCCTCTGGACGAGCGCCGAGACAATGTCGGTGTCGCCATCGAGGTATGGCCTCGACAGCAAGGCGCCGTCGACGATGACGATATCTGCCGCCCTGCCGACCTCCAGACGGCCGATCAGCCGGCCGAAGCCGGTTGTGGCGGCGCCGTTCTCGGTCGCCATCCGGAAGATCTGGCGTTCGGAGAGCGGCTCGAAATCATGGCCGGGCGAGCGCTGGAGATTCCATGCGACACGCATTTCCTGCAGCATGTCGCGGTCGTCGTTGATGCCGGCCTGGTCGATACCCAACGCCACCGTGATGCCGGCCTGCTGGAACTCCTTCACCGGCGCGACACCGCTGCGCAGGCGCAGGCCGGAACTGGCGTTGTGGCAGACGCAGGTCCCGGTCTTCGCGAGGAGATCGATATCGGCTTCGGTGCACCAGATGCCGTGGCCGATCGTCATCTTCGGGCCGAGCAGGCCGAGATCGGCAAGGTGCCGGACCGCGCTGCCGCCGGTGTCAGCTTGAGCGAAATGCCGCTGATAGGGTGTCTCCAGCAGGTGCATGTGCAGGCCGACATCATAACGCTCCGCCAGCTTGCGCTGCGCGATCAGGCTTTCGGGCGTGCACCATTGCAGGTTAGCCGGCGCGAGCTGCACGCAGCTCAGCCCATCTTCGGCGGTGCCGAACCGGTCATGCAGGGCCTCGAAATGCGCAGTGAGGTCCTCGACCGAGCTGGGTGTCGTGGAAATCATGCCCTCGAGAGGCGCGCGAAGCTCTGAGGGCAGCGACGCCAGGAAGGCCTCCTGCGCGCCGTAGACGAACCTGTTCCGGTCGCGCCACATGAAGGAGTAGGAGGCGCGCATGCCGATGTCTCGATAGGCGCGCATGATCGCGTCCGGCGCGGCGAGCCAACCCTCGCGCGGCCCTGTCGGTCCGCCATGGATGTGCTGGACGGTGGTGACGCCCGATTCCACCATCTCCATGGCCGAGTAGAGCGTGTCGAGATACGGATCGACCGATCGCCAGCCGATGAAGCGCGGCAGCCAGAGCTCGAGCGGCAGGAAAGGCGTGCCGTGCTGGAGCGGGGTGAGCCCGGTATGGTGGTGAGCGTTCACCAGTCCCGGCATCACGATGTCGCCGGCAGATCCGAAGACCTCGGCTCCGGGATTGGCCATCGACAGCTGCTCGAACAAGCCGAATTCGGCAATGCGACCGCCCGAGACCAGCAGCGCATCGCCCGCATGCAGCTCCGCCCGGTCGTCGTCTATGCCGCACAGGATATGCCGTCCGCGCACGATCACCGGGTGGGCGCTCTCGGCCAATTCTCGCAATGGCACCGTCGTCATTCCTTGCGGAAGGCCCGGCAGTCGGCGGTGCGCCAGCCCACCTTCACCGAAGCGTCGCGGGCGATGCTGACCGGCACCTTCATCGGGTCGCCCTTCGCGATCAGCTCCTGGCCGCCGAGGCTGAAGACGACGCGCGTGGCTTCGCCGAGATAGACCTGCCGTTCGACTATTAGGGTGAAGACGTTGTCTGCCGCCTCGGGGGCCAGGCTGATGCGTTCGGGGCGCAGGCAGAGCACCGCGCGGTCGCCGACCCCGAGCGGATCGATGGCGGTCGCGGTCACGAGGATGTCCGGGGCCAGGCGAACCGTGACCGTGCGCTGCGCGCTCGCAACGACTTCGCCTTCGAGCGTGTTGTTCTCGCCGATGAAGCCGGCGACGAAGGCATTCGCCGGGCTCTCATAGAGCTCTTCGGGGGGCGCGAGCTGTTGGATCCGGCCCTGGTCGAAAACGGCGATCCGGTCGGACATGGTCAGGGCTTCTTCCTGATCATGCGTGACATAGACCATGGTGACGCCGAGGCGCTCGTGGATCTGCTTGAGCTCGTATTGCATGCGCTCGCGCAGCTGCTTGTCCAGCGCCCCCAGGGGCTCGTCGAGCAGGATCAGCTCCGGCTCGAAGACGAGGGCGCGCGCCAGCGCGACGCGCTGCTGCTGGCCGCCTGAAAGCTGCGCCGGCATCCTTGCGCCGAACGGCCCGAGCTTGACCATGTCGAGCGCCGCCGTGACCCGCTGCGCGATCTCGACTTCGGGCATCTTCCGCGCGCGTAGCGGATAGGCGACGTTGTCGGAGACCGTCATGTGCGGGAAGAGCGCGTAGTTCTGGAAGACCATGCCGATGCCCCGCTTGTAGGGGGGCAGGGTCGTGATCTCGCGTCTCTGCAAGGTGATCCGGCCATTGGTCGGGGCCTCGAAGCCGGCGAGCATCATCAGGCTCGTGGTCTTTCCCGATCCGGACGGTCCGAGCAGCGTCAGGAACTCGCCGCGGGCGATGTCGAGATTGAGGTCCTTAACGACGAGCGACTGTCCGTCATAGCTCTTCTGGACATGCGAGAAGCGAACCAGCGGCTCGCTGGCCGGTGCGGCGTCGGTCGCCATGGCTTGGATGCTCATGAGTTACTCCGCCCAGAGGGGCAAGGAAGGGGGGAAGCGTTCGGTCACGGTCCGGCCGAGGATGTCGTGGCTGGGATGGGCGTCCCAGACCGCTTGGCTCGATGCGGTGACCTCGGCGAGGATCTCGTCCTCGTCGGCGACGAGGAGGCGCCCGCCTTCGACCAGGACCTTTCCGTCCACGATGACGCTGCTGACGCGATCGGGCCCGGCCAGGTGGACCAGCGCCCTGATCGGGTCGGGATTGGCCCCGAACGACAGGGAGCGGGGATCGACCAGGACGATGTCGGCCTTCGCGCCCGACTCCAGGTGGCCGAGATCGGGGCGGGCGAGTGCCGAAGCGCCGGCGAGGTTGCTGGCCCGGAAGACATCGGCGGCGGCGCCCGCCTCGAAGTTTCCATCGGCGAGCTTGTTCATCAGCGACGCCATCCGCATCTCCGCGAACATGTCGAGCGGGTAGGTGTCGGTCGCGAGCGCGACGTTCACGCCGGCGCGGCGGAAGCGGTCGAAGCTCTCGAGCGCGATGCCGCGGCGCGCAAAGGCAACCGGCGAATGCGCGACATTGACGCCCGTCGCGCCGAGGATCGCGATGTCGTTCTCGACTGGATAGCCGATGGCGCTATGGGTCGAGATGTAGACGCAGTGCGCGAGGATCGTGCCGGCGTCGAGAACGCCCTCCTGCGCCAGGCATTGCACCGGCGTCAGGCCGGTTTGGCCCATGGTCTCGTAGAACTCGCGGTGCTGCTCCACGAAATGCAGGGTGAAGGGAACGCCGAGCGCGGTGGCGACCTTCTTGGCTTCCTTCCGCAGCTCCGGCGTCGAGAGGTAATATTCATCGAGCGCGACAAGCCCCGAGACGCGCGCGTCCGCCGTTTTCGGCAGGCGTTCGATGAAGCGAGCCGTGGCTTCGAGTGACTGGAAACCGGCTTTCGTATCGAGCTCGCTCGATACCTTGCCATCCTCTTCCAGCCAGTAGCGCCCTCCCGTCACGACAGGGCTCCAGACCAGCCGGATGCCGAATTCCCGAGCGGTCTCCAGCATCATCTCGCCGTCGCGTGGACCGGCCGGGGCGAAGGCGACCACGGTCGTCACGCCGTTGCGCAGCAGCGAGGCAAAACCGTAGCGCAGCGAGGCCCGCGCATCCTGCGGCGCGAGGAAGCCGGGGCGGCCGACCCGGTTCTGGGGAAGGAAGTGCAGGAAGCTCGATCTGACGAACTCCCTGCGCCCGCCGTCGACCAGCAGTCGCGGCCCTTCATGCGCGCCGATATGGGCGTGCGTGCTGATCTGGCCGGGTATGGCGATCAGCCCGCGAGCATCGATCCTGCGCTTGGCCGGTCCCGGGAAATCCCTGCCGACAGAGAGGATCTCGTCGCCGGCGATCGCGATCGAGCCGCCTTCAAGATAGCGATGCTGCTCGCCGTCGAAGGCGACGACCAGGCCTCCGGAGATGACGAGGTCGGCGATCTGCTCGGTCATTGATCTGTACCTCCGGGCCGGCGCATCCGCTCCGACCGTGCGCGAAGCCACTCCATCACCAGCATCAGGACGACGGAGACCATCAGCAGCACGACGGCGGCCGCGGTGATCGTGGGCGAAATGTTCTCGCTCACGCCGCTGAAGATCTGTCGCGGCAAGGTGCGCTGCTGCGGGCTGGTGATGAAGAGGGCGATGACGAGTTCGTCGAACGAGGTGACGAAGGCGAAGACGCTGCCTGATGCCACGCCGGGTGCGATGATCGGCAGGGTGACGGTCCGCAGCGTGCGCAGGGGCGAGGCGCCCAGGCTGGCGGCGGCCCGGGGAAGGTTCGGGTCGAAGCCCTGCAGCGTCGCCGAGACAGTGATCACCACGAATGGCAGGGCCAGCGCGATATGGGCCAGGATCAGGCCGATATAGGTGCCGACGAGGTTGACCGCGGCAAAGAAGTAGAAGGCCGAGACCGCGATGATGACCACGGGCACGGCAATCGGCGTGACCAGCAGGGCCATGATGAAGGGCTTCAGCCGGAATCGCGCGCCGTGCAGCCCGAGCGCGGCCATCGTCCCGAGCACCGTCGCGGCGATCGTCGTCACAATGCCCACGAACAGGCTGTTGAGCAGCGCTCCGGTCCAGAGCGGGCTCGTGAAGAACTCGCGATACCATTGCAGCGACCAGCCCGGCAGCGGGAACACCAGGAGCTGGCCGGCCGTGAAGGACAGCGGAAACACAACGAAGATAGGCGCGACCAGGAAGGCGAGAACCGCGAAGGCGAACACGCGGGCACCGCCGAGCGCGAGCCGTTCGGTGAGGGTGATGGAAGAGGTCGATCGCATGTCAGCGCACCCGCAGACGGTTGAAGCCGACGAGCTTGCCCAGCGCCAGATAGATCGCTGCGACGACGATCAGCAGGAAGGCGCCGAGCGCCGAGGCCAGGCCCCAGTTCACCGCCGAATTGGTGAAGTAGGCGATGAAGTAGCCGATCATCTGGTCGCCCGGGCCGCCGACGAGCGCCGGCGTGACGTAGAAGCCGACCGACAGGACGAAGACCAGCGTTCCGCCGGCGGCCACCCCCGGCAGCGTCAGGGGCAGATAGACCGTCCGGAAGACACGCAGCGGCGAAGCGCCGAGCGATGCGGCCGCGCGCAGATGGTTGCCGGATATGCCCTTCATCACGCTGTAGATCGGCAGGATCGCGTAGGGCAGCAGGACGTGGACCATGGCGATCAGCACGCCCGCCCGGTTGAACACCAGCGGCAGGGGCGAGTTGATGATGCCGAGCGCCATCAGCGTCTTGTTCACGAGGCCCTCGTTCTGGAGAAGGATCACCCAGGCGGTGCTGCGCACCAGCAGCGATGTCCAGAACGGCACCAGGACGAGCATCAGCATCCAGCTGGCCGCGCGCTTGCCGGCCCTCGCCATCACGGCGGCGACCGGAAAGCCGATGAGCAGGCACAGGGCTGTGACGGTCAGGCTCACGGACAGGGTCCGGCCATAGAGGTCGATGAAGATGCGCTGGTCCGGCGCGACGCGTTGGAGCTCACCCTCGGGGGATTTCTGGAGATCGAGCGCCGTGAGGAGATAGAAGTCCGTCAGGCGTCCGGATTGCTGGTGCAGCACGCCCCATAGCGCCGGCTCTGCCCATTGCAGGTCGATCGCGATCAGCGCGTCCCGCGCGGACGCGCCTTCGGCGATCGGCATGCGCCTTGCCGTCTTGGTTAGAAGGCCGCGAGCGCCAGGCATGGCATAGTTGAGCCGCCGCCCGATCAGCCCGAGCGACGGCTGCCCGCGAATGGCATTCAGATCCGCCGCGATGGCCGCGAAGGCCGCTTCATCCGGCTCACCCTTGCCCGACCAGCTTCGCATGACCTCGGCGGTGCGCGGCAGATAGGTCTGGATCTCGGGGTTGTCGACACTCCTGAACATGAATAGTGCGAGCGGAAGCACGAAGAACAGGGCGGTGAAGATCACGCTCGGGGCAAGCAGCGCCAGCATCTTGATCAGATGCTTCCGCTCGGAAGCACTCACCTGAGCCGCCAGCCGCGAACTCTCGACAGTCGCGACCGGCACAGATTGGGATGACATCGATGCCATGACTGTCATTGAGCTACGAAGGTCGCAAAGCGTTGACGGATGGCGTCGCCGTTATCGAGCCAGAAGTTGATGTAGCGGGAGCCTGCCTGCATCATGCCGTTGCGCGATTTCGGGTCCGGCAGGCTGCCGCGGCGCGCCTCGCTGAGCAGCGGGTTGGCGTCGGCATTGGCCGGGGGATTGCCGAGCGCCTCCATGTGCCGGGCCTGGACGGGCGCCGAAAGCTGGTAGGCGATCAGGCGGATCGCCGCCTCCTTGCGCGGCGAGCCCTTCATGACGCCCAGGAAGATCAGGGCGTTGGTGTAGCCGGCATCCCAGACGATGCGCAGCTTGCGGTTGTTGGAGTTGTTGGCGGCGTTGACGCGGCCGAGCCAGCCATAGCCCATCGAGACCTCGCCGGTGAGCAGGAGCTGCATCGACTCGTCGCCGCTCTTCCACCATTTGATGTGCGGCTTGAGTTCGGCGAGCTTCCTGAAAGCGCGGTCGACGCCACCTGGTCCCGTGAGGACGTTGACGACATCGGAGGGCGCGACGCCGTCCGCCATGAGCGCGATCTCGAGCGTCTGGTCCGGCTGGTACATCAGGGAGCGCTTGCCGGGGAACTTGGCGACGTTCCAGAAATCGGCCCAGCTCTTCGGCGCCGCGTCGCCCTTCAGCTTGTCGGAGTCGATGACGAGAGCGCCGGGCGAGGCGAGGTAGGGCGCTCCGCATTCGCCGAAGCCGCCTACGGCTTCGAAGGCTTCAGGCCTGGCGTGTTTCGACCAGTCGATCTTTTCGAGCAGGCCTTCCTCGCAGCCGGCGACCTCGTTGATCGGGTTGAGGCTCACCGCATCCCAGACGAGGTTGCCCGTCTCGACCTGCGTGCGCAGCCGCGCCAGCTCCTGATTGAACGTGTCGACCCTGATCTGGATCCCGGTTTCGGCCGTGAAGGGCTCGAAGACCGTCTTCTTCTGGACATCGCCCGGCTGGCCGCCCTGGGTGACGATCGTCAGCGTTTCGGCGCCGAGAACCTGCGCCTGTGAGAAGGTAAGGGCGATCGCGGTCGCGATCGCAGCATGAACCGGCCGCATCGGTAGTCTCCCTGGATCCGAGTGCTATTGCGCGGCGAAGGTGATGAAGCGCTGGAGCAGCGCGTCGCCGTTGTTGAGCCAGAAGTCGAGATAGACCGTCCCGCTCTGCAGCGACGCCAGCTTCATGTGCCCGGCGGGCAGCGTCGCGCGCTCGGCTTCGGTCAGGAAGGCGTAGGCCTTGGCATTCACCGGCGCATAGTCGATGGCGCGCGCGAAGTTCGCCTGTGGCTCCGGCGACGATGCGAGCTTGATGAAGTCGACCGCGACGTCCTTCTTCTTGGTCCCCTTCATCACCGCGATCATCTGGCTGCCGGACACGTGGCCGGCGCCGAATTCGATCTTGAGCTGGCGGTTGTTGGCGCGGTTCGCCATGCCGACCCGGCCGTTCCAGGCGAAGGTCATGACGACCTCGCCGGTCAGGATGGCCTGCATGGACTCGTCGCCGCTCTTCCACCATTTGATGTGCGGCTTGAGCTCCGCGAGCTTCTTGAAGGCACGGTCGACGCCGCCGGGCGCAGAGAGGACCTTCATGACGTCGGCCGGGGGCACGCCGTCGGCCATGAGCGCGACTTCCAGCGTCTGCTCGGCGCGATAGAGCAGGCCGCGCTTGCCGGGAAACTTCTTCACATCCCAGAAATCGGCCCAGCTCTTCGGCGCTTCGCCGCCTTCGTAGCGCTTCGAGTCGTAGACGAGGCCGCCGGAGACGAAATTGTTGGGCAGGCCGCATTGGCCGAAGCCGCCGACATCGGCGAAATCCTTCGGGTCGAGGTGCTTTGACCAGTCGATGCGCTCGAGCAGGCCTTCGTCGCAGGCCGTGGCCTCGTTGATCGCCGTCACGCTGACCACGTCCCAGACGAGATTGCCCGTCTCGACCTGCGAGCGGATCTTCGCGAGCTCCTGGCTGAACTGATCGTCGACGATCGTGTGCCCGGTCTTGGCGGTGAAGGGCTTGTAATAGGCCTCGCGATAGCCGGCCCCGGCGGCGCCGCCGTTATTGGCGACCGTGATCGAATCTGCGGATGCGATTTGCGGCGCGATCAGTCCGACCAGCGCCATGCTCAGGCCGAGCATGCTGCGGTTTGCCATGGCGACAACCTCCGTTCCCCGTTGGATTGGTTGCATTTTTGGTTGCGATTTGGCTCGCATCCAGATTGTTGGCGCTTACTTGAATATCTGTCTTGGTCGCTGTCAACTCTGAATCGTGCCGAAGAATCTTGACTTTGTGAGCAAGGCTTGAGCATTTGATTTCAACCAAAGCAAATCATTGGTTGCAATTATGACTCGCCAGCGGATCACGAACGAGATTAGATCGGCTCTGGAAGAGGGCATCGAGGCGATGATGGCGGCTGCGGCAGATCGAACGGGGGCGAAATTGCCCACGGAACGGGAGCTCGCCGAGCGCTTTCAGGTGACCCGGCACGCCATAAGACAGGCCCTGGAGCGGCTCGAGGCGAAGGGCTCGCTTTGGCGACATGTCGGCCGCGGCACCTTCCGCGGCCGCCGCAGCGAGGCCGAGCCGCTCGCGACCGACGTCACGGACTTCTGCAGCCCGCGGCACATCCTGGATGCCCGCCGGATGGTCGAGCCATCGCTTGCGTCGCTCGCGGCCGTGAACGCCACTCCTTCGCAGATCGCCGAGATCCAGGCCACCTGCCGGCGCTGCGCCGCGGCGAGGAACATGGATGACTACGAAGTCTTCGACGAAGCCTTTCATCGGGCAATCGCGCAGGGCAGCGGCAACCCGCTCGCAACGGAGCTGTTCGAGACCGTCAACCAGGCACGCAAGAAGATCGTCTGGGGGGCCATGCGCCGCGCGGTGCTCCGCCCCGATCGCAGGGCGTTCTTCAGCGAGCAGCACCGCGAGATCGTCGAAGCGATCGCCCGGCGCGATGCGCATGCCGCCTGGCAGGCGGTGATGTCCCACATGGAAACGGTCGCGCAGACCTACGAGACCCTGCGGCCGGGTGAACCGTTTATCGTCTAGTGTCGAGAGGGCTGAGACAGTGGAGCTAGAGAGCGTTGACCTCGCGGTGCGCGGTCGCATCGTTACCATGGACAAGGACCGGACCGTCATCGACGACGGCATGGCCGTCTCCCGGGCCGGCCGCATCCTCGCTGTCGGTCCGCGCAAGGAGATCGCGTCGCGCTTCCGCTGCGACCAGGTCCTAGGTGACGCCCACTCCATCATCATGCCGGGCTTCATCGACGCCCATACGCATTGCACCCAGTGCTTCGTCCGCTCGCTGACCAGCGGCGAGCTGCCGATGATCCCGCGCATCTACAGCCCGGCCCAGCGCTCTCTGAACCCCGAGCAGGCCGCCACGACCGTCAGGCTCATCGCCGCGCAACTGCTGCGATCCGGCATCACGACGATGTGCGAGGGAACCCTGAACCCTGCGCATGAGCCGGCAATCGTCGAGGCGATCGAGGAGACCGGAATCCGTTGCGTGATGGCGCGGGGCGCGGCGGACCAGGATTTCCACCACGCGGCGCTCTACAGCCAGATCACCGATCGCTCCTGGTACAAGGCGCGGGAAGGGCAGGCCGAGAAGGAGCTTCTCGCGACCGAGGATTTCCTGAAGCGGCACCCGGCGCGCGGGGAGGGCTTGATCCGGGGGGCGGTCAATGTCTCCGCGCTGATGAATTTCTCCGAGGCCTATTTCAAGGGCGGGGCCGAGCTCGCGCGCCGGCATGACGCGACGATCCAGGTCCATATCGGCAGGGATCGCGAGGAGGTCGAGTTCTGCCTCGCCGCCTTCGGGCGCCGCCCGATCGAACGGCTCGCCGATCTCGGCGTCATCGACGAGCATCTCGTCGCGGTCCATGCCGTGCTGGCGAGCGAGAAGGAGATCGAGCTCCTGGCCCGCGGCGGGGCGGGCCTCGCGCACTCCCCGGTGGAATGCGTCGCCAATCTCAATGCCATTCCCAACCTGCCGCGCTTCCGGGCTTCGGGCATCCGCGTCGCGCTCGGCTGCGACAACCAGGCCAACGACATCTTCGTGAACATGCGGGCCGCCTGGCTGATCCATGGCGCCAAATGGGGCGTGTCGAGCTACGACGCCGAATTTCTGTCCGCCGGCGAGATCATCGACATGGCGACCATCGAGGCCGCCTCGGTGCTGCGATGCGACGATCTCATCGGTTCGCTGGAGCCCGGCAAGGCGGCCGACATGGTCGTGCTCGACGGCAGCGGGCCGCACATGATGTCCTCGCAGCATCTCTCAAGCGAGCTGCTGCGCTACGCCTCGCGGGCCGAGGTCAAGTCGACGATCGTCGCCGGCAAGGTTCTCTATTCGGACGGGGAGTTCCCGACGATTGACATCGAGCGGCTGCGGGAGGAAGCCACGGCCGGCGCGCGGTTCGTGCGCGACGTCGTGGCCGACCGGCGCTACCGCCCGCTTCCGGCCTGGTAATCCACCGGTGCGAACCATGCGATCGATGTCTTTCCGGCCATCGCATGCGCGCCTCAGGAGCTGCAATGTATCTCGCGGTCGTGCTGATCGGCCTGAATCTCAGGCCTTTCCTCACCGGCGTGGCTCCCTTGGCTTCGGATATCCACGCGGCGACGGGGCTCAGCGATCAGGGCATGTCCCTGTTCGCGAGCCTGTCCATGGCCGCGATGGGGCTGTGCGCCTTCGTCGGCCCCGCCATTCAGCGAAAAATCGCCGAGGACCGCTGGGTCATCATCGGGGCGCTGACCGCGCTCGGCTTGTTCTCCGGCTGGAGGATGACGACCGATAGCGGCAGCGTTCTGATCGCCACCACGACGCTTTGCGCCCTGGCCGTGGCGCTCCTCCAGGCGGTTTTCCCGCGGCGCATCAAGGCGCATTTCCTCGACAGGACGCCCTTCGCCATGGGGCTGTTCTCGGCGTGCCTGATGGGCGGTGGCGCCATCGGCGCCCAATTATCGCCGCTGATCGCCGAAGCGAGCGGCAATTGGCGGCTCGGTCTCGGCTGGATGGCGCCGTTCGCCGTCCTGGCCGCTGCCATCTCCTTCTTCCATCTGCCGTCCAACGGCGGAGGCCCGAGCGGCACGCTGAGACTTCGGGACCTGATGTCCAGGCCGCGAGCCTGGCTGCTGATGGTCGGCTTCGGAATCGTCAACGGCAGCTATGCGTCGATCGTCGCCTGGCTCGCGCTCGCGCCCTATTATCAGCGGATGGGCTGGACCAGTACGAACAGCGGCAGCCTTCTCGCCGTGCTGGCGACGAGCCAGGCGATCGCCGCGCTCGCGCTTCCCGTGCTGGCTTCCAGGGGCCTGGACCGGCGCCCCTGGATCCTCCTCTCTCTCGGCCTGCAGCTCGTCGGCTTCTGCGGTCTCGCATTTGTTCCCGAATTCCACCCCGCCCTGTGGGCGGTCGTGATCGGCACCGGAATGGGGGGAGCGTTCTCGCTGTTCATGGTCGTGGCCCTGGATCACCTGGAGAACCCGATCGACGCAGGCGCTCTTTCCGCCTTCATGCAGGGCGGCGGTTTCCTGATCGCGGGCAGCTTTCCGTGGATCGTCGCCGCCCTGGGCGAACGAGCCGGCGGTCTTTCATTCGGTTGGCTCGTCCATGCCGGGGCCATGGGCCTCGTCGCTGTCCTGGCTTGCCGCTTCAGGCCACAGGATTACGCGCTCGCGCTGGGCATTCGCTGCGATCGTGGTCTACGGACCAGTTCGGCCGCCCGCAGATAGAAGTGCCGAACGCCGAGCACAGAATCCAGGTCCGGGTATTGGCTGGTCGGCAACTGCGCGCGGACGACGTTGTCCTCATATCGAAGCGCGGCATTCGCGACGACGTGCTGGGCGATGCCGTCGCGAATGCCGTCTTGCCCATGACAAGTCTCGGCGCTCAGTTCGGCGTGTAGACCAGCTCGCGCTCGCCCTTCGGCGGCAGGAACTGGCGCGAGAAGATCTCCTCCGGCTTCGGCGTGCGGGCAAGCTGGTAGCCCTCGACGATGATGCCGATGGCGCGCGCCATGCGGTCGTCCTTGGTGTCGCCGACGCCGATCTCCTTCATCTCGGGCGAGACGATCAGCTCGCTGAACGAGTACTGCAGGCGTTGTTTCTCGATCTTCTCGTCGACGAGGTTGTCGAAGTTCATCACGCCCTTCATGCCGAGATTCTGGTCCTTGCCGATCTCGAGCATGGCCTTGTTGGTGGCGCGGACCAGCCCGGCGACGGCCTTCGGGTTCTCCTTGAGCAGCTTCTGCGAGACCATCAGCCCGTTCGAGTAGAGGTCGAGGCCGTAGTCGCCGAACATCAGCCAGTTGAAGTCCTTCTGCGGGTCCTGCCGGTTCAGCAGCAGATTGAAATAGCTGGTGATGTTGAAGATCAGCGCGCCGTCGATCTCGCCCTTGATCAGCAGCGGCTCCTGCAGGTTCGGCGCCATGTTCGAGAGCTTGATCTTGGACATGTCGACGCCGTTCTTGCGCGCGAAGACCTCGAGCAGGCGCGTCGTCGGCGTGCCCTGCGAGCCACCGAGCGTCTTGCCTTCCAGATCCTTCGGCTTGGCGATGCCGGTCGTCTTCTTGCTGGAGATCGCGAAGGGAGGGCGGTTCCAGATCATGTAGACCATGACCGGGTTTTCGCCGGGCTTGGCCGCAGCGTTCTGGATGATCGCATTGACGTCGCCGAAGCCGGCATCATAGGCGCCGCCCATGATGCGGGTCACCGTCGCGCCCGAGCCTTCTCCCTGGTCGATCACGACGTTCAGCCCTTCGGCCTTGTAGTAGCCCTTGTCGCGGGCGACGAAGAAGGCGGCGTCCGATCCTTGGGTCTTCCAGCCAAGGGTGAACTTGATGGTCGTCTCCTGCGCCAGTGCGGAGCCGGCCAGCGCGAAGCTCGCGAGCAGGGCCGCAGTCAGTGTCTTGAGCATGGTCTTTCCCCTCTTGTTTTGCGCGGATTGAGATCAGGCGGCGGCGAAATCATTCTTGCGGTTGGCCCAGCCGGTGACGCGCATCTCGATCAGCGAGAAGGCGACGTAGAGGGCGACGCCGAGCCCGGCGAGGATGAAGAGCCCGGCGAACACCAGCGGCACGTTGAAGTTGGAGGAGGCCGTCATCATCACGTTGCCGATGCCGCGATTTGAGGCGACGGTCTCGGCCAGCACGGTGCCGACGAAGGCATAGGTGACGGCGACCTTCAGCGAGGCGAAGAAGAACGGCATCGTCCGCGGCAGGCCGACATTCCAGAGGATGTCGAGCTTGCTGGCGCCGAGCGCCTTCAGCACGTCCTCCATTTCGGGCTCGGTGGTGGCGAGGCCGGTCGCGATATTGACGACGATCGGGAAGAAGCAGATCGCGAGCGAGGTCAGCACCGCCGGGACCGTGCCCGAGCCGAACCAGAGCACGAAGATCGGCACCACGGCGACCTTGGGGATCGACGAGAACCCGATCAGCAGAGGATAGGCCGTGTCGTAGGCGGTGCGCGAGACGCCGATGATCGCGCCGAGCACGACCCCGAGCGCCACGCCGAGCCCGAAGCCCAGCATCGTCGTCGCCAGCGTCTGCAGGATATGCGGCCAGAGGATCGGGAAGCGCTGCACCAGCGTGGCGAAGACCTGGCTCGGCCGCGGCAGGATCAGGTCCGACATGCCGGACGCGATGCAGAACACCTCCCAGCCGGCGAAGAACAGCAGGATCAGCGCAGCCGCCCAGAATTTGCGCTTGAGGTTCTCGGACATGTCAGTGGCTCCCCGCTATTGCCTGGGCCGAACGGGCATCGACGATCAGCTCGCGCAGGCGCTGGTTCAGCGCCACGAAACCGGGCTCGAAGGTCATGGCGATGCTGCGCGGCCGCGCGAATGCGACGGGGCTGTCGTCGATGATCCGACCGGGCCGGGCGCTCATCACGCAGATGCGGCTCGCCAGGAAGCCGGCCTCGCGCAGATCGTGCGTCACCAGCAGGACGGTTGGCCGATGGGTCAGCCAGAGCTCCTGAAGGATCGCCCAGAGTTCCTCGCGGGTGAACTGGTCGAGCGCGCCGAACGGCTCGTCGAGCAGCAGCATCCGCGGCTCATGGATCAAGGCGCGGCAGAGATTGGCGCGCTGGAGCATGCCGCCGGACAGCTGCCAGGGATATTTGCCGGCAAAGCCCTGCAAACCCACTTGCGCGAGCAGCGCATGCGCCCTGTCGCGGAAGCTGCCGCGCTTCTCCTTGCGGAACCGCGAGCGGAATGGCTCGACGATCTTGAGCGGCAGCATGACGTTCTGCTCGATCGTCATCCAGGGCAGCATGGTCGGGTTCTGGAAGGCCATGCCGAGCCGCAGCGCCTTGGCCGCGACCTCGCGCCCGCCCACGATGACGGCGCCCGAACTCGGTTGCACGAGGCCGCTGACCAGGCGCAGGATGGTCGACTTGCCGCAGCCGGAAGGGCCGACCAACGCGAGGAACTCGCCATCCGGAACGCGCAGCGTCGTCTCGGAGAGGGCAGGGACGGCGTTCGCCCCGCGCCCGAACGTGACGGAGGCCTGGGAGAGTTCCGCCGCGAGCCGCGGCTGCGCGGCGGGCTGCGTTTCGGGTTCCGGCGCCACCGCGATGGCGAGAAGGGGGCTGGTCTGGCTCATGAGAAAGTGCATGCAATAGGAATGCCAAACTGCATTCGATGCTCTGTGGCCGCTCTCCGTTCATGGAGCGGCGAAGGCACGACCGCTGCCGCGGCTGTTCGCACGGTTCCTGGCGCACTGCATGCATTGCGCGGTCCCCCGGGACGGCGCTAAGACGACTCGTACAGGGTGGACGATGACGATGGCGCGTGACGGTGGCGGGGGCAGTGGCCCCTCGGACAAGGTCGGACAGATATGCCGGGCCCTGCGCCGCGCGATCATCGAGCAGGCGCTCGAGCCGGGCGAGAAACTGCCCGAGGATGCGCTTGGTGAACGTTTCGGCGTCAGTCGCACAATTGCGCGCCATGCGCTCGGTCAGCTGGCCGCCGAGGGGCTGGTCGAGCTGCGCCGCAACCGCATTGCCGTGGTTGCGACCCCGAGCTGGCAGGAGGCGCGCGACACGTTCGACATCCGCATTGAGCTCGAGCGCCTCGTCGTGCGCCAGCTCGCCGGCCGGCTGAGCAAGAGCCAGGTCGCGACGTTGCGCGCCCATGTCGATGCCGAGGATGCCGCACGCAGCGGGCCGGACGCAGTCTCGATCCGGCTTGCGACCGAGTTCCACATCCTGCTGGCGACGATGACGGAGAGCCCGATCCTGATCCGCTATGTCAGCGAGATCGCCTATCGCTGCTGCCTGACGCTATCGCTGTTCAGCCGGCCGCATTCATCCGAGTGCGGGATAAACGAGCACAGGCTGCTGATCGATGCGCTCGAGGCGGGGAATGCAGAGGCTGTGGCGAGCCTGATGCACCATCACCTCGACTCGGTCGCGGAACGCGCTTTGGTCGCGCACGCGAAACCGCGCGGGCGCGACATCATGGATATTCTGGCGCCCTATGCCGAGACGGCGCCCGCCGCCCCGCCTTCCGGGCGCAGGCGCCGGCTGGACGCGGCCGAATAGCCGCTTCAGGCAACGATGCCGCGCTGCTGCAGGATGCGCTCGGCGCTGTCGTTCCAGACGTCCATCTTGACGATCAGCCCATCGCGCACGACGAAACGATCGACATAGCGATTGCCTTCGAAGGCAGTGCCGTCTGGCCATTCGCCATAGAGCGTGCCGACGCTGTAGACGACCGTCTCGCCCTCGGCGGGGCAGACATCGAAACGCTCCATGCGCTTCTTCACCCAGCGATAGCGCATGGCGTTGAAGCCCGACGGTCCGCTCGGATGGTCGAACAGGCGCCCGCCGGTAAAGGTGATCGGCGTCCCCGGCGCCATGTACTGCGCCGCGCCGTCCGGATCCGGCACCATCGAGGCTTCGAGATAGGCTCGCACGATCTCGGCGTCCGAGAGCGTCTCCACGCGGTTCAACATGGTCTGGTCCACTGTCACGGGGTAATCCTGAGCCTAGTGTTTAGCGTCTCGGCACATAAAGTGCATGCATGTTTTCTGCGCAACTGAATACCAAACGACAAGCAGAGCCATGCCGACCGCCCCTTCTCTCGATCTCGTCTTTCGCCGAGCGACCATCCGCGGCCATGACCAACCGCAGGATATCGGCGTCAGGGCCGGGAGGATCGCGGCCATAGGCGCGGGGCTGTGTTGCGATGCGCCGGAGGTCGAGGTCGGCGGCCGGTTGGCGCTGCCGGGCTTCGTCGACAGCCATATCCATCTCGACAAGGCCTGCCTGCTCGGCCGCTGCGGCCACGGCCATGGCGGACTCGCCGGCGCCATCGCGTCCGTCGCCGCAATGAAGCGCGACTTCACCGAGGCCGATGTCTACGAGCGCGGCGCCAGGGTCATCGAAAGGGCGATCGGCAAGGGCACCACCCGGATGCGCACCCATGTCGAGGTCGACCCGCGCGCCGGACTGCGCAGTTTTGCGGCGATCAAGGCGCTGAAGGCCGACTATGCCTGGGGGCTCGACCTCTCGATCTGCGTCTTTCCGCAGGAGGGGCTGACCAACGATCCCGGCACCGAGGAGCTGCTCGTCACCGCACTCGAGGACGGGGCCGACCTCCTCGGCGGCTGCCCCTACACAGACACCGATCCGGCGGCCCAGATCGAGCGACTCTTCGTCCTGGCGCGGCGCTTCGATGTCGATCTCGATTTCCATCTCGATTTCGACCTCGATCCGAGCTGGATGCATCTCGATGAGGTCTGCCGGCAGGCCCAGTTGCATGGCTGGGGCGGGCGCGTGGCGATCGGCCACGTGACCAAGCTGTCGATGATTCCGCCCGATGCCCTGGCGACGATCGGGCGAAGGCTCGCCGATACCGGCATCGCCCTGACCGTGCTGCCGGCGACCGATCTCTACCTCATGGGTCGGCAGGAGACCCATGCGAGACCGCGCGGGCTCACGCCGGCGCACCTGCTGGCGGCTCAAGGCGTGACCTGCTCGGTCGCAACGAACAATGTGCTCAATCCCTTCACGCCCTTCGGCGACGCCTCGCTCCTGCGCATGGCCAATCTCTACGCCAATGTCGCGCAATGCGGCCCGCACGAATTCGAGCAGTGCCTCGACCTTGTGACCACCGCGCCGGCACGGCTGATGCGCCTCGCCGATTACGGCATCGCCGTCGGCAATCCCGCTGACCTCGTCATCCTGGATGCCGGGGCGCCGGGCGACGCGCTGGCGGAAATCGCTGAGCCGGTCATGGGCTTCAAGCGCGGCCGCCTGAGCTTCGAGAGGCCGCCAGCGCGGTTGAACCTGCCGACCGCGAGTATGTCCAGCGAGCCAATGGCTTGAGCGAACATTGCCTATCGCGCAGCCGCCATCCCGCCAGAGTGGCCCCGCCGAGCCCGATGCATGGTCCGCTTTGCGGGGCAAATGGCGGAGTCCGCGGGAATGCTCGGCACTTCTGCGATCCGACAACGCCGACCGGGAGGCGGTCGACTGACGGTGGGCCGGACGCCACGGACATGGGCCGCGCCAACCGCGCCCGTGGGAGGGCTGGACGGGGTGCTTCCTAACCTTCGCGGACTCAGCTTGCGCCGGCAGCCGAACGCCTGACAATCAGCTCGACCGGCAAAACAGTATGCTGCTCAATTGCTTCGCGCCGGACAAGCGCCATCAGCTTCATCGCCGCAAACTGACCGATCCTGCCGGTCGGCAGATGCACGGTCGTCAGCGAAGGCGAGATGTGAGCGGACATGTCGAGCCCGTCGATGCCGACGACCGCGAGGTCGCCGGGCACGTTCATGCCGCGCGCATGGGCCTCCTCGATGCAGCCGATAGCCAGCAGGTCGACGCCGCCGATCAGCGCTGTCGGCTTGTCATCGAGTTCGAGAAGGGTGGCGCAGCCGGCGCGGCCGCCGGCCAGCGTCAACGCCTGTTCTGTGACCAGCTGGTCTGGGAGCGACAGTCCCGCCTTCGCCAGTGCCTGCCTTGCCCCGGCGAGGCGCGCCGTCTGTCGGTCGTTGAACTGGAGCGGGCCGGTGATCATGCCGATGCGCCGGTGGCCGAGCGCGATCAGATGCTCGGCGGCCAGCCTTCCGGCTAGCACGTTATCGATCGCGACCGAAGCGAAATGGCCGTCTCCGCACCAAGTCAGGACGACGGGAACGCCCGAAGCCCTGAGCAGCGCGGTCGTTTCCGGCGCACGCTCAGCTCCAACCAGCATCAGCCCGTCGACGCCGCGCCCGAGCAGGGCCCGAACCGCCTGTGTCTCAGCCGCTGGGCTGGCCTCGTGCGAGGCGACCAGCAGCAGATAACCGGACTGCGCCAATGTGGCCTGCATCGCCTGGAGCGCGCGGGCGAAGATGGCGCTGTCCAGTGTGGGGACAATCGCGCCGATCGTCATCGAGCGGCCCGAGGCGAGCGCGCGCGCCGCGCCATCCGGCAGATAGCCGAGGCGCTGGGCGCTGGCCATGACCTTGGCCAGCGTCTCGGGCGAGACCAGCTCCGGCTGCGCGATCGCACGCGACACGGTAGCGGGCGACACGCCGGCATCGCGGGCGACATCGCTCAGCTTGATGCGGCGACCATCCATCGGTCTTCCCTGATGAAAATTCTTTCATAACCCTAGCGCCCAAGCCAGGTCGGATACAAGCGCTCAAGCCCGATATACCATCTCGCAAGGCATGTTGACATCCGGATGGCGATCTGGAAGCTTAACTGAAAGCGCTTTCATAAAAGAGCGCATGAGGAGCGCGATGATAGGACGGCGAGGATGGGTCAGTCTGGCCTCGGTAGCGGCGACGCTGCTGCTGTGGTTTGTCTTGACGACGGCGACGGGCCTGGTTTCGCCCGGCCGTTTTCCCTCGCCCACCGAATTCTGGCAGTCGCTCAACCAGATCACGACGCGCGGCTATGCCGGCGCCGAGCTTGCGAACCATGCCTTCCATAGTGTCCGGCTCGTCGTCCTCGGCTTTCTCGTAGCGATCGCCACCGGCGTGCCGCTCGGATTGTGGATGGGCTGGAGCCGGCGGGCCGAGGCGGCGATCAACCCGATCTTCCTGATCATCCGCCCGATCCCGCCGCTGGCCTGGATCCCGCTCGCGATCCTCTGGCTCGGCCTCGGCGACGCCGCCAAGATCATGGTGATCTGGTTCGCGGCCTTCGTCCCCGCGGTCATCAATGCCTTCGCCGGCGTCCGTAACATCGACCGACCGATCATCGAGGCGGCGCGCATGCTCGGCACACCGCGCTGGCGGCTGGTCAGCGAGGTCATCGCACCGGCGGCGTCGCCGATGATCTTCACCGGCCTTCGCCTATCGCTGCAGGCGGCCTGGACGACGCTGGTCGCCGCCGAACTGGTCGGGGCGCTGGTCGGTATCGGCTTCGTCCTCAACATGGCGCAGCAGGACATCTACCCCGGCATGATCCTCGTCGGGATGGTCACCGTCGGCGTCCTTGGCTGGGCGACGACGCTGCTTCTCGGCCTCGCCGAGCGCCGCGCGCTCGCCTGGAACGTGGCGGGGAGAGACTGAGGCCATGAGCGACTCACCACTGCGATTGGGCGAAAAGCTGGCATGGGGGCTGCTCGGGCTCGTCGGATTCATCGGCCTGTGGACCCTGCTCTCGGTCTCGGGGATCGTGCCCCGGCAGTTCCTGCCTTCGCCGCTCGATGTGCTGACGCGGACCCTCCAGCTCAGCTCGACACCCTTCGCAGGTGCGACGCTGCCGCAGCACCTTGCCTCCAGCCTGCAGCGCTACGCCTTGGGCGTGCTGCTCGCCGCCGGCATCGGCGTCCCGCTCGGCCTGCTGATGGGCTGGTTCCGCCTGCTCGACGACATCGTCACGCCGCTCTTCGACGGGCTGCGCTTCATCGCTCCGATCGCCTGGGTGCCCTTCGCCGCGCTCTGGTTCGGCACCGGCATCGGCGGGCCCGTCCTGATCATCTTCGCCGGCGCCTTTCCGCCCTGTCTGATCAACGCCTATCGCGGCGCGCGCTTCGTCGAGCCGCGCCTGATCGAGGCGGCGCGGATGCTCGGCACAGGCCATTTGCGGATGATCCTGGAAGTCCTGCTGCCGGCGGCAATGCCCTCGATCGTCGCGGGACTGCGCGTCTCGGCCGGGCTCGGCTGGCAGTCGCTGGTCGGCGCGGAGCTGATCGTCGCGGCGGCCGGCGTCGGATTCATGATGGTGCAGGCGCAGGCCAATGTCGCGACGCCGACGGTGATGGCCGGCATGGCCGCGATCGGCATCGTCGGCATGCTGATCGACATGTTGCTGCGGCAGGGCGAGGCGTGGATGCGCCGTCGCCGCGGCCTCGAGGCTTGAAGGGCTAGACGATGGGATCGATCCGTTTCGACAAGGTCGACAAGGTCTTCGGGCCGCGCGGCTCCGGCGTGAAGGCGCTCGACGACATCAATCTGGAGATCGGCGAGAAGGAGTTCGTCGCGATCGTTGGCCCCTCCGGCTGCGGCAAGACCACCTGCCTGAGGATGGTCGCGGGCTTCGAGCCTCCCAGCGCGGGCACGGTCAGCGTCAACGGCAAGGCGGTGACCAAGCCGGGGCCGGATCGCGCTGTGGTGTTCCAGCAATTCGCGCTGTTCCCCTGGAAGACTGTGCGCGAGAACATCGAGCTCGGCCTGCGCAACAAGGAGCTGCCGAAAGCGGAGCGCGACGAGCTCGTCGCCGGCGCGCTGAAGCTGATGAACCTCGAGAGCCATGCCGGTGCCTTCCCGCATCAGCTCTCCGGCGGCATGCAGCAGCGCGTCGCCATTGCCCGCGCCTATGTGCTCGACCCCGAAGTGCTGCTGATGGACGAGCCCTTCGGCGCGCTCGATGCGCAGACCCGCGTCGTCATGCAGGAGGAGCTGGTCCGGCTGGCAAGGGTCAATCCCCGCACCGTCCTGTTCATCACCCATGCGGTCGAGGAAGCGGTCTATCTCGCCGACCGGGTCGCGATCATGACGCGGCGACCGGGCCGCATCAAGGAGGTGCTCGACATCCGCTCGATCCGCGAGGCCGAGAACTGGGACCGGCTGCAGAAGATCGAGGACGTGATGGACCTCGAATCCTTCGTCCATCTGCGCACCCAGATCTGGAAATCGCTGCGCGAGGAGAAGGGCGCCCATGGCGGCTGACCGCGCCGACAGGCGACCGAGACGCTGCCTCGCGCAGCCAATCAAGCCGGCGCGGCTGCTCGAGGCCGAGACCGGAGAAGCACGACCAGGGAGGAAAAGATGAGACGGATCATTGCAGGACTAGGTATCGCCGCAGCGCTCGCCTGCACCCTGCCGGGGGCCGCACGGGCCCAGACAGCGATCGGGGTCAGCTATCAGCCTTCGCTCTACTGGGCGCTGCCCTTCCACTACGCCACGGTGAAAGGCTGGTGGAAGGAGGTCGGCCTCACCCCCAATTTCTCGACCTTCCCGGCCGGTGCGCCGCAGATCGCGGCGGCGGCCGCCAAGTCATGGGATGTCGGCGGCACCGGCTCGGTGCCGGCCGTGCTCGGCGCAGTCCGGTTCAACATCCTGACGATCGGCCTCACCAACGACGAGTCGAAGACCAACGCCATGATGGTGCGCGGCGACAAGTTCGACGCGATCAAGGCCGATCCGAAGTCGCTGAAGGGCCAGA
Organism: Allobosea sp. GW823-FHT02B03; assembly: GCF_058797755.1. Lineage (NCBI taxonomy): Bacteria > Pseudomonadati > Pseudomonadota > Alphaproteobacteria > Hyphomicrobiales > Alloboseaceae > Allobosea > Allobosea sp. GW823-FHT02B03. The sequence goes on along the minus strand of NZ_JBXAJY010000003.1, from coordinate 566,984 downwards.
AGCTGCTGCTGACGACGAATTCCACCGTGGACTACTCGGCGCGCAAATGCCTGACGAAGTTCGGCCTGGCGCATGGCGACATGCAGTTCGTCAATCTCGGCCAGGCCCAGATCATCACGGCGATCACCTCCAACAATGGCGACGTCGCCGGCGTCTGGGCGCCCAACACCTACACGCTGGAAGACCGCGCCAACGCCAAATATCTCTGCTCCGGCGCCGATGCGAACGCGATCGTGCCCGGCGCGCTGATCGTGCGGGCCGAGTTCGCCAAGGAACGGCCGGACGATGTCGCGAAGTTCCTCGCAGTCTTCCTGCGCGGCTGGTCCTGGGCCAAGGCCAACCCGGCCGAGGCGCGCACGCTCGCGCTGGACTTCTACAAGCAGGGCGGTCTCGAGGTCACGGCCCGCGCCATAGACCAGGAATTCGCGCTGCGTCCGACCTTCGGTCTCGACGAGCAGTTGAAGCTGATGGCGCGCGGCGCGGCTGCCTCGACCGTCGATGGCTGGTTCAGCGAGATCGGCAAGTTCATCACCGAGGTCGGCACGATCCCGTCGAACCCGGACACCAAGAACTATCTCACCGACGACTTCCTGAAGCGTGTCGCGGCGGACCCGAAGCTCAAGGCCTTCGCCACCGAGTTCGACAAGAAGTGACCTGAGATCGGACCAAGCATGGCGATGGCGGCGCCCTCCGGGCCGCCATCGCGTTCCCCACCTTTTTGACCGAAGCGGACAGCGCCATGGCGATCACGCATCTGAAAACAGCCACCAAGACGCCCGAGACGGAAACCGACACCGCCCGCGCGGTCGTCACCGAGATGCTGGCTGCGATCGAGACCGGGGGCGAGCAGGCCGTGCGCGACTATGCGGCCAGGCTCGACAAATGGGACGGATCGATCGTCCTGGACCAGGCGGCGATCGCCGAGCGCATCCGGGACATTCCGCAGAACGTGAAGGACGACATCTCCTTCGCCGCCGGGCAGGTCCGGCGCTTCGCCGAGGCACAGCGCGCCTCCTGCCGGGATTTCTCGCTGGAGATGTCGCCGGGCCTGCATCTCGGGCAGAAGCTGGTGCCTGTGAACACGGCCGGCTGCTACGTCCCGACTGGCCGCTACGCCCATATCGCCTCGGCCTACATGTCGGTCGCCACTGCCAAGGCAGCGGGCGTCAAGACCGTCGTTGCCTGCTCGGCGCCCTATCGCGGTCAGGGCATCCATCCCCATGTCCTCTATGCGATGACGGTGGCGGGCGCCGACATCATCATGTGCCTTGGCGGCGTGCAGGCGATCGCCGCCATGACCTTCGGCCTGTTCACCGGCCGCCAGGCCGACATCATCGTCGGTCCCGGCAACAAGTTCGTCGCAGAAGCCAAGCGCATGCTGTTCGGGAAGGTCGGTATCGACGTGTTCGCTGGCCCTTCGGAGGTCGCAGTCCTCGCCGATGACAGCGCCGACCCGCTGCTCGTCGCGACCGATCTCGTCGGGCAGGCCGAGCACGGCCATGAGAGCCCGGCCTGGCTGATCACAAGCTCTCGGCGGATCGCGCAGGAGGTGTCGCGGCTGGTGCCCGAGCTGATCGCGGCGCTGCCCCCGACCGCCCGCGACGCCGCCGGCGCAGCCTGGCGCGACTATGGCGAGATCGTACTCTGCGACAGCCGCGAGGAGATGGTCGAGGTCTCGGACCGCTATGCCTCGGAACATCTCGAAGTGCACTGCGCCGATCTCGACTGGTGGCATGCGCAGCTGAGCAATTACGGCTCGCTCTTCCTCGGCGAGGAAACCAATGTCGCCTTCGGCGACAAGGTCTCGGGCCCCAACCACATCCTCCCGACCAAGTTCGCCGCCCGCTATTCGGCCGGGCTCTCGGTCCATAAGTTCCTGAAGCCATTGACCTGGCAGCGCATGGACCGCGAGGCCTGTACGCGCATCGCTCCGGTCTCGGCGCGGATCTCGCGACTGGAGGGCATGGAGGCCCATGCCCGCACCAGCGATGCGCGGATGGCGAAGTACGCCCCGGGCTCGAATGTCGATCTCGGCCAGCCGGTGGAGGCGTGAGCGTGTTCCGCCTCGCGGCACTGTTCGATCTGACCGGGCGCACGGCCCTGGTGACCGGCGGCAACAGCGGCATCGGGCTCGCCATGGCGCGGGCGCTGGGCCTCGCCGGTGCCCGGCTCGTCCTCGTCGCACGACGCGAGGAGGAACTGCGCAAGGCGGCGCAGGCACTCGCGACGGAGGGGATCGCCGCCGAGATCGCCGCGGCCGATCTGGCCGCGCCGGAGGCGGGAACCGCGCTGGCGACCACCTGCGAAACCCTCGGATGCGAGATCGACATCCTGGTCAACGCAGCCGGGCTCAATCTGCGCCAGCCCTTCGGCGAGGTTACGGCCGCGGCGTTCGACCTGCACATGGCGGTGCATCTGCGCGCGCCCTTCCTGCTGACGCAGGCCTTTGCTCCGGCCATGGCGAGACGCGGTCATGGCCGGATCATCAACATCGCCTCGCTGCAAAGCTACCGGGCCTTTCCCGACAGCGCGCCCTATGGCGCCGCCAAGGGCGGCGTCGTGCAACTGACGCGGGCGATCGCGCAGGAATGGTCCAGCCGAGGCGTGACCTGCAATGCGATCGCGCCTGGCTTCTTCCCGACGCCGCTGACGCAGGCGGTGTTCGATGACGCCGAACGGGCGGCCCGCAATGCCGCGCAAACCGCGATCGGCCGCAATGGCGAGCTGGAGGATCTCGCCGGCGCCACGGTGTTCCTCGCCTCTCCCGCTTCGGCTTACGTCACCGGCCAGACTTTGACCGTCGATGGCGGTTTCACCGCCAAATGAGGATGGATGTGGTATGAAGGCACTGGTCTATACCGGCCCCAACAGCCTCGCCTTCCGCGACGAGCCGGACCCCGTGCCGCAGGCCGACGAGGTCCTGGTCCGGGTCGAGGCGGTGGGCATCTGCGGCTCCGACATGCATGCCTATCACGGTTTCGACACGCGGCGGCCGCCGCCGTTGATCCTCGGCCACGAAGCGGCGGGGCGGATCGCGACAGGGCCACGAGCCGGCGAACGCGTGACCATCAACCCGCTCGTCGTCGATCCCAACTGTCCGTATGCGATCGAGGGACGCTGGCATCTCTCGCCAACGCGGCAGATCATCTCGATGCCGCCGCGGCCAGGCGCATTCGCCGAACTGGTGCGCATCCCGCTGCGCAATTTGACGCCGATCCCCGACACGATGCCGGTCGCCCACGCGGCGCTCGCCGAGCCGCTCGCCGTTTCCTGGCATGCGATCCGGACCGGGGTGAAACGTCTGCACCAGCCTCTTTCCGCCTGCCGCGTCGTCGTGCTCGGCGGGGGCGCCATCGGCCTGGCGGCCGGGCTCGTCGCACGCCTGTTCGGTGCGCGCGATCTCCTGCTCGGTGAAACCAATCCGCTGAGGCGAGAAACGCTGATGGCGGAAGGGTTCGCCGTTTATCAGCCCGGCCAGGACGAGCCGCCTGAAAATACCATCGACCTCGTCATCGACGCAGTCGGCGCCGATGCCACACGTGCTGCTTCCTGTCGCCTGGTGCGGCCCGGCGGCGTGATCGTCCATGTCGGCCTGCTCCCCGGCCAGGCTGGCCTCGACGTTCGAAAGATCACCCTGCAAGAGATCACGTTTGCCGGTGTCTATTGCTATACGCCCGCCGACTTTACCCAGACCGTCGAAGCCCTCGCCAAAGGGCGTCTCGGCGATCTCGGCTGGATCGAGCAACGCTCTCTCAGCGAGGGAGACCACGCCTTTGCCGATATCGATGGCGGTCGTGTCGGTTCAGCAAAAATCGTTCTCAGGACCTGAAGCGAGATCCCCAGCACACCGGGAGGTTCGGCTTGAACTTCTGCTCCCCCGGGGAGGGGAGCGAGCAATGTCAGCTTATGGCGCATGGGCGACCTCGACGATCGCGTGGCCGCGGGTTCCTGCCGGCAAGACCTCGCTCATGGGCGCAATGACTGGAATAGCATCGCGCCCGTGAGCGGCGGCCGCCGTCGTCGGCTACGCCGCGCTATGGGTATGACCCGACAGAGCGCACCTCAACCGCCAGCCCGGCCCCTGCGGTCGGGCTCGCCGTCCAGGAGGAAGGCATCGACTGCGGCCCCGAAAGCCGTGGCCTGCTCGATGTTCGAGATATGTGCGGCGTCCAGAACGCACTTCTGCGCGCCGGGAATCGCAGCGACGATGGCCTCGCCATCGGTCGGTGTCGTCGCCGGATCCTTCGAGCCAATGATCACGAGCACCGGATTTCGGATACTTTTGATTGTCTCCCGCTGATCCATGTCGCGGATCGCCAGGCACGATCCCTGGTACCCGACGGCGGGAGTCCTCAGGATCATGGCCCGCATCCGTTCGATCGTTTCAGGTGCGGCGGCCCGGAAAGCCTCCGGGAACCAGCGCGTTATGGTCGAATCGACAAGCGCTTCCATGCCGCCGGCTTCTGCTGCTGCGACACGCCCGTTCCAGAGATCGGCCGGCCCCATATAGGCGGCGGTATTGGCGAGGACCGCCCGGTCGACCCGGTCCGGCGCATGGGTCAGCAGCCACATGCCGACCATGCCGCCCATCGAGAGCCCGCAGAAATGCGCGCGCTGCACGCCGAGCGCATCGAGCACGCGCAGCGCATCCCGGCCCAACTGTTCCATCGAGTAGGGCGCGGGGGAAACGGTGCTGCCCCCGTGGCCCCGCTGATCGTAGCGGATCACCCGGAAGTGTTGCGACCAGAGCGGAATCTGGTCTTCCCACATCGACATGTCCGAACTGAGCGAGTTCGACAGCAGCAGCGCGGGCGCCGCGTCGGGGCCGTCGATGCGCACCTCGAACTCCTCGTCTTCGATCATGATCCGCATCGTCATCGCTCCATCCGCTTCCGCATCTTTGTGTCCCGCCGGCATCGCCGTGCGCAACATCGGGAAAAACAAACATGCATACTTGTCTGTTTGTTTCTAGCTGCTAAGGTCCGCCCATGCCGCCATCAGCCGACAAGCAGCGCCGGACGCAAGAGGAACGCTCGACGGAAACGCGGGCGCGTCTCATCGACGCGACGCTCGATCTGCTGGTGGAGCGCGGCTATGCGCTCGCGACGACGTCCGAGATCGCAGCACGCGCCGGCGTCACCCGCGGCGCGCTCAACCATCACTTTTCCGGCAAGGACGATCTGATCGTCCAGTCAGTGAGTCATCTGCTGCAGGGCTGGATCGGCGAGATCCGGCGGGTTGCCGAGCTCGTCAAGGCCGGCAGCCTGTCCCTTTCCGACTTCGTCGACCGGATGTGGGAGCTGTTCTCCGGCCGGCTGTTCCTGGTGACGCTCGAGCATGTGACCGCCGCCCGGCACAATCCCTATCTGCGCGAGCAACTGGTTTCGGTGACGCGCGAGTTCCACGCCGCCCTCGACGGCACCTGGCAGGATTTCTTCGACGGAACCGGCCTGCAGAAGCCCGAGGTCGAGGCGGCGTTCAACGCCACGCTCTGCCTGATGCGCGGCATGAGCCTGCAAACCATCCTGCGCGACGACCCGGCCTACTATGCGCGGCTTCTCGGCTTCTGGAAGACGGTCCTGGCCGGGCATTCGCAGCAGAGCCGCGCCGGCGAGGGCGCCATTTCCGATCCGACCAAGCAAGGCATGCACCCGTGACACAGGCTATCATTTTCGAGAATGCGAGGCTGCTCGACGGCACCAGCCCCGAAGGCGAGTGCGACCGCTTCGTGCGCGTCGAGGGCGGGCTGATCCGCGAGGTCTCCGACCGCCCGATCGCCGATGGCGGCGCGCGGCGCATCGATCTCAAGGGCCGGACGCTGATGCCGGGCCTGATCGACTGCCATGTCCATGTCATCGCCAACTCGGCGAATTTCGGCCAGAACGCGATGCTCCCGGATGCGCTCGTCGCTCTGCAGGCGGTGAAGCTGATGGGCGAGATGCTGCAGCGCGGCTTCACCACCGTCCGCGACGTCGGCGGTGCGACCTATGCCCTCGTCGAGGCGCAGGAGCAGGGCCTCTATGTCGGGCCGCGCCTCGTCATTTGCGGCAAGGCCCTGTCGCAGACGGGCGGCCATGCCGATTTCCGTGGCCGCTACGACAACCGCCGGCCCGACTACCAGACCCATCAGCTCGGCTCGCTCGGCCGCATCTGTGACGGCGTCGACGCCTGCCGTGCCGCCGCGCGCGACGAAATCCGCCAGGGCGCCCAGTTCGTGAAGATCATGGCGAATGGTGGCATCGCGTCACCGACGGATCCGATCGCTTTCCTCGGCTTCAGCGATGCCGAGATCACCGCGATCGTCGAGGAGGCCCACAACGCCCAGACCTACGTCGCCGCGCATCTCTATACGGATGAGGGCATTGCGCGCGCCGTGAAGCTCGGCGTGCGCTCGGTCGAGCATGCCAACCTGATTCAGGCCGCGACGGCCCGCCTCATGCATGAGCGGGGCGCGATCGCCTGCCCGACGCTCGTCACCTATGAGGCGCTGAACAATGAAGGGGCTTCCTACGGCCTGCCGCCTTCTTCGGTCGCCAAGATCGACGATGTCCGTCTGCGCGGCCTGGAGTCCCTCGAGATCATGCGCCAGGCGGGTGTGAAAATGGCCTATGGTACGGATCTGCTCGGCGCCATGCACCGGCACCAGTCGGAAGAGTTCGTCATCCGCGGGCGCGTTCTTCCCGCGATCGAGGTCATCCGCTCGGCAACGGTCAACGCAGCAGAACTGATCGGCATGCCCGGCAAGATTGGCGTGATCGCGCCCGATGCCTATGCCGACCTCATCGTGGTCGACGGCGATCCGCTGGCCGATCTCTCGCTGCTGACGGGGCAGGGGGAGCACCTGCCGATCATCATGAAGAGCGGCGACTTCATCAAGAACGAGCTGAACTAACCTAAAAGGGAACAGGCCATGACCACCAACCGTCGTCAGTTCATCGGCACGCTCGGAGCCGCTTCGGCGCTCATCGCGGCGCCTTCCGTCCTGCGGGCCCAGCCGCAGGGCGTCTTCCGCATCGGCGCGCTCTGCCCGGTGACGGGCGCTGGCGCGCCCTACGGCTCCGGCATGCAGAAGATGATCACCGCCGCCGCCGAGATCGTGAACGCCGCAGGCGGCGCGGCCGGCCGCAAGATCGAGGTCGTCTCGGAGGATACGCAGACCAGCCCGCAGGCCGGCGTTCTCGCCGCCAAGAAGCTGATCGACGTCAACAAGGTCCAGGCCATTCTCGGCACCTGGTCTTCCGGTGTTTCGCTCGCCGTCGTGCCGCTGACGAACGACGCCAACATCATCCTGATGAACACGTCGGGCGCACCTGCGCTCTCGGTGCCGCCGGCCAACGCCAAGGGGCTGTCCTACCGGTTCCAGGCGACCAATGACCGCTTCGGCAGGGCCTTCGCCGAGATCTGCGCCAAGGAGGGCTTCAAGCGCCCGGCCACCATGGCCTTCAACAACGCCTCCGGCATCGGCAACACCGAAGGTTTCCGCAAGGCCTGGGAAGCCAAGGGCAACAAGGTCGTCGCGAACGTCGTCTACGAGCCGAACCAGCCGTCCTACCGCTCCGAGCTGCAGAAGGTCCTCGCCGCCAACCCGGACGTGATCGTCACCGGCTCCTATCTGTCGGACACCACGATCATCATGCGCGAGTGGTTCCAGAGCGGGCAGCCGGTCAAGTGGATCATCCCCGGCTGGGCCGCCAACCCCGATCTGGTCAAGGCGACCGGTCCGGAGGTGGTCGAGGGCGTGATCTCGGTCGACTCGATCTCGAACGAGACGGCGCCGTCGTTCAAGGCCTATGCCGAGGTCTACGAAAAGGCGACCGGGCAGTCCGGCCAGTCGAACATCTTCAGCGCCATGACCTGGGACATGGTCCATTCGCTCGCTCTGGCGATCGAGGCGGCCGGCTCCACCGAAACAGCGGCGATCAACGCCAAGATCCGTGAAGTCTCGAACCCCGACGGCACGAAGGTCTACAGCTACGCCGAGGGCAAGGAAGCGCTGAAGAAGGGCAAGATCAATTTCGAGGGCGCCTCCTCGGTGCTCGACTTCGACCAGTATGGCGACGTCTCCCCGTCCTTCGGCGTCTTCTTCATCGAAGGCGGCAAGCTCAACCGCCGCTACGTCGTCAACATCTGACGCATCGCCCCTGCAGGCCATCGCCTGCAGGGGCTGCCGGCTCCAGGCGCCGCGATGCCCGACCAGGTTGTTTCATGTTTTACGCTCAGCTTTTCGTAAACGGGCTGTTCCAGGGCCTCGTCATCGGCCTGGCGGCGCTCTCGATCACGCTCGTCTTCGGGATCGCACGCTTCCCGAATGCCGCGACCGGTGACTCCATGACGCTCGGCGCCTATGCGGCGTTGGCGGCTCACAAGGCCAGCGGCTCCTTCATCGTCGCCGGCCTCGGCGCCGCAAGCGCGACCGGTATCGTGCTGCTCCTCGCCTATTGGAGCGTGTTCCGGAAGCTCGCCGGCCGCTCCGTGGTCGCGCTTCTCGTCGCCTCGATCGGCATCGCCTTCCTGCTGCGGGCGGCGCTCGGCGTCGCCTTCGGCCACGGGCAACAGGTGTTCCAGATACCGCTTGCACGCCCCTACATCTTCGGCGGGCTTCGCATCCTGCCGCTCGACCTGCAGATGGCGCTCGTCGCCCTGGTCACGCTGATCGCCGTCTTCGGCTTGCTCTATCTCACCGCCATCGGGCGGCAGATGCGCGCCGTCGCCGACAATCGCGACCTTGCCCGCGTCTCGGGCATCCGTCCCGGCCGCGTCATGGTCGCGCTCTGGCTGCTTGCTGGCGCAGTCGCCGGCATCGCCGGGATGATGCTCGGCATGAAGACGATCGTGACGCCGGAATTCGGCTGGGAGATGCTGCTGCCGGCCTTCACCGCCGCGATCCTCGGCGGCATCGGCTCGCCGGTCGGCGCAGTCGTCGCCGGGCTCATCCTCGGCGCGATGCAGGAGTTCTCCACGCCCTTCGTCGGGTTCACCTACAAGATCGCCATTGCTTTCCTGATCATGCTCGCCGTCCTGCTGGTCAGGCCGCGCGGATTGTTCGGCCGCGTCGAGGGAGTGCGCTGATGGAAGCCTATCTCGTCGCGATCGGCATCATCGCGCTGATCTACGTCCTGCTCAGCCTCGGGCTGACGCTGCAATACGGCCTCACCGGTCTCATCAACTTCGGCCATGTCGGCTTCTTCGCGATCGGCGCCTATACCAGCGCGCTGCTCGTGATGAACGGCGCGCCCTTCATCGTCGGCTTCGCCGGCGCTGCACTGCTCGCCGGCATCGCTGCCTGGCCGATCGGCCTGGTTTCGCTGCGCCTGCGCGACGACTACTTCGCCATCGTCACGCTCGGCTTCTCGGAGGTCGTGCGGATCGTCCTGACCAGCGAGCGCTGGTTGACCAATGGCGTGCAGGGCATCCCCGGCATTCCGCGGCTCTATTCGGAACTCGGCGGCGCGGCGGGTCAGATCGCGACCTTCGCCACCATCCTGGCCGTCACGGTTGCGGCCGCCTGGATGATCCGCCGGATCGCAGGTTCGCCCTTCGGACGGATCATCGAGGCGATCCGCGACAACGAGGAAGCCGTGCAGGCCCTGGGCAAGGATCCGCCGCGCTTCAAGATCCAGGTGCTCGTCGTCGGCGCCGCGCTCGCCGGCATCGCCGGTGCGTTCTACGCCCACTACATCACCTACATCGTGCCCGAGCAGTACATCCCGCTCGTCACCTTCTATGTCTGGATGGCGATCATCATGGGCGGCGTCGGCCGCGTCTCCGGAGCAGTGATCGGCTCCGTCATCCTGATGGCCTTTCTCGAGGGCTCGCGCTTCATCCGCGACGTCATTCCCTGGATCTCCGAGGTCGACATGGCCTCGGTCCGGATCGGCCTCGTCGGCCTGCTGCTGATCCTGTTCATCATCTATCGGCCCCAGGGGCTCATGGGGGATTACACCAAGCGATGAGCCTCGAAATCCGCGACATCACCAAGTCCTTCGGCGGCTTTCAGGCCCTGGACGGCGTACGTCTGACCATCGAGACGGATGCCCTGTTCGGGATCATCGGCCCGAACGGCGCCGGCAAGTCGACCTTGTTCTCCGTCATCTCCGGCTTCGTCGCGGCTGATGCCGGCGAGGTTCGGCTGAACGGCAATCGGATCGACGCCCTCTCGCCGCCGCAGCGCGCGCGTGCCGGCATGCTCCGCACCTTCCAGGTGCCGCGCGAGTTCTCGCATCTGACGGTGCGCGAGAACCTGATGGCGTCCGCCCCCGACCAGACGGGGGAGAGCCTGCTTGGCCTGTTCTTCCGTCCGGGCAAGGTCCGCACGGAGGAAGCTGCCATCGCCGAGACGGTCGAGCGCACCATGGCCTTCCTCAAGCTCGACAAGGTCGCCGACGTGCCCTCCGGCAAGCTCTCGGGCGGCCAGAAGAAGCTGCTTGAGCTCGGCCGTGCCCTGATGGTCCAGCCCAAGCTGATCCTGCTCGACGAGCCTTTCGCCGGCGTCAATCCGGTGCTGATCGGCGAAATCATGGAGCGGATCAAGGAGCTGAATGCGCGCGGCATCGGCTTCGTCATCATCGAGCACGATCTGGAGGCGTTGACCCGCCTGGTGCCGCGGCTCGCGGTCATGGATCGCGGCAAGGTCCTGGCGGAGGGCGCCCCCGCCGCAGTCCTCGAGGATCCGGTCGTGCGCGAAGCTTATCTTGGAGGCGTGTCGTGACCTTGCTCGACATCAAGGACGTGCGCGGCGGCTACGGCGAGGTCGACATCCTCAACGGCATCTCGCTGTCGCTCAAGAAGGGCGAGATCTTGACGGTTGCCGGCACCAACGGCGCCGGCAAGTCGACGCTCGCGAAAGCGATCGTCGGCCTGTTGCCCCGCGTTTCCGGCGGCATCCTGTTCGAGGGACGCGATCTCTTGCCGCTCGTCACGGAAGACCGCATCGCGGCCGGCATCGGCTACGTTCCGCAGGTCGCGAACGTCTTCGGCTCGATGAGCATCCTGGAGAACCTTCAGGTCGTCGTCGGCGTGCGCGACCAGGCACAGCGCATCCGCGAACTCTTCGAGGCCTTCCCGCTGCTGGGCGAGCGCAAGCGTGCCCGTGCCGGCTCGCTCTCCGGCGGTGAACGCCAGCAGCTCGCCTTCGCCCGCGCCCTGATGACACGCCCCGGCCTGATGATCCTCGACGAGCCCACGGCGGCCCTTGCCCCCGCCAAGGTCGCCGAAGCTTTCGATCTGATCCGGCGCCTGCCCGAACTCGGCGTCTCGGTCCTCGTAGTCGAGCAGCGCGCGCGCCAGGCGCTCGCGATCTCGGACAATGGCTGCATCCTCGACGGCGGCAAGGTGGCGCTCGCAGGCGCGGCGAAGAGCCTCCTCGACGACCCGAAGGCGGCGGAGCTCTATCTCGGCCAGCATTGACCACGCGGCGGCCTGGATCGCCGGCAAGGCGACGTTCAACGCGTCAGCTTGAGCCAATTACGTTGATGGAATCGGCGTTGCTGCGAAGGTGAAACGCCGATTCCGTCGGCCTTGGGTAGAGGGCGACGTCATGACGGTGACGCTGCTGATCGGACTCAGCAGGCAGTCGGACGGACGACGATCTCATCACCGAGATCGATCACTCTTCGCCGCGTGCCGATCCCGTTGATGTTCGGGAAGCGATAGAGATGGGCGCCAATGGCCTTGCCGGCTCGGGCATGAGTGAACTCGGCCGGGACATGGCGGATCATGTCCTCCGCTTCTTGGCGATGGCCCGATGTCCGGACGTTGGCGCATGACGAAGGTCAGACGCATCGAGCCGAATTGAATCGCGCAGATTTGTGGAGCTGTACGCGCCGAGGCAGCGTCCGAGCTCAAATGCGTGGGCGCTGGAGCAAGTAAGGAAGCAGATTTGAGCACTCCCGCGTACTAATGGCCCCCGCTGGTTTGCACCGGGGGGCCATTTGTCGTTTCAGGCGAGCGTTCGGAGCGGGCTCTCGAGAGCGGCCTCAGATGATCTTGTCGACGATCTTGTCGACGAAGGCGGGAACGCTGTCCTGGAAGTTGTGCATGGAGCGGCCACCGACCTGATCGGCGTCCATGAACATCCCGACTCCCTTTGCAGCGTAGTGGATGCCCGTCTTCACCCCCGAGGCGACGAGATCCACAGCACCCGTGATCAGCCCGCCACCGCTGACCGCGTCGAGGACGTCGTCGCTCAGCGGCGCGCCGCGCTCGCAGACCTGGGAGGAGGCGATGTTGAAACCGGTGGTCATGACAATGTCCTTCGTTCGGTGCCTGGAAGCCGATCCCGGGACGCCCCGTCCGCTTCCTGATGAAACGAGGATAGGTCGCGGCAGCTGACATGAACCTTACAGACGGAACTTGCCCGATCTTCTTTGGTCGGCAGGTTCAACCAAGGCTCAGAGTCCAAAGCCCGCCCATGACAGGAGCGCCCGCGGTGCCGACGGCTCCGACCGGCCGCATCTTGTGTGATTTGAGAGGCCACGCGGTCGCTTCGCCTGGCCTCTTTTCGTCGTTGCGGGCCTTATCGGGCCGTCGCCTCCGGGAACAGCATCTCCTTCTTCCAATCGGCCGGGGCGTTCTTCAGACGGCCGACCTTACCCATGAAATCGGTGAAAGAGCCGAGATTGAGCACGTCCGTGGTGATATGCGTCGTCTTGTCGTCCAGGATCGCCACGAGTTCCTCCTTCGAGGAGCGATCCTTCGTCAGGCGCAGATAAGCTTCCGCGGCCGCGCCCTTGTCCTTGCTGACGATATCGGTCGCTTCCTTGAGGGCGGCGAGGAAGGCGCCGTAGAGCTTCGGATTATCGTTGCGGAACTTGCCGGTCGTCGCGATCACATTGAACGAGATCGGACCTCCGAGAATGTCGTCGGAATTCATCAGCGCCCGGATGTTCTGATCCTTGAGCTGGACGTTGGAGAAAGGCGGCGAGGAGAAGTTCGCGACGATCTCGGACTTGCCGCCCAGCATCATCGCCGTGGCGTCCGGATGCGAGAGCGAGACGGTGAGGGAGTCGAGCTTCTCGAACTCCTTGTCGCCCCATTCCTTTGCGGCGGCGATCTGCAGAGCCGTCGCCTGCCCGGAGACCTTCACGGCCGGAACGGCGATGCGGTGCTGCGCGGTGAAATCCTTCAGCGACTTGATGGCGGGATCGCGCACGTTGAGCGTCCAGGCCATCGCGTTGAGGCCGCTGGCGGCGCGGACATCGACATTGTTGCGGGTGCGCGACCAGATCGTGATGATGCCGGTCGGACCGAGGCTCGCGAAGTCCAGATTGCCGGAAATCAGCGCATCGTTCATCACGTCACTGGAGCGGAAGGTCGACCAGTCGACCGTGACGTCGCCGAGCCCGGCGGCCTTGGCGTGCTTCTCGACGAGCTTCTGATCCTCCATCAGCATCAGCTGGATGTAGCCGAGCCCGTATTGCTTCGCGACGCGCAGCGTCTTGGCTTCGGCCAATGCCGAGGTTGCCGTGCCGAACAGCGCGAGCGCCGCCGTCGCGGCCATAAGCAATTGCTTCATCTTTCTTCTCCCTGTCGTCACCGCGACGACCGAAGGCCACCGGGCGCATTTCGTCCCAGATTGCTGCGGGGCGGTTCGAGCCGCCTTCTCGGATGATTGTTCAGGGGGCGCTCAAGGCTCCGCCAGGAGCTGGAGGACCGTCACCTGCTTCTCGGCGACCATGCTCTTCGTCGCCGCATCGAAGCGCTTGAAATGCGGGCTCACGCAATGCGCGTCGAAAGCCGCACGGTCGCGGTAGATCTCGTAGAGCAGGATGCAATCCTTCTCGTCTTCCGGCTGCAGCACGTCGAAACGCTCGCATCCCGGCTCTTCGCGCCGCGAGGCCTGCGCATTTTCGATCATCAGCGGCAGGAAGGCCGCCAGCTGCCCATCGGCGATGCGGAAGCGAACGAGGATGGTGAACTGCGCCATGAATAGTCCTGATGTTTGGCTGCGACGCTTAGACGTCGGAGGCTTTCCAGTAGAAGTCGCCGACTTCGGCGAGATGGGCGTACATCGCGTCACCGGCCGCCTGCGGATCGCGCGCCGCAACGGCCCGGCAGATCCGTTCATGCGCCGTGAAGGCGGCCTGCGCAGCGCCGCGGGCCTTGAGCGAGGTGGTGCGCTGCTCGGTCAGCCACTCGGTCAGGCCCGTATGCAACGCGGTGAAGATCGGATTGCGGGTGATCTCGGCCAGCACGAAGTGGAAGGCGACGTCGGTGCGCTCGAAGCCGCGGCCCTGTTCGAGCGCCGCCTTGTTGGCGGCGAGCGCCGCCTCCAGCTTCGCGACATCCTCGGGAGTCGCCGTCTCCGCCGCCAGCCGCGCGACGCCGACCTCGAACATGGTGCGGGCCTGCTGGAAGTGATGAGCACCGCCGGGGCGCGACAGGAGATGGCGCGCCACGCCCGAGAGCTCGTCGATCATCGTTCCGGCGCTGGGCTGCGAAACGCGCGCGCGCTCGCCGCTGCTGATCACGATCAACCCCATGCGCTGCAGCGCGAACAGCGCCTCGCGAATGGCGGTGCGACCCACCCCATAGGCCTCCATCAGCTCGCGCTCGGCGGGAAGCTGATCGCCGGGTGCGTAGTGGCCGTCATTGATGGCGGCCTCCAGTCGCTCGACGACTTCCTCGTAGAGCTTGCGCCGCCGGATCGGCCGTTGGTCCGGAATGCTTGCGCCAGAGATCATGGTGGAATCCTTCACCGGGGTTCTGCCGGCCCGACTTGCCCGGAATCAGCTTCCTGGCAAGGCGTGAACGTTGTCGAAGAAGAGCTCTTTCCAATCCTTGGGAGCCTTCTTCAAGCGGCCGGTCTCGGCCATGAAGCCGGCCATCTTCATCGTCTGGTGTGGGGTGAAAGTCATCTCGACTTCCGGTGCCGCGATCATCGCGTAGATGTCGTCGACGCTCTCCTTGGTGCCGGTCATGCGCTGGTAGGTGGCCGCGGCGGCGCGCTTGTCCTTGTTGATCTGCTCGATCGCTTCCTGGAGACCAGCGACGAAGGCCTGATAGGCCTTGGGATTGGCGTCGCGGAAGCGCTTCGTCGAATAGATGGCGGTGTTGGTCGCGGGGCCGCCGAGCACGTCATAGCTGCTGAGCACCTTGTGGACGCGCTGGTCGCGCTTCTGCTGGTGCTGGAAGGGCAGGGCGGAGAAATGCGCCGAGATCACGCCGGAGCCCGAGAGGAGGGTCGAGGTGGCTTCCGGATGCGGCAGCGAGACCGTCAGCGGGTCGAGCTTGGCGTAGTTCTCGGAGCCGAACTCCTTGGCGGCCGCCATCTGCAGCAGCAGTGCCTGGTTGGAGACGCGCACGGTCGTAACGGCGATGCGGTCCTGCTCGGTGAAGTCCCGGATCGACTTGACCTTGGGATTGGTGGTCAGCAGCTCCATCGGCATGTTGACGATGGCACCGGCGCCCTTGACCTCCATCGCCGTGCCCTGAGTGCGCGACCAGAGCGTCAGAAGCGAGGGCACGCCGCCGCTGCCGAAATCCAGCCCGCCCGAGACGAGCCCTTCGGTGATTGCGCCGGGATTGCCGAGCTTCACCCAGGTCACGGTGAGCTCGGGCAGGCCGAGCGCCTTGGCGTGCTTCTCGACGAGCTTGCCGTCCTCCATGATCATCAGCGGCAGGCTGCTCAGCCCGTATTGCTGAGCCGCCTTGATCTCCTTGACCTCCGCATGCGCCTGGCTCGTCGCCAGCAGTGCCAGGCCGGCCGCGGCGGCCAAACCGATAATGCGTTTCACAGCGCTTCTCCCATAGTGAAAGCAGTTGCCCTTGTCGGGTCTGATCAGTGCTGCATGCCCCAGCGCTGCACCGTGCGCTTCTCGATGGCGCGGAAAATCACGGACTCGACGAAGAGGCCGATCAGGATGACGGTGAGCAGGCCGGAAAAGACCCGGGCGGTATCGAGCTCCGAACGCGCCTCGAAGATGTACCAGCCCAGCCCGCCGGAGCGGGACGACACGCCGAAGACGAGTTCGGCTGCGATCAAGGTGCGCCATGCGAAGGCCCAGCCGATCTTGAGGCCGGCCAGAATCGCCGGGAAGCCGGCCGGGATCAGGATGTGGATCACGTAGCGCAGGCCCTTCAGGCCGTAATTGCGCCCGCTCATGCGCAGCACTTCCGGCACGGCGCGGAACCCGGTCAGCGTGTTGAGCGAGACCGCCCAAAGCACCGAATGGACGATGACGAAGATCAGCGAGCCGATGCCGAGGCCGAACCAGATCAGCGCGAGCGGCAACAGGGCGATCGCCGGCAGCGGATTGAACATCGCGGTCAGCGTGTTGAGGATGTCCGTGCCGAAACGGGTCGAGACGGCCACCGTCGTCAGGACCGCCGCCAGCGCGAGGCCCGTGCCGTACCCGTAGATGAGCGAGCGCATTGAGGTCGCGACACGGTCGATCAGCGTGCCGCTTGAGAGATCGCCGACGAAGGTGGCGACCGTTTCCGCGAAGGAAGGGAAGAGAAGGGGATTGTTGAGCCAGCGCGCGTAGAGTTCCCAGACTATGGCGAGCGCGATCAGGATCGTCACCTTGCGCACGGCATCGTTGTTGACGATGCGTTCCATGGCGGAAAGCGGCCGTGCCACCTCGCCGATGCCGCTCGCGTCGATCGGCTCGATCTCGAATTCGGGGCGGCGAGCCAGCGCCGTGCCCTCATTGCGTCCCAGCGTCGCCATGCTCATGCCTGGGCGTCCTCTTCCTGCCGCTGCGGGCCGAGTTCATGCTCGAAGAGCAGGTTGTGGATTTTGTCCGACAATGCGCCGAAGGCAGGCGTCCCCACGGTGTCGAAGCCGAGCTGGGAGGCGTCGAGCTCGGCTCTGACGCGGCCGGGATGCGGCGACAGCACCAAGATGCGCGAGCCAACGATGATCGCCTCCTCGATCGAATGCGTCACGAACATCAGCGTGAAGCGCACCTGCTCCCAGAGCTGCAGCAATTCGTCCTGCATCTTGCGGCGCGTCAGCGCATCGAGCGCGGCGAAGGGCTCGTCCATCAGGAGGATGTCCGGCTCCATCGCCATGGCGCGGGCGATCGCAACGCGCATCTTCATGCCGCCGGACAGCATGTGCGGATAGACGTCGCGGAACTTGGTGAGCTTCACCTTGTCGATGATCGACAGGGCGCGATCCCTCGCGTCCTTGCCCTTGAAGCGGCCCGAGATGCGCATCGGAAACAGCACATTCTCGAGCACCGTCTTCCACGGCATCAGCTGCTCGAATTCCTGGAAGACCATCATCCGGTCGGGCCCCGGCCCGGATACCTCGCGGCCGCGCAGCCGAATGTGCCCTTCCTCGGGCGTCATGAAGCCGCCGACCGCCTTCAGCATGGTGGATTTGCCGCAGCCGGACGGTCCCAGGATCACATAGCGGTCCTGCTCATGTACCGCGCAATCGACGCGATAGGTCGCCGTCACCAAATGGTTCGGCGTCTTGTACTGCAGCGTCAGCCCCTCGACTTCGAGCAGCCTGGGCAGGACCGGGGCCGCCTCCCGAGGCGGAGCCTGGCCGCCTGCAGCGCCGGAAAGGCCATGCACCGGCCGCGGTTGCGCAATGGCTGACAATGTCACGCCCTTCTCCTCGATCGTTCCTCGCCTGCCGCGCGCTCGCTTAAGGTGGCCGCAGCTTGTCTACTGGTCTACGTGTAGACCTGTCATACCAGATGTGTCAAACCGCTGGCCAAGGCGTCCGCAGGAGATGCCGGAAGCTGGGACAGGAAAGCCATGGATAGCGAGAAGACCGTCATCGTCACCGAAACGGGGCTGAAAGACTTCTGCCGGGCGATGTTCACAAAGGTCGGCGTGCCGGAGGACGAGGCCATCCTGATCGTCGACAATCTCGTCGAGGCGGACTTGCGCAATGTCGCCTCGCACGGGGTGGTCCGCCTGCCCATCTACATTCAGCGCATCGAGGATGGCGGCTCCAATCCGCGCCCGCAGCCGAAGATCATCCGCCAGACGCGGACGACGGCCGTGCTCGACGGCGATAACGGCATGGGCCAGATCGTTGGGGTCCGCGCCGTGGAGATCGCGATCGAGAAGGCTGGCGACGGAGATTGCGCCTTCGTCTCCGTCTGCAACAGCAACCACTATGGCGCCGCCTCGCATTACGCCGAGATGGCGGCGAAGGCCGACATGATCGGGCTGAGCTTCACCATTGGCGGCATCAATCACATGACACCCTGGGGCGGGGCCGAGGCCATTCTCGGCAACAACCCGTTCGCCTTCGCCTTCCCGACGCGGGATGGCTTCCCCGTCGTGCTCGACATGGCCTGCAGCGTCGCCGCGCGCGGCAAGATCATCGTCGCCGCCAAGGACGGCACTCCGATCCCGGCCGACTGGGCGAGCGGCCCGGACGGCGCGCCGACGACCGATCCCGTCGAGGCACTCAAGGGCTTCGTCCTGCCGGTCGGCGGGCCGAAAGGCTATGCGCTGACGCTTGGTATCGGCCTGCTCAGCACCATGCTGTCGGGTGCCTATTTCGGTTCCGAGGTCACCCACATGTACGAGCAGACGACGACGCCGCAGAATGTCGGGCACCTGTTCGGGGTGCTGCCGATCTCGGCCTTCGAGGATCTCGACCGCTATTACGCGCGGATGTCGAAGGCGATCGCCGATATTCAGGGGACGAGGAAGGCGCCCGGCGTCGAGCGCATCCATTTGCCGGGGGAGCGCGAGCACCTCGCTCTGGTCGAGCGCCGCCGCGACGGCATTCCGCTCAATGCCGCGGTCTTCGACGAACTCAACGAGCTCGGCGCGAAATACGGCATCGCGCTCCAGGCGGCCTGACGCCGCGAGGGTGGCTCGCGCCTTGCGCCGCGGGCCGCCGCATTTTCAGCGCTGACCCGTCTTGCCAAGGCGCGAAATCTGCCCTACGCCTATGCGCATCGATTAACGTATACGTTATTGGATGCGATGGATCTGAATCAGCCTCTCGCGACGATGGGCAGCCGGGCGCCGCGCTCGACCGACACCGTCTATGCGCGGCTAAAGCAGCACATCCTCGACAATCGCTATCCCCCGGGTGCCCAAATCCTCGAGAGCGAGGTGGCAGCCGAACTCGATGCCTCGCGTACTCCTGTTCGCGAAGCCTTTGTGCGGCTGCAGCAGGAGGGGCTGCTCGAGATCGTGCCGCGCCACGGCGTGCGCATCTCGGCGCTTTCTCCCGACGACATGCGGGAGATCTACGAGGTTCTGATGTCGCTGGAGCCGACGGCGGTCGAGCTGCTGGCGGCGCGCCGACCCGACCGGGCCGAGCTCGAGAGTCTGATCGCCTCTTGCGACGCGATGGAGGCGGCGCTGGCCCGCGAACCCGATCTGCAGGCCTGGGCTGCGGCGGACGAGGCGTTCCATCTCAATCTCGCGCGGCTCTGCGGCAACAAGCGCCTGGCGGCGATGATCATGCAGGTCTGGGACCAGGCCCATCGCGCCCGGATGTTCACGCTGTCGCTGCGGCCGCTGCCCGTGCGCTCGACGGAGGAGCACCGCGCCGTGGTCGAGGCCATCCTGGCCGGGGATGTCGAGCGTGCCCGCTCGATCTACCACGCGCATCGCAAGCGCGGCGGCAACGAACTCACCACCATCATCGAAAGACACGGAATTCAAAGGCTATGACGTCCAACTCCTTCCATCTCGCAATGATGCCCGGCGAGGGCATCGGTATCGAAGTCATGGAGGCCGCCGGCGCGGTACTCGGCGCGGTCGAGAAGCGCTTCGACCTGTCCTTTCGGCAGGAGCACATTCCGGGCGGCGCGCATCACTACAAGGAAACGGGTGCCATCCTGCCGAAGGACGGCATGGAGCGCGCCGGCAAGGCCGACGCGATCCTGTTCGGCGCCATGGGCTGGCCTGATATCCGCTTCGCCGACGGCACCGAGATCGCGCCGCAGCTCGACCTGCGCGTGGCCTTCGATCTCTATGCCGGCGTCCGGCCGATCCGCGCCATCCCCGGCACGCCTCCGGTCCTGTCCGATGCGCGCTGGAAGGATATCGATTTCGTCATCGTGCGCGAGTCGACGGAGGGTATGTTCGCCTCGCGCGGCAAGGGCGAGATCATCGACGACAAGGAGGCCCGGGACACCCAGGTCATCACCCGCAAGGTCACCGAGCAGCTGACCGATTTCTGCTGCGGGCTGGCACGGCGGCGCCGCGAGGCGCGCGGCACGCCCGGGCGCGTGACGCTGGTCGACAAGGCGAATGTCTTCCGGTCTTTCGCCTTCATGCGCAAGGTCTTCTACGAAACGGCGGCCAGGCACGAGGACATCGAGGCGCGGCACCACTACATCGACGCGATGGCGCTCGATCTGGTCCGCAGGCCCTGGGATTTCGACGTTCTGCCGACGGAGAACCTGTTCGGCGACATCCTCTCCGATCTCGGCGCCGGCCTGATCGGCGGCATGGGCTTTGCTCCCTCCGCCGATATCGGCGAGTCGCATGGGATGTTCCAGCCGAGCCACGGCACTGCGCCCGACATCGCCGGCAAGGGCATCGCGAACCCGACCGCGATGATCCTGTCCACGGCGATGATGCTGGACTGGCTCGGCGATCGCCATGGCAGCAACGCAGCCCGGGATGCCGCTCGCGCGATCGAACTCAGCGTCGACCACGCCTTCGGCAAGATGAACCTGCGGACCTACGATATCGGCGGCCGCCATGGCACGCGTGATATCGGCAGCGCCATCGCCGAGCTGATCAGCACCGGGGCTGCCGATCCGCAATGACACTGAGGGTCGCCATCGCGGGCTGCGGCTATTTCAGCCGGTTCCACCAGGATGCGTGGGGCCGCATGGAGGATGTCCAAGTCGTCGGCGTCGCGGATCGCGATGTCGGGAAGCGCGATGCGGCGGCGGCCCTGTTCGTTGGCGCGCGGGCCTTCGACGATGCCGAGACGATGCTGGACGCATTGCGTCCGGACCTGATCGACATCGTCACGCCGCCCGGGACGCATCGTGCCCTGGTCGAGGCTGCGGCGAGCCGCGGTGTCAGGATGATCTGCCAGAAGCCGCTGGCCCCGACCTATGACGAGGCTGAGACCATCGTCGACATCGCCGAGCAGGCCGGCGTGATGCTGGCGGTGCACGAGAACTTCCGCTTCATGCCGTGGTTCGTCGAAACGCATCGGCTGATCCAGGACGGCGCAATCGGCCGGCCGCTCAACATCACGTTTCGCCTGCGGCCCGGCGACGGCCAGGGGCCCGAGGCCTATCTCTCGCGCCAGCCTTATTTCCAGACGATGCCGCGGTTCCTCATCCACGAGACCGGCATCCATCTGATCGATGTGTTCCGCTACCTCATCGGGGAGGTCACCGGCGTCTTTGCGCGCTTGCGGCGGATCAATCCGGTGATCAAGGGCGAGGATGCCGGGCTCGTCGTCTTCGACTTCGCCAACGGGGCGGCCGGGCTGTTCGACGGCAATCGCCATGTCGACCATCCCTCGGACGATACCCGGATGACCAATGGTGTGCTGCTCGTCGAGGGCGATGGCGGCGTGCTGCGCCTCGACGGCTATGGGCGGCTGTTCCTGCGCAAGCTGCGCGGCGAGGAGCGCGAGCACCCCTACAGCTGGCAGGACCGCGGCTATGGCGGCGACTGCGTCTACGGCCAGACCCGCCATGTCGTCGAGCACCTGATCTCGGGCGCTCCGCTGGTCAATGGGGGCCGCGCCTATCTGCGCAATCTTGCGATCGAGGAGGCGGTCTACCGCTCCGCTGAGGAAGGACGCTTCATCACGATCTGAACCACGAGAAGGCGGCGATCGGAGCCGCCCGGCTGGGCAGGAAAGATCAATCCAGGGAGGACATCATGCAGAACAGGCGCAATCTCCTGAAAGCCTCGGCCGTGCTGGCCGGTGGCGCGGTCTCCGGATTTCCCTTCATCGCCAGAGCGCAGAGCGCACGCATCTTGCGCTTCAGCCACACCGACACCTCCGTCGGTGCGGCACATGACGCCGCGACGCGCTTCGCGGAGGCCGTCGAGAAATACACCTCCGGCCGCTGCAAGGTGCAGGTCTTTCATTCCGGCCAGCTCGCGAACGACGCCAAATCCCTCGATCAGCTCCAGCTCGGCGGCCTCGACTTCGCCCTGACCGGCGTCGTGACCTTCACGCCGCATGTGAAGGACCTCTCGCTGATCGCGCTGCCCTATCTCGCCGAGAACTACGAGCAGGGCTGGAAGCTCTACGACACCTCGAAATTCATCAAACAGCAGGCCGATCTGCTGCCGGCCAAGGGCATGCGGATCATCGGCAACTGGGAGGCCGGTTTCCGCAGCTTCACCACCAATTTCCCCCTCAACAGTCCGGCCGATGCCAAGGGCAGGAAGCTGCGCATCGCGCCCGTCGAGATGATCCGCTGGATCATGGAGTCGATCGGCTTCTCGCCGGTCGTCATGCCGGTGACCGAGGTCTATCTCGCGATCCAGCAGAATACCGTGTCGGGCCAGGAGAACCCGATCGACACGATCTTCTCGCAGCGCTTCTACGAGGTGGCGAAGCACGTCACCCTGTCGCAGCATGTCTACTCGCCGCGCTGGCTCGCCATGGCCGAGCGGACCTTCAAGGGGCTGAGCCCGGCCGATCAGGAGGGCGTGCTGAAGGCCGCGAAGGAAGCGGGCGACTGGAACCGCCGCGAAGTGCGCGCCAATGACGACAGGCTGCTGGCCGAGATGACCGCCAAGGGCGCGACCATCGCCAAGCCCGACCTCGCCGTTTGGCGCAAGGCGAGCGAGGGCGCCTATGAGCGGGCACGCAAGGAGTTCGGCGCGGCGGCGGTCGACCAGATGCTCGGTGAGGCCGCCGAGATCCGCAAGAGCATGAGCTGACCCGGGCTGCGGGGCGGAGGCCGGCATGCGTTTCCTCTATCGTCCCGACCTTCCCGAGCCGGCGCCGCTGCGCTGGCTCGGCGACCTGGTCGATCTCGCCGTGACGTTGCTGGCCGCGATGCTGCTCGTCGTGATGTTCGCGAATGTCGCCGCGCGCGTCGCGTTGAACAGCGACCTCGCCTGGAACACCGAGTTCGGCGAGTTCGTGCTGCTCTGGGCGACCTTCCTCGGCGGGGCGTCCGCGGCCCGCCGGGGCGCCCATATGCGCATCACCGAGTTCACAGAGAAGATGCCGCCGAGGCTGCAGCAGGTCGTCGAGATCGCGACGCGCCTCGGCGTCATCGGGCTGCTTTGCCTGCTGATCGGCTACGGCCTCAGCATCACCGAGCGCACGATGGGCCAGGAGCTGACCGTGATGCATGTCCCGATGGGGCTGCAATACCTCGCCATGCCGGTCGGTTCGGCGCTGGCGCTCGTCTTCGTCATCTACGAGACGATCCTGCTCGCCCGCGGCAAGCCGATCCCGCAAGAAGCCTTTCAGGATTGACGCCATGGTGCTCGCGGTCATCTGCGCGGTCTTCTTCGCGCTCGCCCTGCTCGGCATGCCGCTGGTCTGGGCGCTGCTGCTCACGACAGTCGCGACGATCGGGATTTTCGGTCAGGGCTACCCGCTCGAAGCGATTTTCCTGTCCTATATCTCGAGCGTCGAGCCGCTGCATCTCGCGGCGATCCCGCTCTTCATCTTCACCGGCGAGCTCATCACCCATGGTGGCGTAGGGCGGCGGCTGATCGACTTCGCGCGCTCGCTGCTGGCCTTCATGCCTGGTGGACTCGGGGTCGTGACGGTCTCCGCCTGCACGATGTTCGGCTCGGTCTCGGGCTCCGCGGTCGCCGACTCGGCGGCGATCGGCTCGATCATGGTGCCGCGCATGGCCGAGCGCGGCTATCCGCGGGCCTTCGCCGCCGCCCTGATCGCCGTCGCGGGAACGATCGGCGTGCTGATGCCGCTGTCGATCCCGCTGCTGGTCTACGGCTTCGTCGGCAATGTCTCGATCCGCGAGCTGCTGGTCTCCGGTGTTTTCCCGGCCTTC
Organism: Allobosea sp. GW823-FHT02B03; assembly: GCF_058797755.1. Lineage (NCBI taxonomy): Bacteria > Pseudomonadati > Pseudomonadota > Alphaproteobacteria > Hyphomicrobiales > Alloboseaceae > Allobosea > Allobosea sp. GW823-FHT02B03. Next base: position 543,087 of record NZ_JBXAJY010000003.1, on the reverse strand, counting down.
ACGCTCGCCTTCGTGCTGATCCTGCTCTGTGTCTGGAAGGGGCGCGCGCTCGGCTGCGATCTCGGCGGTGCGATGCCGAGCCGCGCCGACATCTGGAAGAGCTTCGTCGCCATCCTGCCCGCCTCGGGCATGCCGGTCGTCATCCTCGGCGGCATCCTCTCCGGCGTGTTCACGCCGACCGAGGCTGCCTCCGTCGCAGTGTTCTATGGGTTGATCCTGGCTCTGCTCGTCTATCGCGAGGTCAAGGCGGCGCAGGTGCCCGGAATGCTGCTGCAGAGCTTCCGCACCAGCGCCGTGGTCATGCTCGTGGTCGGCGCGACCGGGGCGCTCTCCTGGCTGATCACAGTCGAGCAGATCCCCGCCAATCTGGCTCAGGCGATCCTCGACATCGCCGAGAACAAGTATGTCTTCCTGTTCCTCCTGAATCTCGCCCTGATCCTGGTCGGCATCTTCCTCGAGCCGCTGCCTTCGCTGATGCTGACGGCCCCGCTGTTCATCCCGACCGCCAAGGCGTTCGGCATCGATCCGGTGCATCTCGGCCTGATCATGGTGTTCAACCTGGTGATCGGGCTCTACACGCCGCCGGTCGGCGGCACGCTCTTCGTCGCGGCAAAGATCGCGCGCGTCGGCATGGTCGCGATCTCGCGCGAGCTGATCCCGATGTTCTTGCTCGCGCTCTGCGTCCTCTTCCTCGTGACCTATGTCGAGGCGATTCCGATGGCTCTGGTCTGGTTCATGCGCGGATGAAACTCTCCCTCGCCGATGTTTCCCTGCTCGGTTCCGGACTCAGCCGGCCGGAATGCGTCCTCGCCACGGCGAAAGGAGATCTCTACACCGCCGACTGGCGCGGCGGCGTCGCCCATCTCAAGCCGGACGGTTCGCAGACGCTCTATGCAGGCACGACGGCCGACCTGCCGGAGGGGCTGCGTCCGAACGGCATCGCGCTCGAGCCCGACGGCGCATTCCTGCTCGCCAATCTCGGCGGCGAGACGGGCGGGGTCTGGCGCCTGACGCGGGACGGCCAGGTCTCGGCCTTCTGGACGCAGATCGACGGCGTGCCGATCGCGCCGTCGAATTTTCTGGTGCGGGACCATCTCGGACGGCTCTGGCTGACGGTTTCGACGACCCTGGTGCCACGCTCGCTCGACTATCGCCGCGAGGCACGCAGCGGCTTCATCGCCGTCATGGACGAGAAGGGCGGGCGCATCGTCGCCGATGGGCTAGGCTTCACCAATGAATGCCAGGTCTCCCCGGACCGGCGCTGGCTCTATGTCAACGAGACCTATGGCAGACGGCTCAGCCGATTTGCGTTGCGCGACGATGCGAGCCTCGGGCCCAAGGAAGTGATCTACGAGTTTGGCGAGGGCCAGTTTCCGGACGGGCTGGCTTTCGACGAGGAGGGGCGGATCTGGATCGCTGGCGTGATTTCGAACCAGTTGATGCGGCTCGACCCGGAGACAGGTGGCTGCGAAATCATGTTGAGCGAGGCCGATGCCGCCCATGTCGACTGGGTCGAGAAGGCTTATGCGGCCAACGCGCTCGGCCGCCCGCACATGGATACCAATCCGTCGACCAAGCTGCGCAACCTCTCCAGCATAGCCTTCGGCGGTCCCGATTTGCGCACCGGCTATCTCGGCTGCCTGCTGGGCGATGCGATCGGCGCCGTCAGGTTGCCGGTCGCAGGTATTCCGCCTGTACACTGGGGATACTGACCGCCGCGTCCCCTTTCAGACAAGATGGCAACGTCTGCTCATGGCGCAGTGCGTCCAGACTGGCGGTCGAGCTCCGTAGCTCAGCTTATTGCGGCGCTTCAATGCGCCAGAGCTGGTCGACGCAAACGTTCCTTGCCTCTCAAGCTCTGGTACCGTCGTTTAGCTCGTGCCGGCGCGGCGCGCTGTTCAGCCTTTGCGCTGCGATGACCACTTCCAGCCTGTTGCGCGCGCGGAGTTTGGTCATGAGACCGGTCATGTAGCCCTTGACCGTCTTCTCGCTCAGCGCCAGCGTCCGAGCGATTTCTCTGTTGCGTTTGCCGCAAAGGAGCAGATGTACGATCTGCTCTTCCCTGATGCTGAGCCTCGTGCTTTCCGCCGTACGCTTTTCCAGGGCCTTGTTCTGCAGCGCGCCGATGACCTTGGTCGCGAAGGATGGCGTGACGTAGATCTCACCCCGCCGCACCGCTTCAATCGCCTCGAAGAGTTCGTCGGCGCGGCCGCTTTTCAGCAAGTACGCATCCGCGCCGGAATCGAGAGTGCGCATTGCATGGTCCGCGTCCGCAAGGGAAACGAAGGCAATGATCTTCGTGTCAGGCCGCTCCTTGCGGAGTTTCGTCATCGCCTGGAAGCCTGCCTCTGGCGTATTGATGCCGATGATTACCACATCGACTTGCCAACTCGACGGAGACGCCAAGATTTCTTCGACGCTTGCTCCCGTTACAGCAACGGCAAAACCCGTTCTCCGCCGAAGAACGGACTTGATCCCCTCTGCCATGAGTGGATGTTCATCGACGATGCCGACCGAGATCACCTCATGTCTCCGCTCTGCTCTTGTTGCGTAGTGAGCCAGGAGAGCTATTGCGTGGTTTAGAGGCAATGTAAACAAGGTGGTAAATTTAATGTTAATCGAGCGCCTGGCGTTGCCTAAGAAACTGCACTCGCGATGAATGTCCGGCGTTTGCTCATTCGGGGCAATGATCGATTTCAAGAATTTATAGTTCAATGTTTATATTTGTCGGATAGTTGTTTCTTCAGCTTGCGATCTGTCTGCTCTGATGAGGTTCCGGCGCGTCGCTCGATGACGGTCAATCGTCTGCCGGAACGTACTTCTGGGCCACGACGGCGGCTTCGGTGCGGTTCTTGAACCCTCCTTTCGAGAGGATGTTCGAGACATGGAACTTCACTGTCTTGACCTGGACGCCGGTCGCCTGCGCGATTTCCCGGTTGCTCAGGCCGTGAGCGAGGAGGCGAAGGACGCGCGCCTCGGCGCGAGACAGCAGGGCAAGCCTGGCCTGCACCGGATCGGCTGCCTGAGGCTTGCGCATTGCCGTCAGAAGCTGGACCGCCATGCTGGGGGGGACGTAGCGCTCGCCATCTGCGATCGAGCGCACGATGTTGACCAAGTCCGACGCGGAGACGCCCTTGAGAACATATCCGACCGAGCCGGCATCGAGCGCTTTCAAGATGGTTTCCTGATCTTCGGAAACCGTCAGCATGATGACCTTCACTTTTGGCCAGCGCTTACAGATTGTCTGAGCTGCGTCGAGACCGCCTCCGGGCATCGAGACATCCGCCAGTGCGATATCGGGCGCGAGGCGCTCGACCAGATCGATCGCATCTGCGGCACTCGCCCCTTCGCCGACGACGCTGAAATCGTCGACCTCGCGAAAGGCCTGAACCACGCCGCTTCGAAAGAGCGAGTGATCATCGACGACGACGATCGATCGTCTGTCAGTGCTCAAGCAGCCCTCCGACCAGTTCCAGGCTCATGGAAATCCTCGTCTCCCCCGATTGCCGGAACTCAGCGGTGAAGGCTCCGCCGAGACTCTCGATGCGATGCCGCAGCCCCTGCAAGCCGAGGCGGTCTCGGTCCCGCTCCACGGCATCGTCCTGGACGGCGGCGGCGGCGTCATTAGCGACCGCGACCGAGAGCAACGTTCCGCTAAGCGTACTGCTGACGTACTGGCTGGCACCGGCGGCGTGTCGGAAGGCGTTGTTCAAGCCTTCCTGAACGAAGCGGAACACGCAAGCTCTCACTGCATCCGACACCTCGATGTCGACGGCTTCGATCGCCAGCGCCACCTGCACGTTGGTCCGCGCCTCGTGGGCGCTCACTGCGCGCGCAATGACGTCCTGCAAGGGCAGGCCTGCGAGATCGGGCAAGAGGAGCCCCTTTGCGATCGTCCTGATCTCGTGCAGGGCTTGCGAGAGCACTGTGCCCAAGTGCTGGACCAGGCGGCCACGCGTCGCGGAATTGGAAGCGGCCGAGATCTCGTCCAGCTTGAGCTTCGAGAAGCCGACCAGCTGGGCCGGGCCGTCGTGCAATTCGGCGCCGACGGTGCGGATGAACTGCTCGTTGAGCTCCGCGACACGGGCGGAGGCGCGCTGCAGGCGCTCTCGCAGGCTCTGGTTCAACATCGCCAGGCGCTCCGCCTCGGCGATACGCGCTTCCAGGGCGGTGTGCTGCGCTTCAATGGTGCGGCTTCCGCGACGGACGATGCCGTAAAGGCCGAGCATGATCGCAAGTGTGCTTCCTGCCACGACCAGCCAGCTGCCCCAGCGCACATTGGCGAGGTCCTGCTGCAGCGGCTGGGTGAACTCATGGATTTCAGCGACAGCCAGAATATGCCCTTCGACACCGGAGCGTATTGGGCTGTAGATTTCGAGAAAGGGCGTGTCGATGTCCCGGACGCGGTGCTCGCCGGCGCGCAGATCCGCATAGTCGGCGACGACCTCGCCTTTCAGCGCGCGCGAAAGTCCGGCGGATCGCGGAAAGCGCTGCCCGATGATCTGGGTCGAATTCGAATAGGCGACGGTTCCGTCGGGTTTCCAGATCTCGAAATAGGGGAAGCGATCCTTCAACTGCTCGCTCGACAGAAGGGCATCGAGCCTGGCGGATGATGCCGGCGACAGGTGACCGGCGCTCGCGAGCTCATCGGTAAAGGGGGCAACCAGGCTCTGCATGAAAAGCGCCGTGGCGGCCGCTTTGTGATTGATCGTGCTGCGCGCGACGAGAGTGCTGATCACGTAGCCGGCAAACAGCATCGCAACCAAGAGCAGCAGACCGCCTGCGACCAGGAACTGGGCGGACAAGCTGCCGAGTGGACGCTTTCCCGAAGCAGCTCGGCCGGGGCGCAGACCGCCGCGAAGACCTGGTCTCACCTCATCCTCCGTCTTGCGGCCACGCCCGGAGCGCTTCGCGCCAAACTGGTCCAAAGACCAGAAACGCCACTGGACCACGGTTCAGATTTGGCAGTGTTCTTAAGTCGTTTTCTCGCCACCAGATTTGGTCTCGAAATTGATCGGACCTATTTCTCTCACCAGCTCTGTTTAGTTACCGCACTATCTCGCTAACGAAGGATTAACCTGTCGCCGTCGTCCCGACGTCGGTGAGCTTATTCCATATTCGATTTGTCTTCGTGAGCGAGGGTGTGATGAAACTCAACACGCATGACCTGCAATTCATCCTGAAGCAGATCAAGATCTCCGAAGCTCATACCGATGGGGCCTCGCTCACAGATCTCGTCGACAACCCGCTCGTTCCCTATGGCCTGCGGACGGTCGATGGCTCGTGGAACAACCTCACCCCCGGGCGCGAATGGGTTGGCTCATCCGACCAGATCATGCCGCGGTTGCTCGATCCGGTCTTCCATAACGCTGAGACAGCCCCTGCCGGACTCCATGGTCCGGGATCGCCCGCGGGGACCACACAGACCAGCTACGAGCAGACCGCCGGAAACGTCTACGATTCCCAGCCGCGCCTGATCTCGAACCTGATCTCCGACCAGACCCTTGCCAACCCGGCGACGATCATCTCCGCGCTGATGAATCTCGGCCATGAGGACCCTTACGCCTTCCTCGCGATCGCCGCGAACAAGGCGGTCTATGACGGGGCGGTGTCGGCCTACGAGACCTATGCGGCGGCCGAGAAAGGCGTGGCGACGGCGAAGCAGGCGCTGGCGAACCTCTACTACGGTCCGCCGCCCGCCGCCGCGACGGTTGCCGCGATGCAGGCCGTGATCCAGGCCGCCGAAGCCGTGCTCGACACCGCGACCGAGGCCAAGGACGACGCCTACGCGGCTCTCGAGGCGACGCTCGGCGTGACCATGGAGGGCGACTCGGTCCTGATTCCGAATGTCGCGCCCGATCTTGGCGACACGGCTCCGTTCAATGGCTTCTTCACGCTGTTCGGCCAGTTTTTCGACCATGGCCTCGACCTCGTCAGCAAGGGCGGAGCCGGCACGGTCTACATCCCGCTCCAGCCCGACGATCCGCTCTACGTGCCGGGCAGCGCCACCAACTTCATGGTACTGACCCGCGCGACGCCCGTCATGGGGGCCGGCGCGGACGGTCAGCTCGGGACCGCGGACGACACGCGCGACCACAACAATGAGACGACGCCCTGGATCGACCTGAACCAGGTCTACACCTCGAACCCGTCGCATCAGGTCTTTCTTCGTGAATACGCGCTGGTCGATGGCAAGCCCGTCGCGACCGGCCGCATGCTCGAAGGCGCCAGCGGTGGCCCTGCGACCTGGGCCGACGTTAAGACCCAGGCGGCCGAGATGCTGGGCATCCAGCTGACCGACATGGACGTGCTGCGGGTTCCCGCGGTGCTGACCGATCTCTATGGCGAGTTCGTCCGCGGCGCCAACGGCTTGCCGCAGCTCGTGACGGCGTCCGGCCCCGTCGAAGGCGTCCTCGGCGCTCCGGTCGCGGCTTCGCAGGCGTTTTCAGCCGGACGGGCCTTCCTTAACGACATCGCACACAGCGCGGTGCCGTCAGGCCCCGTCGACCATGACCGCAATCCGGATACGCCGGCCGTCGAGGTGCTGCCCGACGCCGACAATATCGCCGGCAACGTCATCACCCCCAACATGTACGGTATCGCCACGACCTACGACGACGAGCTGCTCGACGCGCATTTCATCGTCGGCGACGGGCGCGGCAACGAGAACATCGGCCTGACTTCGGTGCACCAGATCTTCCACGCCGAACACAATCTGCGCGTGGAGCAGATCAAGCACGAGCTCTTCACAGCAGAGAACGCCAGCGTCGCGTTCCTCAACGAGTGGCTGGTGACCGACCTGACCCAGGAGCAGTTCAACACCGCCAGGGCCCAGTTGCTGGCGCTGGAGAATGCCCCGACGCCGAATGAACAGGCGATCGACGCCTTCTATGCCGGCTTCGCCTGGGATGGCGAGCGCGTGTTTCAGGCCGCCCGCTTCTCGACCGAGATGGTCTACCAGCATCTCGTCTTCGAGGAATTCGGCCGGGCGGTCGCACCGGACGTCGACCCGTTCCTGTTCTCGAACACGACCACCGTCGATGGCGCCATCGTCGCCGAGTTCGCCCATGTGGTCTACCGCTTCGGCCATTCAATGCTGACCGACACGGTCGACATCCTCAAGGCTGGTCCGGGCGGTGTCCCCGTCGCCTCGGAGATCGGGCTGATCGAGGCCTTCCTCAATCCGATCGCGTTCAATGCGGCTGGGACCAGCGCTGAAGACGCCTCCGCCGCGATCCTGCGCGGCATGATGCGCCAGACCGGCAACGAGATCGACGAACACCTCACCGATGCATTGCGCAACAACCTCGTCGGCCTGCCGCTCGATCTCGGCACCATCAATATCGCCCGCGCCCGGGAGACGGGCGTGCCGTCGCTGAACGAGGCGCGCCGGCAGTTCTACGAGGACAGCCAGGACAGCCGGGTTAAGCCCTATGAGAGCTGGTTCGACTTCGCCCTGTCGATGAAGAATCCGGCGTCGCTGATCAACTTCATCGCCGCCTACGGCACGCATTCGACGATCACCTCGGCGACGACGCTCGAGGACAAGCGCGACGCCGCGACCCTCCTGGTGATGGGCGGGGCAGAGGCGCCGGCCGACCGGCTCGCCTTCCTCAACGGCGGCGGTGCCTGGGCCAATGGCGCGGATGGCGCGACCATCACCGGCCTCGACCGTGTCGACTTCTGGATAGGCGGCCTGGCCGAAAAGAAGATGACCTTCGGCGCGATGCTCGGCTCCAGCTTCACCTATGTCTTCGAATATCAGATGGAGCAGCTCCAGGCGGGCGACCGCTTCTACTATCTCAGCCGCACGCAGGGCCTGAACCTGCTGAACGAGCTCGAGGGCGACTCCTTCGCGCAGCTGATCATGCGCAACACCACGGCCGGCGACGAGAACGCGCCGCATATCAACGGCGCCGCCTTCCAGACCGCCGCCTATATCCTGGAGGTCGACCAGGCCAGGCAGATCACCGGGCTCGGGCCAGACGGCAAGGCCGACCCGCTCCACACCAACCCGGTGCTGCAGGCGATGAGCCCGCTCGTCGTGCGCGACAATCCGGCGACCAGCGAGGTCGAGACCAACTATCTGCGCTACACCGGCCTTGAGCACGTCGTGCTTGGCGGCACCGCCCAGAACGACACGCTGATCGGCGGCGAAGGCGACGACACCCTCTGGGGCGGTGATGGCGACGACCGCCTCGAGGGCGGCTATGGCGTCGACCACCTTCACGGCGGCGCCGGCAACGACATCATCACCGACAGCGGCACCGATATCGGCGCGGCCGACGTGATCCACGGCGATGACGGGCACGACGTCATTACCCCCGGCAATGGCCTCGACCTGATCTTCGGCGGCCGTGGCAACGACTTCATCTATGGCGGGACCGAGGCCAAGACGGTCTCAGGCGGCGAAGGCAACGACTTCATCCGCGGCGGCACGGGCATCAGCTTCCTGGCGGGCAACGAGGGCGACGACTGGATCGAGGGCGGCGACAGTTTCGACACGCTGGCCGGCGAGAACTCGGAACTCTTCTTCAATTCCTCGATCATCGGCCACGACGTGCTGAACGGTCGCGGGAACGACAACGACTACGACGCCGAGTCCGGCGACGACATCATGTTCCAGGGCGAGGGGATCGAGCGCAACAACGGCATGGCCGGCTTCGACTGGGCGATCCACAAGGGCCATGAGCAGGCCGCCGACTCCGACATGACGGTCTCGATCTTCCAGAACCAGCAGAACAACATTCTGCGCGACCGCTTCGACCTCGTCGAAGGCCTTTCGGGCTGGAAGTACGACGACAAGCTGGTCGGCCGCGAAGTTGTCATGGGCGCCTACGACGCCGACGGCAACGCGGCGGAAGTCGATCCGGACGCGCCGCTGGATTCCTATTCGAACGCGCTGCTCGAAAAGAACCTGCACCTGATCGATGGGCTGGACGCGCTGGTCGCCCATCTCGAGCGCAGGCAGGTCACGGTCGCTGGCAAGACCGAGACCATCGTGATGGACACCGCCGACGCATCGGACATCATCCTCGGCGGCGGCGGCAGCGACCTGATCGAGGGCAAGGCCGGCAACGACATCATCGACGGCGATCAATGGCTGAACGTCCGCATCAGCATCCGTGACGATGAAGGCAACCAGCTCGCCACCGTCGACAGCCTCGACCAGGTCGTCACGGGCGCGGCCGTCGCGACCTGGAACGGCAAGACCCTGCCGGAGCTGATGCTCAGCCGGGCCATCGTGCCGGACCAGCTGCACATCGTGCGCGAGATCCTCGACGGCGAGGAAGATGGCGACGTCGACACGGCGGTCTACTGGGACGTGCGCGAGAACTATGCCTTCGTGCGCAATGCCGACGGCAGCGTCACGGTCGAACACGTCACCCAGTCCGACGCGATCGACCCTGTGACGGGCCGCAACCGCCTCTCGGACGGTATCGACAGGTTGTTCAACATCGAGCGTCTGCGCTTCGCGGATGGCGAGTTCGATATCGAGGACCTCGCTCCGCCGCCGAACAACGTCGCGACGGGCCTGCCGCTGATCAGCGATCAGACCCCGACGGAGGGACAGGTTCTCACGGTCGACACCAGCGCAATCCAGGATGCGGATGGCCTTGGGACCTTCAGCTACCGGTGGCAGGTCTCGACCGATAACGGCACGAGCTGGAGCAACATCCTGGCCAACGCCACCGGGCCGAGCTTCACGCCGACCGACGGCGTTCTCGGGACCGGCGGCCAGGTCGGCGGGCTGATCCGCGTCGTCGTCACCTTCACCGACGGCGCCGGTCACAGCGAGACGCTGACCTCGGTCCCGACGGGAGTCGTCGGCGACAGCTGGGACGCCATCCCACTCGTGGCAAACACGTTCAACGGCACGGCCGGGGATGACATCGCCAATGGTACCAGCGGGTTCATTGGCCTCGGCGCCAACGACACGCTCAACGGCAATGGCGGCAACGATATCCTCAACGGTGCCGGCGGCAGCGACACGCTGAATGGCGGCGCCGGCAACGACACGCTCGACGGCGGCGCCGGCAACGATACGGCCGTCTATGCCGGTGCGATCCGCAACTTCGCGCTGACGAGCAACGGCACCACGATCACGGTCACCGACAATACCGGGGCCGAGGGCGTCGACAGCGTCACCGGCGTCGAAACCCTGCGCTTCAACAACGTGAACTATGCGGTCGTCAACGGCACCGCCGGCAACAACGTCAATCTCAACGGCACCAACGGTACCGCCGGTTCGCAAGCGATCTTCGGGCTTGGCGGCGCGGACAGCGTCAATGGCGGGGCCGGGGACGACTATGTCGACGCTGGCGCCGGCGACGACACGATCACGCAACTCGGCTCGACCGGTGGACGCGACTTCGTCGATGGCGGGGCGGGAACTGACACCTATGTGCTCAACGGCGCGGCCGGCGCAGAGACTTTCGTGGTTTATTCCCGCGCTACCGCGGTTTCGGCCATCGCCGGACTCGCGTTGGGCGCCAACACCGAGATCGTCATCGCCCGCAACGGTACCGTGATCGCGGAACTCGACAACATCGAGGAGATCCGGATCAACACCCTCCAGGTCACCAGCCCGGGCGGTGCGGGTGGCGGCACGAGCGGCGGCGACCAGATCCAGGTCGTCGGCGACTTCACCGGCACCAGCCTGAACTTCAGCACGATCACGATCGACGGAAGCGCCGGCGACGACACGGTCGACATCTCCGGCCTAGCCTCGGCCCATCGCATCGTGTTCCGCTCGAACGGCGGCAACGACACGATCGTCGGCACCCTGCGCCCGCAGGACGTGATCGAGCTGCCGGCCGGCACCGCGCCGGAGGACTACGAGATCACGACCGACGCGAACGGCGTGACCACGATGACGAGCCAATCGCACAGCATCTGCTTCACGGCGGGCGGTCACGGCATGCCGCAGTTCGGCTCCGGTCAGCATGACGACGATGATCATCACGGTGGTCACGACGACGATGCCTGCGACCGCGACGATGACGACGGCGCGCAGCCGCAGCCCGGCGGTCCGCGGACCGGCACGCCGCAGACCGATGTCCTGATCGGCACGGCGGGCGACGACAACATCGTCGGCTTCGCGGGGGATGACGTGCTGATCGGCGAGGCCGGCGACGATGCGATCTCCGCGGCCGAAGGCGCCGACTTCGTCGATGCTGGGGCTGGCAGGGACGTGGTCTTCGCCGGCGCCGGTGACGACCAGGTCTTCGGTGGCGCCGGCTCCGACTTCCTCCATGGCGAGGCCGGCAGCGACCGGATCTTCGGCGAGGCGGGCAATGACTGGATTGTGGCCGGCGCGGGCGACGACACGGTGGTGGCTGGCGCCGGCGACGACGTGATCGTCGGTGAGCAGGGCGATGGCAACGACACCTATTTCGGCGACGATATCGGCGGCGGCGCCGGCAACGATACGCTCGACCTGTCCGCGATCACCGCGAACCTGACCGTCGATCTCGGCAACGGCCTGCTCGGACGCGGTAGCGCCTACAGCACGCAAAGCGGCAGCGACGTGCTCTGGGGCATCGAGAACGTCGCGACCGGCGCGGGTGACGACACGATCACGGCGAGCAACGCCGTGAACGTGATGGAGGGCGGTGCGGGCAACGACACCTTCCGCTTCCTCAGCACCGCGGCGGCCGACGGCGACACGATCCTCGATTTCGAACCGGGCGACCGACTCGATCTCAGCGGCATCGACGCCAATACGGGGCAGGGCGGCAACCAGAGCTTCACTCTGGTGAACGGCCCGCTCACCGGCGCGGCTCAGCTCGCCGTGACCTACGAGACCCGCCAGGACGGCGACTACACGATCGTCAGCGGCAGCGTCGATGCGAACAGCGACGAAGAGTTCCGCATCGAGTTGAAGGGCAGCCACAACCTGAACGCCGGCAACTTCTCGCTCTGAGCGCCTGGCAGCCAGTGCAGGCGGGGGCAAGCCCCGCCTGCCTCCACCGCGTTTCCTCATGAAATTCGAACTCACGGTCTGCCGCCATGGCAATGTCCAAAGGCCTCGCAAGTGCCCGCAAGCGCGATGTCGCGAAGCTGACGGAAGGGTTCCGCAACGCCTTCCTCTTCCTGTTCCTGGTCTCCGGCATCATCAACATCCTGGCCCTGACCGGCTCGCTCTACATGTTGCAGGTCTACGACCGGGCGCTGACCAGCGGCAGCGTGCAGACCCTGGCGGCGCTCTCGATCCTCGCGATCGGGCTCTATCTCTTCCAGGGTGCCTTCGACGTGATCCGCTCGCAGGTGCTGGTGCGGCTCGGTGCAAGGCTCGACCACAACATCGCGCCGATCGCGCATCGCGTCGCCATCGACATGCCGCGCTTCGGCTTCTCAAGCGCAGAAGCCTTGGAGCGCGGCCGCGACGTCGATACGGTGCGCGGCTTCCTCGGCAGCCAGGGCCCCGGCGCCCTGTTCGACCTGCCCTGGATCCCCCTCTATCTCGCCTTCGTCTATTTCCTGCACCCCTGGCTCGGCGCCCTGACGTTCGGCGGTGCCTTCGTGCTCGCCCTGCTGACGGTGCTGAGTGAGGTCGCGACGCGCCAGATCAACGGCACGACGCGCCAGGCCGCAATCGCCCGCAACACGATCGCCGACAGCAATGCCCGCAATGCCGAGGTTCTCAAGGCGATGGGCTTCGCCGATCGCGCGGCCGAGCGCTTCAACCAGGCCAATCGCGAGCATCTCGTGCTGCAGACGAAGTCGAACGATTTCGGCGGCACCTTCGGCGCGGTGTCTCGCGTGCTGCGCATGGTCCTGCAATCGGCGACGCTGGGGCTGGGCGCCTATCTGACGATCAAGGGCGAGCTCTCCGCGGGCGCGATCATCGCAGCCTCGGTCGCCTCCTCGCGCGCCCTTGCCCCGGTCGACCAGGCGATCGCCAACTGGAAGCCCTTCGTCTCGGCGCGCGGGGCTTTCCAGCGCCTGCGCGAGACCGTGGTGGCCCTCAGCCAGGCGTGCGAGCCGATGGCGCTGCCGACACCATCCCGTTCTCTCAAGCTCGAGAAGATCTCGGTGGCCGCGCCAGGGAACGGTCAGATCCTGCTGAGCGATGTCAGTTTCGAGCTCGCCGCCGGCAAGGCGCTCGGCATCATCGGTCCGAGCGGCGGCGGCAAGACTACCCTGGTCCGGGCCCTGACCGGGATCTGGCCGGTGCTGCGCGGTTCGGTCCGGCTCGACGGTGCAGAGCTCGGCCAATGGCCGGAGAATACCCTCGGACGCTCGATGGGTTATCTGCCGCAGGAGGTGAGCCTGCTCGACGCCACGGTCGAGGAGAACATCTCGCGCCTCGATCCGCATGCCGATGCCTTCGACATCGTCGCGGCCGCAACGGCCGCCGGCATCCATGAGATGATCCTGCGCCTGCCCGAAGGCTACAAGACCCAGCTCGGCCCTCAGGGCGCCTCGCTCTCGGCCGGCCAGCGCCAGCGCATCGGCCTGGCACGGGCGCTCTATGGCAACCCGTTCCTGGTCGTCATGGACGAGCCCAACTCCAATCTCGACGGCGAGGGCGAGGCCGCTCTGAAGACGGCGATCGAGACGATCAAGGGGCGTGGCGGCATCGTGGTCATCGTCGCACATCGGCCGAGCGCCCTGACGGCAGTCGATCTCGTTGGCGTCGTGCAGAGCGGCAAGCTCGCCGGCTTCGGCCCGCGAAGCGAGATTCTCGGGCCCGCACTGAACCAGGTGGGGCCGACGCCGCAGCCGCTCCAGACCCCCGCCATGTCTCCCACCCCAGCCAGGATGCCGCGGGCGACCGAGCATCTCAACACCTTGCACGACCGGGTGTCGGCATGACGATCGAGGTCAGATCCTTCAGGTCCGAGGCGTCCCAGCTTCCCGCGGCGCAGGATATCTACCGAGGGCCGGCGACCGAGCCGGCTCCCTCGTCGCGCTGGCCCGCGGCGATCGTCCTGGCGCTCACCGCCGTCGCCGTCTACCTGAAGAGCATCTTTCCCAGCCTCGCCAAATCCGACCCTGAGCCATCCGCCAACCAGCCCGATCCGCAGGCGGCTGCGGAAAACCGCATGCGGCCGGCCCGCACTGACGAGGCACCGGCGGAGGAGGATAGGCAGCCTGAGGACGAGACTGGCTCGCTCGACGACAAGCCGGGCGAAACCGACCATGCGATCGGCTCCGGCGGGATGCTATCGGCGGTCGGCGGCATCGCCGATTTCATGGGCATTGATTCACCTGCGATCGATTACGCGCTGCTGCCGCTGCCTACACTCCAGCTGGCGAAAGAGTTGCAGCTCGATTACGGCCGCGACCGCGCCGGCAACGACAATATGGGCCTTGCCTCCCTCGGCGGGTCATCTGCCGGGGTGGATTCTCGCAGGCGCGAAGACATCGGTGACGGCGTCGCCGATGCTGGCGCTGGCGCTATTGAAAACGGTGCTCGGCCCAACCTGCCGGTGATCGTCGGCCCGTTCGCACCGGTGATCGTCACGCCCGCTCCGGAGCCGTCGCCCCATGACGATGACGGTGCCGATGTTGACCTGCCCGCAGATCCGCCGCCGACGGCGCGCAATCGCGCGCCGCGGGTAGCGGCACCGGTCGTGCTGGGTGAGATCGGCATCTGCAAGAGCTTCCTGATCACGGCGGTCGCGCTGCTCGCAGGCGCGTCCGATGCCGACGCCGACCCGCTCTCGATCGTCAACCTACGGGCCTCCTCGGGCCAGGTCGTCGCGGTCGACGGCGGCTGGGAGTTCAGGCCGGCCGAAGGCTATTACGGCCCCGTGACCTTCCGCTACGAGGTCAGCGATGGCGCAGCGAGCTCTGCGCAGTTTGCCTCGCTCAGCATTGTCGCCTTCGTCGAGCTGACCGGCACCGATGGCGACGACAGCCTCGTCGGCACCGACTGCGCCGATCTGATCGAAGGGCGGGACGGCAACGACACGATCGACGCTCGCGGCGGCCGCGACGTGGTCTTCGGCGGTGACGGCGCCGACCTCATCTACGGAGGAGCCGGCGATGACCTGATCCATGGCGGGCGAGGCGACGACATTGTCCATGGCGGTGGCGGCAATGACACGATCCATGGCGGCGCGGGCAACGACCAGCTCTACGGCGGCGATGGCGACGACATCATCAACGGCGATGACGGGGACGATCTGATCGTCGGCGGCGCAGGCAACGACCAGCTCTCCGGCGGCGCAGGCAGAGATCACCTCATCGGCGGCCCGGGCAATGACATCATCCTTGGTGGCGACGGCGATGACATCATCGACGGCGGCGAGGGTGACGACAGGATCGAGGGCGGCTCAGGCAACAACGTGATCTCGACCGGCTCGGGCACCAATACCGTCACCGTCTCGGGCAGCGGCAGCAACCTGGTCATCGGCGGCTGCGGGGTGGACACGGTCCAGCTCGCCGCGGGCGACGATACCGCCAAGCTCGGCGATGGTGACGATGCCGCTTGCGGGGGCGACGGCGACGATCGCCTCTTCGGCGAGGGCGGCGACGACACCCTGTGTGGCGAAGGCGGTGACGACGTCCTGGATGGCGGGGCCGGAAACGACAATCTGTCGGGCGGTGCCGGCAGCGACAAGCTCTATGGCGGCGATGGCGCGGACACGATGGATGCCGGCGCGGGTGACGACTACGCCGAAGGCGGCGACGGCAACGACGTGATGCTGCTGGCCTGCGGCAACGACGAAGCCAAGGGTGGAGCCGGCGACGATGCCATGTTCGGCGGCGACGGCGATGACGATCTCGACGGCGGCGACGGGAACGACGTCGTTGACGGCGGCGATGGCGACGACCGCATCCAGGGTCGCGACGGTCACGACGTCCTGCGCGACGGCGCCGGCCGCGACCATGTTCGCGGTGGTGCGGGCGATGACCGCATCGTCGCCGCGCTGGATGGTGACGACGATTGCTACGACGGGGGCGACGGCCACGACACGCTCGACCTGTCGCAGGCGCGACGCAGTGTCGACATCGACCTCGTCGATGGCACGGCGATCGGTATCGAGATCGGCCACAACCGGATCTTCGACCTCGAGGAGATCGTCGGCGGCAGCGGTGACGATCACTTCACCGTGGGCGCCAAGGCGATGACGCTCAGCGGCGGCGAAGGCTGCGACACCTTCACCTTCGATGTCAGCCTCGATGACGACGATCGCGCGCTGGTTCACGACATCCTCGATTTCGAGGCGGGCGATCGTCTCGTCATCAAGCAGTACCAGATCCGCTCCGACTGGGACGATGACGACGATAGCAAGCGTGACCGCGAGGACGATCGCTTCGAGCGGAACTACGGCGACAAGGACGATGACGATCAGCCGTTCAGGTTTCGCATTGAGAAGATCGGCGACCGCGAATGGACCTTCGTCGACGTCTTCGTCGAGCAGCAGGATGAGCGGGATTTCTCCATCGAAATCCTCGGCAGCCACCGGCTCTATTACTACTGAACCGGCGGAATTGACGCGTTTTCAGGCGCCGCGGCGCCGAAGAGGGAGAGCAGCGTGACAGCCCACCAGGTCGATGCAGCCGATCCCGGCGACGCCGGTCGGAAGACAAACTTCCGGCTCGGGCCCCATGTCGTGGCGGGCTCCGCGCTCATGCTCATGCTCGTGGTCGGCTGCGGCGGCTGGGCCGCGACGGCCAACCTCAACGGTGCGGTGATCGCCCAGGGCGCGGTCAAGGTCGACCAGAACCTGAAGGAGGTCCAGCATCGCGACGGTGGCATCATCCAGGCACTCATGGTGCGCCAGGGCGACCAGGTCGAGGCCGGGCAGGTGCTGTTCAGGCTCGACGATGTCCAGATGCGCGCCGAACTCTCGATCATCCACTCTCAGCTTGGCGAGAATCTCGGGCGCAAAGCCAGGCTGGCGGCCGAGCGCGACGACCTTGCCGCGATCCAGTTTCCGGCGGAGCTGGCACAGCTTTCCAGCGATGCAGCGCGTATCATCGAGGGCGAGACGCGGCTTTTCGAGGGCAACAGGACCAATCGCCAGAGCCGAAAGGAGCAGCTCGAGATCGGCATCGTTCAGTCTGGCGAGGAGATCAAAGGACTGGAGGCGCGGCACGTCGCCAAGGTCGAGGAACTGCGCCTGGTCGAGCTTGAAAAGCAGAAATACGCCGGCCTTTTTTCAAAGGGCCTGATCGACGGTGCGCGCGTCTACACCGTCAACCGCGAATGGGCCCGCCTGCTCGGCGAGCGAGGCGAGATCGATGCCGCGCTCGCCCGCGCGAAGCTGCGCATCAGCGAGGCCCGGTTGCAGATCATCGCGGTCGACGAGACCGCGCGAACTGAGGCCCAGCGTGAGCTGCGCCAGGTCGAGGCCAAGATCTCGGAGTTTGGCGATCGACGCCTTGCGACCGAGGACAGGCTCGCCCGCACCGAGATCCGCGCTCCGATCGACGGCACGGTCAATGAGCTGACCGTCTTCACCGTAGGCGGCGTCATCACGCCCGCGGCGCGGCTCGCCACCATCGTGCCGCGGCAGGCCAGGCTGACGGTCGAGGTACGGATCGCGCCGGTCGATATCGATCAGATCAAGCCGGAGCAGCCGGCCCGGCTGCGCTTCTCTGCCTTCGCCAAGAACACCACGCCGGAATTCTCCGGCAAGGTGATCCACGTTTCGCCCGCGACCTCTCGCGATCCGAGCAACGGCTCGACCTACTATTCCGGCGATATCGAACTCGAGAATGAGGCCCAGGTGGAGAACCGCAGGCTGCTGCCGGGCATGCCGGTCGAGGTCTTCATCCAGACGGAAGAGCGCACGGCCCTGTCTTACCTCGTCAAACCCTTCACCGATCACGCCAGCAGGATCTTCAGGGAAAGGTGAGTGCCGGCAGGCATGTTCGTGAGAACGACGGAGCAGAAAGGAACCTCGGAGAGGGCCTCCTGCAGGAGCCGGTCAAGCGAAGTCGGGATCTCCCGGACACCGCGCCGGCATCAGGAGGGGGAATAGAATCCGCTTTCCGACCACTCCCGACGTCCGTTAATGGCGCCGTCTCCAATGTCAGGCGAAGTCTTGGCAGGCCATCTGTCACTTGGTCGATTGGTGGTCAGATGCCGCTCGGCTCAGGTGCAGAGCTTCTCAGAACTCGGCACATCGCATCTTCGCCAATGGAATGAGCCGCGGATTGCCGCTCGAAAATGATGAGGCAAATCAAAACGTAAAGCGTGAAGACCACGGCACTAGCCTCCGTACTTAGAATCAATGTAAATCATTGAGATTGCATCGATTTTTTGATCAACCTATCAGGGGGGCGTGCTCGCGGGCCTCGGGCCGTCGCGGGTATTCGATTGGGCACCCGCATTTTACCTCCGGTGATGACGACAACCACGAAGCTCGATGACGAGAATGAGCTCATGTCGGTCTATCTCCGGCAGTGGAAAGTCCTGCGCGGCTTGCTGCGCAGGCATACCGGTTCGCTCGAGCTCGCCGAGGATGCGCTGCAGGAAACTTGGCTGAGGCTGGCGGGTCTCAAGGCCCAGTCGGGTGTGATCCATGACCGGCAGGCTTTCATCCTGCGCATCGCCGGTAACATCGCGATCGACCTGGCGCGGAGGGAGAAGCGGCACAGCTCGCGCTGCATCAACGATGACGTGCTGCTGGAAGCCCTGGCGGATAGCTATCCGTCACCGGAAACCTTCGCGATCGATCGCGACCAGCTGCGCCAGCTGACGCGGGCGCTGATGCAGCTCCCTGCCAAACCGCGGGCAGCGCTGCTGATGAACCGTTGCGACGGCATGTCTCATCGCGATATCGCAGGCCGGCTGGGCGTTTCGGAGAGCATGGTCGCTCGCTACCTGGCCCAGGCGCTGCGTCATTGCCGCGATCATTTCCGCGGCCTGCTCTAGTTTTTCCGAACCGAGTGCATGTTTTGCGATCTCGCATCGTCTTGATTAGCGAGGTGCTCTCGCACCGCATGCACGGATGTCGGCGCCGCCACGGGATGAAAATCGGTTGAAGAACGACCCGGACCAGCAGGGAGTGCCGGATGTCGCCCTGAGCGACGAGGCGATCGACTGGCTCGTCGCGCTCAATTCCGGCCGTGCGACCGACCAGGACCGCGCCTCCTTCGCAGAATGGCGTGCCCGGAGCGCCGCTCACGAGCTGGCGGCGCGCGAAGCCGAGGCTGTCTGGCACGGCGTGGGCATCGCAGGCGATCGGGCGAGGACATCGGAGCGCAAGGCTTCGCGCGCGAAGCTGACCCGCCGCGCGGTGGTGGGGGGAGGCGTGCTCGTCGCGGGAGGCTGGGCGCTTGGCCAGTCCGGCGCCTTGAGCTTTCGCGGCTTCGCCGACCACGTCACGGGCACGGGCGAGCGGCGGACCGTCATGCTGCCCGACGGCTCGTCGGTGCTGCTCAATGCGGGTACGGCCCTCTCCGTCAATTTTGGTGAAGGGAAGCGTGCGCTACGGCTCCTCGCCGGCGAGGCGACCTTCACCGTCAGGCCCGATCCTTCGCGACCGTTCGTCGTGGAAGCCAGTGGCGGCTGGACGCGGGCAGTGGGAACGGCCTTTAACATCGACATCCGCCCCGGAGAGACCGTGGTGACGGTGCTCGAAGGCGTCGTGGAAGTGGCAGGCGCCGCATCGGCCACCGAAGCCGTCGTCGTGCGGGCCGACCAGCGCGTTCGCTATGCTGCGAGCGGCCGCCTTTCCACTCCCCAGGCGGTCGACGCCGACATCGAGACGGCCTGGCGGCGCGGCAAGCTCATCTTCAACCGCAGACCGCTCGGCGATGTCGTCGCCGAGATCGAGCGCTATCGCAGCGGGACGATCATCATCGCCGGCACCCGGCTGCGCACGCTCGAGGTGACGGGGGTGTTCGACCTCGACGATCCCGAGGCAATCCTGAGGACGATCGAGGAAACCCTGCCGGTACGCGCCCTGCGGCTGCCGCTGGTGACCGTGCTGCGCGGTGCCGGGGCGTAGATTTTATCGTTCAGATACAATCATTTGCAGCAGTTTTCGATTTTTCTTTCGCCTTGCGGTGCAAGATTGCCGAGGTCGCTTCGTCCTTGAAGCCGAGGACCTCGGCATGGCGCATCGAAGCACAGCCGACGTTCTCGATGCGCGACAGGAACGGACAGGCGGTATTCATGGGCGACGGGGCGACAAACCGGGGGCGCGGCTACAGGACGAGGCGTTCGATCGAGGCGGTTCTACTCGGATCGGCCGCAATTTATCTCGCTGGAGGGTTCGCTGCTGGCCTGACCGCGCCAGCCTTTGCCCAGACTGCGACGACGCAGCGCGCCGTCTCGCAGCCGATCCCGTTCAACATCGCCTCGCAGGATCTCGGTGGCGCGCTGACCCAATTTGCCGACCGCGCCGGCCTCAGGCTGCTCTTCCGTTCCAGCCTTGTCGCCGGCAAGAAGAGCCCTGGCGTATCCGGCACCTTGCCACCCGAGGCAGCGCTCAGCCGGCTGCTCGCCGGGACGGGGCTCAGCCATCGCTTCACGAGCGGCAACAGCGTCACGATCACCGATCCGGCGGCAGCGTTCACCTCGAGCTCGGCGCCCGAAGGCTCGATGCTGCTCGATACGATCGATGTCGATGGCGAGAACGCCTGGGGGCCGGTGCAGGGCATCGTCGCCACCCGTAGCGCGACCGGCACCAAGACCAACGCCTCCATCCTCGAGATCCCGCAATCCCTGTCGGTGATCACCCGGGACCAGATCTCGCGCCAGGGCGCGACCAATATCGAGCAGAGCGTGCGCTACACGCCGGGAGCGATCGCCGAGGTCCTCGGCCCCGGCACCGAGCGCGACAAGATCTATCTGCGCGGTTTCGAGCCGAACTACTATCTGGACGGCATGATGCTGCCCTATGGCGCTGCCGGCCAGGGTGCCCGGGCGGAGCCCTACGGGCTCGAGCGGATCGAGGTGCTACGCGGCCCGTCCTCGGTCCTGTTCGGCCAGAATGCACCGGGCGGCATCGTCAACATGGTGAGCAAGCGGCCGACGACAGAGCCGCTGCGGCAGATCGAGCTGCAATATGGCAGCTTCCAGCAATTGCAGGGCGCCTTCGATCTGTCCGGCCCGGCCAATGCGGACAAGACCTTGCTCTATCGCCTGACGGGCGTGGTGCGCGGCGGCGACACGCAGATCGACTACGCCAAAGACGATCGCGTCTTCATCGCGCCGAGCTTCACCTGGCGGCCCAATGACGCGACCAGCTTGACTGTGCTCGGCCAGTACCAGCGCGACGATGCCGGCATCTCGGTCATGTACTACCCCGCCTGGGGCACGCTCTATCAGAACCCGTTCGGCAAGATCCGGCGCGGAACCAATGTCGGCGAGCCCGACCATGACCGCTTCAAGCGCGACTTCTACGCGATTGGCTACCTGTTCGAGCACAAGTTCGACCAGAACCTCGTGGTGCGCCAGAACCTTCGCTATGCCGAAGCGGACGTGAAGCAGGGCGATTCCATCTACGGCATCGGTCTGAGCATTAATCCGGCGACCGGCCTGCCGAGCAATTACCGCTCGCTGAACCGCTTCCAATGGGATGTCGATCGGCGCCAGCGCTACTTCACCGTCGACAACCAGATGGAAGCGCGCTTCGAGACCGGCCCCCTGAAGCACGACCTGCTGCTCGGGCTCGACTATCGCCGTTCGCTGCTCGACCAGACCGTCTATGGCGGGCTTTCCTCGCCGATCGACATCTTCACGCCGGTCTACGGCAACTACTCGGTGCTCGGCACGAAGGCGGCGGATTCCTCCGAGCGCCAGTCGCAACTTGGGCTCTACGCCCAGGACCAGATCCGCTTCGAGCGCTTCCTTCTGACGCTCGGCCTGCGCCAGGACTGGGTCTCCGGCAACAACTTCAACCGGCTGACGCGGCGCGACACCAGGATCGACGATGCGGCGCTGACCGGGCGCGTCGGGCTGACCTATCTCTTCGATTCCGGGTTTGCGCCCTACATCAGCTACTCGACCTCGTTCCAGCCGGTCAGCGGCTCCGGCTATGGCGGCGTGCCGTTCGAGCCGACCGAGGGCGAGCAGTACGAAGCAGGCATCAAATACCAGCCGACCTGGTTCAAGGGGCTCTTCACCGCCTCGGTCTTCCAGCTCAAGCAGACCAATGTGCTCACGCCCGACATGGAACACCGCAACTGCGTGCGCTATCCGGGAACATGCGGCAACTTCAACACGCAGACCGGCGAGGTGAAGGTTCGCGGTCTTGAACTGGAAGCGCGGGCCAGCCTGACCGACGGCCTCGACGTGATCGGCTCCTATGCCTATCTCGACACCGAGGTGACGCGCAGCAATACGAGCAATCTCGGCAAGCGCCAGCCACTGGTCCCGCAGCATCAGGCCTCGCTCTGGCTGGACTACACCTTCCGCTACGGAGCGTTCGACGGGCTCGGCCTTGCCGCCGGCGTGCGCTATACCGGCTCGTCCTATGGTGATGGCGACAACCTGCTGCGGGTGCCGTCCTACACGCTGGTCGACGCGGGCGTGCGCTATGACCTCGCCAAGCTGAGCCCGCAACTCAAGGGCGCGACAGTCTCGGTCAATGCGACCAATCTCTTCGACAAGGAGTATCTGACGACCTGCGCCGCAACCAGCGCCTGCTTCTACGGAGCCGGCAGGACGGTGACGGCAAAGCTCTCCTACACTTGGTGACGATGCACTCGGCGGCCTACGTCGCTGGTGGCGCGATGACGACACGGCGAGCCCTTCTGGGCTCGCTCGGCGGCTTCTGCCTGGCTCCCGGCGCCGTCGCGCAGCCCGCGAGCCGCTCGGCACGCGTCGCTGCGATCGATTGGGCAGCCGCCGAGAGCCTCCTCGCTCTGGGAATCGAGCTGGTGGCGGTCGCAAACACTGGGCTCTACCGGCAATGGTCGACGGAGCCGGCATTGCCGGCGACGGTGGCCGATCTCGGCATGCCGGAGGAGCCCAACCTCGAACGCCTGCTGGAGCTGCGCCCCGACCTGATCCTGGTCTCGGGCTGGCAGGTCGCCCTGCGCCAGACGCTGGCGCGGATCGCCCCGGTCCAGATCTTCTCCGTCTTCGAAAGCAACCGCACGCCCTTGAGCAACGCGCTCGCCTCGATGCGGGCGCTCGCGCGCGAGTTCGGCGTCGAGGAGGTCGCGGCAGCCTTCGAAAGCCGGCTCGAGCACGGCTTCGAGCAGAGCCGAATGCGGCTGCAGGCGACACGGCGGCCGGCTGTCCTCCTCGCGGTCCTGCTCACCGACGGGATGCGGATCACCATCTACGGCAAGGGCAGCCTGCTCGGCGACGTGCTGGATCGGCTCGGCCTCGAGAACGCCTGGATGGGGGCGATGCCGGTTTTCGGCCGGATCACGATCGGCATCGAGCGCCTCCTGGAGCTGCCCGATGTCTGGTTGCTGTATATGGATCAGGGGCACCGCACGCGGGTGGCGCTGCAGCGCCTGCGGGCGAATTCGATCTGGCGCGCGCTGCCTGCCGTCGCGGCTGCACGCGTCCGCCCGATCGCGGCGGTCTGGCCATTTGCCGGCGCACCGACAGCATTGCGCTTCGCCGGCATCGTGACTGACAGAATGTCAGATGGCGGCGCTGGCCATGGTTGAGCACGGGCTGACCGATCGGACGAGGCCCCGCTGGCTTGTGCTGGCGCTCGCCTCGATCGTGCTTCTGGCGATCGCCCTCAACCTCTGGGTTCTCGCCGGCGCCTGGACAGGCGGCGGCGACCCGGGCCATCGCACCCTGCTGATCCGGGAACTCCTCCTGCCGCGCATGGCGACTGGCTTGCTGGCAGGGGCCGCCCTGGGGCTTGCTGCGACCCTTTTCCAGCATGCCCTGCAGAACCCGCTCGCCGAACCGACGACCCTCGGCATCTCCGCCGGCGCGTATTTGGCGCTGACCGGCGCGACGCTCTGGGCGCCCTGGCTGTTCGAGTCCGGGCGTGAATGGATTGCGCTGCTGGGAGCCGGGCTTGCGATGCTGGCCGTGTTCTCGCTGTCGGGCGGGGCTGCCTCGCCCCTGACCATGATCATTGCTGGCCTGCTGGTCAGCCTGCTGTGCGGGGCGCTGGCCGCCTTGCTCGTCCTGCTGAACCATGACTACCTCACCGAGATCTTCATCTGGCAGAGCGGGTCACTTGCTCAGATCGGCTGGAACACGCCCCTGCGCTTTACGGTCGCGCTGGCGACGACGGCGATACTCGCGACCCTGCTGATACGCCCGCTGACGCTGCTCGAACTCGGCGATGACGGCAGTCGGTCCCTGGGAATGCCGGCCGGGTCCATTCGCTGGGCCGCGCTGTCCCTCGCCACGGCGCTGAGCGCCATCGTTGTCGCAAGCGTCGGCGTCCTCGGTTTCGTCGGTCTCGGCGCGCCGGCTCTCGCCAGGTTGGTCGGGGCGCGGCTGCTCGCTCATCGTCTCGTTCTGGCCTCGGTTTTCGGCGCCTTGCTGCTTACCCTCGCAGATGCAGTCGTCATGTTGCTGCCGACGGCGCAGCCGATTCCCGCGGGAGTCGCCACCGCGGCCCTCGGCGCACCTCTCATCCTGCTTCTGCTGTCGCGGTTGCGGCCATCGTCTCTGCCTGGGAGGCAGGCATCCGCGGAAGCGTCTTTCGAGACGGGCCCGCGGCCGAAGCTGCTGTTGGCCGGCGTCCCCGTCCTGCTCGCGATCGGCCTGCTGGCGCTGCTACTCGGCCGTGGCGGCGATGCCTGGCACGGCTTTCGACTGGACGGCTTCTCGTCCGCATTCGTGGCCTTGCGCCTGCCACGTGTCCTTGCAGCCGCTGCGGCCGGCGGAATGCTGGCACTGGCGGGAACGCTGCTGCAGCGCTGGACCGCCAACCCCCTGGCATCCCCCGAAGTGCTCGGCATTTCGTCGGGAGCCTGTCTCGGCGTCGCGGGCTTGATGCTGCTGATGCCCGGGCTCGACGGAGCCTGGCTCGCTGCCATGGGCGGGGCCGCTCTTGCTCTGACCTGCCTCGTCCTCATCGGCCGCTCCGGCAAATTCTCCTCAGAACACATCCTGCTCGGAGGGATCGCGCTCTCGGTGCTCTCATCTGCGGCTCTGGCGATCCTGATGACCAAGGGAGACCCGAGGGTCGGCTTCCTGCTGAGCTGGATGACCGGCTCGACCTACCGGACCACGCTCGCGGAAGCCGAGTTGGCGGCCGTGACCGCATTCTCTCTGCTCGTGCTGTCGCCATTGCTGGCGCGCTGGCTCCTGATCATGCCGCTGGGCGAGCCGGTCGAGCGCATGCTCGGCGTGCCGTTATCCGCCGCACGCATGCTGGTCCTGCTGGTCGCCGCCACCGCCACCGCCACCGCGACGATGATCGTCGGGCCCTTGAGTTTCGTTGGCCTGCTTGCGCCGCACCTTGCGCGTCAGCTCGGCTTTCGGCGCCCGGTCGAGCAAATCGTCGCCGGCACTTTGCTTGGGGCTACGATCATGGTGCTGGCGGACTGGCTGGGGCGGGTCGCGGCCTATCCCTGGCAGATTCCATCCGGCCTGATCGCGACTCTGGTCGGCGGCCTGCTTTTCGTTGTCCTGCTCGCCCGTTCGCCCTCCACGCACGCCGCTGGCGCGATCGCAGCCGGGCAAGGACGACCTGCCCGGAATGGAGACCGGTGACGATGTCTGCGGATCCGATGCTGACGACGACGGCGCATGTGGCGCTGAAGGAGCCGGAGCTCATGCTTCGCAAGCTCGTCCGTGCCTTCTCCGAGCACGCCGCTGTCGTCGGCTCGGCGCCGTCCTGTCGCCTGGAGACGCGGGCAGGGAGCGTCGCGCTGACCGCCGCGGCAGATGCGCTGGCCATTCGCATCGACGCCTCGAGCCAGCATGCCCTGTTCGCGCTCAGGGCCGCTCTCGCTGAGCGGCTGCTCTCGCTGTCGCAGGACGATCGGCCCTCGCTTCTCTGGGCAGGCGCCGGAGCCGCTGAGCGCGAGATCCCGTCCTTCAAGGCGGTCTCGGTCGCGCGAGCCCGAAGCATCACCCCGTCGATGCGACGCGTCACCCTGGCCTGCGACGACATCTCCCATTTCGAGCGCGACGGGATGCACGTCTCCGTGCTGATCCCGACCTCAGGCAGAGAGCCGATCTGGCCAAGCCTCGGCGAGGATGGCCGTGTGATCTGGCCGGTGGGAAAGGACGAGCTCGCCCGGCGGACCTATTCGATCCGGCGCATCGACCGCGAGGCGCGCGAGCTCGACATCGACGTCGTCCTGCATGGAGATTCGCCGGGGGCGACGTGGGCGAGGACCGCCCGCGCCGGCGATCCGATCGGCCTCATCGGGCCATCGGGAGGCGAGCTGCCGGCGGCGGACTGGTATCTGCTCGCCGGGGACGAAACCGCGCTGCCGGCGATTGCGCGGATCGCCGAGGAACTGCCGGCGCAAGCCCGTGCCACGATCCTGCTGGAAGTGCCCGATTTGCGAGAATGCCAGTCGCTTTCCGGCCGAGCGCGCCTCGATGTGCATTGGCTACTGCGTAACGGCGCGCCGGCGGGCTCGACAGCCCTGCTCGAAACCGCGATCCGGTCGCTCGACTGGCCGCGTTGCGACAATCCCTACGTACTCGTCGGTTGCGAGAAGCGAGCGGCTCGGGAAATACGTGCCATTCTCCGGCGAGACAGGGGAATGGCCAAGGACCGGCACCTCGTGGTGGCCTATTGGCAGCGCTTTGCGGGCGATCACCGATGAAGCTGGATGGCAGGCCGCCGATGCACGAGCCCTCCGCGACAGCGCTGCCGTTAGGGTTGCCGACTTGAGAGCATTTCAGACAGCATTCGGATCACTTCAGGAGATCGCTCGTGAGCGCGACATCCACTTCTCGCCCCTGAAGAAGGCTCTCATGAAGCATGGCCCTGCCATGCTCGTTGGTGCGGCCGAACCGCAGCACCGGATGAGTGAACCGCCGGCTCCGCCTGCCGCTGTTTGATTTCACGACTGCTTGTCGGACGTCAGCTCGAGCAGGAGATGGCGCAAATGGCTCGTCAGCTGCCGCTTCCGTTCGTTCTCCATCAGGCCGATTTCGCGCCTCGCATCTGGGAAGTCGAGATGCTCGATCCTCAGCCTCGGATTCTCCTCCCAGGAGGAGTAGCGGCCGAGGGGTACGATGGTGACGCCGGCATCCTGCTCGACCAGCTCGACGAGGGTCCGCGAGAGCTGCATCTCCAGGCTCTCGCCGAAAGCCATCTTTCTGTCCCGGACGAACCTGTCGATCAAACCGCCGGTATGGGTGGTGAGTGAAGGGCGCAGGAACAGACGCTCGCGCATCAGGGCTTCCATGGAGAGGCCCTTTGCCGACTGCCGGTTCGCGATGAACACGAAAGGCTCATAATAGAGCGTCGTCCAAAGCGTCCCGGTCGCTATCGGGCGCGGGCTCCGGACGGCCACGGCCGCATCGGATTCGCCGGCCTCCACCCGCGCGCTGAGATCCGAGGAGTAGCCGACGGCCGGCCTGATCGTGAAGCGCGGGTAACGCTCGCGCGCCTGAAGCGTCGCTTTCACGAGCAGGCTCATGCAGGAGGCGATGGCCTCGGCATAGATCGCGCCGACCGGATCGCCATCGTCATCCGAACTGGATATCAGCTCGTCGAACTGGTCGATCAGCCGCTGAGCACGCGGCAGGAAACGCAGGCCGCGCTCGTTGAGCGAGAGCTTCTTGCCGATCCGGTCGAAGAGCTGATGGCCGAGCGAGTCCTCCAGCAAGCGCATCTGCTGGCTGACGCCCGCCGGGGTGAGCCCCACCTTCTCCGCGGCGGCGACGAAGCTGCCGCATTGTGCGACGCACAGGAAAGTCCGCAAAGCCCGGATCGTCGCCATGATCCCCGTCGACAATTTTTAATTGCTTATCTGGCAAGAACTTCTCGTTTTTCTTTCTAGGAAGCAAGCGCTAGCCATGCCTCGAACCCGGCCTTGAGCCGGGACCAACCGGGGAGGTGGCATGCTCCGCTTTGCGCTGACACGAATAGGGATGGCGCTGCCGACGCTGCTGATCGTGGCGGTGGCGGTCTTCGTCCTGATCCGCCTGATCCCGGGCGATCCCGCCCAGCTGATGCTGGGGGATCTGGCGACGCCGGCGAGCCTCGCCGACCTGCGGGCTCGGCTCGGGCTCGATCAGAGCCTGCCGGTCCAGTTCGGCATCTGGTTCGGCAAGGTGCTGACCGGCGATTTCGGCCAATCGATCTCGTCGCAGCAGGCGGTGCTGCCGCTGATCCTGTCGCGCTTCTGGATCTCCGCCCAGATCGTTCTCGTCGCCGTCTTGCTGGCGAGCTTCGTCGCGGTACCGGCGGGCGTCATCGCCGCCTGGAAACAGGATTCCCCGATCGATCTCAGCCTCGTCGCCACAGCGACGCTGCTTCTGTCGATCCCGACCTTCTGGCTTGGCCTGCTGCTCCTGCTCTTCTTCGGCCTGAAGCTCGAATGGCTGCCGGTGGTCGGCTATGTCTCGATCTCAGAGAACCCGTGGTCCGGCATCCTCTACCTGGTCATGCCGATCATGACGCTGTTCCTGCACGAGATCGGTGTGATCCTGCGCATGGCCCGTGCTTCGACGCTGGAGGTCCTCCGGCTCGATTACATCACGCATGCCCGTGCCAAAGGTCTCTCGGAGCGTGCCGTGCTCTGGCGCCACGCTTTCAAGAACGCCTTCGGCCCGACCTGGACCTTGATCGGCCTCGTCCTCGGCAACCTGCTCGGCGGCATCGCGGTGGTCGAGACGGTGTTCACCATCCCCGGTCTGGGCCGTCTGCTGGTCGATGCGATTTTCTCCCGCGACTATCCGGTGATCCAGGGCTGCATGCTCTTCGTCGCCTTCACCTATGTGCTGGTCAATCTCGTGATCGACCTTTGCTACCCGGTCTTCGATCCCAGGGTGACGGCGCAATGAAACTCCCCGCTCCCAACGCCCTGGTCGGCGGCACGCTGATCGCCCTCCTGCTCGCGGCCGCCGGCACTGGCGCGCTGTGGACGCCCTATGATCCGCTCAAGCTCTCCTTCCGCGAGAAGCTGGCGGCGCCCTCGGCGATGCACTGGCTCGGCACCGACGAATTCGGCCGCGACGTGCTCTCGCGATTAATGGCGGGGGCTGCGACTTCGGTCTGGATCAGCATCCTGACAGTGGCGCTCGCCGTCGTCATGGGCACCACGATCGGCCTGTTCTCCGGCTACATGCGCGGCTGGACTGACCGGGTGATCATGGCCTTCAACGATGCGTTGCTGGCCTTCCCGGGCATCCTGCTGGCACTCGGCCTGCTCGCCGTGGTCGGCGCCAACAAATACGGCATCATCGTCGCGCTGGGCATCGCCTACACGCCCTCCGTCGCCCGCATCGTGCGCGGCACGGTGCTGTCGCTGCGCGAACGCGAGTTCATCGCGGCCTCCCGGGTGATGGGCAACTCCGAGGGCTTCACCATGGCCCGCCACATCCTGCCGAACTGCATCGCGCCGCTGACCGTGCTGGCGACCTCGATGTTCGGCTATGTGCTGCTGGCCGAGAGCGCTCTCTCCTTCCTCGGCCTCGGCGTGCCGCCGCCGGCCCCGACCTGGGGCAACATGCTGGCGGGCTCGCGGCCCTATATCGATCAGGCCGTCTGGCTCGGCATCTTCCCCGGCCTCGCCATCTCGCTGACCCTGCTCGGCATCAAC
Source organism: Allobosea sp. GW823-FHT02B03 (assembly GCF_058797755.1). NCBI lineage: Bacteria > Pseudomonadati > Pseudomonadota > Alphaproteobacteria > Hyphomicrobiales > Alloboseaceae > Allobosea > Allobosea sp. GW823-FHT02B03. The sequence goes on along the minus strand of NZ_JBXAJY010000003.1, from coordinate 513,504 downwards.
CTGCTCGGCGACGCCGTGCGCGACAAGCTCGACCCGCGGATGAGGGGTGCGCGATGACCTCCACCAAGCCATTGCTCGACGTCGCCAACCTCACGCTGAAGATCGGCTCATCCGGCCGCACCGTCGTCAACGACGTCTCCTTCCAGGTCTTTCCCGGTGAGATCGTCGGCATCGTCGGCGAGTCCGGCTCGGGCAAGACGCTCGCCGCCCGCGCCGTGATGGGCTTCATCCCGCCGGCGGTCCGGCTCGAAGGCGGCGCGATCCGCTTCGACGGCCAGGATGTGATGGCGATGTCGGCCAGGGACCTGCGCGCCATGCGCGGCTCCCGTGTCGGCATGGTCTTCCAGGAGCCGATGACCTCGCTCAACCCCTCCATGCTGATCGGGCGCCAGCTCGAGGAAGGCTTGGCGCTGCATCGCAAGCTCAACGCAGCCGGCCGGCGCGAGCTCATCCTGGACATGCTCCGCCGCGTCGGCATCCGCGACCCCGAAGGGGCCTTCAACGCCTATCCGCACCAGTATTCCGGCGGCATGCGCCAGCGTATCATGCTGGCTTCGGTGATGCTGCTGAAGCCGGCGCTGCTCCTCGCCGACGAGCCGACCACCGCGCTCGACGCCGTCGTCCAGCGCGACGTGATGGAGCTGATGGTCGACCTGACCCAGGCCAACAACACCGCCGTGCTCTTGATCTCGCACGATCTCGGCATGGTCGCGCGCTATTGCAGCCGCATCGTCGTGATGTGCCAGGGCGACGTTGTCGAGCAGGGCAAGAGCGAGGACATCCTCGCCCGGCCACAGCATCCCTATACCCGCAAGCTGCTCTCGGCCATGCCGCACCGGCTGCCGGCACGCCATCTGCCGGAGGCTAAGACTCCGATCGTCGCGGTGCGCGACCTCGTCGTCGAATATCCCGGCCGGCAGGGCTTCTTCCGGAAGGAACAGGCGAAGCGCGCTCTGCACGGCATCAGCCTCGACGTGAAGCCTGGCGAGGTCGTCGCGGTCGTCGGCGGCTCCGGCTCGGGCAAGACGACGCTCGGCCAGTCGATCGTGGGGCTGGTCAAGCCGGCCGGCGGCGAGATCCGCTTCAACGGCAAGCCGATCGCCAGGAGCGACGCGGCGTTCTGGGATTATCGGCTGAACTGTCAGATGGTCTTCCAGGACCCGTATTCCTCGCTCGACCCGCGCATGACCATTGGCCAGCTCGTCGCGGAGCCGCTGCGTCTCGTGCCCGATATGAGCCCGGCCGACAGGACGGCGCGCGTCGCCGAGGTGCTAAGCGAGGTCGGCCTCGCCGACGGTTTCGCCGAGCGCTATCCGCATGAGCTCTCCGGCGGCCAGCGCCAGCGCGTCGCCATCGCCCGCGCCGTCCTGCGCCGGCCGAGTTTCGTCATCGCCGACGAGCCGGTCTCGGCCCTCGACGTCACCGTGCGGGCGCAGGTGCTGGAGCTGTTCGCAGAGCTGCAGAAGAAGCACGGCTTCTCCTGCCTGTTCATCAGCCACGACCTCGGCGTGGTCGAGCAGGTCGCCGACCGCGTCGTCGTCATGCAGGACGGCCGCATCGTCGAGGAAGGGCCGCGCGACGACATCTTCGACAATCCCCGGCACCCCTACACCCGCAAGCTCCTCGCAGCCGTCCCGGGCCTCGAAAGCACGGGTGACGGCGGTGTCCGGCTCTTCTGGAGGCGCGCCGAAACCGACAGGGCAACGGCCCTGGCCTGAGCCGTCATCGTCCAAACAACCAAGAACGAGGGAAGACCATGCGCAAGACATCGCAGGCAATCGTCGCGGCCGTCATCGGATTCGGCTTCGCAGGGGGACCGGCAGGCGCCGCCACGCTCAGGGCCTATCTCGATGCCGACATCCGCAGCACCGATCCCGGCGTCAACCGCGACGGCAACACCGACGGCGTCGTGCTGCACATGGTCGAGGGCCTCGTCGGGTATGATGCGAAGGGCCTCGTCAAGCCGCTCCTTGCCGAAAGCGTCGCGGTGTCCCCGGACGGGCTGACCTATACGTTTAAGCTCCGCCCGGGCGTGAAGTTCCACAATGGCGAGACGCTGACCGCCGAGGACGTCGTCTGGAGCTTCAACCGCTATCTCAACCCGAAGACCGGCTGGCGCTGCCTGACCGATTTCAACGGCGAGATCGGCCTGAAGATCGAAAGCGTCACGGCGGTCGACCCGCTGACCGTCGTGGTCCGGATCAACGAGCCATCCTCGCTGTTCCTCGCCAATATCGCGCGCAGCGACTGCGGCATGACCGCGATCACGCATCGCGCCTCGCTGAAGCCGGATGGCAGCTGGGACAAGCCGATCGGCACCGGGCCGTTCAAGCTGGCCGAATGGCGCCAGCGCGAATTCGTCAGCATGACCCGCTTCGACCAGTACGCGAATCTCGGCGGCGCTCCGGACGGCTATGTCGGCAGCAAGCGCCCGCTGGTGGACGAGGTCCGCTTCCTCGTTATCAGCGACCCGGCCACCGCCAAGGCGGCCTTCGCCCGCGGCGACATCGATATCATGACGAAGCTCTCCTATTCGGAGGCGAACGAGCTCAAGGCGAACCCGAACGTCACCATCTCGGTGCAGCCCGGCCTGTCCTCGACGACCTTCATCCTGCAGACGCGCGACAAGCTGCTGTCGAACGTCAAGCTGCGCCAGGCGATCGCGGCGGCGGTCAACCAGGAAGAGCTCGTCGGCAGCGTCACCTATGACCTCACCACGCCCAACAACTCGGTCGTGCCGGTCTCTTCGCCCTTCCATGGCGCCGTCCAGAAGAAGGGCTACCAGCACGATCCGGCGCGCGTGAAGAAGCTGCTTCAGGAAGCCGGCTACAAGGGCGAGACGCTCAAGATCATCACCAACAAGCGCAACCAGGCGAATTTCGACACCGCCATCGTCCTGCAGTCGATGCTGCAGAGCGCCGGCATCAAGGCCGAGGTCGAGGTGCTCGAATGGGGCGTCCAGACCGATCGCTGGCAAAGCGGCAACTACCAGATCATGGCCTTCAGCTATTCGAGCCGGATGGACCCCGCGCTCAACTACGAGGCGATCGTCGGGCCGAAGGACACGCAGCCGCGCAAGGTCTGGGAGGACAAGGCGGCGATCGATGCGCTGGCCGAGGTCACCAACGAAACCCGCAGCGCGGAACGCCAGAAGCTGTTCGACCAGTTGCACACGGCGATGATCGAGCAGGTTCCGCTGATCCCGCTGTTCAGCACGATCACCGCAGGCGCCAACCGCAAGAGCGTCAAGGGCTTCTCGTCCAACGTCTTCAGCGCGCCGCTGCTCTGGGAAGTCGAGAAGAACTGACACCCATGCGCCACTCGCTCCACCTAATCGGCGACATCAATCTCAAAGGTGTCGCCAACCCCTCCCGGATCTTCGATGTCGTCGGCCCGCAACTGGCGCAGGCGGACATGGTGTTCGCCAATCTGGAGTGCTGCCTGTTCGATGGCGCCGATGGTGCCGCCGAGAAGCGGGGCTTCTACGTTCCGACGACCGCAGCCGCGTTGCTGAAGGCTGGCGGCCTGCAGGTGGTCGGGACCGCTAACAACGTCAATATCGGCGCCGAGGCGATCACCTCCACGCTGTCCGCCCTCGCTGAGGCCGGGATTGCCTCGGTCGGCGCCGGGGTGGACCGGGCTTCTGCCTATCGCGCGGTCGTCGTCGAGCGGAACGGGCTGCGCTACGGCTTCCTGCAACGGACGGCGGTGTATTGGCCGGATGGACATGAGGCGAAGCCCGGCCAGCCCGGCGTCGCCGTGCTCAAGGCGCACACCGCCTATCGCCCGCAATACGAGCAGCAGGCGGCGCGCACGCGTCCCGGCGTCCCGCCCGAGGTGGTGACCTGGGCCGACCCGGCCTCGCTGGCCGAGGTCTCGAAGGCCGTCACCGAACTGAAGGCGCAGGCCGACATCGTCATGGCCTCGTTCCACTGGGGCTACCGGCGCGAGGTGCTGCAGTATCAGCGCGAGTTCGCTCATGCCGCGATCGACGCCGGGGCCGACATCGTCCTCGGCCACGGGCCGCACATGATCCTGCCGCTGGCGCTCCATGCCGGGCGGCCGATTGTCTATGGCGGCGGCAACTTCTCCTTCCTCTACGCCCATGACAGCAAGCCGCATCCGGACTGGGTCGGCATGATCATGCAGGCCGAGATCGCCGAGCGCGCGATCCGGCGCCTGACGCTGTCCTTCGTCCGGCGCGACCAGGAAGACCGGACGATCCTGCGTTCGGTCCAGGACGAACCCGCCGAGCGCGACGCGCTGATCGCCTCGTCCGCAGCCAACGGCGCCACGCTGGCGGTCGAGGGCGACAGGCTGGTCCTGCAGCTCTAGCGCCGCGCGACGTTGGCAAAACCATAAAGACAAGGAGCGCCGCAGATGGTGACGATGAAGAACGCGATGATCGTCGCGCCGCAGCCCGAAGCGGTCGAGGCCGGCGCCGAGGTGCTGGAGCGCGGCGGCAACGCCATCGATGCCGCCATCGCCTGCGCCTTCATGCAGGGCGTGGTCGACCCGCTGATGTGCGGCATCGGCGGCTTCGGCTCGATGCAGGTCTATATGCCGCGCCGCGGCGTGCATGAGATCGTCGAGTTCTATGCCCGGGCCCCGCTCGCTGCGACGCCCGAGATGTGGCTGCCGCATCTTGATGGGCAGACACGCGACGGCTTCGCCTTCCTGCTCAAGGACGGCATCAACGAGTTCGGCCATCTCGCCGTCTGCACGCCCGGCAGCATCAAGGGCTATGCCCATGCGCTATCGCAGTTCGGCACGATGGACTGGCGGGACGTGATGGCTCCGGCGATCCGACAGGCGCATGCCGGCGTGCTGGTGCGGCCGCACATGCACTGGTTCTGGACCCAGGACCAGAGCAGTGGTGGCGAGGTCAATACCGGCAACAAGCTGCGCTACAGCCGGACGGGCCGCGAGGTGTTCTTCCGGCCGGACGGCAGCCCCAAGCGCCCCGGCGATATCCTGACCAATCCCGATCTCGCCGAGACGCTGGAGCATCTGGCCCGAAGCGGGCCTGACGATTTCTACCATGGCGCCCTGGCGGCGAGGATGGCCGCGGATTTCGCGGCGCAAGGCGGGCTGCTGAGCGAGCGCGATTTCGCGGCCTATGAGCTTTCCGTCGCCAGCCCGATCTGGGGTTCGTATCGGGGCCGGCGGATTTCGACCTCGCCGCCGCCGGCGAGCGGCATGTCGATGCTGCAGATCCTGCACATCCTCGACAATTTCGACATCGGCGCGCTGAAGCACGGCAGCGCTGCGCACATCACCCTCCTCGCGGAGGCGATGAAGCGCATGACCATCGACAAGGACCGCTTCATGGGCGACCCCGCCTATGTCGACGTCCCCGTCGAGCGGCTGATCTCGCAGGACTACGCCGCCGAGCAGGCGCAGGCGATCAGGCGCGGCGAGCGCGCCGAGATCAAGAGGCTCGACCGCTCTCAGCGCGAAACGACGCATGTCTCGGTGATCGACCGCGACGGCAACGCAGTCGCGCTGACCCATACGCTGGGCAGCCCCTCCGGCGCCATCTCCGACGGGCTCGGCTTCATCTACAACGGCACGATGAGCCGCTTCGATCCGCGTCCCGGCCGAGCGGCGTCGATCGCGCCCGGCAAGCGCCGCGCCTCTTCCGCCGCGCCGACCATCGTCTTCGACGGCGAGACGCCGCGCATCGTCATCGGCGCCCCTGGCGGCAGCTATGTCGCGCCGGCGGTGGCGCAGGGGATCATGAACATGATCGATTTCGGCATGTCGCCCTTCGAGGCCGTCGCCGCACCGCGGATCATGGCGGTCTCGAACGCGATCGACATCTCCAACCGCATTCGCCGCAGCGTCAGCGAGGAGCTCGCCGCCGCCGGCTATGACGTCAAGCGCTCGGCCCAGACATTCCCGTTCGCCGCCCTGCACGCGATCGGGATCGTCGACGGCCTGTGCTCGGGCGGAGCCGATCCGCAGCGCGACGGCATGGCGATATCCGTCTGAGACTCGGCTACGATCGGCGAGACCACCCTTCACACCGGGAAGGCAAAGCCGTAGCCGGCTGGAGGCGTTTGATGTTTCTGAGCGTGTTCGACGTCTTCAAGATCGGGATCGGCCCGTCCTCGTCGCATACGATGGGGCCGATGACGGCGGCGGGGCAGTTCCTCGACCTGCTGCGCCGGCATCCGTCTCGCGATGATGCGGTGGCGGTCGGCGTCACGCTCTACGGCTCGCTCGCCTTCACCGGGAAGGGCCATGCCACCGACCGCGCCGTGGCGCTCGGCCTCCTCGGCTGGATCCCGGCCGAGTTCGATTTCGACGTGGCCGAACGCCAGCTTCACGCGCTGGGGACGACGCATCTCCTGCACCTCGACGGCCTGCCGCCGCTCGCCTTCGACCCTGCCGCCGACATCGTCTTCGACTACGGGCCGCCTCTGCCCGGCCATGCCAACGGGCTCGTCTTCCGCGCGCATGATTCCGGTGGCGCCGAGCTCTTGTCCGCGACTTATTATTCGATCGGCGGCGGCTTCGTGGTGACGGCGCAGGAACGCGAGGCGCCGCCAGCCGTGACCGAAGGCTCGTCCTGGCCCTATCCGTTCGCGAATGCGACGGCGATGCTGCGCATGGCGCGTGAGAGCGGGCTCTCGATCGCCCAGATGAAGCGCGCCAACGAGAACCACCGCCAGGCGCCGGACGAGGTCGAACGCGGTCTCGCCCGTCTCTGGTTGGTGATGAACGGCTGCATCGAGAGGGGCCTGGTTCAGGAGGGCGAACTGCCGGGGGGCCTGCGCGTGCGTCGCCGGGCCGCGAAGATCCATCGTCAGCTCGAGGCCGAGCGGCAGAGCAACCGTGCCCAACCGCACGCCGCCTCGGACTGGCTCGGCGTCTACGCCATGGCGGTGAACGAGGAGAACGCGGCCGGCGGCCGGGTGGTGACGTCGCCGACCAACGGGGCGGCCGGCGTCGTGCCAGCAGTGCTGCGCTATTATCTCGACCATTGCGTCGGGGCCGAGCCCAGCAAGGTCGCCGACTTCCTGCTGACGGCTGCGGCGATCGGCGGGCTGATCAAGCACAATGCCTCGATCTCAGGCGCGGAGGCCGGCTGCCAGGGCGAGGTTGGCTCGGCCGCGGCGATGGCAGCCGCCGGCTTCTGTGCGGTGCTCGGCGGCTCGCCCGAGCAGGTCGAGAATGCGGCCGAGATCGCCCTCGAACACCATCTCGGCATGACCTGCGATCCGGTGGCGGGGCTGGTCCAGGTGCCCTGCATCGAGCGCAACGGCATCGGTGCGATCAAGGCGGTCGCGGCCGCCTCGCTCGCCTTGCGCGGCGACGGCTCGCATTTCATGCCGCTCGACAACTGCATCGAGGCGATGCGCCAGACCGGCGAAGCCATGAGCGAGCGCTTCAAGGAAACAAGCCTCGGTGGGCTGGCGGTCAACCTGCCGGAATGCTGAGCGCTACCTTTCGCAAGCCGGACCTGACCGGCCTCGATGAGCAAACACGTGGCCAAGGGGGACCTGGTTGAATGATCGTGGATGATTTCCGTTCGGATACGGTGACGCGCCCCAGCGCCGGCATGCGCGCTGCCATGGCAGCGGCCGAGGTCGGCGATGCCGTCTATGACGACGACGCGACCACCAAGCGGCTGGAAGCGATGACCGCCGAGCGACTGGGCAAGGAAGCCGGCCTCTTCTTCCCGACCGGCACGCAGGCCAATCTCGCCGCGATGATGGCCCATTGCGGCCGCGGCGAGGAATACCTCGTCGGCCAGATGGCCCATACCTATCGTCTCGAAGGCGGCGGCGCGGCCGTGCTGGGCTCGATCCAGCCGCAGCCCCTGCCCAACGAGCCGGACGGAACCATCGCGCTCCACGCCATCGCCAACGCGATCAAGCCGGACGACTTCCATTTCGCGATCACGCGGCTGCTGGCGCTGGAGAACACCTTCAACGGCCTCGCCCTGCCGGATGCCTATCTGGAGGCTGCGACCGGACTCGCCCGCTCGCGCGGCCTTGCGACCCATCTCGATGGCGCCAGGCTGATGAACGCCGCCGCGGCGAGCAACCGCGACGCTGCCTGGATCGCCGGGCAGTTCGACACCGTCTCCCTATGCCTGTCCAAGGGGCTCGGAGCCCCGATCGGCTCCGTCCTCGTCGGTCCCAAGGAATTCATCGAGAAGGCCCGCCGGATCCGGAAGATGCTGGGCGGCGGCATGCGTCAGACCGGCGTCATCGCCGCGGCTGCGATCTACGCGCTGGAGCACAATGTCACCAGGCTCGGCGAGGATCATCGGCGCGCCGCGAATCTCGCGGCGGTGCTGGCGCGTTTCCCCGCGCTCGGCGCCGGGCCTGCCCGCACCAACATGGTGTTCATGGCGCCAAAGGAGCTCGACGCCGCCGCCTTCGCCACGTTCCTGCGCGGCCGCGGCATTGCCGTCGGCGGGCGCTACGGAACGCTACGTTGGGTGACCCACCTCGATGTGGACGATGCCTCGCTCGCGCGTGTCGCCGAGGCCTGCGAGGCCTACTTCGACAAGCGGGAAGCGCGCGCCTGATCGCGGTTGCCGGGCTGAATGGCGAGCCAGGGCGAGCGGTCGGCTCGTCCTGCCACTGTCAGCCACGCATCCAGGCGAGTGGGGTCAGCACGATCGACGGGAAGAGGATCAGCAGCACCAGGACCACGACCTGGGAGACGAGGAACGGCCAGACGCCGCGCATCACCGCGCCCATCGAGACGCCCGAGACGCCGCTCACCACGTTGAGCACAATGCCGACCGGCGGCGTGATCAACCCAATGGCGTTGTTCATGATGAAGAGCACGCCGAAATAGACCGGGTCGATGCCGGCCTGCTTGACGATCGGCATCATCACCGGCGTCAGGATCAGCACGGTCGGCGTGAAGTCGAGCGCCGTGCCGACCACGAGCACCAGCAGCATCAGGATGATCATGACCAGGGTCGGGCTGTGCATGAAGGGCTCGAGCGCCCGCGACAGCTCTGCCGGGATGTTGGCCTGCGTGATCAGCCAGGCCGAAACGAGGGCAGCCGCGATCAGGAACATCACCGCTGAGGCGGTCTTGGCCGCGTTGAGCAGCAGGCCGAAGAGCATCGAGACCTTCAGCTCGCGATAGACGAACATGCCGATGATGAAGGCGTAGGCGCAGGCCAGCACCGCCGCCTCCGTTGGCGTCACGATGCCCCATTTGATGCCGCCGATGATGAGGACCGGCATGAACAGGGCGAAGAACCCGTCGACCAGCGCCTTGCCGCGCTCGCGATAGCCCTGGCGCGGGAAGGTCTTGACGTCGTCCTTGCGCGCGGTGAGCCACCAGGTGGCGACCAGCGCAGCCCCCATCAGCAACCCCGGCACCACGCCGGCGAGGAAGAGCTGCGAGATCGAGACGTTCGCGGCGACGCCGAAGATGATGAAGCCAATCGAGGGCGGGATGACCGGGGCGATGATGCCGCCCGTCGCGATCAGCCCGGCGGAGCGGGCGAGGTCGTAGCCGGCGCGGCGCATGATCGGGATCAGGATCGCGGCGAGCGCCGCGGTGTCCGCGGCGGCCGAGCCGGAAATCGCGGCGAGGATCAGGGCTGCCAGGATCGCGACATAGCCCAGCCCGCCGCGCAGATGGCCGAGGCAGGCGAGTGCGAAGTTGATGATCCGCTTCGAGAGCCCGCCGGCATTCATCAACTCGCCGGCGAGGATGAAGAAGGGGACGGCCAGTAGCTGGAAATTGTCGGCGCCGACGATGATCGTCTGGGCGACGATCTGGCTGTCGAAATTGCCCATCCAGAGCATGAGCGCCAGCGCGCAGAAGATGAGGGCGAAGGCGATCGGCGCCCCGACGGCCATGGCGGCGCTCAGGGCGGAGAGGAAGACGGCGACCGTCACGGCATCTGCTCCTTGAGCTTGGCGGCCTCGCCGGTGAGCTCCCCGGCGAAGGCGGCGATCTCCGCTTCGGAGAGGCGCCCGGTCGCCGTACGCAGCAGCCGCGCGCCGGCGATGAGGCCGATGCCGACGCTGCTGAAGAAGCCGATGCCGTAGACCCACAGCATCGAGATGCCGGTCACCGGCGCATAGAAGGTCGCGTTGATCTCGGCCTGCTGCCAGGTGCCCCAGAAGAACACCGCGCAGCACAGCACCGTGATGAGATCGGAGAGGACGAGGCAGGTGACGCGGCCGCGGCGGCCGAGCCATGCGACCAGCGTCTCGACGCCGAGATGCATGTTCTCGCGCGCCACGACGACGGCGCCGATGAAGGTCAGCCAGACGAAGAGGAAGCGCGAGAGCTCCTCGGAGACGACGAGCCCGGAGTCGAAGGCATAGCGCAGGACGACATTGCCCAGCACCATCAGCGTCATGGCCGCGAGCAGTAGGACCATGATGATTTCGAGGCTGCGGAAGGCCCAGTGTTCGAGTCGTTGCATGCTTCCTCCCGCCTTCATGGCGGAGCCGTTCACCGGCTCCGCTGCGGTGCTTCTCGTTGAGCGGTCAGGCCTTGACGCTGTACTTCAGCAGCTCGGCCTCATTGACCTCGACGCCGAGGCCTGGGCCGGTCGGCACGGCAATGGCGCCGTCCTGCAGCACGAAGCGCTCGACCAGGAGGTCGTCGCGCAGCGGGTTGTGGGTCCGGTCGAACTCGATCATCGGTTCGTTCTGCAGCGGCACGCCGGCCGCAGTGAACGGCACCTGCGGCGCGACCGCGATCGCCTGCAGCGCCGCCGCCACTGCGATGCCCGAACCCCAGACATGCGGTACGGTGAGGACGCCGAAGCTGCTGGTCAGCGCCAGGATCTTGGTCCATTCGGTGAAGCCGCCGGCGCAGCAGAGGTCGGGCTGGGCGATGTCAATGCACTGGCCGAGCATGAGGTCGCGGAAGCCGAAGCGGGTGTATTCGCATTCGCCACCGGCGACGGGCACGTCGATGACGTCGCGCACGCGGCGATAGCCTTCCCGGTCCTCCGGCACCACCGGCTCCTCGAACCAGAGCACGTTGTGCTTTTCGAGGCTGCGCCCGATGCGGATCGCCGAGGCCGCGGTATAGGCGTGGTTGGCGTCGACCATCAACCCGATCTCGGGCCCGATGGCTTCACGCACCACGGCAAGGCGCTGCGCGTCGAGATCGATCGGCAGCAGGCCGATCTTCATCTTGATCGCGGTCATCCCCGCCTCGCGATAGCCGCGTGCCTCCTCGGCGAGCTCGCGCAGCATGCGCTCAGTGTCGCGATAGTGGTCGGGGTAGTAGCAGCCGGTGCCATAGGCAGGCACGCGCGTGCGGAAGGCGCCGCCGAGCAGCGCGTGAACGGGCCTGCCGAGCGACTTACCCCAAAGGTCCCACAGCGCGATGTCGATGGCGCTCAGTGCCTCGATATAGGTGCCCTTCTGGCCGAAGTCGCGGCTGAAGGAATAGAGCTCCTCGAAAATCCGCACGGGCTCGTCTGCCTGCCGGCCGATGAGCTTGGGCGCCAGGACCTTCTCGACGCAGGCCATGGGCGGCTCCGGTGGCCCGTACTGGCCGCCTTCGCCCCAGCCGACGAGGCCGTTGTCGGCGGTGATCTTGACCAGGAAGCTGTTGCGCTCGGGAAAGGCGGCCTGGGAGGAGAAGAAGCGCTTCGCCCCCAAGGGGGTGCGCAGGATGTAGGTCTCGATCGAACGGATCTTCATGTCGGCAAAGTCTCGGTCTTGAGTTCAGCCGCGGGCGGCGAGGGCGGTTTCGGTGCGGGCGCGCGTTGCCGCCAGATGATCGGCCATCGCGCCGGCAGCACGGGCACTGTCGCGCGTCGCTAGGGCTTCGAGGATGGCGATGTGCTCGGCGAGCGAGGGATCGAAGGCGTCGGGCACGCTGTGCTGGACGGTGTTGCGGCACCAGATGATCGAGTCGCGCAGCCCGATGACGAGCCGGGCGAGGCGGGCATTCGGGCAGTGGTTGAGCACGAGGTCGTGGACGAGATCGTCGATCTTGCGCAGCCGCTCGAGCCGGCGCGCGGGGTAGACGATCTTCTCGATCGCGCGGTGCTCCTTGAGCGCGGCCTCGATTTCCTGAGCCGGGATGTGCGGCGTCGCCTTCTCGGTGATCAGCGGCTCGAGCGCCTGCCGGATCTCGAAGATCTCGAACAGCGCGTTGCTGTCGATCTTCGCGACGAAGACGCCCTTGCGCGGCGAGATCGTGACGAGCCCGTCGGCTTCGAGCTTCTTCGCGGCATCGCGCAGCGGCGTGATGCTGATGTCCCAGCTCGTCTTGTAGTCATCGAGATTGAGCCGCGCGCCGGGCGCGAGGCGGCCCGACAGGATCTCGTTGCGCAGCATCCCCGCTACGCGCTCGCCGAGCGAGAGCTTGTAGTCGGGGTCCATCGTCAAGGGTTCTGACAAAGACACGGCTCCGGTGAGAGGGCTGTCTATTGATAATGTGTGATGCATCACGTATCAAGCATCAAGATGTCAAGAAGCCGCCCGGAGGCGGCATTGTGTGAAGTGGAGGAAACGATGACGAAGCTTGCCCTGGCCGCCCTGGCCTCGACCGCCCTTGTCACCCTGGCCGGCGGTCCGGCTGCGGCGCAGATCAAGGAGAGGACGATCAAGCTGTCGGCGGCTGTGCCGCAGGATCACCCATTCGGCGCCGGCGCCGCTGCGCTCACCGCCTGCGTCGCCGAAAAGTCCGGTGGCAAGCTGAAGATCCAGAGCTTCTGGAACGCCCAGCTCGGTAGCGATCAGCAGGCGGTCCAGGCCGTCCGCTCGGGAACGCTCGACATCGTCGTCGCCTCGACCTCGCCGCTGGTCGGATTGGTGCCGCAGCTCGGCGCCTTCGACCTGCCCTTCCTCTTCACCAATGAGAAGGAGGCCGATGCCGTGCTCGACGGGCCGGTCGGCCAGAAGATCTCCGAGCGCCTTCTCGGCGTCGGGCTGGTCAATCTCGCCTATTGGGAGAACGGCTTCCGCAATATGACGAACTCCCGTCAGCCGATCCGGAAATGGGAGGATCTGCAGGGGATGAAGGTGCGCGTCATGCAGAACAACGTCTTCCTCGACACCTTCAGCAATATGGGCGCCAATGCGGTGCCGCTCGCCTATGGCGAGCTCTATACGGCGCTCGAGACCAAGGCGATCGACGGCCAGGAGAACCCCTACGCCAATATCTATTCGGCCAAGTTCTACGAGGCCCAGAAATATCTCTCGATCACCCAGCACGCCTATACGCCGGCAGTGGTGATGTACTCCAAGCGGCTCTGGGACCAGCTCTCGAAGGACGAGCAGGGCGTGTTCACCGCTTGCGCCGCGGTCTCGCGCGACAAGGAGAGGCAGGTCAATCGTGAACAGGCCAACGAGGCGCTGGCGAAGCTCAAGGAGCTCGGCATGACCATCAACGAGGTCGCGCCCGACGAGCTCAAGCGGATGCGCGAGAAGGCGAATGCCGTCTACCAGAAGCATGCCGCCGCGATCGGCGCCGAGACGCTAGACGCCGTGCAGGTGCAGCTGAAGCAGATCCGCGGCAACTGATCGCTCGCGGACGACGCTTTAGAACAGGTCATTCGACCGGGTTCGGGCGCGGCGGCACAATATCGCTGCGCCCAGACCTGCTGAGATTCGTGGCCGTGGGCTTCCGGACAGTGCTCTCATATGCGCTATTGCTCGGCCCCGGTCATTCGCGGCGAGCTTCAGCTCGGCTCCGTCAGCCGTTCGCTATGGCGCCATCCAAGACAGTGTCCTTGGCCGCAGGAATTCGGAGTTGCGGCGATCGGGGTACTTGGCGACCGGCTAGAGATGCAGGTCGCGCATCGGCGTGGCGATGATGCGGCGCGCCTCTCGCAATTGGCGGAGCACCAGACGCGCCTTGCGGACGAATACGCTGCTGCCGGCGAGCAGCTCGGCCTCGCGGGCCGCGAAGGCGGATTTTCCGGTCATCGCTGGGATCGCGCTGAGCGGCGCGGGGGAAACCGGCGCGCCGAGCGTCTGCAGCTCGGCGAGTTCCGGCCGCGGGTTCCGCAGGCTCTTTCCGATGGCGATCCGCGCTGCATCCAGCCGTGTCGCTTCAGCATCGAGCACGGGCTTCTGCATCACGGCGCTCGAATCGCGCCACTGAATGCCCTTGCGATAGGCCGGCACCCATTGGACCTGCGCTTCCAGCAGGTTCAGCCCGGCATAGCGGGCGAGGGCGGGAAAGGCATCGTCGTAGAAACGCCAGCAGTCGACCGGGAAACGATGGCGCGGACCGCCGCCGGGGGAGGTGATGAAGGCAAGCCCGTTGCCCTTCAGCACGCGCGAAATCTCGAGCATGGTGATCCAGAAGAACTCGGCATGCTCGAAGACCTCGGAACAGGTCACGACATCGACCGAACCGGTCGCGATCTCCTTCCAGTCATAGGGATCGGCCACGGCGATATCGACGTTGAGACCCGGCTCGATATCCATGCCGCGCAGCGTCCAGGCCGGATTCGTCATCACGTCGCGGTTGGACAGGCTCTGGCCGTCCACGATCGCGGAGCCGACATCGAGCACTGTCAGCTGAGCGGTCTCGACCTCGGCGAGATAGGTCTTGCGAAAAACCCGCGCCTTGTCGTTGGCAGAAGCGTGCATGAACCAGTCCGAGCATGAGGAAGGCCCCTCTCGTACGGGCAGGGGGCGGTGATGACAATCGTTTTCCGTTCAATCGCCCTGCAGCGCGACGAGATCCTCGACGCGGTCCGACATCAGCAGCGGAATCCGGCGCTTGATCTCCGCTTCGGGCCATTCCCACCAGCGCAGGGCGAGCAGGGCTTCGATCCGCTGCGGCGACATGCGGTAGCGCACCACCTTGGCCGGGTTGCCGGCGACGATCGCATAGGGCGGCACATCGCGCGTCACGACGGCGCGGGCCGCTACGACGGCGCCATGTCCGATCGTCACGCCGGAGAGCACGAAGCACTGCGAGCCGAGCCAGACATCGTGGCCGATCGAGACATCGCCCCGCGAGGTGTGGCTGCCGTCCAGTGTCCTGGCGTCCGGCCAGAGGCTCGGGATCGCCGGGAAAGGATAGGTCGTGACCCAGTCGAGGCGGTGATTGCCGCCCATAAAGATCTCGACGCCGTCGGCGATCGAGCCGTAGCGGCCGATCCGCAGGCTCGTGCCCGTTCCGGGAAAACGCACCTTGGGCCGGCCATAGGTATAGGGCGAGACGATGATCTGGCCCGGGTACCGGGCGATCATATGCGCGAGATAGATCCGCGTCTGGTTGTGCCTGTTGAAGGCCTTGCGCAGTTGGACACGGGGCCCATCGGGAAGGCCGGCCCACCATGCGGTGAACCGGCCCGGGCGCCATGCCTCGTCCTCCGGCGGCAAGCGAAAGCCGCCGGATCCAGTCATTGCCTGTGTCACTCGGTATCGGCCTTCACGTCGATTTTCTCGAAGATCTCAGTCGGCTCGGCGAGCGTGATCACATCGGCGAGGCCGAGGCCGGCCGGAGACTTCGCAGTGGCCGAGACGCTCAGCTTGCCGGGCTTGGCGACGAAGCGCGCGACCGCGCCGGCCAGCGCCTTGGCGCCGTCCGATGGGCCGAGAAGCGCGGCGAGGCCGAGGCTCGCAATGGTACCGTACTCCCGACGGACATCCTCGACCTTGCGCTTCGATTTGCGCGCTTCGTTCTCGATCAGCTTCTCGGCGAGGCCGAGATTCTGCAGCTTGATGTCGAGGTTCTTCGCCGTCGCACCGAGCAGTGCCACCTGCGCCAAAGCGAGATCGGTGGAGAACACTTCCTTGCCGACATTGCCGAGCGTTCCGGTGGCTTCGAGCTTGCCCATGCCGACACCGCCGAGCGAGAGCGCGCGGATCGCGAACTCCTTGCTCGCCTCCCGCCAGGCAAGGTCGAGCTTCGCGGACAGGTCGAGATTGCGGTAGCCCATCGCCAGCAGGTCCTTGGCGGAGGGGTTCGAGGCGCTCTCGACGACAGGGATCGTCAGCTTGTCGAGGGTCAACGCCATGTTGGTCGGAATGCCGTTGACCTGCTCGCCATGCTTGAGCTCGAAGGTGCCGAGACCGACCTCGATCGGCGGTAGCGGCGCGGCGCCGCGCTTGCCCTGCTGGGGGGCGGTGATCTGGATGCCGCTCAGGCGGATGGTGCCGAGCTTGGGGATGAAGCGGCGCAGATCGTCCGCGCTCGGGTCGAAATCCGGTTCGGCCAGGGCCTTGCGCAGCTCCTTGATCGTGTTCTCCAGCGAGAAGCCGAAATACCCCGCCGAGGCGATCGAACCCTTGCCGCCCCCGCCCTCGAACTTCAGACCTTCCATCACGAAGCCCGATTTTTCCGGCGTGTCCTCGCCGAAGGCGATCCGCGAGAAGCGCAGGTCGACCGGTTCCGGCTTGGCGCCTGGCTTCGGCGGCGTCTTGACCGCCATTACGACGTCGCGGATCTCGCCGCTGCCATAGTCGACGGAATCGAAGAGGGCGAGCATGGCCAGCAGCATCTGCCGGTCTCGCGCCTCGGTGATGGCGGGATCTTCCTTGCTGTTCAGATCCTTCGCCGCCTTCTCGGATTCCTCGCCGAGCGTGACGATGCGCGCCATCAGCTCGCCCATCGGCTCGTTGCCGACGCGGGCCTTGAAGTTGCGCAGCGCGGCCTTGCCGGCCGAGACCTTGCCGAGCTCGCCGAGATCGAGCGTGTAGCCGTCCTGCTCGATCCGGCCGAAGACGGTCTGCATCGCAGGCTCGGTGCCAGGCGCTGCCTTGTCCGCGAAGACACGGGCGATCTGGGTCAGGTCGAGCCCCTCGAAGCTCGTGCGCAGGATTTCGCCGTTCATCTGGCCGGAAGCCGAGCCCTCGACTTTGATCGAGCCGGCCTTGGCCTCGCCCCGCGCGATCTTGCCTTCCCGAATCTCGGAGAAACGGATGTCGCGATAGGTCGTGATCTGCTTCTGCGGGCCGAAGCTCTGCTCCATCACCAGGCTCGGCGCGCTGATCTCGGCGGCCGTGAGGCGGCTCATCCGGGCGACCGGGCTTTCATTGCTGCCGGGCCCCGCCTGGAAGATCGCCTGGAAGCCTGCGCGGTCCAGCGGCGTGCCCTTGACGTCGAGCTTCGGGATGGTGAGCACGAACTTGCCGAGATCGAGCCGGACATTGTCGAGCTGGAAGTCCTCGGCCGATGCGGTACCGGCCAGCAGCAGGAGCAGCAAACCCGCCGCCGGGAGCGGGTGCACGCGCCTGAGGCGCTGGCTGGGCAGAATGGTCATCGATATCTCCTGGAGCATGGTGTCGAAGCCCCGCGCGACAAGGACGAGGCCAAGCCGCCTTTGTCGAGCCGAGAGGCAAAATCGCTTCCGGCCGGGACCAACGTTCCGTTCGGCTTCGAATTGGCGCTGAAACTGCCGCAAGGCGAAGGCGAAGGGAAGACGCAAGACGGGCGGACCGGTGAAAAGCTTGACGGCGCGCCGGCCTTGCCTGCCATTGGCCGCAGATTCGCCATCGCGTCCCGGCAACGCTCTGCGGCATTGGTGGCCTTTTTGGGGAAACGGATCATGCAGGCTTCGGGACGCTGGGTGCGACTGGCCATTTGCGGGGTGTTGGCGCTCGCCTTCGCAGCTCTGGCACCGGAGCGCCCGCAGGCGCAGCAGGCCGCCCCTGCCGTCGGGCTCGAGCCGCTGGCGATCGTGAGTGCCAGCGGCCGCCACGAGTTCCAGGTCGAGGTGATGCGCACGCCCGAGCAGCGCGCCCGCGGCCTGATGCACCGCCAGTTCATGCCGGCCGATCGCGGCATGCTTTTCGACTTCAAGCGCACCGAGCCGGTCGCGATGTGGATGCAGAACACCTACATCTCGCTCGACATGCTCTTCATCCGCGCCGACGGCACCGTGGCGCGGATCGCCGAGCGCACCGAGCCGCTCTCGACCCGCACCATCCCTTCCGGCGAGCCGGTGCTTTCGGTACTTGAGATCAATGGCGGTGTTGCCGAGAAGCTTGGCATCAAGGCCGGAGACAAGGTCGAGCACGCGCTCTTCAAGCGCTGACCGGAGTAGCCGGGGTCAGCCCAGCTCGGCCGAGATCGCGCGACAGGTCGCCAGCAGCTCGGCCAGCACCTCGTCGTGCCGGGTGCGAGCACTCCTCCGGTTCAGATAGGGAATGACGATACTGGCGACGGCGCGGCCCTGCCGGTCGAGGATTGGCGCGCTGATGTCGGTGACGCCCGGCATGTCATGGCTTTCCGCAACGAGGAAGCCGCGGGCAGCGATCTCGTCGAGCATCGCCCAGAACCCTGGATCTTCCAGGCCGCCGGCCAACTGGGCGGGCTGCAAGCTGCGTTCGCGCGCTTCGCCATCCTGAAAGGCGAGGATCACGCGGCCCGAGGTCGCATCATGTGCCGGACGCCGATAGCCGAGCCGCAAGGTGAAGCTGATGTCGCCCGTTCCCGCGGCATTGGCGATCACGACCGTCTCGCCCTCGTTGAGCACGACGAGATGGGCCGATTGCGCGGTCTTCTCGCTCAGCCTTTCCATGGCCGGCGCCGCGACTTCGACCAGCTGCCGCGCTCGCGGCGTGCGCATGCCGAGCTCGAACAACCGGTTGCTGAGGGTCAGCTCCTCCGTCGCCGGGTCGCGGTTGAGATAGCCGCGCTCGACCAGCACGAACAGCATGCGGAAGATCTCGCCCTTGGAACGACCAAGGCTTTCGGCGACGGCGCGGGTCGAGAGCGGCTTCTGGGCCGCTGCCAGCAACTCGATGATCTCCAGCCCCTTCTCCAGCGCCGGGGCGGGATAGGGCCCCGGGCGACTGCTCGGCTCGGCGTGAAGCTGCTCCATGCAAAGGCTCCCGATCAATTCATTAGTGAAGCTTGACTGCATATACGCAGCTGTTAGCCTTGCCTTACGTCACTATCAAGCTGAAAGTCGTATTTGCGCTCCGCCAGCCGCAGAGGGCCAGTATTTATTCGCCGGAGGAGGCAGGCATCGAATGAACTCGCGCATGGCCTGACGAGCGACGAGGTCGATGCCTGCAAGACGAAAGCAACGCTGCATCGCAAGAAGTGATCGGAAGAGGGAGAGCGATCATGAAGGCAGGTTTCAGGGCGGTCGTGGTGGCTTTGGGTTTTCTTGCGGCGGGTTTGCTGTCGAGCGTCGAGGCGCGGGCCGACAAGCTCGCTGATATCCTGTCCAAGGGCGTAGTGCGCATCACCGTCTTCGCCGACGTGCCGCCCTTCGGGATGATGAACGCCAATCGCGAGCTTGAAGGTTTCGACATCGACATGGCGAAGCTGGTCGCCAAGGCGCTGGGCGTGAAGCTCGAGCTGCTGCCGGTGCCGGCCGCCAGCCGCATTCCCTTCCTGCTCACCGACAAGTCGGACATGAACATCGCGGCGATGTCGATCACCGCCGAGCGCGCCCGTCAGGTCATGTACAGCGCGCCCTATGCCGACACCTCGCTGGCGGTCTACGGCGCCAAGGGCCTCGCCTTGAAATCGGCCGCGGATATCGGGCGCAACCGCGTCGCCGTCGCCAAGGGCACGACCGAGGACCTCGTCCTGACCGCGCTCGCCCCGGGTGCCGACATCATGCGCACCGAGGACAATGCGACGGCTGTCCAGGCCTATCTCTCCGGGCATGCGCAGTTGCTGGCCGCCAACAGCGTCGTGGTCGTCGAACTCGCGAAGAAGAACCCGGCCAAGGAATTCGACTTCAAGTTCGCGCTGCGCCGCGCGCCCGCCCATGTCACCGTCCGGCTCGGCGAGCACACCCTGCTGCGCTGGCTCGACACGCTGATCTTCCAGAGCACTCTGAACGGCGATCTCGACGAGCTGCACAAGAAGTGGCTCGGCGGCCCGATGCAACCTTTGCCGGCACTCTGAGCCCGGCCGGGCAGGGCGGCGCGACGGGAAGGGACCGCATGTCGAAGCATGATTTCTCGCGCGAGGAGTTCGCCGCGCGCCGCGCAGCCGTCAGCCGGGCGATGGCCGAGCGAGGGCTGGACTGGCTCATCCTCTTTCACCCGGTCTCGATCCGCTGGCTGACCGGGTCGGACGCCAAGAGCTATCAGGAGTTCCAGTGCCTGCTGGTGCCGGCTTCCGGCCCGCTGACGATCATGGCGCGCGAGGGCGAGCGCAACGAATTGCAGGACGAGGCACTGGTCGACCGGATCGAGACCTTCGGCGGCGGCGAGAACGAGGATGCGATCCCGCGCTTCGAGCGTCTCGCCGACGAGCTTGGCCTGCTGCGTGCGCGATGCGGCATGGAGGTGCCGGCCTATTACCTCCACCCGCATCACTATGTCCGCCTGCGCGAGTTGCTCGGCTCCAGCCTGGCGGCGGAAACGACCAGCCTCGTGCCCGATCTCGGCCTGGTGAAATCGCCGGCCGAGCTCGCCTACATCCGGCGCGCGAGCGCCATTGCCGACGAGGCGATGGCGGTGTTCGCGGCGGGTCTGCGGCCAGGCCGCAGCGAGCTTGCCTTGGCCGGCAACGTCTATGGCGCCCTGCTTGCCCGCGGCAGTGGCCTTGCCGCCAGTCCGATCAACCTCGTCGCGGGCGCACGCTCCGGCTATAGCCATGGCGCGCCGACCGAGCGCCTGCTTGCGGCGGGCGATTACGGCAGCGTCGAATACGGCGCGACCTGGCGTCGCTATACTGCGACCATCGGCCGGCAGTTCAGCCTGGGACCGCCGACGCCGCGCATGCGCGAGCTCTACGACATCGTCCGGCGCGCCTGCGATGCCTGCATCGCCGAGATTCGCGACGGTGCCCCGGCAACGGCGCCGCATGAGGCGGCCAAGCGGGTGATCGGCGCTGCCGGGCTGGAGCAGGGCAGGGTCCACACCTCGGGCTATGGCCTCGCGCCAGGGTTTCCGCCGACATGGGGCGAGCCGGTCCACATGATCGGCGGCAGCGACTATGTGCTGCGGGCCGGCATGGTGCTTAGCGTCGAGCCGCCAGTCTTCCTCGGGAATGAGCGCCTTGGCGCGCGCATTATCGACAATGTGCTGGTGACACGCGATGGCTGCGAACTGCTCTCGCGGACCTCGCGGGATCTGATCGTCGTCGGCTGAGTTGGCGCGCGCGCAAACGGGCATGTTCCCAAATCGCCGCCTTGGTGCTATTGCGTTGCGCGTCGCAGCGCGCATCGAGAAGCCGGGGCGACGGTTCGGCAAGCGTTTTCATGCACTTGCGGAGCTTCGGGGTATAGCGCAGCCCGGTAGCGCATCTGCTTTGGGAGCAGAGGGTCCCAGGTTCGAATCCTGGTGCCCCGACCATTCTCGAAAAGGCCCGGCCGCTGGCGGCGAAGACGAGGAAGAGCATGACGGCGCGCATCTATTGCCCCGCTCGGACGGCGATGCAGTCGGGCACGGCCAAGACCGGCCGCTGGCTCCTCGAATACGAGCCGGAGCGGCCGCGTGAGATCGAGCCGCTGATGGGCTGGACCTCGTCGAGCGACATGAAGAGCCAGCTCAAGCTCTGGTTCGACAGTGCCGATGAGGCGGTCGCCTACGCCGAGCGCAACGGCATACCCTATCGCCTCGAGCAGCCGCACGAGCCGAAGCGGCGCCCGATGGCCTATTCGGACAATTTCAGGTTCAACCGCGTCGGGCAGTGGACGCACTGACGCCTTGCACTTCCGGCGGGGCGCCAGCCCTTCGCATCGCTACGGGCCCGTAGCTCAGCTGGATAGAGCAGCAGCCTTCTAAGCTGCTGGTCGCAGGTTCGAATCCTGCCGGGCTCGCCATTGATCACGTAGTAGTCCGCCTTTGTTCTGATCGCCGTTCTGACAGCTAGACTGCTGGTCATCCTGGCTTTCGACCGCCGGTCACCTGCATGACGCGGCTTTCCAGGGCGGCAATGCGCTGGCGCATTCTGCTTGTCGGAGCTGGTTCGGCGCCCCCCGACAGTCCTTACGGTATGACGAGCCCTCGCGCCCGCGATTTGCTGGTGAGGCGGCATGTGCAGCCGGTCCCGATCGTTGCGCGGCGCGTCAGCGTGCATGTCCGCTGTGGTGTCTCGCAGCGACGCCCGGTCCGGCGCGGGCCCTGGCCTTCCACAAGGCCATAGCGAGGCACATAGGCGGGGGCTGCCATCGACCGTGGTCCCACGGGGTTGATGCCATAATCGATCGGCGGGCCGGCGCCCGGGATGCCCCCTCCGTCAGAGTGCAGCCTGATGTCAGGCACATGATCGGTGATGGAAGGTGGCCCCAGGCCGCGCCGCGGACCATCCGGCGTGAGCGGGGCGTTGCCGGGCGTGCCGATATACTGGGCGTTGGCGGGAAGGCTCAGCAGCAAGGCCAACGCCGCCGCCGTCCTTGCAATGGCAAATGCCTTCATGGCGGACCACCGTGCAGCTTGGGGCGGGATCAGGAAAGCCCAGTCAAGTCGTCGGGGCGCAGGATCGCGCGTCGCGCACGATGATAGCGGTGGATCATGGTGCGAAGCCAGCCTGATTAAATCGTCGGCTCCGGCCCGTCTCGCCCGGTTCGGCAAAGGCCGGACGCTTCTGGGGGCCTTCTGATGATTGGTCCGGCCGCGCGCGGGGCCGGACCAATCGTGCATGTCAGGTCGCGGTCGCCGCGGCCGTAAGGGCTATCTCAGTAGACCCAGCGGCAGACCCGGCGGCGGCGGCCGAACCGGTCGCGCGTCACGGTGCAGACCTGGCGACGCCGGCGCGGCCCGCGATAGTACTGGGTAAACTCCGCAGGCGCCTCGTCGAGCTTGGCGACGGTGTCGAGAGGCAGGTCGGACGCCTTTGCCGCCTCGCTCGCGACCATGCTGCCAACCGCGGTGACAGCGGCGCCGCCGAACATGGCAGTGAGAAATGAACGTCGATTCATTGGAAGCTCCTTCGGGTGAGGGCCCCAACAGAGTCGCGCAAAGTTAACAAATGGTTGCCGGAAACGGTGGTGTCGGTGGCATTCGTCGCCCGAGATTGGGCACCCCCTCATGCTCCGGAAGTGGATGGCGGGCGAATGTCGCCTTGTCCCAGAATGCGGGCGAGAGCGTCGGAAAGGCCGGTGCTCGCCACGGGGGCCGGCAGCGCCAGATCCCCGGCGGGTGGCTTCGGCGATGGATTTCGCGCGGCTTCGAGCACAGCGGCGAAGCCGGCCTTCGTCGAGCAGATCACCGGGACGTCGACATGGGGCTGCACACGTTCCGCCAGCCCGGCGAGGCCGGCGCCGCCGAGGATGACCGCGCCGGCGCCATCCCGCTCCACCGTCCTCCGGCAGGCCTGCGCGAGAAGCGCGATCGATCCTTCCGGGTCGCTGGCGATGTCGCCGCCGGTCGGCGCCACCGTCTCGACGGCGGCGAGGCTGGGGCCGAGGCGAAGCGAGGCGACGAATTCGGTGAGGATCGGCCCCCAGCGCTCGCCGCCGGTTACGATCGAGAAGCGCCCGCCGCGCTCGGCGGCCTGACGGCAGGCCGCCTCGGCCATACCGACGACCGGGACGTTCGCCAGCTCCTTCAGCGCCATAAGCCCTGGGTCGCCGAAGCAGGCGAGATAGACCGCATCGCACTCGCCGCCATGCTCGGCATAGGCGTCGAGCGCCGCATGGCCGGCGATGGCGCCGGCGCTGCGGCTGGAGATGTAGCGCGCGCCGAAGCGGCCCGTCGCCGGCCTGAGCTCGACATCGGTCGGCGTGAGCGGCGCGAGCACGCGCATGACCAGCGCGGTCATCTCGGGGCTGGTGTTGGGATTGAGGACGAGGATGCGCAAGGAGGTTACCGGAAAGGCTTGTGAAATCGTTTTCAGGCGGGCTGCAGCGTCGCCTCGGCTTGGACGCAGCGGACGATCCGGTCTCCGCCCAGCTTCACTACCGGCGGTAAGCCGATCTGGCAGGCTTCGACAGCCTGCCGGCAACGCGGCGCGAAGGAGCAGGAGGCGGGCGCCTCGTTCAGCGCCGGCGGCGCTCCGGGAATGGCCTCGAGCCGCTCGCCCTTCCTGGCGCCATGCAGGTTCGCGGCGAGCAGGCCCTTGGTATAGGGGTGCTGCGGGTTGCTGATCAGCTCGCGCACCGTGCCGGTCTCGACGATCTGTCCGGCATACATCACGGCGAGCCGGTCCGAGACCTCGACGGCGACGCCGATGTCGTGGGTGACGAAGATCACGCCCATGCCGAGATTGCGCTGGAGCTGGCGCAGCAGCAGCAGGATCTGGATCTGCACGGTGGCGTCGAGCGCGGTCGTCGGCTCGTCGGCGAGCAGGAGCTTCGGCCGGGCCGCGAGCGCGAGCGCGATCATGGCGCGCTGCCGCATCCCGCCCGACATTTCGTGCGGATAGGCTTTCAGCCGCCGCTCCGGCGAGGGAATGCGGACGAGCTGGAGCAGCTCGAGCGCGCGTTGCATCGCCGCGCGCCGGCCGATCTTCTCGTGCCGGGTGATCGCCTCGGCGATCTGCTCGCCGACCGTGTAGACCGGATCGAGCGCCAGCATCGGGTCCTGGAAGATCATCGAGGTGACGCGGCCGCGATAGTCGGCGAGCTCCTGCGGCCCGAGAGCCAGCACATTCCTGCCGTCGACCATGACGGAGCCACCGATCTCGGTGCGGCTCTCCGGCAGCAGCCTGAGCAGCGTCTTCAGCGTCACGCTCTTGCCCGAGCCGGATTCGCCGAGGATGCCGAGCACCTTGCCGGGCTCCAGCGTGAGCGTCACGCCGTTGACGGCATGCACCGTTTGCGCGCCCCGGAAGCGCACGGTGACGTTCTCCATCGCGACGAGGGGCGCGCTCATGCGGCGTCCTCCAGCGCCGGCGCGCGGCTATGGCCCGAGCCGGCGATCTCCATATGGCAGGCGGCGAGCCGCGTGCCTCTCCCGGTCGGCGTCAGCGCCGGCTTCGCCTTGGCGCAGACGGTCTGCGCCTGCGGGCAGCGCGGGTGGAAGCGGCAGCCCTCGGGTGGGTTGATCGGGTTCGGCGGATCACCGGCGAGCGGCGCCTCCATCGTGCGGTTGTCCGGGTCCATGGACGGCATCGCCGAGAGCAGCGCGCGGGTATAGGGGTGGCGCGGATCCTCGTAGAGTTCGTCGACCGGGCCGATCTCCACGACCTCGCCGAGATACATCACCATGACGCGGTCGCTGATGAAGCGGACGACGTTGAGGTCGTGGCTGATGAAGATGTAGGTCAGCCCGAACTCCTCGCGCAGATCCATCAGGAGGTTCAGCACCTGCGCCTCGACCGACTTGTCGAGCGCCGAGACGGCCTCGTCGAGGATGACGAGGCGCGGTCCGAGCGCGAGCGCGCGGGCGATGTTGACGCGTTGGCGCTGGCCGCCGGAGAGCTCGTGCGGGTAGCGCGCCGCAAAGCGCTCCGGATCCAGGCCGACGCGGGCGAGCAGGTCGCGGGCGCGGGCAACGGCACCAGTCCTTGCGACGCCATGGACGGTCGGCCCGAAGGCGATCGAATCCTCGATGGTCAGTCGCGGGTTGAGCGAGGCATAGCTGTCCTGGAAGACCATCTGCGCCTGGCGGCGATAGTCCTTGAGCGAGAGCGCCGCGCTGCCGACCGCCTCGCCGTCGAACAGCATCTGGCCGGCATCCTGCGGGATGAGCTGCATCACTACGCGGGCGGTGGTCGACTTGCCGCAGCCGGATTCGCCGACCACGCCGAGCGTCTCTCCCTTCAGCACCTGGAAATCGACGCCGTCCACGGCACGCACCACGGCGCCGCGCCCGAGCGGGAAGTGCTTGGTCAGCGCGCGAGCTTCCAGCAATGGCGTGCCGGCGCCGCCGCGATCCGACCCGTCCTCGACGTAGAGTGCCAGCGACATGGTCAGCCTTTCACATCCATGGCCGAGCGCAGCCCGTCCGAGAGCAGGTTGAACGAGATCGAGGTGATGAAGATCGCGACGCCAGGGAGGGCCGCGACCCAGGGCTGGACGTAGATCGCGGTACGCAGCGTGTTCAGCATCAGCCCCCATTCCGGCGTCGGCGGCTTAGTGCCGAGGCCGAGGAAGGAGAGGCCCGAGGCGAGGATCATCGAGACCGAGATCAGGCTGGTCGCGTAGACGAAGATCGGGCCGAGCACGTTGCCGAGGACATGGACGCGGATGATCGTGCCCGGACCGGCGCCGCTCGCCCTGGCCGCCTCGACATAGTCCATCGAGCGCACCTGCGTCGTCACGCTCTCGGCGATGCGGGCGATCGGCGGGATGAAGACGATGGTCAGCGAGAGCAGCGAGTTGAAGATGCCGGCGCCCAGCGCTCCGGACAGCGCGATCGCCAGCAGCACCGAGGGGAAGGCGTAGAAGATGTCGACGGTGCGCATCGTGATCGTGTTGTACTTGCCGCCGAAGAAGCCGGCGGAGACGCCGATCAGCGAGCCGAACACGAAGGCGATCAAGACCGGCACCACGCCCATGAACAGCGAGAGCCTGGCGCCATGGATCAGGCGCGAGAGCATGTCGCGGCCGAGTTCGTCGGCGCCGAGCGGGTAGCCGGGCGTACCGATCGGCCGCAGGCGCCGGAGCATCGAGGAGCGCGTCGGGTCGGCCGGGGCGATATAGTCGGCGAAGATCGCCATCAGGATGATCAGCAGGACGACGATGCCGGCGCCGACCGCGACCTTGTCGCGCCGGAAGCGCCTGAAGACGCCCGACCAGTAGCCAGCTGAGCGCGCCGGCGTCGGCGCGCTGGTGGTTGCGGGGACGCTCGTCGCGGTGACTGCACTCATCTCAGCGCCTCCTCACACGGGGATCGAGCAGGCCCTGGACGATGTCGACGAGCACGTTGAGCCCGACGAAGAACATGGCCAGCACCAGGATCGTGCCCTGCAGCAGGGGCAGGTCGCGCTGGAAGATGGCGTTGCCGAGCAGGAAGCCGGTGCCCGGCCAGGAGAAGACGGTCTCGATCAGGATGGAGCCGCCGAGCAGGTAGCCGAGCTGCAGGCCCATCACGGCCAGCGCCGTCGGCGCGGCGTTCTTCACGACATGGCGGAAGACGCCGAAATCCATCAGCCCCTTGGCCCGCAGTGCCGGCACGAATTCCTGGTTCAGGATGTCGGCGACGAGCGCACGCACGGTGCGCGAGATGATGCCCATCGGGATCACCGACATGGTGACCGCCGGCAGGATCATGTGGCTGACATGCTCCCAGTCCCATTTCCAGGCGGCCGAGCCCCCGGGACCGGCGCCGCCCGGCGGCAGCCAGCCGAGCTGCACCGAGAAGACGATGACCAGCACCATGCCGAGCCAGTAATGCGGCACGGAAACGCCGAGCACCGCCAGCATCGAGGCGAACTTGTCGAGGAAGGAGCCGCGGAAATAGCCGGCGACGAAGCCGAAGAAGCAGCCGAGCACGAAGCCGATCACGGTGGCGAGGCAGGCGATCAGTAGGGTGTTGCCGACCGCGCGCCAGACCTCGCCGGCGACCGGGCGCCCGGTCGCGATCGAGGTGCCGAGATCGCCCTGGACCGCCTTCCACAGCCAGAGGCCAAACTGAACCGGGAGGGGACGGTCGAAACCGTAGAGCTTCCTGATTTCCTCCTGCATCTGCTGGGAGGCATCGGGAGGCAGCACCGAGGTGAGCGGGTCGCCGGGCGCGATATGGACGAGCAGGAAGCAGAACAGGCTGACGCCGAGCGCCACCGGCAGGACGTAAAGGATGCGCTTGGCGAGATAGGTCAGCATGGGAGGTCCCGCTTGTCATTCCGGGGCGCGGCGTAGCCGCGAACCCGGAACCCACGACTGGGCACTCCGTTTGAGCCGGGCGACGGAAGCAGCGCTCGCCGCCCGGTCGTGGGTTCCGGGTTCATCGCTCCGCGATGCCCCGGAATGACAGCGGAGGCAGTCGCGCCCATCATCCCATCACTTGTCCATCGAGATCGGCGAGAAGTCCTGGAACCAGTTCTGCGCCTGCACGAAGCCCTTCACCTTGGGCGACATGGCGCGCGGATTGACGTCGTGCGTCACCATCAGGAAGAGCGCGTCGTCGACGTATTTCTCATGCGTCTTCTGCAGGATCTTGGTCTGCTCGGCCGGATCGAAGGTGGTGCGGATCTGGTCGAAGAGCTTGTCCATCTCGGGGTCGCAATAAAGACCCCAATTGGTGCCGGCCGGCGGCTTCAGATCGCATTGCAGATGGCGGATGAAGCCGGTGAACGGGTCCTGGATGAAGTAGGTGTAGTTCATCCCGGTGCCCTTGCGCGACGAGTCGTGGTTCGCGCCGGCCCGCCAGATGTTGATCAGCGTGTTCCACTCGACCACTTCGAAATCGACCTTGATGCCGACCTCGGCGAGGTTCTGCTGGACGAACTCGTTCATCGGCAGCGGCTGCATCTGGCCCGAGCCGGAGGGCGAGATCAGGATCTTGGTCTGCAGCGGCTTCTCCGGCGAGAAGCCGGCCTCGGCCAGAAGCTTCTTTGCCTCGGCCTGGTCGAGCTTCAGCTTGAACTTCGGGTTGCCGAACCACTGGTGGCCGGGCGGATAGAAGCCCTCGGCCGGGATCATCATGCCGCCGAGGAGCTCCTTCAGGCCCTCGCGGTCGATGGCGAGATTGGCGGCCTTGCGCACGCGGATATCGTTCCAGGGCGAGCCCTCGATGCGCGAGAGGTGCCAGGTCCAGTTATGCGGATAGGCGTTGGTGACGATCCTGAAGCCGGCGCCTTTCAGAGAGGCCAGCAGGTCCGGGGAGGGCGCCTCGATCCAGTCGACCTGGCCCGAGCGCAGCGCCGCGGCGCGCGCATTCGGCTCCGGAAGCGGCAGCAGCACGAGCTTGTCGAGCTTGGGCACGCGCGCCTTGTCCCAGTAGTCCTTGAACGGCGCGAGCTCGGCCCGCTCGCGCGGCTGGAAGGCGGTGAGCTGCCACGGGCCGGTGCCGGACGGGGTCTTGGCGAAGGCTTCCCAGCTCTTGCCGAGCTTCTCCCATTGCGTCGGCGAGGACATCATCACCCAGGCGATCTGGTAGGGCAGCGTCGCGTCGGGCGATTTGGTGGTGATCTCGACCTTGTATTTGCCCAGCACCTTGTAGGTGGCGACGGCCGGAATCCGCGAGCGCCCCTGCGCCGCCTGGCGCTGGTCGAATTGCGGGCTGTCGTTCTTCAGGAGCTTGTCGAGGTTCCAGACCACCGCCTCGGCAGTGAATTCGGAGCCGTCATGGAACTTCACGCCTTCGCGCAGGGTGAAGACCCATTTCGTCTTGTCGCCGGCGTCGACCGCCCAGGCGGTGGCGAGGCCGGGCTTCAGGTCCGAGGGCTTGTCGGCGCTGGAGAGGTCCCAGTTGATCAGCGCGTCGTAGACCGTATAGCCCATGAAGCGCATGCCTTCGCCGCCCTGGTCGGTCTGGCCTGTCGTCAGCGGAATGTCCGAGGCGGTCATGCCGATGCGCAAGGTGCCCTGCGCGAGGCCCTGCTGGGCGAAGAGAGCGACGCCGGCGGCGAGCGACCAGGCGAGAGCGGAACGGACCATCGTGCACCTTTGAGCTGGAAGAGTTCCTGATCCGGCTTAGCAAGCGGCATGCCATGCTTCCGGGGGGAGGGCTGGAAGCCTTGCCGGGATGCTCGCCCTCGCGGCGGGCATCCACGTCCGGGACACGGCATTCGGCCGGCGAAGCGAAGCCGTGGATGGTCGGGACGAGCCCGACCATCGCGCAGGGCGTGAGGCCTATGGGCCCGTCACTCCATCGACATCGGCGCGAGGTCGATGAACCAGCTCTTCGGCTGGACCACGCCCTTGACCTTGGCGCTCATCGCGCGCGGGCCGACATCGTGCGCCACCCAGACGAAGGGCGCTTCCTCGACGATGCGGGCATGGAGTTTGGCCAGCGCCGCATCCCGCGCCGTGCCGTCGAAGGAGGTGCGCGCCTCGGCGATCAGCTTGTCGAACTCGTCATTGCCGAAATAGCCCCAGTTGTTGGAGACCGGCGGGAAGGTCTTGGTCGAGACGAAGCGGACCATGGCGAAGAACGGGTCCATCGCCGCATAGGTGACGTTGGTGGCGTTGGCGCCGCGAGCATTGGCGTGCTTGGCGCCCTCGCGCCAGTTGGTGAAGACGGCGTTCCACTCGCCGACCTCGAGCGCGACGTCGAAATAGCAGTCCTTCAGCGCCTGCTGCATGAACTCGTTCATGGGCAGCGGCTGCATCTGGCCGGAGCCCGAGGCCGAGGTCAGCACCTTCACCTTGGCCGGCTTGGCGGCGGAGAAGCCGGCTTCCGTCATCAGCTTCTTGGCGGCTTCGAGGTCGTATTTGATCTCGAACTTCGGATTGCCCCACCAGGGATGGCCGGGCGGCACGGTCCCCTTCGGGATTTCCATCAGCCCGCCGAGCAGTTCCTTGAGCTCGGTCCGGTTGACGCAGAGATTGGCGGCGTGGCGGACCTTCTTGTCGAGCCAGACCGAGCCTTCGGCGAAGGAGAGTTGCCAGGGCCAGACATGCGGCTGGGCGTTGGTGTAGACGGAGAAGCCGCGCTGCTTGATCTGCGGAACCGCATCAGGCGCCGGCGCCTCGATCCAGTCGACCTGGCCGGCGAGCAGGGCCGCGGTCCGGGCATTGGCCTCCGGCAGCGGCAGCAGGACGACCCGGTCGACCTTCGGCACCCGCGCCTTGTCCCAGTACTCCTTGTTGGCGACCATCTCGAAGCGTTCGCGCGGCACGAGCCGGACGCCCTTGAACGGCCCCGTGCCCGAAGGATCGGCCGAGAAGGCGGCCCAGGCCTGCTTGGCGCGCTCGCCGGCATCGGTGACCGAGGCCGAAACCGCCGCGAGCTTGGCGGCCCAATGCGCGGGCGAGGCCATGTAGAGATTGGTCAGGTTGATCGGCAGGAAGGCGTCGGGCTCGGAGGTGGTGAGCTCGACTGTCAATGGGTCGACGACCTTCGCCGACTTCAGCGTCGGCATGCGCGACACCGTAACGCCCACCTGATCGGCAGCAAAATGTGCTGCCTCTTTGTTGAGCACCTTTTCGACGTTCCAGACTACCGCTGCGGCATCGAAGGCCGAGCCATCCTGGAATTTCACGCCGGGGCGCAGCTTGAACACCCATTTGGTCTTGTCGCTGGCGTCGACGGCCCATTCGGTGGCGAGCCCGGGAATGACGACGCTCGCCTTCTCGGCCGAGGACAGGTCCCAGTTGGTCAGCCCGTCATACATCGGGATGCCAGTGAAGCGATTGCCCTCGAAGCCCTGGTCCGGCTGGCCGTGTGTGCGCGGAATATCGGCGGCGGTCATGCCGATCCGCAGGACCTTCTCCTGGGCGAGCGCCGCCGTGCCGAGTGCGGTTGAAATCCCCAGCGCCAGCAGCCCGGCGCGCGCAAAAGTCTTCGACGACATTGATCATGCTCCCCTGTGCAGCCCGGCGTTGGTTCGCGCGGATCTGCCGGGGAGCTAGCAACCGGCATGCCAGAGCGGCGGAGAGGCCTGCTTCGTGGGAGGCGTTGTCCTGTCGATCTTCCGGCGCTCGCTCACTGGCGCCGGCGCGGCAAGGATCGGGCGAGGTAGCCGAGCGCGAAGCCGACCAGCGCAAGCGAGATGCCGGTGCAGATGACGCCGGCCGGCGTTATCCGGGCGCGGCCCTGCAAGGTGACGTGCCTGCCAACGCGCAGGTCGAACTCCGCTCGCATTTCCTCGGGGTGCGCGGGAAAGGCTTCCGCGGCCACCGGCCTGGTTTCGATCTCGGGCATCATTCACCCCCTGTTTCACGCTTCGCCCGCAGGTAGAGCAGTGGCAGCAGGATGATCTGCGCGATCGTGACTGCCAGCAGTGCCCCGAAATTGTTAGGCGCGAAATTGCCGCCGGCGAATGCGTCGTGAACGTGATTAGCCGCGACGCCGAAATAGAAGAGCACGACGCAGAGGACCACTGCAGCCTTGAAGGCGAGAGGCCGCCAGAACGAGACGATCGCAGTGATCCCCATCGCCATGTCGGCCACGCCGATCTCGTACTCGAACGGGCTCGGTTGCCATCCGATCGATCGCGACGCGATCTCCGGAAAGAAAACATGGAAGCCGCCCGACCAGACGCCGCCGAGGCCGACGGGTAGCAACAGCAGCCAGTTAAGGAGCCGCGTGCCATGGGATGGCGGTGCCTTGAGGCAGCAGGCCATCACAAAGGCCAAGACGAACAGCAACGGCGTCAGGTTGCCGAGCACGAGGCGGATGATCGCTTCAATCATGACCGTCTCCGGACGAGCCTGGTGCCCAGAATGACTGAAACTGCCGGTCGACGCCATCGAGCCGCCGGCGCGGCCGGCATCGTGTTTGATCTGGATTAAGCACGCGCGTGCCGGAGCTCTGTAGCAGGGAATGGCTGCCACTTGCCGAAGTGGAGACGGTCCACTTTCTGGTGAGGACGAGATCGAAGTGATGGATGCGGTTCTGGTGGGAGGTGGAATGCTCTCGGTGGCGGGTGTCTCGTGGTGGGCCACTGTCCGTTGGAAGCTGTAGATACTTCCGGCGGTTATGCGGACTTCATAAAGTCCTGTTGGAGCGGCTGCCCGCGCTGAGGCGGCCTGCTGTATCGCCGCGCCTTGTGCCGGGCGCCTGAAGCGGGGATGCTGCCGGCGAGCCGGCCGCTCCGTGAGTCCCGTTTTTCGGAGAGGCTCGGCGCTTCGTCATTCTGCTTCGGGAGCCGTGAGATGATAATGCTGACCCGGCGGCGGCTCCTCGCGACTCTTCCCGTCCTGGCTTCGGGCCTCGCGAGCCAGCTGCGGGCGCAGCCGGCGGCGCCTGCCGGGTCCGCGATCACGCTATTCCAGGACGTCCGCATTTTCGACGGTACGGGCACTGCGCTTTCGGCGCCATCCCATGTCCTCGTCCGCGGCAACCTGATCGAGCGCATCTCGACGACGCCCATTCCCGCTGAAGCCGGAACACTTGTGATCGCAGGCGGCGGGCGGACCTTGATGCCGGGCCTGACCGACATGCACTGGCATGCGATGATGGTGCGCTCGACGCCGTCGCAGGCGATCTTCGGCAATCTCGGCTTCAACTATTTGTCGGCCGGCGCCGAGGCGACCGCCACGCTGATGCGCGGCTTCACCACCATTCGCGACATGGGCGGGCCGTCCTTCGGCCTCAAGCAGGCGATCGACGCCGGCGTTCTCCCCGGGCCGCGCATCTACCCCTCGGGGGCGGTGATCACCGTGACAAGCGGCCATGGCGACTTCCGGCAGCAGACCGAGCTGCCGCGTTCGCCGGGGACATTGTCGCGCATGGAGCAGATCGGCGGCAGCATGCTGGCCGACAGCCCGGACGAGGTGCGCCTGCGCGTCCGCGAGCAATTGATGCAGGGCGCCTCGCAGATCAAGCTGACCGCCGGGGGCGGCGTCGCATCGCCGTTCAGTCCGCTCGACGTCTCGACCTTCACGGCCGAGGAGCTTCGCGCTGCCGTCGAGGCCGCCGAGAACTGGGGGACCTACGTCACAGTTCATGCCTATACGCCCGCTGCTATCAAGCGTGCGATCGCGGCCGGCGTGAAATGCATCGAGCATGGCCATCTGATGGACGAGGCATCGGCCAAGCTGATCGCCGACAACGATATCTGGCTCAGCACGCAGGCCTTTCCCGATGAGATGGCCGAGGCGTTTCCGCCGGGCTCCGGCGAGCGCGCCAAGGCCTATTCGGTGTTCGCCGGAACGGAGAAGACCTTCGAGCTGGCGAAAAAGTACAAGCTCAAGATCGCCTTCGGCACCGACATCCTGTTCTCGGCGCAGCTCGCGACCCGGCATGGCGAACTGCTCGCCAAGTTCGCTCGCTGGTTCACGCCTGCCGAGACACTCGCCATGGCGACCGGCACGAATGCCCGCCTTCTGGAGCTGTCCGGCCTGCGCAATCCCTATCCGGGCAAGCTCGGCGTGGTCGCAGCCAACGCCCTGGCGGATCTCTTGCTGGTCGACGGCAATCCGCTCGAGAACATCAACCTCGTCGCCGATCCCCACAGGAATTTCGTGGTGATCATGAAGGATGGCCGGATCTTCAAGAATACGTTGGCGCGCTGACCGGAGCGCGGGGTCGACTCGGGCCGGCTGCGTCCGCCGGACCTCCTGTTGCTCGAATGGGCCGCTTGTCCGCCGAACCGCCGTTCCTGCGCGAGCGGAACACGGTAGGCCGTGCTTGGTTGGAGTGCCTTGAGGGCGCGCCTTCCAGCTTGGAGGCCAGCCGGAAGAAGCGCGGGGGGGCCTCATGATCATGATCGGTGAGATGGAGTTAATCGGCAGGCTGCTCATCGGCACTGCCGCCGGCGTCGCCGTCGGCTTCGAGCGGACGCGCAAGCAGAAGAGCGCGGGGATTCGGACCTTCGGTCTGGTCGGGCTTGGGACTGCTGCGGCGGCCTCGATCTTCAGCGATCCCAGCCAGACCGATGCGGCGAGCCGCGTCGTGCAGGGTATCGTGACCGGCATCGGTTTCCTCGGCGCCGGCACCATCGTGCTACGCGATCGCGAGCTGCACCCGCGCGGCCTGACGACCGCGGCCGCGATCTGGGTCACGGCCGCGCTCGGCTGCGCCGCCGGCCTCGGCGACTGGCCGATCGTCGTGACGGCGGTGTTCGTCGCTCTTCTGCTGCTTGCGGTCGATCATTCCATCGAGCGCTGGGCCGGCGGCGATCGGGACCTGGAGGCCGAGGCTTCGGGCGCCACGCAGGATCGCGAGGGCGCGCCCTCGAAGGCGCCGGAACCCTGATCCGATGCAGCCTTGGCGCCGGTCTCGCGGCGATCAGTGGATGGATTCGTCGCGGCGCAGTTCGAAGGCGAGCATGGCCTCGGCCAGTGCCTCCAGTTCGCGCGCCTTCTCGGGACTGTCGGGCGTGATGCTCAACTCGGCCACGCGCCGCTGCGCCTGCTCGAAGTCCTCGTCAGTGTGAACGGCGATAGGTGTCTTCATGTTCAAGCCCCCTCGCTGCTGCCGCGAAGTGAGCTTGCTCGCGCAACCACGCGGCTTCAACGGACAAGGAGGGGGATGGTCGGTCCCGGATGGGCGTGCCGCGGGATTCCGCCGTACCGCGAAGGCAGTAGGGCGCTACTCCTCCCGTCCCCAATTGCGCAGTTGCCGGATCGACGGTCTCGCCCGCCAGAGATCAGCCGCGAGTCGCAGACCGAAGAACAGGGCGAAGCTCGGCAGGGCTATCGCCACCGGCACGGTCGCCAGGCCCATCGCACAGCCGCCTGAATCGCCCGGGCCGCATTTCGGATCGAGGATCATCGCCGCGATCACGATCAGAACCGCAAGCACCGGGCCGACGACGAGGCCGAGGAGGCCGCTCTTGAAGGCGCGCCACAGCATCTCCCGCGGTCCTCCCCAAGCCTGCGCCCGGCCAGCGCGCGGTCACGATAGCGCGTGCGTTACGCAGCGTCGCCGCCGCACATGCGTGCGCCGTGACCCGGCCGCCATCTTGCCGCTGGCGGCGCGAGGCCGTAAACGCGCCGGAGCCGCGCCGCCATGATCACGCCCGAAAGCGGGGCCATGCGCTGCGCCCGATTGCGGGATCTGCCCGCGACCTCCCAGCGGCGTTCGGGTGGTCTGGTTCTGTAGCCCCGCAGATCGCGGCGGCAAGGAGTGTCGATGTCCTCGTTCGGCTCTGGGCTCGATCGGCTCGTTGGCTTCGCCTCGGCCAGCCATTGGCGAGCCTGCCTGCTTCTGGTCCTGATTTCGCTCGGCGCCTTCCTGCCGGGTTTTTCCAGCTTGCAGCCTTTCGACCGCGACGAGCCGCGCTTCGCCCAGGCCAGCAAGCAGATGCTGGAGACCCGCGACTTCGTCGATATCCGCTTTCAGGACGAAGCCCGGCACAAGAAGCCGGTCGGCATCTATTGGCTGCAATCGGCCACCGTCAGTGCCGGCGAGGCGCTGGGCGTGCCGGCGGCGCGCACCACGATCTGGCTCTATCGCCTGCCATCCCTGATCGGCGCGGTCGCGACCGTGCTGCTGACCTATTGGGCGCTGCTCGCCTTCGTCGGTGCGCGCCTCGCGCTGCTCGGCGGCGCGTTGATGGCCGCCGCCGTGCTGCTCGGCGTCGAGGCGCGGATCGCCAAGACCGATGCGGTTCTGGCCGCCTGCGCCGTCGCGACAATGGGCGCGCTCGCCCGGACCTGGCTCGACTGGACGCGCTCGCTCGCCTTCGTGCCGAGCCGCCATAACTGGCTGGTGTTCTGGGGGGCGACGGCTCTCGCCTTGCTGATCAAGGGGCCGATCGTGCCAATGGTCTGGGGGCTGGCGGCGCTGGTGCTGAGCATCAGGGAGCGCTCCCTGCGCTGGTTCGCGCCGCTGCGGCCCAAGGCCGGCCTGCTGCTCTGCCTTATCGTCGTCCTGCCCTGGTTCATCGCCATCGCGCTGAAGAGCGGCGGCGAGTTCTTCGCCGAGAGCGTCGGCAAGGACATGCTCGGCAAGGTCGGGGAGGGGCAGGAGAAGCATTGGGGGCCACCGGGTCTCTACCTCCTGCTGTTCTTCGGCACCTATTGGCCGTCGGCCGCGATCGCCGCCATGACCGTCCCCTTCGCCTGGATCCGGCGCCGCGAGCCGCAGATCCTCTTCCTGATCGCCTGGATCGTGCCGTCCTGGCTGGTCTTCGAGGCCGTGCCGACCAAGCTGCCGCATTACGTCCTGCCGCTTTATCCGGCGATCACGGCGCTGTTGCTGCTCGCAATGATCAATGGCGGCATCGACCGTTTCCGGCGCGGCGCGAGCCTCACCGCCGCGCTCGTCGTGCTGGTGCCGGCGGCGCTGGTCGGCGTCATCCTCTACGGCAACTGGACGCTGGACCGCACGCTGCCCTGGCTTGCCTTGCCGGTCCTGGCGCTGGCGCTGTTCTTCGCTTTCCTCGGCTTCCTTGCCTTCCAGCGCGGTGAGACCGAGGGCGCGCTCTGGCGTGGCGTGATCGCGAGCCTGCTGCTCAGCGCCGGTGTCTTCGGCCTCGCCGCGCCGAGCCTGCGCTCGCTGCAATTGTCGCCGCGGCTGGCGGAGGCGGTGCGCTCGGTCGGCTGCGCGGCGCCAAAGGTCATGACCGTCGGCTATCGCGAACCCAGCCTCGTCTTCCTCGTCGGCACCGATCTCGCGATGGGCTATGACGGCGCCGCTGCCGCCGCCTTCCTGCGCGAGCCCGGCTGCCGTGTCGCGCTGGTCGAGCAGCGCGTCTCGCAGGGCTTCACCGAAGGCATCGCCGGATTGACGCCGGCGCCGCGCCTCGCCACCACGATCCAGGGCTTCAACCTCAATGGCGGCAAGCGCCTCTCGATCAGCGTCTATGTGCGCGACTGATCGGCGCTTGCCCCGTGGCGTCGCTTGACGCAGTTTGCGCCCGTAACTGCAGAAAGACCCGTTTCCGTGACCGAATCCGTGCCTTCCGCCGGCCCGCCGCGCCTCAGCATCGTCGTTCCCGTGCGCAACGAGGCGGGCAATATCGCGCCGCTGGTCGGCGACATCGAGGACGCCTGCAGCGCGATCGCGCCGTTCGAGGTGATCTATGTCGATGACGGCTCGAGCGACGGCACGGCCGCGGCGCTCGCCGAACTCGCTGGGAGCAGGCCCTGGCTGCGCATCGTCCGCCATGCTCAGTCCTGCGGTCAGTCGGCCGCCGTTCGCAGCGGGGTCCGGGTGGCAACGGCGCAGATCGTCGCGACGCTCGACGGGGACGGCCAGAACGACCCGTCCTTCCTGCCGGCGATGCTGGCGCAGCTCGAAGCGGCCGGGCCGGGCGTCGGCCTGATCCAGGGGCAGCGCGTCGGCCGCAAGGATACCGGTTTCAAGCGCTTCCAGTCGCGCATCGCCAACAAGGTTCGCGGTGCCGTGCTGAAGGATGCGACCCGCGACACCGGCTGCGGGCTGAAATGCTTCCGTCGCGAAGCCTATCTCGCTTTGCCCTATTTCGATGCGCTGCATCGCTTCATGCCGGCGCTGGTCGTGCGCGAAGGCTATGCCGTCGCCCATCATGACGTGCGTGACCGCCAGCGCCTGACCGGCGTCTCGAATTACGGCTTCTTCGACCGGCTCTGGGTCGGCATGCTGGACCTGATGGGCGTATGGTGGCTGATCAGGCGCCGGAAGCGGGTGCCGCAGATCGTAGCGGAGGCGCGCTGATGCTCGTCGACCTGCAGAACATGATCGGGGACTATTTCCACGACGTCTTCGTCAACAATGTCGACTGGTGGGTGCTGCTCGGCGTCGTCGCGCAGGGCCTCTTCACCATGCGCTTCGTGGTGCAGTGGATCGCCAGCGAGAAGGCGCAGCGCTCTGTCGTGCCGATGACCTTCTGGTGGTTCTCGATCGGCGGCGGCACGCTGCTGCTCGTCTACGCGCTCTACCGGCGCGACCCCGTCTTCATCCTCGGGCAGGGCTTCGGCGTCTTCGTCTACCTGCGTAATCTGCAGTTCATCCTGCGGGCCAAGGCGCGCGGAGAGGATACCAATTCCGGACCGGGCTGAGCGGCGCGCTCAGTACTCATCCGTGCCGAAGCCGTGGCGCGCCATCATGGCGCGTTGCCACTCGCTGCCCAGAAGTCTGGCGAGCGCATCGTCGAAGCGCCGGCGCAGTGCCGCGCTTGACCTGCCGAAGGCGAAGGCGCCACTGGCGGGCGCTCCGTCGCTGGCGGTGACGACTGCAAGCGACGGATCCGGCCGGCGGGCGAGATGGCCGCGATGCGCCATGGCGACGCTGGCATAGGCGTCGGCCCGGCCATCGCTGACCGCCTGCACGGCTTCCTCCTGTGTCGCCACCCGCAGAATTTTCTCCGGCGCGATGCCGGCGCGCAGGCCAGCCTGCTCCTGCACCTGCCCGCCGACGACCACCAGCCGGGCATTGGCGCTCGCCACCGCCCGATAGCTCCTCAGTCGCCCTTGCTCGCCCGAGCGTACCAGCAGTCCGTCAGCGAGCGACCAGACCGGCCGGCTGAAGTCGATGATCGCCTGCCGCTCCGGGGTGATGAAGAGCGGCGTCGTGAGCGTCCAGCGGCCGGAGGTCAGGCCCGGCAGCAGCTCGGCGAAGGTGGTGAGCCGTGCCTCGAAGCTGGTGACGCCGAGCGCGGTGAGCGTCGCGGCCACGAGCTCGACATCGCTGCCCGCGGCTCCGCCGCCCCTGCCCGGGTAGCAGAAGGGCGGCTCGTCGAGATAGGCGAAGACCACCGGCCCCGGCGTCACCGGCGTATCGGGCCTCAGGAGGCCGCTCTCAGCCGTGCGAAGCCGGCGTCGAGGTCCTCCTTGAGGTCTTCGAGATCTTCCAGCCCGATATGCAGCCGGATCGTCGGCCCGGCGAAGCCCGGCTTGGTGGCCGTGCGGTAGGCCGTGCAGTCGAAGGGCAGGACGAGGCTCTCATAGCCGCCCCAGGACGCGCCCATGCCGAACAGGGAGAGCCCGTCCAGCATCGCGCCGACCGCCTTGGTCGGGACCGGCTTGAGTTCGATCGCGAACAGCGAGGAGGCGCCGGTGAAGTCGCGCTTCCAGATCGCGTGGCCGGGATCGCTCGGCAGGGCAGGGTGCAGCACACGCGCCACTTCCGGACGCGCCGCGAGCCAGTTCGCCATCTCGATGCCGGCCGGCATCTGCTCCTTCAGGCGAATGTGCATGGTGCGGATGCCGCGCAGGGTCAGGAAGGCATCCTCCGGCGCGATGATCACGCCGAGCGTCTCCCAGGCCTCGCGCAGGCGCTTGTAGAGCTCCGGCGTCCGCGCTGAGACCGTGCCGATCAGCACGTCGGAATGGCCGGCATAGTACTTCGTCCCGGCCTGGACTGATAGGTCGACGCCGAACTTGTGGGAATCGAAGAAGAGCGGCGTCGCCCAGGTATTATCCATCAGGACCAGCACGTCGCGGGCATGGGCCGCCTCGACGATGGCCGGGATGTCCTGCATCTCGAAGGTCTGCGAGCCCGGCGCCTCGGTCCAGACCGCCTTGGTGTTGGGCTTGAACAGCCCGGCGATGCCGGCGCCGATGGCGGGGTCGTAATAGGTGACGTCGACGCCCATGCGCTTCAGCATCTTGTCGCAGAAGATTCGCGTCGGCCGGTAGACGCTGTCCGTCACCAGAAGGTGATCGCCGGAGGAGAGCACGGCCAGCATCGGCAGCGTGCAGGCGAGCAGGCCGGAGGGGCAGACCACGGTGCCGGCGCCGCCCTCCATCGTGTTCAGCGCCGCCAACAGCGCGTCGATCGTCGGGTTGCCCTGCGTGCCATAGGTGTAGCGCGCCTTGCGGACCATGAAGTCTTCCATGTTCGGATAGACGACGGTCGACCCCCGGACGATAGGCGGATTGACGAAGCCATAGGAATCGGCCGGATCGCGGCCGGCAAGGACAAGGCGGGTCTTCTCGCGCAGGCGCGAGAATTCGGGCGATGACAGCTTTTTCATGGGATCTCGGCCGGGCCGCGGGGCAGGAACGGGGCAGGAATCGGAGGCGGTCACACTTGACCACCCCCTGAAACTCGCATGTGATGTTTGAGGTGAAAAGAGGCAGGCGCGCAGGGGAGCCGTTGCTTGACGCTCATGGGTCGCTCTGGCAATCGACCGACGCCGGACACCACTCAGGAGTTGTGCATCAAACGGGACAACCAAGTCGCGACGATGCCAGGTTACCGGCACATTCCCGTCGGCAGTTGCCGGTGGGGAAACCAATGGGAGAGAGTACTATGAAAAAGATCATGGCAGCCGCGGTCGCCGGGCTGGGCCTGGCGTTCGCCGCGACGACGGCGCAGGCGCAGGCGCCGCAGACCCTGGCCCAGGTGAAGAGCCGCAATACCTTGAACTGCGGCTCCAATACGGGCCTTGCCGGCTTCGGTCTGCCGGATGCCCAGGGCAACTGGGTCGGCCTCGACGTCGATCTCTGCCGGGCGATCTCGGCGACGATCTTCAACGATCCGACCAAGATCAAGTTCATCCCGCTTTCGGCCAAGGACCGCTTCACCGCGCTGCAGTCCGGCGAAGTCGACGTGCTGGTCCGCAATTCGACCTGGACGATGTCGCGCGATACCGCCCTCGGCCTGCTCTTCACCGGCGTGAACTACTATGACGGCCAGGGCTTCATGGTCCGTAAGAAGCTCGGCGTCACCTCGGCGCTGCAGCTCTCCGGCGCCTCGGTCTGCACCCAGCAGGGCACCACGACCGAGCTCAACCTCGCCGACTTCTTCCGCGCCAACAACCTGAAGTACGAGGTCGTCGCCTTCGCCACCTCGGACGAGACGGTCAAGGCCTATGACTCCGGGCGCTGCGACGCCTTCACCACCGACGCCTCCGGCCTCTATGCCGAGCGCCTGAAGCTGACCGCGCCGGACGACCACATGGTCCTGCCGGAGATCATCTCGAAGGAGCCGCTTGGACCGGCGACGCGCAATAACGACGCGCAGTGGTTCAACCTGGTGAAGTGGGTGCATTTCGCCATGGTGAATGCCGAGGAGCTCGGCGTGACCAAGGCCAATGTCGACGAGATGCTGAAGTCGCCGAATCCGGAGATCAAGCGCCTGCTCGGCACCGAAGGCAAGTTCGGCGAGGCCATCGGCCTGACGCCCGACTGGGCCTACCGGATTATCAAGCACGTCGGCAATTACGGCGAGAGCTTCGAGAAGAATGTCGGCCAGGGCTCGCTGCTGAAGATCGCGCGCGGCCAGAACGCGCTCTGGACCAAGGGCGGCCTGCAATACGCCCCGCCGGTGCGTTGATTTGATCGGGGCGGCCGCTTCGGCGGTCGCCCCTTTTTACCTCCAGAAGCGCTGGAAAAGCTGGTTTGCGCGGGCCGGGTGGGCCGGCTTTTGCCAGTCGACAGAGAACGGGCCGAACCCGTTCCACGAGACAGGGGAAAGGCATGATCAGAATCATCGGCGCGGCGCTGCTCGTCGTCGCCAGCGTATTCGGCACTGCGCATGCGCAGGCGCCCCGGACTCTCGATCAGGTCAAGAGCCGCGGCGCCCTGAACTGCGGTGCCAATCCGGGCCTGATCGGCTTCGGCGCTCCCGACGCGCAGGGCAACTGGAGCGGGCTCGACGTCGAATATTGCCGCGCCATCGCCGCCGCGATCTTCGGCGACGCCTCCAAAGTCAAGTTCATCCCGCTCTCGGCCAATGACCGCTTCAAGGCGCTGCTGGCCGGCGAGGTCGACGTACTGATCCGCAATTCGACCTGGACGATCTCGAACGACACCCCGCCCGGACTGCTCTTCGTCGGCGTGAACTATTTCGACGGCCAGGGGATCATGGTCCGCCGCAAGCTCGGCGTCACCTCGGTGATGCAGCTCTCCGGCGCCTCGATCTGCGCCCAGCGCGGCACCACGACCGAGCTCAACCTCGCCGACTTCTTCCGCGTCAACAAGCTGAAGTACAAGGTCGTCTCCTTTGATACCGGCGCCGAGACGATCAAGGCCTATGACGCCGGCCGTTGCGACGCCTTCACCACGGATGCCTCATCGCTCTACGCCGAGCGTCTCAAGCTGACGGCGCCGGATGACCACATGGTGCTGCTGGAAATCATCTCGAAGGAGCCGCTCGGCCCGCTGACGCGCGACAACGACTCGCAATGGTTCAAGCTGGTGAGATGGGTCCACTTCGCCATGCTGAACGGCGAGGAACTCGGTGTCACCAAGGCGAATGTCGACCAGATGCTGAAGTCGGAGAATCCCGAGATCAAGCGCCTGCTCGGCACCGACGGCGCGTTCGGCGAGGGCCTCGGCTTGACCAAGGACTGGGCCTACCGGATCATCAAGCATGTCGGCAATTACGGCGAGAGCTTCGAGCGCACCGTCGGCAATCGCTCGGTATTGAAGATGATGCGCGGCCAGAACGCGCTTTGGACAAGTGGTGGCCTGCAGTACGCGCCGCCGATCCGGTGAGCTGAGACGGGAGCGGACACGCCAGATTCGTACGCTCCACACGCCTTTCTCGTTGCTGCCAGGAAAGGAGACCGGGCGGACCGGGGGCTGGTCCGGGACTTGCTAGCTAACCGAGAACGGGCAGGAACCCGTTCCGAAAACAGGGGACAGCAAGATGAAGAAACTCATGGGCGCGGCGCTCATCGCCGCCGCCGGCGTGATGGGAGTCTCTGCAGCACAGGCGCAGGGCGGCGGTGTTCTGGCCCAGGTGAAGAGCAAGGGAACGCTTACCTGTGGCGTCGGCCCCGGTCTCGCCGGTTTCGGAATGCCCGACGCGCAAGGCAACTGGAGCGGGCTCGACGTCGACCTCTGCCGTGCCATCGCCGCGGCGATCTTCAACGACCCTTCCAAGGTCAAGTTCATTCCACTCTCGTCGAAGGACCGCTTCACCGCGCTGCAATCGGGCGAGGTGGACCTGCTCTCGCGCAACACGACCTGGACGATGTCGCGCGACACCTCGCTCGGCCTCAACTTCGCGGGCGTCAACTATTATGACGGCCAGGGCTTCATGGTCCGCAAGAAGCTCGGCGTCGAATCCGCGATGAAGCTCGAAGGCGCGTCGGTGTGCACGCAGCAGGGCACCACGACCGAGCTGAACCTCGCCGACTTCTTCCGCACCAACAAGATGAAGTACGAGGTCGTCGCCTTCGCCACCAATGACGAGACGGTCAAGGCCTATGAATCCGGACGCTGCGACGCCTTCACCACGGACGCGTCGGGGCTCTATGCCGAGCGCCTGAAGCTCAGCGTTCCCGCCGATCACATCGTGCTGCCCGAGATCATTTCGAAGGAGCCGCTCGGGCCCGTCGTGCGCCATGGCGACGATCTCTGGCTCGATGTCGTCAAATGGACGTATAATGCCATGCTGAATGCCGAGGAGCTCGGCATCACCAAGGCCAATGTCGACGACATGCTGAAATCGGAAAACCCCGAGATCAAGCGCCTGGTCGGCACCGAAGGCAAGTTCGGCGAGGCGATCGGCCTGACCAATGACTGGGCCTACCGGATCGTCAAGCATATCGGCAATTATGGCGAGAGCTTCGAGCGCAATGTCGGCATGGGCTCGTTGCTGAAGATCGCGCGCGGCCAGAATGCGCTCTGGACCAAGGGCGGCCTGCAATACGCGCCGCCTATTCGCTGAACTTTAGCGGCGTGCGGCTTTCGGGCCGCGCGCCGTCCACCTTGTCTCCGCATGGGTGAGCCGCACAAAAATGGCCGCGATCGGTCTTTCGAAGGATCGATTCCGGACCTCGGCCGCCAGATTTGAAAAGGGCGTCAGACGTGTCCACGATTTCCACGGAGCCGGTCCGACCGGGCAGAGCATCGCTTCTCTACGACCCCAAGATCAGGGGGTATGTCTATCAACTGGCCTTGCTCGCCGTCGTCGGCTTTCTGATCTACTCCGCCGCGTCCAACGCCATCGAGAACCTGCGGGCGCAGAAGATCGCCTCGGGCTTCGGCTTCTGGCACAACGCCTCGGGCTTCGACGTCAACCAGAAGCTGATCCCCTATGATGCCTCGACCGGCACTTATGGGCGTGCCTTCTGGGTCGGCCTGCTCAACACGCTGCTCGTCGCAGCGATCGGCATCGTGCTGTCGACCTTCCTCGGCTTCTTCGTCGGCGTCGCTCGGCTTTCGACCAACTGGGTCGTGGCGAAGATCGCGATGGTCTATGTCGAGGTCATCCGCAATCTGCCGCTGCTGCTGCAACTGTTCTTCTGGTACAATGCGGTGCTGAAACCGCTGCCCAATCCGCGGCAGTCGATCCAGCTGCCGGCGGGGGCACTGCTCAACAATCGCGGCCTCTACATTCCCGATC
Source organism: Allobosea sp. GW823-FHT02B03 (assembly GCF_058797755.1). Lineage (NCBI taxonomy): Bacteria > Pseudomonadati > Pseudomonadota > Alphaproteobacteria > Hyphomicrobiales > Alloboseaceae > Allobosea > Allobosea sp. GW823-FHT02B03. The sequence continues at coordinate 469,003 of NZ_JBXAJY010000003.1, read as the reverse complement.
CGCATCTCGGCCCCGGCGGCAGCCTGATCGTCTGGGCCTGCCTGCTCGGTATCGTCGCAACGCTGGTCTTCCGTCACTGGGCCCACAAGCAACAGGCCGCGACCGGCAAGCAATATCCGATCGGGCTGGTTGCGCTCGGCCTGATCGTGCTCCTGCCGCTGGCGGTCTATTTCGTCACCGGGCGCCCGGTCTCCTTCGTCTATCCGGAGCTCGCCGGCTTCAACCTGCGCGGCGGCATCCAGATCTTCCCCGAGTTCGTGGCGCTGCTGCTCGGCCTGACTACCTATACGGCGGGCTTCATCGCCGAGGTCGTGCGGGCCGGCATCCTCGCGGTCTCCAAGGGCCAGACCGAAGCGGCCAATGCGCTCGGCCTCAGGGCAGGGCCGACGCTCAAGCTCGTGGTGATCCCGCAGGCGATGCGGGTGATCATCCCGCCGCTGACCTCGAACTACCTCAACCTGACCAAGAACTCCTCGCTCGCGGTCGCGATCGGTTATCCCGATCTCGTCCAGGTCTTCACCGGGACGGTGCTGAACCAGACTGGCCAGGCGGTCGAGGTCGTCGCCATCACCATGGCGGTGTACCTCACGATCTCGCTGGTGACGTCGCTGTTCATGAACATCTACAACCGGCGCATGGCGCTGGTCGAACGGTGAGGGCGCCCCGATGACCGATGCAACCACCGAACTGGCGCCCTACGCCTTCGTCCGCAAGGAAACCCTCGAGCAGCAGGCGGCGCCGCTTTCCGTCGCCGGGCCGCTGGCCTGGGTTCGCAACAATCTGTTCTCCGGGCCGGTGAACACGCTGCTGACGCTGCTCTGCGTCTACATCGTCGTGGTCTCGGTGCCGGAGCTCGTCCGCTTCTACTTCATCGACGCGGTCTGGACCGGTGCCAATCGCGATGCCTGCCTCGCCGAAAAGGTCGGCCGGCCGGTCGGGGCCTGCTGGGCCTATGTCGCCGACCGCCTGCAGTACTTCATCTACGGCTCCTATCCGATCAGCGAGCGTTGGCGGGTCAACATCGTCTTCGCGCTGTTCGCGATCGGCGTGGTCTGGATGCTCTGGAACCAGGCGCCGAAGAAGAAGCTCGGCCTGTTCTACTTCTTCGTGCTGATGCCGATCGCCGCCTATGTCCTGCTCCTGGGCGGGGCTGGCGCCGAACGCCTGCTGCGCAACGGCCTGATCGTGTCGCTGGTGCTCGCGGCGATCTATGTCGTGCTCTCCTTCGTCCCGCAGCTGGTGGGCTCCTATCTCGGCGCGGCCAACCTCGCCGTGGTCCGGGAGGCTTCGCCGCTGAAGCGCTTCTCCGGCCCCAAGCAGCTGGTGCTCTTCGCGCTGGTCGTTTTCGTGCTGCTCGGCCTGCTGGCCAGCTCGATCGGCCTGCCGCGCGTCGATACCGGCCTCTGGGGCGGCATGACGGTCACCTTCCTGATCGCGGCGGTGGGCATCGTCTTCTCGCTGCCCTTCGGCATCCTGCTCGCTTTGGGCCGGCGCTCGAAGCTGCCGATCATCCAGCTGCTCTCGGTGATCTTCATCGAGTTCGTGCGCGGCGTGCCGCTGATCACCGTGCTGTTCATGGCCAACACCATGCTGCCGCTGTTCGTGCCGCAGGAATGGTCGCCGGACCGGCTGCTGCGGCCGCTAGTCGGCGTCGCCATGTTCGCCGCCGCCTACATGGCGGAGGTGATTCGCGGCGGCCTGCAGGCGATGCCCAAGGGCCAGTACGAGGGCGCGATGTCGCTCGGGCTCGGCTATTGGAGCATGATGCGGCTGATCATCCTGCCGCAGGCACTGCGGATCGTGATCCCGGGCATCGTCAACACCTTCATCGGGCTGTTCAAGGATACGACGCTGGTCACCATCGTCGGCATCTTCGACTTCCTGCGCACCATCGAGGCGACCCTGGTCGACCCGACCTGGGCAACACCGACCACCCGCGCGACCGGCTATGCCTTCGCTGCGATCTTTTATTTCCTGTGCTGTTGGGGCATGTCTCGCTATTCGATCTCGGTCGAGAAGCGGCTTGCCGCCGGCCAGAAGCGTTGAGGAGGACCAGAAACATGGCCATGGCAGAGACCAAGACCAGCGCCGCGCGCCCCGCCGCCCTGAAGCAAACCTCGCTGAACACGGCGACGGCGGTCGAGATGATCGGCGTCAACAAGTGGTATGGCGAGTTCCACGTGCTGCGCGACATCAACCTGAAGGTCGGTCGCGGCGAGAAGCTGGTGATCTGCGGCCCGTCCGGCTCGGGCAAGTCGACGATGATCCGCTGCATCAACCGGCTGGAAGAGCACCAGAAGGGCCAGATCATCGTCGACGGCACCGAGCTCACCAACGACCTCAAGAAGATCGACGAGATCCGCCGCGACGTCGGCATGGTCTTCCAGCACTTCAACCTGTTCCCGCATCTGACGATCCTCGAGAACCTGACGCTGGCGCCGATCTGGGTGCGCAAGATGCCCAAGAAGGACGCCGAGGAGATCGCGATGCACTATCTGCGCCGGGTCAAGATCCCGGAGCAGGCGGCCAAGTACCCGGGCCAGCTCTCGGGTGGTCAGCAGCAGCGCGTCGCGATCGCCCGCTCGCTCTGCATGAGCCCGAAGATCATGCTGTTCGACGAGCCGACCTCGGCGCTCGATCCGGAAATGGTCAAGGAGGTGCTCGACACCATGGTCTCGCTCGCCGACGAGGGCATGACCATGCTCTGCGTCACCCACGAAATGGGCTTCGCCCGCCAGGTCGCCGACCGGGTGATCTTCATGGACGCCGGCCAGATCGTCGAGATGAATGAGCCGAACGAGTTCTTCAAGAACCCGCAGCACGAGCGCACCAAGCTCTTCCTCAGCCAGATCCTGCACTGAAGTCGTCCATTTCCGACTTCAGCTCGGCTTTCGAGAACGGCGTCCGCACAAGCGGGCGCCGTTCTCCGTCATGGCGCCGGTGGCGCGCGCCGCTTGGACCTGCGTTCACGATCGGTTCAAAAATTCTTGCCCATGGTCGCGCCAAGTCCGCGGCAGCGCTATCGGCTGCCGCCGTGTTTGGAGAATGACCATGAAGCGCATCATCCCCGCCCTCGTCGCGGTTCTGCTGGCCGGCGGCGGCGCCTATGCCCAGAGCCTGAACATCGGGCCGGGCGGCATCACGGTCGACCCGCGCACCCCGCATGAGCGCGCGATGGATCGCGAGATTCGGCGCGAGGAGAGGGCGCGCGAGATCCGTCGCGAAGAGCGCGCCCGCGAGCGCGAAGCCTATGAGCGCCGGCGCGATTGGGAGCGTCGTCGCGACTGGCGCGACGGCCGCCGCGGCGGGCGCTGCCGGACCATCACCACCACCGAGGAGACCCGCCGCGGCGCGGTGCGCCGCACGACCCGCATCTGCGATTGAGCGGGTTTTCCGGACGGCATCGGGCCGGCGCTGATCGCGCCGGCCTTTTTCGTTCCCGGCTCCGTAAAAGGGGCCATGCGGAACTTTTCGGCGATTTTCCCGTTGTTTGCCCCGAAAGCGGAGGAAAACGTCATGAAACTTCTTCTCAGTACGCTCGCCGTCGGTCTGATGCTCGGCACTGCGGGCGCGAGCGCCCAGTCCGTCAACATCGGTCCCGGCGGCGTCACCGTCGATCCCCGCAGCCCGCGTGAGCGCGCGATCGACCGCGATATTCGCCGCGAGGAGCGCTGGCGCGAGCGCGATCGTTATGAGCGCCGCCGCGACTGGCGGGCCGAGCGCGGACGCGATTGCCGGACCGTGACCGAGACCCGCGAGACCCCGCGCGGCGAGGTCAGGCGCACGACACGCGTCTGCGACTGACCGCTGGAAATTCCACAGCAGGAATCGAAAGGCCCGTCCCGTGGCAACGGGGCGGGCCTTGCTCTTGTCGGTCTGCTGCGCGGTGCGGGTTACTTCGCGTCGCGCGCCTTCACGGCCGTGCCCGGAAAATCGGAGAACAGCCCGTCGATGCCGAGCGCAAGGAACGCCTTGTACTCGGCCGCCGGATCGCCCTTGAAGTCGGAGGCGAGGCGCTTGGGCTCGCTGCGGAAGGTCCAGGTGTGGACGAAAAGGCCCGCGGCGTGAGCGTCCTTGACCACATTGGTCGGCGCGATCAGCACCCGGTCCTGCTCGTCGATATTGCCGTCGCCGTTCAGGTCCTTCGGCTTGCCGTCGTCGCCGATGACCTGCTTGCCCGCCAGAATATAGGGCTTCCAGGGGCCGACACCGTCGGCATAGGTCTTGATCTCCTTCAGCCCCTCGGCGGTGACGAGGTCCTTGAAGGTGCGCTTGTCGCCGGTGACGACGAAGTCGTAGGGCTTGTCGAAGGGGGCGGCGAGCACGATGCCGCCGTCCTTGTCGACATCGTCGGCATCGACCAGCTGGACGAGGCGCAATTGCGTCTTGCCGCGCAGATATTTGAGATTGGCGGTCTCGAAGCTCTGGATGATCACCGGCGAGCTCTTCTCGGTCCAGCCGGCGGCCTTGAGCTGGTCGAGCAGGCGATCCTCGAGCGGCAGACCGATCGCGGCATGGAAGATCGGGTGCTTGGTCTCCGGATAGATCCCGATGGTGCGGCCGGTGCGGGCGCTCTCGGCCTTGGCGAGGTCGATCACCTGCTGCAGGGTCGGGATCTCGAACTTGCCGTTATGCGACTGGTCGCGATCGGCAAAGGCCTGCTTGGCCCGCAGGGTCTTGAGTTCCGCCAGGGTGAAGTCGCCGGCGAACCAGTCATTGGTGTCGACGCCGTCGACCTTCCTCACGGTCTTGCGCGCGGCGAATTCCGGCCGGGTCGAGACGTCGGTGGTGCCCGACAGCATCGGCTCGTGCCGTGCCACCAGCACCCCGTCCTTGGTCGCGACCAGGTCCGGCTCGATGAAGTCGGCGCCCTGTTCGATCGCGAGCTTGTAGGCTTCCAGCGTGTGCTCGGGCAGGGTGCCGCTGGCGCCGCGATGGGCGACGATCAGCGCCGGCTTGCCGTCGAGCGTCGGAGCCTGGGCGAGGGCGGCTGGCGCCCCCAAAGCGAGGGCGAATGTGGCCAGCAGCGAGGCCGAATACAGCAAGGGCTTCATGACGATCCGATCCTTGGTCGCAAAATCAGGCGGCAAGCGTGGTCGGTCGATATGACAGCGCTTTGAAGGCGGCGCTCTTGTTGTTGGGGCGCCGGTTTCCGGCGCCCACTCCGGCAAATTTCAGCGCCGGCCGCTTTCCAACTTGGTCTTGGCATCGACCGGCTTGGCAGGCGGCGGGGTCAGATCCTGCTGCTGGGTGGCGCAGGCGGCGAGCGAAAGGCAGAACAGGCCGGCGAGGGCAAGGCGGGTAAGCTTGGTCATTGACGGCGTCCCGAAGCTGGGTTGGCGTTGCGTAAGCTATTGTGTCGTCTTTCTGCTTGTGGAACGACGGCGTCAAGAGCCCCTAGCCCAGTTCAGAATCGGTCGAGATCGCGCACGATCCGACAGGCATAATCCCAGGAAGCCGGACATGACTCCCGCCGCCCGCATCAGCGCCGCCATCGAGGTCCTGGCCGATCTGATCCAGCGCCGCCGGCCCGCCGCCGATGCCTTGAAGGATTGGGGCCTGGCCCGCCGCTTCGCCGGCTCGAAGGATCGCGCTGCCGTCGCCTCGCTGGTCTACGACGCGCTGCGGCGCCGGGCGTCATCCGCCCATGCGCTCGGCGAGGAGACGCCGCGGGCGCTGGTGCTCGGCATGCTGGTCAGCCAGCGCGGGCTTCGGCCCGACGAGATCGCCGCGCTGTTCACCGGCCAGAACCATGCGCCCGCGCCCCTGACCGAGTTCGAGGTCGCCGGGCTCGCCACCTTCGACCTCTCGGCTGCGCCGGGCTGGGTCCGGGCCGACGTTCCCGAATGGCTATGGCCCTCCTTCGTCGAGGCCTTCGCCGAACATGCCGTCGCAGAGGGCGAGGGGCTTTCGGCGCGCGCACCCGTCGACATCCGCACCAACCGCCTGAAGACCGGGCGCGACGCGTTGCGCGCGGCGCTGTCGCATCTCCAGCCGGAAATGGGCGCCTGGTCGCCGGATGCGCTGCGCTTCCAGCCCGGCCCCGACGGGCGTGGCCCCACGCTGCAGAGCGAGCCCGCCTTCTTCGCCGGCGAGTTCGAGATCCAGGACGAGGGCTCGCAGCTCGTTGCTGCACTGGCCGGTGTGAAGCCCGGCGACACCGTGATCGATCTCTGTGCCGGCGCCGGCGGCAAGACCCTGGCGCTCGCTGCCCTGATGGGCAATGAGGGCCGCATCTTCGCGACCGATCTCGACAGCCGCCGCCTATCGCCGCTCCACGACCGGCTGACGCGCTCCGGCGCGAGCAATGTCGAGGTGCGCGTGCCGCGCAGCCGTGGCCATGACGCGCTCTCCGATCTCGCCGGCACCGCCGATCTCGTGCTGGTCGACGCCCCTTGCACGGGATCCGGCACCTGGCGGCGCAATCCCGACGCCAAATGGCGCGTGCGTCCGGGCGCGCTCGCAGAGCGGATCAGGGAACAGGCCGAGGTGCTGGACCGTGCTGCCGGTCTGGTCAGGCCGGGCGGGCGGATCGCGTACATCACCTGCTCGATCCTGCCCGAGGAGAACGATGTCGCGGTCGAGGCATTCCTGGAGCGGCATCCCGGCTTCGCCTTGGTCCCGATGCGCGATCTGCTGAGCGCTGGCGAGGTCGATTACGGCCTGCTCGTCCGTTTTGCGACGCAGAGCGGGCTGCAATTGTCGCCGGCGCGGACCGGGACGGACGGGTTCTATCTGAGCTGCCTCGCGGCGCCGGGCTGAGCTGCTCGCTCGCCCGTTGCGCGCTCGCCCGCGATGGCGTAACCGAGCGCGATGAGCGCCCAGCCCCAAAACCCCGTCCACGACTCCATCCTCATCATCGACTTCGGCAGTCAGGTGACGCAGCTGATCGCGCGTCGCGTGCGCGAGATCGGCGTCTATTGCGAGATCGCCCCGTTCCAGTCGGCTTCCGAGGCTTTTGCCCGGATGAAGCCGAAGGGCGTGATCTTCTCCGGCGGCCCCGCCTCGGTGCCGGACGCGAATTCGCCGCGTGCGCCGCAGGAGGTCTTCTCCTCCGGCCTGCCGGTCCTCGGCATCTGCTATGGCCAGCAGACCATGGCCCACCAGCTCGGCGGCAAGGTCGAGGGCGGCCACGCCGCCGAATTCGGCCGCGCCGATGTCGAGATCGTCACGCCTTCGGCGCTGTTCGCCGGCGTCTGGGAGCAGGGCGGGCGCTATCCGGTCTGGATGAGCCATGGCGACCGGGTCACGCAGCTCCCGGCCGGCTTCAGCGTGAAGGCCACCTCCGAGAACGCCCCCTATGCGGTGGCGAGCGACGAGGATCGCCGCTTCTACTCGACCATGTTCCACCCCGAGGTCGTGCACACCCCGGACGGGGCGAAGCTGCTGCGCAACTTCGTCGTCGACATCTGCGGCTGCAAGCCCGACTGGAGCATGTCGGCCTATCGCGCCGAGATGCAGAAGAAGATCCGTGATCAGGTCGGCAAGGGCCGGGTGATCTGCGGGCTCTCCGGCGGTGTCGACTCGGCCGTCGCCGCGGTGCTGATCCACGAGGCGATCGGCGACCAGCTGACCTGCGTCTTCGTCGATCACGGCCTGATGCGGATGAACGAGGCAGAAGAGGTCGTTCGCCTCTTCCGTGACCACTACAACATCCCGCTGGTTCATGTTGAAGCCGAAGAGCTTTTCCTCTCCGAACTCGCCAAGTGCGGTTCCGATCCCGAGGCCAAGCGCAAGACCATCGGCCGGCTCTTCATCGACGTCTTCGACGCCGAGGCCGCCAAGCTCGGCGGCGCCGACTTCCTCGCCCAGGGCACGCTCTATCCAGACGTGATCGAGAGCGTCTCGTTCTCCGGCGGCCCTTCGGTGACGATCAAGAGCCACCACAATGTCGGCGGCCTACCCGAGCGCATGAAGATGAAGCTCGTCGAGCCGCTGCGCGAGCTGTTCAAGGACGAGGTCCGCGTGCTCGGCCGCGAGCTCGGCCTGCCCGACGCCTTCGTCGGCCGCCACCCCTTCCCGGGGCCGGGCCTCGCCATCCGCTGCCCGGGCGAGATCACCAAGGAGAAGCTCGACATCCTGCGCAAGGCGGATGCGATCTATCTCGAGGAGATCCGCAAGGCCGGGCTCTACGACGTGATCTGGCAGGCTTTTGCTGTGCTGCTGCCGGTGCGCACCGTCGGCGTGATGGGCGACTACCGCACCTACGACCATGTCTGCGCCCTGCGCGCCGTGACCTCGGTCGACGGCATGACGGCGGATTTCTACCCCTACGACATGGCCTTCCTCGGCCGCACCGCGACCCGTATCATCAACGAGGTCAAGGGCATCAACCGGGTGGTCTACGACGTGACGAGCAAGCCGCCCGGCACGATCGAGTGGGAGTGACCCGGTCGAGCCGATAAATCTCCGGAGGGCGTCGAAGTTGTCAGCGCCCTTTTTTGGGCCGACGTGCCCGAAACGGAGATGCGCCGGGGCTCGGCGTGTCAGCGCTTTGCCTCCCGCAGCGCGTTCGCGAGCGTCCTGACTGCGCCGTCGATCTCGTTCGGCGCATAGGCGGCAAAGCCCATCAGGAAGCCCGGCTTGCCGTCCCCGGCAGCGTAGAGCGACGACAGTCCCAGCAGCGCGATCCCTGCACGTCGCGCTGCGTCGACGGCAGCGCGCTCGGACAGGCCGGGAGGCAGCAGGCAGGGCATCTGCAGCCCGCCGGCAGGCACCTGCGCCTCGGCGATCCCCGAAAGATGCTTGCCGACAAGGCCGGCTAGCAGACCAAGGCGCTCGGCATAGATGCCGCGCATGGTGCGGACATGCGCGCCGAAATGACCGCCTTCGATGAAGCGGGCAAGCGTCATCTGCGCCAGCGGCGCCGAATGTCCGTCGAGCAGCGTGCGTGCCACCGTCATCGGCGCCACCAGCTCACGCGGCAGCACGACATAACCGATCCGCAGGCCCGGAAAGAGCGATTTGGTGAAGGTGCCGATGTAGATGGTCCGCTCATGCGGATCGAGCCCCTGCACGCAGGCCGTCGGCTTGCCGGCATAGTGGAACTCGCTGTCGTAATCGTCCTCGATGATCCAGGCCTGATGGCGGGCGGCCCATTCGATCAGCGCCAGGCGGCGGTCGAGCGACAGCGTCGTGCCGGTGGGAAACTGGTGCGAGGGCGTGAGGAACACGGCCCTGGCCCGGCGCGGCTCTGAGACGATCTGCTCGACCAGCAGGCCTTGGTGATCCAGTTGGATCGGAACGCACTCCAGCCCGGCGGCATCGAACGCCTTGCGCGCGCCGTAATAGGCGGGGTCCTCGATGAAGATGCGCTCGCCGGCGTCGAGCAGCACGCTCGCGCACAGTGCCAGCGCCTGCTGCGAGCTGGTCAGGATCAGAACCCGGTCGGCCGTGGCATGAGCCCCGCGCTCGAGGTTCACATAATCGGCTATCGCCCGCCGCAGCGGCTCGACGCCCTGCGGGTCGCCATGCAGCAACGCTGTCGTGCCGGTTTCCTTCAGTACCTGCCGCTCCAGGCGCTCCCAGAGCCGGAGGGGAAAGCTGCGCGTCTCCGGTATCCCGGGCGCGAAGGGCCGCGGCGACAGGAGCTCGCGAACGCCGCCGCTGCGGAACATCGCCTCGCCGCGCCGGCTGAGATTTGGTGCCTGGCTGCGGAAGGCCGTGTCGCGCGAGGCGTGACGACGACTGGACGCCAGCTCCGTCGCTTCAGCCACGAAGCTGCCGCTGCCGACGCGCCGCTCGATGAAGCCCTCGGCATGAAGCTGCGCATAGGCGGTTTCGATCGTGTCGCGCGAGAGGCCGAGCGATTTTGCGAGGGCGCGCGAGGCGGGCAGCGGCTTCCCGCGCCTTAGGGCGCCGTCGAGGATGAGCTGGCGGATCGCACGCTGGATCCTGGCATGCAGCGGCAGCGCGGCATGGGCGGGATGGGCCAGCCCGGCTTTCACTGTCTCCAGTTGCGAATGCTTGAACAAATGGTCTGAGCCTCCTTTCGAAAGTGGCTGGGATTGTCAGACCATTGATCGGCTAGTTGTCAACGCGCCCCGCAGCGCCTGCGCCCATCTCTCGGAAGACCCGTCACGACCATGCCGTCCGGTTTCGCGCCATCCAGCCGCCTCAACGATCTCGTGCATCCCGTCGTAGCGGGGCTGATCTCGGTGATCGTCAACTATGGCGGTACCTTCATCCTGGTCTTCCAGGCCGTCAAGGTTGCGGGCCTCAGCCCGGAGCTGACCGCCTCCTGGGTCTGGTCGGTCTCGATCGGCGTCGGGCTGACGGGCCTTGTCCTGAGCTGGCGCTATCGCGAGCCGATCATCACCGCATGGTCGACGCCGGCGGCCGCCTTCCTCGTCACCGCGCTCGCGACGACGCCCTATGCCGAGGCGGTGGGGGCCTACATGGCCTCGGCCGCAGCCTTCGTCGCACTCGGCCTGTCGGGCTGGTTCGACAAGGTCATCCGCCTGATCCCGGCCGGAATTGCGTCCGGCCTGCTGGCCGGCATCCTGCTGCAATTCGGTATCGGCGCCTTCGGCGGCGCAAGCGTCGATCCGCTGCTGGTCGGGCTCTTGATCCTCGCCTATCTTGCTCTGAAGCGTTGCGCGCCGCGCTATGCCGTGGTCGGCATCCTGATACTCGGTCTCGTCTTCCTGCTGGCGCAGGGCCGCGTCGACCTGTCCGGCCTGCGGCTTCAGCTCGCGGCGCCGGTCTTCACCATGCCGGAATTCTCGCTGAACGCGCTGCTCAGCGTCGCGCTGCCGCTGTTCCTGATCACTCTGACCGGCCAGTACATGCCGGGAATGCTGGTGTTGCGGAACGATGGCTTCAAGACCAGCGCCGACCCGATCGTCACCGTGACCGGCCTCGGCTCGCTGCTGATGGCGCCCTTCGGCTCCCACGCTTTCAACCTCGCCGCGATCACCGCGGCGATCGCCACCGGCAAGGAGGCGCATGAGGATCCCGCGAGGCGCTGGATCGCCGGCATCGCCGCAGGCTGCCTCTACGCGCTCGTCGGGGTGTTCGGCGTCACGCTGGCGGCGGTGTTCATGGCATTCCCCGCGACCTTCATCACGACGCTCGCGGGCCTTGCCCTGCTCGGCACGATCGGCGGCAGCCTCGCGGGTGCTCTGGCCGATCCGGCTTCCCGCGAAGCGGCGCTGATCACCTTCCTCGCGTCCGCCGCCAACATCCAGCTGCTCGGCATCGGCGGCGCGTTCTGGGGCCTGCTGATCGGCCTCGTCGCCTACGCCGTCCTGAACGGTCGCCTGCCGCGCCGCGCGCGCAGCGTTGTGGTCGCAAGCGGTGGCGCCGCAAAGTGACGGCTGTGACCCTGGCCACCGGGCCGCTCTGCGGAGATGCCGGACGGTCTTAGCGCGGCCGCCGCACGGCCCTGAGCAGGCCGATCTTGCCGCCGCCGCAGTAGAAGCGGTCGCCGCCATCGGCCTCGAGACCCGAGACGCCGGTGCCGGCCGGCATGTCGAGCCGTTCCAGCACCGCCCCGGTTTGCGGATCGACGCGCCGGAGCTCGCTCTCGTCGTTTTCCCAGGTGCCGTGCCAGAGTTCTCCATGGCTCCAGGTGACGCCGGTGACGAAGCGGTTCGACTCGATGGTGCGCAGGATGGCGCCGGTTTCCGGGTCGATCTGGTGGATCTTGCGGTCGCGATGCTGGCCGACCCAGAGCGTGCCTTCCGCCCAGGCCAGCCCGGAATTGCCGCTGCCCGGTGCCGGGATCGTATTCAGAACCCTGCCTGTCTGCGGGTCGATCTTCTGGATGCGGTCCTCGGCGATCTGGAACAGGTTCTGGCCGTCGAAGGCGGTGCCGGCATCGGCGGCGACATCGAGCGAGCGTTCCGTCTTGCCGCTCTCGGGATCGAGCGCGTTCAGCCTGCCGTCGGTTGCGAACCAGACATGCCGGCCGTCATAGGAAACGCCGTGAACGCCGTCGACGCCGGGGAAGGGGCCGTATTCGCGGATGATCTCGGCTGCTGATCGTTTCATGGCGCGGCTCCGGAACGGGGCGGGGGCTTGCGGATCTGGTTGTCGCAGTCCCTTCTAGCTGCCCGGCGGCGGGGCCGGGAGTAACAAGACTGTCGGGAAGCCGGGCACTGGCGGCGTCACCCAGCGGCGCGCCGGCCCGCGGCCGAAGGACTGGACCCGGCCCGCCGCGGCGAGGGCGTCGAGGGCGCGCTGCACGCTGCGCGAGCTCGTCCCGAGCGCGAGCGCGAGCCCCGAGCTTGACCACGCCTCGCCATCCGCGAGCAGGGCGAGCAGTGTCGCATGCCGTTCCTCGACCGGCGGAGCCAGAACCACGATGCCGGAGACGTGGTGCGGCAGGAGGGCGAAACCGTCGGCGGTGGCGCTGATCTCGGCGAGCCCCCGAAGCGCTGCGCGCAACCGCCCGATCTCGACCCGCAGCCGGGCGCGATGCGATTCATCGGCCTCTTTCGCCCGGAAGGCCCGCGCGACCAGTGCGTTGCGGGAGACGTCGCCGGGCCAGGCTTCCGCAAGGGCGCGCGCGAGCGCGAACAACACCGGCCGGGTGGCGAGCGCGACGATCGCATCGGCGGTCCGCACGCTGTTCCGGCAGGCGTCGATGATCAGCGCGCCCGTTGCGGGAAGTCTCTCGACCTCTTCCAGCAGGAGCAGCCTGGCCCCGCCGCGCGCGATCAGGCGCGCAGCCGGGGCGCGTAGCAGAGCCGTCGCGCTTTCGACCTCGGCGACCAGCGCCGCGATGCCGGAGTGACGCGCGGCGCGCGCGGCCTGCGCCAGGGCCGTGCGGGCGACCTGCGTCCGCAGCCGCCTGATCGCGATGCCGGCGATGACGAGTTCGTGCGCCGCCCGCAGGGCCGGCGGGAAGGGGGCGGGGTCGATTTCGGCGAGCGTTTGCTCCGCCTCTTCGAGCTGTCCGATCAGCACGAGGCGTCGGACCGAAAGGTGCCGGGCATGGGCGGCGTTCAGCCGGTCGCCGCGCCGCTCCAGCACCGCCCGCGCCGCTTCGAGGCTCTTGGCAGGCCAGCCGAGATCGCGTGAGACCAGGGCGATCTCGGCCTGTGCGACGATGCATCGCGCGCGGGCCACCGCTTCCCTCGGGCCGAAGCCGCGCGCCGCCTTCTGCAGCAAGGCTTTGGCGCGGGCAAAGTCTCCGAGCCGGGCCATGGCGATGCCGCGCAGCGCCAGTGCCGGCGGGTCTTCGCGCAGCGCGACGCGGTTCAGCACTCCGAGCAGATCGCCCGCCGCCAGCGCACGCGCCGCGGCCGTGATCATCGAGTCCATTCAGATCCCGCCAAACTTGTCACTCCCACCGTCTCACGGCCGGCGACTACCAACAAGGCGACGCCGCACCGACACGAAAACCCGCGGCGATGGCCAGGCGACGACAGGAGACGAGATCGATGACGATGCATCAGACCGGTTCACGCGACGAATGGCTCTCAGCGCGCATCGCGCTGCTCGAGAAGGAAAAGGAGCTGACGCGGCTCAGCGACGAACTCGCCCGGCAGCGCCAGCAACTGCCCTGGGTCCGTATCGACAAGGTGTTCCGCTTCGAGACCGAGGAGGGCCCGGCCTCGCTGGCCGATCTGTTCCGCGGGCGCTCGCAGCTCCTTGTCTACCACTTCATGTTCGGGCCCGATTACAAGGCGGGCTGCCCGTCCTGCTCGGCGATCGCCGACGGCTTCAACGGCATCACGGTGCATCTCGCCAACCACGACGTGACGCTGATGGCGGTGTCGCGGGCGCCACTGGCCAGGCTCCTTGCCTACAGGGAGCGCATGGGCTGGGGCTTCCCCTGGGCCTCGTGCTCGGACGGCGCCTTCAATTTCGACTTCAACGTCTCTTTCACCGAGCAGCAGCAGCGCGACGGTGCGATCGAGTACAATTTCCAGCGCGAGCCGGCCTTCGTATGGCGTTCGCGTCTGGAGGGCGACAGCGCCTCGGTCACTGAGCGCTTCGCCGCCACGACTGGCACCGATGTGGCGAGCTATACTCGCGAGCGGCCGGGAGTGAGCGCCTTCGTCATCGAGGATGGCGTCGTCTATCACACCTATTCGACCTATGCGCGCGGCGTCGACGGCATCTGGAGCATGTATCCCTGGCTCGACCGGGCTCCCAAGGGCCGCAACGAGGCGAACGGTCCGTGGTGGCGTCGCCATGACGAATACGGCCGGAGCTGAGACGGCCATGGTGAGCCGTCGCGATCTCGCCGGTGTCGCATCTCTCCGCGCGGCGGACTGGCTGGCCTTGGCCGCTGCGCCGACCTTCGCCGCCATGGGCCTGCTCACCCTGGTCTTCGAGAACGACGCGCCGACGCTGCTTTGCGCGGCCATGCCGGGCGGCGCGCCGATGAACGGTATGGCTGCGATGTACCTGCTGATGAGCGTCTTCCATCTGGCGCCCTGGCTCAGGCTGGCCGCCGGTCTGAGTTCAAGCACCTCGGCCTGATGCCGGCAGCAAGGCGGGCGCGCTCGCCTTGCTGAAAATTCGCCAGCGGGGCGCTAGGTTCTTGCGTTTTTGTTCTCTATATGTTCTTGTCCATCGTGGGGGCGCATCCGAGGAGAGGCGCATGTTCATGGTCGAACCGGGCGGGTATCCCCGCCACCAGCCTAACAATAACTATTTCTTCGCGATCGTGCCGACCGCCGAGGCGGGCAGGGCGATCGACCGCATCGCCGACGGTTTCCGGCGATTGCACGATCTCCGCGGCTCGATCATCGGTCCCGGCCGCTACCATATCTCGCTCTGCGGTGTCGGAGGGCCCGGTCCGGCGCCGGACGAGGTGCTGTCCAAGCTGCAGGCCATCGGCGACCAGGTTCGTTGCCGGCCATTCGATGTCGGTTTCGACCATGCGGTGAGTTTCAGCCAGGGCGCGCGCAAACGGCCTCTCGTCCTCGCCAACAGCGAGGGCTTGCCGGCGCTGGGCTGGCTTCAGGCCGGACTCCGACGCGCGATGGCAGCCTGTGAACTCCAGGCGAAGAGCCAGTTCAATCCGCATCTGACCATGCTCTATGACGAGCAGATCGTGCTGGAGACCGGAATCCGGCCGCTGCGCTGGACGGTTCTCGACTTCGTACTGATCCAGAGCGTGCATGGCGAAAACCGGCATCGCCATCTGGCGCGCTGGCCGCTGGGCGGCGGGTAAGCGTGCCCGCGTTCTTCAGGCGCTCTCCGCTGCCTCCGGCGCCGTTCGCGGAACGGAGCGCAGCACTTCCGCCCGGATGCCGCCTTGGGCGAGGCGCTCGCGGCCGCCCATGCCCTCGATCTCGAAGACGAAGAGCGCCGTGTCGCAACGGCCGCCGAGCCGGCGGATCAGCCGCGCAGTCGCCAGCGCCGTGCCGCCGGAGATCAGGCAGTCGTCGACGATCGCGACATGGCGGCCCGCCAGCCCGGCGCCTTTCGAGATCACGACACCTTCGCCGAGTTCGTAGTTCGCGATGATGCTGCGCATCACTTCGTTGCGCAGCGAATCGACCTTGCGGATGTCGATGAAGCCGAGGCCGTTGCGATAGGCCAGCGCTCCGGCGAGGCCGAGCCCGCCGATATCGATCCCGGCGAGCACTTCGACATCGGCCGGTATCCACGACGCGAGCGCATCGACGATGGGGCGCGTCCGGGCCGCTTCGCTGGTTGCGATGGAGAGGTCGGGGAAATCCACCCCGGCAGCCGGATGGTTCTTCCAGGAGCGGAACGGAATATCGAGCTCGTCGTCGCGCTTCGCGGCCTGTTGCAGCTGATCGATCATGACGCGTCCATGCGATTCTCCGCTCGCCCGATACATGCCATCGTTGCCGATCGGATGACGGAACGCGAGAGACGGCTGCTTGTCCGCGCTATTCAACCAGCCCCGCGCGCCTGGCATGCCGATGCCCTGTGGCGCGCCCGCTTGATCTCATAAGGCCGCCATGCCACCCCCGCGCCGACAGCAATCAAGGACAGGCGCGATGATGGTTACGCTCTACGGCATCAAGAACTGCGACACGATGAAGAAGGCCTGGAGCTGGCTCGACGCGAACAAGGTGCCCTACGCCTTCCACGATTACCGTGTCTCCGGCATCGACAAGACGAGCCTCGAGGCCTGGTGCCGCGAGTTCGGCTGGGAAAAGGTGCTCAACAAGGCCAGCACCACCTTTCGGGCCCTGCCCGAGGCGGAGAAGCAGGGGCTCGATGCCGGGAAGGCCGTCGCCCTGATGCTTGCACAGCCGACCATGATCAAGCGTCCGGTGCTCGATCTCGGCGAACGTCGCCTGCTCGGCTTCAAGCCGGACGCCTACGCGGCGGCTTTCGCCACCAAGGCCTGAGGCGGCAAGCCGTTCGGCGGCGCCGGAACGTCCGGTCGGCGTCGGCTGCACTTCCTTCGCCGGCCCGGCTGGGCTAGGCCGGCGAAATGACAACCGATTTCAGCTTCCATCTGCTCGGCCGCGATGGTGCGGCGCGCACCGGCGAGGTCCGGATGCCGCGCGGCGTGATCCGCACCCCCGCCTTCATGCCGGTCGGCACGGCCGCGACCGTCAAGGGCATGTATCCGGAGCAGGTCAAGGCGCTCGGCGCCGACGTCGTGCTCGGCAACACCTACCATCTGATGCTGCGCCCGGGTGCGGAGCGCGTCGCCAAGCTCGGCGGGCTGCACAAGTTCATGACCTGGCCGCATCCGATCCTGACCGATTCCGGCGGGTTCCAGGTGATGTCGCTCGCCAATCTGCGCAAGCTGACCGAGGAGGGCGTGACCTTCCGGTCCCATATCGACGGCTCCAAGCACGTGCTGACGCCGGAGCGCTCGGTCGAGATCCAGAACCTGCTCGGTTCCGACATCGTGATGCAGCTCGACGAATGCGTCGCCCTGCCTTGCGAGCACAAGGTCGCCGAGAAGGCGATGCGGCTTTCGCTGCGCTGGGCCGAGCGCTGCAAGGCGGCCTTCGGGACGCAGCCGGGCAGGGCCCTGTTCGGGATCGTCCAGGGCGGCGACGTGCCCGCTCTGCGCGTCGAGAGCGCCCGCGAGCTCGCGGCCATGGACCTCAAGGGCTACGCCATCGGCGGGCTCGCGGTCGGCGAGCCGCAGGAGGTGATGCTGGCGATGATCGAGACGGTCGAGCCGCACATGCCGCAGGAGAAGCCGCGCTATCTGATGGGCGTCGGCACGCCGGACGACATCGTCGAGGCGGTTCGCCGCGGCGTCGACATGTTCGATTGCGTGATGCCGACCCGGGCCGGGCGCCATGGCCAGATCTTCACCCGCTTCGGCCGGATGAACCTGAAGAACGCCAAGCATGCCGAGGATACGAGGCCGATCGATCCGCAATCGAGCTGCCCGGCGGCGAACACCTATTCGCGCGCCTATCTCCATCACCTCGTCAAGGCCGAAGAAATGCTCGGCAAGATGCTGCTGACCTGGATCAACCTCGCCTACTATCAGGATCTGATGGCGGGGCTGCGAGCCGCGATCGCGGCTGGGCGTCTCGACGATTTCATCGCCGAGACCAAGCAGGGCTGGGAGCGGGGCGAGCCGGCGTGATCGAGCCCTGGCTCGGCCTGCTGCTCATGAAGATGGCGGTCGCGGCCGCCATCGTCGTCAGCTGTTCGCTGCTCGCCGAGCGGTCGGGGCCGCTGCTCGCGGCGATGATCGCGACGCTGCCGATCTCGGCCGGGCCGGTCTATGTCTTCCTGGCGCTCGATCACGATGCGGCGTTTATCGCCGGCAGCGTGCTCGGCAGCATGAATTCCAATCTCGCCAATGCCGGGCTGTCGCTGGTTTACGTCCTGCTGGCGCAGCGCTTCGGCACGGTCATCTGCCTCGCGGCGGCCTTGCTGACCTGGCTGCTGATCGTCAGCGCCCTGCAGAGGCTGGCATGGCCGTTCGTCGTCGCATTGGCGGTGACGCCGATCGTCTTCCTGACCTTGCACCGTATCGTTCACCCGTACCTCGCGGCGCGTCCGGCGATCACGCCGCGGCGGCCATGGTATGCGATCCCCTTGCGCGCCGCTGCGGTCGCGATGCTGGCGGGAACGGTCACCACCATCAGCGCCCGCGTCGGTCCGGCCTGGTCAGGCGTTCTGGCGACCTTTCCGATCGTTCTGTCGAGCCTGATCGCGATCCTGCAGCCGCGCATCGGCGGGCCGGCCAGCGCCGCGGTGATCGCCAACGGCGTGCTCGGCCTGCTCGGCTTCGGCTTCGCGCTCGCGCTGGTCCATGTCACGGCCGTGCCGCTCGGTTCCTGGGCGGCGCTCGGCCTCGGCCTGCTGGTCTGTATCCTCTGGAATCTCGGCCTGATGGCGCTGGCGCGCATTTCGGTCGGCAGGAAGCGGCCGAACGAATAGAGCTCGCGCGGGCTCCGGGCGAATGCCCTAGCGCGCCGGGCGCCGCCATGAGGCGATGAACAACCCGCCGATGATCATGGCGATGCCGCCGATCTGCAGGCCGCTCGGGATCTCGCCGAGCATGGGAATGGCGAGCAGCGTGCCGACGACGGGGATCATCGGCGGGAAGCGCCCGGCGACCGAGGGACCGAGCACCGGCGTCGACCAGCTCCAGATCCACAGCCCAACGATGACGTTGAGCACGCCCTGATTGATCGCGTGCGCCAGCAGAACCCACCAGGGTGCAACGTCGAAGCCGCGGAAATAGAAGGCGAAGTAGATCGGCAGATAGGCCATCGACAGCACGGACACGACCGCGGTCGCCTTGAGCGCATCGACACGCCAGAGCTGGATCAGCAGGGGATAGCCGCCCCAGATCAGTCCGACGCCGAGGAAACAAAGATCGCCGAAGACGATGCCCGGATTGGCATAGGCTGTGCCGGCGATGCCGAGGCAGGCGAGGCCGATGAGCACGGCCGCGACGCCGAGCACGAGCTGCCGGGTCAATACCGCGCCGAACAGGACGACGCTGCCGACGATCCCGATCACCGTGACGGTGCCGGGGCCGATCACCGCGCCATGCGCCGCGGGGGCGTAGGTCAGCCCGGTCATAAGCAGGAAGCTCATCGGGAAGCCGCTCATCACGGCCAGGACGAGGCCTCGGCCCCAGCCGAGCCCTGCGCAATCGCGCAGTCCCCCGGCCATCATGAAGCTGGGCAGCAACAGGAAGCCGGCGGTCACGAAGCGCAGCGCCAGCATGTCGTGCGAGGAGAGGCCGTTCAGCACCGCATGGCGGCTGACGACGAAATTGGCCCCGAAGATCAGCATGGCGAAGGCCATGCCGACAAAGGCGAGCTTGCGACGCCGGCGCAAACGCTCGTCCGAAAGGGGCACGGTCTGATGCATGCTCCGGCTTAGCGCCGGAGCATGGACTTCGTTAGTGGGTTTGCCGCATGGGCCGTGCGCGCCGCTAGCGCTGCAGCGCACAAGAAAGCGTCAGGCGAGCGCCTTCAGGGCGGAACGACCGGCATAGATCGCCTGGTCGCCGAGCTCCTCCTCGATGCGCAGGAGCTGGTTGTACTTCGCGGTCCGGTCGGAACGGGCGAGCGAGCCGGTCTTGATCTGCCCGCAATTCGTCGCGACCGAGAGGTCGGCGATGGTCGAATCCTCGGTCTCGCCCGAGCGATGCGACATCACGGCGGTGTAGCCGGCGCGCTGGGCCATCTCGACGGCGGCAAGGGTCTCCGTCAGCGTGCCGATCTGGTTGACCTTGACCAGGATCGAGTTGGCGGTCTTCGTCTTGATGCCCTGCGACAGGCGGGTGACGTTGGTGACGAAGAGGTCGTCGCCGACGAGCTGGCACTTGGAGCCGACGAGGTCGGTCAGCGCCTTCCAGCCCTCCCAATCATCCTCGGCCATGCCGTCCTCGATCGAGACGATCGGATAGCTGCCGACGAGCTTGGCGAGGTACTTGGCCTGCGCCTTCGGATCGCGGGTTTTGCGTTCACCCGCATAGACATAGGCGCCGTCCTTGAAGAACTCGGTCGCGGCGCAGTCGAGCGCCAGCGCGATGTCCTCGCCGGGCTTGTAGCCGGCCTTCTCGACCGCCTGCATGACGAAATCGAGCGCCGCTTCCGCCGACTTGATGTTCGGAGCGAAGCCGCCCTCGTCGCCGACATTGGTGTTGTGGCCGGCGTCGTGCAGCGCCTTCTTCAGCGTGTGGAAGATCTCCGCGCCCATGCGCAGGCCTTCGGCGAAGGAGGCGGCGCCGATCGGCATCACCATGAATTCCTGGAAGTCGATCGGGTTGTCGGCATGGGCGCCGCCATTGACGATGTTCATCATCGGCACCGGCAGGACGCGGGCCTGGGTGCCGCCGACATAGCGGTAGAGCGGCAGGCCGGAGGCGTCGGCGGCGGCCTTGGCGACGGCGAGCGAGACGCCGAGGATCGCATTGGCGCCGAGCTTGCTCTTGTTGGGCGTGCCGTCGAGATCGATCATCGCCTCGTCGATGGCGACCTGGTCCTCGGCGTCCATGGCGACGAGGGCTTCGGCGATGGTGATGTTGACGGCCTCGACTGCCTTCTGCACGCCCTTGCCGAGATAGCGGCTCTTGTCGCCGTCGCGCAGCTCGACCGCCTCATGCGCGCCGGTCGAGGCGCCCGACGGGACGGCGGCGCGGCCCATCGAGCCGTCCTCGAGGATGACGTCGACCTCGACCGTCGGGTTGCCGCGGGAATCGAGGATCTGGCGGCCGATGATGTCGATGATCGCGGTCATGGCTGGCTCCGGAGAAGAGGCGGGAACGGATGGATGCCGCGCTTCTAGACATAAGGAGCGGCGACGGGAAGGGGCGGTGGCGTTTGCGGGGTGTCGGCGATACAAGCCGCGCTTGAAAAGAACCGGACGCCGCTTGCCGGCGCTGTCACTGAAACATCCCCGATCCCTAGCGGCGCGCTCTTTCGAGCGTTCCTCGGGATGCGGGATGGATGTCGATTGGAGCGACCATGACCCTCGATGCCTCGACCCTGCAGCTCGGCCAGGCGAGCGCCCTGCCGCAATCGCCGGAGGAAGCCCGCCTCGACCGCGTGCCGAACCCGCATGCCGGCACGGACTATCTCGCCCGCTTCACCTGCCCGGAGTTCACCTCGATCTGCCCGGTCACCGGCCAGCCCGATTTCGGCATCCTGGTGATCGACTATCTGCCGGGCGACTGGCTGGTCGAGTCGAAGTCGCTGAAGCTCTATCTCGGCGCCTTCCGCAACCACGGCGCCTTCCACGAGGACTGCACCGTCAACATCGGCAAGACGCTGGTCGAGCTGCTGCAGCCGAAATGGTTCCGGATCGGCGGCTACTGGTATCCGCGCGGCGGCATCCCGATCGACGTGTTCTTCCAGACCGGAGAGCCGCCCAAGGGCCTGTGGTTGCCCGACCAGGGCGTGGCGCCCTATCGCGGACGCTGAACCGTCGTCCTTCCGGGCCTCTCGACATGCGACGGCCCGGAGGGAGGTCGGTCGTTCTCAGGTCCTGCTGCCTCCGAGCCGCAGGGCCCGCGGCACCAGGAGGCCGAGCAGTCCGACCGCCACGGCGAAGGACAGGATCGCGCCGCTGGTGCCGAACAGATGCAGGGCCGTGCCCATCAGCAGCGGCCCGAGCGCATGCCCGCAGAACAGCGCGCAGGCGAACAGCGCCACCGCCGAGCCGCGAGCGCTCGGCGCGAGCTCTGTCGCCAGCGCCTGGAAGGTGCCGTGCATCAGGAAGAAGCCGAAGCCGCTCAGCGTGAAGATCGCGATCGCGCTCCACCAGGGCAGCATCGGCAGTGCGAACAGGCAGTAGGCCAGCGCCATCAGGGCACCGCCGGCCGTGGTCATCCGCGCCGGGCCGAGCCGCTCGACCAGCACCCGTGTCAGGATGCCGTAGACGATGCCGCCGAGGCCGGTGCCGGCGATGACGATGCCGGCCTGCGAGGGGCCGGCCCCGGCCCGTTCGTGCAGGATCGCCGCGACATAGGGGGGCATGCCGAAGACCAGCGCGCCCTCGATGATGACGAGGCCGTAGAGCACCTTGGTCTGCGGGTTCGCGAAGACGGTGGCGTAGCGCGCCAGTGCGCCTGAAAAGCTCAGCTTCGGGCGCTGCGCGTCCGGCCGCGGCTTCAGCACGATCATCACGAGGACGCCGGCGATGGCGGCTAGCGCGCCGGCGACCAGGAAGACGCCGCGCCAGCCGATATGCGCGGCGATCAGGCCGGAGCAGGCCGCCCCCGCCATCTGTCCGACGATCATCAGCACGAGGAAGCGCCCGAGCTGGACCTGGCGCTCGGCCATCGGGGCCCGGTCGCCGATCGCTGCCATCGCTGCGGGAATCACGCCGCCGGCGACGATGCCGGCTGCGGTGCGGACCAGCATGAGCGTGTCGAACGAGCCGGCGAAGGCGGCTGCGGAGGAGAGCAGCGCGAGCACGAGCAGACAGGTCGAGATCGTCCGCAGCTTGCCGAGCGAATCCGCCACCGGCCCGAGGAAGGGCTGGCCGACGGCGTAGGCGAAGGAGAAGGCGGTCGCGATCGCGGCGACCTGCGGGATGCTGCGCGTGAATTCGCTCGCCAGCGTCGGAACCAGCGGATCGAGGATCCGCATGGTGAAAGTCGAGGCGAAGCCGCAGGCACCGAGGACGAGGATCAGCGCCTTGAGCGAGCCGGGGGCGGGCCGCGGCTGCGCCGCCTCAGCCATGGGCTGGCGCTGCCTGCGCGAAGCGCTTGGCGACGCGGTCGAACTCCTGCAGCTGACTGATCAGAGCCGGGAACTCGCGCAGCGGTACCATGTTGGGGCCGTCGGACGGCGCCTTGTCCGGGTCGGGATGGGTCTCGATGAAGACGCCGGCGACGCCGACCGCCACCGCCGCGCGGGCCAGAACCGGCACGAATTCGCGTTGTCCGCCGGTCGAGGCGCCTTTGCCGCCGGGCTGCTGCACCGAATGGGTGGCATCGAAGATCACCGGCGCGCCGATCTCCGCCATGATCGGCAGGCTGCGCATGTCCGTGACCAGCGTATTGTAGCCGAAGGACGCGCCGCGCTCGGTCAGCATCACGTTCGGATTGCCGCTCTCCGTGACCTTGGCGGCGACGTTGACCATGTCCCACGGCGCCAGGAACTGGCCCTTCTTGACGTTGACGATCTTGCCGGTCGCAGCGGCCGCGACGAGCAGGTCGGTCTGGCGGCAGAGGAAGGCGGGGATCTGCAGGACGTCGACGACTTCAGCGACGGCCGCGCATTGGCCGGCCTCGTGCACGTCGGTCAGCACCGGCAGGCCGGTGCGCTCGCGAATCTCGGCGAAGACGGGCAGGGCGGCTTCCAGTCCCATGCCGCGCTGGCCCTTGACGCTGGTGCGGTTGGCCTTGTCGAAGGAGGTCTTGAAGACGAGGCCAATGCCGAGCTTCTCGGAGGTTTCCTTCAGCGCCAGCGCGACTTCCAGCGCATGCTCGCGGCTTTCCATCTGGCAGGGGCCGGCGATCAGGGCGAGCGGCAGGGCGTTGCCGAAGCGGACCGGCTGGGCGAGATCGGCGCCGGCGGTGACGATGGCATTGGCGCTCATGGCAATCTGATCCTGCTGTCGGGCGGGCCGATGGCCCTCGCGTCGGGCAGGGGATCGATCGGTCTGCCGCGGACCGCGGTGCCACCCCTCCGGCGCGCCCCGGCTCTAGGGCCTCGGCAGGTCGCAGGTCAAGCTGGCGCGGTCCGCGCGGCGCTCACGACAGCGCCAGATAGGCGGCCACCAGCAGCATGCAGGCGCCGAAGACGATGCCCTGGACCCGGAGTGCGCCTGGCGAACGGAAGCGCCCGAGAATCACCTTGCCGCCATAGATCCAGGGGAAGTGACAGGCGATGCCGACCAGCAGGAAGGCCAGGGTGAACTGCCCCACCTGGGCCGCAGTCGAGCCGGCGGGATCAAGAAACTGCGAGAACATCACCGCGATCGTCGAATGGATCTTCGGGTTGAGCACGACCGCCAGGAAACCGTCGGCGAAGCTCAGCCTTGCCGGGTTCGCAGCATCCGGCTCGGCCGCCGGTACCGAGCTGCGGATGAAGCTCCAGCCGAGATAGACGAGGTAGACGATGCCGCCCCATCTCAGCGCGAACTCGAACTCCGGGTGGCCCTGCAATGCCCGCCCGAGCCCCAAGCCGTACAGCAGGCAGAGGGCGACGTTCGCGGCCTCGAAGCCGGTCCAGAATGGCACGGTCCCGCCGACGCCGAAGCGTGCGCCGGCCGTCGCCAGCAAGGTGTTGCCCGGCCCCGGACTGAACACCATCGGAACAGCGAACCCCAGGAACAGCAGCCAGACATCCCAGGCGATCATCGTTCTCATCCACATTGCGGGGAGGGGCGGGCAACACCTTGCTGACGCCGGCGGCGCGAATAGAGCTCGCTTCCAGGGGCCGGCAAAGCGAACTATCCTCACCCGCTCGATAAGCTGGGATCATCGAGCATGCGTCGTCTTCCGCCGCTCGGCGCACTGCGCGCCTTCGAGGCCGGCGCCCGTCATCTCAGCTTCACCCGGGCGGCGAACGAACTCTGCGTGACGCAGGCGGCGGTCAGCCATCAGGTGCGCCAGCTCGAGGATTGGCTGGGCGTGCGGTTGTTCGCGCGACGCGGGCACGCACTGGCGCTGACGCCGGAGGGCGCGGCCTACCTGCCGGAGCTGACCGAGGCCCTGGACCGGATGGCCGCGGCGACGCAGCGCCTGCGCAGACGCACGGACGGGCCCTTGCGCCTGACCGTGCTGCCATCCTTCGCGATGTGCTGGCTGGTGCCGCGTCTCGGCCGCTTCCGTGCCCTGCATCCGCAGGTCGATCTCAGATTGACCACCACGGCGGCACTCTGGAACTTCGCGAATGAGGGCTTCGATCTCGCCATTCGTTCCGGTCTGGGCCGTTGGCAAGGGCTGCGGGCGGACCTGATCGCGCGTGAGGACCTGAGCCCGGTCTGCAGTCCGGCACTGGCCGCAGGCCCGCCGCCGCTGCGCGAGCCGGCCGATCTGCGAAACACCACGCTGCTGCACGATACGCCGCGCTCCGGCTGGGCGCGCTGGCTCGCCCATGCCGGCATTACGGGTGTCGATGCCGGGAGCGGCATTGCCTTCGATGATGCCGGTCTGGTGCTGCAGGCGGCGACCGAGGGGCAGGGCATCGCGCTCGGGCGGCTCACTCTGGCGGCCGCAGCCCTGCAGGCCGGGCGGCTCGTCCAGCCCTTCGAGACCGTGCTGCCGAATGACTATAGCTATTGGCTCGCCTATCCCCGGCTGGTGCTGGAGCGGCCGGAGGCCGTCGCGTTCCGGGACTGGCTTCTGGCCGAGGCGAAGAAGGGCGCAGCCTTCGAAAGCTCGCCCAATTGAGATTCAGCGATCCGGCTCGCAATCTGCCGGCGAAAGTGCTACCCGGCAGGGCAGCAAGCATTCCGAGGCATTATGTCCGATATTTTCCGCGAGATCGACGAGGAGGTCCGCCGCGAGAAGGCGGCCGCCATCTGGAGCAAGTACAGCACCGTCTTCATCACCGTCGCCGTGATCGCGGTGGCCGGCGTCGCCGGTTGGCAGTTCTGGCAGCACCAGGAGCGGCAGAAGGCCGAGGCCGTCGGCGCGAAGTTCGAAACCGCGATCCGCGCCGCCCGCGACGGCAATGGCAGCGAGGCCGAGTCGCTCCTGTCCGAGCTTTCGGCCAATGCGCCGGCCGGTTACCGCCAGCTCGCCCGCTTCCGCCTCGCCGGCGAAGTCGGCAAGCGCGATCCGGCGGCCGGCGCCGCGGCCTTCGATGCGCTCGCCAATGACGGCTCGCTCGATGCGAACTATCGCGATCTCGCCCGGCTGCGGGCCGGGTTGCTCCGTATCGACCTCGTGCCCTATGCCGAACTGCGGACCGCGCTCGAGCCGCTTGCAACGCCGACCGGCAACTGGCGCCATTCCGCCAGGGAGGCGCTCGGCATCGCCGCACTGAAGGGCAACCTCTATGAGGATGCCGGTCGCTGGTTCGACGCCATCGTGACCGATGCCGACGCCCCGCCGGGACTGCGCCAGCGGGTCGAACTCTATCTCACTCTGGTACGCGGCGGCGCCGTCGAGACCAAGAACTGACGCCGAGCGCCGGTCCGTATCGGCCGGTGCCGGCCCAACTGGACGGATCATGACCGCGACCATCGCCATTGTCGGCCGCCCGAATGTCGGCAAGTCGACCCTGTTCAACCGGCTCGTCGGCAAGAAGCTGGCGCTGGTCGACGACCGGCCCGGCGTCACGCGCGACCGGCGCGAAGGCGAAGCCAGCCTCGGCCATCTGCGCTTTTCGGTGATCGACACCGCCGGCCTCGAGGAAGCCGACGAGAACACGCTCGCGGCCCGCATGCGGGCGCAGACCGAGACTGCGATCGAGCAGGCCGATGTCATCCTGTTCATGATCGACGCCAGGCTCGGCCTGACGCCGATGGACCAGGTCTTCGCCGATCTGGTGCGCCGTTCCGGCAAGCCCGTCATCCTGCTCGCCAACAAGGCGGAAGGGAACAAGGGCAAGGACGGCGTCATGGAGTGCTATTCGCTCGGCCTCGGCGACCCCGTGCCTTTTTCCGCCGAGCATGGCGAGGGCACCTCCGACCTGCTCGAAGCCCTGATGCCCTATGTCGCCGACGAGCCGGAGGAGGAGGACGAAGAGGAGGCCTGGGCCGATGCGCCCGCCGCGCTGGCGGACGATGAGGACGAGGGCGACGACCCCAACAAGCCGCTGCGCGTGACCATCATCGGCCGCCCCAATGCCGGCAAGTCGACCCTGGTCAACCGGATGATCGGGCAGGACCGCCTTCTGACGGGCCCGGAGGCCGGCATCACCCGCGACACCATCTCGGTCGACTGGGAATGGCGCGGCCGTCCGGTGCGGCTGTTCGACACGGCAGGCATGCGTAAGCGCGCCCGCATCGAGGAGAAGCTCGAGAAGCTCTCGGTTGCCGATGCGCTGCGCGCCATCCGCTATGCCGAGGTTGTGGTCGTGCTGCTCGACTCGACGATTCCCTTCGAGAAGCAGGACCTGACGCTGGTCGACCTGACCGAGCGCGAAGGCCGCTGCGTCGTCATCGGCCTCAACAAATGGGACCTCGTCGCCGACAAGCAGGGCCTGCTCGCCGAGCTGAAGGAGAAGGCGCACCACCTGCTGGCGCAGGTCCGCGGCGTCGAGATCGTGCCGCTCTCCGGCCTTGCCGGCGAGGGCATCGACCGGCTGATGCAGGCGGTCTTCCGCGCTTATGGCGTCTGGAACCGCCGTGTCTCGACGGCGCGGATCAACCGCTGGCTCGAAGGCGTGCTCTCGGCCCATCCGCCGCCGGCGGTCGCCGGCCGCCGGATCAAGATCCGCTACATGACGCAGGCCAAGGCGCGTCCGCCGACCTTCGCGCTGTTCGGCAACCAGCTCGACCATCTGCCGGTGTCCTACACGCGCTATCTCGTCAACAATCTGCGCGACGCCTTCGAGCTGCCGGGCACGCCAATCCGGCTGCATACCCGCGGCGGCGACAACCCGTTCGACAAGAACAAGCGCTGATGCTTCGAGACTGAGCAGGATCGATGCGAAAAACCGGTTCCCACTTTTTCGCATCCTGCTCCGGCGCACCCGAAACGGTCAGCGCGCTCTTCCTCAGATCGGACGGCAAGGTGCTGCTCGGCCTGCGCGCTTCCTGGAAGCGCGCCTGGGCGGATCATTGGGACGCGATCGGCGGGCGGGTCGAGGCCGGTGAAGGGCTCGACGAAGCGCTGCTGCGCGAATGCGGCGAGGAGGTCGGGCTCCGGCCGACGGTCTATCGCCTGATGCTCTCCGCGCCGGAGCATTTCCCGGAGCGCAACGGCGCGGCGCTCCACCACATCTACGTGGTTTCCGCCTGGGACGGCGGCGAGGCGGAAAACCTCAGCGACGAGCACAGCCAGATCGGCTGGTTCTCGCTCGACGAAATGGCGGCCCTGCCGAATCTGACGGTGGCCGAGCTGATCGCGGTGGTGCGCGAGTATGGGGCGGCGCGGTGACAACGCCGTCATGCTCGGGCTCGACCCGAGCATCTCCTGACGAGAAGGCGCGCTTACCGGCCTGAGATTCTCGGTTCTACGCTTCGCTTCAACCGAGAATGACGGCTGCGCTCACGCCGGCATCTGCGGCGTCAGCACCTTGCCCTGCGGGAAGTCGAAGATCTTGCCGGTCTCTCTCCAATCCGGCGAGGCGAGCTCGACGAGATGCGGCGCCAGCTCCTCCGGCGTCCTCAGCGTCTGCGGATCCTCGCCGGGCATGGCCTCGGCGCGCATCCGCGTCCGCAGCGGGCCGGGATTGACCAGCATGACGCGCAGCGGGGTCCTGAGCGTCTCGTTGGCATAGCTGCGCGCCATCGCCTCGAGAGCGGCCTTGGAGATCGAGTACGGCCCCCAATAGGCCATGCATTTATGCGCAGCGCCCGAGGAGAGCATGATCACCCGGCCGGCATCGGAGGCCTGCAGCGCAGGCTCGATCGACTTCAGCAACCGCCAGTTGGCGGTGACGTTGATGTCGAAGACCTTCGCCCATTCCTTGGGGCTGGCATGGGTCAACGGCGAAAGCGGCCCGAGGATGCCGGCATTGGCCAGGAAGATGTCGAGCTTGCCCCAGCGCTGCAGCAGGGCCGGGCCCAGGCGCTCGATCGCGCCGGCATCGGCGAGGTCTGCCGGGACCAGGGTGGCGCTGCCGCCGACTGCCCGGATCGCGTCGTCGAGCTCCTCGAGCGCGCCGGTTGTGCGCGCCATCGCCACGACATGGGCGCCGGCTTCGGCATAGGCGATGGCCGCCGCGCGGCCGATTCCGCGCGAGGCGCCGGTAACGAGCGCGACGCGCCCCTGCAAAGGCTTGGTCATGACAATCCGCCGAAGGTTCAGCCGGCTTCGGCCAGCAGCGACAATTTCTGCTTGGCGCTCTCGCCGATCACGTCGGTCAGCGAGGTCGGGTAGTCGCCGGTGAAGCAATGATCGGTGAAGGCCGGCTTGGCCGGGTCGCGGCCGGGATGGCCCATGGCGCGGTAGAGCCCGTCGACCGACAGGAAGGCCAGCGAGTCGGCCCCGACGAACTGGCGCATCTCCTCGAGCGTATGCGTCGCGGCCAGCAGCTTTTCGCGGTCCGGCGTGTCGATGCCGTAATAGTCCGGATGGGTGATCGGGGGCGACGAGATGCGGAAATGCACCTCGCGGGCGCCGGCCTCGCGCATCATCTTGACGATCTTGAACGAGGTCGTGCCGCGCACGATCGAATCGTCGACGAGGACGATGCGCTTGCCCGCGACGACGCTGCGATTGGCCGAGTGCTTAAGGCGCACGCCGAGCTCGCGGACCTTCTGGGTCGGCTCGATGAAGGTACGGCCGACATAGTGGTTGCGGATGATGCCGAGCTCGAACGGGATGCCGCTCGCCTGGGCATAGCCGAGCGCCGCCGGGACGCCGGAATCCGGCACGGGAACGATCACGTCGGCGTCGGCCGGC
This sequence comes from Allobosea sp. GW823-FHT02B03, assembly GCF_058797755.1. Taxonomy (NCBI): domain Bacteria; kingdom Pseudomonadati; phylum Pseudomonadota; class Alphaproteobacteria; order Hyphomicrobiales; family Alloboseaceae; genus Allobosea; species Allobosea sp. GW823-FHT02B03. Next base: position 439,647 of record NZ_JBXAJY010000003.1, on the reverse strand, counting down.
GACTCGGCCGCGAGCTGGGCACCCATGCGCTTGCGGCGCTCATAGATGCTCTGGCCCTTCACGACGGAGTCGGGACGGGCAAAATAGATGTACTCGAAGATGCAGGGCCGCTCGGGCGCCGGCGGGAAGGGCTTGTGGCTCTCGATGCCCTGCTCGGAGATGACGATGACCTCGCCATTCTCGACCTCGCGCACGAACTTGGCGCCGATGATGTCGAGCGCGCAGGTCTCGGAGGCGAGGATCGGGCAACCGTCGAGCTCGCCCAGCACCAGCGGCCGGATGCCGAGCGGATCGCGCACGCCGATCAGCTTCTTGTTGGTGATGCCGACGAAGGCATAGGCGCCCTCGATCTGGCGGATCGCCTCGACGAGGCGGTCGATGAAGCGGCCCTTGCGGCTGCGCGCCACCAGATGCAGCAGCACCTCGGTGTCCGAGGTCGACTGGTAGATCGCGCCGTCGCGGACGAGGTTGCGCCGCAGCGTCAGCGCATTGGTCAGGTTGCCATTATGGGCGACGGCGAAGCCGCCGCCATGCAGCTCCGAGAAGAGCGGCTGGACATTGCGCAGGATGGTCTCGCCGGTGGTCGAGTAGCGCACATGGCCGATCGCCTGCGTGCCCTTGAGCTTGTCGATGACGCCTGCGTCCGAGAAGGCGTCCCCGACGAGGCCGAGGCGCCGCTCGGAATGGAAACGCTTGCCGTCGAAGGAGACGATGCCGGCCGCCTCCTGGCCGCGGTGCTGGAGCGCATGCAGGCCGAGCGCCGTCAGCGCCGCCGCATCGGCGTGCCCGAAGATGCCGAAGACGCCGCATTCCTCACGCAGACGGTCGGCATTCGGGTCGAACGCAGCCTCGCTATCGCGGATTTGGCTCATCTTTGGCTCCATCGGGAGGGGCTCTCCAGTCAGGGACGCGGTGCGGCCGGGGCGGTGGTGCCGGTCGGGCCGTTGGAATCGATCACGCGCTGCAGCGCCTGGCGGTCGGTCGCGCCCGGGGCCTGGGTCCGCCGCTGCGGATCGGTCGAAGGCGTGCCGGCGGGCGGGGTGCGCGGCTCCTCGGCCGGCGCCTCGGTCGGCTCGCCACCGGTCTTGGGCTGAAGCAGCTTCTTGATGAACTCGGAATCGATGTCCTGCGGCAGCATGGTCAGCAGGCTGCGGCCGGTCTCTTCCAGAATCGGCTTCGAACGGGAATCGCGCGCCCAGGCCGGCTGCATCTTCTCGGGAACGAGCGCGGTGAAGAAGAGATAGCCGACGACCGCCAGGAGCAGGCCGCGGCCGGCGCCGAAGACGAAGCCGAGGGTGCGGTCGAGCGCGCCGATGCGCGAATCGAGCACGAAGTCGGAGATCCGCGCCGTGATCAGCGAGACGATGATCAGCGTTGCCAGGAAGAGGCCGGCGATCACCACGACCAGCGCCACGGTCTTGTTCGGAATATGCTGCTGGGCGATCGGCAGGAGCTGCGGATGGAATATCCACGCGACGACCGCCGCAGCCGCCCAGGAGGCGATCGCGAGCACCTCGCGGGTAAGCCCGCGCACCGCCGCGAGCAAAGCGGAAACGAGAACCACGCCGATGACGACGAGATCGAGAAGGGTCACAGGCATGTCGGGGCCGCTTCGCTGAAAAACCGGGGCCAGCCCCCGAGAGATGGGGAGGCCATGCGGGTTTTGCTATACAAGTTCGTGTGTCGCACGTCACCCATGCAGTCGGCTCATTTTGCACTGCGAGAGCCGGGGCCGACCAGGGCGTATCCAGAGTGAGCGGTGAACCGGTCTCGCCATAGTCGGACAGGGATGCCTTACCGGTCGGCTTGCTGGGCGCGCTGGCCGGAACGCGCGCGTGGCGCCATTGCGGCGATCTCCGCGACGAGCTCGCCGACATGGCCGAGCCGCTTCAGCCCGAGGCCGCCGCCATCGCCCGATTCGGCCCCGCCTGCGGGCATGACCGCGCTGCCGAAGCCGAGCTTCGCAGCTTCGCGCAGCCGGGCCGCCGAGACGGAGACCGGGCGGATGGCGCCTGAAAGCGCGATCTCGCCGAAATAGACCGATCCCGCCGGCAGGATCGCGCCGGTCAGGGAGGATACCAGTGCCGCCGCGACCGCGAGGTCTGCGGCCGGCTCGGCGACGCGCAGGCCGCCGGCGACGTTGAGATAGATGTCGTGCTGGCCGAGCTTCAGCCCGCCATGCGTTTCCAGCACGGCGAGCACCATGGCGAGGCGGCTGTTTTCCCAGCCGACCACGGCGCGCCGCGGCGTACCGAGCGCGGTCGGCGCGACCAGCGCCTGGATCTCGACCAGAACCGGCCTCGTGCCCTCGACGCTGGCGAGCACTGCGGCGCCGGGCGCGCCCTGATCGCGGCCGGTCAGGAACAGGGCCGAGGGGTTGCCGACCTCGGACAGGCCCTGTCCGGTCATCTCGAAGACGCCGATCTCGTCGGTCGCCCCGAAACGGTTCTTCTGGCCGCGCAGGATGCGGAAGGCATGCGCGCCTTCGCCCTCGAAGGAGAGCACGGCGTCGACCATGTGCTCGACGACCCGCGGGCCGGCGATCTGCCCGTCCTTGGTGACATGGCCAACCAGGATCAGGCAGGCACCCGAGGTTTTGGCATAGCGGATCAGCGCCTGGGCCGAGCCGCGGACCTGGGTCACCGTGCCCGGGGCGCTTTCAACCTCGCCCGACCACATGGTCTGGATCGAATCGATCACCACCAGGGCAGGGCGCTCGCCCTGGCCGAGGGTCGCGATGATGTCCTCGACATTGGTCTCCGAGGCGAGGTCGACCGGCGCCTCGGCGAGGCCCATGCGCTGCGCCCGCAGGCGGACCTGGCTGGTCGATTCCTCGCCCGAGACATAGACGACGCGGCGCCCTGTCAGCGCCATTGCGGCGCAGGCCTGCATCAGCAGCGTCGACTTGCCGATGCCGGGATCGCCGCCGATCAGCAGGACAGAGCCCGGCACGAAGCCACCGCCGGTGACGCGGTCGAGCTCGCCGATTCCGGAGACGATGCGCGGCGCGTCCTGCGTCTCGCCCTTCAGGCTCTCGAGCGCGAAGATGCGGCCGCGTGCCCGCCCGCCGGCTGGCGCCCTGCCGCCGCCCGGGATCGGGGCGGCCTGCGCCTCTTCGGACAGCGACGACCAGGTGCCGCAGGCATCGCATTTGCCCTGCCAGCGGTGATAGACCGCGCCGCAGGCCTGGCACGCATAGGTCGGACCACGCTTCGCCATTACGGCCTAGAGTCCGGTATAGCGCCGGGCGTGGCGCCAGCCGAGGCTGGTGAGCACCTCGTAGCCGATGGTCTTGGCGCCGGCGCCGACCGTTTCGAGATCGAGTTCGCCGCCGATCAGGGTGACGGGCGCTCCGCGCACGGCCGCACCGGCCGGGGCATGGGTGACGTCGACGATGATCAGGTCCATCGAGACCGTGCCGACGAAGGGGCAGCGCAGCCCGCCGACCAGCGCCGAGCCGCCCGGCGTGATATCGGTCCAGCTCGCATTGCGCGGATAGCCGTCGGCATAGCCGAGACTGATCGTCGCCAGCTTGCGGCGCCCCGGCGCCGTCCAGCGGCCGTTATAGCCGACCTGTGTGCCGCCAGCGATCTCGCGGACCTGGATGATGCGCGCCTCGAGGCCGATGACCGGCTGCATCGGATTGGGTTGGCCGGGGGTCGGGTTGCCGCCATAGAGCGCATAGCCCGGGCGGGTGAGCTGGTAGGACGGGCAATCCGGCAGGAAATGCGCCGACGAGTTCTTCAGCGAGGCCGGCACGTCCGGAAAGGCTGCCGCGATCTCGGCGAAGGCGGCGATCTGGCGGGCATTGGCCGGATTGGCCAGGTCCTCCGAAGCGGCGAAATGGCTCATCACCAGCCCGATCCCGGCGGCAGCAATGACGCCGGAGCGCTCGCGGGCGAGGTCGAGCCCTTCGCCGGCCCAGAGGCCGAGCCGGTTCATCGCCGTATCGACATGCAGCGCCGCCGGCCGGACCTTGGCACCGCTCTGGCGGAAGCCGGCCCATTCGAGCAGCTCTTCATGCGAGCCGAGCACCGGCGAAAGGTCATGCTCGGCGAACAGCCCGGAACTGTCGGGAGGCAGGCCGTTGAGCACATAGATCGTCGCGTCGGGAGCGGTCGCGCGGGCACGGATGCCTTCGGAGAGATGCGCGACGAAGAAAGTGCGGCAACCGGCGGCGGCGAGAGCCGTCACGGCCGGCTCGATACCGATGCCGTAGGCGTCGGCCTTGACCACGGCGGCCGCTTCGGTGCCGGCCCGCGCGCCAAGTGCGCGCCAATTGGCGACGAGCGCGCCGAGGTCGATCGTCAGCAGCGGGCCGTGGTCGGCATTGGTCGGCGTGTCGAAGGGGTTCATTCAAGACGCTCCGGAAGTCCACTCTGGTCGGCCCTGTCGGAGAAGCGCGTCACGTCGGCGTCGAACTGCAGGGCGATGGTGCCGGTCGGGCCGTGGCGCTGCTTGCCGATGATGAGCTCGGCGAGGCCGTGGGCCGCCTCCATCTCGATCTGCCACTTGTTGTGCTCTTCGGTGCCGGGGCGCGGCTCCTTGCCCTTCAGATAGTACTCGTCGCGATAGACGAACATGACCACGTCGGCGTCCTGCTCGATGGAACCTGATTCACGCAGGTCGGAAAGCTGGGGGCGCTTGTCGTCGCGGGATTCGACCTGGCGGGAGAGCTGGGACAGCGCGATGATCGGGACGTTGAGTTCCTTGGCCAGCGCCTTCAGGCTGGTCGTGATCTCGGTCAGCTCCTGCACGCGGTTCTGGCTGTTCTTGGAGGAGCCGGCGAGCAGCTGAAGGTAGTCGATGAACAGGACGTCGAGCCCCTTCTGGCGCTTCAGGCGCCGGGCGCGCGCCATCAGCTGGGCGATCGAGATACCACCGGTCTGGTCGATGTAGAGCGGCAGCTTCTCGATCTGCGCGGCGACGTCGCTGAGCCGGGCGAATTCGCCCTCGGTGAGGCGGCCTTGCCTGATCTTGTAGGAGGAAATGCTCGCCTGCTCGGCGACGATACGGGTCGCGAGCTGGTCGGACGACATTTCGAGCGAGAAGAAGCCGACGATGCCGCCATCGACGGATTTGAGCTCGCCGTTCTCCTGACGCTCGGCCCGCCAGGCCTTGGCGATATTGAAGGCGATGTTGGTGGCGAGCGAGGTCTTACCCATGGCGGGGCGGCCGGCGAGCACGATCAGGTCGGAGCGCTGCAGGCCGCCCATGCGGGCATCGAGGTCGCGCAGGCCGGAGGAAATGCCGGAAAGGCCGCCCGCGCGCTGGAAGGCGCTGGCCGCCATGTCGATGGCGAGGCGCATCGCCTGGTCGAATTTCTGGAAGCCGCCTTCGTAGCGGCCCTTTTCGGCGAGTTCGTAGAGCTTGCGCTCGGCGTCCTCGATCTGCTCGCGCGGCGCCATCTCGACCGGCGCGTCATAGGCGACGTTGACGAGTTCCTCGCCGACGCCGATCAGCTGGCGGCGGATCGCCAGGTCGTAGATCGTGCGCCCGTAGTCCTGGGAGTTGATGACGGTCGTCGCTTCGGCCGCGAGCCGCGCCAGATATTGCGAGGCGGTGATTCCGCCGAGGTCGAGCTCGCCGACATAGGTCTTCAGCGTGATCGGCGTCGCGATCTTGCCGGCGCGGATCAGCCCCGACATCAGTTCGAAGATGCGCCGGTGCAGCTCCTCGAAGAAGTGCTCCGGCTGCAGGAAGTCCGAGACCCGGTAGAAGGCTTCGTTGTTGACCAGGATCGCGCCCAGCAGCGCCTGCTCGGCCTCGATGTTATGAGGCTGGACGCGGAAGTTCGCCTCGCTGTTGTCGAGGCGGGCGATGAGGGCGGTAGCGCTGGACATGGCCTTGGATAGGTCAGAGTCGGCGAGTCATGAACCTGAACAAAGTGGGAACGGAGGGAATAGCCGGAACTCTGCCCGCTGTCCACAGCGCCTACGAAAAGGGCGCCGTGTTGCCACAGCGCCCATTGACTCCAATCTGGATCGCCACGCGTCCGTCCGGGCGCGATCGCGGCGATCCATTTCATTGTTATCGCATCAGAGCTTCCGAAAAGTGGGGTCCACTCTTCGGTCCGATGCTATCGCTGGAAAACCGATCAGCGATCGTCGTCCTCGCCGGCTTCGGCCAGCGCGGCACCGACCTCGAGGCCGAGATCGTCGAGATCGAAGGTCTCGCGAGCGGTGACGTCCTCGCCGCGCACCTGGCGCTCGGCCTCTTCGGCCGAACGGGCGATGTTGACGGTGACGGTGACCGAGACTTCCGGATGCAGCACGACCGGGACGGAGTGCAGGCCGAGCGTCTTGATCGGCGCGTTCAGGGTGATCTGACCGCGGTCGACCGAGAAGCCGTCATTGCTCAGCGCCTCGGCGATGTCGCGGGTCGAGACCGAGCCGTACAGCACGCCCGATTCGCCGGACTGACGCAGCATCACCACCGAGTGGCCGTCGAGCGTCTCGGCGACCGAGTCGGCCTCGCGCTTCAGCTCGAGATTGCGGGCCTCGAGCTGGGCGCGCTGGTTCTCGAAGCGCTTCTTGTTCTCCTCGGTCGCGCGCAGGGCCTTGCCGCGGGCGAGCAGGTAGTTGCGGCCGTAGCCGTCGCGCACGCGCACGGTCTCGCCCATCTGGCCGAGCTTGGCGACGCGTTCGAGCAGGATCACTTCCATGGTCTTTCTCCTTGATGTTCGTCGATAGGATTGATGTCAGGCGGTAGGCGGCGTCGACGATCTGCGCCGGCGCAAGTCGATCAGCGCGTCGGCAATGCCGAGCAGCGCGAGGAAGGGGAACACCGTGATCAGCATGATCAGCAGCGCCAGATAGACCGCGAACAGGGTCGGCATCCGCCAGGCCTTGCCGCGGCTGAGGTCGTGAACTGCGGCAAGGCCGGCGAGCCCGAAGGCTGCGATCAGTGCACCGGTCATCGCGGCGCCGGCCAGGCCGACGAAGCCACCCATCAGGCTCAGCAGGAAGCCGACGCCGAGCGCAGCGACGGCCTTGGCAGGAAGGCGGGTCGCCGGAATGAAGGGCCAGGGGCGGGGCAGGCGGCCCGAAAGCTGGACGGCCTTGGCCGCCAGCCAGAGATTGGCGACGATCATCGGCACGAAGGAGGCGCCGGCGGCGGCCGGAACCAGCGCGGCGAGACGGGCTGCGAGATCGGCGACATCGATACCGCTCGGCAGGCGCACCGACGGGCCGACGCCCTCGCCGCCGCTGAGCACCAGCTGCAATCCGCGCGTCATCACGCTGCGATAGGTCTCGTAGTCGGACGAGATCGCCAGCGCGCCGCCGATCGTCACCAGGGTGGCGACCGCGGCGATCCAGACCAGCAGACGCCCGAGCGGATACCATTCGCTGGTGCCGTCGCCATTGTCGCGGGCCAGCAGGGCGAGATAGGCGATCCACCAGGCCGGCAGCGCGGCGCCGATGGCGAAGGCGAGCCCGAGCGGGACCTTCAGCACCAGCGCGACGGCGGCCGTCCCGCAGGCGGCAGCGACCAGTCCGGCACGATGGTTCCAGCCGAGCGCTGCGATGAAGACCGGGAGCGGGGCGACGTAGGACAGCAGCAGCGCCAGCGGCGATCCGGTGATCACCACTGTGAAAAGGAGGGCTGAAACCAGCCCGGCGCCGATGCCGACGATGGGTAGCATGTCCGTCCTGCTGTCCCGCTGCTCTCGCGTGCTTTCCGTCAGATCGGAACAGGCTCGCGGCAGGGTGAGAGGGTTCTTCGCCTCAACATACCCGGAGGGGTTTCACCGCCGGGCGACTAATGGTCTATCGATCTAGAAAACCGGTGGCGCCGAAGCGCCACCGGGAAACATTCAGCCGCTCAGCGGATGACGTAGGGCAGCAGGCCGAGGAAGCGGGCGCGCTTGATCGCCTGGGCGAGCTCACGCTGCTTCTTGGCCGAGACGGCCGTGATGCGCGACGGCACGATCTTGCCGCGCTCGGAGATGTAGCGCGAGAGCAGACGCACGTCCTTGTAGTCGATCTTCGGAGCGCCTTCGCCCGAGAACGGGCAGGACTTGCGACGGCGGAAGAAGGGGCGACGGGCGCCAGCAGATGCGGTCGACATGGATCAGGCCTCCCCGGCGGGCGTTTCGGTGGCTTCGTCTTCGCGGCGCGGACGCTCGCGGCGCGGGCCACGGTCGAAGCGATCGCCGCCGCCAGGGCCGCGGTCGAAACGGTCGCCGCGCTCGTCGCGGTCGCGCTTCTGGAGCATGACCGACTGGCCGTCCTCGAGAGCCTCGACGCGGATGGTCATGAAGCGCAGCACGTCTTCATTGATGCGCATCTGGCGCTCCATTTCGGCCACGGCGGCCGCCGGGGCGTCGATGTTCAACAGCGAATAGTGCGCCTTGCGGTTCTTCTTGATGCGGTAGCCCAGGGACTTGACGCCCCAGTACTCGACCTTGGCGACGGAGCCGCCATTGGCCTCGAGGATGCCCTTGAACTGCTCGACAAGGGTCTCGACCTGCTGCGCGCTGACATCTTGTCGCGCGAGCATCACATGCTCGTACAATGCCATGAGTGGCCTTCCTTCTTTCACCTGCTTCGTCCGGCGCGGAGCCCTCCGAGCCCTGGATAAGGCCCGACAGGATTTCATCGAAGGCGGAGACACGGGATGATGGCTGCCCAGGAGAGAAGCCGAGCGGAGCACCTCCGGAAAGGAAAGCTCCGCCATCCGTTCAGCCTCCGGCCGAACAAGCAGAGGGCTCGTTACAGGGAGACGGCCTTCCGCGCAAGCCGAAAACATCGGAAAATGTCCGCGCAAGTCGAGTTTGGGGCTGTCGAAGCCTTGACTTGCCGGGCCGCACGGTGCGACTGCGCCCCGCAACGTTAACCAGGCGCGATCTTCAGGACCAGCAGGACATGGCGACGGCTTTCATCTTTCCAGGGCAAGGTTCGCAGGCGGTCGGCATGGGCAAGGGCCTGGCCGAGGCCTTTCCGGCGGCCCGCGCCGTCTTCGACGAGGTCGATGCGGCTCTGTCGCAGAAGCTCTCGACTCTGATGTGGGAGGGGCCGGGCGAGGAGCTCACCCTGACCGCCAATGCCCAGCCGGCGCTGATGGCGGTGAGCCTGGCGACGATCCGCGTGCTCGAGGCGGAGGCGGGCCTGTCGCTGGCGCGCGATGCCGCCTTCGTCGCCGGCCATTCGCTCGGCGAGTACTCGGCCCTGGCCGCCGCCGGCACCTTCTCGATCTCCGATGCGGCGCGCCTGCTGCGCATTCGCGGCGACGCTATGCAGAAGGCCGTGCCGGCGGGCGAGGGCGCCATGGCGGCGCTGCTCGGCGTCGATCTGGAGCAGGCCCGCGCTATCGCGGCCCATGCGGCTGAGGGCCAGGTCTGCGAGGCCGCCAACGATAATGGCGGCGGGCAGGTCGTGCTCTCCGGTGCCAAGGCCGCGGTCGAGCGCGCCATCGCCCTTGCAGGCGAGCGCGGCGTGCGCCGCGCCATGCTGCTGCCGGTCTCGGCTCCGTTCCATTGCGCATTGATGAAGCCGGCTGCCGATGCAATGCAGGCTGCCCTGGCCGAGGTATCGATGCAGGCGCCTGCCGTGCCCGTGATGGCCAATGTCGGCGCCGCGCCGCTGAGCGATCCGGCCGCGATCCGTGCCTCGCTGGTGGCCCAGGTCACCGGTACCGTCCGCTGGCGCGAATGCGTCGAGGCGATGGCCGGCGCCGGCGTGACGCAGTTCTACGAGATCGGCTCGGGCAAGGTGCTCGCCGGACTGGTCAAGCGCATCGCCGCCGGGGCGTCGTCCGCCTCGGTCGGCACGCCGGACGATATCGCGAGCTACAAGGCCCAGCAGGGCGTCTGACTGGCTGTGACGAGACGGGCCGGCTCCTCGCATGAGCCGGCCGAGAAGACGGCAGAACGCCGAAAAGGAGGAAGAATGCTTGATCTGACCGGAAAGAAGGCGCTGGTCACCGGCGCTACCGGCGGGCTCGGCGGCGCCATCGCACGGCGGCTGCATGCACAAGGCGCCACCGTCGCCTTGTCGGGAACCCGGGTCGAGGCGCTGGAGGCTCTGGCGAAAGAACTGGGTGAGCGTGTCGAGATCGTTCCCTGCAATCTCTCCGATCGCGATTCGGTCGAAGCGCTCGTGCCGGCGGCCGAGGCCAAGCTCGGCGGGCTCGATATCCTCGTCAACAATGCCGGCGTGACCCGCGACAACCTGTTCATGCGCCTCAAGGACGAGGACTGGGACCTCGTCCTCGCCGTCAACCTGACCGCGGCCTTCAGGCTCTCGCGCGCGGCGGTGAAGAGCATGATGCGCCGGCGCTATGGCCGCATCATCTCGATCGGCTCGGTGGTCGGCACCTCCGGCAATCCCGGGCAGGGCAACTATGCGGCGTCGAAGGCCGGCCTGATCGGCATGTCGAAGTCGTTGGCAGCCGAGGTCGCCAGCCGCAACATCACCGTAAACGTCGTCGCGCCGGGCTTCATCGAGTCGCCGATGACCGAGGTGCTGAACGAGAAGCAGCGCGAGTCCATCCTCGCCGACGTGCCGATGGGCCGTTTGGGTGTGGGTGACGACATTGCCGCGGCAGTGGCCTATCTCGCCAGTTCGGAAGCTGGCTACGTCACCGGTCAGACGCTTCATGTAAACGGCGGAATGGCAATGATCTGAGGCGGTTAGAGAATTTTCCTGGAGCGGTTCGAGGCTTTGGGACAACTCTCGCCAGCCCATTACGAGTGTGTTAACTAGCCAGCCGGCCGCGTGACGATCGGCAACCGGGGGGCTTGACGCCAACCTGGTTGTTGCGTTTGTGCAGCCATGAACACCCCGACCGGCGCACCGCAAGGTGCGAGCGCCGGCCGGGAAACCGATTTCAACCACGCGTCGCTTCCGGCGGTGTGTTTTCAAGGTTTGAGGAAAGACCCATGAGCGATGTCGCCGAGCGCGTGAAGAAGATCGTGATCGAGCACCTCGGCGTCGACGCCGACAAGGTGGTCGAAGGCGCGAACTTCATCGAGGATCTGGGTGCGGACAGCCTCGATACCGTCGAGCTGGTCATGGCCTTCGAAGAGGAATTCGGCGTCGAGATCCCCGATGACGCCGCCGAGACGATCGTGACGGTCGGCGACGCCGTCAAGTTCCTCTCGAAGTCCGCCTGAGCGGCTCAGAGTCTGGCGCGCGATCCAGCGTCTTGACCGAGCGAGGAATACCGATGCGGCGCGTCGTCGTCACCGGACTTGGCATGGTGACCCCGCTTGGATGCGGGGTCGATGCGACATGGTCCCGTCTGATTGCCGGCGAGAGCGGCGCAGGGCCGATCACGAGCTTCGACGCTTCTGATCTGCCTGCGCAAATCGCATGCAATATTCCGCGTGGCGACGGCTCGGCCGGCACATTCAATCCCGACGATTGGATGGAGCCCAAGGAGCAGCGCAAGGTCGACGACTTCATCGTCTTCGCCATGGCTGCAGCGACCCAGGCCCTGCGCGACGCAGACTGGAAGCCGCAGTCCTATGAGGATCAGATCGCGACCGGCGTCGCGATCGGCTCCGGCATCGGCGGATTGGGTGGCATCTACGAAGCCTCCATCCTGCTGAAGGAACGTGGCCCGCGGCGCCTCTCGCCCTTCTTCATCCCGGGGCGACTCAGCAATCTCGCGGCCGGCTACGTCTCGATCGAGCACGGGCTGAAGGGCCCGAACCACGCCGTCGTCACCGCCTGCTCGACCGGCGCGCACGCCATCGGCGATGCGGCCCGCATGGTCGCGCTGGGCGATGCCGAGGTCATGGTCGCCGGCGGCACCGAATCGGCGATCAACCGCATCGGCATTGCCGGATTCTGCGCCTGCCGCGCATTATCGACCAGTTTCAACGATACGCCCGAAAAGGCTTCGCGGCCTTACGACAAGGACCGTGACGGCTTCGTCATGGGCGAGGGCGCCGGCGTCGTCGTTCTCGAGGAACTCGAGCACGCCCTGGCGCGTGGCGCGAAGATCTATGCCGAGGTCGTCGGCTACGGCATGTCGGGCGACGCCTATCACATCACCTCGCCGGCCGAGGACGGGGACGGCGCCTATCGCTGCATGCAGGCCGCGCTGAACCGCGCCGGCTTGCGCGCCTCCGATGTCGATTACATCAATGCCCACGGCACCTCGACGCAGGTCGGCGACGAGATCGAGCTGCGCGCGGTCGAGCGTCTGCTGGCCAATGCGCCGCAGCGGCCGGCCATGTCCTCGACCAAATCGGCGACCGGCCATCTGCTCGGAGCCGCCGGTGCGATCGAGGCGATCTTCTCGGTCCTGGCGATTCGCGACCAGGTTCTGCCGCCGACGATCAATCTCGATAATCCCTCCGTCGAGACCGAGATCGACCTCGTGCCGCACAAGGCCAAGAAGCGTAAGGTCGACGTAGCGCTTTCCAATTCCTTCGGTTTCGGCGGCACCAACGCCTCGCTGGTCATGCGGCGTTTCGTCGGCTGATTCCGCGACAGCGCGCTTTCGCCATAATTTTCGCTAGCCTGTCGCCGCTGCCGTGCCAGAATGCCTGGAGCGCGGCCGACAGGTGGAATCCATGCCGGCAAAGCGGATCGTGATGTCGGGAGATCGAGCGTAAGCATCATGAATCAGCCGCCCCGCGTTGCGCCGAGGAGCCCGAACGAGGCGTTGAAGCCGGTCGCGCCGCCATCACCGCCGCCGAAGGTGCGCCGCCGCCGGCGCTCGCCCTTTATCGCCATGCTGAGCGGCCTGTTCACCACAGCTCTGGTGCTGGCTGGTGCGGTGGGAGGCGGCATCGCCTATCTCGACAGTCGCAGCAAGGCGCCCGGGCCGCTCGCGACCGATCGCGTCCTGATCATCCCGAAAGAGAACGGGGTGACGGAGATCGCCGATCTCCTGCAGCGCGAGGGGTTGATCGAGCATCCCTGGGCCTTCAAGGTCGCGGCCTATACATCGGGCAAGGCAGCGAGCCTCAAGGCCGGCGAGTACCTGTTCAAGGCACGCGCCAGCCAGAAGGACATCCTCGACATCATCGCCGAGGGCAAGGCTGTCGAGCACTCCGTCACCATCCCCGAGGGCCTGACCAGCGAACAGATCATAGCCCGCCTGAAGGAGAACGATCTGCTCTCCGGCGAGATCATCCAGGTTCCGCGCGAGGGTGCAATTCTGCCGGACACCTACAAGTTCCAGCGCGGCTCGACGCGGCAGGCCATGGTCGACCGGATGACCCGCGACCAGCGTCGCATCCTCAACGACATCTGGGCCCGCCGTCCGGCCGACCTGCCGATCAAGACTCCCCAGGAGCTCGTGATCCTGGCTTCGATCGTCGAGAAGGAAACCGGGCGCGCCGACGAGCGCACCCGCGTCGCCGGCGTCTTCATCAACCGGCTCAACCGCAAGATGAAGCTGCAATCGGATCCGACGATCGTCTACGGGCTGGTCGGCGGCAAGGGCACGCTCGGACGCGGCATCATGCGGACCGAGATCACCCAGGCGACGCCCTACAACACCTATGTGATCGATGGCCTGCCGCCGGGGCCGATCGCCAATCCCGGCCGGGCCGCGCTTGAGGCGGTGGTCAACCACTCGCGCACCAAGGATCTCTATTTCGTTGCGGACGGCAGCGGCGGCCACGCCTTCGCCGAGACGCTGGAGCAGCACAACCGCAATGTTGCGCGCTGGCGCCAAGTCGAGGCCAACAGGCGCGAGGCGGGCAAGCCGGCGCCGGAGGCCAGCATCGACAAGGCCGAGCCGCCCCCGTCGCCCGATTCCCGCACCGAAGCGCCGGGCGGCGCCGGGCAGGGCATGCAGGCCGCGGGGCAGCCCGAGAGCTTCCCGGTACCGGGCAACCGCCGTGCCGGCCAGACGGCGCAGGGCGGGACTGACGGTACCCGCGCGCGCGCCTTCGACGCTTCGGAAGGAACCGATCGCGATCCGCTGCGCAACCGGACCTTCGACCTGAACAGCCCGAAGGTCGTTCCGGCCCTGCGGCCCTGACCGCGTCTTTCCACATCGCGCGCTTGTCGTTGTGACAAGCGCTGTCTAGGGTCCGGCCGCATTCGCGGGCAGGAAGATCGTAATATGGCAATCGAAAGCATGACGGGCTTCGCGCGTGAGGCCGGGACCGTCGCCACCCACGCCTTTGCCTGGGAGGTGCGCAGCGTCAACGGCCGCGGCCTCGATGTCCGTGTCCGCGTTCCGCCGGGCTTCGAGCAGTTCTCGGAAGCCGCGCGCAAGCAGATGTCCGCTGCCTTCTCGCGCGGCACGCTGCACGTCAATCTCGCCATCACGAGCGCGGCGGCGCCGGCGCGCCCACGGATCAACCAGGAGGCGCTGGCCGCCCTGGTCGAAGCTGCGGCCACCGTGTCCCTGCCGGCCGGCATGGCTCCGGCCTCGCTCGACGGTCTTCTCGCCATTCGGGGCGTCGTCGAGATCGCCGAGGAGGCGGAGGATGCCGCCTCGGCGCTCGAGAAGCCGGTTCTGGCCGCGCTCGAGCGGCTCGTCGCCTCGCTCAAGCAGGCGCGTCTCGGCGAAGGCCTCGCGCTGGAGACCGTGATCGGGGGGCATCTCGCCACCATCGCCCGGTTGACTGGGGAGGCCGAGAGCCACCCCGCGCGCAGCGTCGAGGCGGTGAAGGCGCGTCTCGCCGCGCAGGTCGCCGCGCTGCTCGAAACCGGCAATGCCCTGGACGCCCAGCGCCTGCATCAGGAGGCGGCCCTGCTCGCCGTGCGGGCCGATATCCGCGAGGAGATCGACCGGCTGCATGCACACGTCACCGGTCTGCGCGAACTGCTCGCCCAGGGCGGGCCTATCGGCCGCAAGCTCGACTTCCTCGCGCAGGAGTTCGGCCGTGAATCCTCGACGCTCTGCGCCAAGGCCGGCGATCCCGGCCTGTCGCGCATCGGCCTCGATCTGCGCACGACGGTCGACCAGCTCCGCGAACAGGTTCAGAACGTGGAATGATGGCGATGGCTGATCTCGTCCGCCCGGCCCGTCGCGGCCTGATGCTGATCCTGTCGTCGCCCTCCGGCGCCGGCAAGTCGACCCTGACGCGCACGCTGTCGCAGAAGGAGACCAATCTCGACCTCTCCGTGTCGGTGACGACGCGCGCCCGCCGGCCGTCGGAGATCGAGGGTGTTCACTACCATTTCATCGAGCGCGATTTGTTCGACGGTTTGCGCCAGCGCGACGAGCTGCTCGAATCCGCGGAAGTCCATGGCAATGGCTATGGCACGCCGCGCAAGCCGGTCGAGGAGGCGCTCAAGGCCGGTCGCGACGTGCTCTTCGACATCGACTACCAGGGCACGCAGCAGATCCTCGAAAAGGCCCGCGACGACGTCGTCGCGATCTTCATCCTGCCGCCCTCCATGGCCGAGCTGCGCTCGCGCCTTGTGCGGCGCGCCGAGGATGCACCCGAGGTCATCGCCAAACGCCTCGCAAATGCCCGCGACGAGATCGCGCGCTGGAGCGTCTACGACTACGTCATCATCAATGACGATCTCGGCGCGGCCTATGAATCGGTTCGCGCGATCCTCGTCGCCGAACGCCTGAAGCGCGCACGCGCGACCGGAATGGCGAGCTTTGTTGAGCAACTGCTCGAGGAGCCGACGGTCTGAGAAGCTGGCGGGGCCGCTGATTGCGCCGCCCCCCAGCCTACAGCGCTTCTGCCAGCGCGTTCGCGAGGCGCACGAAGCCCGAGACCGGGATCTCTTCGGCCCGCGCCGTCGGCAACAGGCCTGCGGCCTCGATGATCGGCGTCGGCTCGGCGAGCACCGGCTTCAGGCTCTGGCGCAGCATCTTGCGACGCTGCCCGAAGGCGGCGAGCGTGACCCGCTCCAGCAGCCGGCGGTCGCAGGGCTCGGGGTGCTGCCGCGGCATGAGTTGCACGATCGAGGAGGTGATCTTCGGCGGCGGCACGAAAGCGGTCTTCGGCACATCGAACAGGATTTTCGCTTCGCAGCGCCAGCCGGCAAGCACCGCAAGGCGTCCGTAGGCGGCGCGCTGATCGGGCGTCGCGACGATGCGTTCCGCAACCTCGCGCTGGAACATCAGGGTCAGCGAACTCCACCAGGGCGGCCAGGGCTCGGCGCTGAGCCAGCCGACGAGCAGAGGCGTGCCGATATTATAGGGCAGGTTGGCGACGATCCGCGCTTCGCCGCCGCCAAGCAAATGCGAGAGGTCGACGGCGAGCGCGTCGCCGTCGACGACCTCTAGCCGCCCGGGATAGTGCGCCGCAATCTCGGCCAGCGCCGGCAGGCAGCGGCGGTCGCGCTCGATCGCGATCACGCGTTCGGCGCCGTTCGCCAGCAGCGCCCGTGTCAGTCCGCCGGGGCCAGGCCCGATCTCGACGACCGTCTGTCCGGCGAGCGGCCCGGCCGCCCGCGCGATCCGACCGGTCAGGTTGAGGTCGAACAGGAAGTTCTGGCCGAGCGCCTTCTGGGCCATCAGGCCATGGCGCTCGACCACCTCGCGTAGCGGCGGCAGCCCGTCCTGGGCAAGGCCATCCGATGCGCTCATGCCTGCGTCTCCATCTCGGCTTCCGCCATCCTGGCGGCGAGCCTCAGCGCCGCGCAAAGGCTGTCGGGCCGCGCCGTGCCCTTGCCGGCGATATCGAATGCGGTGCCATGGTCCGGCGAGGTCCGGATGAAGGGCAGGCCGAGCGTGACGTTGACCCCCTCGTCGAAGGCGATCGTCTTGATCGGGATCAGCGCCTGGTCGTGATACATGGCGAGCGCGACATCATAACTGGCGCGCGCCCTTTCATGGAACATCGTATCGGCCGGGTAGGGTCCGCTGGCGTCGATGCCGAGCGCGCGCAGTTCAGTGACCGCCGGGGCGACGACCGCATCGTCCTCGGATCCGAGCGCTCCGCCTTCGCCCGCATGCGGATTGAGCCCGCTCAGCGCCAGCCGGGGACGGGTGATACCGAAGCGCCGCGCAAGATCGGCCGCGACGATCTTTCCGGTCTCGACAATCAGTTCGGTGGTGAGCAGACCCGGCACGGCCGAGAGCGGCACATGGATCGTCACGGGTACGACGGCGAGCCCCTCCGACCAGATCATCATCACCGGCTGCGGCACGGCCTTGCCGCTGCGTCCGGCGAGCTCGGCGAGGAACTCGGTGTGGCCGGGATGGCTGAAGCCTGCGGCATAGAGCACGCTCTTGGCGATCGGGTTGGTGACGAGCGCCGCCGCCAGTCCGGATTCAACGGCTGCGACACCGCGCTCGATCGCTCCGATCACGCCCGCCGCATTGGCCGGGTTGGGCCTACCCGGCTCGGCGGGCGACGCTCCATCGATCTCGACAACCGGAAGTGCCTCGTCGAAGGCGGCGGTCGCCTCTTCCCACGTGACGCTCCGGACCGGTACCGCCAGCCCAAGCCGTTCTGCCAGCGCCTGCAGGGCAAGGGCATTACCGAGATAGGCGAAGGCCGGCAGCCGCTGCTGCCTGCGCAGCAGCCAGGCCATCAGGCTGATCTCCGGGCCGACCCCGGCGGGATCGCCCTGTGTCAGGGCCAAAAGATGATTGCGCAAGCGCGGCCTCCCTCCGGAGCGATGGCGAGACCGCGTCTTTACTTCGTCAGTTGCTGGCGACGCCGTCGCCAGAGCTGTTGGTGCCGAGATTCTGCGAATAGCTGATCTCGCCCAGGGTCCGCAGTTCGAGCCGGAACATCACGGTCCGCGTGTCGTCCTTCGCTCCCGCCTGCCGGTCGGCATAGGACTGCGTATAGGTCACGTCGAAGATCGTGCACTCGTCCTGGTATCGCAGCCCCGCAGACAGACCGGCCGTCTGGAACGGCCCGGTCTTGGGATAGACCGGGGCAGCATAGAGCGCCGGATTGAGCTGGTTGGCGACAAAGGCGTCGCGATAGCGCTCGCGGTCGTACTTGTACTTGTCGAGGTCGAACAGCACGCTACCGCGGACGCTCCAGTACTGCGCGAAGCTGAAGGACTGGCTCAGGCTGAGACCTTCACGCCGCCGCGGGATGCCGAGTTGCGGCTGCGGCTCGTAACGGCTGTAGCCGACGGTAGTCGCGAAGAGCTTGTGCGTGTAGGAGGCCGAGGCGTCGATGCGCTGCGCCTCCCAGTTCGACTCGTCGAACCTCGCTCCGCCCTGGAAGAGCAGCCCCTTGAACGGCTGGTACTGTGCGCGGGCGACGTAATCCGAGTTGCGGGTATCGAGGCCGGACTGGAGGCCGGTATTGACCAGATCGCCGGTCGCGTACGAGTTGCGGCCACCGAGATGGTAGGACTGGCCGAAGAGCAGATTGGCGTAGGAATCCTTGCCGAACGTACCGGAATAGCGCAGGCCGATATTGGCGCGGGTGCCGCCCTCGACCCGGTCGTAGCCCGAGAATTTGTTCCACTCGAACAGGTTGGTGTCGTCGAAGACCATGCTCTGCGCATCTTCGTTGGCGACGCGCATGCTGTTGGTTTCGTTCGGCCGGGCGACGATCTGAGCCACGGGCTCGAGAATGTGCGTGCCCCACGAGGTCGTGGCAACGAAGGGGTAGCGGTACATCAGGCCGGCCGCCGGCATCACCCGCCCGAACACGTCGTCCGTCGCGTCGGCGATCGTGCGGACATGGTAGTTGGTGTAGTCCGTCGTGTTCGGATTCACGGAGAAGATGTCGGCCCGCATCGAAGCGTAAGGCGTCCAGATCTGGCCGAACGAGTCGGTGAAATTACGCCGCCAGGCGACCTCGGCCGTCGCACGGGCGATGTTGCCAGCGAGGCCACGGATCAGGCAGCGGTCCTTCTGGTAGACGGCGCAGCCGTCGTACAAACCATAGCCGGCCATCGTCGGGGTCGCCGGGATGTTCAGGAGATATCGGTCCTGGTTCGGGATGCCCTGGAACGCCGCCGCCTCACGCGAAAGATGCGTGATGTTGACGGTGAAGGAGAGCTCGCCGCCGATCAGCGAGGGCTTGTGGAGCCGCTTGTTGTAGTCGACCACCGGTAGCGCGACTGGCTGCTGCTTCTGCCAGTCGAGATAGCTGAGCGGTTGGAAGTAGTAGCCCCGCATATCGAACCAGGCGTTGGCGCTCTGGCCGTTAAGCCCCACGCTCGACGTCGATTCCTGCAGGTAACTGCCGTTCGTGATGCTCTCGCTTCGGATGCGGTAATTCTTGTAGAAGAACCGGTCGGTCGAGCCGGCGATATCCCAGTTGAAGGTCCAGCGCGGATTGATGAAGACCTTGCCGGCGGTCTCGATCGAGCCGCGGAAATCATCGTCGCCCGCGCCGAAGGGGCTCTTCAGGAAAGCGTCCTTGTCCTGCTGGAAGATACCCGCGGCGCGGATGTTGTAGGAGCCGTTAGCGAAGCGATGGCGCCATTCGACCTCGCCGAGGAGACCCTGGCGGGACAGATAGGTCGGGGTCAGCGTGACGTCGTAGTTCGGCGCGAGATTGATGAAATAGGGCAGGCCGACGCCAACACCCAGCGCCGACGTGTTGATGAATTTCGGCGACAGGAATCCAGTCTTGCGCTTAACGGTCGCGTCCGGCCCCGACATGTAGGGGATATAGGCGATCGGAATGCCGGCGAACTCGAGCCGGGCATCCTCGTAATAGATCATCTGCTCGGATTTCTTGTGAATGATCCGGGCAGCGCGGACTTGCCAGAAGGGCGGCTTTTCAGGGTTCTCGGCGCAGGGTTCGCAGGCGGTGTAGATGCCCTTGTCGAAAACGAAGACCTCGCCGTCGGTGCGCTCGGCCCGCGGAGCCGAAAAGCGGGTCTTGTCGGTGTTCACGACGCGCAGCGAATCGATGAAGCCGTCGCGGAAGTCGTCGGTCAGATTGAAGCGGTCGCCGGTGATGACGGTGCCGTTAGACTCGGTGATGCGGGCGTTGCCGGTCGCCACGACGCGCTTGCTCATCCGGTCGTAGACGACGCGGTCGGCTTCGATGGTGCGGCCCTGATAGAGAATCTGGACGTCGCCGACGGCCGAGACCGTGTTCTTGTCCTTGTCGTAGACGAGCTCGCGCGCGTCCACGACCATACGCTCCTGCGGCTTGGCGGCGCTTTGCGCGAAGGCAAGGTTCGGTCCCGCGAAGACCGGCGCGAGCGTCGTCGCCAGCGCGGTCGCTGCGGCAAGGCGCGCGATGCGTCTCACGCCCGGAACCATGAACTCAATCCAAAATTAACCATAGGCACCGTACTATCAGCCGTCTTCCTGATGAAGGAGGGCAAGAGCGCCGAGCAGGCTGCCCACGATCGCGGGCAGCCACGCGGCCACCGGGGCGTTGATGATCCCCGATGAGCCCAACTCCTCAGATAGTTGCGTAGCCACATAGAGCATGAACCCGGCCGCCACGCCACCTACCACCAGCTTGGTAACACCACCAAACCGGAAAAATCTTAAGGAAACGGATGCAGCCACCAGAATCATCGCGATGAGCAGCAGCGGGCGGGCTTTCAGGGATTCGTAGCGCAATTCGTAGCGCGTCGTGTCGAGTCCGGCCTTGCGGGTCCGCTCGATCACGGTCGGCATCGACCAAAAGCCTACCGAGTCCGGTGGAGTGAAACTTTGCCGCACCTGCTCGGGCTCCAGATTGGTCGCGACGAGGTATGTCGTGTAGCTCTGTGGCTCTTCCATGACCGAGGTCACCCGGGCATCCGAAAGCTCCCAGTAGCCATGATGCAGCACCGCCTGGCGGGCCTCGATGCGCTCGCTGAAGCCGCCGTCCGGGGCGTAGTTGAAGAACGCGACCTGGGCGAGGCCTACGCCGTCCTCCAGAGCTGCTGCCGCCCTGATGATTGCCTGGCCATCAATGCTGCGCTGGCGAATCCAGATCTCCTTGCCGCTGGCTACCTGCCCGGTTCTGGCGAATAGCGAGGCTTCCAGTTTGGTGGCGCGCTGCTTCAGCTCGGCCGCGACGGGGTTGTAGATGCCGATCGAGATCAGACCGATCAGCCCTGCGACCAGGGCAGCCGGCTGCAGGAATTGCCAGGCCGAGATTCCGACCGAGCGGGCTACCACCAATTCGAGCTTCCGGCTCAGATTCAGCAGGGCGAACATTCCGCCGAAAAGGACGGCGAAGGGGAAGATCTGCTCGGCGACCGAAGGCGCGCGATAGAGCGCGAGCTGGATGATGCTCGGCGTGGTCGCGACCGGCGAGTCGCCGGCGCGGCGCATCAGTTCGACGAAGTCGAGCGTCAGGATCAGGAAGAAAAACGTCCCGAACACGCTCAATATGGCGCGGAAGAAGCGCTGGGTGAGATAGCGCCCAAAGGTCTTGAAGAGCAGCATCAGCTTCGCCGCCAGCGTGCCGAGATGGCGAGGAAAGGTGCGGCCAGCGAGTCCGTCAGCCGGTCGAGGACCGCTCGCGCCCGCGCGCCGAAGGCGATCATGCTTGCCGACACAGCGATGGTGACGAGCGGCAGCACATAGAGCAGCACGACCGCGAATCCAGAGCGGACGCTCGCGGTCCAGGCGGCGTAGGCACCGATTCTGATCGCCCCGACCAGCAGGATCGCGAGCTGGATGGCGACGGCGCGGCCCTGGCGGGTGGTGCGCGCCTCGCCGAGCACGGCGAAGGCGACCAGCATGAAGGCAATCGGGTAGAGCGGCGCCGAGAGACGGTTGTGCAGCTCGGCGCGGAAGCGGCCTTCCTGAATCTTGTAGTAGGGCTCATTCTTGTCCTGGGTCAGCAGCGCCCAGGTCGTTCGCTCGCGCGGCTTATAGATCACCTTGTCGCCGTCGCCGCCGCCGGCTCCGTCGGAATCGCCCGACAGGGCGGAGAGGTTGAGCGCATAGCGCTCGAACGAGATGATCGAGCTCGAGTTCCGGTCGCGGCTCTCGCGCTGGATCGTGCCTTTTTCCAGCATCAGGAAGCTGTTGCCGTCGGCTTCCGCGGTCTGGCCACGCTCGGCGATGTAGATGGCTGGTTGGTTCGGGTCGCGCCGGTCCTGCATGAAGATGCCGAGCAGGGCCTGGCCCGAGCGCTCGCGGTAGTGGAAGGTGACGCCGGAATCGAGTGAGACGAATTGGCCTTCCTTGACGACGTTTGCGACGAAGTCGGCACGGATCATGGTGATCAGGTCGCGCAAGGCGCGGAAGCCGGCCGGCATGACCGAGACCGACATCCAGCCAACCAGCGCCGCCGTCGCCAGCGTCAGCACCAGGAATGGCCGGGTCAGGCGCTTCGGCGCGACCCCGGTCGCATTCATAACGATCAGCTCGGAATCGCTGTTGAGCTTGTTGAGCGTGTAGAGGGTCGCCATGAACAGCGCGACCGGCGCGATGCCGGCGATCAGCGCCGGCAGCGAGAGCAGGGTCACGGTGAAGAAGATCACCACCGTCTGGCCCTTGCCGGTGATCAGGTCGACTTCGCGCAGGGCCTGCGTCACCCAGATGACGCTGGTCAGGCCGACGAGCAGGATGACCGTCGCCACCGCGGCAATCTTGAGGATGTAGCGGTCGAGCAGTCCAAAACGCACGCGGTTCGATCCTGGGCAGGCGGGCACAAGGGCGAAGGCGCTGCCCTTGGACGGCTCGCCTCGAAGCTCCTATGGTATAGCTTCGATCATGGCGCAAACGGGAATCGTTTGTGGCCGTCCCGCGCCATTGCCAGTCGATCCCGCCCCTTCCGTCCGCCCTCCGCCAATGTGAGCCGTCGATGTCGCAGCGCCTGAAGCTTGAGGTCAAAGCCCCGAACGCCGTCACCGGGGAGGATCTCGTCATCCTCGTCTCGGACAAGCTCGTGCCGGCGCAGGCCGCCGAGGAATGGCTGGGCGAGGGCGGTCGCAGCCTGATTGCCCGGGCGGCCGCGGCCGAGCGCTTCAAGGGCAAATCTCTCTCGGGCCTCACCGTCCTGGCACCCGAAGGGGCAAGCTACGAGCGGCTGATCCTGATCGGAACCGGGCCGGATGGCGAGCGCGACAAGCTCGATTTCGCCCTGCTCGGCGGCGCCATCGCCGGCCGGCTCGGCCATGGTCGCAGCGCCGACATCATCGCCGCCCTCCCGGAAAGCGAGCTCTCCGCCGCCGAGGTCGCCGAGATCGGCCTTGGCCTGAAGCTGCGTTCCTATGCCTTCAACCAGTACAAGACCAAGAGCCGCGAGGCTGAGCAGAGCGAGCCGAAGACCGCGATCCTGCGCGTCGCCGACCCGTCGGCTGTCAAGAAGGCGCTGAAGGCGCGCGAGGCGATCGCCGGTGGCGTAGAGCTCGCTCGCGATCTCGTGAACGAGCCGCCGAACGTGCTCTACCCCGAGGAGTTCGCCGACCGCGCGGCCAAGCTCGAGAAGCTTGGCGTCGAGGTCGAGATTCTCAACGAGAAGCAGCTGAAGAAGATCGGCATGCGCGCGCTGCTCGGCGTCGGCCAGGGCTCGCGGCGCGAGAGCCGCGTCGTGGTGATGCGCTGGAACGGCGCTGGCAAGGGCGAGCAGCCGGTCGCCTTCGTCGGCAAGGGTGTGACCTTCGACACCGGCGGCATCTCGATCAAGCCGGCTGGCGGCATGGAGGACATGAAGGGCGACATGGCGGGCGCCGCCTGCGTCACCGGGCTGATGCACGCGCTCGCGGCCCGGAAGGCCAAAGTCAACGCGGTCGGCGTCATCGGTCTCGTCGAGAACATGCCTGACGGCAACGCCCAGCGTCCCGGCGACATCGTGACCTCGCTCTCCGGCCAGACCATCGAGATCATCAATACCGATGCCGAAGGCCGGCTCGTGCTCGCCGACGTGCTCTGGTACACGCAGGAGCGCTTCAAGCCGGCCTTCATGGTCAACCTGGCGACGCTGACGGGCGCCATCCTGGTCGCGCTGGCGCAGGAGAATGCCGGCCTGTTCTCGAACAATGACGCGCTGGCCGAGCGGCTTTTCGCTGCCGGCAAGGCCACCGGCGAGACGGTCTGGCGCATGCCGCTCGGCGCAGCCTACGACAAGATGATCGATTCCAAGTTCGCCGACATGAAGAACTCGGCCGGGCGCCATGGCGGCTCGATCACCGCGGCGCAGTTCCTGCAGCGCCATGTCAACGACACGCCCTGGGCCCATCTGGACATCGCCGGAACCGGCATGGGGTCGCTCAGCACCGAGATCAACCGCTCCTGGGGCTCGGGCTGGGGCGTACGCCTGCTCGACCGGCTGGTGGCGGATCACTACGAGGCTTGATTCGCATTATCAGCCCGCGCGCGTAAGCTGCTGGAAAAGCCGGCGTCATGGCCGAGATCTGGTTCTACCATCTGCAGTCCCGTCCGCTCGAGCAGGTCTTGCCGACCTTGCTCGAGCGCTCGCTTGTGCGCGGCTGGAAGGTGGTCGTCGAGTGCTCCAGCCGCGAGCGTCTCGCCTCGCTCGACGACCGGCTCTGGACCTATGCTGACGATTCCTTCCTGCCGCACGGTACCGCCAGCGAGCCGGACGCCGCCGGCAACCCGATCGTGCTCACCACCGACTCGGACAATCCGAATGCGGCGCAGGTCCGTTTCTGCGTCGATGGTGTCCGCATTCCCGACGCATTGGACGCCTATGAGCGCGTCATCCTGATGTTCGACGGGGATGATCCGGAAGCTTTGGCTTCGGCCCGCGAGGACTGGAAGAAATTGCGAGCGCGGGGCCTGGCTGCGACCTATTGGCAGCAGGACGACACCGGCCGCTGGGAGAAGAAAGCGTGAAAATTCCTGTTGCCCTGGCCCTGGCGGCTGCGCTCGCCGGCTGTTCCGTCGACATGGGCGGGTATTCCTTCGTTTCCGACGAGCGCGGCACGCGCAGCAGCAGCGCCACGGCCCGCGTCTCGACGCAGGAGGCGATGCTGACGCCCGAAGGCGAATGCGCGGCCGATGTTTCGCTCGATCCGGCGACGCGACCACTGCCGAGGGAGATCGCGCCCGGCATCACCGAATGCGAGCTGGTCAGGCTGAAGGCCAAGCGGCCGACCGACGTGCTCATCGGCGAGAGCGGCAAGGGCCAGCGCGAGGTCCAGGTGCTCTATGCCGAGCCCGGCGGGCGCGAGATCTACATGTTCACCGACAACCGCCTGAGCCGCATCGTCAAGCCGGGGCAGCCCGAGCAGCAGGGCTAAGGCCGCTCATCGTGCTCAAGCCCGTTCTTTTGGAGCCGGGCACCTCGCCAAGCAGCACCTGAGCTTCACTAGGCAGAGGCGCCGAGGTCATTGGGCGCTGAAAGGGCGCTGCTTCAGAAGCACCTCCTTCACTTTTCCCAGCGCCGCGCGCTCATCGGCAACAAATATTCCGTCGGCCATGACCATTGCTGTCATGAGCTTCGGCAAGTGTTCACGCCACGTTTCATCGCCGAGAACGGCATCCATCGCGCGGGTGACTAGGGTGCGCGTCGGCACCAATTCCAGCAACTCCGCCGCGACCGATTCTGTGTCCAACTCGGAAGACGGTAGGTCGAGTCTCTCCGCGGCTCTCCGAACCAGATCCCATATCACCGCCTTTTCCTGAGTGGCGAAATGGCTGTCCGAAAGGGCAAGGAAAACGAGGAGAATCGCTACCGGTCGCGCGAGACGCTCAGCCGCCTTTCGTTGCGAAGGCGTCCATCGCAAACCGGCGGTGCCCGGTCGCTTGGCGTGGCGCCTGGGGAGGTTCCCGATTGGCCTAGGAGGGGCGGGGCGCATATTCTCGGGTTCCGGCCACTGGCTGCGACGCGAAAGCCTCGGGACGCCCTGGAAATACCGATATAGATTCCAGGTCAGAAAGGCGTCCTCAAGCGGGTGGTGCTTGTCGGTTACCCGCTCGAGGCCCAGGCGTTTGGCGCAGGCATCCAGGCCTGCCTTGCCGGGCCACGCCGATCTTGCCCGCTCCAGCGTGCAATAGACCGGCGCCGTCAGGGGCGGGAGGCCACATTTTCGAAACTCCCGATTGACGAAGTGGAGATCGAACTCGGCGTTGTGCATCACGAGCAAGTCGCTCTGTGAAAGCCAGCGATGAAGTTCGTCAGCATGGTCGGCGAACAAATCTTGAAACCGCGTCGTCCAATCATCCCAGCCATGGATGCGGGCGGCGCCGGGATGGCTGTCCTTGCGCGGGTCGAAGCAGCGATAGAGGGTTTCCGGCGTTTCGCTGTTTTCGCTCACCCGGATTGCCGCCAGCGTGACGATTCGATCGTATCGCTGAACGCCCGTGGTTTCCGTGTCGAGAATGACGATATGCTTAGATGTCATGGCCCAGTCCCCATTGCCATGAAACTGCGCCCTCGAAGGTAAGTCCAGCCGACAGGGAGTTTAGCGAGCACGGAGGCGCATTCAGGCGCTCTCCAGCTCTTCGCTCAGCGAGAGCCATTCCTCTTCGGCCGCGCCGAGAGCCTCGGCGAGTTCGGCGCGCTGGCGTGAGAGCTGCAGCGCCTTCTCGGGGTCGCGCGCGAAAGCCGCGCCATTGCCGAGTACTTCGTCGACCTTCTCGATCAGCCCGGTGAGCTTGGCGATTCGTGCCTCGGCGAGGTTGAGCTTCTGGCGCAGCGGCCCTTGCGCCGCGCGCTTCTGGGCGTTGCCCTTGCGATCCTCGGCCTTGCCGCCAGAGGGGGGCGCCTCCTGCTTGCCCGATTTCTCGCGCCGCGCCGCCTTGGCGCCGCCGAGCACCAGGCTGCGGTAATCCTCCATGTCGCCGTCGAAGCTCTTCACCGTGCCGTCGGCAACCAGCCAGAGCTGGTCGGCGCAGGCCTCGATCAGGAAGCGATCGTGGCTGACCAGAATCACGGCGCCGGGATAGTCGTTGATCGCCCTGACCAGCGCCGTGCGGCTGTCGATGTCGAGATGGTTGGTCGGCTCGTCGAGGATCATCAGATGCGGCCCGCCGAAGGTGGCGATGCCAAGCATCAGGCGAGCCTTCTCGCCGCCGGAGAGATTTTTCACCGGCGTGTCGGCCTTGGCTGCGGGAAAGCCGATCTGCGCCGTCCGGGCGCGGACCCGGGCCTCCGGCTGGTCCGGCATCAGCTCGCGGATATGGCCGACGGGCGTGTCCTCCATCCGGAGTTCGTCGAGCTGGTGCTGGGCGAAGTAGGCGGATTGGAGCTTGGACGAGCGTCGCATCTGGCCGGTCTTCGGCTCGAGCCGCCCGCCGATCAGCTTGCAGAAGGTCGACTTGCCGTTGCCGTTCGAGCCGAGCAGGGCGATGCGATCGTCGGGCGACAAGGTCAGGTTGAGCCGCGACAGGATGGTTCGGTCGCCATAGCCGGCGCTTGCGCCTTCGAGCACGACCATCGGCGGCGACAGCGGCCGTTCGGGTGCGGGGAAGGAGAAGGGCTGGACGTCGCGATCCTCGATGGTCGCGATCTCCTGCATCTTCTCCAGGCGTTTGACGCGCGATTGCGCCTGCCGCGCCTTGGTTGCCTTCGCCTTGAAGCGATCGACGAAGGCCTGGAGATGCTTGCGCTCGGCGTCCTGCTTCTCGCGCTGCCTGGCGAGATTGGCCTGCTTCTCGGCGCGGAGCTTCTCGAAGGCGCTGTAGCCGCCGCGATAGATCGTCAGCTTGCCCTGGTCGAGATGCAGGATGTGGTCGACGCAGGTGTCGAGCAGCTCGCGGTCATGGCTGACCACCAGCACGGTATGCGGATAGCGCTCGAGATAGTCGTAGAGCCAGAGCGTGCCTTCGAGGTCGAGATAGTTGGTCGGCTCGTCGAGCAGCAGCAGGTCGGGCTCGGAGAACAGCACCGCGGCGAGCGCGACGCGCATGCGCCAGCCACCCGAGAAGTCGGAACAGGGGCGCTGCTGCGCGGCCTCGTCGAAGCCGAGCCCATAGAGTACCGTCGCGGCGCGGGCCGGGGCGGAATGGGCGCCGATATCGGCGAGCCGGGTCTCGATCTCGGCGATGCGCAGCGGGTCCGTCGCGGTCTCGGACTCCTTCATCAGCGCGGAGCGCTCGGTATCGGCCGCCAGCACGACCTCGATCAGCGTTTCCGGTCCGCCGGGGGCCTCCTGCGCGACCCCGCCAATGCGCATGCCCCGCGGCAGGCTGACGCTGCCACCTTCGGGCGAAAGGTCGCCGGTGATGATGCGGAACAGGGTCGTCTTGCCGGTGCCGTTGCGGCCGACCAGCCCGACGCGCGCGCCTGTCGGCAGCGCCGCGCCGGCCTTGTCCAGCAGCAGCCTGTCGCCGAGCCGGTAGGTGATATCGCTGAGGGTGAGCATGGGCTGGCTTTAGGCAAACTTGTCGGCGCGATGCAAACACGAAATGGCCGGTGAGGGCGCAGACACGAATTCGACATATTCCAGCCATGCTGGAGCCCGCCGGCTACCGCACCTCGAAGCTTCGTGCAACGCACTGATTCGCAAAGAACAATCCATGCAGCTCGGCTTTCTTGTCCAGCGTCGGCGTCGCGTTTCGCTCATGGCTGTCTTCATCGTTCTTCTGGCCGTCGTCGTCGGCAGCGCCGCCGCACTCGCGGCGCTGACCCCGTCCCCGGGCTCTCTCCGCGGCAAGGCGGGGGCTCCGATCGGCCAAACCGGCAGCTTCAAGCAAAGTTAACCGGCTTAGGGTTGTATCGCCCGCAATCGACTGAAGATCGAGCGGGGATACAGAGCAGTGTTCAGCCTAAGGGTGCGGCTTCCCGCCGCCATGCTCGCGCTCGCCTGTCTTGCAGCGATAGCCGTCGGTGTCTCCGCCTATCTCGCCATCTCCAACTGGGCCCATGAAGCGGCGCGAGCGCGGCTGCATGCGCTGGCCGAGAGCCATTCGCGCGCCATCGAACGCCGACTCGTGCTGCTGCGGTCCGAACTCGCGGTGCAGGCCCGCAGCGCCTATACGGTCTCGGCGCTGGACGAGCTCGGCAAGTGGCTGGAGCTCGGCTCGCATGATCTCAACAGCATCCTCGCTCACTATCAGGGAGACGGGATGCGACCCGCGGCCGAGCGCATCGCGCTGACCGGCCAGGGCCACCAGCATGGCTATTCCTGGCGTCATGTCCGGATCCACGAGACCTATGCGGCGGCTCTGAAGCAGTTCAACTACGCCGACATCTACCTGGTCTCGATGAAGGGCAGGGTGGTCTACAGCGTCACCAAGGGCCCTGAATTCGGCCGTCTCCTCAGCGATCCGCAGCTCGCCGATACCGGGCTCGCCCATGTGGTCGATGAGGCCCGCCACAAGCCCGCCGGCACGCAGATACTGCGCGATTTCGCGCCCTACGAGTTGTTCGGCGGCGAACCCCGCGCCTTTCTGGCAGCGCCCTTCTACGACACTGAATCCGGGGAAACCGAGCAGAGCGGGACCATCGTCATCGCCGTCAATTCCGGGCTGATCGACGATGTGCTCCGCGCCAATGCTGCCGGGGTCGGTGAGATCGGTGTCTTCGTCATCGGCGATGACGGCATCATGCGTTCCAGCCCCTCGGCGCGCCGCGAGGCATCGGCGCCGCGCGATACGCTCGACCAGCGCCGGCTGGCCGCGCTTTCGGGTGATGCGTTGCTGCGGATGTCGAGCCTTGACGGCACGCCCCTCGTCGCCAGCGGCCAGAAGATCTCGGCCGGCGACTGGCACTGGCAGCTCTGGCTCACCGAGCCGGAACGCACCGCCTTCGCCGTCGTCGGCAAGATCCAGGGGGCGATCGTCACTGCGGGCCTGCTCGTCCTGGCGCCTCTGCTAGGCTTTGCGATCCTGCTCGGCTGGTCGGTGGCGAGGCCGATCGGTGGGCTCTCCGACGCGCTTGCCGGCATCGCAGCCGGCCGCACCGACCAGCCCATACCCGGCGCCCAACGACGCGACGAGATCGGCGGCATCGCCGCCTCGATCGGCGTGATCCGCGAGACATTGCAGCGCGAGGCGCAATGGCGCGAGGCGCAGCAGGAGACGCGCCGCGCCGAGGCCGACCGGCATCGCCGCAGCCTGCTCGGCGAACTTGCCGGCGAGCTCGAGCAATCGGTCCGCACCGTCAGCGCGTCCGTCGCGACGGCGGCAGGGGCGCTCGCCGCCACTGCCGACCAGCTCAGCGAGAGCGCCAGCGAGGCCAGGACTGGCGCCGCCGACGCCGATGTCTCGACCGGCAATGCGATCGCCCGGGTCCACTCGATCGAGCGCGCGGCGCAGGATCTGCTCGGCGCCGTAGACAGCCTGTCGGCCGAAGTCCGCCACTCCGATCTCACGGCGGGGCAGGCGCACAGGCACGCCGACGAGGTCAGCCAGGTCGTCGACGGGCTGGCCACGGGCGCGGCTCGTGTCTCCGAGGTCGTCGGCCTGATCTCGGCCATTGCCGGCCAGACCAATCTGCTCGCCCTCAACGCGACCATCGAGGCGGCTCGGGCCGGCGAGGCGGGAAGGGGCTTTGCCGTCGTCGCCGCCGAGGTGAAGTCGCTCGCGACCCAGACCGCCGGTGCCACTCAGGATATCGCGCTACAGATCGACGCGATGAACCGGGCGACCGCCGCCACGGTCGAAGGCATGGCCGGGATTCGGGCCATGGTGCAGGAGCTGAGCGAGGCGACGCGGCGCACCGCGCACACCATGCTGCGCCAGCACGAGGCGACGCATGCCATTGCCGCCGACGTCGTCGCCGCGACGCAGGAGATCGTCCAGATCGGCCAGGCGACGGGGCAGGTGGCGCTCGCCTCGCACCAGACGGCCGGCTCGGCCGAGGCCGTGCTGGCCGCAGCGGGCGAGCTGACTGGGCTGGCGCAGGCGCTCGAAGGCCGCGTCGACCGGCTGATCGCCGAACTTCGCGTCGCCTGAGCGCTTGTCGTCGCTCAGCGCTTTGGCTAACGCTGGCGCATGCGTACCGCCTTCTACACCGGCTCCTTCGATCCCGTGACCAACGGCCATGCCGACGTCATCGCGGCGGCGTCCAAACTATGCGACCGGCTCGTGCTCGCGATCGGCGTCCACCCCGGAAAGAAGCCGGTGCTTTCCGTCGAGCAGCGTGCCGCGCTGCTGCGTGTCGTCGCGCAGCCGTTGGCGGAGGCGGCCGGCGCGAGCTTCGAGGTCGTGACCTTCGATGATCTGGCCGTCGACGCGGCCCGCAAGGCCGGGGCGAGCATCATCATCCGCGGGCTGCGCGACGGTACCGATCTCGACTACGAGATGCAGATGGTCGGCATGAATGCGGCGATGGCGCCGGAGCTGCAGACCGTGTTTCTGCCGGCGACGCCGCTGACCCGCCATATCACCGCCACCCTGGTGCGCCAGATCGCTGCCATGGGCGGCGATATCTCGGCCTTCGTGCCGGCGCCGGTCGAACACGCGCTGAAGGCTGCCTTCGCCACCAAGGCGTGAGGGCGCTGTCCAGCGTTTAAGGCACTCGCCGGGTTGCAATTTCGCGACCGGGATGGTGTTTCTGAAGCCTTGCCGACTCGCTGCGCCGTCCGGCGCAAACTCCTCCTGAAGAGCCCTGCGATGCGCCTCTCCCGCTATTTCCTGCCGATCCTGCGCGATACGCCCAAGGAGGCCGAGATCGTCTCGCATCGGCTGATGCTGCGCGCTGGCATGATCCGCCAGCAATCGGCCGGCATCTACTCCTGGCTGCCGCTGGGCCTGCGCGTCCTCAACAAGATCAGCGCCGTGGTCCGCGAGGAGCAGAACCGCGCCGGCGCCGTCGAGATCCTGATGCCGACGATCCAGTCGGCCGATCTCTGGCGCGAGAGCGGACGCTATGACGCCTATGGCAAGGAGATGCTGCGGCTCAAGGACCGGCACGACCGCGAGATGCTCTACGGCCCGACCAACGAGGAGATGGTCACCGAGATCTTCCGGTCCTACGTCAAGTCCTACAAGGACCTGCCGCTCAACCTCTACCACATCCAGTGGAAGTTCCGGGACGAAGTCCGTCCGCGCTTCGGCGTGATGCGCGGCCGCGAGTTCCTGATGAAGGACGCCTATTCCTTCGACCTCGACCAGGCCGGCGCGCGCCATGCCTACAACCGGATGTTCACCGCCTATCTGCGCACCTTCGCGCGGCTCGGCCTGAAGGCGATCCCGATGCGGGCCGACACCGGCCCGATCGGCGGCGACCTGTCCCACGAGTTCATCGTGCTCGCCTCGACCGGCGAGAGCGAGGTTTTCTGCCATCAGGACTATCTCGGCTTCGAGACGCCGTCGGCTGACACCAATTTCGACAGCGTCGCCGGGCTGCAGGGCGTCGTCGACAAGTGGACGAGCCTCTACGCCGCCACCGAGGAGATGCACGACAAGGCGGCCTTCGACGCCATTCCGACCGACAAGCAGGTTTCGGCCCGCGGCATCGAGGTCGGCCACATCTTCTATTTCGGCACCAAGTACTCCGAGCCGATGGGCGCGACGGTCGCCGGCCCGGACGGGCGCGAGACGCCGGTCCATATGGGCTCCTACGGCATCGGCCCGAGCCGGCTCGTCGCCGCGCTGATCGAGGCCGGCCATGACGAGGCCGGCATCGTCTGGCCCGACGAGATCGCGCCCTTCGACATCGCGATCCTCAACCTGAAGACTGGCGATGCCGCGACCGATGCCGCCTGCGAGCAGCTCTACAAGGGCCTCGCCGCCAAGGGCTACGACATGCTCTATGACGACCGCGACGAGCGACCGGGCGGCAAGTTTGCCACTGCCGATCTGATCGGCATGCCCTGGCAGGTGATCGTCGGGCCGAAATCCCTCGCCGAAGGCAAGGTCGAGCTGAAGCGGCGCGCCGGCGGCGAACGCGAGCTGGTTTCGCTGGAGGCGGCCCTGGCCCGCTTCCCCGGCAAGAGCGTGTGAGCGGGGCGCGGCGATGAGCATGGCCAGCGAGGCGCCTCCTGCTGCAGCGGCGCCCACCGGCACGAAGCCCTTTGCCGGCTTCGAATGGTTGCTCGCCGGACGCTATCTGCGCACGCGCCGCCGCGAAGGCTTCGTCTCGGTCATCGCCGGCTTCTCGTTCCTCGGCATCCTGCTCGGCGTCGCCACGCTGATCATCGTGATGTCGGTGATGAACGGCTTCCGCAAGGAGCTGCTGGAGAAGATCGTCGGCGTCAACGGCCACATCTTCGCGACCCCGATCGATCGGCCGCTCGACGATTACGAGGCGGTGGCGCAGCGGCTGCGCAAGGTGCCCGGCATCAAGTTCGCGATCCCGCTGGTCGAGGGGCAGGCGTTGGCCTCCTCGCAGGTCGGCAATGGCGGCGTGCTGGTGCGCGGCATCTCGGAGGAGGACATCAAGTCGATCCCCTTCGTCGCCAACAACATCAAGCAGGGCACGCTCGACGGTTTCGGGGCGTCCGGCGGCGTCGCCATCGGCCGGCGGCTCGCAGGCTCGCTCGGCCTGCAGGCCGGCGACACCATCACCATCGTCACGCCGCGCGGGGCTTCGACGCCCTTCGGCACGGCGCCGCGGATCAAGGCCTATCCGATCACGGCGATCTTCGAGATCGGCATGTCGGAGTTCGACGCCTCCTTCGTCTTCATGCCGCTCGGCGAGAGCCAGGCCTATTTCAACCGCGACGGTGACGTGAACGTCATCGAGATCTTCATCGACAATCCCGACCAGACACAGGCGGTGCGCGATGCGATCGAGGCAGATGCGCCGCGCCCGCTCGTGCTGTCCGACTGGCGCCAGCGCAACCGAACCTTCTTCAACGCGCTCGAGGTCGAGCGCAATGTGATGTTCATCATCCTGACGCTGATCGTGCTGGTCGCGACGCTGAATATCGTCTCGGGCCTCATCATGCTGGTGAAGGACAAGACCGAGGACATCGCGATCATGCGCACCATGGGCGCCTCGCGCGGCACGGTCCTCCGGGTTTTCCTGATCACGGGGGCGGCGATCGGCGTCTTCGGCACCATAGCCGGCTTCATCCTGGGCGTAGTCTTCGCCAAGAACATCCAGACCATCAACAAGGGGCTGAGCAGCCTGCTGGGCGTCAATCCCTGGGACCCGACGGTGCGCTTCCTCAGCGACATTCCCTCGGTGATCGACTGGCGCGAAGTCGCCGTCGTCGTGGTGATGACGCTCGTCCTGTCGCTGCTGGCGACGCTCTATCCGGCCTGGAAGGCGGCGCGGCTCGACCCCGTCAAAGCCTTGCGGATGGGCTGAGGAGCAGAAGGCTGATGGCAACCGAAACCCCCGCGCTCTTCCTCTCGCAGATCGAGCGCTTCTATCCGCAGACCGATGGGCCGCTGGAGATTCTGCGCAAGGCCGATTTCGCGATCTGGCCCGGCGAGATGGTGGCGCTCGTGGCGCCGAGCGGGACCGGCAAGTCGACCTTGCTCCATGTCGCCGGCCTGCTGGAGAGCCCCGATGCCGGCGAAGTCTTCGTAGGCGGTGTTGCGACCTCGCAGCTCGACGACAAGGACCTGACCCGGCTGCGGCGCACCGAGATCGGATTCGTCTACCAGTTCCACCACCTCCTGCCCGAATTCACCGCGCTGGAGAACGTGGTGCTGCCGCAGCGCATTCGCGGCCTCGGCAAGCAGGAGGCGTCCGAGCGGGCGACGGAGCTGCTGACCTTCCTCGGGCTGGGG
Organism: Allobosea sp. GW823-FHT02B03; assembly: GCF_058797755.1. Taxonomy (NCBI): domain Bacteria; kingdom Pseudomonadati; phylum Pseudomonadota; class Alphaproteobacteria; order Hyphomicrobiales; family Alloboseaceae; genus Allobosea; species Allobosea sp. GW823-FHT02B03. The sequence goes on along the minus strand of NZ_JBXAJY010000003.1, from coordinate 405,345 downwards.
GACCGGCTGGACCATCTGCCGAGCGAATTGTCGGGCGGCGAGCAGCAGCGCGTCGCCATCGGCCGCGCCGTCGCCAACGCGCCGCGCCTGCTCCTGGCCGACGAGCCGACCGGCAATCTCGACCCGCACACCTCGCTGCACGTGTTCGGCACGCTGGTGGCGCTGGCCCGGGCCTCCGGGCTAGCGGCGCTGATCGCGACCCATAATCTCGATCTGGCCTATCGCATGGACCGGCGCGTCACCATCCGCGAGGGGCTGGTCGTCCCGCTCGACTGAGGCCGGGCCGCGGGACGGCGGCGACCGGGTCGAGGCTGCTTGACCGACGCATGCGCCGCGCGTGCATGGCAGATTGCAGGACCGCCCGGCCGGGCGCTTGGTTCCGGTTCGGAACCGCGCAAGCCTCTGGCCTGGTCAGGACGACCTTGCTTTCCGGCGCGGCGCGACGACGATCAGGCCGGCGACGACGATCACCGCGATCCCGGCCCAGGTCGCCGGCGCCGGAAAGTCGCCGAACACTGCAAGCCCCAGAATGGTCGCGCCGACCAGCTCGAGATAGACCAGCGGCGACAGCGTCGAGACCTGGGCGAAGCGGAAGGCGCTGATCGTCATCAGATTGCTGGCCGCCGAAACCAGGCCCATGAGCAGGATCAGCATGAGGCCCTCGCGGTCGGGCACGCTCCATTGGAAGGCGACGAAGGGCGTCAGCATGGCGATGCCGAGGATCAGTTGCAGCGTCAGGGTCGATAGCGGCGAGGAGGCCTTCGCCGTGGCGCGCGTCATCACGAGATAGCAGGCCATCAGCGCTCCCGAGAGCAGAGCGATCAGCGTGCCGCTGCTGGTCTCGGCGCCCGGACGCACGACCAGCAACGCACCGGCGAAGCCGAGCCCGACCGCCGCGAGGCGGCGCCAGTCGAGCCGCTCGCGCAGGATCGCGGTCGCGAGCAGGGTCGCGATGATCGGGGCGATGAAGTAGGCGCCGAGCGCATCGGCGAGCGGCACATGCTTGATGGCCATGAAGTACGAGGTCATGGCGCCGACGAGGAAGACGGTCCGGACGATCTGGGGCAGGAGCTGCCCGCGCGCGACCAGCGGCTCGGGCGAACGCCACTGCGCGACGGCCACGATCGGAAGCAGGAAGCCGAGCGCCGCGACATAGCGGGCCCAGCTCAGGAAGACGGCCGAATGCGCGCCGCTGAGATATTTCGCGATCGCGTCCGAACTCGGGATGATCAGCATCGATCCCGCCATCAGCGCGATGCCGAGCGCCGTGTTGCGCCCGTGATCGGTCTGGCTCTTGCGGGGGCTCGTCGTCGCGGCCGCCTCGTTCCCGGTTTCGCGCGCGCTGGTCTTCTGATGCGTATCCATAAGCGGGGGTCTCGGCCGGCTCGGCTCCGCGGTCATGGATGCGAAGCCCGTGCCGGCTTGGCGTGGAGCTGCCTTCGGCGCAAGTCTGTCGAAGCTGCAGAAAGGTTTTGTTAACCGCTGTCGAATGCGAGGCAGATGGAACTAACCTACCGGCATTGACGAGAACAAAAGAGGAACTAATCTGAACATAGATCGAACGAAGGAGATCGACATGCTGATCGCTCGCAAGCTGATGGCCGGCGCCGCCGAGTTTTTCGCCCTGGCGCTGTTCGTCGGAATGATCTGGGTCTGGGCTGCGCTCGCCGCCGCTCCTGGCGTCTGAGAAGGTTGATGGCGTGCCTCGCGGCCACGGCTGCGCGGCATGCGCCGGGCGTCCACAGGCCCGGCCCCGGCAGCGTCTCGACCCCGGCGCGGCGCTGCGCGATAACCCGCCCGAGAGGGCATCATGAGCGACCGGAAGAACGATTCGCAGGTTGAGGACGAGGTCGGATTCGTCCACCTCCACGTCCATTCGAGCTATTCCCTGCTTGAAGGCGCGATCCAGGTCGGCGCGCTTGCCAAGCTCGCGGCCGGCGACGGTCAGCCGGCGATGGCGCTGACCGACACCAACAACCTGTTCGGCGCGCTTGAATTCTCCGAGAAACTGGCGGGCGTCGGCGTGCAGCCGATCGCCGGCGTGCAGCTCGGCGTTGATTTCGGTGACGACGAGACGGGTGGCCGCAAGCCTGTCCAGCCGGTGATCGGCCATCTCGTCCTGCTCGCCATGAACGAGGCGGGCTACGGCAACCTGATGAAGCTGGTGAGCCAGGCCTGCCTCGCCGCCGGCACCGGCCAGCCCGTGGTGACCATCGAGCAGCTTGCCGAAAGCCGGGAGGACCTGATTGCGCTGACGGGCGGGGCTGGCGGTCCCCTCGACCTTGCCCTGCGGGCCGGACAGCCGGCGCAGGCCGGGGCGCGGCTGCAGCGGCTGCAGACGATCTTCGGTGATCGTCTCTATGTCGAGCTGCAGCGCCATGAGCGCGATGACGGCCCCTCGGTCGAGGCCGGGTTGCTCAAGCTCGCCTATGACGCCGACCTGCCGATCGTCGCGACCAACGAGCCCTATTTTGGCAAGCCGGCGGATTTCGAAGCGCACGACGCCTTGCTCGCGGTCGCGGCCGGGCGACTGCTGTCCGACAATGAGCGCCGCCGCGTCACGCCGGAGCACTATTTCGCGACGCGGGCCGAGATGAAGCGCCGCTTCGCCGATCTGCCGGAGGCGCTGGCCTCGACCGTCGAGATCGCGCGGCGCTGCTCCTGGCGCGTCGGCACCCGCAAGCCGATCCTGCCGCGCTTCGGCGAGGAGGGCCGCGACGAGGCGGAGGAGCTCGAGGCACAGGCGCGGGCAGGGCTCGCCGCGAGGCTGGAGAAGCATGGGCCAGCCCAGGGCTTCACCGTCGAGGATTACGACAAGCGGCTCACCTTCGAACTCTCGATCATCACCCGGATGAAGTTCCCGGGCTATTTCCTCATCGTTTCCGACTTCATCAAATGGGCCAAGGACCACGACATCCCGGTCGGGCCCGGCCGCGGCTCGGGCGCGGGCTCTCTCGTCGCCTATGCGCTGACCATCACCGACGTAGACCCGCTGCGCTTCGGCCTGCTGTTCGAGCGCTTCCTCAATCCGGACCGCGTCTCGATGCCGGACTTCGACATCGACTTCTGCCAGTACCGGCGTGAAGAGGTGATCGAGTACGTCAAGCACCGCTATGGCGAGGAGCGCGTCGCCCAGATCATCACCTTCGGCACCTTGCAGGCGCGCGGCGTGCTGCGCGACGTCGGCCGCGTTCTGGAAATGCCCTACGGCCAGGTCGACAAGCTGACCAAGCTGGTGCCGCAGAACCCGGCCAAGCCGATTACGCTGCCGGAAGCGATTGCCGGCGAGCCGAAGCTGCAGGAGGCGGCGGCCGAGGAGCCGGTCGTCGCGCGGCTGCTCGAAATCGCCCAGAAGCTCGAAGGCCTGCACCGCCACGCCTCGACCCACGCCGCCGGTGTCGTCATCGGCGACCGGCCGCTGGAGCAGCTGGTCGCGCTTTCGGTCGATCCGCGCACCGGCATGCGCGTCACCCAGTTCAACATGAAATGGGTCGAGCAGGCCGGGCTGGTGAAGTTCGACTTCCTCGGCCTGAAGACGCTGACCACGCTGACCATCGCGGTGAAGCTGATCGCCCAGCGCGACATCAAGGTCGATCTCGCTCAATTGCCCTTCGACGACCCGACCACCTACGCCATGCTGGCCCGCGGCGAGACGGTCGGCGTGTTCCAGGTGGAATCGGTCGGCATGCGCAAGGCGCTGGTCGAGATGAAGGCCGACCGGATCGAGGATCTGATCGCGCTGGTGGCGCTCTACCGCCCCGGCCCGATGGACAACATCCCGACCTATTGCCGCCGCAAGCTCGGGCTGGAGGAGCCGACCTATCTCCATCCCGGCATGGAGCCCTACCTCTCAGAGACGCATGGCATCATCGTCTACCAGGAGCAGGTGATGCAGGTAGCGCAGGCGCTCTCGGGCTATTCGCTCGGCGAAGCCGACCTGCTGCGCCGCGCCATGGGCAAGAAGATCAAGGCGGAGATGGATGCCCAGCGCGACCGCTTCGTGAAGGGCGCCATCGAGAACGGCATCAAGAAGGACATCGCGTCCGAGATCTTCGACCTGCTGGCGAAGTTCGCAGACTACGGCTTCAACAAGAGCCATGCCGCGGCCTATGCCGTCGTCGCCTTCCAGACCGCCTATCTCAAGGCCAATTTCCCGGTCGAGTTCCTTGCGGCGTCGATGACGCTCGATATTGGCAACACCGACAAGCTCTCGGAATTCCGCCGCGATGCCGAGCGCCTCGGCATCAAGGTCGAGCGGCCCTCGATCAACCGCTCGGGTGTCGATTTCGACGTCGCCGACGGCGCGATCCGCTATGCGCTCGGCGCGATCAAGGGCGTCGGGCGGGCCGCGGTCGAATCGATCGTCGTGGCGCGTTCCAAGGAGGGGCCGTTCCGCGACCTCGCCGATTTCGCCCGCAGGATCGATACGCGGCTGGTCAACCGCCGCACGATCGAGGCGCTGATCTGCGCCGGCACGCTCGACGAGATCGAGCCGGAACGCGCCAAGGCAATGGCAGCGGTCGACGGCATGCTGGCGCTCTCCAACCGCACCCGCGATGCGGCCGAAGGCGGCCAGTCGGAGCTCTTCGGCGGCGGCGGGGTGGCGGAAGCCTTCCGCATTCCGCCCTTCGAGCCCTGGGCACCGGCCGAGCGCCTGCAACGCGAGCATGACGCCGTCGGCTTCTTCCTCTCCGGCCACCCGCTCGACGATTACGAGCATGTGCTGAAGCGGCTGCGGGTCCAGAGCTATGCCGATTTCGCCCGCACCGTCCGGGCCAGCGGCACCTCGATCGCCAAGGTCGCCGCCTCCGTGATCGACCGCTCGGAGCGCCGGACCAAGTCCGGCAACAAGATGGGCATCGTCCAGCTCTCCGATCCCAGCGGCCAGTTCGAGGCGATCCTGTTCTCGGAAGGCCTGCAGCGCTATCGCGAGTTGCTCGAGCCCGGCGCTGCGCTGGTGCTGCGGCTCTCTGCCGTGCTCGACGGCGAGGAGGTCCGCCCGCGGATCGAGGATGTCGAGCGCCTCGACGAACTGGCCTCGCGCCAGAAGCAGGATCTCTGCGTCTTCCTGCGCGACGACAAGGCGCTCGCCTCGATCGCCGAGCGGATCAAGCCGCGCGGCGACGGCGCCCGGGCCGTGGGCAAGGTCTCGCTGGTGATGATCCTGGACGACGGTGCCCAGGAGGTCGAGGTCGAGCTGCCCGGGCGTTACCCGATCAACCAGCAGGTCGCGAACGCTGTCCGCGCCGCGCCGGGCGTGGTGAACGTCGAGCTGCGCTGACGGAAGGCATGTCGAAGCAGGGCCTTCCGGCCCCTCTTCCTGAGGAGCAGCCGAAGGCTACGTCTCGACGGATGTTCCCGGAGGCTCTGGAACCAGCTCGACCATGCTTCGAGACGCGATCCAATGAATCGCTCCTCAGGGCGCGGCGAACGGCCGGAAGCGGTTTCTTGAGCTTGCGCCGTAAGCCGCTGCTGCCTCAGAGTGTTTGGACAAGACGATGATGTCCGGGGGGACCTGATGAAGCAGTATGTCGCGCGCATTCCGATGAGCCTTGCCGTGCCGGACGCCATGCATTGGGCGATCAAGGACGTGCTCGAGGGCGAGTACGAGGCCGGGTTCGACGGCGTCGGGCTCGACATCCTGGACATCGGTGCGAATGTCGGCTCCTTCGCGCTCTGGGCGACGGCGCGCTGGCCGGGCAGCGTCGTCACCTCCTATGAGCCGCATCCCGGCACCTTCGAGCTGCTCAAGCGCAACACCGATCGGCGCCGCGACATCCGGGCGGTGAATGCGGCGCTGTTCCCCGGCGGCCAGAAGGCGGCGAGCTTCGTCAGCCGTTTCGCCGGCGACGGGGAATCGGGTCTGGCCTCCTATGCCGGCGACACCTTCATCGACGGCGCCATGGTCGAGCGCTACGAGGTCGCGGTGGTCGATCCGGCGAGTCTGCCCTCGGCCGATATCGTCAAGATCGACATCGAGGGCGGCGAGGGCGACGTGCTCGACCACATCGACCTCTCGCAGACCTCGCTCGTCCTGCTGGAATATCAGAACCGCAAGAACCGGCTGCAGCTCGAGGCCCGGCTCGCCGCTGATTTCGAGCTGATCGATACGGTGGAGCATATCTGGGACCCGCTGCTCGAGCAGCGCTGCTACCGCCCCGATCTCGCCGGCGACGTCTATGGCCGCATGTTCGCGGCCCGCAGGGGGATCACCCGGATGACCAGATCGGCCACGCGATGATCGACGCCGGGACGGCACTGATCGCCGTCGATCTCCAGAACGATTTCTGCAGCGGCGGCAGCCTCGCCGTGCCGGGAGGCGAGGAGGTCGTTCCGCTCGTCAACGCGCTCGGCAGAAACTTCTCCACGGTCGTGCTCACGCAGGACTGGCACCCTGCCGGTCACGCCTCCTTTGCCTCGAGCCACCCGGGGCGCGCGCCCTTCGAGGTCATCGAGATGCCCTATGGCCCGCAGGTGCTCTGGCCGGACCATTGCGTCCAGGGACAGGCCGGTGCCGATTTCCATCCGGCAATCGAACTCAGCATGGCACAGGCCGTCATCCGCAAGGGCTTCCATCGCGGTGTCGACAGCTATTCCGGCTTCGTCGAGGCCGATGGCCGCACGCCGACGGGGCTCGCCGGCTATCTGCGCGAGCGCGGTGTCGGGCGCATCGTCATAGCCGGGCTCGCCACGGATTTCTGCGTCAACTGGACGGCGCAGGATGCGGTCCGGGGCGGCTTCCAGGTGCTCGTCGTCGAGGAGGCCTGCCGGGCGATCGATCTCGACGGTTCGCTTGATCGGGCCTGGGCCGAAATGAACGCGCTCGGCGTCCGGCGCGTGAGCATGGCGGAGTTCGCTGGCTAGACCAGCATCGTGCTTCAGTAGAGCGCGGCGGCCGGGTGCAGCTCGGCCCGGTCGCGGCCGAGGCGCTTCGAGCGATAGAGCGCTTCATCGGCCTGCTGCAGCAGCGCTTCCAGGCGATTGTCGGCGACGTTCCCCTCGGCGACGCCGATGCTGAGCGTCGGCTTCACCTTAGTCTCGCCCCAGGCCGCCAGGGCCCGCCCGAAGGCGGCGCGAATCCGGTTGGCGACGCCGATCGCCTCCGCCGCCGTCAGATGCGGGAGCACGACGACGAACTCGTCGCCGCCTTGCCGCGCCAGGATATCGCTCGCGCGCAGCTCGCTGCGCGCCGCATCGGCGAAGATCAGCAGGATCTTGTCGCCGGCAGCGTGGCCATGGGTGTCGTTGAGCCGCTTGAAATGATCGATATCGATGAGCAGGACGGCGAGCCTGCGCGGGCGCCGCACAGCTTCGGCCGTCAGTTCCTCGATCGAGCGCTCCAATCCGCTGCGGTTCAGAGCTCCCGTCAGCGCATCCTGCTGAGCGAGCGAGACGAGCGCGTTGCGATGGCGCTCGGTGGCGAGCAGCAGCAGTGCGCAACCGCGCAGCAGCAGGAAGGCGGTGCCGGTGACCGCCAGCCAGGGCTGTGCCTCGTTCGGTGTGAAGAGCTCGGGGCCGATCTGGCTGGAGGCGGCGAGGTAGGCGTTGAAGGCGAAGGTCGCGGCGGTCGGCGCGAACAGGCCGATCAGGATCGCGCCCGAGACCAGACGCTCGCGCCGCAACAGGTTGAGCCCCTCGCGGACCACGGCGATGTCGCAGCCGCTCGCCAGCACGGACATCAGCACGACGCGGTTTGTGAAGCCTTCGGGCTCGTTCCAGAGCAGCAGCAGAATGCCGGCGATGGCGATGGCGGCGAGGTAGATCGGCAGGCGGGCCGGACGCCCGGCGAAGGTCCTGACGCTGTAGAGCGTGAGCAGATAGCCGGTCCAGCTCACGAGATTGGCGAGCGGTATCGAGATCAGGTCCGGGATCGAGCCGCGCAGGGCGACCCCGATCGTGCCGATCCCGATCAGCAGGTTGCTCAACCCCCACCACAGCGGCCAGCGCTCGAATCGACCCGTGGCGAACGCGAGCAGCTGCACGAGCCCGAGCAGCGTGCAGGTGATCGCGCCTGCCAGATAGATTGTCCTCAGGTCGAGATCCACGCAGCCGCCAAGTCGATTCTGTCGTAGCGAAACGCCTAGCAGCATCCCGTGAATCGTTGGTTCACGGCGCGTCTCCCGTTCGGGAAGCGGCCAGCGCGTTCTGCTGGCGCCGCCGGCGACGATCCTGTCAATCAGTGTTCGCTCATGATCGTCATGCGCTTGTCTTCGGCCTGACGCAACGCTAGCTCGGACACGGCCGGGGGGCGCCACCGCATCGACAGATGCCATGATCGGAAACGGAAGATCCCCATGACATTTTCCTTGAAGTCTCTTTGCGCTGCCGCTGCGGTCTCCATCCTGGGCTTCGGCCCTGGCGCTATGGCTCAAGCTCCTGCCGATCAGATGGCCATCGCCTATCAGGCGGGGCGCAATCAGCTCGGCATTCTCGCCTATTGCGCGGAGAAGGGCCATGCCGGTGCCGACGTCGTCGAGATCCAGCGCAAGATGCTCGGCCTGATTCCAGTGCCCGCCGACAAGAGCGCCGGCGATACGGCCGAGGAAGCCGGCCGCAAGGGGACGATCTCGATGATGGGCGTCACCCAGGACATCGAGACGATAGCGAAGGCGCAGGGCGGCTCGGCGGCGAGCTACTGCAAGCAGATCGGCGATGTCGTGAAGCAGGCCGGCGCCTCGCTGCCGAAATGACGCCGATCAGGGCAGAGGCGCTGTCTGCTCGAGATCGTGACGTATTCTCAAGGGCATGCTCGGCTATTCCAAGGTATTGATCGAGCATGCGCGGCGGCGTTGATCGCTCGCCTCCGCCGGCGCGGCCCGTATCGGCCGCCCGGCAATGCTGTCTCACCGCGGGGTTCCGCCTTGCATTTTCGCCGCGCGCCCTGTAAGGCGCAGGCCATTCCACATGGGGAGCATCACCTCGATACCGAGGCGTTCCGGTGACCGGCCAGTCGATGCCCGGCTCATTTCGCTCCCCAGAGGCTCAACCGGAAGGACAAGAATACGATGGCTCTGCCTGATTTCTCCATGCGCCAGCTCCTCGAGGCCGGTGCCCACTTCGGCCACCAGGCCCATCGCTGGAACCCGAAGATGTCGCCGTACATCTACGGGACCCGCAACAACATCCACATTCTCGACCTGTCGCAGTCGGTGCCGATGCTGTCGCGCGCCCTGCAGGCGGTCAGCGACACCGTCGCCCGTGGCGGTCGCGTGCTCTTCGTCGGCACCAAGCGCCAGGCGCAGGATGCCATCGCCGACGCCGCCAAGCGTTCGGCCCAGTACTATGTCAACTCCCGCTGGCTCGGCGGCATGCTGACCAACTGGAAGACCATCTCGGCTTCGATCCAGCGCCTGCGCAAGGTCGACGAGCTGCTGAACGGCGCCAGCACCGGCCTGACCAAGAAGGAACGCCTGATGCTGGCGCGCGAGCGCGACAAGCTCGAGAAGGCGCTCGGCGGCATCAAGGACATGGGCGGCACGCCCGACATGATCTTCGTGATCGACACCAACAAGGAGCAGCTGGCGATCAAGGAGGCTCAGCGCCTCGGCATCCCGGTCGCCGCCATCGTCGATTCGAACTCGGATCCGGACGGCATCACCTTCCCGGTCCCGGCCAATGACGACGCCGGCCGCGCCATCCAGCTCTATTGCGACCTGATCGCCCGTTCGGCCATTGACGGCATCTCGCGCGCCTCGGGCGATCACGGCATCGACCTCGGCGCCGCCGAGGCCCCGCTCGTCGAGACCGCTCTGGCCGAGCCGGCCGCCGATGCGGCCGCCGCCTTCGAGCTGCTGACCGCCCCGCGCGGCGCCCCGGACGACTTCATGAAGCTCTCGGGCATGGGCCCGGAGATCGTGCAGAAGCTCAATGACGGCGGCATCTTCCACTTCTGGCAGCTCGCTGCCATGAGCCCGGCGGATGTCAGCAAGGTCGATCATGACCTGAAGCTGGCCGGCCGCATCGAGAGCCAGGGCTGGGTGGCCCAGGCCCGCGATCTCGCCGACGCCTGATTTTCCAGGATTGCGGCGCGTCATCGGCGCGTCGCACTTCGATACTGACTAAAGCCGAAGCAGCGCCGACGGCCGGAAACGGAGCGTCGGCGTTTGCCGATCGGAACCACGACCAGGATTGCGGCACGCCATCGGGCGGCGCCGCCAAGAGAGCAAGGACGACGCAAATGGCTGCGATCACCGCCGGCATGGTGAAGGAACTCCGCGACAAGACCGGCGCGGGCATGATGGACTGCAAGGCCGCCCTGTCGGCCACCGACGGCAATATGGAAGCCGCCGTTGACTGGCTGCGTGCCAAGGGCCTGTCGAAGGCCGCCAAGAAGGCCGGCCGCGTCGCCGCCGAGGGCCTCGTCGCCGTCGCCGTGCGCGGCAACAGCGGCGTCGTGGTCGAGGTCAACTCCGAGACCGACTTCGTCGCCCGCAACCTGGAGTTCCAGGCGCTGGCCCGCACCATCGCCGATGTCTCGCTCGAGCGGGGCGGTGATGTCGAGGCGCTGGCCGCCCATCACTATCCGGGCGGCGGCACGGTTGCCGACGCGATCGCCAACGCCATCGCCACGATCGGCGAGAACATGACGCTGCGCCGTGTCGCGCAGGTCTCGGTCTCGGCCGGCGTCATCGGCTCCTATGTCCATGGTGCCGTCACCGACGGTCTCGGCAAGATCGGCGTCATCGTCGGCCTGGAAACGTCCGGCCAGGGCGAGGAACTCGCCACGATCGGCCGCCAGGTCGCCATGCATATCGCCGCCAGCAACCCTGTCGCGCTCGATCTGGCTTCGGTCGATCCGGCCGTGCTGGAGCGCGAGAAGGGCATCCTGGCCGAGAAGAACGCCGGCAAGCCCGAGCATGTCCTCGCCAAGATCGTCGAGAGCGGCATGAAGAGCTACGCCAAGGAGTACTGCCTGCTCGAGCAGACCTACATCCATGACGGCTCCAAGTCGGTCTCGCAGGTGCTGAAGGAGGCTGAGGGCAAGGTCGGTGGTCCGATCAAGATCACCGGCTTCGCGCGCTTCGCGCTTGGCGAAGGCATCGAGAAGGAAGAGCAGGACTTCGCGGCCGAGGTCGCCGCGGCCGGCGGGACCGCTGGCTGAAAAGCCGGTTGATAGAGACCAGAAAGGCCGCGCATCGCGCGGCCTTTTTTGCAAGAAGCTGACATCGCTCCCAATCCGAGAGTGGCGGCACGAAACGGAGAGCCCCGATGAGACCCAAACGCGTGCTTGTGAAGCTCTCGGGCGAAGCCCTGGCGGGAGCGAGCGGAAACGGCCTCGACGGCGCGACGCTGACGGCGCTAGCGGCGGATATCTCGGCTGCGGCGCGCGAGGGTGTCGAGATCGGCATCGTCGTCGGCGGCGGCAATTTCTTCCGTGGCGTCCAGGGGCTGAACAAGGGCCTCGACCGCACCAGCGCCGACTCGATCGGCATGCTCGGCACGGTGATGAACGCGCTCGCGCTCGAACATGCGATCGAGACGGCCGGCGCTCCGGCCCGCGCCATGTCGGCGGTGCCGATGCCCTCGCTGTGCGAGAGCTATGCCCGCAAGCGGGCGCTCGACCATCTCAGCAATGGCAAGGTGGTGATCCTCGGCGGCGGTACCGGCAATCCCTATTTCACCACCGACACCGGCGCCGCGCTCCGCGCCGCCGAGCTCGACTGCAGCCATCTGCTCAAGGCGACGCAGGTCGACGGCGTCTACACCGCCGATCCGAAGAAGGATCCGGATGCGGTGCGCTTCGATCGGCTGACCCATGTCGAGGCGATCACCCGCGACCTCAAGGTGATGGACACCGCCGCCTTCGCCCTGGCGCGCGATGCCGGCCTGACCATCGTCGTCTTCTCGATCGCCGAGCCCGGCATGCTCGCGGCCGTGCTGCGCGGCGAGGGCAGGGCGACCTACGTCACGCCCTGAGCGGAGCTCAGGGCCGAGCGCGCCGGCTCAGTAATTTGGCCACAGGCCGGGCGTCGCCAGTTCGAGCATGTGGCCGTCGGGATCGCGGAAGTAGAGGCTCCTGCCACCGCGGTCCCAGCTCATCCGGCCCTCGATCGCAATGCCCTGCTGCTGCAGCCTCTCGTCCCAGAGGGCGAGTTCGTCGAGATCGACGGCAAAGCAGATGTGAAGCGGGCCGGAGCCGTCATGCGGCGGTATGCTGCCACCGGCGGACATTTGCGTCCTGAGCGACTGGCCACGCAGGAACAGCAGCAGCACGCTGGCGCCGCCGACATCGTAGGCGAACAGCGTCCCGGTCTTGAGCATGGGGGGCAGGCCGAGCTTGACTTCGTAGAAGTCGCGGGCGCGCTCGAGGTCGTCGACATAGAGCGCGGTCTCGATGATGCGGTTGAGGCGGGGCACTGGCTTGCTCCTCGGTTGTTCAGAATGGAAGGCCGATGGGCTGGCGCTGCCTTCCAGATCGGCTATGAAGCAAAGGGCGGCATGGTCGCCGCCGCAAGGCTTTCCGGGCAGGTGCAGTACGCGCTACCGGGAGGCTGATATCCAGCTTGCTCCGGCAAAGTGCCACCGAGGCATGAAATCCTTGACCCTGCGCGAGCCGCTCGCCATGGTCGCGCGCATTTCCGGTTCGGTCCTCTGCCGGGTTTCGACAAGGTTTTGAAGACGATGGCCCAAACCACTTTCGATCTCGCCGACCTGAACCGCCGCATGGACGGCGCCGTCCAGTCGTTCAAGAGCGATCTCGCCTCGCTGCGCACCGGCCGCGCCTCGGCCAATGTGCTCGATCCGATCACGGTCGAGGCCTATGGCGCGCGCACGCCCCTGACCCAGCTTGCCACCGTCAGCGTCCCCGAGGCGCGCCTGCTTTCGGTCCAGGTCTGGGATCGCAGCATGGTCCAGGCGGTCGAGAAGGCGATCCGCGAATCCGATCTCGGCCTCAACCCGCAGACGGAAGGCCAGGTGCTGCGCATCCGCATCCCCGAGCTGAACGAGCAGCGCCGCAAGGAGATGGTCAAGGTCGCGCACAAATACGCCGAAGAGGCGAAGATCGCGGTCCGCCATGTCCGCCGCGACGGCATCGACCTGATCAAGAAGCTCGAGAAGGACGGTCACCTGCCCAAGGACGACGTCGCCAAGCAGTCGGACCAGGTCCAGAAGGCGACCGACAAGCACATCGGCGAGATCGATCAGGCGCTGGCGTCGAAGGAAAAGGAAATCCTGCACGTCTGAGCCGCGGCACGGACCTGCAATCATCGACGGACGGGCTCGGCCCGAAGAGGCATAGGAATGTCAGACGGCCCGCGCCCGGTATCGCCCGGCATCCAATCGGCCCCGACCCATGTCGCGATCATCATGGACGGCAATGGCCGCTGGGCGCAGATGCGCGGCCTGCCGCGGCAGGAAGGCCATCGCCGCGGGCTCGAGTCCCTGCGCCGCGCGGTCCGCAATGCCGGCGAGCTCGGCATTCGCGTCCTGACGCTCTATTCCTTCTCGACCGAGAACTGGCGCAGGCCGAAGGCTGAGGTGTCCTTCCTGCTCGGCCTGCTCCGCCGCTTTGTCGAAAACGACCTCGCCGAGTTGCATGAGGCTGGCGTCCGCGTCCGCATCATCGGCAGCCGGGATCTCGCGCCGGATCTGCGCCAGCTGATCGAGCGCGCCGAGAGCATGACCGCCGGCAATCGCGGCCTTACCCTGGTCGTGGCCTTCAATTACGGCTCCCGCGACGAGCTCGTGCGGGTCACCCGTGCGCTGGCTGCCGACGTTGCAGCCGGCCGGCTGAGCCCGGAGGCGATCGACGAGGACATGCTGACCTCCCGGCTCGACACCGGAGACCTGCCGGAGCCCGATCTGGTGATCCGGACCTCCGGCGAGACCCGCATCTCCAACTTCCTGCTCTGGCAGGCCGCCTACGCCGAATTCGTCTTCACGCCCGTGCTCTGGCCCGACTTCGACCGCAAGGCACTCGAGGATGCGGTGGCGGAGTTCCACCGCCGCGAGCGTCGCTTCGGCGGCGTCAACCAGCCTGCCGCCTGCAATGTGGGGGTCGCGTGAATGAGCCTTCCGGCGACGCTGTGAAGGCCGGCGCTTCCGAACTGCGTCTGCGCGTCCTGTCCGCGCTGGTGATGGCTGCCGTGATTCTGGCGGTTACGCTGCTCGGCGGTCCTGCATTCCGTTTTGTCTGGGTGCTGGTGGCTGGCCTCGTTGCCTATGAATGGCTCGCCATCATCAGTGCGCGCAACGCGATCGCTGGTGGGATCGGTGTCGCCCTCGCCGGATTCGCGCTGGGCTTTGCGCCGGTGAGCGACCCGGCGCTGGCAGGCTCCGCGGCGGTACTGGCCCTGGTCGGCGCGGTCGTGACCACGCAGGTCGATGATCGCCGCATACTCGAGGCCTGCGGCGTCGCCTATGCGCTTTGCTTTGCCCTTGTCACGCCCGCGTTGCGCCAGGTACCGGAGATCGGGCTGTTCCTGATCGTCTGGACCTTCGCCGTGGTCTGGTTCACCGATATCGCCGCCTATTTCACTGGCCGTGCCCTGGGTGGCCCGAAGCTGATGCCGAGCGTCAGTCCAAAGAAGACCTGGTCGGGTGCCCTCGGCGGCGCTGCGGCCGGTACGGCAGGGGGGCTGGCGGTCTGGTACCTGTCGCCGGTGGCGACGGGGCTCGGCCTTGCTATGGTGTTCGCAATCTCGCTCGCGGCCTCGGTCTTCAGCCAGGCCGGGGATCTGTTTGAATCGGCCATCAAGCGCCGCTTCGGCACCAAGGATTCCAGCCGCCTGATCCCCGGCCATGGCGGTTTCCTCGACCGGCTCGACGGCTATTGGGCCGTGCTGGTCTTCGCGGGCATGCTGCTTTATCTCGCCCGCCTGGGGCACTGATCGTACCATGCGCCGTCTTGTCACCATCCTCGGAGCGACCGGCTCCGTCGGCCGTTCCGCCCGCGATGTCATCGCCGAGAATCCGGACCGCCTCGCGGTGGCCGCAGTCGTTGCCGGTCGCGAGGTGTCGGGCGTTGCGCAGGTGGCGCGCGAAACCGGGGCGCGCTTTGCTGCGATCGCCGACGAGACGCTTGCCGGCGCGCTCCGCGAAGCGCTCGCCGGCAGCGGCATCGCGCACGGTGCCGGGCGCACCGCCGTGCTCGAGGCCGCAAGCCTGGATAGCGACATCGTCGTCAGCGCGATCTCCGGCGCCGCCGGCCTGGAGGCCACCTTCGCCTCGCTCCTGCCCGGGCGCGTCGTCGCGCTCGCCAACAAGGAGAGCCTGGTCTGCGCCGGCGAGGCCGTGATGGCCCAGGCGTCCCGGGTCGGGGCGCGCATCCTGCCGCTCGATTCCGAGCATAATGCCCTGTTCCAGGTGCTTGGCACCGAGCCGGTCTCGGCGATCCGCTCGATGACGCTGACCGCGTCGGGCGGCCCGTTCCGGACCTGGAGCGCCGAGCGGATCGCTGCGGCGACGCCGGAGCAGGCGCTCGCCCACCCGAACTATGCGATGGGCGCCAAGATCACGATCGATTCCGCCAGCATGATGAACAAGGGACTCGAACTGATCGAGGCCCGCTTCCTGTTCCAGCTTGGCGCCGATCAGATCGACGTGCTGGTCCACCCGCAGCAGATCGTGCATGGGCTGGTCAATTTCCGCGACGGCTCCGTGAGCGCCGGCATGGCCATCCCCGACATGCGCGTCGCCGCGGCGCATTGTCTCGGTGTCGATGGCAGGCTCGACGCACCGCAGGACCGGTTCCTCGACCTCGCGAGCTGCGCGCCGCTCGTCTTCGAGCGCCCGGATCTTGCGCGCTTTCCGGCGCTCGGTCTGGCTATGGCGGCGCTCGCGGAGGGCGGGGCTGCCCCGGCAATCCTGAACGCCGCGAACGAGATCGCCGTGGCGGCTTTCCTCGCGCGTCAGATCCCGTTCTGGGCGATCCCGGCCCTGGTCGAAGCCGTCTGCGCGCAGCCGAGCGGGCAGGGGCGCGAGGCGCCGGCGAGCGTCGCCGCGGCGCTGGCGATTGACCAAGATGCGAGAAACCGCACCCGGCTCCTCTTGTCGGAAGGCCGCTTCGCTGTCACCTAGTGGCGGTAAGTCGGGAGAGTTTTATGGATATCCTGGGATCGGTCTGGCACGCGGGAAGCTTCCTGCTGGGCTACCTCGTGCCCTTCCTGTTCGTCCTGACCATCGTCGTGTTCGTCCATGAGCTCGGCCATTTCCTGGTCGGGCGCTGGTGCGGCGTCGACGTCAAGGTCTTCTCCATCGGCTTCGGCCGCGAGCTTTTCGGCTTCAACGACAAGCATGGCACGCGCTGGCGCTTCGCGCTGATCCCGCTCGGGGGCTACGTCAAATTCTCCGGAGATGCCGACGCCTCGAGCACGCCGGACGGCGAAGCCGTGGCGCATATGAGCCGCGAAGAGCGCGAGCGCTCCTTCCCGGCCCAGTCCGTCGCCGAGCGTGCGGCGATCGTCGCCGCTGGGCCGATCGCCAATTTCCTGCTCGCGATCGCGATCTTCGCGGTCACGGCCTACAGCTTCGGCAAGCCGGTGCTGGCGCCGCGCGTCGAGATGGTCACGGCGGGGGGCGCGGCCGAGCGGGCGGGCCTGAAGGCGGGCGACCTGATTCTCAAGGTCGAGGATCGCGAGATCAAGAGCTTCTCCGATCTGCAGCGCCAGATCTCGACCCGTCCGAGCGAGCCTCTGCCGGTGACGTTCGAGCGGGACGGAGCGACCATGGTCCTGACCGTGACGCCGGATCTCGTCGAGACCTCCTCGCCCTTGGGCAAGCAGCGTCTCGGCATCATCGGCGTGCAGGCCTCGTCAAAGCCGAGCGACTGGACCACCCAGCATTTCGGCCTGGTCGAATCGTTGAAGCTCGGCGTGAGCGAAACCTGGTTCGTGGTCGAGCGGACCTATGACTACCTCGCCAAGCTCATCAAGGGGAAGGAATCGACGGACCAGCTCTCCGGGCCGATCCGTATCGCTCAGGTCTCCGGAATGGTCGCCTCGAGCGGTGGTCTGCTCGCGCTGATCAACCTCGCCGCGATTCTGTCGGTCTCGATCGGCCTGATGAACCTGTTCCCGGTGCCGATGCTCGATGGCGGGCATCTGATGTTCTATGCCATCGAAGCGGTGCGTGGCCGGCCGCTGAGCGAGCGGGCGCAGGAGATCGGCTTCCGGGTCGGGCTCGGCCTGGTGCTGATGCTGATGCTGTTCGTGACATGGAACGACCTCGTCCATGTCCGCTCGCTGCTCTGACCGGAGTCCGTTAACGGAACCGGCCGAATCCGACCTTTTCGGGTTGTGATATCCCTGCCACGCTGACGCGCCGGATTATGGCATTTTCTGGCCGCTTCCGGCCGTGAGCCCCGATTCTATCGGGGCCCGCGCGTGACCTGACGGCAACGAACGACGTAAAAACACTTTGTTAACGACAATGCTGGTTTGCGTCCCGCGGGAAACTTTGTAGAAGCGTTTGGTCTTCAATGTCGCCGTGCTCCCGCCGCTTGCGGGGGTCCCCTCACGGGGTGGTGACCCAAGAATGGAATAGGCGACCCGATGACGTCGACGCTTCAGAGCCGGTCCTTGAGAATGCGGCTCTCTCGATCAGTCGGACTTTCGGCCTTTATGTTGGCCGTTAGCGGTGGCGTGGTGTTTGCGCAGGCCGTGATTGTCCAAGGAAACAGGCGCGTCGATGCGGAGACGATCCGCTCCTACGTGACCGCTCAGGGTTCCGGGAGCCCGGCGGAGATTCGTCAGAATCTCCTGTCGACCGGACTCTTCTCCAATGTTCAGGTCAGCCGCCGCGGTTCGCAGACCGTTGTCTCCGTCCAGGAGAACGACACGATCAATCGCGTCGCTTTCGAGGGTAACCGTCGCCTCAAGAGCGATGTCCTGCTTGGCCAGGTTCAGTCCAAGGCCAACGGGCCGCTGAGCCAGGCGCTGGTCGATGCCGACGTCGAGCGTCTGAAGGAGGTCTATCGTCGCGCGGGTTACGGCTCCGCGACCATTTCCGGCCGCATTCAGGCGCTGCCGAACGGTCGCTCGGACGTCGTCTTCACCATCGCCGAAAGCGGCAAGACCGGTATCAAGGAGATCAATTTCTCCGGGAACGGCGTCTATTCGTCGTCGCGTCTGCGCAACCTGATGAGCTCGACGGAATCCAACTTCCTCAGCTTCATCAAGACCTCCGACGTCTACGATCCCGATCGGATCGCGGCCGATCTCGAGCTGATCCGGCGCTACTATCTGAAGAACGGCTACGCCGATTTCCGCATCGTCGCGAACGATGCGCGCTTCGACGACGCCAAGGGTGGCTGGATCGTCGACGTCACGGTCGACGAGGGGCCGCAGTATCGCGTCGGCAATGTCTCGGTCGATTCCCGCCTGCGCGATATCGATCCCGGTGCGCTCGAGCGGCTGGTCAGCACCTCGTCCGGCGACACCTACAACGCCGAGGCGGTCGAGCGGTCGCTGGTCAATCTGACCACCGAGGTTTCGCGCCGCGGCTATGCCTTCGCGCAGGTTCGCCCGCGCGGCGAGCGCGATGCGAACGGTCAGATGATCGGCATCACCTACGTCGTCGAGGAAGGTCCGCGCGTCTATGTCGAGCGGATCAACGTCCGCGGCAACACCCGTACGCGTGACTATGTCGTGCGTCGCGAGCTCGATCTCGGCGAAGGCGATGCCTACAACAAGGTCTTCATCGACCGCGCCGAGCGTCGCCTGAACAATCTCGGCTTCTTCAACAAGGTCCGGATCACCAACGAGCCGGGCAGCGCGCCTGATCGCGTCGTCGTCAACATCGACGTCGAGGACAAGGCGACGGGCTCGTTCTCGATCGCCGGCGGCTACTCGACTTCCGATGGTATCATCGGCGAAATCTCGCTCTCGGAATCGAACTTCCTCGGGCGCGGCCAGTTCGTCCGCATCGCCGGCACGATGGGCCAGCGCACCCAGGGCATCGATTTCTCCTTCACCGAGCCTTATTTCCTCGGTCGTCGGATCGCGGCGGGTATCGACCTGTTCTCGAAGTTCAACGACAACTACAATATCGGCCGTTTCGAGAGCCGTGTGACGGGCGGCCAGCTCCGGTTCTCCTTCCCGATCACGGAAGAGTTCTCGATCACGCCGCGCTACTCGATCTATACGACCGAGATCAAAATCCCGAACAACTACAGTCATCCCTATAACGACTGTAGCTACCCGATCCCTGGCGTCACGCCCGTCGGAGCGCAGGCCAACAACTTCTTCAACTGCTTGAGCAATGGCGAAGCTTCGATCGCTGTGAAGGAAGCTCAGGGGACGACCTTGACCTCCCTGGTCGGCCTCAACTTCAATTACAACTCGCTCGACAACTTCCAGAACCCGCGCAACGGCTTCACGGCCGAGCTGAAGCCCGAGTTCGCCGGTCTCGGCGGCGATTCGAAGTTCCTTCGCGTCAGCGCCGATGCGCGCTACTACAAGGAGTTCCTCGACGACTTCGTCGGTATCGCGCGCGTCCAGGGCGGCCACGTCCAGGCAACAAGCGGCGATCTGCGCATGATCGACCACTACTTCCTTGGACCGACGCTGGTTCGCGGCTTCGCGCCGTCCGGTATCGGCCCGCGCGACGTGCTCAACGATCCGACGGCGAATGCGCTCGGCGGCACCACCTATTTCGGCGGTTCGCTCGAAGTGCAGTTCCCGATCTTCGGCTTGCCGCGGGACCTTGGCCTGAAGGGCGCGGTCTTCGCCGACGCCGGTACGCTGTTCAACTATGACGGCGGCTCGAAGAGCATCACCAATGGCTCCTTCGCGGGCTGTCCGGCCGGCTCGGAGGCGCGCCAGTTCAATGTCGCGTCGACGTCGATCTACCAGTCCAACGTGGCCTGCGTTCGCGACAAGAACGTGATCCGCTCGTCGATCGGCGTCAGCTTGCTCTGGCAGTCGCCGCTCGGCCCGATCCGCTTCGACTACGCCTACGCGCTGACCAAGGACGACGGTCAGATCGGTACCGATCCGCGTACCGGTATCACCGCCAAGTACGGCGGCGACCGTCTGCAGGCCTTCCGCTTCTCGGGCGGCGCCCGCTTCTGACCCCCAGCAGGGCGCGTCTCGCGCCCTGCGACGGACCATCTCATGGCAGATCCCAGTTTCTTTCCCGTGGCGACCTCGTTGTCCTTCAACGAGGTCGCTTCGCTTTGCGGCCTCACACTGCCTGAGGGCGCCGACCCGGCGCGCCGGGTCGAAGGCGCGGCTCCGCTCGAGACGGCCGGCGCCAACGACGCCGCCTATATGGACAACCCGAAATATGTCGCGGCGCTGACGGGCACATCGGCCGGGCTCTGCTTCGTCTCGCCGCGTTTTGCCGATCGCGTGCCGGCGGGCACCGTCGCGCTGGTGACGCCGGCGCCTTACCACGCTTTCGCCAAGCTGCTCGCCACCTTCCATCCGCAGGCTCTGCGACCGGCTTCGATGTTCGGCTCGGCCGGCGTTGCTCCGGGCGCCTTCGTCCACGCCACGGCGCGGCTCGAAGCCGATGTCACCGTCGACCCCGGTGCCGTGATCGGACCCGGTGCTGAAATCGGCGCCGGCAGCATCATCGGCCCCCAGGCCGTGATCGGGCCGCAGGTCCGGATCGGCCGGGACTGCAGCATCGGTGCCGGCAGCACTTTGCAAAACGCGCTGATCGGCAACCGCGTCATCATTCATCCCGGCGTGCGCATCGGCCAGGACGGCTTCGGCTTCGCCATGAGCCCGAAAGGGCACATGAAGGTGCCGCAGGTCGGCCGCGTCATCATCCAGGACGATGTCGAGATCGGCTCCAATAGCTGCATCGACCGCGGGGCCAGCCGCGATACCGTGATCGGCGAAGGCACCAAGATCGATAACCTGGTGCAGATCGGCCATAACTGCGTGATCGGCCGCCATTGCGTGATCGTTTCGCAGGTCGGCATCGCCGGCTCCAGCACGCTGGAGGACTTTGTCGTTCTCGGCGGGCAGGTCGGTCTTGCCGGTCACCTGACCATCGGCATGGGCGCGCAGATCGCGGCACAGAGCGGCGTCGCCGGCGACGTTCCGCGCGGCGCGCGCTATGGCGGGTACCCGGCGCAACCCGCTTTGAGCTGGGCCCGCGAGTCGGCCCTGCTCAAGCAGCTCGTCGCCAAGCGCGGCAAGACGACGGGCGGCGACGAAAGCGCTTGATCTGCGGCCGGCTTCCGGCAATGCAGCTTGCATGGCAGAGAGTGAGCGACCGGAGGCGTGGCCGGAAGGCGCTTTGGGAGAAGTGATAAGATGACGGATGCGACGAAATCGCTCGGCGTGGCCGATATCCAGAAGATCATGGCCTGCATTCCGCACCGCTATCCTTTTCTGCTTGTCGACCGCGTGATCGAGATGGATGGCGATGCTTCCGGCGTCGGCATCAAGAACGTCACCGTCAACGAACCTCAGTTCACCGGACATTTCCCGGGCCGACCCGTCTTTCCGGGCGTACTGATGATCGAGGCAATGGCCCAAACGGCGGGCGTGCTCGTCGTGAGCTCGCGCGGCGACGATGAGGCTGCGGTCTCGACCGTGCTCTTCACCACGATAGACAAGGTCAAGTTTCGCAAGCCGGTGATTCCGGGGGACAGCCTGCGCTTTCACCTCACTAAGATCGCACGCAAGCGCAATATCTGGTTCTACCGCGGCGAGGCCAAGGTCGATGGCGTTCTCGTCGCCGAGGCCGAGCTCTCCGCCATGGTGATGTGAAACGCGGCACAGTCTGACCCCGCGCCGCTGCTTCCGACCAGAATCCAAGTCGACAGGTCCCATTTCATGAGTGCCACGATCCACCCGATGTCGGTCGTCGACCCCGCTGCACGGCTGGGCGAGGGAGTCGTCATCGGTCCGTTCTGCACGGTCGGTCCGCAGGTCACGCTCGATGACGGGGTCGAGTTGATCAGCCATGTCGCGGTTGCGGGCATCACCAGCATCGGCGCCCGCACGAAAATCTACCCCTTCGCTTCCATCGGGCATCCGCCTCAGGATCTGAAGTTCAAGGGTGAGCCTTCGACGCTAACCATCGGGGCTGATTGCGTGATTCGTGAAGGCGTCACGATGAATCCGGGCACCGAGGGCGGCGGCATGAAGACCGTGATCGGTGATCGCGGCCTGTTTCTCGCCAATTCGCATGTCGGTCATGACAGCATCATCGGCAGCAACGTCATCTTCTCGAACAATGTGATGTGCGCGGGGCACGTCACCGTCGGCGATTTCGTCATCGTCAGCGGTGGGACCGGGTTGCACCAGTACATCCGCGTCGGGGATCACGCCTTCATCGGCGGCGGTGCCGGCGTGATGCACGATGTCATTCCGTTCGGCATGGTGCGGGACAACCCGGCTCATCTCGCCGGCCTCAACCTGGTCGGCCTGAAGCGCCGCGGCTTCTCCCGCGAGCAGATCCATGAGCTGCGCCGGGCCTACCGTCTGCTCTTCGCCGATGAAGGCACCTTGTCGGAGCGCGTCGAGGACGTCGCCAGCGAGTTCGCCTCGCATCCGCTGATCCACGAGATCCTCGACTTCATCCGCAGCGGCGGCGAGCGCGCAATCTGCGTGCCGCACGACGTTACCGCGCCGGACCGGTGAACACGGGCCCCGCGGAAGGGCCCGGCAGACGAGCCGGGCTGCGCTTGGCGATCCTGGCTGGCGCCGGCGAATACCCGGCTCATGTCGCTCGTAATGCTCTGGCCGCAGGTGCCGAGGTTTATGTCGCGGCTCTTTCGGGGGCTGCGAATGTCACGGATTTCCCGGGCTGCGACGCGCAGGAATACCGGCTTGGCCAGCTCGGCCGCCTTCTCGATGCGTTGAAGCGTCGTGAGGTCACCGATATCGTGATGATCGGCGCGCTGCCGCGTCCGAGTTTCGGTGCGCTGGCGCCCGAGCTGTCGACCTTGAAGTACCTGCCGCATTTCGCGCGCGCCTTCCAGGGCGGTGACGATCACCTGCTTCGGGGTGTCGTGAGCTTTTTCGAGGGGCAGGGGTTCCGGGTCGGGAGCCCGGCGGAGATGGCGCCGGAAATCGTCGCGCCGCTCGGGCCTCTCGGACGGACGGTGCCGGCTTCGGTCGCCCGCGACGCCTTGCTGCGGGGCTTCGACCTCTTGGCGGCGCTGTCGCCTTTCGATATCGGCCAAGGCGCCGTGATCGCCGATCATCGCGTGATCGCGGTCGAGGCGGCCGAGGGCACCGATGCCATGCTCGAACGCGTCGCAACTCTGGTCAGGGCAGGGCGCCTCAAGCTCGGAAAGGGCGACGGTGTCCTCGTCAAGGCGCCGAAGCACGGCCAGGACCTGCGCGTCGATATGCCGGCGATCGGACCGGACACCGTCGCGCGTGTTGCCGAGGCAGGGCTCGCCGGAATCGCCGTGCGCGCCGGAGGCGTCCTGGTCGGCGACCGTGCCCGCCTCGCGGCCCAGGCCGATGCCGCCGGCATCTTCGTCGAGGGCGTGGCGTGAGCATCCGGCCGTTCCGGCTCTTCATCGTCGCGGGCGAAGCCTCCGGCGACGCGCTCGGTGCCCGCTTCGTGCAGCAACTACGCCAGCATCTCGGCGAGCGCCCTCTCGTGTTGCATGGCGTCGGTGGCGAAGTCCTGGCGGCCGAAGGGCTGGAGAGCGTCTTCCCGCAGGAAGACATCGCGGTGATGGGCTTCGGCCCGGTCGTGGCACGCCTGCCGCTGCTGCTGCGGCGGATATCTGACGCTGCGAAGGCCGCGGCGGCCTGCGCTCCCGATCTGATGCTGACGATCGACGCTCCGGATTTCGGGCTGCGCGTCGACAAGAAGCTGCGCAGGCTCAATCCGGCAGTGCCGATCGCACACTGGGTCTGCCCGAGCGTCTGGGCCTGGCGACAGGGCCGGGCGCGGCGCATGCGCCCGCATGTCGACCGCATCCTGGCGCTGTTGCCGTTCGAGCCGGAAGCTCTGGCGCGCCTCGGCGGACCGGAGACGGTCTATGTCGGGCACCCGCTGATCGAGCGTCTGGATGAGCTGCGCCCCGATGTCGACGAGGCCCGCTTGCGAGCCGATGCGGCGGCTCCCCTCATTCTCGTGCTTCCCGGCAGCCGTGGTTCCGAGATCCGCCATCTCATGCCGGCTTTCGGCGAGACGATCGCTCGTATCGCCCAGGCCTTGCCGCAGGCGCGCTTCGTCCTTCCGGCCGTGCCGCGTCTAGTCGACACCATCAGCCAGGTCGTTGCCGACTGGTCGGTGAAGCCAGAGATCGTCACGGGCGAAGCGGCCAAGCTCGCGGCTTTCCGTCAGGCGCGCGCCGCGCTCGCTGCGTCCGGCACGGTGACCCTTGAGCTCGCTCTGGCGCAGGTACCGACCGTCGCGGCCTATCGTGGCGCCGGCTGGGAGGCTGCACTGGCTCGCCGCCTGATCAAGCTGCCGACCGTGATCCTGCCCAATCTCATTCTCGGCGAGAATATCGTTCCCGAGTTCATCCAGGACGATGTAACGCCGGACGCGCTGGCGCAGGCGCTGCTCGCAGTGATCCCGGAGGGGGCTGCCCGCACGCGCCAGCTCGATGGTTTCGCCGGAGTCGAGCGCGAGATGCGCCGTGCCGGACCGAGTCCGGCCGCGAATGCCGTCGAAGCGGCGCTCGCGCTGGTGGAAGCGCGAGCGGCCGCCGTGTCCGGACGATAGCGCCGCGCTATTCGACGGCCGCGCCCGAGGCCTTGGCGATCGGCGCCCATTTCGCCAGCTCAGCCTTGACGTGCTCGCCCAGGGCTTCCGGGGTTGAGCCGACGATGACGGCGCTGACATCCTCCAGCCGTTGCTTCACGGTCGGATCGGTCAGCGAACTGTTCGCCGCGGCATTGATCTTGTCGACGACCGCCTTTGGCATGTTGGCGGGGCCGAAGAGTGCGTTCCAGGTGTAGGTCTCATAGCCAGCAAGGCCGCCTTCGGCGATCGTCGGCAGATCCGGGAAGGACGAAACCCGCTCCTTGGTGGTCACGCCGATGGCGCGCAACTGCCCAGTGCGGATGAACTGCGCCGAGGAGGGCAGGTTGTCGAACATGATCGGCACCGCGCCGGATACGACATCGTTCAGCGCGGGCCCGGCGCCGCGATACGGCACATGGTTCATGCTGACGCCGCCGAGCGACTTGAAGAGCTCTCCCGAGAGGTGCAGCGGCGTGCCGACGCCGGACGAGGCATAAGAGTACTTGCCCGGATTGTCCTTCAGGACCTTCAAGACCTCCTGGACCGTCTTCGCCGGGAAGCTCGGATGCACCACCATGACATTGGGCACTACTGCCAGCAGCGAGATCGGCGTGAAATCCTTGACCGCGTCGAAGGTCACCGTCTTCAGGATGGCCGGGTTGAGGGCATGGGTCGAGATCGTGCCCATCAGCAGCGTGTACCCGTCCGGCGTCGCGCGCGCGACGGCCGTCGAGCCGATATTGCCGCCGGCGCCGGCGCGATTGTCGATCACCACGGACTGGCCGAGCAGCTCGCCCATCTTCTGGCCGACGAGGCGCGCGACGATGTCAGTCGAGCCGCCGGCTGCGAAGGGAACGATCAGCGTGATCGGCCGGGTCGGAAAATTGGCTTGTGCATAGGCGGGGGCAGCGAGCCCGCCGGCGAGCGGAAGTGCCGAGGCGCCGACGAGGAAGCTGCGGCGGCTCAGATCTGTTGGACGAGGCATTATTCAAATCCTCCTGGACGTTGTAGCTGACTGTAGCGCGTCGAGGCGGCAGGTCACGATCAGGCTAAAGCTCAATGCCTGGAAACAATGAGGCCGCGGCGGTTTCCCGTCGCGGCCCCAAAAAGGCTTGGAATGGCGTGCGGCTCAGCGCCGGCCGATCGGCGCGTAGTCGCGCTTCGGCGCGCCGGTATAGAGCTGGCGCGGACGGCCGATGCGCTGGGACGGATCCTCGATCATCTCCTTCCACTGCGCGATCCAGCCGACCGAGCGCGCCAGCGCGAACAGCGCCGTGAACATCGAGGTCGGGAAGCCCATCGCCTTGAGCGTGATGCCCGAATAGAAATCGATGTTCGGATAGAGCTTCTTCTCGATGAAGTAGCTGTCGGAGAGGGCGATGCGCTCCAGCTCCATCGCGACGTCGAGCAGCGGGTCGTCCTTGATGCCGAGCTCGTTGAGCACCTCATGCGTGGTCTTCTGCATGATCTTGGCGCGCGGATCGTAGTTCTTGTAGACGCGATGCCCGAAGCCCATCAGGCGGAAGGGATCGTTCTTGTCCTTCGCCTTGGCGATGTATTTCGGGATGTTGTCGACCGAGCCGATCTCCTCGAGCATCTTGAGGGCGGCCTCGTTGGCGCCGCCATGGGCGGGCCCCCAAAGGCAGGCGATGCCGGCCGCGATGCAGGCGAAGGGATTGGCGCCCGAGGAGCCGGCGAGGCGGACCGTCGAGGTCGAGGCGTTCTGCTCGTGGTCGGCGTGCAGGATGAAGATGCGGTCGAGCGCCCGCGCCAGCACCGGGTTGACCTTGTACTCCTCGGCCGGGACCGCAAAGCACATGCGCAGGAAGTTCGAGCTGTAGTCCAGCGAGTTCAGCGGGTACACGAAGGGCTGGCCGATCGTGTACTTGTAGGCCATCGCCGCCAGCGTCGGCATCTTGGCGATCATCCGCATCGACGCGATCATGCGCTGCTGCGGGTCCGAGATGTCGGTCGAGTCATGGTAGAAGGCCGACATGGCGCCGACCGAGGCGACCAGTACCGCCATCGGGTGCGCGTCGCGGCGGAAGCCCTGGAAGAAGCGGGCCATCTGCTCGTGCACCATGGTGTGGCGCGTGACGCGATAATCGAAATCGGCCTTCTGGGCCGCGGTCGGCAGATCGCCGTAGAGCAGCAGGTAGCAGGTCTCGAGGAAGTCGCCGTGCTCGGCGAGCTGTTCGATCGGGTAGCCGCGATAGAGCAGCACGCCCTCGTCGCCGTCGATGTAGGTGATCTGCGACTCGCAGCTCGCCGTCGAGGTGAAGCCGGGATCGTAGGTGAACATCCCGGTCTGGGCGTAGAGCTTGCCGATGTCGATGACCGAAGGTCCGATCGATCCAGCCTTGACCGGCATGTCGACGGTCTTGCCGTCGACACTCAACTGACTCGTGGTTCCGCTCATGGATGCCGATCCTTTCAGGCTCGATCTCAAATCATCTCAGCGGCCGAATGTCGTTCCGACCGATCACTGGTCATCTGGCGCCGTCCGAAGCTCCGCAATGCCGGCTCCATGACGGAATGTGAGGGTGCCGCTGCGGCGAGGAAGCGTTCATCAGACTGATTTTGAAGCGTTTTTGGCAGCGGCCGCTCCGGGGAAGGAGCAGCCGCCACGCCGCGTTGCTAGACCATTTCCGGGAGGGGTTCAACAGAGAGCGACATGGCCTCCGCTGTTACCTCCCGCAGTGCGGCATCGCCGCTCCTGCGCTGCCGGCTCAGGCGACGTCGGAGAGCCGCGCCAGAACCTCCTCGCGCCCGAGCACGGCCATCACGTCGAACAGCCCCGGAGAGGTGGTGCGGCCGGTCAGGGCGGCGCGCAGCGGCTGCGCCACCTGGCCGAGCTTGACGCTGTTTGCCTCGGCGAATTCACGCACGGCGGCTTCGAGCGCCGGGGTTTCCCAATCCGGCAGCGCCGCGAGCTTCGCGGCCAGCTTCGGCATCCGCTCGCGCGCCGCATCGTCGAGCAGTGCAGCCGCCTTGGGCTCGAGGGCCAACGGACGCTGGGCATAGAGATAGAAGGCGCTGTCCAGCAGTTCGACTAAAGTCTTGGCGCGTTCCTTCAGTCCGGGCATGGCGGCTAGGAACCGGCTTTCGAGCGCCGGGGCGAGTTTCGCCGGCACACCGCGGGCCGGCCCGATCTCGGGCAGGATCGCCTTGAGCGCCTCCAGCAGCTCGCGGTCGTCCGACTGGCGCATATAGAGCCCGTTCAGGTTCTCCAGCTTGGCATAGTCGAAGCGCGCCGGAGAGCGCCCGATCGACGAGAGGTTGAACAGCGCCGTCATCTCCTCGGTCGAGAAGATCTCCTGGTCGCCATGGCTCCAGCCGAGGCGCAGCAGATAGTTGCGCAAGGCGGCCGGCAGATAGCCCATGGCCCGGTAGGCATCGACCCCAAGCGCGCCATGGCGCTTGGAGAGCTTGGCCCCGTCAGCGCCGTGAATCAGCGGGATGTGCGACATGCTGGGAACCTTCCAGCCCATCGCCTGATAGATCTGCGTCTGCCGCGCCGCATTGGTGAGGTGGTCGTCGCCGCGGATGACATGGGTGACACCCATGTCATGGTCATCGACGACCACGGCGAGCATATAGGTCGGGTTGCCGTCGGAGCGCAGCAGGACGAGGTCGTCGAGATTCTCGTTTTGCCAGACGACGCGGCCCTGGACCTCGTCCTCGACCACGGTCTCGCCGGTCTGCTCGGCCCGCAGGCGGATCACCGGCTTGACGCCGGCCGGCGCCGTCGCCGGGTCGCGGTCGCGCCAGCGCCCGTCATAGCGCATCGGCCGGCCTTCGGCCTTGGCCTTCTCGCGCATCTCGTCGAGTTCCTGCGGCGTCGCATAGCAATAATAGGCCTTGCCGGCGGCGAGCATCTGCTCGGCGACCTCGCGGTGACGAGCGGCGCGCTGGAACTGGTAGACGGTCTGACCGTCCCAATCGAGGCCGAGCCAGGACAGACCGTCGAGGATCGCGGCGATCGCAGCATCGGTGGAGCGCTCGCGATCGGTATCCTCGATACGCAACAGCATCCTGCCGCCGTGGCGGCGTGCATAGAGCCAGTTGAACAGGGCGGTGCGGGCGCCGCCGATATGGAGGAATCCGGTAGGCGACGGCGCAAAGCGCGTGACGACCTCATCGCTCATGAAAGAAGGACTCCGACGGAACGGGCGGATGAAGGGCGAGGGCCGGCTCACGGGCGGTCTCGGCCGGGGCTGACAACCGGCGCGGTCGCTGTAACATGGCTTTGCGGCCGCCGTTAAGCGCTTCCTGCGCTGGCGGCAAAAGGGAGGCCGATTGCTCTCCGTTCCGCCCCGGCGTCGCCGCAAGACCGTTGCGGCTGTCCTTGCCTTGCAGGGCGGGGCAGGATGGACGCGCCGTCTGACGCAGAGCCCAGCCTGGAATCCCGCCAGCTGGCGCATGCACCTCGGTGCCATGCTTGAAACCGAGGTCGAGCGCCGCCGCCTCTTCAACTGGCTTCCCGTGCCGCTCGGGCTCGGCGTCATCCTGTATTTCCTCGCCGATCGTGAGCCGGGCCTGATTGCGCCGCTGCTCGGCTTCGCCTTGTCGGCGCTCGCAGCGTCGCTGCTGCGCCATAAGCGCCTCGCCATGGCGATCTGCCTGGGGTTCGCCGCCGTCTTCGCCGGCTTCGCGGCCGGAGCCTGGCGCACGGCGAGTATCGCGGCGCCGGCGCTCGCCCGCCTCCATGTCGGCAAGGTCACCGGCTTCGTCGAGGCACTGGAGCAGCGCGAGAAGGGTGTCCGCCTCCTCGTCGTGGTCACCGACATGCCGGGCGTCGACCCGCAGCAGCGGCCGCGCCGGATACGTGTCAGCACAGCCGCGACGACCCTGAAGCCGGGCGATCACATCGTCGCGACCGCGCGGCTCCTGCCGCCGCCCGGGCCGGCGCGTCCCGGCGGCTACGACTTTGCCCGCGACGCCTTCTTCCGTGGCATCGGCGCCGTCGGCAGCATCGCCGGCAAGGTCGCGCTGGCACCGGCGCCGGTGCCGCAGTCGCGGCAACTTGCCTGGAGCGTCGCGATCGACCAGGCCCGCAATGCGCTGACCGAGCGCATCGCCACCATCGGCGGCGGGCAGGCGGGTGCGATGGCGGCCGCCCTGGTCACCGGCAAGCGTGGCCTGATCACTGAGCCGACCAATGACGACCTGCGCGCCGCCGGCATCTACCACATCGTCTCGATCTCCGGCCTGCACATGGTCCTGGCGGCCGGCACGATCTTCTGGCTCGCGAGGGCATTGCTGGCGCTGTCGCCAGGCATCGCGCTGTTCTGGCCAGTCAAGAAAATCGCCGCGCTCGCCGCGATGTTCGGCGCTACCGCCTATTGCGTCTTCTCCGGCGCAGAGGTTGCGACCGTGCGCTCGCTGATCATGACGCTGGTGATGCTCGGCGCCATCCTGGTCGACCGGCCGGCCCTCAGCATGCCCAATCTCGCACTCGCCGCGATCATCGTGCTGCTGCGCGAGCCGGAGGCGCTGCTCGGGCCGAGCTTCCAGATGTCCTTCGGCGCGGTCGCGGCGCTGATCGCCTTCGCCGAACGCTGGCAGGAGCGCCCGCCGGATGCGGCCGCCGCAAGCTGGCCCTGGCCGCTGCGGCCGCTCTGGCTCTCAGCCGTCGGCATCATCGTCACCACCTTGCTGGCGACGGCCGCGACTGCGCCCTTCGGCGTCTACCACTTCCAGACCTTCAACCCGTTCGGCCTGCTCGGCAACGCGCTCGCCCTGCCTTTCGTCTCGCTGATCGTCATGCCGGCCGCGGTCTTCGGCGTGCTGGCCTATCCATTCGGGCTCGACTGGCCGGCCTGGGCCCTGATGGGCTGGGCTTCCGGTCTCGTCCTGCAGCTCGCCCATTGGGTCGCCAGCATGGAACGCTCGACCGTGGTGCTGCCTGCCTTCGATGCCATGGCGCTCGCCCTGTTCGCGCTGGCGCTGCTCTGGCTGACCTTGTGGACGACGGCCCTGCGCTTCCTCGCGGCCCTGCCGCTCTGTGCCGGCCTGGCGCTCGCCTCGGACCCGACGCGGCCCGACATCCTGATCGAGCGCGACGGCTCCGGCATCCTGGTGCGCGGTGCCGAAGGACGACTCGTCCTGGCAGGCAAGCCGAGTCACTTCGTGTTGACGCAATGGCTCCATGCCGACGGCGATTCCCGCCCTCCGGATGATGCCACCTTGCGAGAGGGCGCCGCCTGCGACGCGCGCGGCTGCGTGATCCGTCTCAAGGATGGCCGCAGTGTCGCCTACACAAAGGACCGCGTCGCCATCGTCGAGGACTGCCAGCGCGCCGACCTCGTCGTCACGCCGCTCCACGTCAACGGCACCTGTACCGCCCGACTGATCGACCGGGCCGCGCTCGCCCGCGATGGCGCGACGGCGCTTGGGTCCGTGCGCGGCGGCAGCTGGCGCGCCTACACCGCCGAGGACGCAACGCGCCTGCGACCCTGGACCCGGGCCCGGCCCGCTCCCGCCGCGCCTTCTCCAGCGGAGCCAGCTCGTGCGCCTCCCGCCCCATCGTCCGCCGCTGCACCGATTGAGCAGGCGGAGGACAGCGGGATGCTTCAGTAGCGCCGCATCAGATTGACGAGCCGGCCCTGGATCTTGACCCGGTCCGGGCCGAGCACGCGGGTCTCATAGGCCGGGTTGGCCGCCTCGAGCGCGATCGAGGAGCCGCGCTTGCGGAGGCGCTTCAGCGTCGCTTCCTCGTCGTCGATCAGGGCGACGATGATGTCGCCGGTATTGGCCGTGTCCTGCTTGCGGATGACCACGGTGTCGCCGTCGAGAATACCGGCCTCGATCATCGAATCGCCGCGGACTTCGAGCGCATAGTGCTCGCCGCCGCCGAGCATGTCGGCGGGCATGGAGACGCTATGGCTGCGATCCTGGATCGCCGAGATCGGCGTGCCGGCGGCGATGCGGCCCATAACTGGGATGGAGACGGTGGAGCGCCCGCTGTCCTCGGCGCCCGCCGGGCGCGGCTTGGCTAGATTGGCTGCCGGGGCAGGCGGGGTCTGGCCGAGTCCGCCCTGGACGACCGAGGGGCTGAAGCGCCCGCGCTGCGCCTGCGGCCCGCCGATCCCGTCCGGCATCTTGATGACTTCGAGCGCGCGGGCGCGGTTCGGCAGCCGGCGAATGAAACCGCGTTCCTCCAGCGCCATGATCAGCCGGTGGATGCCGGATTTGGAGCGCAGGTCGAGCGCGTCCTTCATCTCGTCGAAGGAGGGCGGTACGCCGGATTCCCGCAGGCGTTCATGGATGAAGCGAAGCAGTTCGAACTGTTTGCGTGTCAGCATGATCTCGCCGCCCCGGCCTTTCGCATCGGAATCGAAACAAAGCACGAACAACATACCCGTTCGCCTTGTGTTCCGCAAGGGACGTCCGTCGGCCGTATTGCGCCGCGCGAAACTGGCCCTTCTGCGTGCAAGCGAAGCTTTGCCCAGCGTGGGGCGCCACGGCGAGAGGAGGGAGCGATGGCGGTCAGGTTGAGGATATTGAGCGCGCTGATGGCCGCGGCGGTGGCCGGTATGGCGAGCGCCGCCGAACTGCCGGTGCGCGGCGAATTCGGCGATCCCGCGCAGCAGGGCTGCAGATGGCTGAAGGAGGGCACCGAGGGCGCCTATGTCGGCTTCAACCGCGGCGGCCGCACCGGCGAGGCCGGCGAGGGCGGTTGCCATTTCAGCCGGATAGACCGCGTATCCGCCAACGAATACAGGATGAGCGGCACCTGCTTCAGCATCGACGGGCCGAAGCGTCGCGCCAGCCGGACCCTCAAGGTCGTCTCGAACGACGAGGTCGTCTATGGCGGCACGCGCTATCTGCGCTGCCGCTGATCGGCCTCAGCGCAACCGGATGATCCGGCACGGATCGCCCGCCTTGGCCGGTTCGGCGAAAACCGGCCGGATCACCAGCGCCTCGGCCCGGGCGAGGTTCGCCAGCATCGAGGAATCCTGCTTGGGAAAGGGCTTCACCCGGCGCTCGCCGGCTTCCGTCACGAAGGTCGAGCGCAGATAGTCCTGGCGTTCGTCATTCGCCGGCAGGTCGACGGCGAGGACCGCCGGCTCGCCGCGGTCGCGCTCTGGCTCGGCCATGCCGAGCAGGGCCTCAATCAGCGGCGTGACGAAGAGGTGTCCGCAGACGATCGAGGAGACCGGGTTGCCGGGGAGGCCAAGCGCGACCATCGGGCCGAGCCTGCCCATCATCATCGGCTTGCCCGGCCGCATCGCGATCTTCCAGAAGCCGAGATCCATGCCCTGGGCCTTGAGCGCGGCCTGGACGAGGTCATGCGCGCCGACCGAGGCGCCGCCGAGCGTGATCAGCACATCGGCATTCGCCGCCTTCGCCGCCTCGATGCGGGCGGCGAGGTCGGGGTGGTTGTCGCGGGCGATGCCGAGATCGAGCGCTGTGCCGCCCGCCTGCTCGACCAGTGCGGCCAGCGCATAGCTGTTCGAGGCGACGATCTGGTCGGGTCCGACCGGCTCGCCCGGCAGGACGAGCTCGTCGCCGGTGGCGAGGATCGCGACCACGGGCTTGCGGCGCACCGACAGCTCCGGATGCCCCATTGCGGCCGCAAGGCCGAGCGCGGCGCTGTCGAGGCGGCGGCCGGCCGCGAGCAGGATCTCGCCACTGCCGAAATCGAGCCCGGCGGCGCGCACGAACTGGCCCTTGGCCGCCGCCTTGGTGACGCGGATCACCGGGCCGTCGACGCCCTCGGCATGCTCCTGGATCAGGATGGCGTCGGTGCCCTCGGGCAGCGGCGCTCCGGTGAAGATGCGGACGGTCTCGCCGGGGGCGACCGCGCCGGAAAAACCGCGGCCGGCGGCGGATTCGCCGATGACCCGCAATTCCTTGCCGGGCTGGAGATCATCGGCACGGGCGGCATAGCCGTCCATCGCCGAATTGGCGAAGGGCGGCTGGGTGCGCAGCGCCGCGACATCGGCCGCCAGCACCCGGCTGGCGCAGCGCGCCAGCGGCAGGGTTTCGGCGCCGGTGGTCCCGGGAACGCTGTCGAGCAGCGCGCGCAGCGCGACCGCAACCGGTGTCAGGCTCATCTCTGCCCTTCCGCAACTTCGTAGACGCCGGACTTGCCGCCGGATTTGTGGACGAGCTGGATCGCTTCGATACGCATGCCGCGATCGACCGCCTTGACCATGTCGTAGACCGTCAGGCAGGCGACGCTGACGGCGGTCAGCGCTTCCATCTCGACGCCGGTCTTGCCGGTGAGGCGCACTTCGGCCCGCACACGCACGCCCGGCAGGGCCTCGTCGATGGAAAGGTCGACGGCGATCTTGGTCAGTAGCAGCGGGTGGCAGAGGGGGATCAGCTCGTGGGCTCTCTTTGCCGCCATGATCCCGGCGAGGCGGGCAGTGCCGAGCACGTCGCCCTTCTTGGCGTCGCCGGCGCGCACGATCGCGAGGGTTTCCGCCTGCATCACGACGCTGCCTTCGGCGACGGCGATCCGGGCGGTTTCCGCCTTGTCGCCGACATCGACCATGTGGGCCTGGCCCTGGCTGTCGAGATGCGAAAGCCGGCTCACGCCGCCGCCTCCGTCGCCTTTCCGGTCAGGAGCTGGCGGGTCGCGCCTGCAACATCCTGCTGACGCATCAGGCTTTCGCCGACGAGGAAGGTGTTGACGCCGCAGCCCTGAAGCCGGGTGATGTCGGCATGGCTGAAGATGCCGCTCTCCCCGACGAGATGCCGGTCGGCCGGGACCAGCGGTGCCAGGCGTTCGGTCACGGCGAGGCTGACCTCGAAGCTGCGCAGGTCGCGATTGTTGATGCCGACGAGACGGGTGTCGAGCTTCAGCGCCCGCTCGAGCTCGGCTTCGTCATGGACCTCCGCCAGCACGGCCATGCCGAGCGCCTTGGCGGTATCGGTCAGCTCGCGGGCGGCACCGTCGTCGACCGAGGCCATGATCACGAGGATGCAGTCGGCGCCCCAGCTGCGGGCCTCGAAGACCTGATAGGGCTCGAACATGAAATCCTTGCGCAGGCCCGGCAGACCGGAGGCCTCGCGCGCCTGCGCCAGATATTCCGGCTGGCCCTGGAAGGAGGGGGTGTCGGTCAGCACCGAAAGGCAGGCGGCGCCGCCTTCGGCATAGGCCTTCGCCAAGGCCGGCGGATCGAAATCCGGCCGGATCAGGCCCTTGGACGGGCTCGCCTTCTTGATCTCGGCGATCAGTGCCGGCTGCCCGGCCCGCCGCTTGGCTTCGAGCGCGCCGAGAAAGTCGCGCGGCGGCGGCATGGCGGCGGCGCGGCGCTCGATCTCGGCCTGCGGCACGGCGCTGCGAGCGGCGACGATCTCTTCGCGCTTATAGGCCTCTATCCGCTTCAGAATGTCGGACATGGCTGCCTCAGGCGTTCGAGCTGGCGACGAGCGCGGCGAGCACGCCCTTGGCCTTGCCGCTGTCGAGGGCCTGATAGGCCTGCGCCAGACCGTCGCTGAGCGTGCCGGCCTTGCCGGCGACGACGAGGGCTGCCGCGGCATTGAAGGCTGCGATGTCGCGGAAGGCGCTCTTCTTGCCGTCGAGCACGTCCTGCAGGGCCTTGGCGTTCTGCTCCGGCTCGCCGCCGCGCAGATCCTCGGACTTCGCCCGGGCGATGCCGACATCCTCGGGCGAAATCGAGAAGCTCTCGATCTTGCCGTCCTTGAGCGCGACGACGCGGGTCGGGCCGGTGGTGGTGATCTCGTCGAGCCCGTCCGAGCCGTGCACGGCCCAGATCGACTGCGAGCCGAGCGAGGCGAGCACCTTCACCATCGGCTCGAGCCAGGTCTCCGAGAAGGCGCCGACGAGCTGCTTCTTCACCCCGGCCGGATTGGAGAGAGGCCCGACGAGGTTGAAGATCGTACGGGTGCCGAGCTCGGTGCGCACCGGCGCGACATGGCGCATCGAGGCGTGATGGGCGGGGGCGAACATGAAGCCGACGCCGGCATCGCGGATGCTGCGTTCGATTCCGGCGGGCTCGAGCCCGACCTTGACGCCGAGCGCCGTCAGCACGTCCGCCGCGCCGGAGCGCGAGGACGCCGCGCGGTTGCCATGCTTGGCGACCGGCACGCCGCAGGCGGCGGTGATGATCGAAGCCAGGGTCGAGACGTTGTAGGAACCCGACGCATCGCCGCCGGTACCGACGATGTCGATCGCCTCGGCCGGGGCCGAAACGGTGAGCATGCGGGCGCGCATGGCGCTGACGGCACCGGCGATCTCTTCGGTGCTCTCGCCGCGAACGCGCAGCGCCATCAGGAAGGCGGCCGCCTGGGCGTTGGTGACGCCGCCCGAAAGCATGGTCTCGAAGGCGTCGCGGGCCTCCTCGCGCGAAAGCGAGGCGCCGGTCGCGACCTTGGCGATGAAGGGCTTGAAGTCTTCCATGGGAACTCGATCGATCAGGCTGTCGCGGAAAGGGCGGCGGAGTCGGACGCGGCCGACCATCGTTCGGCGAGATCGAGGAAATTACGCAGGATCGTCGCGCCGTGCTCCGAGGCGATGCTTTCCGGATGGAACTGCACGCCATGCACCGGCAGCTCGCGATGCGAGAGCGCCATGATCATGCCGTCGCCGGATTCCGCCTCGATCGAGAGCACCTCCGGGCAGGTTTCGCGCTTCACCACCAGCGAGTGGTAGCGCGTCGCCTCGAGCGGACCGTTGATGCCGTGGAACAGGCCGCGCGCGCGGTGCGTCACGGTCGAGACCTTGCCGTGCATCGGCAGCGGTGCGCGCACGACCTCGCCGCCGAAGACCTGGCCGATGGTCTGCAAGCCCAGGCAGACCCCGAACATTGGCACCTTGCCGGCGCCTTCGCGGACGAGGTCGAGGCAGATGCCGGCTTCGGTCGGTGTGCACGGGCCGGGCGAGAGCACGATGGCGCCGTGGCCGCCGGAGAGCGCCTCCGCGACCGTCAGCGAGTCGTTGCGGCGAACTTCGACCTCGGCTCCGAGCCCGCCGATCAGGTGGACCAGGTTCCAGGTAAAGCTGTCGTAATTGTCGATCAGCAGGATGCGCATCGCCGTCCGGGGCCGTCCCCACCCGTTGTCATTGCGATTGCACATGGCCCCGAACGCGCGTGCGGGTCAAGCACGAGGGCGCGGAGCCGGCCGGCCCGCGCCCTCGTCCAATGGTTGCCGCAGCCGCGTGCGGCGCCTTGGCGCTACCGCTTGCGGCGGTAATGCGCGGTCATGAAGCTGTGCCACTGCCCGTCCGGACCCTGCGCCTGCGATGACAGGGTATGGTGGTCGTCGCTCTTGATCTCGAGGATGTCCTGATACTTCGCGGTCTTGCCCGGCGTGGTGAAGTCGGGACCTTCCGTGTCGAGGGTGAGGATCTTGCCGGAAGCGTCGAGCTTGCCGGAGTAGACCCACTGATTGGACATCATCGAGCCTATGAAGCTGCCGACGAACACACCCTTCAGGGCATCGTAGCCGAGGGTCAGCCGGGTCTGCGCCGGTGAGCCGTCCGGCATCTTGCCCTCGCCGTCGCCGACGATCCAGAGGCCGCCGAACGAGGTCGTCCGATGGGTTCCGCTCGATTTCATCGGCGGCTGGTCAGGGCCCATCAGGCAGTCGGCCTCATAGGTCCATTCCCCGACGAGCTTGTGCAGCCATTCATGCTCCGCCTGAGCCTTGGCCGGCGTGCATCCGGAGAAGTCCTGGGCCTTGTCGGCTTCTGCGGTGGTGGACATGGCGGCTTTCCTCCTGTGTTGGCGCCTCCGAAGAGACTTGCTGAAGAAGGTAGGGCGGCTTCCCGTCAGTTTGCGACAGGATGGCGGCACGCATTTGGCGAAGATTCAGGATTCTGCGCGCAGCGGGATCATGCGCCGCAACTTTGTGTCGCGCAGGTAGAGCCCGCCCCAGGCGAGCAAGCCGAGATAGAGGCCGAAGAAGAGATGGCTGAAGAGCGGGCTCCCGACGCGCAGATGCGTCGCCATAGCGCCGCCGAGCAGCCCGGTCAGCAGGATCGCGCCGAGAATGCTGGTCCGCGGCAGCGCGTAGAGTAGGGCGATCGCCAGCGTCATCACGCCAAGCCCGCGTGCCAGCTCGGGCGAGGCGGAGTAGCCGAGCTGCTGCATCGTCTCGGTCACCACCGAGAGCGGGGCGAGCTTGATGCCTCCGTCGAAGATCAGGAAGGCGACGACTAGCCCGCTCATCACGCGGCCGAGCCAGAGCATTGCCGGAGCTGTAGCGGTGTCTTGGATGTCCAAATGCATGGTTCTCTCCGGAACGGGCATGGCTTGATCGGGCATGGCTTCGCTGGCCCGGTGCGAAGGGCGACCGGCTGAAGCGCGCGAAATGGGATTGCGACGCCGGCCTCGCGCCGGCGCGCCGATTACTTGACCGCGGAAACCAAGGCCCAGAGGAAGCCGAACGGGTCGCGGTACTGGCCGTAGCGGTCGCCCCAGAACATCACCTCGACCGGCGTGACGACTTCCATTCCGGCTTCGACGCCGCGCTTCCACCAGAAGTCGATATCGTCGACGCGCAGGGTCAGCGTGCAGCCCTGCGGCTGCTGCCAGGGGTAGCCGTATTCCGGGTAGGGGTCGCTGAGCATCAGCGAGCCGCCATTGACGTAGAGGTGGATGTGCATGGTGCGGCCCTTGTCGTCGACCGGCTGGCGGGCGACTTCCTCGGCACCGAAGGCCTTCTGATAGAATTCGGAGGCCTTCACCGCGCCATCGACGCTGATATACGGCACGACACCGCCGCGGGTTTCCGGCTGGGCTTCTGGCTTCTGGGCGGTTGCTGCTTGCGACATGGCGAAACTCCCTTTTCTGCTGCTGGACGTTGGTTTCGTCTCTGCCGGCCGGGTTTTCCGGAGGCCTGACGCTAGGACGTTGGCGACCTGTCTAAGCCGACAAAGGTCGTGGACTATTTTTCGAAAGGCCGGTTCCGGCGCTCATTCGGCTCCTTTGAGCTCGATCGCGTTGCCGCCGGGGTCCCGGATGTAGATCGCCTGGCCTTCGCCCTCGGCGCCGTAGCGCGGGCCGGCTGCGACGATGGCGATGCCGTGGCGCTCCAGGTGTGCGCGCAGGCCGGCTTCGTCGAAAGGCCTGATCCCCAGGCAGATATGGTCGACATTGCGGCCCTCGGCGCCAGGGGCGGCGCCGCCGGCGCGGCCGAGCGGGCCGGCGACGTCGACGAGATCGATCAGCGAGCGGCCGGCGCGCAATTGCACCAGCCCGAGCTCATCCTGCCGGCGTTCGACCGGGCAGCCGAGAACGTCCTGGTAGAAGCCGAGCATGCGGGCGGTGTCAGCGGTGCGGAACACCACATGGTCGAGCCCGGCGAGCGTGAACGGAACTTGTGCTTGCATCGCTGTCTCCATTTATCTTGATGTCGAGATAAATCGCCAATTGTCTTGACGTCAAGATATATCTGACGTCTCTGCTGACAGGATCGGACAGGAGCTGGAGATCGGGATGGACGGTGCGGTTGAAGAGCGGCAGGACCATGTCGATCGGCTGCGGGCGCAATGGGCCCGCGAACTGCCGGATCTCGACACCAGCCCGATGGCGGTGATCGGCCGCGCCAGGCGGATCACCCTGCGGCTGCGACCGGGCATCGAGGCGGTCTTCGCCCGTCACGACCTCGATGCCGGCGAGTTCGATGTGATCTCGACCCTGTTGCGCTCGGGCGAGCCCTGGCGGCTGACGCCGACCGCGCTCTACCAGACGCTCATGATCTCCTCGGGCGGGCTGACGGCGCGCCTCAATCGGCTGGAAGCGGCCGGGCTGATCCGGCGCCGCGAGGCGCAGGAGGACCGGCGCAGCCTCTTGGTCGAGTTGACCGAGACCGGCCGGGCCAAGGCCGAAGCCGCCTTTCGCGAGGACATGGCGCTGGAGCGCCGGCTGCTGGACGGCCTCGATGCCACGGAGCAGGCCGAGCTCGCCCGCTTGCTGACGAGGTTGGCGCTGAGCCTTGAAAGTTAATCCAATATGTTAGGATGCTGGCGCAAGCTTTTGTAACTGCGAACTACAGCAGACTGTTCAGGCGGCCGATGAGGCGCCTCACAACCAGCGCGTCGCGAACCGGTCGCGCACTCAGCTCGCGCTGGATACGCCGCTGTCCTGCATGAGCCGGTCGATATGCAGCCTGATATGGGCCGCCTCGCTGGCACTAT
Organism: Allobosea sp. GW823-FHT02B03; assembly: GCF_058797755.1. Taxonomy (NCBI): domain Bacteria; kingdom Pseudomonadati; phylum Pseudomonadota; class Alphaproteobacteria; order Hyphomicrobiales; family Alloboseaceae; genus Allobosea; species Allobosea sp. GW823-FHT02B03. Next base: position 365,609 of record NZ_JBXAJY010000003.1, on the reverse strand, counting down.
TCGCAAGGGCGATCGCCCGGTCGAAGGCGATCCGTGCCTCACGGCCGCGGCCGAGCTGCTGCAGCAGCCCGCCTTTGAGGCCAAAGAAGTGGAAATAGCCGGAGAGCGATGCTTCCAGCGGTTCGACGAGCGCGAGCGCAGCTTCGGGACCGCGCAGCTTGGCGACTGCAACCGCACGGTTCAGCGTTACGACGGGCGAAGGCTGGATGTGCTCCAGCGTGGCGTAGAGCAGGTCGATCCGCGCCCAGTCGGTCTCCTCAGGCCGCGCCGCGCGGGCATGGACCGCCGCTATCGCGGCCTGGAGCTGGTAGGGACCCGGGGATTGGTGGCGCATGGCCTTGTCGATCAGGGCGAGGCCTTCCGCGATCAGGTGCCGGTCCCAAAGCGCCCGGTCCTGATCGTCGAGCAGCACGATTGCCCCGCTGGTGTCGAGACGGGCCGCCGAGCGCGCATGCTGGAGCAGCATCAGCGCTGCGAGCCCCATGATCTCGGGCTCGGTCGGGAACAACCTGAGCAGCAGGCGTGCCAGGCGGATCGCTTCCTCGCTGAACGGCCGGCGGCGGTCGGCTTCCGCGCCCGAGGCGGAATAGCCTTCGTTGAAGACGAGGTAGAGCATCGCTGCGACCGCCGCGAGCCGTTCGCCGCGCTCGACAGGGCCGGGCGCTTCGAACGGCACCTCGGCGGCGGCGATTCGCGCTTTGGCCCGGGTAATGCGCTGCTCCATCGCGCTTTCGCCGACGAGAAAGGCCCGGGCGATCTGCTTGACGCTCAGCCCCGAGACGATGCGCAGGGCGAGTGCGACCTGCTGCGTTGCAGGCAGCTCGGGATGGCAGCAGATGAACAGCAGCCGCAGGATGTCGTCGCGGTAGTGGGCCCCGTCGAGCCGCTCGGCGACATCGCTTTCGGCATCGCCGAGGTCGGAGATCTGGTCGTCCTGCGGCAACGGTTCCTGCTTCTTCTGTCGCCTGACCTGATCGAGCGCGACATTGCGGCCGACGAAGATCAGCCAGGCGGTTGGGTCGCGTGGCGGTCCGTTCTGCGGCCAGGTCTTGAGCGCCCTGAGGCAGGCCTCCTGATAGGCCTCCTCGGCGATGTCGAGATCGCGGAAATAGCGCAGCAATGCGCTGATCGCCTGGGGGCGTGCCGCAAGCAGCGCCGCATCGATCCAGGCGAGATCGGCCATTTTCAGACTCCGGCCGGATAGTAGACCGCAAGCGGGCGAACCTCGAAGGCGCCACCGGGATTGGCCTCGCCGAGCTCGCGCGCGATACCGAGCGCCTCGTCGAGATCGGCGACGTCGACGATGTAGAAGCCGAGGAACTGCTCCTTGGTTTCGGCGAAGGGGCCGTCGAGGATAAGCGGTGCGTCACGATCCTTGCGCAGGGTCGTCGCCGCCGTGGTCGGCAGCAGGCGCGCGACGGGGCCGAGCTTGCCTTCCTTGGCGATGCGCTGGCGGATCTTTTCGAGGCGGCCCATGACCTCCTCGTTCTGCTCCTTCGTCCAGGCCGTGACGACCTCTTCGGAATGATAGCAAAGGATGGCGTAGTGCATCGGCGGCTCCTCTCATGGCCAAGGACGTCTGACCGGGCCCGCAGCCGACAGGCGGGAGCGCAAAAAATCAAGCCGCGTCGATGTTCCCTAGACCAAGTCATCCCGGGCGACCGAAGGGAGACCCGGGATCCATGCCTGAACCTAGATCGGGAAGGCTCCGGCACGGATCCCGGATCTCCGCTTCGCTGCGTCCGGGATGACGATGTGAGCGAAGAAGGAGCTAAACCACCGGCGGGTTGAGCCGGGCAAAGCCCTCCTGGCGATGATACGGGAAGGCAGGGTACGGCGGGACCGTCGCGCTCGCCTTGTCGAGCCTTGCGATCTGAGCCGGTGTCAGCGCCCAACCGACGGCGCCGAGATTGTCGCGCAATTGCTGCTCGTTGCGGGCGCCGATGATCACCGAGGCAACGCTCGGGCGCTGTAGCAGCCAGTTGATCGCGATCTGTGGGACGGTCCTGCCGATCTCCTTGGCGAGTTCGTCGAGCACGTCGACGATGGCGTAGAGCTTCTCGTCGTCGACCGGCGGGCCGAAATCGGCGGTCTGGTGCAGGCGGCTGCCCTCGGGCAACGGCTGGCCACGCCTGATCTTGCCGGTGAGGCGGCCCCAGCCGAGCGGACTCCAGACCAGCGCGCCGACGCCCTGGTCGAGGCCGAGCGGCATCAGGTCGAACTCGTAGTCGCGGCCGACCAGAGAATAATAGACCTGATGGGCGACATAGCGCGGGAAGCCGTGCTTCTCGGCCAGCGCGAGCGACTTCATCAATTGCCAGCCGGCGAAATTGGAGACGCCGACCTGGCGGATCTTTCCGGCGCGAACCAGTGCATCGAGCGTCGAGAGCACCTCCTCGATAGGGGTGAAGGCGTCGAAGGCGTGGAGCTGGAGCAGGTCGATATGATCGCTGCCGAGCCGGCGCAGCGCGGCCTCGGTGCCGTCGATCAGGCGGCTGCGCGAGGAGCCGGCGTCGTTGGGGCCATCGCCCATCGGCAGGGTCAGCTTGGTCGAGATCAGGACCTTGTCGCGCCGGCCCTTGATCGCCGCGCCGAGGATCTCCTCGGAAGCGCCGTTCGAGTAGACATCGGCGGTGTCGAACAGGTTGAGCCCAGCCTCGAGGCAGATGTCGACGAGACGGGTCGCTTCCTTGGCGTCGCTGGTGCCCCAGTTGCTGAAGAGCGGGCCCTGGCCGCCGAAGGTGCCGGCGCCGAAGCTGAGGGCGGGAACCTTCAGGCCGGAGCGGCCGAGATATCTGTAGTCCATGGTCGAATTCCTTCTGCGAAGTCTTTGATAAAGCTCACTGCGGGCAGGAGGCCGGGGCAGTCTGCAGCGCCGTCTGCGGGCGCTTGTCGAGGCGCAGGCTGATCACGGCCAGCACAAGGCTCGCCAGCGGCACCAGGGCGGCGACCCAGGTCACGGCGGCCAGCCCCGGGCCGTGGTCGATGGTGACGCCGCCCAGCCAGGCGCCGAAGGCATTGCCGAGGTTGAAGGCGGCGATGTTGAGGCTGGAGGCGAGATTGCGCCCGGCCGGACCGGCCTTGTCGAGCACGCGCATCTGCAAGGGTGCGACGGTCGCGAAGGCGGCGGCGCCGATCAGGCCGACGAAGATCGTCACCGCGACCGGCGAACGTAGCGTCGCGGTCATCGCGAAGAGCACGATGGCGAGCGTCGCGGTGGTGGCGAGCAAAGCGAGCGGCAGGTTGCGGTCGGCGAACTTGCCGCCGAGCATGTTGCCGACGATCAGGCCAAGGCCGAAGAGCAAGAGGATCGGCGAGACGGCTTCCTGCGAGAAGCCGGTGATCTCGACCAGGATCGGCTGGATATAGGTGAAGACCGCAAAGACGCCGCCGAAGCCGAGTACGGTCATGGCGAGGCCGAGCAGGACCTGCGGGTCGGCGAGGGTTGCAAGCTCGTCGCGCAGCGGCGCGACCTCGACCTTGCCCTTGTCGGCCGGGACGAGACGAGCCAGCACCAGCATGGCGACGACGCCGATTGCGGCGATGGTCCAGAAGGTCGCGCGCCAGCCGAAATGCAGGCCGAGCCAGGCGCCGGCGGGCACACCGAGCAGGGTCGCGATCGTGAGGCCGGTGAACATCACGGCGATGGCCGAGGCCTTCTTGTCCTCGGGCACGAGGCTGGTCGCAACCACAGAGCCGACGCCGAAGAAGGTGCCGTGCGCCAGCGAGGTGACGATGCGCGCCGCCATCAGGAGCCCGTAGCTCGGGGCGAGCGCACAGGCGATGTTGCCGAGGGTGAAGATCGCCATCAGCAGGATCAGCACCTGCTTGCGCGGCAGCTTGCGGGTGGCGAGGGTCAGCACCGGCGCGCCGACGAAGACGCCGAGCGCATAGCCGGAGATCAGCAGGCCGGTCATCGCGACCGAGACCTGCAGGTCGGCGGCGACCTGCAACAACAGGCCCATGATGACGAATTCGGTGGTGCCGATGCCGAAGGCACCGGCGGTGAGGGCATAGACGGCAATGGGCATGGGAGGCTCCGCGCCAAGCGAGACTGGAGCCAGCCAGATGGTGCAATGCAGCGGTTTGAACTAGAATGCCGCCCGTAACATCACTTGTGAACTGAATTCACCATGGCAACCCTGCTCAGCAATCGCTCCGGCGAGATGGAAGTGTTCGCGGCCGTGGTCGAGCGCGGCGGCTTCTCCGCCGCTGCCAAGCTCTTCGGCATGACGCCATCGGCCGTCAGCAAACTGGTCACGAGGCTGGAGGGCAGGCTTGGCGCAAGGCTGATCAACCGCTCGACGCGCAAGCTGCAATTGACTGCGGAAGGCCAGGCCTTCCACCAGCGCTGCGTTGCCATTCTCTCGGACATCGCCGAAGCCGAGGCTGAGGCCGCGGCCGGACGCGCGCCGCGCGGCCGGGTGCGCGTCAACGCCAACGTCGCCTTCGGCAACCAAATTCTGCTGCCGCTGCTGCCGGCCTTCCTGGCTGAGCACCCCGAGCTCTCGGTCGATCTCGTCTTCACCGACCAGGTCGTCGACCTGATCGAGGAGCGGGCCGACATCGCGATCCGGGTCGCGCCAGGTCCCTTGCGCGGCAACCAGTTGATGGCGCGCAAGATCGGCGAAAGCGCCGTCGCCGTCGTCGCCTCGCCCGCCTATCTCGCCCGCCATGGCGAGCCGAAGACGCCGGCCGATCTGGCGAAGCACAACCTGATCGGCTTCAATTTCGCCCGCTCGGTCGAGGGCTGGCCCTTTCGCGTCGACGGTGCGCTGATCTCGATCGCCGCGGTCGGCAACACCCAGGTCGGCGATGGCGAGATCGCGCGCCAGCTCGCCGTCGCCGGTGTCGGGCTCGCCCGGCTTGGGCGCTTCCATACCCAGGCCGAGGTTGCCGCAGGACGGCTCGTCACAGTGCTGGAGGACTTCAACCCTGGCGACATCGAGGTGATCCACGCCGTCTATCTCGGGCAGGGTGGCTTCGTGCCGGCGCGGATGCGCGCCTTCATCGATTTCCTGGCGCGGAATGTGAAAATCCGGGCCTAGTCGTCATTGCGAGGAGCGTAGCGACGAAGCAATCCAAGAGAGGCAGAGCTCTACGGCCCCCTGGATTGCTTCGCTGCGCTCGCAATGACGGAAAAGCCTCAGCTCAGCAGCAGGCTGTCGTCGGAGAGCTCCTCGCCGCGTACCTGCTTGAACAGGCGCAACAGGTCGGGAACGTCCATCGCCTTGCGGCGCTCGGCGGCGATGTCGAAGACGACCTTGCCCTCGTGCAGCATCACGGTGCGGCTGCCATGGTCGAGCGCGTCGCGCATCGAATGGGTGACCATCAGCGCGGTCAACTTCTGCTCGTCGACGATGCGCCGGGTCAGGTCGAGCACGAAGGCGGCGGTGCGTGGGTCGAGTGCGGCAGTGTGCTCGTCGAGCAGCAAGGTCTTGGTTCCCGCCAGCGTCGACATCAGCAGGCTGACCGCCTGGCGCTGCCCGCCCGATAGGAGCCCCATCGAATCGCCGAGACGATCTTCCAATCCGAGCCCCAGCATCGCCAGCTTGTCGCGGAACAGGGTCCGGCGCGATGCATCGAGTGCGGCGCCGAGGCCGCGGGTGCGGCCGCGCGCCTGGGCCAGCGCCATGTTCTCCTCGATCGTCAGGCGCTCGCAGGTGCCGGCCATCGGGTCCTGGAAGACGCGGGCGATCAGGCCTGCGCGTTTCGGCGTCGGCCAGCGCGTCACATCGATGCCGTCGACCTCGACCGTGCCGCTCTCGGCCCGGGCGTCGCCGCTCAGAACATTGAGCAATGTCGACTTGCCGGCACCGTTCGAGCCGATGACGGTGACGAACTCGCCATCGGCGACCTTCAGGTCGAGCCCGCGTAGCGCCCGGTTCTCCAGCGGCGTGCCGCGCCCGAAGGTGACATGAACGTCCCGGACGCTGATCATGGCGCGCTCCGCTTGAACAGGCCGCGCAGCGGGTTGGCGACACCAGGCAGCATCAGGGCGATGCCGACCAGCACAGCGGTGACGAGGTTGAGGTCGGAGGCGCGCAGGCCGAGCCAGCCGGCGTTCAAAGCGAGCGCGATGGCGAGACGATAGGCGATGGCGCCGATCAGGCAGGAGAACACCGCGATCACGATCGAGCGCGTGCGGAAGATCGTCTCGCCGAGGATGACGGCGGCGAGGCCGGCGATGATGGTGCCGGTGCCGATGCTGACATCGGCGAAGCCAGCCGTCTGCGCGAACAGGGCGCCCGCCAGCGCGACGAGGCCGTTCGACAGGGCGACGCCGACATAGACGTGCATGTCGGTACGGATGCCTTGCGCCCGCGCCATGCGCGGATTGGCGCCGGTGGCGCGCATGGCGAGGCCGAATTCGGTCTTGAGGAAGCGCGCGAGCAAAGCGGCGATCACGGTGACGATGATCAGAAGGGCCAGCACGCGCAGGGTTGGACGGCCCGGTAGCCCGGTCGCGGCGATCAACGGGTTCAGCCAGGTGAAGAGGTCGATCACCGTCGGCCGGTTCATCAGCGGGATGTTCGGCACCCCCATCACCCGCAGATTGATCGAGAACAGCGCCGTCATCGTCAGGATGCCGGCGAGCAGGTGCAGGATCGAAAAGCGGATGTTGAGCCAGGCGGTGACCGTGCCGGCGAGGCAGCCGGCGACGATAGCCGCGAGGGTCGCCAGCACCGGATTGACGCCGCCGGCGATCATCGCTGCCGCGACCGCGGCGCCGAGCGGCAGGGTCCCGTCGACCGTCAGGTCGGGGAAGTCGAGCACGCGGAAGGTGACGTAGACGCCGAGCGCCACGAGAGCGAACACCAGTCCGATCTCTATGGCGCCCAGAGTGGCGATGAGACTCATCGGTCGCCCTGCTTGTTCTTGTCGGAAACGGCGAGATAGGCGGCCGTTGGAGGCGGGGGGGCGTTGTGCCACCGCCCCCCATCCACTTATGACCCACTTTGCTCACACCCACACAG